>JAUSFD010000007.1 GCA_030649955.1 Candidatus Peregrinibacteria bacterium | reverse complement strand
CTTCGCCCCGTGCGCGGGGCTACGCCGGACGAGCGGCCTGGAGAAAGTATACCTGCTTGCGGAGTCGATGGTCTGATTCCCCGGAGCTTGCTCCGGAAAAAGGAGTCCAGAGCTTGCTCTGGGGTTCATACCATTGATCGTTCGCACCAATGCTCGTACCGGAACGTAAGCATTGTTTCGTAAGGACAAACTCACGGTGTTGTTTCTGTATCTGGAGAGAACACTGGGCTACGTGTAACGCAAAGGCGTAACTCTTCTTCTGCAATGGTCCTTCCTTCTGCATGTAGAGTATTGTCCACTGTCCACTATCCACTGTCCATTACACATCCTTCCCTTCCCTCAACCTCCTCCCGATTTCCCTCTCCCGAATCCTGTGCCTCTTATCCAGCCGTTTGCGTCCTCGCCCTGCCCCGAGCACCAGCTTGATAAACTTTCCCGCGCGTACTTCCAGCGGAATGATGCTGATGCCCTTCTCGTTCGCTGCAGCTGCGAGCCTCTCCCACTCGCCTTTTTTGAGAAGGAGCTGACGATCACGATCCGGCTCCGCATTCGCAACGGGGGACGCGTACTGGTACGGCGCGATCTTCATGTGCTTCACCATGGGTTTCCCGTTGGTGAAGGAGACGTACGCTCCAGACAGGTCCGCGTGTCCCATCCGGCACGACTTCACCTCCGGTCCCGTGAGGATGATGCCGGCTTCCACCGTATCGAGGATCTCGTAATCGAATCGAGCGCGCCGGTTCTGGGCGACCACTTTCACGTGGGGCAGTATGCGCGTCGCCGGGGTGCTCCAGCTACCTTCGTTCCTCCAGAGCGTTCAGCCCTGCCCCTAGGGAAAAAATTGACAACTTGACAGAAAAATGTAATATATTAGCGTCGGCAAAAGCCGCCGCATTCCTCCCTTCGCAAGAGGGGGCGGAACGCCCCTCTGGGTGTCATTGGCGACCAGAACCGACACACGAAGGGCTTTTGCCAACACTATTTACCGGCAGAGGCCCTTTGAATAAGGGCAGAGAGGGCAGGAAAGGCAGGAAGGGCAAATAGGTCACCAGAAAGCCAGAGCAGGCATACCTGCCTGCAGTTGCGAAGATTTGCTTTAGATGAAACGTGCGAGGATGACGTTCCCCCAGAAGAGAGAGATCACCCCGCTCATCGCAAGGAATGGCCCGAAGGCAATTGTGCTCGTCATCGTTTTCTTCTTTGCGAGGAGCAGCATTGCAGCAGCGAATGCGCCGAGGATATACGCGAGCAGAATGCAGAGCACCATCTTCTCCCACGATCCGAGGAGCGCTCCGATTCCCGCCCCCAGGATGATGTCCCCGCTGCCCACCCATCGCCCGCGACTGAGCATCCACTGTATTCCAAAGAATCCGATGCCGATCATCGGCGCGAGAATGTCGAGCGTGTTCATTGCGAGCGATGCGAAGATGCTCACAATGAGGAAGGAGATATTCAGCGCATCAGCAATGGTTCCCGTCTCGAGATCCATCACGGCGATTAGGAGGAGGAGAATGAGTGCGAATGTGAGCAGGATCGCTCGTCCAATATCACCATCGACGAAGAGGAATGCAGCCATTGCGAGGACTCCGCTCAGGAATTCGACGAGGGGATAGCGCAGGGGAATGGGGGAGCGACACGTTCGACATCGTCCACGAAGCACGATAAAGGAGATGATGGGAATCAGATCGAGTGTGCGGAGCGTTGTGCTACAGGTCCTGCATTTCGATCGTCCGCTCAATTTCTCACCCGCAGTGCAATGCGAGAGGAGGAGGTTCCCAGAGCTCCCGAGCGCAAGACCAACAACTGCGAACAGAGACGCTGTCACTAACTGCATACCCTGAGAAAAGTGGATAGTGGACAACGGACAGTGGACAATGACGAGTCCTGTTCAATTTTCCACTGTCCACTTTCCACTGTCCACTGATTACGCGTTTCGCTGCTTCCTGCGCGCGTGGAAGACGTACGCTCCGATGAATGCGACAGCTCCTGCGAAGTACGTACCAATGCCCGAACTCGGGAGGGCTGGTGCGGCTGCATGCAGAGCTGCAACCTTCTCCGCACTCTTCGCACTGCCTGAATGCGAGGAAGCTCCTTTACTCACTGCCGCAGAGAAGGACGGAGGACTCTCGAGCTTTGGCATTGCCTGGGCAACAACGACCTTCTGTGTACTCGAGGAACTTGTCTCCTGTGCGACCACTGCGGCTGCGCTGCTCACCGCTGTGGTGGTCTTGGGTGCGACGATGGTTTCCTCAACGAGTCGCTTGTCCGGCGGCGCTTGCGTGACGAATTGATCATGGTAGTTCGCGGCGATCTCCTGCGTCTTCGTCACGATACTCGCCTGGAGCTTCAGTCTCGAATCCTCCTTCACTTCCTCTACGCTCGGCTCCACTGCTACCGGTTGGGCAACAGGATCCATGGCGACCTGTTCCACTGGTGCCGCTGTCTCCGGTTCCTTTTGCAGGTACGCAGTGACCATCGGTGCACCCATGTCGTATCCCAGGTAGAGCACGTACGCGAGGGCCGCACCACCGACGGCGCCCAGTAACTGTTTCCAGAGAGGTGGAGGAGGGGATGTTTGTGTCATAGGTTTCCGATTAGTATAGCAGGTTTGACATTGTGTTGCTATAGACCTTCATGGAGGGAACAGGGATCTGGGAACAGGGAACGGGGCCCCTGTTACTCTGTTCCCGGTTCCCTGTTCCCTATAAAGAAAATTCCTCTGCAGCATTGCGGCCTGAGGATCGGGATTCTACACTGCGGGTCTCCATGGGATCCCAAGGATTTCGGTCGCGTCCGCTCCACGAGCGGCGGGGCGATGATGAGCTGCCCCCACCACCCGACGATGCTTCGGCAGGCGCGGGGAGTGATGATCCTGCCGGTCGTCCTGTTCCGCTGCGCATGCGTCAGGGGCGTCACCGGTTCTCTCTCCGGCGCAGAGGGCAGACGCGATTCCTGTCGCTCGCCACTCTTCAGAGGTGGTGGATGTTTGGTCGGGATTGGGTGCGTCAGCAAGGAGTGCTGAAGGCATCGTTGAAGGTCGGCAGCGTCTTCGTCGCACTCGGGTGCGTGTACATCTTCTTCCTCTGGCTCACGCTCCCGGATATCCAGGATCCTCGTAGCCTCCTCGCATCGCAGAGCACCGTCATCACGGACCGCAATGGGGTAGAGCTCTATCGGCTCTTCAATGAGGAGGATCGGACGGTGATCCCCGGTGACCAGATTCCGCAGCACATGAAGGATGCCATTGTTGCGATCGAAGATGAGCGCTTCTTCGAGCGTGGTTGCCTCGATATCGAAGCGATCGCGCGAGCGGTCTTCAGGCTCGGGCAGCGCGGAGGAGCATCCACGCTCACGCGACAACTCGCGCGTAATGCGCTGGATCTCAAGGGCGAGAACATCATCAATCGCAAGATGAAGGAGCTGGTGCTCGGCTGCATGCTCGAACGGAAGTTCACGAAGCAGGAGCTCCTCGACCTCTACCTCAACTGGATTCCCTTTGGGCAGAACGCGTACGGCATCGAGCAGGCGAGCAGCAAGTACTTCGGCATCTCCGCGAAGGATCTCACCCTCGCACAGTCCGCGGTGCTCGCGAGCCTCCCGCAGCGACCCACGTACTTCAGTCCGTACGGTGCGCATGTGCGTACTACGATCACACCGGAACTCGAGGAGCGCATCGTCGATGGCGATGTCACACGTGCCTCCGAGGTCTCCGATGATGACTTCACGATCGGCCTCGTTGGCAAAACGTTCGGCACGGGCGGAACGACGCTGTACTTGGGAGGCAGGGCTGATCAGGTGCTCCGGAACATGCAGGACCAGAAGTTCATTGCGGAGAACGATCGCCTGAAGGCCCTCGATGATTTAGGGAGGATCACCTTCCAGCCCTCGCGCGAGAACATTCGCGCTGCGCACTTCGTGCTGTGGGTGAAGGAGCAGGTCGAGGGCATGCTCGAGGGGGCAGAGGAGGGGATCCTGGAGCAGGGAGGTCTCGTCATCGAGACGACGCTGGATTGGGAGATGCAGCAGGCGGCGGAGGCTGCCGTGACGAAGGAACGCGAGGACATCCAACGTCTGTACAAGGCGAACAACATCGCTCTCCTCGCACTCGATCCGCAGACGAACGAGATCCTCGCGTACGTTGGGAATGCGGACTACAACGACGAGGAGCACGAGGGGAAGGTGGACATGGTGCACGCGCCGCGCCAGCCAGGATCCAGCTTCAAGCCCTTCGTCTACGCAGCGGCGTTCCTCCGCGGGTACTCCCCTGGGTCTGTCCTCTACGACGTGGAGACGAAGTTCGGGGAGGATGTGCCACAGAACTTCGACGGTTCCTTCTCCGGTCTCACCACTATGCGAAGAGCACTCGGTGCTTCTCGAAACATTCCGGCAGTGAAGACGTTCTTCCTCGCAGGCGGAGAGGAGCCCATCCTGGGGCTCGTTGCGTCCATGGGCGCACCCACTCCACAACAACGGAGGCAGGAACTCGCGCTGGAGCGTGGCGAGTTCGAGTACGGCTGGCCGTTGGCGCTTGGAGCAGGGGAGACTCCGCTGATTGAGATGACGCATGCCTACTCGACACTTGCCAATGGTGGCGTGCGCAAGCCCATCGTGAGCATTCGGAAGATCACCGGGAAGAATGGAGCGCTGCTCCCACTGCCCGCTCCCGAAGAGGAGGAAGAGGTGCTCGATCCGCGCATCGCCTACCAGGTGACCTCTGTCTTGAGCGATGTCTCCGCGCGTCCCAACGAGTACTGGCAGAACGTCCTCTCCGTCCCTGGCTACGCTGCAGCGGCGAAGACGGGGACCAGCAACAAGTGCCTAGAGCGCGAGGAAGAAGGCGAGTGCAAGGATCGCAAGCCGGATAATCTATGGACACTCGGGTACACGCCGTCGCTCGTGACGGGCGTGTGGATAGGCAATGCCAACTCGAGTCCTCTCTCCGAGAAGGCGGAGTCGCTCATCACTGCGGCGCCCATCTGGAAGGATTTCATGGTGCGTGCGCACAAGCTGATCGAGGAGCCTCGCACAACCTTCGCCATGCCAGCGGGCACGCTCCAGATGCAGATCTCTACCCTCTCCGGTCAGCTCCCCACCAACTGCACGCCCATCGACTATCGAAAAAGCGATGTCTTCCTAGAAGAGCGCGCTCCCTCTCTGCCCGATCCCTCTTGTGCTGAGCTCACTGTCGATAAACTGACAGGACTCCTCGCCTCGCCGGGCTGTCCTGCAGAAGCGCAGGAGAAGAAGAGCTTCCTCGTCATCCGCGATATTCTCCCCGACCGCTGGCCCCTCTGGGAGCAGGCTGCTCAGGAGTGGGCAGGCAAGCAGATGGAGAAGTGGAATGCCTCACCCGATCACTCCGGTTCCCTCCTCCCGCTGCCTGCCGCTCCGACCAAGGAGTGTGATCCCGCACTCACACCGGGTCGCTTGGAGAAGCCGGAAGTGAAGATCCTCTTCCCCCTCGACAACGGCATCGCGAGCTTCCCCTCCTTCCAGCCCAAGCTCGAGTACACGGTGGGATCCAAGGTTCGTGAGGTCGCGTACTCGCTCGATGGCAAACCCGTTGCGAAGGCGACGGAAGCACCGTTTGACGCCCCGATTCGGGCTCTTCGCTCTGTGAAGAAAGAGGGGAACCACACGCTCACGGTTACCCTCACGGATGAGTACTTCAACCAAGTCTCCGATGAGATCTCGTTCCGCTTCGAGGAGGATACACAGCCGCCGTCCGTGAGCTTCTCGCTCCCGCGCGGAGATATTTCCCTGAAGAAGGGTGGTGATCTGAAGATCGTTGCGGATGCTCACGATGCCGAGGGTGGCATCAAGCACGTGCAGTTCTTCCTGAGTGACAAGCTCCTCACCACGAAACCCAAGGAGCCATTCGAGCTCACGTATACACTCACGGAATCACCGGGTTCTTACGTCCTCAAGCTCATCGCAACCGATCTCGCGGGGAACAAAGGAGAGACGACATTGAACCTCACGGTGGAGTGATGTCGAAATTGAACGGGATATCGTTTACTCGTTTATTTGTTGATTCGTTTATTCGAGATGCAGCACTTCGAATAAACGAGTAAACGAATAAACCAATCAACGAAAATCACGCAGCGACACCAACGACGACTTCGGCATTCGTGTGCACCTCCGATACGTCGTCATCTTCTTCGATCAAATCGATGAAGTCGCTCACTTTCTTCGCAGACGCTTCATCGGTGATCGACACTTTCTGCTTCGGGATGTAGGAGAGTCCGGCGGAGAGGATCGTGTAGCCCTGCTGCTTGAGCGCATCGCGCACCTTTGACCACTGCGTCATCCCGCAGACGATCCGAAGGACGCCATCATCTTTCGTGATGTCCTCTGCACCCGCATCGATAAGAGCAAGTTCGAGATCATCGCTCATCGTCTGTCCCGTCACGCTTGGTTCCGCAATGACGAGTCCCTTCCGATCGAACATCCACCCCACTGCTCCGCCCTCCGCCATTCTTCCCCCGTGCTTCGTAATGAGATTCTTCACATTCGCGATCGTGCGGTTCCGATTATCCGTCAGGCACTCGATGATGTAGGCAGTGCCCTGCGGTCCGTACGCTTCGTACACAACCTCGGCCATTTGCTCGCCCTTCAGATCCCCCAGGCCTTTCTTGATCGCGCGCTCGATGTTCGCATTCGGCACACTGTCCTCGCGCGCGTTCTCGATCGCCGTGCGCAGAGCTGCGTTGCTCCCCGGATCAGCACCGCCCTGTCGCGCAGAGATCTCAACCAACCGCGCGTGGCGCGTGAACACCTTCCCACGCTTCGCGTCTTGCGCAGTTTTTTTGACCCGGATGTTGGCCCATTTAGAATGTCCTGACATATGACGAGAGTGTAGATGAGGGGAGAGTATCGCAGATTCGTTGATTCGTTTATTCGTTTACTTGAAATGCAGCGCAGCGAATAAACGAATCAACAAGTCAACGAATAAACGTTACTTCCTGTACGCCACCATCCCCAGGAACCGCGCGCGCTCCATAGCGAGGCGGAGCATTTTCTGATGTTTGAGGCATACTCCAGAGTAGTAGCGCTTCCGGATGTTCCCGAAGTAGTCCGTGAAGGGTTTCAACGTGGGGTAATCCTTGTAGTCGATGTACTTGGTCTTGTGCGCGCAGAAGGCACACTTCTTCGTGCGGGGGTCTGGGCGACGCGACTGCTGGGCCGTCTGTGTGCGTGGGGGGAGCATTAGAGTCCGAGGGTATCGTCGGAAATGAGCTTATCGAGTTTCTCTGTGAGTTCCGTCTCCTCGAGCGCGGGCTTCGCCTCTGCGTCCGTCTTCTTGCGCTCGACGGTGGTGCGCTCCACCTGGCGCTTCGCTTTCTTCGCCACTTGCTCCTTCAGCCGCTCCTCGCGTTCGCGCGACTGCGTCTCCTCGCGCGTCTCGCGCTCCTTCAGCCACTTCTCGTAGAGCTCACTGTACTTCACGATCTGGTAGCCCTTCGGCGGCTTCACGATGAGATGGCGGAGGAGATTCTTCTCGATCCGCATCTGCTGATCCACCTCCTTCACCCTGGAGGGGTCCATGTCGAAGTGGTAGATGATGACCAGCGCCTCCATCGTCCCCTTGATGGGGAAGGAGATGCCGCGGCGGCCCCACACGTCCTTGGCTATCTGCTTCGCTCCCACTTCGTCAAACATGCCCTCAATCCTCTTGATGAGCTCCTGCTCTTCCCGCTGGGGGAGCCCGTAGGGGAGCAGCACCGCGCACTCGTAGATGCGGGTATCCTCTGATGTCGGGACGAGTGTTGCCATGGGCGATCCTTGGATAGTAATCCACCCTGAGCTTGTCGAAGGGTGGGTAAACCCGGTCTCACAACTGGAGAGCGGGGAATCAGCGGCGGTGACTCTATGGTGCGGCGGAGATACTGTCAACTATGGGATCCCCTCGAACCGACTGCAGAGGAGAGGGAAAATTGACCTCAAAACTCCTTGACCGTGGCTTCCCGTCGAGTAAGATGGGTTGGCTTTGCATCCGTTTTCGCAACGGAGAGCAGAGTTTTCTCGCGCTTCCTCACCCTTGGGTGTGGAACGGCCAGACAGCTCCTTCACCCTTCGATTCGCCCCGTAGTACGGGGCTCACTCACAGGGTGAATGAACCATGCTCCTTCACAGCATCGCGTAGTAGAGAAGTTTGTGTTCATCTCCCTGAACCAGGCGCTTGCGCTTCGGTGCAGGGCAGCATGAATTTTCCGTGTCGGCCATAGCTCGCAAGAGCGACGGCTGACCAATTCCTTTGGAATTACCATGGTCGACCACGCCATGCAAAATAATGTGGTATTAGAAACACCAGTGATCTCTGATCACGTAGGATTCTTCTTATTTGAAGAGTTTGATCCTAGCTCAGAGTGAACGCTGGCGGTGCGCCTAACACATGCAAGTCGCGCGAGGAGCAATCCTAGCGGCGAACGGCTGCGTAACACGTTGGTACCTGCCCCGAACTCAGGGATAACCCTCCGAAAGGAGGGCTAATACCGGATGGTCTCGTGAGAGTAAAGCTTCGGCGGTTCGGGAGGGGCCTGCGGCCTATCAGATAGTTGGCGAGGTAACGGCTCACCAAGTCTATGACGGGTAGCTGATCTGAGAGGATGATCAGCCAGAATGGAACTGAGACACGGTCCATACTCCTACGGGAGGCAGCAGTGAGGAATCTTCCGCAATGGGCGAAAGCCTGACGGAGCGACACCGCGTGGAGGATGAAGTCCTTTTTGGATGTAAACTCCTGTTCTGAGGGACGAAATTTTTGACGGTACCTCAGGAGAAAGCATCGGCTAACCCTGTGCCAGCAGCCGCGGTAAGACAGGGGATGCAAGCGTTACTCGGAATTACTGGGCGTAAAGCGTCTGTAGGCGTCCTCCCACGTCTGATGTAAAAGCACGGGGCTCAACCCCGTGTACGTGTTGGAAACGAGGAGGATCGAGTCACTGAGAGGCATCTGGAATGTCGTGTGTAGGGGTAAAATCCGTAGATCCACGATGGAACGCCAAAAGCGAAAGCAGGATGCTGGCAGTGTACTGACGCTCAGAGACGAAAGCGTGGGGAGCGAATGGGATTAGATACCCCAGTAGTCCACGCCCTAAACGATGAGTGCTAGGTATTGGGAGTATCGACCCTCTCAGTGCCCTTAATGAAGCTAACGCGTTAAGCACTCCGCCTGGGAAGTACGGCCGCAAGGCTAAAACTCAAAGGAATAGACGGGGACCCGCACAAGCGGTGGATCATGTGGTT
>JAUSFD010000006.1 GCA_030649955.1 Candidatus Peregrinibacteria bacterium | reverse complement strand
TCCATTAAACTGCATCGTTGCACCGAGGACGAGGAAGAAGAGGACGAGGAAGAAGTCGCGGAGCGGGCGTACGCGGCTCACGATTTCCGGCTGGTACGGAGACGTCGCGAGCGTGAGTCCCGCAATGAGTGCACCGAGTTCCAGGGAGAACCCCGTCCAGTGGACTACGCTTGCAATCGAAAAACACCACGCGACGCTCGTAAGGAAGAGGTGCTCGGGAGATTCTGCGACGGCATTGAGGATTCTCGGGAGGAGGTACCGAGCGAGGAGCGAAATGCCGATCACGAGCACGACAGCCCGGAGGAGTGTACTCGTGAGTGCGGCACTCACGGATGACGCGGATCCCACGATGGTGAGGCCGATGAGCAGCGCCATCGCAATGAGATCCTGCACCACCATGAGCCCGATGACATTCCGTCCGTACAGGCGCTCGGTATCCCGCTTATCGGAGAGCAATTTGACGATGACAATCGTACTCGAGAATGTGATCGCAACCGCAAGGTACGCGCGGGTGAGCATGGGGAGCGGAAGGAGCAGGAGCAGGAGGAATCCGACGACTGCGGTGAAGAGGAACTGACCAACGCCGCTCACCACTGCGCTTCGGCCAATACCCCGGAGATGACGGACGTTGAGATTGAGCCCCACAACGAAGAGGAGGAGAACGATCCCGAGATCTGCGAATGCGCGGGAGAATTCGTCACCATCTTGGATCAACTGGAAGGCGATCGGCCCCGCGAGCACTCCTGCGACGAGGTACGCGACGACGAGTGGCTGTCGGAGCAGGCGGACCACAAACGCAACAGTTGCCGCGACCGCGAGAAGGATGCTGAGATTGAGGAACATGACGGGAGTGGGGAAAAGTGCTTCAAGTATAGCGCATGTCGTTCATATGGCTCCACGCGAGACGGGACTCATCCAGGTGTACACCGGAAACGGGAAAGGGAAGACAACTGCAGCGCTCGGACTCGCGCTCCGTGCGCGTGCGGCGGAGAAGCGTGTTGCGATCGTATTCTTTGACAAGGGCGGCGAGCACTACTCCGAACGGAAGATTCTCCAACAGCTTGGAGTGGAGTGGTTCGGGTACGGCATGGATCGCATTGACTCAAAAACGAATCGATTCCGCTTTGGTGTCCTTGCGGAAGATACCGCGCAGGCAGAGCAGGGAATCGCGAAGGCGATGGAACTCGTACGGGGTGGATACGACCTCCTCATTCTCGACGAAATCAATTCCACCGTGGCACTCGGCATGGTGAGCGAGAAATCCGTTGAGCGACTCATCGAGGTGAAGCCGGATACACTCGAGCTCGTCCTCACTGGCCGAACCGAAGTCGCGCATGGGAAAATCATCCGCCCATCGTACTTCGATCGCGCGGACCTCATGACCGAGATGCGGCTCGAGAAACACTATTTCTACCACGGCATCCCCGCACGAGAGGGGATTGATTTCTAGCCCGCGAACTCCTCGCGATCATATCGGTAGTCACTGCGTTTATCCGCCTCTGACAGAAGGAGCCGCGCGCTGCGCCCTTCCGTAGCTCCCGACGTGTCCCGCGGAGTCCGAAGGACGAAGAGGATGTGACGACGTGCACCTCGACGGCGCGAACGGAACGGGGCGCGAGCGATGAGAAAAGAATCAGTCCTGACACCATTTACATGACCAACAAATATGACGTACACCGCGAAATTTCGAAGGGCAATCAAGTTTGCGATCAAGACGCACGAGGTATATCAAAAGCAGACTAGAAAGGGTAAGAATGTCGCATACATCACACACCCGCTCACTGTTGGAATCATTTTGGCAAATATTCAAGCGAGTGAGGATGTCGTCGTAGCGGGGATCTTGCACGATACGATCGAGGACAGCGTGGCCGAAAAGAAGGTGACCAAAGAGATGCTCACTGAAAGATTTGGCGAGGAGGTCGCTCGATTAGTCCTCAGTGTGACCGAGTTAAATAAGGAGCTTCCCTGGGAAGAAAGAAAACAAGAGGCGCTGAATCATATCCGGCATTTTGATCATGATTCGTTGCTCGTGAAGTCCGCGGATGTTATCAGCAATGTCTCGGAACTTGTTGATGACTACAACAAAGACGGGGAACAAGTCTTCCTTCGCTTCAACGCTCCGAAGGAAAAGATAATCGGCCACCAGCTCAAGGCTATCAATACGATTTTGGAGATGTGGGACCAGAACCCGTTGGCGGGAGATCTGTCCACGCTGGCGAAGGACCTGCTAATGACGGGGGGTATAGGAATCAGAGCCAAACAGCCCGCACCAATAATCGAGTACCGAGATTACGACGAGAATGCCGTACT
>JAUSFD010000031.1 GCA_030649955.1 Candidatus Peregrinibacteria bacterium | reverse complement strand
GATGCAAGGGATTCTCACGGTTTATGCAATACACCAACGCATGCTCAATCCCTACTTGTTGGTAACCCCCGACGACAATTGTTGTGTACTCGTGGGATGGCAATACTGCTGATCGAATTCCATTCTGTACAAGGCATTATAAAGAGATCCCTTCTGATGATGCCGGGATGCCTATTCGTGGCGGAAAAGCCGCAACTGATGTTCTCCCGTTCACGCCCGTACTTCTTTAGCGTGCAATTCACCCTAACCCATGATATGCTAATCACGCGAAAGCAAAGGAGGAGTATGATGTCCATTCACAATCGAACAACGAGTCAGGCACTGATTGCACTCGCACTCGTGGTGATCTTCGCCGGTGCCGGTTGCGATCTCCGGAGGTCCGTGGTGCCGGTGGGTGATGTGCCCGCAAATGGAGTATCGGATACCACCGAGGACACAGGAACCGATGGGGAGGATACCACTGCGCAGTCCGTCACTTGGACGACCTACGACAGCCCCATGCTGGGGCTCCGTGTGCCGTATCCGGAGGGGTGGTCTTTCCAGGAAGCGCAAGACGAGGATGTCTTCACTGTCTTCATCAATCCAACTCCTCTCCTCACGGGTGGCGCAGGATCAGATGCACCAATGCGAGTGACAATTACAAGAACGCCTCTGTCTCTTGATGATGCGCTCTCTGTCTACGACGAGACGAGTACGCTCACAACAACCGAGTTCGGGAATAGGCAAATCACAAGGGTGGAGTACCGATCGGAACTCGGTGCACCTCCGAGCAGCCCAACATACCGCGCAGCATACCACTGGCGACATGCTGGACAACTCTACACGGTTGATGGTGTGTCCGGTGACGCAGTCGTTGAGTATGTAGTTCAAACCCTTGCGACGCAGGAGAATTAGCTCGTGATACACAAACTACGCTGTTGTTTATTCGTGCTGATGGCTAGCACGGTCTTCCTGAAATCAAACAACGCACTCGCCGAGAGTTTCCTTTGGCTTCCTTTCTCCGAGAGCGTCAGCACACCAGGAGATTGTCGCGGTGACTGCGCCTTGACCAGTGTCTGTATCTTCTGCAAGTGGACGTGCCCTGATGATGTCGATGGGGTTTACAACCATCATGCGACGGATTACGGTTGCACCGCGAATGAAACGGAGATTCGATCTGCTGCAGACGGAGTTGTAGAAGCAGCGTTCGGCAACTATCCTCCAGGCATCCCTGGCGCAGGTGGCGGCTACGGAAACCACGTCATCATCCGACATGCAAACGGATATAAGACCTGGTATGCGCACCTCAAGCGCGACACCGTCCTCGTATCGAAGGATGATGTCGTTCTTGCGGGTGCTCTTCTTGGAACGTCTGATAATTCTGGACGCTCCTCCGGCCCCCACCTCCACTTCGAACTCCGCAACGCTTCCGGCTCCCGTGTGAACCCATACGGTTCCCCTCCCGACTACGATGGCGGGTGCGGTCCTGGAGCGTTGTGGGCCACCTGTCCTCCCACCCCCTTCGATCCGAGCACGCTCGATCGCGATGGCGATGGTGTCACCGTCGCAGACGGTGATTGCGATGACGCGGACGCGGGGATTGCTCCGGGAATCATGGAACCATTCTGCAATGGGGTGGATGAGAACTGCGATGGGGTGACGGATGGGGAGTGGGAGACACCGGATGC
>JAUSFD010000027.1 GCA_030649955.1 Candidatus Peregrinibacteria bacterium | reverse complement strand
GACCCATCGTATGCCCAGAAGTGCGGCATCAATCTGGACGAGCTATACATCTCGCAGCCGGACACGGGCGAGCAGGCGCTGGAGATTGTCGAGGCGCTGGTGCGCAGCAACGCCGTGGACGTGATCGTGGTGGATTCGGTGGCGGCGTTGGTGCCGCGCGCGGAAATTGAAGGCGAGATGGGTGACGTGCACGTCGGTCTGCAAGCCCGCCTCATGTCACAGGCGCTGCGCAAGCTGGCGGGTGTGATCGGCAAATCGAAGACGGCGGTTGTGTTCACCAATCAGATTCGCATGAAGATCGGCGTCATGTACGGCAACCCTGAGGTGACGACAGGAGGGAATGCCCTCAAATTCTACGCATCACTCCGCCTAGACGTTCGACGCATCGATAAAATCCTCGAGAAGGTCTCTCGCTCCGACGGTCAGAGCCAGGAGATCGTGGGAAACCGTACGCGCGTGAAGGTCGTGAAGAACAAGATCGCCCCGCCCTTCCGCGAAGCGGAGTTCGATATTCTCTACGCCAAGGGCATTAGCAAGGAGGGCGATATTCTCGACCTGGGGGTCAAGTACGGCGTCCTCGAGAAATCCGGTACGTACTACCGCTACGGAGAGGAGACGCTGGGGCAGGGACGCGAGCTCGCTCGGCAGTTCCTCATGGAAAATCCCAAGCTGGCGGCAGAACTCGGAAAGGAGATCCTCGCACGGGCTTCCGCGACGTGATCGGCTGTGCTGGGATCGTTACTCACCTCCCTTATGAGCGATCAGTGCTGTGATCGTCCTGACCGCTGTTCGCTGATCGCTGGCCGCTCCATCGGGAGGAGAGTACGGTGTAACCCATCGTCGGAAACCTATGCGCGAGCTCTTCAACCACCGGGGATGGCGCATCACGGAGGAATCCGCGCCGCTCCCCGATGGGAGGAGCAAGAGCGTCGTACGCGTGCACCGGTGTGATTCTGTGCACATCATCGCCTTCGATGCGGAGGGCAGGGTCCTCGTGCTACGGGAGTTCCGGCCATTCTACGGGACATACGTCTGGATGCTCCCCAGCGGTCGCATCGACAAGGAGAGCGACCGTACAGTAGCTGCCCAACGCGAACTCCAGGAGGAGACGGGATTCCGCGCGGGCGAACTCACCTACTACTGCTCGACGCGCCACTCGGAGAGCTTCAATTCCGCGAATCACGTGTTCATTGCGCGCAATCTCTCCCCCTCGCCTCTCCCACAGGATGAGGATGAGCTCATCGAGGTCCATCCACTCCCTCTCGCGGAAGCTATTGACCGTGTTCTCGCGAGCGAGCCCGTCCACACGGCGAGTGCATTCGCGCTGCTCAAGTACGCACACGAGAGGCGATCCACGTGAAGCTCCGCCAGCTCACGCTGGCGGTATCCTTGCATACGCCTGCGGTATCGCATGCGGAACCCGGCGAAGCATACTTCCACCTGCTCTGCGCATTCCTGCGCCACCTCACGGTGGCGGCTTCCTGCGAAGTCGGGTGAAGGAGACGCACCAGATCTGAGCAGAGAATAGTCTCCCCCGTGGGCAAGGCGGATTCGTTGTCGCGCGGGGGAGGGTCCATACAATGAGTGCCCCCGCTTCCTCGTATGACCACCCTCCTCCAGACGCAGCCGCACTCGACGGAGGCTGAGCGCACGGTGCTCGGCGCGCTCCTGCTGGACCCCGAGGCGATCGTGAAGATTTCTGACTACTTGGTCCCGGAAGACTTCTACGATCCCACGCACCGGATTGTCTTTCAGGCGATCTACGACCTGTATCAAGGCCACGAGCCAATCGATTTCGTCACGGTCTCGAGCAAGCTCCAGGACAGCGAGAAAATTCAGGAGATCGGCGGGACGGGGTACCTAGCGGAACTCGCGGCGGGCGTCCCCACGTCTTCGCACATATACCAGTACGGGCAGATCGTGAAGACGAAGGCGGTGCACCGCAGGATCATCGAGGCAGGGCAGAAGATCGCAGGTCTCGGCTACGAGGTGGAACGCCCCGTCACAGAGCTCCTCGAAGAGGTGGAGAAGACCGTCTTCACGATCACGAACACCTTCCTTAAGGAGAAGTTTGTGCACATCCGCGAAGTGCTCGACGCACGCTACGAGAAGTTTGCAGAGATGCACGAATCGAAGGACGAGGGTGCCGTGAAGGGGGTGCCTACGGGCTTCCGGGGACTCGACTTCAAGATCTCCGGTCTGCAGCCCAGCGATCTCGTCATCGTCGCCGCCCGCCCCAGCATGGGAAAAACGAGCCTCGCTCTCAACATCGCGCAGAATGCTGCCATCCGCTTCGGGAAGACCGTGGGGATCTTCTCTCTAGAAATGAGCAAGGAACAACTCGTCGATCGTCTCTTCGCCTCCATGCTCGGCGTCGACTCGTGGAAGCTCCAGCGCGGGAAGCTCGATGACGCAGACTTCTCGAACATGGGACCCATCATGGACGAGCTCAACAAGGCCAACATTTTCATCGACGACTCCGTCGCCTCTTCCATGCCCGAGCTCCGTGCAAAGGCTCGCCGCCTGCAGATGGAGCACGGATTGGATCTCCTCATCATCGACTACCTCCAGCTCATGAGCACGGGAAACATGCACTACGCCGGCAATCGCGTGCAGGAGATCTCTGAGATTTCGCGCTCCCTCAAGCAAATCGGCCGCGAACTGCACATCCCCATCCTCGCGCTCTCGCAGCTCTCGCGCGCCGTCGAGAACCGTCCAGGGAACATCCCCCAGCTCTCAGACCTCCGCGACTCCGGCTCTATCGAGCAGGATGCGGATATCGTGCTCATGATGTACCGCGAAGATTACTACGAGGAAGATAGCGATCGCCCAGGACTCACGGACATCTACATCCGCAAGCACAGGAACGGTCCCACTGGCCGCGTGGAGCTCCTCTTCAAGAAGGAACAGATGCGGTTCTACGACGTCGATAAGGCACACAGTGATCGTGACGAGGAGTAATGATGCATCACCGTTGAGCCGAGAAGGGATCAGGGATCAGGGAACTGGGGACGGAGTTCTCGTTTACGATATCCTGTTCCCTGTTTCCGGTTCCCTCTTCCGCTGAGCCCTTCCTCTCCGACACGGCAAGGTGTACCGTTCACCGCACCCTATGCCCACTGACTTCCTCCCCGTCCGTCCGGACCTCACGCTCATCGCGGTCCTCGGCTACTCCTTCGCCGCGTTCTTGATCGGCCTTGCGCTCACGCCGTGGTTCATCTCCTTCCTGCGCCGGAACAAGCTGGGAAAACAGCTCCGAGTGGAAGCGGTCGACGGACGCGACGCATCGATCTTCCTCAAGTACCACGAGAAGAAGTTTGGCACTCCGACGATGGGAGGCCTCCTCATCTGGGGCTCCATCCTCCTCACAGTGCTGCTCTCGCGCACGCTGTCACTCACCGGTATCGTCGAGAGTTCTCTCCTCCAACGCGGGCAGGTGTACCTTCCGCTCTTCATGCTCGTCTCTCTCGGTATCCTGGGTGCTGTAGACGACTACTTGAACATCCTGGGTGTTGGGCGGAAGAAGGGGCTCGATGCCCTCCCCAAACTCGGTTTCCTCCTCCTCATCAGCATCGTCGGTGCGCTGTGGTTCCACTTCAAGCTCGACTACAACGAAGTGTACGTCCCCTTCATGGGAACCGTACCGCTCGATTGGTGGCTGTACATTCCCCTCTTCGTCTTCATCATCCTGGGAACAGCGAACGCCGTGAACGTTACTGACGGATTGGATGGCCTCGCAGGAGGTCTGCTCGTCATCGCATTTGGTGCATTCGGAATTCTTGCTTGGCTGCAGGGACTCGTCGTCCTCGCAGCATTCTGCGGCGTCTGCGTCGGTGCGATCGGCGCATTCCTGTGGCACAACGTGCCACCAGCCCTCTTCTTCATGGGAGATACAGGCTCACTCGCTCTCGGCGGGACCCTCGGGGTCATTGCACTCATGACGGATCAAGTGCTCCTCCTCCCGCTCGTCGGCGCGGTTTTCGTGATCGAGATGCTCTCCGTGATCATCCAACTCACGAGCAAGAAGTTCCGCGGGGGGAAGAAAATCTTCCGCTCCGCACCCATCCACCACCACTTCGAGGCCCTCGAGTGGGGGGAGAGCAAGGTGACCATGCGCCTGTGGATCATCGGCGCCTTCTTCGCCTTCCTCGGGATCATCATCGGGGTCGTGGGATGAACATCCTACTGCGCTCCTACAGTGATGATGAAGGTGACGAGGAGGATGAACAAGAGGGCGTTGAGTGATCCGAAGGTCATCCCCATGCGTGGACGTTCACCGCGAGCACCGAGGAACCCGAATACACTGCCAATAACGAGTGCGGGGAAAATCATGAAGAGGACGAGCATCACACTCGAGTAATCCCAGAGGAGGATGGCCATACGACTTGCACCGAAGAAACGCAGATTGGTACCAACGGCAATGACGAGAATGAATGTGCCAATGCCTAAGAAGAAGCAGAACCGAGCGTACTTCGACCATGGTCCTGGCTTCGCTGTGGCAGTTGCAGATGGAGAGACACGTTCTATGCTCGAATCGTATCTATGTGCAATTGCCCTCACAAGCAGAAATTGCATCGGCGGTAGCCGCTGTGTATCATTCCATCATGTTACGCGTCGCTATCAATGGGTACGGCCGTATCGGCCGTAACGTCCACAGACAATTCATCCAGCGGTACGGGAAGGAGGTCGAGGTGGTTGGCGTGAACGCTTCCTCGAATGCAGAGATGCGCGCTTATCTCCTCAAGTACGACTCCCTCCATCGCAAGCTCGATGCGGACATCGCCGTGCAAGGTGAAGACTTCACGGTAAACGGCAAACTGGTGCGCGTCATTCGCGAGCGCGAACCCGGCAAGTGCCCCTGGAAGGACCTCAAGGTGGATGTGGTCGTGGAAGCGACTGGGCATTTCGAGACGCACGAGGAAGTGGAAGGGCACCTCAAAGCCGGGGCGAAGCGCGTCATAGTTACCGCACCCATGAAGGACGATACGCCGACGTTTGTGATGGGCGTGAATGATGACGCTCTCACGAAGGATCTCACGATCATCTCCAATGCCTCGTGTACGACGAACTGCATTGCCCCAGTGATGAAGGTCATCGATGAGGCGTTCGGCATCCAGTACCTCCTCGTGAGTTCCGTGCATGCGTTCACCGCGTCGCAGAATCTCCTCGACAACAAGCCGCAGGAGGATGGAGAACTCCGGCGCGCTCGCGCTGCGACACTCTCCGTAATTCCTACGAAGACAGGAGCTGTGAAGGCGTGTGCGAAGATCTTCCCGCACCTGAAAGGCAAGGTCGATGGCATGGCTTTCCGCGTCCCTGTCCCGACCGTGAGCTGTGCGTACATGGCGTTCGTCCTCAAGCAGGTAACAACGGAAGAAGTCGTCCTGAGCAAGCTCAAGGAGGCAGCTGCATCCGCTACTCTCCGCGGCATCCTCTCCGTCTCCGAGGAACAGTGCGTTTCCATCGACTTCCAGACCGATCCCCATTCCTCCATCATCGACGCCCCCTCGACGAAAGTTGTCGACGGGAAAGCGCTACAGCTCCTCAGCTGGTACGACAACGAGTGGGGTTACGCCATGCGCGTCACCGAGATGACGCTCATGATGGGAAAGATGCTCTGAATTCGCCATGAAGAACCCCCCCACTCCCCCGCAGCGCGCCTCGCTCAATGAGCACCTGTACTCGCAGGCGAAGGCTTCCGATGAGCTCCGTCACCTGATCCTCCACATCGCACAGGCAGCGAAGTACATCCAGTATGCGATTCGGACGACGGAGGCGGGCCTCGCGGGATCAAAGAATCAGTTCGGCGAGGAGCAGGAAAAACTCGACGTCCTCAGTGACGTGATCATCCAGCAGCATCTGATGGAGAGTCGCTTGGTCGCAACATTTATCACGGAGGAGAGGAAGGAGTCCGTGGAACTGAGCGCGAGCGCCCCCTTCAGTGTCGTGTTCGACCCACTCGATGGTTCATCCCTCGTCGATGCGAACTTCAGCATCGGGTCGATCTTCGGAATCTATCCAGGCTCTGCAATCCTTGGACGGAAGCCAAAGGAGCAAGTGGCGGCGCTCTACGTCCTCTACGGGCCGCGCACGATCCTCGTATATGGAGCGGGGAACGGTGTGCACATGTTCCTCTTGAACGACGTCGGGGAATTCGTGCTCCTCCGCGAGTACCTGGGCATCGGTGACAGCGCGAAGAACTACAGCCCAGGCAACCTGCGCGCAGTGAACGAGAATCCTGGCTACAAGAAGGCCGTGGCAGACTGGCTCGATCGAGAGCTCACGCTGCGGTACTCCGGGTGTATGGTCGCCGATATCCACCACATTCTCTGCAAGGGCCAGGGAATCTTCACCAATGTGGGAGGGAGCAAGTATCCCGAGGGGAAGCTTCGCTTGATCTTCGAGTGCGGACCGTTCGCGTACCTCGTGGAGCAAGCAGGGGGCGTCGCTTCCGATGGGAAAAGCGCGATCCTCGATAAAACGATGGATACCATCGATCAGCGCTCACCCCTCGTCATCGGATCCAGCGAAGAGGTGGAGAATGCCTGTGCAGTCCTCGCTGGGTGATCTTCATATCCTCTCATGCCAATTATCGGTTTCTGGTTGTCGCGATGAAGAGACGTGCGATTCGCACGTCTCTGCGAAAAACCAGAACCCGAACATTCGATAAAATGATTAGTCCCAGTAAGGCTCCTGCACCGCCTTCTCGATCACCTGATCTAACGTCACATCGGTCGCGACGTTCTTCTGCTTCTTCTCGAGGAACGCTCGGCGCATGGATTTGAAGGTACCGAAGGGGTAGTGCTTCCGAGTGCTCCCCTTCCGACGCTCCCCCTTCTTCCCCTCTACTGGCTTGTCCTCCTCCTTCGCACGCTCGAGAGACTTGGGATTCCCGTTCTTCGACCACTCCACTCTGCCGACAACTGCACGATTCTCCGGATCGACGTAGACGAGCTCATCATCCCTGTAGGTAGCATCATCAGTAATTATCATGGGTAGAGGCGGTGATCCTCCGGCTCCGCCGGTGGAGGCGGTGGCGGGGGTGGAGGAGGCGGCATGTTACTCTCCTTGCGCTCATTCACGATAGAGGGATCCTCTGGGTGGTGGAAGAGCTCCTGCACCTGCGATTTTCGCTGCTCCAGGAGCCGCAGGTAGGCGTAGAGCAAGGTAACGAAGCTCCCGATGAGGGTGATGTAGACACCGAAGCGCACCTCCATCCGCGTGAAGTCCGCCGTCACTTTCGTGAGGACGGAGAGGGCCTCGAGGACGAGGATCGTCACGAGGGCCGATGCAGCGACGCGTACGATCTCACGATTCCGCCTCCGCACGATGACAGGCCCACCCGTGAGGGGGATCACCGTGATGAGGAGGAGGAAGAGGTGCAGGAGGAAGATGCTGATCCCCATGAACGCCGTGTAGAATCCAAAGCCACTGTAGGTCGTGGCCGTCCCGCTGAGCCACTCTCCATCGAT
This sequence comes from Candidatus Peregrinibacteria bacterium, assembly GCA_030649955.1. Taxonomy (GTDB): domain Bacteria; phylum Patescibacteriota; class Gracilibacteria; order Peribacterales; family Peribacteraceae; genus JAUSFD01. The sequence continues at coordinate 70,858 of JAUSFD010000027.1, read as the reverse complement.
CCACGGGAAGAAGATCCCGATGATCGCGAAGATCGCCCCTCCATTGAGAATTTTCTCCTCCAGTTCGAGTGCCGCAAGCCCGCGCAGGAACCGTCTGGACATCGCCTATGAGAATAGCACGAATGGAAGGGAACAGGGAACTGGGAACAGAATAATAGGGCCCTGTTCCCTGTTACTCGGCTCCCCGTTCCCTTTTGTCCCAGGGTCACAGCTTCCGCGAGCTTCAGAGAACCCCTATCCTCATCCCATGCACCTCGCAATCGATGTCCGCGAAGCCTGCCGCTCGAAGCGGACGGGGAAAGGACAGTGGTCATACGGCTTCGTGACAGAACTCCTCACGCGCCATTGCACAGTGACGCTCTTCACGGATCAGGAGATTCCCCGTGCGTGGGAGAGCAGTCCACAGTTGGCTGATGTTCGTACATGGAGAGGTGGTTTCCCCTGGCACTTCTCCTCAATGCGAGAGCTGCAGAGATCGAAGGACATTGATCTGTACGTGAGTCCCACGAGCTACATCGTCCCCTCGCTCATCGGCTCGCGCTTCCCGTGCGTTCCCATCGTTCACGACTTGATCGCTTTCCAAGGGGAACCCCACGACGCTTTCGCACGCAGAGTGGAGAAGTTCACACTCAAGCGCGCAGCAGAGAAGTGCGCAGTGCTCTGCACGATCAGTGCAGCAACGGAGCGCGATCTCCTCGAACGATACCCATCACTCTCCCTTAAGCTGCGCAGCATCCTCTACGCAGGACCCATGCGCAGTGAACCGCTGCCCAGGAATCCCGATGGGAAGACGATCCTCTGTGTAGGGACACTCTGCCCACGCAAGAACCAACTGCGCCTCATCGAGGCATACGCTGCACTTCCCCCTGCACTGCGCTCTCGAACGACGCTCATCCTCGCAGGTGCACGCGGATGGGATGACGAGCAGATTGTGGAGCGCGCTTGCACAACCCCCGGAGTGGAGTGGCGCAAGTACATCCCCAACGAGGAGTACCAGTTCCTCCTCTCCACCTGCGAAATCTTCGCCCTCCCCTCCCTCTACGAGGGCTTCGGGATGCAGGTCCTCGACGCACTGCAGGCGGGGATTCCTACCCTCGTCTCCGATCGGGGGAGTCTGCCGGAAGTCACGGCTGATGCAGCGCTGCGAGTCGATCCCCTCAGTGTGGATGCCATTGCGGGTGGATTGCATGCCCTTCTCACGGATGGAACACTGCGCAGATCCCTGCAGGAGAAAGCCATGCGCAGAGCCCTGGAATTCCGTTGGGAAAGGACCGTTGACCTCTTCCTCACTGCCGTACGACAATGGGCATCTATCCAATCCCCTCGGAAGGAGCCATGAGTCCCTACCGCAGAGTCGGCATCACGGTGAAGTCCGATCTCCCCGATCGCGATACGCTCGTTGCGCGCGTCCTCGCGATCCTCCGGAAGGAGGGGGCGGAAGTATCCCTGGATGCGAAAAGGGCTGAGGATCTCCCTTGCGCGAAGGGGGCGAAGACATTCGTTGAAGAAACCGGATTGGATCTCCTCATCGTCATCGGAGGAGATGGCACCATCCTCCGCTCCGTGCGCGAGCTCAAGGATTTCTCCATCCCACTTCTCACCATCAATCGCGGTGCTGTTGGGTTCCTTGCGGAGATGCGCGCCGAGGAAGTGGAGAAGCTCCTCCCGAAGTTCCTGCGAGGCGACGGCATCATTGATGAGCGAAGCGTCCTCCACGTGGAAGCACTCCGCGGGAAGAAGGCCTTCTTCTCCGGTGTCGTCCTCAACGAGGCCGTGATCTCCCAGGGGAGCATCGCCCGCTTAGTTGATCTGGAAACGACCATCAACGACGAGCCCCTGACGACTTTCCACAGCGACGGCCTCATCATTGCGACTCCCACGGGTTCCACTGCGTACTCCCTCGCCGCAGGTGGTCCCATCGTCCATCCGCAGCTCGCCGCGACGATTCTCACGCCCATCAACAGTCATAGCTTCTCGCAGAAGCCCATCGTCATTCCCGGTGCGCACAAGATCGAAGTCACCGTCCTTCCAAAGGAGAACAAATTCCGCGACGTGGAGGTGAGCCTCACGCTCGATGGACAGACATACTACACGCTCAAGCGCGGTGACCGGATCCGTGCGACTATCAACAGCAAAACCGTGAAGTTCCTACGTAGGAAACAGGATACCTTCTTCGCTACCCTCCGCGAGAAACTGAAATGGGGGGAGCGGGTGGAGTGAGCATTAGGCACTTCTCCTCCGCTCGATAACGTGCGATGCAATTTCCTGCATCGCTATAAGCGCATTATCCCCTTCTACGAGATCGAAAATTTCGAATGTTCGGAAGGCCTTCGTCTTCTCCAGCACACTGAGTTTCTTCCAGTCTGGTTCAATGTGGTCTTCCATCTGCTGAAGATCGTATGCACCAGCTTGCAGCCATTCCGAATGTTCCGGTGTCTGAACTGTGAAAACACCGAGGAATGCGAAGCGACTATCGGATACCGCCTGGAGGACACTGCGAACAACCTCAAGACTTTCGGCTTTCGGAACGAAGTAGAAGACAGCCTCCTTTGGGAAATGAGCTTCCACCTGCAATTTTCGCAGAGGAATGTCCTCCCATTTAACGTCGGAATCAAACTGTGCTGCAGCGGCAGCTAATGCGAGTTTACAACCTTCAGCGACATCCAGAAGTCCTTCTTCGATATCTGTACCCTCTTGGAAGTATGGGAAATGGAGAACGGACATCACTTCAATCGGTCTCTCAGGAGTAAACATAGGGGTACAACCTACGCAGAGCGGAAATCTAAGTCAAAGGATTACTCTCGAACGATCAGATCCTCACGGTTAGGCCCCGTTCCAATGAAATTTACGGGAATGTGTGTGCGCTCCTCGATGGAGCGGATAAATTTGCGGGCATTCTCCGGTAAATCTGTGTAGGAGTGGATCCCCGCTGTCTTTGACTTCCAGCCTGGAAAATTTTCGTAGGGGGTATTCCCCTTCGCATCCTGCGTGAGGCCGACGGGGATCTCTGGCTCCTCGTCGAGGACATCCAATTTGGTGATGCACCAGCAGGAGAATCCGTTGAGGAGCGACGCGTAGTTGAGCGAGGGAATATGCAGCCATCCGCAACGGCGCGGTCGCCCGGTCGTCGCCCCGTACTCGCCTCCCCGCTCGCGGAGTCGATCGCCACGCTCACCCTTCTCCTCCGTGGGGAAGGTGCCCTCTCCAACGCGCGTGCAGTAGGCCTTTGCTACGCCAATGCAGGAAGTGAGTGCCTTCGGAGGGAGCCCAAGACCCTGGAGCGCTCCTGCAGCAGTGGTTGAACTGCTCGTCACGTATGGGTACGTGCCATGATCGATATCGAGGAGGGCGGCTTGTGCACCTTCGATGAGGATCGAACTCTTCTTCGTGTAGAGGAATTCGTAGATCACATCCATCGTCGTGAGGCACTCATGCAACTGTTCTTTCGCCTCGAGGAGACACGAGAGCTCCTCGTCCACAGAGACAGAGATGCCGTACATCCTCTCTACCGCGCCTGCACGGTGGGCAATCTCTGAGCGGAGTTCATCCTCGGAGAGAAGCAGAGCATCCATGCGGAGTCCCGTGCGCGCTGCCTTGTCCATGTAGGCAGGTCCAATCCCCCGCTTCGTCGTCCCGATCTTCTTGCTACCCCTCCCCTCCTCGATCGCACCGTCGATCTGCTTGTGGTAGTTGAGGAGGATGTGGGCACTCCTCATGATGCCCAGGCGATCGCGAATGGAAATTCCCGCTGCCTCGAGGGTATGGATCTCCTCCAAGAGGGTTGGCAGGTGAATCACCATCCCCGCACCGAGGAGAACAGGTTTGCCTTCGTGCAAACTCCCCGCAGGGAGGAGGTGGAACACATGCTTCTTTCCACCAACGACGATGGTGTGCCCTGCATTCGCACCGCCACACGCGCGCGCAATCACATCGTAGTGTGCAGCGAGGACATCGACGATCTTCCCCTTCCCCTCGTCCCCCCACTGCGCGCCGATGATGGCGCACACGGGACCAAGTGAATCGAGGAGCTTCTGCACGAGTGAATACTATCATATTCGCTCGAGCGATCGGGAGATGATCGGGAGTTGATGCTCCATGCACTCGACGAGGAGACCGCAACATCGCGGATGTGTACGTGCCTCTCGAGCTAATTTCTCAAGAGCATCTGTCCCTTCTACTCCAGAGAGAAGCGCTCCCCTAGGCTCAAACTCCGAAACCTCTGCCGGGAGGGTGGCATCGAGGCGAATGTACGGCAGATTACTTACGATGAGGAAGGGTGCAGACAACGGTGGAAGAGCATCGAGGAGATCGCCGTTGAGGAACGTGATTCGATCCTGAACACCGTGTGCATGAGCATTCTCCTCGGCAAGGGCGAGTGCATCGGAAGAGATATCCGTCGCGAGGATCCGGAGATCAGGGCGCTCGCACGCGAGAGTGACTGCGATGCTTCCTGTCCCCGTTCCAACGTCGACGATCGTTGAAGTGATGCCATCACGCAATGCGAAAGATGCAGCAACAATTCCAGAATCTGCCTCGCGGACCTCCGTACGTGGTTTCACGAGGTAGTCAAGCGTGAGTTCAACGAGTGTTTCTGTGGAAGGTCTAGGAATGAGCGCTCGGGAATCACAGCGGAAGGAGCGCCCGTAGAAGTCTCGAGTTTCCGTGATGTACGCAACAGGTTCGTGTGCTGCTCTCCGCTTCGCGAAAGAGTTCCACTGTCGCTCCTGGTCTGCGGTGAGCTCTCGCTCCGGATGGGTGAGGAGATCCGCACGATCACAGCCGAGGACAGCGGCGAGGAGGACTTCGCCATCGGCTCTGGTGAAGGGCAGATCCTGGAGTGCACACTCAATCGTCATACCGCTATCATGCCAGAGATGCGGATAGGGATAGACTGCAGATTCGCTGGCACGCAGAGCGGGCTCGGGCGCTACACTCGTTCCATCGTTCGCTGTCTCGTTGCCACTCCTCCCACCGGGGTGACATATGTCCTCATCGTTCGGAGCGAGGAGGAGCCATGGCTGAATGAGGTACGAGGAGCGGAGTATCTCGTTGCGAACATTCCCCATTTCAGTCTTGCAGAACAATTAGTTCTCCCATGGAGACTGAAGAGAACACACATAAATCTCCTTTTCTCGCCGCACTTCAATGTTCCCATCCTCACGAGAATCCCTTTTGTTGTGACAATTCACGACCTGATCCTTCACCACTTTCCGAACGCAGCATCTCCTCTCAAACGCGCAGCGTACCGCTTCCTCATGGGTCGCGCCGTGCGAAGAGCGAAGCGCATTATCGCAGTGAGTAAGTTCACAGCATCAGAGATTTCAGCGATGTACGGAGCCTCAGCAGCATCGCGTACAACGGTGATCGGCGAAGGCGTGGATGTGCTGTTCTCTCCTCAGAATGATATGCAAAAGAATGCTGTACTGGAGAAGTACGGGATTCCCTCGCCATTCTTCTTGTACGTCGGGAATGCGAAGGAGCACAAGAACGTGCAGATGCTCATCGATGCGCATGCAGCACTCCCCCCGAGTGCACCACACCTCGTCCTCGTCACAAGCGGACAGGAAGCGAGCAGACTTCGCCACAGCGATCGTGTTATGAGACTCGAGAGTGTGAACGACACCGATCTCCCTGCGCTCTACTCCGCTGCGGAGGCGTTCGTCACCGCATCTCTATACGAAGGATTCTGCCTGCCGATCCTCGAAGCCCGCGCTTGCGGTTGCCCCGTCATCGCCCCTCGTTCGACGGCAATTCCGGAAATCGCGGATGAGGGATGTGTCCTCATCGATCCAACAATCGAGGGCCTGCGGCGCGCCCTCAGCACTCCCCTCCCCTCGCGTAGCATCGGCATACCAAGACGATGGGAGGATGTCGCAACACAGGTGCAGACAGTCCTCGTGAACGCGGTGTGATACACTCGAAATCTATGGATCACATCGGTTCCATCCTCTCGAAGGTGCTGAAGAAACGCGGTCTCCACGGCCACGCGGAGGCGTCGCTCGTGGTCCATCGTGCGCAGGAGTGGATCAACGATCATCTGCCACTCGTCGCCGCTGCGCTGCACCCGCGGACGTTCACGGACGGGACACTCATCATCGCGGCAGATCACGCGATTGCACTCCAGGAGTGCCAGATGGAGATTCCCGCGCTGCAGACGTGGCTCACGGCAGAAGCACACCCCGCCCTGGTGAAGGATATACGGCTCCTGAGAGCCAAATAGCAGCTCTCTCGTGGAGAAATTCGCTTGCGGAGGTTCCCTCGCTTGCGTAGACTGCGCGGGCTCTATGCTCATGATTCGCCTCCAGCGCACCGGCCGCGAGAACATGCCCACGTACCGCATCGTCGTGGCGGAGAAGCGCGACCCCGTGAAGGGAAAGTTCCAGGAAATCGTGGGACACTACCTCCCGGCGCAGAATCCGCCCGTCTTCAAGCACGATGACGAGCGGATCACTTTCTGGATGGGGCGCGGAGCAATCCCCAGCAACACCGTCGCGCGCCTCCTCATGAAGACGGGCATGAAGAACTTGGAGCGCTACACGGATTCCTACACGAAGAAGCGCCCGAAGAACGAGCAGCCTGCTCCTCCTCCGCAAGCTGCGGCTGCTCCTGCCCCTGCCCCTGCCCCGGCAGCACCAGCAGCGGAAGCACCAGCGAAAGAAGAGGGTGACACCGAGAAGAAAGAGGGATAGCCTAGGCGACGATGAGTGCCGACCCACCACCGACTCCATCTGACTTGCCGGGACTTTCCTTCCTCCGGTTCGTTCTCGAATCCCTCGTGGAGGATAAGGATGAACTCAAGATCGAGGCGGTGCGGGACAACCTCGGCGTGCTCCTCACCGTCAGCGTGAGCAGCAATGATATGGGCAAGCTCATCGGTCGCGGCGGCCAGACCGTAAAGGCGCTACGCACACTCCTACGCATCATTGGTGGCAACACCTCTGAACGGATCAATTTGAAGATCCTCGAACCCCAAGTCGCTTAACCCTTCCCACCTCAGCGTATGCTTCGCGAACTCCTGGAATCCGGCAGCATCATCGATATCGTTGCCACATTCATTGCCCTGGCGCTCATCGTCGCCTCCATTCTCTGCTTGGTTTTCATCATCGTCGGAGGTATCACCTTCATCCTCTCCGCCGGCAACGAGGACAAGATCAAGAAGGCAGTCCACACCATCCGCTTCGCGATCATCGGACTCTTCGTCACGTTCATCGCGTTCTTCGTGGTGTCTTGGCTCTCGAAGCTGCTCGACATCCCCTTCCAGCTGAACTTCTCCACGATCGTGGATCTGATGCAGGAGATCTTCAGCTCGCTGCGGTAATTTCTCCGAAATTTGCACTGTGCTTTCAGTCTCTGAAAGACTCTGAGCGACGAGCTTTTAGCTTACACTGATAAGAGCTTCCTGCGCCTGCGCTGCACTGCAGTCAGGCCCAGTCCGCTGAAGAGTGTGCCCGCTACGAACAAGGAATCGTAGGCTGCTCCCGTGCTCGGCAGCGTGCGGATGACACCCGTCCTGCCCGTGCGCACGCGCTCGGTGAGGGACATGGAATCGATGTCCGGACCGTCGACTGTGAGGATGTTCGTAATCTGCTGGCTGTGCGGAGCAGTGCGGTCGATCTCGAGTGTGTACGAGCGCTCCCACACTTCCCCGATAGCGAGATCGTCGATATCCCACCGCAAGCGGTTTCCTGAGTACGATGCATCGTTCCCGCCTCCAATCACCGTCGCGTAGCGATCGTCGTAGCGATCCTCCACACGGATATTGCGGATCCTCTTCCCCGTGATGTTGTTCACCTGGATGGTGTACGTGACCCGATCACCCGGCTGCACTTCGCTCCTATCCGCAACTTTGCGCAGCAGCACGCGATCCCCTGTTGTTCCGCTCCGTGAAGTGGAACTGCGGGACGAAGACGATGTGCGCACAACACGCGTGCGGTCCGACGCCTGACCGCCCCCACCTGTAACACGCATCGTGAGTTCACGCTCCAGCGGAGCATCACTGCGCACGCGGATGGTGAGGGAGAGCGTACGTGAACCATCTGGCCCAACGGAGACATTGTTCCAGCGCACGGTATCTCCGGAACGACTGTCACTATTGTTCGCCGTAACGAAGGTGGTGTACGTCGGTATGTATGCGATGACATCAGCGTAGGACGAACTGTTGCGTTGATTCTCCACACGGATACGGTACGTGAGCTCATCACCGCGTTCCACCGTGGACGTGCCATCTGTAACACTCAAGCTGAACTCATCGCCATCGTTGTCATCATCGTCATCGTCATCGTCGTCATCATCATTGTCACCATTATTCTCAACACGAGTCGTATCCGTATCGCGCTCGCCCTCACTCGTCACCTCTGCTGTGAGCAGATCTCCATCCCGTGCATCGTCGACATCGACACGGACGGTAAGGGTTCGCGTGGAACTGCGTGCAACAACGAGATTGTCCCACCGAACGGTATCTCCGGAACGATCCCCGCCGTCACTTGCAGAGAGGAAGCGTGTTTCCGATGGTTGAAGGAAGCGCACATCCACTTCCCTTTGCCGTCGTGTGCCGTTGCGCAGCGTAATACGGTACGTGAGGGTATCCCCCTCATCCACGATCGTACGACTGTCCGTCACATCGATCGTGTATTCGCCCTCGTCATCCTCGTCCTCGGTATTGTCCTTCGTGGATGAGCATCCATCATCCTCAGGATAATCGACATCACCGTCGTAATCGTTGTCTTCATCGTCCGCACACTGCGTGAAGGCAGCGTACGTCGGAGCGACGAGGAGAGCGGGGTACGCGAGGAAGACGTGAACGGTCATCACAAAGACGAGGACGATTGCTCGCCCAGAGGTTCGTAGTATGGAACTCATAGGAAGGGAAGGGAAGTACCCAACGGTATCGAAAGCGTTCTCCTCACGTCAAAGCGCGGGCTCTTCACGATAGAGTGAGCGTTCAGCGCAGGCGTGCGAGCAAAAATCCCGTTCGCGATCACATCATGTGTTCGCAACTTCCATTGCAGAGGAATTCGTTTCGTTCCGCTATCGCATGCGAAATTCTCTTCTCACTACTCGGATGCGTCTGGCTGGATGCTCGCGAGAGCGCTCCAGTACTTCTCACTGTAGTCAGAAACTTTCGTCCTCGCTGCGTGCTGTACATTCGCAGCGAGCCACCGGTCATTCGCACCGATGGCATGCTGGAGTTTCTCACGCATGCGTTCGAGTGCTTCCTGCGTTACGTGTCCGCTCGCATCCGTTGGGTACTCTTGGTCTGCCACCCGCTGGAGTGGGGTGCCCATGAGGATTTCGGTAAGACCTGTGCGCAGTCCTTCACTGTTGATGGGCATGATCGGAATGTAGCACAGTACGCATGGGGAAAGAGTTGTGCGACTCCTGTTAGGGGTGGACCCCCACTTCGCCTTCGGCTTCGCGGGGCACCCCTCTTCGCTTCGCTACGAAGGGGCAAGCACTTCTTTCCCGAACTGAAATAGTGGCTTGCCACGCGAAGCCCCGCCAAAGCGGGGCGAAGTGTGGTGGGTGGTACAGGAGTCGAACCTGTGACCTTCTGGGTGTAAACCAGACGCTCTAGACCAACTGAGCTAACCACCCGCACTCAGAGCATGCCACGCGATCCTCCGCACGTAAAACACGCACAGAGGAACTGTTTGCTCCCTAGGCGCGGGGTTGCCAGAGGGAAGGCTATCCCCTAGACTAGCTTTCGCTTTTCCAGTCCGGAATCACGTTGCGCACTGGAACGCTTCCCTCCCCTCCTATGGTCACCCTGCAGCTCCTCCAGTCCATTATCAGTGTGCTGCTGATCATCGTCATCCTGCTGCAGCACCGGGCATCCGGCCTCTCTGCCACATTCGGCGGAAGCGGAGCGACCATCGTCCAGCGCCGGGGAGCGGAGCGCGTCATCTTCCAGGCGACGATCGTCCTGAGCATCGCGTTCTTCCTCGTGTCGATCGCTCAGTGGTACGTCGCGTAGGCGCGGACGAAACACTGCATGAACCGGCTCCTCCATCTCATCGGCGCCATGTCGCGCATCGAACGGTGGGCCTTCGCCTCCTTGAGTGCGCTCTGCATCCTGAGCATGTTCGGGTTACTGCGGCTCTTCTACACGCAGAGTACGGTACTCGTCCCTTCAAAGGGAGGCATCTACATCGAGGGATCTGTAGGAGAGCTCCTCCCGTTGAACCCCTGGTTCACAGTGGCGAATGATGTGAACCGCGACATCGTGTCGCTCATCTTCGCAGGACTCCTCAAGTACAATCCTCAGACGCGCAAGATCGAACCGGACCTCGCGACGATGGATGTTTCCGGCGATGGGAAGCTCTACAAACTCAAGCTCCGCGAGAATCTCTACTGGCATGATTCCACACCGGAGAACCCGCACCCCGTCACGGCAGACGATGTGGTCTTCACATTTAAATCGATCCAGCATCCGCAGTTCCCGAACACCATCCTCCAGCAGAACTTCCGAGGTGTGACGGTGGAGAAGCTCGATTCCCGTACCGTGCACTTCCGCCTGGACGAGCCCTACAGCTTCTTCCCCAGTAACCTCACGCTCGGCATCCTGCCTGCGCGCTCCTTCGAAGGCATTCCGCCTGCGAAGCTCAATCAAACTCTCGACTTCGCATTCAGTCCCATCGGCGCGGGGCCGTACGCACTCAAGAGCATTGTGCAGACGGACTTGAGTACGGAGGTGACACTCGAACGCTTCTCCCGATCGCTCAAACCTGATTACCAACTCGAACGGATCATCCTCCGCATCTTCCCGGACTATCCCACTCTCCTCTCAGACCTGCGCAACCTCGATGGTGTGCGCTTAGTTCCGCGAAATGACGAAGGAGAGCCAATCATCCCGAAGCGTTTCCGTGCAATGAACTACACTCTCCCGCAGTACGTGGCACTCTTCTTCAATCTCGAGAAGCCATCCCTCCGGGACGAGCAACTCCGACTGGGATTGCAACTGGGAACGGATAAGCAAGCGGCGGCGGAGACCGTACACGAGTCCTTCATCATAGATACTCCCCTGCTCGAGATCGATGTCGCCGATTGGCGCTACAACTTCGATCCGCAATCTGCGCAGGGTGCACTCTTCTCTTCGCACTGGAACCTTCCGGAGAAAGTGCGCCTCCAGCGCCTCCTGGAGATCCGCGAAGCCAACGATATGGGTCTGCTCTCCCTCGATCCCGTCGTCCTCCTTGATACCGGCGCAGTGCTCACGTTCACCGGATCCTCCGTCGATGTAAAGCCTGGATCGCGCGTGAACGGTATCCCACTGCAGCCTCTGCCAACGCAATCCGGCGCGTGGATCGTCGGTCTGCCAACGCACGGTGGAACAGGTTCGCTGCGGATCGGAGAGAACCTCATCCGTCTGACGAACGAGAAGGGCGCCACCATGGATTCGTTCTACCTGAACCGCGTCACGGACCCCAAGCAGTACCGGGCAGCCGAGGGGGAGCAGAAACTCGTCGATCTCTTCCTCGCATCCCGCGATGGGAAAATTCCTGCTGAGGAGCGCATCGCGGTACAGGATCTCGCGCTCGAGAATGGCATGCTGCGGAGACGTACTTCTGAGGATCCCGTGAGCGTGCGTGTGAACGACGCAGGAGAAGTGCTCTCGCTGACGCTCCTCACGAGCGCAAGCCCTCCCTCGTACCGCAGAGTCGCAGAGGCGATCAGTGAGCAGTGGGCCGCCCTGGGGGTGAAGGTGACGGTGGAAGTGCCGGAAACGCAGGATGCGTTCCAGAGCCGGCTCCTGAGGAGAGAGTACGACGTCCTCCTCTTCGGCCAGTCCCTCCTCGATAACTTGGATAGTTACCCCTACTGGCACTCGAGCGGTGTGCAGAAGCTCACGGGGGAGCGTCGGGACCTGCGGCTGGATGCCTACAACCTCTCGCAGTATTCATCCTTCAAAGCGGATTCCCTCCTGGAAACCGCACGGCGCACGCGTGATGAGAACGAGCGCCTGGAAGCCCTTCAGGAGCTTCGTGAAGTGCTCAAGAAGGATGTCCCGGCGATCTTCCTCTACTCTCCGCTCTACACCTTTGCGCACCACGAGGATGTGCTGGGTGTGGAGTTCGGAACGCTCTCCCTCCACTCGGATCGTTTCTTGACACTACATCGGTGGTATGTCAAGCAGGATCGGGTTTTCCAGCCAGGGAAGAGTTGGCTCTCATTCTTGGGGTGGATCCCCTCACTCTTCAGCGGAGGAGACTGACGGAATTCCTCGCAGCATTGACGCCAGGAAGCCACCCGAGTACACTACCTTGGCCTTTTCAGAGCCATTAATAGGCTTTCAGGCACTGCATCTTCTCTCTTATCTCTCCCATGGAAATCCTCCTCCTCGAGGACATCAACGGCATTGGGAAGAAGAACGACCTCCTCGTCGTGGGAGATGGCTTCGCCCTCAATTTCCTCCTCCCCCAGAGGAAGGCTCTCGTCGCGACTCCCACCGTCCGCAAGCGCTACGCGGAGCACATCAAGCGTCGCGCAGAGGAGAAACTCCACGAGAAGGAAGTGCAGGCAGGTGCGTCTGCAGCTCTCACAGGCAAGATGGTCACCTTCAAGCGCAAGGCCACGAAGACCGGCAAGCTCTACGCTGGGATCTCTGAGGAACAGATCGCGGAGGCCCTCAAGGAGCAGCACACGATCACCGTCCCTGTGAATACCATCACGATCCCAACACCCATCAAGGCTGTTGGCACCTTTGATATCCGTGTGCGGATAGGAGAGGCAGAGCAGCCCGTGAAGGTCACGGTCACGGCAGAAGCCTGATCGAACTACCACGCTGCGCTGCTATACTCGCTCGCGAGAGCGTGTTTTGCTTAGTTGATCTTTCAGCGCATTCAAATACGGGCCAGCCACGTCGTTCGCCACTGTCATTCGCGAATGACGTGGCCAGTAGCTTCCCCCTTCGTCCGCCTCTTCGGACTACGGGGGACCAGAGGTCTCGTACACAGTGCATCTGATCGTTCCTTATTTCACGGGCCAGTAGCTCAGTTGGTGAGAGCTCCGGACTTATAAACCGGCGGTCGGTGGTTCAAATCCACCCTGGCCCACCATTCGACTCACTTCGTTCGCTCATGGTCTACGCGCTGTGCGCTTCGGCCATTCTTTGGGTTCAAACCAGGACCGTGATTTTCTTTCTGAAAAGCGGGACTTGTTCGGCAATCATGGCCTTATCACTACGCCAGTCGAACTTCTCGCCGACACCTCCGTACTCGAAGGCATAGACATTAGGATTTGCCCATGAACCGTTTTGTATTTGGCCAAGCGCCCAGTCAAAGGCTAGCCAATCTTCCTGCCGCATTTCATGATGCGACTCAAACCACCCTTCCTGCTGATGAGGTCTGGTTCCTGTCATGTGCAATTCCTTCAAACGATGAGTTGGAAGCTGTGCAATGTAATATTCCAATGTAATCCCCATATAATGAGAACTGACACGAGCATGATCGATGTCGAGAAGTAACCCGCATCCTGTCTGTCGGATTATTTCGGAAATAACCCAAGGCTCTGCTGAAAGTCGAAGAAGGCGAAATGACGCTCGTGCTTCGGCATGATATGGGTCATTTTCGAGAATGACATTCTCTGCTCCGAAGCGTGAGGATACTTCCTGCACATCTTCAATCATCTTCTCCATGATGCGCGACTCATGATCTTCGTCTTGGGACGTAATGGGAATGTCAGGATAGTCTTCACTTGTGGCTTCTAGATGTAGATTGATGAAACGAGTCGCTGTCGTTTTCAATACTTCCTCAATTCGCTGCCAATCTGGTGAAAATCCTTGTGTTCCTGCGTTCAGGGGAAAGTGTACGTATGTGGGCTTCAAGCGCTGAGCCTTTTCTATAAGATCAGGCTGATCAGAGCACTTGATCACATCAATGTCGATTTGCTCTTCTTCAAGCAGTTCCAGAGCTTGTGGTGAATAGTTCAAAGCGAGTTTCATGGAATGAGAGTTTAGCCAGTGGTACCCTCTTTAAACAGAGATAGATTGTCCGCAGTTCAAGAAACAACCATCTTGCCCCACCACGTAAAGCGTGCAGCAAGCTTTACGTGCCACGTGCCCGCGAAGCGGCTTTGCAAGGCTCCTTGAATTTTGACCTTGGAAGCTTCGTTTTGCCTGCTTTTTCCAACGGTGGGACTCGACTTATTGAGAGTGGTTTTGGAAGATGTAGTAGTGTAGACTACGTTGTCGTTGTAGAGATTTTAATTTTTTCTCATTGATTATATGGCTACAGGTAGTATCAAAACGAAGACCGACAAAGGATACGGTTTTATTGCCGTTCAAGGATCGGACGACGTATTTTTCCATCATAGCTCATGCAATGGTCAATATGAGAATCTGCAGATCGGCCAAGTCGTTCAATTTGATATCGAAAAAGGTGAAAAGGGTCCAAAGGCCGCCAATGTCGTTGCCGTGAAGGAGGGTGATGCCATGCAGTCTGATGTCAAACCGGATGAAGGTATGGCTGCATAGTTGTTCCTCACTCTCCGCTGGCCAGGCACCTCTTCGGTATTTCCCTTGTCTTCATCGCAGTGACATCTTTAAAGAGCAGTCCGTCCGCCTAGGAGGACAGACTGCTCTTTGACGTGGCGACGCGCGTTCACTTCATCAGGAATCCCGATGCCGGGACGATCTCGTCCCGCAGCATGGTCAGGGCTTTCGACGTCATCATGTTCTTGAGGTCCACTGTCTGCTTCGCGATCCATTCATCGGGCATGTTCTCCTGCTTCCTCCAGTGGTCGAACTTGTACTCCTGGGTGCTGGCCAAGCTCTTGGAGATATCGGTCATGAGACTGACACGGAGAGCTTGCTCTCTGGTAACGCCCACCTTGCCATTCTGCGCGATAAACGACGCGGTGAGCGCCGTGAGCATCTGCAGCTGCTGTTCGCTGATTTGGTCACTTATGAAGTCCGGCGCGCGTTTGGGCTCAGGTTCCAGTACGGGCTCCGACAAAGGTTTTTCTCCTGTCTCCGTCGCACTATGGATGGCATTCTTGGCCGCTGCCGTGCCATCGGTTTCCTCTTTGTCATTGACGACATCTTCCGCGTCATCCGACTCAGCCATGCGGCCCATCACCGTGGCGAATTGCGCGCGGTTGAACGTGCCATTGGGATCGAACGTACCGTCGGTACCCATCATAATGCTATTGGAGATGACCAGCGCCACTGCAAAGCGATCCTCTTCAGAGAGATCTTTGAGATCTGCGTACTCATCCAGAACCGACAAGTCCGCTTTGGAGAGCGAGTCTGCGTAGACGGCCGCGATCATGCGGGCAACCTCCAACCGTGTCGCGGCTTCCGTCGGGGCTCCGTTGAAGACATCGGAGAACTCCACGCCCAAGCCTTCGAGGCCGGCCAGAGACTCCCGTGCATACGTGGACGCCTTCTGTGCGAAGGAGGATTCCGGCGTGCCCTGTTTGTCGGCCACCTCCTGGTCACGCGCGATGACGATCGACATGTCCTGGCGCAGCACCGGACCGGTCGGGTCGAACGTTCCATCGCCCTTGCCCTTGAAGAGTCCGCTCTCGATGCCGTTCTTGACCGCGGCGATGAACCACTCATGACCTTTTTCAAACGTGTGCACGTCCCGGAACGGGTCGATGCCCGTCTTGTAGTTCTCGTCGTTCGATTCTTGGACATACTGCTCGTACTTCGCCTTGAACTCCTTCTCCGGCAGCGACGACGCGACTTCGAGAAGGGCCGCCATCTTCGGAGCGATCCTGGGGTTGTAGGTGCTGTTCTTCATCTGCTCAACGATGCCCCGTACGCCCGTCTTGAGGTTTTTGTTCTCCAATTCGAGATCGGCCACTTTCTGCAGAAGAGCGCTGTTCTCCGCGATGATCGACTCGAGCTTCACGGTGCTGATATCGGCGTTCACGGCGGCCTCGACGATGCGGCTGTTCCCCGCGAAGGTGAGGAGGTTCTCGAGAACGTCGGGATTGGACGCAAGCGTCTCAATAGCGGCAAGTTCGGCACCCTTGTAGCCGCTCTTCTCCATGTGCCTTCTGAGTTCCTTCATATCGATGTTCGTAGTCTTGCCGAGTTTCTCCCCGACCCTGTCGGTGACGTTGTCATACTGCTGCTCGTAATCGACGAGCGCGAGATCCTGTCCGCCCATGCGGACCCCCGCTTGGGACATGATCCTGTCAGCTTCCTGACCGAGCTGCTCCATATCTCGCATTGCCGTGAGAGCCTTGCCACAGTCATTGTTCTGGCGGTAGTCGTGCGCGCGGTTCAGGATGTCCTTTGCCATCCCGAGGAGTTTCTTGAGCTTCGCAGCGGCATCCGCTTTCTTGCCGAGCTTCTTGATCATCATCGGCGCTTCATTCTCGATGGCATTCCTCGCTTCGTTGATCAGGCTGTCGACCATCGCGCAGGCGTTCTGGGCGTAGTCTTGCTGTCCGAACGCGTCGAATTGGTCCTGGATGTCCGTGAATTGCTCCTCGTTGAAACCGGAGCCCGTCACGGCTCCTTGCGCCTGCTTGATGCATTGACTGTACATGTCCTTGAGCTGCGCGGCTGAGCCATTGTTGCCGTCGGCGTACTCCATCTTCTTACGGATCATGTCGCACTGGTACATGTATCCGTACCCGTCATTCTGTCCTCCGTCGTTGCCCCTGAGAGATTCCGCCGTTCTCCAGAACTTGTTCATCAGTTCGTAAATTCCGTCGGTGCGGGTCTGCTCGGGCGTCGTGCCGTTGCGGACGGCGCTGATCGCTTGCGTGATACTGGTGATGATGGCCTGGAGATTCGGCGACGCCATCTTCTCCGCGATCGCCTTCATCTCGGTGAGGCGCTGCTCGATGTCCTGCAGCTGGGGGTTGGCCCACTGGCCGTCGCCGTTCCCTCTGTCGCCTCCGCCGATGCCGTGGCAATCCGCCTTGCACTTGGCGTAGTAGTCGCTGTCGGTGCTGTAGCTTGCCATGCAGCGACTGACGCACTGGTCCACACCGCCGTTCTGGCCCCACTGGCTGCCGCCTCCGAATGTGCAGTTCGGGCCGGTCGCCCCTACCTCCTGACTGCTCAGAATCGGGCCGCCGGGATTCCTGCTGCAATCGACGTTCGGCGTCCTGCAGTAGAGCACAGTCCCGCTGGGGAACGTGCAGGGCATCTGCGCACCGCTTGTGTTCCCTTGGCCGCTGCCATAGTTCCCGACTCCTCCTCCGCCGGTCGCCATCCTGCACCATTCCGCTTCATTCCCCGGAATTTCATTTCTGGACACCAAGCCGTCACAATCTCCGGCTCCGGTGAGGGAGAACCACTTCTTCTTCGACTCGGACCAGTAGCTGAAGCTGCCGGACTTGGGACAATCACTCGAGGTTCCACAGAGGCTCTCGCACTCCGGACGCGACTTGCCTCTGGAAGAGACGCACTGGCTGATCCACATTTCGCGCGGACCGTCGCTCGTATATCCCTGACCGCCACCCGACCAGCCGGATCCGCAGCCATACTTTTTTTCGGCATCTTTATAACGTTGATCGCTGCCCATAATTCCCTGCGTCTCGCGCCCAAACGCCGAATCCGGTCCGCAGTTGCCACCCGCGGCGGGATAGGAGCCCGTGCTTCCGCCACCGCCGGACGGTTTGTAGCAACTCGTCGGGCCACCCGTGAACTCGGCGATGTCGCCCGAAGCGATCACGGGTCCGGCCTCCGTTTCGCGGCAATCGGTCTTGTCACTCCTGCACGTGAGTGACCCTCCGAACACCTCCCCGCTCGGTTTCTTCCATTTGGCCGGGAAGAAGCAGCGCTCGCCGGATATGACGCCCGTGTCACCGGGTAAAGCTGAATTCGTAGAGCAGCTCGCATCGATGGGTGGGGTATTACACTTGCAGGTTTGCTCCATGCGCGACTTCATGTCGGCATCGGTGATAGTGACGAGACTGTCCCAGCACATCTGCTTGGCGGTCTTCCCGCTGTTCGGGTCGACATATCCTCCTCCCGTTCCGCTCACTCCCGTTGATCCGCTTGTGCCGCCGGAGGAACCATCGCAACTGGATTTGCATCCGCTCTTACAGTAGTTCTTGGACTCTCCATCCGGCATGCCGTCGCAACTGCCGCACGTCCAGCATCCGGTGGCGCCGGACGTGTCGCTACTTCCCGAGGACTCTTTCCACGCGCCATTTTCGCACCATGAGGAGGACGTTGGCGGCGAACCCGAGCATCCACTGCTTCCGGATGTCGATCCACTGGTTCCATCCTTATACTCCGTGCAGGTCCAGTTTCCCGACGAGCACGTGACGCGCGCGCATTTGTCCCAATTTTTGAGAATCTCAGATTCAGACGGACTGCAGCTGCCGCTCTCCTGCGCGATGAGAATGGTGCGCCCGGTGAGGTACGCAAGAGGGTCGCCGGTGGCGGCCGCGACGGCTGCGGTGATCACGAGTCCAGTGAGGACGGCGACCGCAATAAGATTCTTGCCAGTCAGACAATCCGCGCACGTGCGCCACGAAGGGGTGACTTTCATGATGTGTGTATGGATGGAATATATAGCTTACAAACAGACATTATAGTGCATATCAACCCTTAATTCAAGACCAAGTTCAGCCTCAGGGTACCTTACACCTCTCCGGCACCTCCCTCGTCTTCATCGCAGCGTAGGTCGGTGCGTAGGCATTGTTCGCATTCCAGACGGTGAATCCACAGGCACCGGCATCGTAGACGGCGCGCATTTGATCCTGCATGTTCTTCACGGTGACGCCGTAACCCTGGATCCAGGGGCGCAGTTTGTGCGCATGATCCGGACCGAGGAGTTCGGCGTAGCCTTGAATGGTGCGGAAGACGAGGTAGTACATCCTGCTCACGGGATGCTTCGCGGGATTGTAGTAGGCATTCGCGGCGAAGGTCGCGGGGTACGCCATGGGGGAGATGATATCGACGAGCGGGGCGAAGCGTACGACATCCTGCCCGAGTGTTTCGAGATTAGTCTGGTAGCTCCACCCGAGGATCGCGTACGTGGAAATTCCGAGTTTCGTCTGCGGTCCACAGCGGTTAATGGTATCGCGTGCGGCGCGGAGGAACACCTCGACGCGGTCTGCTTTCTCCTGACCAGAGAGGATGCGCAGAGCTCCAACATCGGCAGTGGAGAAGCGAATATAATCCAAGTTCACTTCGTCGATGCCGCTGCTCGCGAGTTCGCAGAGGACCTGCATGTTGTAGTCAATCGCAGCACCGTGCATGGGATCGATCCAGTTGTAGCTCAGAACCGTGCCCGTCTTGGGATTACGCATGCGCGCTTCAGGCATTGCCGTTGTGAACCCCTCGTCCTTGATCGCGATGAAGCGACCAATCGTGTAGATCCCACGCTCATGAGCGAATGCGAGGATATCGGGGAGTTCGTAGAGGGGACGTTTGAGGTTGAGCTCCTCCGCGATCGGCGCATTCGCGTGGAAGTACACGAACGAGCCCTTCACATCGAAGACGATCGCATCTCCATTGCTCTCCCCAAGTGCAGTGAGTGTGTCCTCGAGAAAAGGTCTCCTCCCGACACTGGGTCCCGTGAGGTACACCCCCGCATGGACTGTCGGAGCCCTGCCCGTACTAGAGCTGCTGCTCGCAAGGGTATTTTCCAATGACGAGGAGCTCGCTTGCTCAGCTGCCCTGGCTCGCCGTTGCTCAATGCGTTCCACACGCGGATCGACGACAGAAGGAGCTGCTGAATGCGATCCTCTGGTGGACGGCTTCGCAGTGGTCACAGGGCGATAGAACGCAACGATGGAACGCGGGGCGAGGAGGCCTACTTCCTCTCCCCCATCCTCCTCCGCACCGCCCGATGCAAAGGCGATGTGCAACGGGAGGGAGAGGGATGTAGAGCCCAATGCAACTCCCACAACGAGGAGGGCGAGCGCAAAGAGGTACGTTCGCGAAAATCCCCTCTTCTGCGAGAGGACAGAGGAAATATTCGCCTGTGTCTCCGTCGCGACAGCCTGTATGTGTGTGGGTATTTGCTCCATGGAATCTCACTATTCTAGCCTATTTCAGCCGTGAAAACAACGCTGCCGCACACAAAATGAGGAGGGAACAACCGTTCCCTCCTCGCTGCAGACACTCTTCTATGGCGCGTGTTAGTTGGACTGCTGGACAGACACGAAATTGAACGAGGCGCCGAGAACAAAAGCATCGACCTGCGTATCGGCACTGACCTGGACGTTGGCACGCTGCCGGACCCGTGTGCCGCCACCAGCATCTTGCTGGATATCGACATCATTTCCAGAGGCAGCGATGACCGTCGAGCTCACCTGTGTACTGGAGGAGGTGCTCACGTTCGCATTCTGACGTACACGCGCTGCGGAGGCGAGCGTCGGGAATACGGAGAGCGCTGTTGCGAGACCGAGGGCTGTCGCCCGTAAGCGGAGTGTAGACATAGGAAAAATGAGGAAAGAAATAGGGAGTGAGAAGATACAGAGCGTCTGCAGAACGTTCTGCAGGATCCTGTGACGAAGGTTCACTCTCCCTCTGTCCTCCGAATGTCGAAAAGTTCATTGACGATCACCTATCACCCTTGTGTAGCGATGTTCATTCTCACCGTACCCCAGAGCCGCTCGTCATACTACGCACCCCTCTGTGCGCTGTCAGTACGATCTGCCCCCAACCCCTTCATGCGTGCAAGCGCCTCCTTCTTCGTCGCGATCTCCCCGCGAATCTGTGCTTCGTACAGGGTTTGCAGCATTTTCCCCACCTCCTCTCCCGGGGGGATGCCGAGTGCATCCATGATGTCCTCTCCGGTGAGCAGCGGCTTGGGAGGGCGCGGGTGACTATCGAGGAAGTGCTGCTCGTCTGCGACGATTTCCTCGTAGAGGGAGAAGTCCGCGGGATCCGTGCCGGCGATGTCTAGCCAGAAGACCTGGAGGAGCTCGGGAAACCATGGGTGGTAGTACCAGTGCGACTTGCGCTCGTCATTCATCGATGCGAAGGAACCCATCATCATGTGATGCTCGATAACCCAGCAAATTTTCTCCCTCCTGCGTTGCGGCATCTGGAGTCTCGAAAGTGCCTGCGCCGCAAGTTCTGCAGAGATCGATGCGTGGTGGTCGAAGCGGATGCGTTCTTTCAAGGAGAAGGTCTTCGTCTTCCCGCAATCGTGAAAGAGCGCCGCCAAACGCGTATCGATCCCGTGCTCTGCCGTGAACGCGCGTGTGATCATCAGCGTGTGATCCCATACATCCCCCTCGTGGTGGTAATCGGCAGGCTGCGGGATTCCTTTGCATTCCGCGAGTTCTGGAAGGAATCGCTGCAGGATGCCGAGTTCCCAGAGGTCCTCGAGTGCGCGGTCGGGGTGAGGGCAGAGGAGCATCTTCTCCAGCTCCTCGCGCAGGCGCTGCCCGGAGAGGATTTCGACAAGTGGCGCTTGCTCCTGTAGTGCTCGATACGTCTCTGGATGGTATTGCCCATGCAACGTTGCTCGAAAGCGCACAGCTCTCAGCATGCGCAGTGCATCGTGCTTGATGCGGATCGCGGGATCCCCGATGAAGCGGATGAGCCGCTCCTTGAGATCCGCCTCACCATCGAATGGATCAAAGAGTGCTCGGGAGATGGGGTTCCAGTACATCGCATTCACGGTGATATCGCGTCGCTTCGCATCCTGCTCCCGCGTCCCGAAGACGACTGCTTCCGGATGGCGTCCGTTCGAAGCCGCATCATCCTCCCGGAACGTGGTCACTTCGAACGACCGCTTGCGAAGCGGAATTCGCACGCTCCCCACCGGTGCTGCGGTCATGTCCGCCTTGGGGAAGAGCACTTTCACCTCTTCCGGGAGCGCTCCAGTCGCAATATCGATATCCTCGGGGATACGTCCGAGGAGCATGTCACGCACGCACCCACCCACCCACCACGTGTCGAAGCCGGCATCCGTCAGTTTCTCGACGATCGTGTAGGCGTCCTCACCTTGGGGGGTGCGCAGGGTGTCATCGATGATGTGCTGCGAAACGGACATCAGAAAAATTGTTATATTGCTAGCAGGCATGTGGTTACATTGTATTGCAGAACCTCAGTGAATCGCCTGCGAACAATATAACAATATAGCAATATAACAATCCGACATCTTCCGCGTACACTGGTGTCATGCTGCACTTCGCCGTTGCCGGTTGTCCGCACTCCACTCCCGCTCCTGGGGGAACCGTAGCCGGGATCAAGCGGGCGCATGCTCTCGGTATCCACGCGATGGAGATTGAGTGGGTGCAGAACGTTCCCGGTGATCCGGAGCGGATGGTGGAGATTCGGAAAACGGCCGAGGAACACGACACGTACCTCACCGTGCACGCTCCGTACTACGTGAATTTGAACTCCCCAGAGCCCGCGAAGCTGGCTGCGAGCAAGGGGCGCGTCCTCAAGGCACTCGCCATGGGAGAGATCGCAGGGGTGCGCTCAGTCTGCGTGCATGCAGCGTTTTATTTGGGACTCGAGCCCGCAAAAGCGTACGACAACATCAAACGAGCCATTACGGATATTCTGAAGAAGAAGGATGTCCTCTTCCCGCACGTGAATCTGGCGCTCGAGACGATGGGCAAACCATCGCAGTTCGGCACGATGGAGGAAGTGCTGAAGATCAGTAAGGAATTCGGCATCTACCCCTGCATCGATCCAGCCCACCTCCACGCTCGGTCCAACGGAGCGGTGAATACGAAGAAGGAATGGGAAGAGATGTTCGATCTCTACGCGAAGATCCTGGGGAAGAAGTCCCTGAAGACCATGCACATGCACTTCTCCGGGATCGCGTACGGACCCAAGGGCGAGAAGCACCACCTCCCCCTCGAGGAGAGCGACGCGCGGTGGAAGGACTTCCTGAAGGTCATGAAGGACTACGACATCGGCGGGACTCTCGTGAGTGAGTCACCGCTACTTGAGGAGGATACGCTGCGCATGCAGCGAGCCTACGCAAAACTCTAGTGCTATAGTGCTCTTACCTTCCCACTCTCCATGAACCTCGCCATCAACGGATTTGGACGCATCGGTCGTCAGGTGCTACGCATCGTTCTCGAGAAGCATCCACAGGTGAACGTGGTACTCATCAACGATCTCACCGATACAGCGACGCTCGCGCACCTGTTCGAGTTCGACAGTAGCTACGGAACGTACGCTGGAGGAGAAGTATCATCCTCGGAGAAATCCATCACGGTGAAGGGAAAATCGATCCAGGTGACAGCACTCAAGGATCCTTCTGCTCTTCCGAATAAAGATCTCAAAGTCGATGTCGTCCTCGAGTGCACAGGCCACTTCACGAAGCGTGATGATGCGGCACTCCACCTGAAGGCTGGCGCGAAGAAAGTGATCATCTCCGCTCCATGCAAGGACAAAGCCGATGGAACGTTCTGCATGGGCGTCAATCACGAGACGTACGACGCGAAGACCATGGATGTCATCAGCAATGCTTCGTGCACCACGAACTGCCTCGCACCGATGATGAAGGTCCTCAACGATAGCTTCGGGGTCGAGTGGGGCCTCCTCACGACGATCCACAGCTACACGAACGACCAGAACCTCCTCGATCTTCCTCACAAGGATTTGCGCAGAGCCCGAGCTGCTGCGGTGAACATGGTGCCGACGAGTACGGGTGCAGCGAAGGCAATCGGCCTCGTCCTTCCGGAATTGAGTGGCAAACTCCACGGTTCAGCGGTGCGCGTGCCGACTCCAACCGGAAGCCTCAACGACGTAACAGTGATCACGAAGAAAGAGGTAACGGCGGAATTGATCAACAAGGCATTTGAACAGGCAGCAATGAAGGGGTCACTCAAAGGACTGCTCCGCTACGAGTCCCGCCCCATCGTGAGCCACGACATCGTGGGTGATCCGGCCAGCTGCATCTTCGATGCCGGTCTCACACAGGTCATCGGCAAGAATCTCTGCAAAGCCTTCGGCTGGTACGACAACGAGTGGGGGTACAGCAACCGGCTCGTGGAACTTGCAGTGTATGTTGGAGGAAAACTGTAGGACAGTCTTCATTCCTCCCCTCTCGAAGGCTCCAATCCTTCGGAGAACTCCTCAACGCGTTGCTGCAGGCGAGCGATGGACGGAGCACTGAGTGCCTGCTCAATACGCCGAGCACTCTCTCTGCGCTCTGGTGTCATGTGGGACAGGAGAACAGCGAGTCCTGCCTCGGCATTGTCTCTGTTGTAACCCGCACACGTTCCACAATCCTTTGGCTTCAGCATCGAGGGGAGTATTCCGAAGCGAGGGGGAGATCGTCAAGGAAATCACTTCTTCCCCTTCTTCTCCTTCTCATCGACAACTTCTGCGTCGACAACGGAATCATCCTTCGCGCCCGCTTTGCCCTCCTTGCCTTTCTTCTGCACTTCCTCGTAGATGATCTTTCCGATCTCCTGCGCTTCCAGACCGAGGGCTTCCGTCGCTTTCTTGATCGCTTCCGGATCGGCATCTTCCTTTTTGAGGAGATCCTTCACCTCCGCGATGCGCTCGTTCACCTTTTTCTTCACGGGGTCCGGGATGCGCGCATCGTACTCGCGTAACTGCTTCTCGAGGGAGAAGACGAGAGCATCGGCACTGTTGCGCACCTCCACCACTTCCTTTTTCTTCTTGTCCTCCTCTGCGTGCTCTTCCGCATCCTTGCGCATCTTCTCCACCTCGTCCTTGTTGAGTCCCGTCGAACCCTGGATGGTGATGTGCTGCTCCTTCCCGGTCCCCTGATCCTTCGCCTTCACGCTCAGGATGCCATTCGTATCGAGGTCGAAGGTGACCTCAACTTGCGGTAACCCGCGGGGTGCGGAGAGGATACCATCGAGAATGAAGCGCCCGAGAGACTTGTTGTCTTTCGCCATCTCGCGCTCGCCCTGGACGACGTGGATCTCCACGGAAGTCTGATTATCGGCTGCGGTGGAGAACACTTGGCTCTTGCTGGTCGGGATCTTCGCATTCCGCTCGATGAGCTTCGTCGCAACACCTCCCAGCGTCTCGATACCCATGGAGAGCGGTGTCACGTCGACGAGGACGATATCCTTGTCGATGTCGCCACCGAGCACACCGGCTTGAATGGCCGCTCCAATGGCGACGACCTCATCAGGATTCACACCTTTGTGCGGCTCCTTGCCGAAGAGCTCCTTCACCTTCACGACAACGGCAGGCATGCGAGTCATACCTCCCACGAGGACCACCTCATCAATGTCCTTTTTCGAGAGACCAGAGTCCTTGAGCGCTGCTTCGCACGGACCGACGGTGCGATCGATCAAATCCGCGACGAGAGTTTCTAACTTTGCGCGCGTGAGTTTCAAATTCAGGTGCTTTGGCCCGCTCGCATCGGCCGTGATGAACGGGAGGCTCAACTCCGTCTCCGTCGCAGAGCTGAGCTCTATCTTCGCCTTCTCCGCTGATTCCTTGAGGCGCTGGAGAGCGATCTTATCCTGCGAGAGATCGACGCCCTGATCTTTCTTAAATTCACTCAGAATCCAATCGATGATTACTTCATCAAAGTTATCGCCGCCTAGGTGCGTATCGCCATTGGTGGCAACGACTTCGAAGACACCATCGCCGAGCTCGAGGACCGACACATCGAACGTCCCTCCACCGAGGTCGTAGACAACAATCTTCTGGCTCTTCCCCTTATCGAGTCCATACGCGAGTGCTGCGGCTGTCGGCTCATTGATGATGCGCACCACCTCGAGGCCCGCGATCTGCCCCGCTTCCTTCGTCGCTTGGCGTTGCGAATCGTCAAAGTACGCAGGCACCGTGATGACCGCCTTCGTAACGACCGATCCGAGGAATGCCTCCGCATCCTTCTTCAATTTCTGCAGCACCTTCGCACTCACTTCCTGCGGTAGCATTTCCTTCCCATCGACGACAATCACTGCGCGGTCCTCCTTCCCCTTCTTCACATCGAACGGCATGCGCTTCGCTTCCTTCTCCACTTCCGAGTACCGGTGACCGATGAAGCGCTTCGCCGAGAAAATCGTGCGCTTGGGATTCGTCACCGCCTGCCGCTTCGCAGCAACACCGACGAGGACTTCAGTATCCTTGAAAGCAACAACCGAGGGCGTCGTGCGATTGCCTTCCGCATTGGGAATCACCGTAGGCTCACCACCTTCGATAACGGCGACGCAGGAGTTCGTTGTGCCGAGGTCAATACCTATTATTTTGGACATAGTTGAGGGGAATTAGCACTCGGTATTTTAGAGTGATAAAACGGAGAGGTCAACAGTCTCTTGAAGTAAAATTTCCAATACACAACTTCCAATCCACAAGAAATTGGTGAAAAGAATAAAGGTAACTAAGGGCTTCCGGTGCATTTACGAATCATTGAAGAAAGGATACAGAGAAGCTCCCTAGCTTCGTTCACAAGTTGAGTGCGCTGGCTACTGAGCTCATTTCTGCCTCCTGTATCCACAAGAGAAAGCCAGTACATGGATTCCTTTGCTTCCCTTCTGCTAATTCGAAGCTTGTGAATACTGTCTCGTTTTCCAAGGGAATCGGATGCTTCTATGTAATTTGCTCCAATTGAGCCAGAGGATCTGATCAATTGACGAATATCCTGCATATTCGCAACAGAACGTGGAAGGAGCCTAGCGAAGGACCGTACATCCTGTGCAAAGAGGAGACTTCTCTGCTGAAGATCGAATGGCTTCATGATATTCGCATCTATACGATCACTAGTATTCATGGAGAAAGAATGACTCTTTTTCTCTTAATCTCCTTGATCATTTCTTGAAAGTTGAAGGTTGAGAGTTGATTTTTTCTCTACAGAAAAGGCAAAACTCCGTTCTATTACCCCGCAGAACTCGCTATACTCTTCCTATGTTTTTAGACGAAGCCACTATCGAAGCCGTAGGCGGCCTTGGAGGTCGCGGGTGTGTGTCGTGGAGACGGGAGAAGTACGTGCCCCGGGGCGGACCTGATGGCGGGGATGGCGGGGATGGCGGAGACGTGATCCTCCTCGCGGATGAGAACACGGATACGCTGAGTGATTTCGCGAGTAGGAAGAAATTCGAAGCACCCAAGGGCCGCTTCGGCTCTGGGCAGAACCGCGGGGGACGAGAGGGAGAGGACCTCGTGCTCCCCGTGCCACCCGGGACAGTCGTGAAGACACAGAAGACGCACTCGAAGGTGGCACCGGATCAGGAGAAGTGGGTGATCGTGGGAGATCTGCGGACGGGCGGCGACCGCATGCTCATCGCGCACGGGGGACGCGGGGGATACGGGAACGCCCACTTCAAGTCCGCTTTGAATCAAGCACCGGACTTCGCGGAGCTCGGGGAACCGGGAGAACGGGTGCATGTCCTCCTGGAGCTCAAGCTCGTCGCGGATGTCGGCATCATTGGCTACCCCAATGTGGGGAAATCGACCCTCATCTCCGTCATCAGTGCAGCTAGGCCGAAGATCGCCGACTACCCCTTCACAACGATCGTCCCGAACTTGGGAGTCGCAAAGGTCGACGACCGCTCATTCGTTGTGTGCGACATCCCGGGTCTCATCGAGGGAGCGAGTGAAGGAAAGGGGCTCGGTGGTACCTTCCTCCGCCACATCGAGCGCTGCGGGATCCTCGTCCACGTCCTCGATATCTCCCGCGCACTGAAGGAAGGGAGGGTAGTGGATGCAGATGCTCTAGCGGCAGACTACCGGGCAATTCGCAACGAACTCGCCACCTACTCCCCTCTCCTCGCACAGAAGCGCGAACTCGTCATCCTCAACAAGGCTGACGTCATCAGTGGGGAGACAGAGCAGATCGAACGAGAGCTGAAGGATCGTGGCATCGAAGTCTTCCTGACCGTCTCTGCAGCGCAGACTCTGCGCACGGAGGAGCTCAAGAAGAAGCTCCTGCCCCTGGTGCTCAAGGAACGAACGAAATTGCGTCCATTTGAAGAGGAGGAGCCCGCAGAGGCGGCAGGAGAAATTCCCATTCTTCGCCCGCACCTCACCTCCGACAAGATGGGGGCGTACCGTCTAGAGAAGAGGACGGATGGGAGCATCGTCGTCACGGGGAAGCGCGTAGAGCAGTTCACGAACATGACGGACTTCGGCAATGGGGGCGGGCGCCAGCGCTTCCTCAATGTCCTCGATCGTATCGGTCTCACGAAAGCCATTGCGAAGATGCGCGGACCGGACGCTCATCCCGTCTACATCGGCGAGACGCGCATCGATACGTTCCTCTGACACGTGCCGCGTAGCCCCGCCAAGCGGGGCGAAGTGGTATCACGCAGCCTCCCCTCCGGAGGGTGTCTCCTCCGTACCCTGGCTCTCGGCAGTGCGCAGCTCCTTGAGCGCCCATTCGAGACCCTGGATGCCGATGTTGCGCGGGAACTGCCGGTAGGAGTACACGAATCCGAACTGGTTATCGGGCTTCTTCCACCCGAAGAAGACGAACCCCGGGATACCCAGAGTTTCGAGGAACTCCTCGCACTTCCGCTGGATTTCTGCGTTGTCCATGGAGGCATTCTACAGCTGCTGCTACAGCAAATCCATTGATGGAGAAAGAGCGTAAGAGAATGCCAAGAGCATCGTCAAATACTGAGCTCTCTTCCCCCTCTCCCATGGCACTCTCTGAGACCTCGCCCATGAACTACACACACAATGGCCCGGCATTCACGAAGCATCCCGACGGGTCATTCGTCAAGAAATCCTCTACTCCTGACGAGGAGTACCCCACGGAGTGGGCAATGTCTCCAGATGACGTGAACGGGACGGACGTGATTTACCCAAATGTGGTCACTCCACAGGGAAGATTCGTGGTCGAGAATGATCAACACGAAGCAGCGAGCGCGGTGCAGGGAGTCCTCGTTGCGAATTATCTCGCAGACGAGACGAGGCGGAAGAGGAGATTCATCGAAGTTTCGTAACCTTGCAAACTCTGGAGTAATTGTTTACAAATCTGTTTACAATTACTATTCAATGGTTTACAATTAAGGCATGTCTTTGCGAGACGACATCACCGTATTCGTCCTCGCGCAGAAGAATATCACCACACCGGACATCGTCCGGCGCTTCCGGGTGTCCCGGCAATACGCTTCAACAATTCTCCGAGATCTCGTCAGGAACGGCAAGTTGGTGAAAGCGGGCAGCACTCGCTCTGCGGAATACGCGACGCCCATGCACTCCGGGGGATTGCGGAGCAAGAGCAAATACGAAAAGATATTTGCACGGGTCGGTCTACAAGAGGATGAAGTCCTGGAAGTCCTCCTGCACCGTCCAGACATCCTCCGTCCGCTTTCTGAGAATGTGAGGGCCATCTTCGCGTATGCGTTTTCCGAGATGCTGAACAACGCGATTGAGCACTCTGGTTCACGGAAGGTTCGCGTGAGTGTAGAAACAGGCAGTGATCTCGTCTTCCGGATACAGGACGCAGGAGTAGGCGTTTTCCGCAACGTGATGAGGAAGAGACACCTGCAGTCAGAATGGGAGGCGATGCAAGACCTGTTGAAAGGGAAGACCACAACACAACCGCAGTCGCATTCCGGAGAGGGCATTTTCTTCACGTCCAAGATTGCGGACGAGTTCTCCCTGGAGAGCTTTGGGTACAAATTGACGATCGACAATCGCCTGCCGGATGTGTTCGTAGAGCAGGTGACGTCTCGGAAGAGAGGAACAACGGTCCATTTCCGCATGTCATCCTCGTCCTCAAAAAACTTGAACGATCTCTTCCGACAGTATCAGAAGGACCCGTCAGAGTTTGCGTTCGACAAAACGGAAATCCAAGTGAGGCTCTACACATTCGGCACCATCCACATTTCGCGGTCGCAAGCGAGGCGCCTTCTCGCAGGCTTGG
This sequence comes from Candidatus Peregrinibacteria bacterium, assembly GCA_030649955.1. Taxonomy (GTDB): domain Bacteria; phylum Patescibacteriota; class Gracilibacteria; order Peribacterales; family Peribacteraceae; genus JAUSFD01. Next base: position 41,162 of record JAUSFD010000027.1, on the reverse strand, counting down.
ATAAATTCAAACTGATCATTCTCGATTTTGAGAGAGTGCCCACTGTTGGACAGGCATTTGCCGATGAAATCTTCCGCGTCTTCACAAAAGCGCATCCACACATTGTCATCCGTCCCATTCACATGAATGAGGCAGTACGATTCATGGTGGGGAGGGTTGGGAAGTGAGGAGTGGTTTACCATGAGCGAGGCGCAAAGGGCCGAGTCGAATGGTTGCCCAAGTCAGAATCGAAGAGCATACGCCTGCCTCTCACGGCACCATCACCCACTCGCTCATGCGACCTGTTTTTTCGACACACGGAACGTTGTAGAGTGGGTACCGGTACCGCAAATGTGGCTCTGTGAAGCTGAAATCAGAGAAGTCGAATTCCTCTTCACCGCACGTCTGCTGCCACGGGAATGGAAGGACTACCCATTCAGAGGGGTCATCCATGTTCACGACAACAAACGCGTGTGAGTCTGCCGGAAAGAAGCGTGTGAGCTGACTACCCAGATCTGCAAAGGCGATCAACTTCCTCTCTGCATCAAAATAATAGAGTGAAAGCGAAGCACCGCCCACCCCCTCCGGGCTCATCTTGGCCAGCAACACACCATTCGCACCCATTGGACAGTAGACAGCAGCGTTATCGCGAGACACGTCGCCAAATCCGCCAAGCATGGTTCCGTCGTCCAGCACACGAGCATTGATGTAACAAGGATCCAACGGCAGAGCGCGAGTCTCCTTCGTCGGCAAGTCGATGAGGCGACTCTGCTCCACCCAGCGAGAGTCCTGCACTCTTCTGCTGTGCATCACAAGTTTTTTCGAGACGGGATTGATATTCCATTCATTATTGCCCCATTCGTTCTGGTACACATGCGTATACAGCGCAACATGTTTGCCATCGTTCAGAATCTCGAGCGCCCCCGTCTTGCAATCCCCATAGGGGTCCCTGATCGAGTACTCGATAATTGTGTACGGAGCGATCGACTTCCCGAAGTATTCATGCAATGTCGTGCGCGAGACATCGACGATCACCTTTCCAAAAGAAGTCCGAAGCTGGCCGTCTTGCGTGAGGCTCGGCAAATCTTTGGACGGAACGAAGAACGCTGGCTGACAGGGAAACGGTTCCGTCTGACGCTCTGTCGGCTGGGCCATTGCTTCTTGTACGTCGAAGAAACGAAGTGGCAGACGCATATCCGTGTCAGCACTGCGAATGACGGTCTTCAATACATCGACGGCAGAGGAAACACCACCACCATCGACCATGGGACCACTATCGACTACAGTTTTTGTGGAGCAGGCTGAGAGCAACAAGACAGCACAGAGGATGCGCAAAAATGCGGGAGACATACGCACAGGATAACAGAAAAGTGCAGTGGGTGGTGGAGCTTATCAGTTCAAAGTCGAACCCTACGAGGACATCATAACAGTTCTGTCTGGGCTTACGGAACTGACGAAGAAGTTAAAAATGCTCACTTTTGATGAAAAAGAAAGCAGCAAATTTGCTTTCAAGCTCTAAAGCGTCATCGAAAGGTAATTATTTACTACCCATGCCCTGCGTTCAAGCGCCGCAGCGCGGACGCAGGCACCTTATTCGCTCAACACACACAACAAACAGATACAATGAACATCTATGCTCAAGATTGATACAGATCTCTGGCGTTGGTATCACAACGTCTCTGAGTGCCACTATCACATCCAGATCACGATCAAATACAGAAAAGCGGTCCTAGAACCCCACGTGATCGAGACAATCCTGGAAACACTCAAGGGATTCAAGGAGCGCTTTGCCATCCACATCTACAAAATTGGCTTCGATGACAATCACGTTCACATCCTCTGCCAATTCCTCCCCACACACTCAGGAGGGGATGTCATCGGCACGATCAAGAAGCTCACGGCAAGACCCTGCCTTCGCATACCCTCAGTCAAAGAGCAACTCTGGGGTGGATCATTCTGGACAGATGGTTATTACATTGGAACGGTCAGCAATCGTGGTACAAAGGAAACCATTCTGAAATACATCGAGAAGCAGGGGAGAAAGCCAGATGATGTGCAGCTCAAACTGTTCGATCTCGAGTAGCGAGGGATGCCCTGCGTTCAAGCCCGAGCCGCAGCGAAGGGCGAGACGCAGGGTTCTTCACTGTCGGTCTTTCCGCCCTGTGCGATTCTTTCGAGTGATTCATGCATCGCTAATTTAAGCGCGGCTTTGGCTTCGGGAGATATTTTCATCCGCGCACCTTCCGCTCGTAGAAGCGTATGTAGATCGAACAACTCGCGGTGTTCCTGTACGATTCTTTCGAATGATTCTTTCATCGCCAACTTCAACGCGGCCTTAGCCTCGGGCGACACCTTCATCCGCGCACCTTCCGCTTGAAGGATTGCAAGTAGATCACGCTCGTCTGACTCTCCCAGTCTTTCCAGTGATTCATCGAAGGCCAACTCCAAAGCAGCTTTTGCGTCATCCGATACTGTAATCGTTTCGCCTTCCGCTTTGTCTTGCGCTGGAACAACAAGTTCCAAACCGATACCAGCAAGCTTCGCTCTGACTTCCTCAATTTGACGATCTTCAAGTTTTTTATGACCAGTATTGAGTTTGAAAGTACGGCTTCGTTTGTCCTCCGATTCGGCTTTGAAACCCGTCATGGTTGTTGCCAATGTGAGCAGTTCAAACGCAGATCGCTGATCGGAGTCGGGGATTCTCACTTCGAGCATGATTTTGAGGGGTAAAAGCACGATTACAGTAAAACCTATGAGTGTATATGTCAACTTCGCCTTTCCCGTGAATCTTTCAATTACAACAAAATAGTCGAACTCTTGAAAATGGCTTCCAGAATTGGAAAGAAGCGAATCCGATTGATCTAGACCACTTTGCCCGTCTTCTTTGGTCGAACTTTTCTGTGTTCGACGGTTCAGTGGGAAATTTTGTGTGGAATCCCGTGATTGAGAAGGCGTTCTATCCTCCAAAAGTTTATGGTGGCCCAGGTCAGAATCGAACTGACGACGCCAGCCTCTTCAGGGCTGCGCTCTACCACTGAGCTACCGGGCCACGTCGGGGGAAAATGTAGCAAACGTCTCTCTGTTTGAGAAGGGATTGGGTTAGGGCTGGGGCTAGGTCCTCGTTGAAAAATCGTTGTCATACGAGCGTGGCATTGGTACTCTCACTCACGCATTTGGTCTTTTCCTAGCCCTAATCCTAACCCTAACCCTATCGTGGGGCTGTAGCTCAGCTGATAGAGCGCCGCATTCGCATTGCGGAGGTCGAGGGTTTAAGTCCCTTCAGCTCCACCATCTTTGACTCGGAGGTAACAGAACCGTCGATTAGCTGTAACATTGGCGAAAGTTCGATGTTTAAAATGGAGCCATCACTTTCAGGTCGGAGACCCGTTGGGAAGACGAACCGCTGGAGAAGTCTTTTGCGATCTAGTGGCTCGCGATCCCATGTGTTTAAAGGCGATGTGATGAACCGTCGGGCGTATTCCAGTAGCTCCCGAATCTGCTGCTCCGATAGAACATGCTCCTCTCGCTGCTGACTGACTTTGAGAATCTCAGCATCCACCTTCGCCAAGTGCCGTTGGTATAGCTCTTCCGAGAGCTTGCCTGTGATGAACTTGTCTACGACTGTATCCCGCTTCTGCTCAAGCTCTGTGATCTGTCGTGCCAGCCTTGTCTTCTCATTGCAGGCGTCCTGCCACTTCTCCCGCCATACAGTGATGATGCTGTCCTCAAAGAGCTTCACACATGTTTCTGTAGGCTTAACACTCGCCAGGGACTCTCGGAACTGCTCCTGCACCTTGTCGCGCTTGAGTACCTTCGCTTTGCAGCCAGAAACACGGCAACGGTAGTACGGGAATCTCGCGCCGCTCTTCCCACGATGATACGCGCCCGTCATGGGACCGCTGCATTTTGGGCAACGGAGAACATTCGTCAGGATGAACTCAGGGTTGATTTTGAGCTTGGTCGGAAAGGGGAAGCGATTATCAAAGCGCATTTGCACAGCATCCCATATCTCTGCGGAAATGATTGCAGAATGCAGACCGTCAATGATCCGATCAGGGAATTGTCGATGCTTCACCTTCCCAAGATATGCGGGATTTTTTAGGATATTATCAACGCTTTGCTTACTAAACTTTTTGCCTTTGCCTGTCGTGTAGCCAAGGGCAAACAACCTGTCTGCAACCTGAGTTAGCAGGAGGCCGTCTGCGTACCACTCAAATGCCTTCCGAACAGCCTCAGCACGTTCAGGAATGATCTTGAGTGTAGGTTTACCGTCAGAGGTCTTATCGTAGTCGTAGCCGTAGGGAGCGCGACACGTCCATGCACCCTGCAATACGGCTTCCTTCGTTCCTGAGAGGCAACGCTGCACGATCTGGTCACGTTCCAACTGAGCAACAGACGAAAAGATATTCTCCATGAATCGACCCTGCGGATTATTTTCCGCAATAGACGGTTGATTGATGGAGTAGAGAATCACGCCCAATGCTTTCAGCTTGTTGTTGAGAATTTGGTGAACCAGAGTTTCCCGCGAAAAGCGGTCAATGTCCTTCACAATCACATATGTCACCCTCCCTTTGTTCTTAGCGCAGAATAGTAACAGCTCTGCAAATGCAGGGCGTTCCTCCAATGTTCCACTCACGCCTTCATCTACGAACTCCCGTAATACTTCACAACCCAGCTTCTCGGCTGCCTTCTTCGTTTCGCGCCGCTGCACGTCCAGACTGAAGCCATCCACTTGGCCATCTGTGCTGACACGTGAATAGGTCACGGCAGCCTTTTGCGTATCCATCGGTTGAATCTTAGCTTTCGGGACTGTCATTGGGAAGACTTAGAAGATCCTTATTTTGGCAATAACTCATTATGCAGAGTTTGGCGAGTCCCTGAACCCACTGGCGGCTCTGCTCCTCCGTCCAGTTGAGATAACGGACGTTAAAGCGGGGGCCGCCAGTGACTGGTGACTCAGCGGGCATCGGAGCGGTATTTTCTGCAAGCCCGCTCAAGATCAGGACTGATCTTAAGAAGCCACATAATAGGCCCAATGTTTTTTCCCCAGCGCTCAGGGTTCAATCCAAGGTAGTGAGCGAATTCAATAACCAGGTCACCGTGTCTGTGTGGATCGAGGAGCTTGGGTCGTCGCTGTGAGATGTGATCCAAAAACGACCAGATGTTGTGTTTAGGTGGGATGAACTCCTGACGCCCGCCGATCGTGAGCTGATAAAATGTTGTCATCGAAGAGATTGTAAGCGAATAGAGGTACCACTTTTGGCCCCCGTGGAGGGCCTCTTCCTAGAGTGGGCGGCCAAAGTGGAAACCAGCGAAGAATCACCAACTGGTTCTACATAGAAAGTTTCTGGAGCACATCGTGTAGAAGTGAATGTTATGAGATCCTGTTTACTATTCATCTAAGCCAAAAATCCAAGGTGTAGAAAAAACAGTATTTTTCCTGAATTCCACGTTCAAGGCTTATGCTAGCCAGTTTTAGAACGTGTTACCGTGTGAGGTACTTCGCATTCATCTGGTATATGTACTTATTTCTCTCTCCCACCCTTACGAACCAATCATTTTTGAAATTCTTTCCTTCCCTCCCGCGAGACATCTTTTGAGTATAGTGATACAAGAGTTTGTCGATGTTCCCAGAGTACTTCTTCTGTTTCGACTTTGGATGGTGACCAATTAGTGATTCCAGATCTTCTTGTTTCAATGGTTTGCCTGATAAGAAGCGCCGAATTATTGATAGAAAGTCCCTCGATTGCTCTTGGTTAAGTTTGTAAAAGTTACCATTTGTATCACGCAAGACATCTTGCTCATCAAGATAAATCCTGTACTCAGTTGCTCTAACTTCAGCATCAGTTGTTTTAACTCTGATGGACTCCTTCCATTCTTGAATTTTCCGAAGGTAAGTTCGAACCAACATAACTCTGGCTTTCAACGTTGGTATCCATTTTTGGTATTCAGATTCAGCCCCTTTCCTTTTGTTATTCTCTAGTTCGTCTTTACGTTTTTGAATTTCTTCTGGTGTTTCAATCTCTCTCCAATAAGAAAAGTACGGCACATAAGGATTGGCAATATCATCTTGCCAATAGCGCATGCTCCGAATTGCCTTCCTTAGGTTCTTAACTTCTGTCTGGGCTTTCGAAGCGAATCGGCAATCTATATTCTCAACCAACCACAGATCTACACTTGAAATCCACTCGCTAATTTCATTGAGGTCTTCAATTCTGTCCGCAATCTGCGGAATCTTCTGCTCGCCCATATACCAAGCCTATCAAAAAGCCCGCGACTGGGCGAGCTGCGGGCTTTGTTGCGTGTGGATACGCGCTCCTATACTAGCAGATTGCGTTAGATTGCCCTAGAACATGCCAAGAGCAGCCGCCACAGCGTTCACAGCCTCCATTGGACTTTTGCCACCATACATCCTCAGGAGCTTTCGATGCTTTCTTGTTGGCTTTCCTCTGTAATACCAACGTTTCAAGGTCATTTCAAACTTCTCTGCGTCCATTATCCTACCTAGAAGACCAATGCGTCTGCTTCTGTACTCCTGAGAGGCATAGGATAGCCTCGCACACTTGCGACACACAAAATAATCACCACTCTGGTAGAGAATGCTGTTTCGTCGGTTGCAGCGCACAACGGGGCATCTAAACCACCAACGCTTCCCTCCATACCTACATGGCGTAGATTCAAGCCTGACTCGATAATCCATTGGTCGCCATTCCTCATCTCCAGAACGCGTCTTGTAGTCCAGCTCCATGTAGTAATTATCACCATCACTACCTGTAGCTATTTTTACTGTTATTTGACCAGTTGGCTCACCTCTACAATTCCATCGTATTGTTTTCCATGCCCAGCCGCATAGATAGCCTGATTTACGGAGGAATGTCATTTCTATTCTTCTGGCTGCATCAGTTGTGTCCATGTTGGGTGCTCGAAATCATTTGAGATTCTACTCCCTACTTAAGCATGTTGTTACCTTTCAAAACCACAGCGTTTATTTGATCCATCAATGCATAAACTTCTTTGACTTCATCAGGAGTTAGTCCTCTTGTTTCAGATTGTTTTTGATAAAATTCAAGCTTCGCAGATGCCTCTTCAATTGTAAAAAGATACCCCATCATTTCTTGAACAAATTCACGGTGAGAATCGTCATTGTAATACTCCATATTTTTCTCAATGGTCTTTACGTTTTGTTCAGTTGGAGCGAGGAATTTGATAATGGAAAGTGTCATGGCTGAATCTATAGGAAAAATCGAAGAAGAACTGGATTGCGAAGAAGACTGAATACTCGAAGTTGATGAAGAAGAAACAGACTGAGTTGGCTGAGCAGATTTGGCATTAGCGTTGGGAAGTGAAAAACCAGTAGGAGCTACGCAATTCGGATAATGAAGACGCTGCAATGCTCTTTGAAGCATTGTAATCATTTCTGCCCGAATCATATTGTCAGCAGGTCGCACTCTTTTCTCTCCTCCATCGCCCTGAAGAATGCAGAGACTTGCTGCACTATTGATTGGAAGGGTGAACCACTCATTGGGCGTATTATCACTAAAGTATGGCATCTGGCTGTTCATTTCCAATTTGAACGCTCGTATCATCAGCGTGGCTGCTTCTGCTCTGTTGATAGGATTATTTGGGTTTGCCGTGCAAGGATGCTGCCCATAACAGCTGCCTGCACCTTTCATCCAACCCGCCAATCCAGCTTCCTCAAAGTATTTGAAAAAAGGATTACTGGGAGCAACATCGTCAAAACTCTGAATTGTAAAAGGTGCATGAGTCACACCCCCCTGAAGGTTGACTAAAAGTTGCACAAATTCAGCCCTTGTTGCTTTTTCAGTTGGCCTGAAAGGTTGTGTTGCTTCGAAGTACCCTGCGTTAACAAAAGATGAAACTGTACTTGAATACCAAGAGTCAGCTGGGACATCCAAAGGGTTTGCGAATCCAATACTTGGAGCTAGAACCAGAGCGATTGCTGCAAGGAAACCTGAGGGACGCTTCATAATGAGGTGGGTTGAGGACAAGTCTGCCAATATGAACACTTCAAATCAACTTTCAGATAACTTACTGGAGTTCCACTCCCATGTCGTAACTGATGAAATGATCTTTTTAGCTTCGATTTGGATATCTCCTGTTGTCCTTTGACACTCTTCGGAGAAGATGGCCACGTTAATCATATAGGAATCAGAATGCCAATACGTTCTAATCTGTTCCATCAAGAGATTTGACGCTGAATAGTCGGAAGCGCAGACTCGCTCCCTGTGGATACGCGCATACGTGCCAAATTGGGTATCGGAATTGTTGCGGTTTTAGTGCCCGCATTTGCCATTGCTAGCCACTACACAGGAGAGGCACAGAAGTTTTTTGAGAGAAACTGCAACAAGCCACGTCAGTTTGGCATCACAGCCTTCGTATGCGATCTCCGAGAGCGCATCGATAACATTCAGCTCGTTCCTGGACCACAGGGGCCGCAAGGTGAACAGGGGGCGCAGGGTGAACAAGGCCCGCAAGGTGAGCCGGGACCATCTGGGCCAAGAGGTGGAACAGGAGCAGTTGGCTCTCAGGGGCCACAGGGTGAACAAGGCCCTCCAGGCATAGTTGGAACGCTTCCGTTAAAGATTTTTGATGCCAACTGGGATGAACTAGGACCTCTCATTGATCTTTCAACTTTCTATTCTGAGCAGCTGGATCGATCAGTAAGCATTCATACACCACTTGATACCTGGTATGGACGTATCCGAAACAGGATCAATCCATACTTTATGACAAGCGATTGCATGGGAACAGCCTATAAGCCTATCGACGACACTCCACAGACAACATCAGTGCTTTACATCATAGGACCAGGAAAGTATTTCGTTTTGGATCCCAACACACCTCAGGAACAAAAAGCATGGATTCGTGTTCAATATTTTGATGAAGCATCAAATACTTTCGTCTGCCAGGAAAGAAGGGATCAGATTACTCCTGAGAGTGTAAGAGCTTTAAGATCGGTCGACATTCCTTTTGATGACCCTGTCGCAATGCCCCTAAGATATGGCATAAACTAGTGTTCCACTCTCATCTCGTAGCTACTGCCAAAACAGGCTCTTTGGCTTCAATTTCAGCACCTCTTATTGTTCTTTGACTCTGCTCTACAACGATTGCCATATCTATCATGTAGGGAATCAGGGTGTCCCAACTCGATCTAATTTCGTCCATCAAGAGATTTGACGCTGAATAGTTGGAAGCGCAGACTCATCCCCTGTGGATGCGCGAACTCGAATCAAATGGGGCATAGTGGTCATTGCAGTACTGCTGCCCGCATTAGCTGTAGCTAGCCACTACACGAGTGAGGCACAGCGGTTCTTTGAAAGGAACTGCAACAAGCCACGTCAATTTGGCATCACAGCTTTCGTCTGTGATCTTCGAGAGCGCATCGACAAAATCCAGCTAATTCCTGGGCCTCCAGGACCACAGGGGCCACAAGGTCCAAAAGGAGGCACGGGTGCTACAGGACTACAGGGTGAAACTGGACCAAGGGGAGGAACTGGAGCAATTGGACCACAAGGTGAGCAGGGGCTGTCAGGAGTTGCATCACTCGACTGTGTGATTCGTTCATTCAAACCTGACGCAGCTACTCGTAGAGCATGCTTTGATAACACTCCTGGTCTTGAACAACATGCTGCATGTTCTATCAAAGTCTTCTGCGAACAAGGTGAGATTGCGACTGGTGGGAGCTGCTTCTACGAACCTATTTTCGTTAATAGTAATAATTCAACACAAGGACAGGGCTTCATATTTACATCCAACCCAATTGCTGACGATTCGGGTAAACCCATTGGGTGGCAATGTTTTACAAGAGACATCACTGAATCTGAGAACCCTCCAAGTGCTTATGCTGTCTGTTGCAAGCAACCAGTCCAGTAGTGTTCTACTCTCACTTGCTACCCGTTAGGGCAACACAGCTACCGACCCATAGATCAGCCTCTCCACGTTCTTCAGCGTTCCATTGAGCATACCCGCCAGGTGACCCATCTCAGCGAGTATGGTGTTCCAACTCGATCCTATAAGCTCCACCATGACAACTATGCACACTTAGCCCTAGTTTGCTCAGAATGAGCGACTAGGGCTTTTTTGATGCACTTTGAACGAGTCTGCACACTTCGTGCGACTTTGCACACTCATCGGTTTAAGTCCCTTCAGGTTCTCTGCCCCAGTAAGGTAGAATTCAGATAATGAAGGACTTAGCACCAATGCACTACAGGCAACGATTGATTGTTGAGGGTACATGCGACTCGGCAATCACTTCTGAGAAGATTGAGGAATATCTTTCCCAACTATCAGATGTTCTGAAAATGCATACGCTTGCAAAACCCGTCACGCATCAATCCCCAAAATATGGTTGGGCAGGTTGGATTCACTGGGAAACATCGGGCTGCCACTTTTATGCGTGGGATAAACCATACCCATTTTTTAGTGCCGATATTTATACGTGCAAAGCATTTGAAATAGAGGATGCAGTGGAATTTACAAAGAAATTCTTTCAGGCAAAAGAGGTTGTTTGGAAAGAGGCATAAATCAACTCGTGCGTTCTTTCCTTGGAACAAGTCCAATCGCTCTCGTTGCTTTCATGGCTAGGCAGATCAAATGTGCGCCCACTATGCCTGCCGACTTCAGAGACAAACTGCCTGAGAAATGGAAAAACTACGACTTCACGAATGCGATTGGATTTTTACTGCTAATGAAAGAGATTCAGGAACAGGAGCCACTGGATGATCCAAATGTGATAAAGATTGATGAGGATGGGACGAGGCTGTATTAGTGTCTGGCATTGTAATAATGGGCTTTTCTGCCAAAATAAACTTATGCGCATTACGGAGCTTTTTTCACAGAGAATGAAGCGTCAGCAAAAACAAGCTGAGCAACATGATGGAGAATTGGTGAAGTATGAAGTACCACAAGAGATGCGTGTAAACATCGTTCAGATTCTCAATGATGCTTTAGGTCCACGTGCAACACGCCGAGATGTATGGGGAGATATCGAAGAAACTCATGGGCAGCACTGGGTAGCAATTGCGCATATCGTCGCAAGGAATCGCGGTGTGATGAGCATTGCTTCAGGGAGAAGTCCTGCAGAGCAGCTAATCGATGCTATTCTTCATGGTGAAGAAGCGCTTGTGCTCGATGTTGTTGAAGTGGCCTTTAGTCGGTTGGAGGACTCAAAAAGATACTGGGAAGGAATGCGAGGTGGATATGCAGATCGTATTCCTCCTTCAGAAGCGATAAGCGAACTAAACGGCCGCTTTGCACAATGGAAAGTCGGATACAGATTTGAAAAGAACCAATTATTGCGAATTGATTCTGAACTCATGCACGAGGAAGTGACGAAGCCAGTATTGAGACTTTTGGGGCAAAAGGGATTTGCAGGTCCAGAGAATGAATTCCTCACTGCACATGAACATTTTCGAAAAGGCGAGCACCGCCAAGCTGTGACTTTTGCTCTGGCAAGTTTCGAGAGCACCATGAAAGCAATCTTCGACCAAAAAAAGTGGTCATATCCTGATGGGGCAAATGCAAAAGCTCTCCTCGATATTTGTTTCGAAAAAGGATTAATACCGGAATATCTGACTTCTCATTTCAGTAGTTTGCGTAACACACTTGAGAGTGGTTTACCAAGTTTGAGGAATAGGGAAGGACCGCATGGCGGAGGAGCGGAAGTGAAGACTGTCCCACCGCACGTTGCCGCATATGCACTGCATCTTGCTGCTACAAACATTATTTTTCTCATGGAATGTAATTCTGCGCTGCTCAAGTAACTTTCTATGCCTGCCAAACCAGATCTCTTCGGCCATGTCCTCTGCAATTATTTGAAAGGTGACAAGACCCCGTATGGAATCCGACGTGACGACGGGTGGTTTGAATCTCCTGAAAACCCGAACGTCTATTTCAAGCATGGCATTTATGAAATCGAAAGAAAGGGCATGAAGCATGCGAAAGGTTTAGTCCTCGACGTTGGGCTAGGTGCAGGCAGACATGCGCTGTATTTCCAGAAGAAAGGATTAAAAGTCGTGGGGATTGATTATGACAGTTATTGCGTGAAGACAGCGAAGGCGAGAGGAGTGAAAACTGCATTCACAGAAGATATTTTCAAACCGAACCACATACGGAAGTACACATTCGATACCATATGGCTCGCTGGAAACAATCTTGGTGTCGCCGGAACAGTGCATAAACTTCCTAAGCTGTTTCACATTTTAGACAAGTTGACCGCAGACAATGCGGTAATACTTGCAACGGGCTTCGAGGTAGAAAAAACAACGAACCCCGACCATCTTGCCTATCACAGGCGACAACGAAAGAAGGGCAAATACCCCGGCCAGATGAAACTTCGCATTGAATACAAAGGTCTCATCGGTGAATGGTTTCAGTGGTTGCATGTTTCTTCCAAGCTCTTGAAAGAAGCCTTGGAAAAGACTCCTTGGAAGCTCGGTAAGCTGATTCGCGCACGTGACGGTCATTATTTGGCCGTTATTGTGAAAAAGAGACCCTAAAAAGTTCCCAATCGTTCCCCACAGCTCATTGACAGAACCATCGATTTCATAGCGTAAGAGTACATTCTACCGCTTGCGGACTCTTGAGAATATTTTTCACAAAATCCAAGGAATTCCTCAGCCCGATGAGCTTTTCTGACCGAGTAAGTGGATCCAATTTCCTGGGCGTGTCGAGTTCCCAATCGTTCCCTACAGCTCCACCATCTTTGACTCGGAGGTTATAGAACCGTCGATGGATTTGATTGAGGTCTACACAAAAAAACTGCAGGGAGAGGATGTACTCCTCTCCCTGCAGGCCCCTCGCATGTTAGAGGTCTACTGTGGCATTCGAACACTCGGGAATCGCCGAGCTGCTCTCACAACTGGAGTTCGTCTCCCCATTCTGGCAGGTGTCTCCACCCTGTCCTCCGTTGAGGGTATCGCTCGCTCCAGCACCGCCATCCATGCGGTCCGCGCCATTGCCCCCAAGCAGAGTGTCGTTGCCACCTCTCCCGCAGAGGATGTCTGCACCGTTCACACCGAGGAGTGCATCCTGTCCTGCACCACCGTACACCGCGTCTGCACCATTGCCGCCATCGAGGTCGTCGTCACCACCACCGCCACGGATATCGTCCTGTCCATTCTGTCCATCGACGTTGTCTTGGCCGCCTCGTGCACAGATCGTGTCATCTCCATTCCCACCACGGATCCAGTCATTCCCTCCCGTTCCGACCATCACGTCATTTCCGGATGTTCCGCGGAGAACGCCCGTGTAGGGATCTCCGTTATCCGGACCGCCGACGATTTGGCCGCCCTGGACGTAGACATTGGCCGTCTGACCATTGCACGTCGGAGCCGCACTTGCGGAGCTCGACGAGCTCACCGAGGAACTCACACTACTACTCACCGAGGAAGATGAGCTAGAACTCGAACTCACGATAGAGCTCGAGGAGGAACTCACACTGGAACCAGTGGAACTACTCACGGAGGAGCTCACGGAGGAGCTGACACTCGAGCTGCTGATGGATGAACCGGAGGAACTCAGACTCGAACTACTCAAGGAAGAGCTCACACTACTGCTCACGGAACTGCTCGAGGTGCCGTTGCACCCTACAGAGAGTGATGCCACTTCCGCTGCGGAGAGTGTCCTACCGTAGATGCGGATGTCATCCAAGCGTCCTTGGTAGTACGGCTGGAGGAGGTAGCGACCGAAGAGTAGTGGGGAATTCGAGGTAATATCCCCGACGTTCACGGTGTTCGTGCCGCGGAGGATACCATCCGTGTACGTATCGATCTTCAGGGAGGTGCCGCTGTGGGTGTAGACACCGGCGACGTGATGCCAGGCATCATTCACGATCGTTGCAGCCTGCGCCGCATCGTTGGTTCCCAGGTTTCCGTACCCGAAGAAGTTCACGGCGTTGGCATTGTAGAAGTAGAGAGCCCAGCCGCGGGTTCCGTTGAAGTTGCCGAGCACGGAGCGATCGCCGGATCCCGTCTTCGCGAAGAGGGAGACGGTGAAGGAACCTGTGCCGAAGCGCAGATCAGTATCATTCGCCACGGTGACGTGGTCATCGGTTCCATCGAAGGAGAGTGCAGCAGGATTCGGGACCACCGTCGGCGTTCCCGTCGTCCATGTGGGACCATTCACGAGGGCGCCCGTGTGACCATTACCCGTGCTGTCTGCAGTAGTTGTTCCACTCCCCTCGTCGAACTTCCAATGCCCTAGGAGATTCGTAGGCGACACAGGAGTACAAGCAACCGCATGCGCGAGCGGAGGGGTAGAGAATGGCAGGAATGCTGTGAACAGCATCCCCGTGAAGACGAGTAGCACGGCAATCGCCGGCCTCGTTTGCGAATGTTTTCGCGTCATAGAGAGAAAGGGGGAAGGGATAGGATCAGAGGAGGCGCCGTAGCCAAAGCGCCCCCGCAGGGAATTGCGGGGTGTATGACGCAACTTCAGGAGCGGCATGTACAACTTGTCACTGGATTTTCAACAGATGTAGTTCCTACTCTTCTTCTCAGAGCCGTCACTCCACCACCTCAATGACTCGAGAATCCTCAAGATTTCTTGCTTGGATACGGACCGTGTGACTTCCCAAGGTGGGTTGCCAGGAGAAGGAAAAACCTGGAGCTTTCGCATTCCCGACCCGCACACCATCGACGAACCACTGTGCCTCTCGGATACTTTCATCCGCTTGCGCCTGGAAGCGAATCGTCTCGTTCGCATCGGGGATCAGAGGATCCAAGCGGAAGCTGTCACCGGCGTGCGGCTGAACAATCGCGATCCACTCCCCCACCCTCACAGCACCTTCTCGGCAGTGTGGTGAGTACTCCATCGGCGGAGTCGGCCACCCATTCTCCCGCGCCCAGATCGCTGTATCACGGGGGAAGATAGCGTACGCGCGCTCTCTCACGAACGCAGGTGGACACGATTCCCCTGCGAGGAGGCCGTTGCGCGAGTCGATGCGGATCATCCTATAGAGGTCATCCGGCTCGCTGGGTTCCGTCCCATCGATGAACAATTCTTCAACGGTCTGTGGACATGCCTTCGTAGGGAGTTTTCCAGATATGCGACAAATCGTCCGCACAGTGATCCCTGCAGGACGGGGGAAACCTGCTCCACCATTCTCCCCTGCGACCGCGAGCATCACGTCGTGGAAGATGGGGCCCGCTCCCGTCACGCCGGAGGTCCCGCGCATGGGCGAATTGTCCGCATTCCCCACCCATACGCCAACGATGCGATCTGCCGTGTAGCCGATCGTCCAGTTGTCCCGCGAGTTGCGCGTTGTCCCCGTCTTCGCCGCGACGGGGAAATCGAACGAGAGTGGAGAATCCGCACCGAATTCGGGGAGCCGTGCGGTCTGATCGCTCAAAGTGTCGGTGATCAACCAGGCAATTTTTGGATCGAGGATCTCCTCACCCTCAAGAACAGGATCACTGAGGAGAACGCGCGCCCGGAGTGTCTTCCCCTCTCGGGGGAAGATTGCGAACGCCTGCGCAAGTTCCAGGAGCGTGACTTCGCCATCCCCGAGTGTGAGTGCGAGCCCGTAGTGATCCGCAGATTCCGTGAGTGTGGTGATGCCCACGCTCTGGAGAAAGTGTAGGAGAGGGGTGACACCAACACGCTCCAGTACTTTCACCGCGGCAACGTTGTAGGAATTCGCGAGTGCCTCTCGGTAGCGCACGAGGCCGTGGTATCCGTAATCGTAGTTACGCGGTATGTAGGGATTCCCCTCCTGCGTGAAGAACTGCGTCTCCACATCCGCAACGGTCGTCGCCAGAGTATCCCCCTTCGCGAGGGCGAGTGCGTACGTGAAAGGCTTCAGTGCTGATCCCGGTTGTCGTGGAGAGACTGCGACGTTCACTGCTCCGTCGTACTCCTCATCAAAGTAATCTGCAGACCCGACCATGCTGAGGATATCCCCCGTACGCGCATCGAGAACGACGACTGCAGCAGCTGTGACGTTCGCATCGGCGAGCTCCTCAAGTTTGCGCTCGACGATGCGCTCCGTCGCGCGCTGGAGGGAGAGATCGAGCGTCGTCATCACCTCTCCAGCACCAACGAACGCCTCTGGGCGGATGTCCTGCAGCCAGAAGACGAAGTGTGGTGCCTCGATTGCAATACGGTCCGCGGTGAGCACGAGGGGTTCCTCCTCGGCGTGTGTGCGTTCCTCTGCGGTGATTATGCCCGCATCCTCCATTGCTGTGAGTACCCGTTGCTGGCGATTCGTCGCTCTCTCCCGGCTGGAGAAGGGATCGTACGCTGAGGGAGATTGGGGAAGGCCAGCGAGGAGCGCGCTCTCCGCGAGCGAAAGCTCCTGCGGACTCTTGCCGAAGTACGTGCGGGCCGCAGCGGTGAGCCCGTACGCGCGGTGCCCGAAGTACGCTTCGTTCACGTACGACTCGAGGATGTCCTCCTTCGAGAACCAAGCATCGAGCTTGAGAGCGAGGAGTGCTTCCCGGACCTTGTATGCGAGTGTTCGGCTCTTCGGCTGGAGTCGAATACGCACGAGTTGCTGCGTGAGTGTGCTCCCGCCAGAGACGACTCGTCTCGCAGAGATATTCTGAGTGAGCGCGCGGAGAATTCCACGCGGGCTCACACCAGGATGGTGGTAGAACCCGCGGTCCTCGATAGCAATGAGTGCGTTGAGGAATTGCGAGGGGACATTCGAGAGCGTGAGAGGATTTTGCAGTCCCTCCTGCGTGCGCACGTCGTAGAGGAGAGCACCGTGGCGGTCGAGCACGCGCACGGACGATGCTTCCTCGTCGAGGACGAGCACCGGTGGCAGTGGCCAGAGAAAGAAGAGCCCGATCGAGGCACACAGACCCAAGAGGAGCGAGAGGACTCTGCCTCTCGCCCCCCTGGGCGGAAATAGCTGGAGCCGGTGTGCGGGGACGGTGGGCTTCTTGCTCACTCCTCAATCGTAAACCACTCGCCGCGCGTCTGCCCAAAGACCTCGGGGAAGTACATCTCCCAGATGCGAGCGGGGCGGTAGCGGAATTTCCCGGGGAGCGTCGCGCGGACGAGGTAGTGGTACTGGTAGACGCCGGCGGGGAGCGTATCCGCGAAGAGGAAGAGCTGGTCATCGCGGAACTCGTGGTGCGTGAAGTACCAGAGCCCACTATCCCAGTACGCAGAGCTCCACCAGTTCCGTCTGGAGGAATCCTTGAGGAGGTTCTTCTGCGACGTCTGGAGCGACAGGTCGATGATCTCCATGCCCGCGGGGAGCGGGCTCGAAACGGCGACGAACTCACGCTCCTTCGGGACCGTCATCGTGAGCGTGACCTTGTACGTCTTCCCCACGCGAACTTCCTCACTCTGCCCCTCGAGCGGTGTCATTTCGCGCAGGATGCTGATCCCCTCCTCTGCGGGCGGGATCTCGTCCGCCTCGTAGAAGTAGGAGAGGAGGAGATCGTAGTAGAGGCGCCCAACGCCGTCCTTCCCAATCTGCACTTCGTTGCGCTCGCCACGCTTCAGTGACTGGATCGCGAGTGTCACCTCCTTGCGCGTGAGGATGTTGGACTGATCGACCTTCCAATCGATGACCTTCTTCCCGTTCACAGCAACAGCACCTGCGTACTGCGCATCGAGCTCCTTCGTAGCGGACAGGAATTCCGTGAAGGCGAGGAGCGCGTGCGTCGTCGACTGCGTCGTGTCCCAGTGCCCTTGCCTACGAACAGCGAGGAGCGAGCGGACGACGGAGGGGATGAGTTCGTTCTCGGGATCGATCCGGAGCATCGCATGGAGAACGATCGCCGTTGTGCGGTCATTCGTGTGCATGAGGAAGCCGTACCGGTCGCTATCCTCCTCTTCGAAGCGTGTGCCGCGCGCATCGACCTTCGCACGGTTCACGATGTCCGTGAGGAGTTCACGGGCCCGAGAGGAAGCGGCGTTGGTCCCAACATTATCGAAGGCCATCGCGAGCTGCGCCTTCGCGAAGAGCGGGAGCTTCGTGCGCTGCTCGTAGAGGTTATTCAGGAGGCTCGCCTCCGCAGCAGAATCCTCGGAGAGGACGAAGAGGATGTTCGCGCGCGTTGCGAGATCCAGCTGATCATCCAATCGCGCAGTACGGAGTACGGTGTTCAAGTAGTTGCGCGCGCGGGAGAGGACGCCCGCGTCGACGCTGAATCCGGCGTCGCGCGTAATCTGCAGAGCGTAGACCACGTACGCTGTCAGGTACGCGTAGCTCTTCTCACTATCCTGCCAGTAGCCGAATCCTCCATCGGGACGCTGGAAGCTGTAGATGCGCTCGAGTCCCGCCGTCACGTTCTTCTCGAGTTGTGCATCGTCGGCGATGGCAAATGCATCGAACGTCTGCAGCTTCGCGAGAGCGACGTTGGGGAGGAAGCTCGACACCGTCTGCTCCGTGCACCCGTACGGGAACTTCACCAAGTACTCGAGCCCGCCGGGGAGGAAAGTCGCGAGGGATGGAGAGATGCTGATGGTGAGGTCACCGTCGATGGCATCCTTGGCCTTGGGGACGAGCACCTGCTCGGTCACTCGATCCTCCGTAATTCCACTGGTCGCCACGGCCTGCGGTGTCCCGAAGATATGCACGGGGATTTTCTCCTCGATCTCATCCCGCGCCCCCTCTGTCTCTGCAAGGAAATTGAGCGTGAGCTCGTTCACCGCATTCACCTGAACAGGAAACGTTACCTTCACCTGCTCTCCGCTCTTCACGGATACCTCCTTCTTGAGCGTCTCACCAGTGAAGCCCTTCCCGGAGAGCGTGACAGAGAACGTCCTCTCCTCTGGGAGGAAGTTGTGCACAAGGGCTGCGAGTGAAAGGGTATCGCCCCGTACTGCGAAGCGCGGGCGGACCGGACGCACGATCACGTTCTTCGTTTCGATGACGGTGAAGTCCGCTGCACCAAAGGTATGCTCCTTCGTGGAGCCGATCGCGAGGAGATGCCACGTCGTCAGGTTATCCGGGAGCGTGAAGCTGAGCTGCGCTCTACCGTTCGCATCGGTGATGACGTTCGGCTGCCAGAAGGCAGTATCCCGGAAGTTCCCGCGCTTGCGGTCCTCCAGATCACCACCACCGCCTCCTTTGGAACCCGGCTTGAAGCGCTCCACCAAGTACGTAAGCATTTGCGCGGTGTTCACCCCCAGTCCGCGCTCGCTGTAGAAGTGTGCGGCAAGGTCCGGCAAGTGGAAGCCGGCGAGGGCGAGGACGCTCATATCGACAACACCGAGGGACAGCTCCGCATGCGCGGGAGCTCCCGCAGCATCCTTCGCCGTGAGTGTGACATTCACCTTCTCTCCAGGCAGGTACTGCTTCTTATCGGTCGTCACCTCCACGGCGAGCCGCTTCGGGGCAATCTCGACTTTCAGCTTCGCGTACCCAATTTTGTAGGCAGGTGCCCCCGTATCGAGCCCGTGCTCATTGAAGGTTTCACCAATGCGCGGCTTCACGATGACGACGGAGACGAATGCATTGGGGAGGAACTTCTCCGTGACGGGGATCTCAATCGTCTGCGCAGAGCTCACGATGTCGACGACGCGTCGAGAGATGACGTTCTCTCGCTCTACGGTGACGAGGGCGTGAACACCCTTCCCCTGGAAGGGAGACTTCACGAGGATTTTCGCGGTATCGCCTACCTTGTACTCCGGCTTATCGACAACCACATCGACACGATCGCTATTGGTGTGCGGCCAGTTCACGTACGTGCTGGACCAGGCGTACACGCTCGTGCCTGCCTTCGCATTTCGCCCCGCACTGTCCTGGGTGGTGGCAATGATGCGGTGCTCACCCCCCTGATCGACTTTGAGCGTCGCCGTCCCCTTCCCATTCTCGTCGGAACGAGCACTCACTTTCCGGATAAACGTATCCTTCGCCTCGTTGTCGTAGTAGTACTCCCCATCCACGCCCTTCTTGCGAATGGAAGTCCACTCACGGTACGAGAGCGAGAGCTCGACATCCTGGTTCGCAACAGGATTCCCTTCCGTATCAACCGTGACGAAACTCACGTGCGTTTCGCTCCCAGGCGTCACCACGTAGTCATCAGTGCGCACTCCAACATACACATTCGACTTGTGCACCGGAACGGATACGCGATTGCTCACCACTTGGTTGTTCTGATCCGTGATATCCGCCTCGATATCGAGAATTTGGCTCACCCCCTTCGTATCGAGATCAACGGGGACCTGCACGGTGAAGCGGCCCGCGGCATCGAGCTCACCCTCTCCCTCCTTCACGAGCTCCGTCGTCGGTGAGCACTCCCACCAGCACCAGTTCTCCTCGAGTGCGAAGGAGTACCAACCGTCCGTGAACTTGTTGAAGAAGTAGTCGTTCGTGTATGCGCGAAACACCACCTTCGCCCCTGCCATCGGCGCGCCAAAGTAGTACGCACCCTCCACTTGCGCAGTCACAACCTCATCATCGAAGTACTCCTCTTTCTCCGTCGTGAGATCAACCCGATACTCAGGCTTGCGGTACGCGAGGACAGAGAAGCTCGTCCCGAGGAAGCGCGGGTACACACCCGTCTCCGGCTGGAGTTGCGCGGAAAGGGAGTAATAGCCCAGAGCTGCTTTTGGATCGATGGGTAACGTATCTGCGAAGCTCCCGAACTCCGTGAGGGGCAGGCTCTTGCGGTAGATCTCGTTCCCGTTCGGATCCGATACCGCTACCGAGGCAGTGCGAGCTTTGGCAGGAATTGCGTACGCGCCATCCCAATCGCGAACGCGGATGATGCCCTTGAAGGACACGGTGTCCCCACTGCGGTAGATCGGGCGCTCCGTGTAGACGTAGCCGTCGACGCGCTCATCATCCGCCTGCGTGTTGTGGAAGTCCGAGAAGTAGCCGAAATCGTAGGAGCGGATCCCCTCGTTCCAGATACTGCTCACGAACGCCATATCCCCCGCCTTCTCCGCAGTCACCCAGAACTCTGGCTCCCAGTCGTTCTGTGAAGTCGTCAGCTTGTTGAGGGGGAGAGCGCCTTCGAAGAACCCTTCGGCGTTCGTCTTCCCTGTGAGCGCAACAGTGCCATTGAGGGAGTGGAATGCGATCGTCGCATCACCGACGGAATTCCCCGTCTGCATGTCCGTCGCCCACACGAGCGCGTGGTCCCCGGAGTACTTGAGCGTGAGCGCGATATTGGTAATGAGGAAGAACTGATGCTGCACGCGGGGCTCGTACTCGAACTGGCTCTTCGCATACTCCGGCGCCTTTGCAGTGACTGCGTAGATGCCGGGCGCGAGGGATTGCCCCACCTTCTCTGCGATATCGAGCGGGAACACCTCCCACTCATCCTTCTTCACCTTGGGAGTGAGCGTCCACGTCTGCACGTCTGGTCGTCCCTCCAGTACAGGAAGCGGCTCCTCGTACGTCGCGAATCGGCTCTGACGCAGCGCAAGGAATTCCTTGAGCGGGAGCGGTGCGAAGGCGACGTCCACCCTGCTCACGTTGACGGCGTTCACGTAGTACACAGGCGGCTTCCCGCGTTCGAAGATACCGAAGGGTCCCTTCGAGTGGATGAAAACCCGCGGCTTCAGCGGTGGTGTCGTGAAGGTATGAACGTAGGGCTTCGCGAGCTTCTGTCCAAAGGCGTCCCGCACGCCCGTCCCCACCGTCACCGTGTACTTCGTGCTGGGATCGAGGGTGGGATAGAGCGATACTTCGCGATTGTCCGTCCACTCATTGACCGTCCAGAGAGCCTCGTCGTCGGGGAGTTCTGGACTCACGGTGATCTGCCCCTTCACAGAATCCGTATCCAGGGGATTACTGAAGCGAAGGAAGATCCCATTATTCTCGTACCGAGCGCTCTCGACTCCCAGATCTCCTACCGTGCTGAAGTGGAGTGTAAAGCCGCTCTGGCTCCCCAGGTTCCCCGTTGCTGCCATCAATCCAGGTGCAATGTACACGGCGTACGCACTATTGAGACTGAGCTTCTCTCCTGGAGTAAGGACCACCGTTGCCTTGTCTGTCACCTCTTTCTCATCGACCTCCTTCTTCCCATAACGCGCGGCCCTGAGGGGGACGCTGGCTCCTTTCGGCCGCAGACCATCGGGGCTTGCACCAACTCCACGAGCACGTTCCTCATCAGTGAGGGATGCGCGGATGAGCTCGACAGCGTGCAGCGTAGTATTCGGATCCATCTCCTGATTGAACGTGAGATCGATCTCTGTCGTGGGTCCTGCGAGCGCACTTGCCTCTCCAGGGTTCGTGGTGAGCACCGCTGGGCGCAGCGTCTCGAACATCCAGCCGAAGTCCTGTTCCGTCTGATCCCCTGCAACGGAGGCGAGGCCCTTCGGGACGGACACCGAGTACGATGTCGCTGGATCGAAGTTCTTCGCGGGGATGAATTCCACGGCGACCGTGCTCATCCATCGCCAGCGGCCTTCGACCGCTGGCGTGATCGTCGCATTCCACCCCGCGATCCGCGCAGCGGACGCCTCACCCTGCACCTGCGTCAGCGGGATCATCGGACGATCGAAGATGATGGTAATGCGGGAGTTTGGGAGGACATCGTGCGAGCCCGGTACGGGCAGTCGCGCGGAGACTTCTGGCGGCCCTGCGACGATGAATTCGAAGAGGAGCTCACGCCCGAAGGGCTCACCGTTCACCTTCTTGGCTTCCGGACTCATCCGGAACACGTAGGTCTCCCCCGCTTTGAGTGATGCTGATGGTGTGAAGATGAGAATCCCCTGCTCCCAGGACCATTCTCCATCGACACCATCCGGAATGGTCATCATTGCCTCGACACTCTCCTCGTCCATGGACTCCGGGAAGGTGAAGCGGAGTGCTGCCGTTGCCGAGACCTTCTGACGCAGCGAGAAATCCACCTCGCCCGTCGGCGCGTACATGACGTAGAGCGACGTCCCGATGACACCGGCGACGAGGACGACAGCCGCGATGGCGATCGCCGAAACCGCCCCGCGCCGCGCGTGCGGACGGAGGAGGGAAATCAATGAAAACAGCATACGATGGTGAGGGAAGTGCGGAGATTGTAGGTCAAGGTTCGCTCGACGTACACTTCTGAGGGGAGAGCGAGGAGAGGAGAGTATTTGCAAAATATATGAAAATGTTGTATAATATCAACGATGACAAACACACACACGAGGAACATCACGGTTGGAATACTCTCCCTCGCAATCTTCGCGCTCGTGGTCACGATGCCCGGGGGTTTTCCCATGCCTCCCAGTCCAGCAGTAACGGCATCGCTTGTGCGTGAGCGGGTCGCACGCAGAGTGAAGACTCCCGCTGTGGAGGAGCACGCCGCTCCTGTAGACCACCGCTTCGTTCGGCAGGCAGAGCGCCTGAGTGGCCGGCTTGCGAAGCACGATGTCCGTGGACCCACCGTCGAAATCCTCGCGAAAGCATTGGGAGAGCGCGCGCATCTCCTCAGCCTGACAGCAACGGGAACATTCGCCTCCTCTGATACGGAACTCGCCCCATGGTCGATTGCCGTCAGCGCGAATCCGCTCTGGATTCACTCAACGTTCAGCAGGAAGAGTGCGTCGTTTGTACTCGACCCGGCACTCGTCGCAGAATCCCTCGCCCTCTACCCCCCTGTTCCCCTCTCCCTGCCCGTCGCCACCACCCTACTGCAGTACGCACCAGATGAGGACGGTGTGCTGCGAGCGCAGACGGAAGGAATTGCGCGTGAGGGGAGGATGCTCGATCCCGAGGAAGCGGCGGAGGCGATTGTGCGTGCTCTGCTCACGGGAGAAGAGGAAGTTGTGCTCAATGTGTACACCGTGCCAGGAGCATTGGTGAATGCAGCGGGTCCTTCTCTGGGCACGTTCTCCCTGCTCGCCACGGGACGCTCCAACTTCGCAGGATCGGGTGTGGGCAGAATCAAGAATGTCCACAAGGGATTCGAGGAGCGCGTGACGAACATCCTCGTCCCACCGGGAGAGACGTTCTCCTTCAACGCGACACTCGGGAATATGAGCTTAGGGAATGGATGGCACCTGGCGCTGGGGATCTTCAATGGCAATGAGCTACGGCCTGTCCCCGGCGGAGGGATCTGCCAGGTGGCGACGACGGTGTACCGCGCGATCGTCAACGCAGGCTTTCCAATCGTGAAGAGGAAGAACCACTCGCTCTACGTGAGTTACTACGAGAAGTATGGCGTGGGGATCGACGCCACGATCTTCCCCGGGAAGCAGGACCTCGCATTCGTGAACGACACCGGGCACTACCTCTTCATTCAATCGCGCATCGAGGGGACGGACGCCATCGTGAGCTTCTACGGCACGCCCGATGGAAGGACGGTGAACCTCAACGGACCTTTCTTCGCAAGCAACGCGCCGAGCAGCTTGCGTGTGAATGACCGGCCACTGCGCAAGAGCGAGATCGCCTACGAGCAGGTCATCCACTTCCCCGATGGGACGGAGCAACGCAACATCCTCGTCTCCGCGTACAACGCGGTGCCGAAGAGCATCGTAGCGAAGTACACCCTCGTGGAGACGGTGCATGCAGCAGCTGATTGAGAAGCTCCAACTTCCAATCCACAAGAAAATCACAATGAACAATCACAAAGAATTTTTGTTTTAGTATTTTGCAAATCTTTCTTGGAAGTTGGTAGTTGGAAGTTGGAATTTCGGCATAAGAGGAGAAAAACGTCAAATAGGAAAGACTGGTAACACTCGCATCGTCTGATAGGATGCCCCAGATCTCCTCCACTCTTTACGGAGGAACGATTCTTTTCCACTCTCCGTATGGCATCCTCCACGATGGGCCCCTCCTCCACCGGTAATCCCTGGTTCGCCGTCTCCATGGCTCTCTTCGGAGTCATCGTAGGCTACGGCATCGGCACGATGGGCTCGATGACGTACCCAACGGGTCCAGCGCCCTCCTTCGTCAATAACCCGACCCCCACTCCCACACCTGCTCCCGGTCCAGAGCCCGTGGTGACTGCGGAGAACATGCCACCGATCGACCCAGAGACAGATCACATCCGAGGGAACAAGAATGCGAAGATCACCCTCGTCGAGTACTCGGACTACGAGTGCCCGTTCTGCGAGAGGCACCACCCCACAATGCAGCAGGTCATGGATGCCTACGGCGATGATGTGAACTGGGTATTCCGCCACTTCCCGCTGAGCTTCCATCCCAATGCGGAACCGGGCGCGATCGCCTCTGAGTGCGTTGCGGAGCTAGGAGGCAACGATGCCTTCTGGAAGTTCACGGATGACGTGTTCAAGAGGACGAACGGGTTCAACTTCGAAGCGTACGCGACGGCCGCGGGTGTCGATGCCACGAAGTTCAAGGCCTGCGTGAGTAGCGGCAAGCACAAGCAGACGGTGACGGATCAGATGAACGGCGGCTCTGCTGCAGGTGTGAACGGCACGCCGGGCACCATCGTCCTCAACAATGAGACGAAGGAGTCCCAGGTGATCTCCGGTGCTGTCCCCTTCTCGAACTTCCAGTCGGTGATCGACGGCATGCTCAACTGACCCCCCTAGTCACGTCACATGAATGTGACGTGACTGGTCACGTCGTTCGTCACAGTCGTTCGCGAACGACGTGACTGGTTGCGGGGAACGGAAAGAGGTATACTCTTCCCTCCTCCCTTCTCGCTCACCCATGCCCAAACTCCTTCGCACAGCTTCTGCACTGACTCTCGCCCTCACACTCGCCTCCTGCAGGACAGGAGAGCCTCCTGTCGTCAGCGATCCCTCTGATGAAGGGCGTTCCTCGTCATCATTCATGGTCGACGATGTGACAGAGCCCGTGCCAGAGACGCACAACGTCACGTACGAGGGGGTCCTCAAGCCTGCGGGTATCAGCATCTACATGGAGGGGACGCACCGCCTCGTGATGGACTCCAATGATGAGAGTGCTGGAGCAATCCTTCTGGAGAGCGCCATTGTGGATTTGAGTGCATTCGAGAATGAGCGCGTGCGCATCACGGGCTCCGTCCGGCCGACGGTCGAGGCAGGCGGAACGATCATGAGTGTGCAGAGTGTCACCCCCCTCGTCACCGACGTCGTGACGGAGGACTCTTCCTCGTCCGAGGCTGCAGAGTCCTCGGTGGCGTTGAGCTTTTCTTCTGAGGCAGAGTCGATGTCGTCTGCAACGGCATCGACGACTCGCTCTTCTCTCGCTTCATCCGTCCAACGTTCCTCAACACCTGCGTCGTCTGCAGCAGCAGTATCGAGCGCAATGGGGAATAGCGTCGATGCGACCATGCAGGTCCGTGCGGACACGATGGCTCAGGACATGGAGAAGACGGAGAAGAAGGGCGCTATCGCTGGGGACTGGACGCAGCAGTACTGTTCCCCGCACATCGGCTTCTGCTTCCCCGTGCACCGCAACTGGTACTTCAAATCCTTCGGCGCCACGACCTCATCCCTCTGGCACGTCGAGGTCGCCCCACAGGAGATCGACTCCCTCGGGAACGGTCCGCTCCTCGTGAATCTCCTCGCGGGAGCAATCCCGGAAAACCGTGACCTCACGGTCGTCACCCAGGGAGGGTACGTTGTGGGTTACCGTAGCTGGACGGAGAACCGTCACTTCGAGATCACCGCGCCTGCGGTGCTGCAGTCCACCGTCCGCTACATCATGCAGAACCTCATCTCCTTTACTCCTCCGGGAGAGTGAGAGGAGATTGCGAATGGAGAAGCTGTCACTGATCGATTGAGGAAAGGCAGGCAGGGCAGGTAAGGCAGTAAGGGCAGCAATGTGAAATACCTTCCTGCCTTTCCTGCCGTTACTGCCCTTCGTGCCCTCTCTCGCAATCAAAACTTCCGCAGAGGCTCCACCTGAATATGCTACACTCCCGGCCATGGCCTCCTTCTCCTACACCGCAAAGAACCCCCAGGGCATGACTGTGCGCGGGATGGTGGATGCAATCGATGTGCAGGCAGCAACGTCTTCACTACAACAGATGAATTTAACGGTGGATGAACTCCGAGAAGCTCCCAATCCCTCCACCCCTCCATCACCTTCGCTCCAGTGGACTACGGTGCCTTCACCCGTTTCCGTCACTGCTCCGGAATTTCCACCGATCACGCATGCAGAAGAGCTGCCCCCACCACGCCACTACCTCCCCCTCCTCGATACACTGCGCCTGTACGCAGGCTGGCTGCTTGCCTGGTACTTCATCATCTACGCGCTCGGCTCGTACCAGTACATCCGCGATCTCCCGTTCCACATGCCGTACGTAGAGGAGCTCTTCCTCTCCCCGGTCATCCTCCAGTTCTCCTTCGCCGCGTTCCTCTTCCTCCTCCTGAGTGCACTGCAGAAGAAGATCCGCGGGAGCTATGTGAGTGGAATCATCCTGTTGATTCTTGGGGTGGGAATCTTTGTGGTGTTTAGGGAGAACGTGTGAGACGGTAAACGCGGGCATACTTGCCCGCAGACAAACAGCGTGCAACAGGACCTGCAGGCAAGTATGCCTGCTCTGTAGTGAATGAATGTTATAACCCCAACTGCTTCTTAATATCGGAGATCTGCGACTGGTCCTGCTGCTTTGCATCCTTCTGCACTATGACCGTCTGGAGATCCTTCCAGTCCTCCGCGTGCTTCTGCTCGAGCTTCTGGAGCTGCAGGAGGTGCTTGGGGGAGAGCTCGCCGAACTTCTTCTTCTCCTCTTCTAAGATCTTCTGGAGCTCATCGATCTGGAACTGGCTCAAGCGCGGGATCGCCTGGATGATCCTCCACTTCTCGTCCCGCGTGAGAGAGATGCTCCCGCGCAAGAGTGTGAGGAAAAGTTGCTCGTCGAAGGTTGTCTCTGGGTGCGCAGGCACCACCAAGTTCCCATTCGTTAGACCTGTCGTGATCGATCCGAACCGATAGTTACCCACCTCCCCAAGGATGCGGATGTCCTCATCGTCGTATCCCATCTCTTTCGTTGCAGTCGTACCGGGAGGCGGAGGCGGCGGGCCGGAATCCTGCGGCGGTGCACCGGCACCCTGCCCACCCGCTTGCGCGGAGGGAGGAGGAGGCGGTGGTGACGCGAACACCTGCGTGGGATCGAGTCCACCCGCCGGCACGGGATCGCCGGGACGGGGGGGTGGCGGAGGCGTGGGACCTCCACCGGTACCAGCTGCAGGGGGTTGCGGATCGGCCATAGGGTCGGGAGAACGAAGAGCAGTCTACCAGCAGCGCCCTGTTTGACAATGCGATTTCGTGAAGTCTAGAGATTGCCTACCTCACTCTCGAGCGCAACAGGCTCGAACATCAGCACGAACGATTTCCCCGCACTCTTTGGACAGTGTTCAACACCCTTGGGTACTACCCCGATTTCCCCTGTCTTGAGAAGGAGATCTGGATATCCTTTCCGTTGAATGACGATTTCTCCACGATGAACGAGGAATAGTTCATCAGCGTCGTGGACGTGCCAGTGGTACTCACCCTCGAAGAGCGCGAGGCGGATGATGTGATTGTTCACACGGGCGACATCGACGGGAGACCAGGGCTCAGCGAGCTTGCGCACGAGGTCTTCGATATTGGTAGTGGAGAACTGCATAGAGGATAAACGGAAGGGAACGGGCTCATGCATGCATGGATCACTTCTCAGATCTTCTCCGTAACACTCCTAAGCGTATGCCCAATCCGATTATATTCATCAGCAGTCGATCTACAGTTTCGACTCCATGCTCGTCACACACTTTCTCCAGCACAACCTGATCATTTGGCACGAGAAACTGATCAATTGCCTCTGATGAAACAGCGACAATTCCGATATCTGTCTGCTGCTTTCCCACAGAATGGAATGCGCGTTCGAATATTCCTGTCAGGACGTTTTCTGCCTTTGTGCCGTACTTCTGAAGGAGTTCCAGTGCGAGCTCAGTCTCCTTTGAGGGAGGGAAGAGGTACTTGCCCCTGTATTCCAATCCTCTCGCTTGATGCCCTTCTTCGATCATCTGATCAAATCCTTTGCCAGTGGCAAGTCCAAAGCGAATTCTCCCGATGAAGAAATGGAACTGTGTGTCCGGTGACTGTCCGACATGAATGTAGAAGCAACTCTTCTGCTTCTCCCGCTCCGACAGTACTGCGTCGATTCTCTCGCTGATATCGAACGCAACTTGCCCCAACGGAGAATTCAGTATCTCCCTCCAGAGGGGCGCTTCACTGTTTTCGATACCCTTCGTATCGTTCTGCAATGGCAATGTCTTCGCTACTCTGGCTCCCTCTTTAAGGAGCTGATGAAGTTTCTCGTGAGGAAGTGTCCTACGAATGATGTCTGGTAGAGCGATCCTGCAATAGTCGCGGAACGACTTTCTGATCTTCACAATCTCCTCAGAAGGCAAGCCTGTCAGCGTATCGATCTTCGCCTGTTCGTAAAGCCTCTGAAGGACAATCCCCTCTTCGTCAGTCAGACCATCCAGTGGAATCTCTGTGCCAGTGATTGTGCTATAGATATTGCTCATGGAATGGGGGGGGGGGAATACGGAATCAAATTCTCACGATCTGAATCGGCTGCCCGATTCTCTTTCCGAGCGTCGTGAACGCATCGAACTCCACCTCCTCCTCCCCTCCTCCGTCCGGGAATTTCCTGGCGACTTCGAAGTAGCCTGGCTTATGAGGGTTACCCTCTCCATCGGCGACGTTCCTGTAGATGCCGATTTGGTTCTCCGGAATATCATCGAGACAACTCGTGAGGTACGCCGGGATAGGCTTCCTCTCGGCCTGTCCATGGGGGAGGAGGCCAACAACTCCGCTCCTGTTGATACGACTCTGGATGAGATCCTCTACCTGTCCGCTGCGCTTCGCTCTCACTCTCGCATTCCCGTAGCGGTCGGCAAACGCTTTCTGGAAGTCATGCTCCTGCTCGGGAATTGTCGTTTCCGCGCCTCTCTCAATCGCATCAATCAACTCCTCCCTTGTTTCGTAGCGGTAGATCGGGACCAGGTGATCTGGGAAGTTGCGACTCAGTGCAATGACGGAGGAGCGGAACTGCTCCTTCTTCCCATCAAAGAGCGGGTGATTCTCATTCGGGATGCGGAACAGGCTCACGATGTCTCTGCGTGCGAACTTCAGGAGTTCAATGGGTGTGCAGTAGATCTCGATGCCGTTGTACGTGATACCGAGGAGGAAGTCGTTACCGTTCGTCCGCACGATCCTGTCGCGGTTCCGTGGAGCATCGTTCACGACAATCTGCCGTGTGCGGTTATAGATTGTATCCTTTGCACGACGGATGTTCTGCGTCACTCTGCCGTACCGCTCTATTGTTTCGATCAAACCTGCAGCGTGATCCTGCAAAGCTGTAATGGTTTCAGCGCCGTACGCACCTAGGTCTGGATTGCGCGCAATGGAATCGCGGGTATCCGTATCCAAGCGGAGAGAGCGCAAGTCCGTCGTGATAGGGGCATCGAAATCTGCGAAGCGTGGGTCACGCGCATCGCGCGCACCGCGTGCATTCTGTGTATCGGAGAAGACGTGGAGAGCGCTCACATCACGCGAGAGCACTCGATCTTCGAAAGCATTCAAAGTTTCCATGGGAGAATGTGAGGAAAAGGGAATACGAAAAAACTTCCGCAGCGGTCCCGCGGAGTGAGTTCGTGATGCAGCATTCCGTCACGTCCTCATCGTCCGCGGGTATCGCATGAGCATGCCCATCACCATGACAGTGACGTGGGAGAGGGTTGGGGTGAGGTGGAAGTTCATTGGAGGAGAAGTATCTGGGTGAGAAACAAAAAACCCCCGCATTCCTGCGAGGGTTGGAGAGCGAAAGGAAGTCAGATCAGCAATCGCACCCGCCTCGCAGAGGGGACATCATCATGGGCATCATCGTTGCGGTGAACAGGTGCAGGACCAACATATGAGCGCAGTCTACGTGACGTTCATTCATTGTCAAATTTTGCCAACTCTTACTGCACTATCCGGCAGTTCGTTTCGCAGTAGGTCGTTACGGTGCACTGAAAGAGGGTATTCGTTGTGCTCAAGACCCCGCACGGGCCGATGACGAGCTCGCCTCCCCCATCCTTACACTTTGTCATCTGCGACAGGCATCGATTGCGGTCCGCAATGGAATTGGTCATCGCTGCGCTACAGGAGAACGCCGAACCGACGCCCCGGCAGAACTGGGGGCAGCCGCGCTCACGCCAGTCGTAACGGGACATGTCCACGTTCGGGCAGCACACGTAGGGATCACTCGCTCCATCATCTCTGATGCAATAACGATCCTGATCCCCCAAGGAACAAGTCGAAAGGGTGCTGCAGCGAGGGTGACAGCCATCCCCGATTTGCCATGCCCGATTTTCTTTCCCGCAGCAGGTGTAGGGGATGTTGCGACCGGCGTCGTTCGTACACATAATGGTTCGCTCCTCAGCCCCGCAGGTCGCGGGGAGGTCACTACACTTGGCGACGGCACAGACGGAGCCCGGCTGCCATGTGCCAGCCGTGGGAAAGAGAGGCACCTTGTCGAGGGGAACGCAGCAAGTGCGGTTAACAGGTTTACTATCAGCATCCGTGCAGATGACTGTCTCGTTTCGTTTAAAGCAGAAATTCGCGAGCGAACTGCATGGGATGTACGTCTCCTTCACGCCCGAGCAATCAATGGTGAAGTGGAGACTCGAGATACATCGGGGGGAAGACACTGCTTGATTCGCCGTCACGTTCACTTGAACCCCACGGGGGAGCTTTGCTTGGAGATTCTTCGCATGGTCAAAGGCGGTCACTATATCCTGGAATATCTGGCACCCGGTATCACGGACGTCGATATCTTTACAGTTCGGCGACGCAGACACGCACGCGGTGACCCTGTCAAAAGGCGCCGAACACATCGTTTCGTTCGCATGTCCCCTGACGTATACCTCAATGGCTTCGCACCTGTTCAGATCCAGCGTCGCCAGATCGGTATCACTGGGGAGGATGTAGGTATTCTTGACGTCAATGCCGCGCGCCACCATTTCATCGACTTTCTTCATACACTCCACTTCGAATCTCCCTCTGCACCCCCCATCGTACCATTTGCAGGTACTATTATCGTCATCGGGGCGGATGGTCGGACACGTTTGCATGTCGGACCCCCGGCATTCGGGAAGATCCTGATACAGGCACACGTAGCACCGTTCCGTGGGCAGGGGCGCTCGCGCTGGCGGAAGCAGCGGAGGCATCACCGGGGAGACAGGCACCGCCATTATTCCCCCGTTCACGACTCCGCCCGGGATCCCGAACAGCTGACCCCAGAGTACGGAACTGTAAAATACGCTGAAACTGAGCGTTACAAGGAGAATCGCGACCAGCAGTAGGACGAGCCCGGTGAGAAGGCGTGAGCGTTTCCGTAGCATGGAATGTAACCAAGTATATCTCCGTATTGTCGCCACGCACAAGATACTCTCTACCGTAATTCACGTCAGTTCACACGGCCTGTCCCACCCTTATCCCGAGCTGCTTCTCCGCCGCTCTGCGCGCGCGGACGACGAGTTCCGGATTGAGAAGCGTTGCGACCTGCATATCCGGGAGACCACTCTGACGAAGTCCGTAGAGCTCACCGGGGCCACGCAATTTCAAATCAATTTCGGCGAGGAGGAACCCGGAGTCGTGCTGCTCCATCGCTTTCAAACGTGGAGAGCGCGACTGTTGAGCACTCGTCGCAAAGAGGAAGCAGTAGCTCTTCGCATCGCTGCGACCGACGCGGCCACGGAGCTGGTGGAGCTGGGAGAGTCCGAAGCGCTCAGCTCCTTCGATCAAGATCAGCGTCGCATTGGGCACGTCGATACCGACTTCGATCACGGAGGTGGAAACGAGGATATCGTGCTTTCCCTCGCGGAACTCTCGCATGATCTCCTGCTTCTCTTGCGATTTCATGCGGCCGTGGAGCATGGCAATGCGTCGATGTGAGAATTCTTCGGAGAGCCTCTTCACCTCCTGTTCGACGTTGCGCACCTCCGCGAGCTCGTCGCTCTCTGTAATGAGTGGACAGATGACGTACGCCTGTCGACCCTCCGCAATCTGCGTGTCGATGAAGAGTTCTACTGTACGCCGCTCCATCGGTGGGACGACTTTCGTGTGGATCTTCTGCCGGTGCCCGGGCTTCTCTGTGAGAACGGAGAGATCATGCTCGCCGTACGCGGTGAGGGCAAGGGTGCGAGGAATAGGCGTCGCCGTCATGGAGAGGAAGTGCGGACTCCCCTTCTCCTTGAGTCGCTCACGCTGCACGACGCCGAAGCGATGTTGTTCATCGACGATCACGAGTCGCAGGTCGCGGAAGGTCACGCTGTCCTCGATGAGCGCATGTGTACCTATGATGATGTCTATCGTCCCCGCTGCAAGCTTCTGTTTAATCTCCCGTGCATCCGCACCCGGTGTTGATCCTGTGAGGAGTGCGACTGCCGGCAGAGGGAACGGGAACGAAGCTTTTCCCTGCGTGACGTACGTGTGGAAACTGAGGAGCAGACGCGTGATGCTCTCCGCATGCTGGCGCGCGAGGACTTCTGTCGGGACCATGAGTGCAGCTTGCCCGCCGTGACGGACGACGTTTGCCATCACGGCAACCGCGACGAGTGTCTTCCCCGATCCCACATC
The DNA here is from genome assembly GCA_030649955.1 of Candidatus Peregrinibacteria bacterium. Lineage (GTDB taxonomy): Bacteria > Patescibacteriota > Gracilibacteria > Peribacterales > Peribacteraceae > JAUSFD01. The sequence goes on along the minus strand of JAUSFD010000027.1, from coordinate 7,762 downwards.
CCCCTCGAGTAACCGGGACATCGGTACCGCACTCTCCATGTCCCGGAGGATTTCGTAGATGGCGATCTTCTGGCTGCCTGTTGGAGTGAACTTGAGCGAGGCGAAGAACGCGCGAATGAGCTCGATGTCCATGGGGATCTTCAAGCGGTCCTGCGAGTGCTCCTGCCAGTCACGTCTGCGGGAGAGCGCCTGCTCCTGGAGCCGGTACATCTCCTCGAATGCCATGCGGTCGTGCGCACGCTTCACCTCCTCAGGTTCCTCCGGGAAGTGGAGTGCACGCACCGTGTCCTTCCGCGGCAGGAGATTCTCCTCGGCGAGGAGCTCAGCAGGGAGTGTCTCTTCCAGCTGATCGATCGCCGGTTTCACAAGGACCATTTTCTCACGCAGCCACTTCGTCGTGATGAAATCATGTTGAGGGTAAATCGGAACGAGACGCCCCGCATGCACGAGGGGACGTGCACCGGCCTTCTCGAACTGCGGACTCACGAACGTGATTTTCCGTCCATCCTCTGCGAGTTTCCCCGTCAGCACCACTTCGTCCCCGTCCTTGAGCATGCGCACGATGTGCGGCTGATTGAACCAGATCACCTCAGCAGAATCTCCCAGAGTGTCTGTAAACGTTGCGGTGACGAGCTTCTTCCTCCGTCGCGTGTAGACGAGCTTCACATCCTCGATATTGCCGCGGATGGTCACCTTCGTATCCATCGGAGCACCGACGATAGTCGTCATCTGGCTCAGGTCCTCATGTGCGCGCGGCAAGTAGAGGAGGAAATCCCCGACCGTCGTGATTCCCATGCCCTTGAGCGCATCCAGGTACGGCTGCGTTGTGTGGAGGACTTCCCGGAGCGGCGTCGAGAGGAGCATTGGCGACAGTATACTGACCGGACTCGAGTCGGCATTTTTTGCTCAAAACAACATCCTTCTCCTGTGAGTCAACTTACGGCACGCCACTCTCCCCTTTCCAGCAATACATCCCGGAACTTCCATTGGCGAAAGAAGCTCTGAGAGGATTGGCAATGCAGCACTGATCGAACAAGCAAAGTAGTCACGAAAAATTGCTCGTCTGCACCCCACTTCGTATCCTCCATCGTCAGTTCCCCGCTTCCACCTATGCGCAGATTCACCTTCGTTGTGGCCACGTTCTCCGTCATGGCCCTCCTGATCCCAATGTTCCACGCGTAATTGAGAGAAACGCGAAAACCAAATACCTATTTATCCCCCGCGATCTGCCCCCCTCCCTCGGACTGGAGGGCTTTGAGGACTATTGCATTCGATCCGACGTACACGGCAAGCTGGTTCCCCGTCGCGTACACGTGCACTGGTCCATCCCAAAAGAGCTTTTGCTCGCCGAGTGTGCGACCGTCTGGTGAGAGAGCAGCGATGTCCTTCTCGATGAGAGCCGCATCATCGTACTCGAAGAGGAAGACGCGCTCACCCTCCACGATGAAGTCCTGGGCGGGGACGGAGAACGCTTCTTGACCCGGGATTGCGCGAGAGCAGGCGGAGAGCACGATGATGAGAAACACAGCACGGGATTGGGTGAGGAGCAAACGCATCGGGAGTGGGAAGGTACGGGTAGTCTAGCCCTGGACAGCGCGGCGCACTGAGAGCGGCGCTTCTCATGCATGCGGAAATCTGGTACACTATCCTGATACGGTAGAGCGACGCACTGCTACACTCACACCAATGTCTGACTACACCTCCGCCATCGCCGCAGCCATTCCCCTCTCCGACGCGGAGCAGCAGAAAGTGGGGCAGGCGATCCAGGGCGATATGGGCGACGAGTACAAGCAGTTCGTGAAGATGGTTTCAGACATGATCCTCAGTGGGAAAATCGATGTGCGGAACACGGAGACCTTCTTCAACGACAGTGTGTACAAGGCGCTGAGTGCGGAGGAGCAAGCACAAGTGGATGTCTCCACACTGAACGTCGCAGATCTCCTTCGCCACATCGCTGAGTTCTACCAATCCAAGCAGACGCCCGATGCGTGCCCGCAACTCGCAACGATGATCCAGCACCTGCTTCAGATGAAGACCCGCGTGGAGACGAAGTTCGGCGACGTCTACAAGTTCTGATTCCCAACTTTCTATGGCCCAGAACACCCCTGAAGTGCCGAAAGAAGTCTCGCAAATCGCAGAGGAGCGCGGAGCAGTCGCGGAGGGACTGTGGAAGAATCTGAAGGACATGAGCGCGAACCTCCTCGAGGGAGCAGCCAGGCGCGTAGGCGTCCTGGAGAATTTGACACCGGAGAAGCTCGCGAAGATGCGAGAGGAAGTTCGTTCGAAATTCCCGACTCTCATGGATGCAACAAAGGCTTGGCTAGCTGAAGCTCAGGTGAAGAAGGCAGATCCCAATCAGTACGTCGCAGATCGCACAGAACTCTTCTACTCGGACAAGGCGTAGGGAATCCACTGAATACGCTCATCGCCCCGCCACCAGGTCATCTGGCGCTTGGCGTACTTCCGCGTCTTCGCAGTGATATCCGCATGTAATTCCCCTTCGGTCGCTGGTCCTTTCTTCGCAAGGAAATCGATAATTTCTCGGTAGCCGGAGCTCACCATGCCAGGATTTTCACGCGTGTACCCGCGGTCGAGGAGGCTCTGCACTTCCGCAATCCATCCTCGTGCGAAGAGCTCCTCGGTACGCGCATCAATTCGCTTCCGAAGATCCTCGCGTGGCCACTCCATTCCCAGAATTGTGAGATCGTAGGGGCAATCACTCTTCCGTTTTCTCTGTGAGGGTTTCTCTCCCGTTGCCTCGTAGATCTCCATTGCTCGGACAACGTAGGGCATGTTGTTCTGGTGAAAGCTCTCCGCTGTCTCTGGATCCACTTCGCGCAGTCGTGCGTAGAGTGATTGTCCTCCGTCACGCGCGTACTCGTCCTGCAAGCGAGCACGGAGCTCAGCATCGACGGATTCCACCAAGGAAAGTCCGTCGATGATCGCACTGATATACAGCATCGAACCGCCGACGAGAATCGGTACCATCCCGCGTGAATGGAGTTCATCAATCTTTGCAAACGCACGATCGCGGTACCAGGCGACAGTGAGTGACTCCCGGGGATCGAGGACGTCGATCAAATGGTGCGGAACTCCCTGCATCTCCTCCTCCGTCACTTTCGTGGTACCGATATCCAACTCCTTGTAGAGCTGTCGCGAATCCGCGTTCACGATCTCCGCTTTGCCGATTGCGTGAGCGAGCGCAATGGAGAAGGCCGTCTTCCCACTCGCGGTCGGCCCGAGGACGACGAGGAGAGGGCGTTTTGCACGAGCCACATCCGCAGAGACGGAGTCGATGAGCTGCTGGGGAATCGGAAGGGGCATTCCACCACATTATCGTTGCCTGCCCACTAGGAGGAAAGCCAAAAAAACGGTAGAATGATTCCGAGCATTCCGAAGCTCATCACTCCAATTTTCCTCACGACGCACATGCATCCTCAGCTCCAGTCCACAGCATCCCGTTTATCACGCTCGGGAGCATCCATCGAGAACTTCATCATCCCCACGGTCATAGAGAAGACGCAATTTGGGGAGCGCGTGTACGACATCTACTCGCGCTTGCTGGAGGAGCGCATCGTCTTCCTGGGCACGGCGATCAACGATGACGTCGCGAACTCCATCATCGCGCAGCTGCTGTTCCTGGAGAAGGAGGACCCCAAGAAGGACATCACGCTGTACGTGAACTCCCCTGGTGGTCAGGTGAGTTCTACCCTCGCCATGTACGACACGATGCAGTACGTGCAGCCGGATATCTCGACCGTGTGCCTGGGCATGGCGGCGAGCGGCGGTGCCATCATCCTCATGGGCGGCGCCAAGGGGAAGCGCTTCGCACTGGAGCACAGCGAGATCATGATCCACCAACCCCTCGGCGGTACTGAGGGCCAAGCGACGGACATCGCCATCCACGCGGAACACATCATCAAGATGAAGAACCTCCTGAACCTCCTGATCGCGAAGCACACGGGCAAGAAGCTCGATCAGGTGATGAAGGACACCGAGCGCGATAAGTTTCTCACCGCAAAGGAGGCGCTCGAGTACGGCCTCATCGACAAGATTGTGCAGAACAGAACGGCGAAGTAGGGCGTATCACCATCCCATGGAAAATCGATAGTGAGCGTCAACATTTCCCGCATCCGCAGCCCTCAGACCCACACCCGCACTTCTCTGGACCACATCCACACTTCTCCGAACCGCACCCGCATTCCGCAGAACCACAACCGCACTTTTCAGCACAGCTGCTGCAATTCTCTGAGCCGCAGCCGCAGGCATCCTCTTTCGAAGCTGACATGTACTTCCCGCCCCAACTACACGAGGACTTCGACGCGAAGTAGATGACGAGTAACCACGTGAGTGCATTGATCGTCGCTGGCATGGTCTGCTCAAGCGGGACGCCCGTGAGTGCAGACTTGAGCATGAGTCCCGCGGGGATAGAGCCAATGGCGATGCCCGCTGCCCATGCGCCGATGTTCATGTACATCCCCGCGACGAAAAGAACCCCACCGATGATCATCAAACCGGGGAGGACGTACGCCCACACAACACCGAGCGGCTCCAAGGTTCCGAGACCTCCACTCACTGCTCCCGTGAACGCACCGATCCCACGATAGTGCGTGATGCCGATGAAGACGAGGGAGAGACCGATGCTGATGCGCATCAGCATCCCGACGACGGACTTCGGTTTCGTGTAGCAGCTGTGGCACATGAGAGGAGGGGGGAGGGACACCCGTAGTTTGATACGGCTCCGTAAAAATAACAACCATCTATCGTTGTTGTATGGCAACACTGAATATCGGCGAAGCGCTTCGCCGATATCATGGAAGTACTCCATCAACTATTGATGGTGTATTTATCGCAAAGCCGTATGAGCGTCGGGAGCGTATTGGACAAGCAATTGGTCACACACATTGGCCTCCTCTGCAATCCCAACGCGCGGTATCCTGGGTGGGTGTTCGAACTCCTCGCATCCACTCCCCCCGGTCGGCGGGGACGGCTCACGACAACTCACGGAGTGGTGGAATCCCCTTTCTTCATGCCCGTCGGCACGGGCGGGGCGATGCGCGGTATCACGCACGAGGACTTGCGGGCGCTCGGCGCGCAGATCCTCCTGTGCAACACGTACCACCTCCACCTTCAACCGGGGGAAGCGATCGTGGAGGAAGCGGGAGGATTACATGATTTCATCGGTTGGCAGCATCCGATCCTCACAGATTCGGGGGGCTTCCAAGTTTTCTCGTTGCGCCGCATCAGCGACATCAGCGATGCGGGAGTGCACTTCCGCTCGCACATCACGGGCGATCCCCTCTTCATCGGTCCCGAAGAAGCGATGCGCATCCAGCACAGCCTCGGGGCAGACGTCATCATGTGCTTTGATCACTGTCCGCCATCGACGGCGAAGAGGAGCGAGATCATCGAAGCAGTGGATCGCACACTGCGATGGGCAGCGGACTGCAAAAGGTTCCACGAGGAACTGAAGACTCAGAGGATCCAGAGAGCGCAGAAGACCCAGAAGTTGCATGCTTCCTCTGAGTCATTTGCGTCTTCTGAGTCTTCTCCTCTCCTCTTCGGCATCGTGCAAGGAGGTCTCGAGCGCGATCTTCGCGAGAAGTGCGCGCAGGAACTCATCGCTCTGGGATTCGATGGCTACGCCCTGGGTGGCCTCGCCGTCGGCGAGACGCCAGAGGAGATGACTGCTGTACTGGAGGGGATTATTCCACTCCTCCCCAAAGACAAAGCCCGCTACCTCATGGGTGTCGGGAAGCGCGATCAGCTCACCGACTGCGTGAAACTGGGCATCGACATGTTCGACTGCGTGCTCCCCATGCGCGAGGCACGTCATGGCGCGATCCAACTCTCCGATGGCTCAACGATCCGGATCGAACGAAGCGAGTTCCGCCACGACCACACTCCTATCGATTCTGATTCCCCGTCCCCTCTCAGCAGAGAGCATACGAAGAGCTACCTCCACTACCTCTTCCACATCCACGAGCGGCTGGCAGAGACGATTGCTTGCATGCAGAACCTTGGAGTCACATTGCAGACGCTGCGGAGGTTGAGGGAGGTGATGGACATTCACCTACCGTAGCTGGGGTTCGGTTACCCCAGCGGACCGCACGGGAAACCGATCCCGTGCTGCGGTAGGAAGACAGTTTCTTTGAGCAAAGATATCAGACCGCAATCTTCGTGATCTCAATCTCCGTAAAATGCTGCTTGTGCCCATGCACTCTCTTGTACCGCTTGCGCTTGTGCGCCTTCACAACGCGAATCTTCTCGCCTCTCCCGTGTCCTAGAACCTTCGCCTCGACGGATGCGCCCTGGAGGAAAGGGAGACCGAGCGAAACGGTTTCCCCATCAACAACGAGCAGCACGTTCCCGAACTGCAGTTTCTTCCCCGCATCACCTTCCATGAGGGGAACCTTGAGCTTGAGCCCCTCAGAGACGCGTTCCTGGAAGCCGCCGATGTCTACTATTGCGAACATGAGCTTGCGGAGTCTAGGGGACAGCCTAGGGCGGATCAAGGCGAAATCGCCTGGGAAGGCCTGCGCGAAGGGCAAGACTGTGCATTGACACTGAGAGGAATAGAAGAATAATACCCCTCCTCTCCCTTCATGGGATCCCCCCTCCACACCACCGTCCGCTTGTGCGCCTCCGTGGCCGTCTGTGCATCACTCCTCGTGGTACCCAGCGTACTCCGTGCTGCCCCAGAACGGTCGGACACGGTTGCTCTCACCCTCCAGAGTTCGCACGGCTTTGCGCTCTCGCACGGTGAAACGGAGGACACTGAGAATACGGGTGACGCCCCCCTCCCCTCCTCCGCTGCTCCCAGCATCGTCATTACTATGGGCATGCTCACCCTCTGGATGTTCGGGAAGAGGTACTTGCTCTAACACTCATTTCTCCGACTGAGGGATCGGTAATCCGAAGAGAGCGTAACATTGCTCCCGCTGCACACGGTAAATATTTGCAGTCGCGTACACACCCAAACGTTCAGCCTCCTCGACACGTTGAGGGAAAACATCTTCGAAGGTGTAGCCCTTCTTCCGTAGTGCAGCGATCCACTCGCTCACGGACGTTTCAGGATTCTTGAGTCCAACCAACTCGAGCTCCACTCTGCCGAACCCTTTCGTCCGAGCGCCTTCGACGAATCGCATGAGCCATGTCCCAGGGATCACCGTGCCCTTCTGTATGCGCTCGATTGTCCATGCGTCATCATCCGCCTGTGTCCGCACTCGCAGTGAGTGTTTATCAGGGGAATCGGAATACGGTGCGGGAGAGGTGAACGCCATGAGAAGATGCCGCATTGAAGAGAAAACCAAGCGGCGAGGTAAGTGAATTCTCAAGTGAACGCGTTCACGAACGATTGCGACTCTTCCTATGTCCTACTCCCGCGGGACAGGAACGCCGGTCTCCGCGAACAATTTGAAGTTGTCCATGTACTTCGACGTCTGCTTCTTGATGGGCCCTCTCATGAACAGACCCACGACCTTCATGAATCCCGTGAAGTGGATGTCGTTGTCGGAAACCATCCTCGTTGTGTTCTCATCCACGGGAATGAAGTGGTTGCTGATGATGTGGAGCATGCCATTCACTTCGTACGTTCCGGAGAATTCATGTGGGAGATTTCGGACAATCAATGGTATGAACCCCAGAGCAAGCTCTGGACTCCTTTTTCCGGAGCAAGCTCCGGGGAATCAGACCATCGACTCCGCAAGCAGGTATACTTTCTCCAGGCCGCTCGTCCGGCGTAGCCCCGCGCACGGGGCGA
>JAUSFD010000025.1 GCA_030649955.1 Candidatus Peregrinibacteria bacterium | reverse complement strand
CGGATGATGGTGATGATGCGAATGGTTGTCGCCACCTCGTACACGATGCGGTAGTTTCCCAGGCGTATGCGATAACAGTGATCGTATCCCCCAATCGGCTCTGCACCAGACGGGAAGGGATCCGTCGCTAGTGCAGCGATACGATCTTGAATACGCAGGAGAATGCTCTGGGGAATTCCGCGAATATCCTTGAGCACCGAGCGCTTGAGGACGATCTCGTACAGCTTCGTCATGATTTCCTCTTCGGGAATGCTTTGGAAAAGGGAACTGTTGGCTCATCGCGACGTTCCTCAATAGCTCGCATATCCTCGAGTTCTTCCTGTGCCGCAATGAGCATGTCGTATTCCGCAGGTGGCACGAGGACGGACTTCGTCTGCGAGTTGACGATGAGATAAACGACCTTTCCATCGGGGATCGCCTGCGCACCGTGGGATTTGATGTCCTGGAGAGTGATGGTAGTCATGGAGGAGAAGTACTGATAAAGGTACCATTATTGTACCTCTTTACGGTACCATATGCAATGATAGTGCGAAGGACGCACTACCGCTCGCCTTTTGTAATTGCTCAGAAGTATGCTATAATGGTCTTTGATGGAAATCCGTCCCGAAGACCTCAAAGGCCCTGAAGCTATCCCACCCCAACTGAATGGGCTGCAGAAATTGCTGCAGGGAGTGAGGGGCATTCTGCATCGCTCCTTCTCCAATGAGCCTCCTCATCAGAAACTGACGCCGGTATTCATCGACACGCTCAGAGGTGAGCTCACGACATTCGAAAGAGGGAAGGTGGATGCACAGTGGGAGCATCTGGCACAGGAGCGGGATGGGAGCTCCGGACTCGGGAAGGTGGTGTCGTACATCCGTGCAGTTCTGGCACCCCTTCGACAGAGTTCACCTGGAGCAGTGGACCGCAATTTGAAGGTCATCCTCAACCAGTACGTGTGGTACCAGAAACTTCCACCAGACCAGAAGGAAGCAGTATTCCAGTACGTCAGACCACAAATACTGCCTAACAAATCTAGCTAAACTGACCACTGTTCCAAGGCATACGACGGTGATTTGTGATGCCTTTCGCTGTATCCTGCTCCGGCAATGCGCACGCGCTTCGCCCCATCCCCAACCGGCTTCCTCCACGTCGGCGGACTGCGGACTGCGCTGTACTCGTACCTCGTCGCGAAGCAGAACAAGGGGAAGTTCCTCCTGCGCATTGAGGACACGGATCAGGAACGCAGCGTGCCTGGAGCGATCGAGAACATCGTGAACACTCTGCACTGGGCAGGTATTCACCCGGAGGAGGGGGTGATGGTGAAGAATGGAGTGGTTGTGCAGGAAGGATCGCACGGACCGTACATCCAGTCCGAACGCCTGGAGCTCTACCGGAAGTACGGGGAAGAACTTCTTAAGAGCGGGAACGCGTACCACTGCTTCTGTAGCCCCGAGCGGCTGGAGCGGATGCGCAATGACCAGCAGGCGCGGAAGGTTGCACCGATGTACGACCGGCACTGCCTCTCGCTCACACCGGAACAGGTGAAGGAGAAAATTGCGAACGGGGAGCGTCCCGTGTTGCGCATGAAAATCCCGCGCGATGAGGCGGTTGCGCTCGACGATGAGATCCGCGGTACCGTCGTGTTCCAGGGGATAACGATCGATGATCAGGTTCTGCTCAAGAGCGACGGCTTCCCCACCTACCACCTCGCGAACGTCGTCGACGATCACCTGATGGACATCGATATGGTGCTGCGCGGTGAGGAGTGGCTGAGCTCAACGCCCAAGCACCTCCTCCTCTTCCGGTACCTGGGATGGAAGCACCCGCGCTACGCGCACGTGCCGCTCCTCCTCAATAAGGACAGGACGAAGCTGAGCAAGCGACAGAACGATGTCGCCGCGGAGCACTACAGGGAGAAAGGATACCTGCCGGAGGCCCTCGTGAACTTTCTCGCACTCCTCGGATGGAACCCGGGGACGACGCAGGAGATCTTCTCACTCGATGAATTGATTGAACAGTTCTCCCTCGAGCGGGTGCAGAAGGCGGGAGCGGTCTTCGACCTCACGAAGCTCGATTGGGTTCAGGGCCAGTGGATGCGAAAAATTCCCCTCGCAGAATTCGCAGAGAGAATCCGTCCGCTCGTCGCAGTGAAATTCTCTCAGGCCTCAAACGATCGTGACTTCGAGACGAAAGCCGCACTCGTGCAGGAGCGCATCACGTTCTTCAACGAAGCGCCGGAGATGCTCAGCTTCTTCTACGACAAACCGAAGCCGACGCCGGTGCTCCTCGCGAACGAGAAGCAGAAGGTGAAACAGGAGGATCTCCCGGAGATCCTCGACACGGTCATCGCCCTCTGCGAAGGAGTACCGGAGAAGGAGTGGAAGAAGGAGACACTCCTCGAGACGGTGAAGGCAAAAGTGGGGGAGGGTACATGGAAGCTCGGCCAGCTCCTGTGGCCCATGCGCGCGGCACTCACGGGATTACCGTACAGCCCCGGAGCGGTGGAAGTGGCAGAGGCACTGGGGAGGGAAGAGTCGCTCGAGCGTCTCGCTACCGCACGCTCCATCCTGGGATGACGATCCAGGAACTCGTCGCCATCGGCGCGAAGACGACGATGCGCATCGGGGGACAAGCACGATTCTTTGTAGAACTTCTGACGAAAGAAGATGTCGAAGCGGCGTGGAAATTCGCGCAGGAGAAATCCCTCCCCCTAATCGTGCTCGGTGGAGGATCGAACACGATCTTCGCGGATGGCATCATCGAAGCGCTCGTGGTCCGCATCAAAGCGGATGCTGTCTCGACCGAGGGAAATCGTGTCACGGTGAGCGCGGGAAAAATTCTCGCATCGCTGCTCAATGAACTCGCGGAGAAAAATTTGGACCTCTCTCCACTCACGGGAATCCCCGGCACTGTTGGTGGAGCGCTCTTCGGGAACGCGGGGCAGGGGCCCAAGGGAATCTGGCTGGACTCCTTCGTGGAGAGCGTCACACTCTACGATGGGAAAGAGTGGAAAACGCTCAGTCGGGAAGAGTGCGATTTCCGCTACCGTGAGAGCACCTTCAAAGACATGACGTCGACAAATTCTCCATTCTCCATTCTCCATTCTCCATTCCCTCCTATTCTCTGGTCTGCAGTTCTCACTGTCCCAACGAAATCCGGCACTGAAGTGAAAGCGGAGATTGAACGACTCATCAAGAAGCGCATCGAAACGCAGCCGCACATCAAGACTGCAGGTTCCTGCTTCAAAGCACTTCCTGACGGCACGCCTGCGTGGAAGTTGATTGAAGCAGCAGGACTGCGTGGATTGAAAGTCGGTGGCGTTCAGGTGAGTGAAAAACATGCGAACTTCTTGTTGAATGTAGAACGAGGAACATTCACAGATACGCTAGAGATCACGAGGAGGATCCAAGAGGCGGTGCCGCAGATCGCGGGCGTGGAGATGAGATTTTATGATCAGAAAGGGCAAATTGCACAATAACGCATTCACTTCTTGCAGGATTTCAATGGAAAGTGGAGAGTGTAAAGCTATGCCCAATGGCCACGAGTTGAGCGACATCTGCTATGGAGCCGTTGATCACGAAAGATCGAGCTACGGAAGATGGCCTCTCCAGCGAAGCGGTGTTGTAGCGCACGATAGCTACAAGCACGCAGAATGGATTCTTCATTCGGGAAAGTACAGACATGCATCGGAAGATCACTTACGTGGAAAAAGGGAATGTCTTTGGAGGGGTATTGGGCATGATCTGCCTGGCATGATTCAGAATGCCGTACACAACGCCTGGATGCATTCCAGCGATGGCCACCGGGATGACATCCTGAACGAACAATTGTGTGAGATGGGTGCCGGTCTTGCGTGGACGTACATTGAATGTCGAGGGGTCATCTATGCCGTTCTCGTCTGGCGGGGCAGCTTCCGAGGCTAATCATATTCTAGTACAAAAGACACCCGCACCCGAGGACGGGTGCTGCTGCGTCTATAATTTCTTTTCCATTCAGCAGCACTGCTCCGCGGTGCGGTTGGCTTTCTGAAAAAAAGAGGAGCAGCGCGCGCCACTCCTCTCTTCTGTACGAAGCCGTGTTAGAAAGGGAGATCTTCGACTTTAATTTCCGAAGCATAGGTGAGCTCTGGAACCGTGTCGCCGGGGACGCTCACACCCTCCGTCGCTGCCGCAACGGGAGCGGACTGGACGCGCTGCGAGTCGGTCTGGATGACTTCATCTGCAACGGGGCTGCGCACGCCGAGGAGCGAGATGGACTCCGCGATCACCTCTGTGGTGTAGCGCTTGGAGCCGTCCTTCGCCTCCCAGCTCCGGGTCTGGACGCGACCGGAGACGAAGACGCGGTTGCCTTTCTTGATGTACGTACTCACATCTGTGGCGAGCTCGCCCCAGATCACGACGTTGTGGAACTCTGTGCGCTCGCGGTCTTCGCCGCTCGCCTTGTCTTTCCAGCGCTCGTTGGTAGCCACCCCGAGGGTGAGCACCTGCTGACCACTCGTTGTCGTGCGGATCTCTGGATCACGGGTGACGTGCCCGATGATGTCCGCGCGGTTCACGAGAGTGGAGACGCTCTGGCCGCCCTGGAGAGCGGGGAGCTGACCGTCCTTGGGATCGAGGAGGATCATGTCGAGCGCGACGATCTTCGTCTTGCTGCGCTTGTCGCCGGTCTTCTCGTCCTCCCAGGAGTCTGTCTGCAGGCGGCCGGAAATGAAGATCTGGCTGCCGGGCCGGATGAACTTGCCGGCGACTTCCGCCATGGGCCCCCAGAGGGTGACCACGTGGAAGTTCTTCCCGGTGAGTTGCTCACCGCTCGCGGAGCGGAAGCTGTAGGGAGTGACGAGATTGAGATCGGTAACACTCGTCCCACCAGGTGTCTGGCGGACGGTGACGGGTTGTGTCTGGTAGCCGATGATGTGCACGCGATTGAAGGAAAACATGTAACTGAGGAGTATGGAAGTAAAGGATGTCACGACCCCACTGAGTGGGGGATGAGCGCGCGCTGTGACGTGAACGACCGTACACCTCAACAGAAATTCGGCAAGGACTTGGCATTTCCTATTTCCAATTTTTATTTCCTGATACTACTCATCCGCACATCCGCAATTCGGCTCTACGATTGAAATTGCACCAGAGAACGGGCTCTGCCGCTGTTGGAACTTCTGAACAGAATCTGTATACGTTGAGGGATTCCCTCGCCCACAACAATTCTCCGACCGAGTGCCATCAGCCAGCCTTCGCCCTCGGCTCCGCTCGGGGCTACGGCCGGCGAGGGTAACTATCGTTCTGCTCTCTGAAGTGTTGTATGCATAAGACCATGGGTAACAGCGGCCTGGCATGGGGACTCACCTTCAGCGTGATCCTCATGGGGGTGCAGTCATCAAATGCGGAACGGTTCACCGTTCCCTCCGCCCCGACCTCGTACGGGCAAATTGAAACGGAGGTCACGAGCCGCATCCCCAATGCGCTTTCTGCGGCGCAGTGCGGAGGGTGGAGCGATGAGAGTATCGCAGGCGGGGACGAGAGCGCTGCGTCAGCGCCGAACGGCCAGATGCGCGTGACGGTGGACCCGGATGCGGATGAGGGAGGGGAGGAGGAACGGTGGGTGAAGCAGGACACTGGACAATGGCATAACTTCGAAGCTCCGCTCGAAACGAAATCGAATGCGCAGATCGACGCACAGACGATCGAGGTTGTGGGGAAGATCCCGTACGTGTGGGGTGTGCCGGGGCACCGGTGGAAGTGGGACGCGAACGTGGACTCCGGTATGGCAGGGAGCCCGAGTGATCTCATCTTCCCCGACAGTACAGAGGGGCTCAGTTTTGCCAATTATCAAAGCAACGAGTGGTGCCGCACGGTGCGCAGCACCAACCCCTCCTGCCTGAGTCCGGGCGAATGCAACAATCTCTGCGCAGGACTCAACCAGAAAACGTACCGCGTGTACCGCGTTGCGGAGTGCTACAAGCGCGGCTGCAACTCGGGCTCGTCGTCGTCCAGTACCACCATCCGCACGGCAACCTGCAATCCGGAGTTCTACTGCAGCAACACCTGCCCCAGGAATACAAAGGCGTTCACGCATCCAGCGGAACCGACAGGGAGAGTCCGCATTTGCCTCTCGAACACCACGAACCGCGGGACCTACTACATGATTCACGAGCTCGTGCATGCCAAGCAACGGTGCGAGGGTACTGTGCCATCTTCTCCCACTCTCGCAGAGTGCTGTGCTTTCGAACGACCGGCTTGGGAGAAACAGTGCGAGGCGATGGAGAATAATGGCGTCTTCTTCAAGCCCGATGGAACACGAGGAAGTTCTAATGGAGTCCCCTTCGATGCACGATCGTGTGCAGATGCCCTGACGAATACCTCGTGCGAGGATCTCGGCATCTGCAATACCCCGCCATTCCCGGCCATCGCGATCACGAACTTCGTCAACGCAAGTACGCAGGGTATCCGCGATACCTGTGCTCAGGCGCAGACGAAAGTCGATCCCCGAGTACAGGCAGGGATCGATGAGGCGAAGAGGACTCCCGTGGTCATCAGTGCCGCCACTCCCCGGCCGACGAGCGAATTCGCCATCGCCTCTCCCGCAACGTCCCCCCTCACAGCGCAGACGATGACGAGCGTCTCACCAGAGGAGCTCGCGTACTTGAACGAGAGCCAGGGCTACGTCGGCCAGCTCGTCACCACCGTCCAGGGCAGCATGTACTCCCAGGTATCAGAGCTCATCGCGATGCTGGTGTACGCCAATACCCTGGGCAACTACATGGGGGCGCTCATCTCCTCGTACCCGCAGTGCCTGTCGTGGGCATCGGGGGATGTCGCGTACATGCGCGGTGCGGTGAACCTGCTCACGACCAACCCGGACCCGCTCCTCTTGGATCCCTCGCCCCTCCTCAACGTGCTCCAGTACCTCGATGCCCTGCTCAGCACGTTTCCCTCTGCCCTCAACAACTGCAGCTCCTACACACCTCCCTCTTCGCAGTACTACTGCGTGCAGGGGAGCTCGTCCGCGGACTGCGTACCGTCCTCCACACCCATCCCGGGAGCGAAGGCATACGGTGACGGTGCGACGTGCTCCGCAAACTGCAAGTACGTGAAGAAGGAGAAGTGCGAGTACCGGACGGATGACAAAGCGTACTACGAGAAGCGCGCAAAAGAGCTGCCGTCATCGAATGCTATGACATTCTTCGATTGCAACACGTGCATCGGGAACGATATCAAAATCAGGCTGGAATTCGCAGGCGATAAGTACTACTGCACAGGTAATGAAGCGGAGCGTACGGGCAATGCGAACCTCTCTGGCATCAGCGGCCCACTCCTCAAGGAGAAGTACGGTTGGGTGTGGGGGGATACGTATATGTCGAAGATCCTGCCACAAGTGAATCCCTCGGCTCGTGACCTCTGCCTCGCGAAGTGGGTCGAAGAACCTACGGAGTACCCTAACTGCATAGCGTGCGGGAGGGAGGACAGCATCGTCGTCCCTGGTGTCACCACCAAGGAGGGGAAGACACCGGGATTGGAGTGCCGCTGCCCCGCGGAGAGCTCCGGCGTAAGTGGATGCCGATCGACAGAGCGCACTTCCCCAAAGAACAACGCAACGTACGAGTCCTTCATGCGCACATACCGCGCGCAGTCCGTCCGCCAACCGACGGGTCCGTCGAGTAGCGAGCTCACCTCCGGGAGCGCCAGGGCCGCGTGCTTCGGGTACCTGAGTCTGCGGGATCCCAAGGTCACGACGATGGTCGCCGCCGATCTGCAGTGCGTGATCGACATGAACGACTCCGCCTTCTACGAGAACAGGAAGACGACGCAGATGGGGAAGGGGGAGTACGGCGAGCGCTCGAACCTGCCGGACCTCGCGGAGGAACCGCGGGACAGTGACTTCGATCAATTGAAGGACCCCTGGTACGAGAACATCGGGGGCGCTTTCTCCTTCCTCAATCCCGATGTACTCAAACACCCCTTCTCCTCACTCATCCCTCCACCAGACAAGGCGGCGGTACTCACGACCGTGCAGATCGACAGCGAGCACCCGCTGGCGGAGAGCGCGCTCAAGCGCGATACGGAGGATACGGTCACCGATGAGGCGGGGGACAAGCGCGTGCTCTCTATGTGGTGGAAGGAAATGGAGACGCAGATGAATAGGATCCTCACGCCACCGGTGGTGCGGCTGTTCCTCCCCGCACCGTGGTTCATGTCCTTGGACCCCTTGCGTCCCATCGCTACGGACGACGTGGAGCTCGACAACTTCCAGGCACTCTCCGTCGACATGACCATCCACGCCGGGGAGTCGATCCCCGACATGCTCGCGCGCTACATGCGCGGTATCGCGGTGAACTTCCAGGAGGAAGATGTGAACGTCCTCACGCCCGCCGTGACGGACGCGAAGCTCACGAGCTTGAGCCAGAGCTGGTGCGCGTGGTGGGAGCGCCGCTGGGGACTGCAGATCAAGCAGATGCGCGTCACCAATGGCACGCCGGAGGAAGATGCGCACCAAGGTATCAGTTGCGACATGAGCGCTGGCTCGGGGCCGTTCCCGGCTGGAGCGAACGAGGAACTCGTCGCGGTGCAGGAGCTCATGGCGACGTTCCAGGGGTACATGGCGCAGAAGGAAGGCGTGCGGCTGCTGCGCGCAGAGCACGCGCGGGTGCAGGCGGACCTCCTGAAGAAGGGGCAGGAGTACACGCAGGAGGTGGACCTGTGGATCGCCGAGTGGCTCGGCGCGTGGATGGAGGACAGCCAGGAGGCGTACGTTTCGTACATCAACGGCCTCGAGGAGCGCTACGCCCTGGGAGAGAAGTGGCGGGAGGTGCAGCAGGCGTTCGTCGACCTCCACGACGACCTCAACTTTCCGTGGTGCTACAACGCGGAGTTCACGCCGCCCGTCTACCACCTGCAGAACAACCTGCCGGGGAGGCCCAGCCTCTCGGGCGGATCGCGCTCGTGCACGACATCTTCCTCATCCTCAGCATCATCCTCATCTTCGTCCTCGGAGGACGGTCTCCCGATCATCTGCCTTCCGGATGACCTCGACGAGAAGAACCTCGTCTTCGATTTCTCCAATGTCCCGCTCCTGCGCCGCCTGGTCCTGGAGCGGATCATCCCCGTGCCCGTGCTGAAGGTGACGGAGGTGGAGATCAACCTTCCCGCCCCACCACCCATCGATGATCCGCTCGACCCGCGCGTCGCGGACCTCATGGACTTCCCCCCTATCCCGAGCATCCACGATTACGTTGCCACTGCTTCCCCGGAGTTCGGGCCAACGGAGAGCGATGAGGAACCCCCGACGATCACCTTTCCGCCCCCCCTCGACCTCGCGCAGCCGGCGGAGGCTCTGGACGAAGCGCTCACGGTCCTTGAGGACATGCAGCGTCCGTACCAGGAGTTCTTCGACGCCGCGAAGAGACCCAACCAAACGCTCATCTGCCCAGACTGGGGGGTGTTCCCCTGCATCTTCCCAGAGGCGAACTTGATCGAGTCCTTCATGCGCTTCTGGGCGCGCCGCGCGATCATGGTCACGGAGAATAGGGAATTCCAGGGGGAGCCGCGGCCTGCCGGCTACGTGAAGGGTCCAGAGCAGTGCCCACCGGAGGACCATGCCTGCCAGATCCTCCTCCCGGAGGAGCTGTTCCACAGAGAGTACGAGCAGCAGCCCCCGCAGATCGACATGCCCGCGGAGTGGCGAGGATTCCTGGAGACGATTCGTTCCGCCGTGCGTTCAGCCTCCATCACGAGTGCCGGCGAGGTCCTCAATGCCTTCCCGTACATCGTGCCGACGGAGAAGCTCTACGAGATCTTCCGTGTGCCTGGTGTCGTCGACCTCTTCGGGCGTCCGCGCCTTCCCCTCCCCATCGATGAGATGCCCGCTCCGTCGTCGACCACTCTGCGCACGATCGTCCCGATCAATCCGGTGCTCACGACGCCGCCGTTCCCGCTCCAACCCACAATGAGAACGTTCCCCTTCCCCTCATCTACCCCCTCCAGCGCATCGATGCACACTGTCCCCACCATCCCATGATCGCGCGCCTCCTCCTCTGGCTCATCCTCCTGAGCACGGTGAGCCCTGCACTCGCTGCAGATCCTCTGCCCGTCTCTGAAGTGGACACGTGCATCGACCAGACGAACCAGTCGCTCACGGCTCGCTGGCGCTTCTACCGGTCCGTGCTCCTGGGTCAGAGGAAGGCGGAGGACGAGCTCCCAAGCGCTGTGCGTCACCTCCCTTCCGCGGACGAGGAGGGCACGTACGAGGCGTGGATGAAAGCGAGTGCGCAACCCCCGGGGAGCTGGGTCTCGAGTACCGCTCCCGGCGAGACGCTCATCGATGCGCAGATCGACGCACGCACGGCGAACCAGCCACTCTCCCGGGCGTCTGCGGAGACGGACCCCAACCGCGATGCCGAGTGGCTGGGCATCTTCGAGACGCCGCACGCCCTCACGTGGGAGTTCATCCCCATGCTCACCCAGAGTTACCGTGCCTTCCGGTGCGAGCTCGAGAGCACGTGCAAGCTCCTCCAGGATGCGCACGAGCAGGAGGATCCCCCGGATACGCTGACCGTGCAGATCCCAGGGTGCGTGCCATACGTGATGAAACCCCTGAGCGCGTGCGTGCAGGATGAGCTCACCTTCGGCGATGCAGAGGCGATCTACGGCCAGTGCCGTGCATCGGCGCAGCAGCTCCTCGCCCGCGAGTACGACCTCCTCAAGTTTGCCGTCTCGTACGACGCCGCGTACCGCTCCATCGTGCTCCTGGGGAGCAGCCTCGACTCCTTCTTCACGGACTTCCGGAAGATCCTCTTAGGTCCAGTGCAGGAGGCGATCGCCCTCTTCGGACAATTCAACCGCCTGCCCTGCTTCGCTGCCCAGTGCGATGAGTAAGCGCATCTCCCTACCGGCCACCCTCCTCGTCCTGCTACTCCTGCTGGAGGCGGGGACACCGCCGAACCTCGCCCTCGCGCAGGCGGGGACAGAAGAGCAGGAGCGTACGGACTGCGATATCAACGAGGAGCTCTTCCCCCCGCGGAACTTCTTCCCGCACGAGGATACCGAGGAAGCCGCCTTCCCGCCCCCTCCTGTTCCCTCATGGGCGGACACGTACCACTACACCGTGAACGGGGTGATCAACGCCCACCTCATCCTCCCCTCCACCGCCTCGTGCCCGTGGCACACGCTGGGGGAAGCAACCCCGTTCATCACCCGACCGGCGACGGAGGAGTTGAAAGCGCTCGCCCGCAAACTGCCTGCCTGGGAGGAGCAAGCCGATGATCTCTACGAAGCGGAGATGGCAGACGTGCTCAGTGAGTTCCAGCGGGAGTACTCCTGTGCGATGCGGCAGTACGGTTCCAATGTTATCCCTGAAATCTACGCGGACTTCACGGAGCGTGCGTTGATCCCCGACGACGACAGTGCCTCCATTGATTCGAATACGATCTTGCAGGAGAAAACCCGGCGTGTGAACCGCATCCTCCTGGAGGCAGAGATCTCCAAGCGCGCACTCTTCCGGACACTCGCGTTCATCGCGAACATGGACAGGCTCCGTCCGCTCGAGGGTGTGCTCGGGTGCTTCACGCTGGTGTCCCTCGATATCCGCAACCTCCTCGGCCTCGCCACCGAGGCGACTGCGTGCCTACCGCGGGTGTGGGATGTCCGCAGCTCGCTGCGCAACGTCTCTGCGAATCCAGCGCCCGCGACGCCGTACCCCACGAGCCTCTCCACTCCCTCCAATACCATCCTCCACACCATCCCGTCGTACCCCTCGGAGTTCCGGACAACCCTGCCGCCCAGCTGGGGCGAGATGCGCACCACGAGCAACGTGGAGATGCATACACCAGAGCCCATCGATCCCCAGGATGTGCCGGTCCTCACCCCTGTAGAATGATGAGAGCCCTCATTTTCCTCGGCTCCTTGCTCCTGCCCCTCCACTGGGCGCACGCGGAGGAAGCCTCACTCCCTCCCCCATCCCTCTACGAGCACATGCTCACGATCACCCTGCAGGAGCTGCAGATCGATAGAGCGTACTCCGGCAAGGCGGAGCCCGTCGTCGGGCACTTCGCTGCCAATCTCGAATCGGATGAAACCTTCGTCGTCCTCCCCGCTGACGTGGACCTGGCGCTCCAGCACTCGCCGAAACTCTGCGAGGAGAAGCCGTACCGGCGCACGCTCGGGTTCGACCTGACGTGCACGGACTTCGAGGGTCGGCTCACTCGCGCAACGAAGCGCGAGGTGGACGTGCGCACCCTGGGGCGCGATCTCCTGAGGATCGCTGCGAGCTACACGATCCCCGTGAGCGGGTACCCGGGCCGGTCGCAGTACTTCACGAACCTCCTCACGATCTGGCACGGTGGGGATGGGACGTTCGAGGCGGCATCGACGGAGGAATCTGGCCGCTTGGAGCAGCTCGAAGCAGCGATCAAGGCCCTGGGTGAGGAACTCGAGAAGTTGCGGCTGAAGGATGGTGAGGGGGAGATCATCAACGAGGAGCAGTTCATCGCCGCGGTGTGGCGCTACCAGTTCGGGTACCTCTACGTGCAGGAGGAGAGTGCCGAGCAGAACCCCGACGGCCTGAGCGGACCGGGCACGGAGCGCCAGTACCTCTTCAAACGGTGGCCGGTGATCGAGCAGCATCTGGAGACCGTGCACACCCTCCTGCGCACGGGCTTGAGCCCCAGCGTGCTGGAGGACTTCCGCGACGCTCTCTCGGCCAACGTGATCGTGTGGAGGTCCAAGGACGATGCGGGTCTCCACTGGGAAATCCCACTGGAGCCGGTGCTCCCCTCCCTCGACTGTTCACTGGAGGCGGCAATGGGGAACAGTGAGGAGTGCTACAGAGGGGTCATCCTCGGGGGCATCTACCCGCCCCCCCTGCCGAAGGCCGACGGCTACTGCTCGCTCTCGTTCATGAAGGAGACGGTCTTCTGCGGGTACGAGGCTCCGGCTGCAGATGAGGGGGGAGATGATGAAGGGGATGTGGACGATGAAGATGGAGAGGGGGATGAGGAGGGAGAACCGATTCCGCCGGTCACCTCGGAGTCGCGCGAGGAGGCGAGCGAGTGTCCGGAGATCCCGGGTGACGCGTGCTCGCTCGATACCACGCGGGAGTTCACCAACACGATCCGCAACGAGTCCTGCTTCATGCGCCAGTGCCTGCGCGAGAGTTTCCGCGACCACCGCCTGCTCCCCGGGCGCTCCACGCACGTGACGCAGGATCAGAGCTTCCCGTGGGACTCGTGCATCGGCCCGGATCCGCAGTTGGCTGGGCTCATGACGCCGCCGCCGGACCTGCCGATCTTCTCCCTCATCCACCTGCCACCGTACCGGCTGGACCTCATCCTCAAGCACATCGACATGTCGACCTGCCAGGTGAGTGCACTGCCACCGATGCCACCCCCGGCATGCGGCTTCGACGCTCGCTCCCGCCTGTACCAGCCGCTCGAGAGCGTGTACGACACGACGATGAGCCTCTCCACCCAGGCGGAGAACTACCGTGCATCCACCGTCGCGATGCAGAGCTTGAGCGAGGCTCTCGGCTCCCGCTTTGCAACCACTCTCTACGCGGACTTCGCGGAGCGCTCGCTCCCCCCGATCGACGACCGCATCCACTTCGCTGCAGCACTCCTCGAGGAACTCTCCCGGGTGACGTTCCCCACACTGATGTGCCCCTTCAACGCTTCCTACGGCGATGCGCTCTGCACACCCTCCTCCCCCACGACTACCCCTCCACCCAATCCCGGGAGTTCGTCGATGCGAACCGCGCCGCCCCCGGCGATCATGCGCCCCTTCGATCCACAGAACCCGGTGATGCGGCCGTTCGAACCTCTCAATCCCACCATGCGGACGGTGAACTTCGTGAACCCCATCCTCCGACCGGTGGATACGTTCCCCCCACCCTCCGCTCCCTCCGACGTAACGAATCCCGTCCTCACTCCCGTCTTGGGACTCCCAGGCACTGGTCTATGAAGCGCACCCTCCTCGCTGCCGGCATCCTCCTCACGTTGCTGAGCCCGCACGCAGCGCTCGCCGCGCCGAGCCCCACTCCGACGTACATCACAGCCGTGCTCAACCGTGCACAGGCGGGAATCGACTACGCCGTCGAGGGGAACGCCGTGCTGGACTTCTTCCTCTACTTCACCGACTTCGACTGGGTGCGGCAGATCGCCTCCACGTTCGCCGCGCACGTCGACTTGGAACTCCTCACGATGCAGACGGCGGACCTACCGGAGAACACGGCCTGCCTGCACGTGGACATCGCACGCATCGACGCGAAGATCGAGGAGGTGCGCTACCTCCTCAACCGCGCGAAGGAGAGCGCGAGGCTCATCACGATCCTCCGCCTGCAGCAGCTGGTGCGCTGGCTGTACGAGCGCCGCCGGATGCTGGTGCTGGGGGGGACGGACCCGGAGTTCATCGATGAGGAATGGAAGGACCTGTGGCTCTTCGATCGGGTGGGAGCACTGTGCGATCCACTCGACGATGACTGCGAGTTTGAGGGGGGGACGGACATGTGCCCGTTCCACACGAACTACTTGCCCTGGAGCAAGACCGGCTACGGCTGCGGACCGGAGGCGATGGCCTCGCTCATGAGCTCCCTCCCGGTAGATTCCCCTCTCGTCCTCACGACGACGGAGGAGAAGGACGCTCTGGAGACCGCGGAGCGAGGACTGCAGGAGTACATCGCAGAACTACAGGTGTTCCTCTCCAGTGCTGCGGACGCACCAGCGCTCCTGGGCATCAGCACCCCCACTCCCCTCACGCACCCCTCCCCACAGTACGCGGACGGCTGCATCGATGACCCGGAACTCCTGTGGAAGGACGGGGCGATCCGACACGAACTGCGCGGCCCCTTCGCGTTCACCAAGCCCGAGATCCCGCTCCTCCGGCACTACCTGCAGTTCAAGAAAGCGGAGGGGGAGAACCGGGCACTGCCCGACTACGTTGAGCCCTCCGCGAACACGAGTGCCATCGAAGCCTTCTTCACCGGGGAGAGCCAGGAGGCGCTCGAGCAGTTCAGCGGCCGTCAGGGCGAGCAGGAGAGCGGGCTCCTCGCGGCGGCGATGGACCCGTACTTGTCGCTGAATGTGTGGCACCGTAACCCGCAGCTCCCATCACTGCGGCGGCTCGCGAACCTCGTCAAAGATCCCGAGGACGGGCTACGCGGATTCGTGCGAGATTACGCGTACTACCTGCGCCGGTCCTGCATCTACCGGCCATGTAATGCGCGCCTCGATCGTATACTGAAGATCGTCCTCGAACCCTCGCTCGCCTGCTTCCCCTACACGACAGGGTCCTTCAAGGCGGATACCTGCGCGAACCCGCGGTGGAAGAAGTGCAACGACGCCGCCAACCTCGGCCTCACCATCGAAACCCCCGTCTGCCCGCCTGTGGACACGGCTGCACCCACGGGGCTCAAAACGTACTTCTTTGAAGGATAAGGGAGAGTGAAGGATGGACTCTGGATTTCGCGCCCGATCCGGTGCTGGAACTCCGGATACCCTGTTACTCTGTTACTCTGTTATTCTCGCCCCATGAAGGCCTCGGACTTCGTTCACCTGCACTGCCACTCGACCTACTCCCTCCTCGAGGCGCTCCCGATCCCTGCGGAGATTGTGCAGCGTGCGAAGGAGCTCGGACAGACCGCCGTGGGGCTCGCGGACAAGGGGTACACCTACGGCCTGATCGAGTTCTACCAGGAGGCGCACAAGCAGGGGCTCAAGCCCATCCTCGGACTGGAGGCGTACATCGCGGCGCGCAGCCGGCACGACAAGGAGAGCGGCATCGACACGAAGCGCTACCCCATAACTCTCTTCGCGGAGACGCAGGAGGGGTACGGAAACCTCCTCAAGCTCGCGACGATCTCCGCACTCGAGGGCATGTACTACAAGCCCCGCGTCGACGCGGAGCTCCTTGCGCAATACGGCAAGGGGCTCATCGCGCTCACGGGTCCCATCGGCGGCGCCATCCCCCAGGCGGCACTCACGGAGGATGGGGAGCGCATCAAGGCGCTCGCGGAGCAGTACCAGTCGTGGTTCGGGGAGGGCAACCTCTACTTCGAGCTCATGGATCTGCCCAATGTCTCCGGGCAGGCGGAGGTGAATCAGCAGCTCATCCGGTGGGCGAAGGAACTGGGCGTCCCCCTCGTCGCCACGGGCAACAGCCACTACTGTCGGCCGGAGGATGCGGAAGCGCATGATGTCCTCCTCTGCATCCAGAAGAACGCGAACGTCGCGGACCCCGGGCGCTTCTCCATGCGCGACTCGGACTTCTCTATGCGCCCGTTCGAGGAGATGGAACGCGCGTTCGCACACGTGCCGGAAGCATTGGAAAACACGCGGGTGATCGCGGATCGCACGGCTCTCGATTTCCGCTTCGGGGAGTACCAGATTCCACGCTTCCCCGTCCCCGCGGGCGAGACGGAAGACGCGTACCTCACGCGGCTGTGCGAAGAAGGATTCTTGGCGCGGTACCCGGAAGCGACGAAGCCGCTGCGCGAGCGCCTCGAGTACGAGCTCTCCGTCATCCGCCAGGTCGGGTTCGCTGGGTACTTCCTCATCGTCGCGGATTTCGTGAACGAGGCGAAGCGTCGTGCGATCACCGTGGGGCCGGGCCGCGGCTCCGCCGCGGGATCGATGGTGAGTTACTGCCTGGGCATCACGACGCTCGATCCCATTCCCCACGACCTCCTCTTCGAGCGCTTCTTGAACCCCGAGCGCATCACCATGCCAGACTTCGATATCGACTTCGCGGACACACGACGCGACGAAATACTCGACTACGTCCGGCAGAAGTACGGCGTGGATCACGTCGTGCAGATCTGCACCTTTGGGACACTCGCTGCCCGCGCCGCGGTGAAGGATGTCGGGCGCGCCTACGGCGTGCCGTTCCTGGAGATGAACTCCCTCGCAAAACTGATCCCGGAGCGCCCGGGCACGAAGCTCAAGGATGCCCTGGGAATGGATGAGCTGAAAGCAGCGTACGAGAGTAACGAGACGTACCGGAAGATCATTGATACCGCACTGAAGCTCGAGGGGAAGGCGCGCCACGTCTCCGTGCACGCGTGCGGTGTGATCATTACGGAGAAACCCGCACAGCACTACACAGCGCTGCAGCGCGCGCCGAAGGATGAGGAGACGGTGATCACGCAGTACCCAGCCAAGCCTCTGGAGGCTCTGGGTCTCCTGAAGGTGGACTTCCTGGGACTCATGAACTTGACCGTGATCCAGACGACGCTGGAGATCATCCAACGCCTGTACGGGGAGACGATCTCGCTCACGGATATCCCCCTCGATGATCAGGAGACATTCCGCCTACTCCAGCGCGGGGATACGACGGGTGTGTTTCAGCTGGAATCTCCCGGCATGCGCCGGTACTTGAAGCAGCTGAAGCCCAGCACCTTCGGCGATATCACTGCAATGGTCTCGCTGTACCGTCCCGGTCCAATGGAGTGGATCCCGAGCTACATCAAGCGCAAGCACGGGCAGGAGAAAGTGGCGTACATCCACAAGGATCTGGAGCCCGTCCTCCAGCCGACGTACGGCATCGGCGTGTACCAGGAGCAGATCCTGAAAATCGCGCAGATCTTCGCCGGCTTCTCGCTGGGGGAGGCAGATATCCTCCGGCGCGCGATCGGGAAGAAGATCCGCAAGGAGCTCACGGCGCAGCGCGAGAAGTTCATCGCGGGCGCCATCGAGAAAGGGTACGCCAAGCGGCTTGCAGAGCAGATTTTCGACGACGTCATTGAGCCCTTCGCCGGGTATGGGTTCAATAAATCTCATGCCACCGGTTACGCGCGCCTGGCGTACGAGACTGCGTACTTGAAAGCGCACTACCCGACGGAGTTCATGGCGGCACTCCTCAGTAGTGACGCGCAGCACACGGACCGCGTGCTCATCGAGATCGAGGAGTGCCGGGCGATGGGCATCGCCGTGCTCCCTCCAGATATCAACGAATCCCTGAGACACTTCACCGCAATCCCTCCTACGGAGAAGCGCAAGGGCGCGAAGGGCTCCATCCGCTTCGGACTCAGCGCCATCAAGGGGATCGGCGACAGCTCCGTCCTACAGCTCATCACGGTGCGTGAGCAGAGTAGCTCCTTCGCAACCATCGAGGACTTCGCGCGGAGGGTGCCCACGAAGATCCTGAATAAGAAGTTCCTCGAGTCCCTCACGAAGGCGGGAGCGCTCGATACTCTCGGGGAACGGCGCATGCTCCTCGAGAACTACGAGCAGCTCATTGCGTACCGAAAAGCATTTGGCGAGTTGGGGAGCGCGCAGAGCAACCTCTTTGGACAGATGGATGACAGCGCAAGCCAGAGCCGCATCAACTTCCCCACAACGCCACCGGCGACTGCGCAGGAGAAACTCAAGTGGGAGAAGGAGACGCTGGGGATGTACGTCTCCAGTCACCCCCTCGCAGGATTGAAGAAGTACATCGGGAAGAAGGCACAACTCATCGCCTCGCTCACGCAGAAGGATGCCGGGCGGACCATCACGCTCGCAGGCATCGAGGAAGGCATCAAGCGCATCACGACGAAGAAGGGTGAGACGATGGCGATCCTCACGCTGGAGGATCCCACGGGCAAGATCGAGGTGACGCTCTTCCCGCGCACGTTCACCCAAGCGAGCCCGCTCCTGGGCCTGCCGGATACCGTGCTCGTGATAGGCGGCACGCTGGATATGCGCGCCGGCCAGCTCCAGGTCCGCGCCGACGCTGTGAAGCGCGCATCCCTCTCCACCATGATCGCGCGTGCAAAGGAGGAGAAGTTCTTCGATGAGGAGGAAGCGCTCCACGGCTTCGCGCTGGTGGAGCGGAACACGGACGCCGCGGGCGACACCATTGAGCTCATGGACGAAGAAGGCAACGTCATCGCAGGGGAGACACTCACTGTAGTCGGGAAGACGGATGGCGAAGGCGATTTCTTAGGACCACTCGGGAAGTGGATTGCGGAGGGCATGGCAACCCAAGAGCCCCTGAAGAAGCTCGGCTTCACGGAGGAGCTCGCACCCGCGCCGCGACAGGTATCCCCTGCACACGCTTCCGCGGAGGACCGCGCGCCCTCCCGCACGGACATCAACATCCACACTATCCCCCTCCCAGCGAAGGCGCCCCGTCAGCTCCTCCTCGATCTCAAGAGAGTCTTCGAGACGTTTCCAGGGAAGGAACGCGTGCAGCTGAAGATCGGCGAGCAGGTGATCCCTGTGCCCCTCACCGTGAGCATGTCGACGGTGCTGGAGAAGAGGGTGGAGGAGACGATCGCGATGTATACCGCCTCTAGAGTGTAGTCCTGCGGGAAAACCCAAAGCCCAAAGCCCAAGTACCAAACAACATCCAAAGAAAAAATCTCAAATGTTTTGGAACTTGGGTTTTTTTTATGTTCTTTGGGTTTTGTTTTTTGGGCTTTGGGTTTTCTCTTCCAAGAGAAATCTTCTGCTTCACCGATGTCACCAGAATTTGACATTCAGCCACCAGAAGCGGAGAATGGTGGGTCTCCTCGACCCTATGGATGCCTCTCTCACAACCTTCTTCTGGAGTGCTGGCCTGGTGATCGCCATGGAGCTCGTCCTGTGGAAACTCTTCCGCAGGAAGATCGCAGGCCTCCTCTTCCCGCTCGAGGCGGATCAGTCGTTCTTCCGATTCTTCACGCTGAATCGGCTGCGCGCGATCGCCGTCGTGCACACCATCGTCTTGCTGGTGATGCTCTTCCTCTCCCTCTCTTTCCTATGGTAACGCCTAGGTGCTCACGAGAGGCTCCGATGTGTGAAGACGATGTCTGTTGTCTCTCTGCGGGGAAAACACAAAACCCAAAACCCAAGTACCAAATACTATTCAAGGAAAAAATCTCAAAAGTTTTGGAATTTGGGTTTTTGATTTTCTTTGGGCTTTGGGCTTTGGGCTTTGGGTTTTCCCCTGTCCCCGGTGAACACCTATGAACAACCAGACCCCAGTGCAGGGCATCTCCTTCCAAGGGAAAGATCCCCAGGAGACGTTCCAGTTCTACTTCCGGCAGCACTGGATTCGCATGCTCCGCCCGTTCTGCGTCATGGTCACGGAGTCCGTTCTCCTCTTCGCCATCGCGGTGGTGCTCTTCACAGCGAGTTCCGGCGAGTCACGCGTAGGCGGGAGGCTCGCCCTTTCGCTCATCATCTTCTTCTTCCTACTGATCCAGCTGGGATTCCTCATGCGATTCTACAGGTACTTCCTCTACGTCATCGTCGTCACGGATAGGAAAATTCACCGGATCAAGAAGACTCTGCTCACCGTCGACGATCACGAGAGTATCGATCTCTGGCTCCTGCAGGACATCAGTAAGCGGCAGCATGGAATCATCCAGAATGTCCTGGGGTTTGGGACGCTGATCCTGGAGAGCCAGGACTCGCTCATGCGCATTCACTTCACCCCGCACGCGTCGAAGAAGTATCAGCAGATCATGCATCTGCGCGAGCAGGCAATGCGCGAGGTCGCGCAGGAGGAGGGCCGTGTGCCGCAGGACGTGGCGGCGCGGAGAGGACTTGCTCCGCACACGACTCTGCCGCAGACTCCGTAACCGTGCGTGTTCTCCCCCCCGACGAAGCCGGTTTGCATGCCGCTCTCGATGTCCTCGAGAGAGGCGGCATCGTCGCCCATGCGACGGAGACGTGCTACGGCCTCGCATGCGATATCGCAAATCCCGATGCCGTTGCGCTCCTCTTCTCCGTGAAGCGCCGTCCCCTCGATCAGCCTGTGAGCGCGCTCTTCCCGAGCATTGCTGAAGCGAAGCGGTACGTAGAGTGGCCAGCGCAAGCCGAGGCTCTCGCGAAGAACCTCCCCGGTCCGCTCACGCTCATTCTCCATCTCCGCACCGACTCCCCGCACCCACTCTTCCCGACTCCGAACGGTGGAGCGACGATCGGCGTACGTGTGTCCTCGCATCCTGTCGCTCAAGCACTGGTAGAGCGCTTCGGCAGGCCGCTCACGACGACTTCTGCGAATATCCACGGAAACCCCAGTCCCTACAGTGAGGAGGAAATCCTGGAGCAGTACTCCGCACGAGAGCCTTCACCCGATCTCCTCCTCTCGAGCGGCACACTGCCACATATCTTGCCATCGACGGTCGTGAACATCGCGGGCGAGAAAGCAGCCATCCTGCGACATGGACCGCTGAAACTGCGTTAAGGGAACTGGAATCAGGGAACCGGGAACAGGGCTACTTGTCGCGAATTTTCCCTGTTCCCTCCGGTTCCGAGCTCCCGGTTCCCCGTTCCCTGTGCACGGCGGAGCCTTGCTGGTTGATTCCTGGCACGCAGAAATCCGCACCCTTGACATACTGGAAAACGCGCGTATAAGGCGGCCGTATTTAGCATTTTTCCCCTTACATCATGGCTAACGCTGAATCGAAAACTTGGATGCATGAGCGAGAGGTCATCCAGCCAGGAAGCCAAGCTCAGCTGGCACTGCAGGAACAGAGCGCGGGTACTTTCTTCGAGTTATTGGGAAAAGGTGCACAACCCTTGGGATCGCCAAAGCATGGTCCTGATGGGCAGCCTGTTCCAGTGAAATACAACAATCTCTGGGAGATCGACGCCGCAGAGCAGACTCGCCGGACTGTGGAGAGACTCAAGGCCGAGGGTAAATTGTGAGTCGAGTGCTTTGATCATCCAAAGCACAATCCGTAGTAGAACACACGGGAACAGGGCTCAGGAAACAGAATAAGAGAGCCCTTTTCCCAGTTCCCGGTTCCCTGTTCCCTCCTGTTCCCTGTTATTCTGTTCCCTGTTCCCTCGTCTATGCACTGCCCCCGCTGCAAATCACCGGACACGGGCGTCATCGACTCGCGACTCGCGGAGGAGGGGAGAGCCGTGCGCCGCCGGCGCGAGTGCACGAAGTGCGATCACCGCTTCACCACCTTCGAGCGGCAGGAGATGAGTTCGCTCATCGTCGTGAAGCGCGACGGAACCCGGGAGCCCTACAGCAGGACGAAGATCGAGCGCGGCATCTGGCTTTCCTGCACCAAGCGGCCGGTGACGCAGAATCAGATCGACTCGCTCCTCACGAAGCTGGAGGAGAAGTGGGGAGCGAATAAACAGGAGGTCGCGAGCTCCACCATCGGGACCGATGTGATGAAGGAGCTCAAGCGCATTGATCAAGTTGCCTACATCCGCTTCGCCTCCGTGCACCGCGAGTTCAAGGACGTGGAGGAGTTCAAGGAGGAACTGGGGAGACTCTTCAAGAGATAGGGCAGCGAAGGTAGGAAAGGCAGTAAGGGCAGGGAGGGCAGGGAGGTGTACCATCCGGCTATGGATAGAAGATCAACCACCGGAGGTTTTCGTAAGCTCATCGCGTGGCAGGAGGCGAAAACTCTCGCGCTCTCCATCTATAAGCTCACGGAGAAATTCCCTACAAAGGAGCAGTTTCATCTTGTCTCGCAGCTTCGACGGGCAGCGAGTTCAGTGATGGCGAATCTTGCAGAAGGCTCGGCGATGCCCACGAAAGCTCACCGTTTGAGTTATTACGCTCGTGCACGAGGTTCAGCCGTAGAAGTAGACAACCATCTAGAATTAAGTCTTGGATTACATTACATTACGCAGGAGGAATTTGATCAGGCAGAGGGGCAGCTTGCGAAGGTGACATTCTTGATCACTCGTCTCCTGCAAAGCTGACCTTACTGCCTTTCCTGCCCTCCCTGCCTTTCCTGCCCTCATGTTACGAACTCATACCTGCGGCGAACTCAACGAGACCACGCTCAGTGAGAAGGTCACCCTCTGCGGCTGGGTGCACCGGAGGCGCGACCACGGCGGACTCATCTTCCTGGATCTGCGCGATCGGTACGGCTTCACCCAGGTCGTGATTCCTCCGGAGGAGAAGGCGCTCTTCGCGATTGCGGAGACCGTACGATCAGAGTGGGTGCTCAAGATTGAAGGAACGGTTCGGAAGCGTTTGGAAGGTGCGGAGCGCGATGATAATCCCACGGGGAAGATAGAGGTGCTCGCGAGTGCGATCACCGTGCTCAACGAGGCGAAGACGCCGCCCTTCGAGATCGATCAGGAGAAGGAAGTGAATGAGGAACTGCGCCTGGAGTACCGGTACCTCGATCTCCGTCGCGAGCGCATGCGCAGGAACATCACCCTGCGCTCGAAGGTCTTTCAAATCATCCGCAAGTACTTCACCGAGCAGGGATGCCTGGAGGTCGATACACCCTGCCTCATTAAGGGGACGCCAGAGGGAGCACGCGAGTACATCGTTCCTTCCCGACTCTACCCGGGGAACTTCTTCGTCCTCCCGCAGAGCCCGCAGCAACTGAAGCAGCTCTGCATGGTGGGCGGACTCGACCGCTACTTCCAGATCGCGCGCTGCTTCCGCGACGAAGACCTGCGCGGCGATAGGCAGCCGGAGTTCCTGCAGCTCGACTTCGAGATGAGTTTCTGCGAGGAGCACGACGTGCAGCAGATGATCCAGGGATCGATGGAAGTGATTCTGAAGGAGTGCAGTACGAAGCCGCTCAAGGGAGGGAGCATTGGGCGCTACACATGGCAGGAGGTGATGGATCGCTACGGCTCCGATAAACCGGACCTGCGATACGACATGCCCATCACCGATGTCTCCGCGATCTCCGAGGGGTGCGGATTCAAGGTGTTCGAGGAAGCGCTCGCAAAGAAGGGGACTGTCCGTGCGCTCCGCGTGCCTGGAGGAGCAGAGCTCTCCCGCAGCGAGATCGATACCTGGACGGAGCTCGCGAAGGAGCTGAAGGCGAAAGGCCTCGCGTACATCCTCTTCAAACCAGAGGGGCCGCAGTCACCACTCCTCAAGTTCTTCAAGGAGGGGTATCTGGAGAAACTGCAGGATGCGACGGGAGCGCAGCCTGGGGACGCACTCTTCTTCGGCGCGGACAAGTTCAAAATTGTGTGCGCAAGCCTGGGACGCATCCGTGCAGAAGCCGCCAAGAAGTTCAACCTGATCGATACCTCTGTCCACGCGCTCTTCTGGGTGACGAACTTCCCGATGTTCGAGGAGCAGGACGACGGTTCGCTCACCTTTAGCCACCACCCGTTCACGAGCCCCAATAGGGAGGAGTGGAAGCACAGGAAGGAGGAGCCGCTGAAGGTGCACGCGATCTGCTACGACCTCGTCCTCGACGGTTACGAGCTCGGTTCCGGATCCATCAGGATTCACGACAGAGCCCTACAGCAAGAGGTCTTCACGATGCTCGGTATTGAGAAGGAGGATGCGGAACGCCGGTTTGGCCACATGCTCCGCGCGTTCGAGTACGGCGCTCCCCCTCACGGCGGCTTCGCTTACGGCATCGACCGCGTGGTGATGATCCTCGCCGGAGAGCCCAACATCCGCGAGGTGACACCGTTCCCGAAGGATCAGAAGGCGAAGGACCTGATGTTAGGAGCACCCGCACCGATGCCCCCGAAGCAAGTGGAAGAATTGGGCATTCGGATTGTGGAGAACAAATAACCGTTTATTCGTTGATTCGTTTACTCGTTTATTCGAATGACGTCATCGCGAGTAAACGAATAAACGAGTAAACCAGTAAACGAACGTGGTATACAGTTTCCTCATGGCTGACCCTCCGCAACCGCAGGGTGATGGTTCCGCGCCCGGCTTCGATGAGACGAAGAACCTGCGCAAGAAGAAGGCGCAGATACCTCAGGAGTACTTCTTCCAGGAAGGATTGAGTGCCACCGCGCAGGAGAGGCAGAAGGAGGAGAAGGCGCACGAGGAGCGCGAGGCAGTGCGTGTGCAGGAACAGGAGACGCGGCAGCGCATGCTCGCGGAGGACCGCAAGCAGGAGAGGAAGGCAGCGCAGGAAGTGGACACGTGGCGCACGAAGCAGAAGCAGATCGTGAAGGACGAGGAGCTGGAGAAGCAACGTATCGCCCAGGAGCAGGGGAAGCACGCGGAATTTGAACGGAAGAAGAAGAAATTCGACGAGCAGAAAGCCATGCACATCGAGTCCCTCCACCAAGTAGCGCGCGCGGAAGCCACGGAGACGCGGAAGCGTTTTGAGCGTGGGGACAAGGCGAAGAAATTCCTAGAGGAGGCGGAGCAGCGCGCACTCCACGAGAAGTACCTGGTGGATAGTGAGGAAGCCCGCACCAAGGAACTCGCGGAGAAGGAGGCGCTGTTCCAGAAACAGCAGATCACGAAGGAGTACGCGGACAAGAGAGCGACGATGTTCGCCCAGGAAGCGCAGAAGAAGACGGAGATCGAGACCGATCAGAAGTACAAGCTCTCCATGATCTCCAGTACTGCCACGGGGAAGGACGCAGAGGACAGGAAAGCTGCACAGGAGCGAGAATCGCAGAAAAAACTCGCAGAGCTCGCGAAGCTCTCGCAGAAGAAGCGCAATGACCTCGCCACGGAGGAGACAGCGCGTAAGCGGCAGGCAGAGCTGGATGCCATGCGGAAGAAGACGGACGCAGAGAACCGCTCACGCGAGCGCAAGATGGAAATCGAGCAGCAGCTGCGCCTCGACCGCATGCAGGCGGACAAGATCCGGAAGGGAGCCCGCGGCACGTAGTACCGCTGCGGAGTGAGAGTAGTAGGCAAACGTACCTCTCCTGTGCTCACTTCCCAATTCTGTCTAGATATGTCAGTGCTGCATTCACCTTATTTCTCTGCTCATCATCCCCGGAATTATCAGAAGTGAGAGGCTTTGAGGGATCATTCCAGATAATGAACTTACTATTATCCATTTTCCACTGCCAGTTCTTCGAAGTTTCGTCCCACTGAATAAGAATGTTATCGCGACTAATGAAAGGCATGTTAGTGATGAGATTGCCAGTGCTCACTTTCCAGGATTTCCCTTCCCCTCCATCGAGAGATTTGAATCCCGATAGCGTGAAGAGGGATTTCCCATTCTGCAGTTTTTTTGCAGTGACGTCTTCCGGAGAACCTTCCTTGGCTGTCTTCGTGGGGTTCACAATTTTCAGGGCAGCGTTCACTTTCTCCCTCATCTCATCATCACCGGAGTCTATGGGTTGGAGGGATGTAGAAGCAGGTACCCAATCAACTTTGTCTTTGCTATCCATTTTCCACTGCCAGTTCTTCGAAGCCTCGCCCCACCGAATGAGAATGTTATCCCGCAAGGTTCCCGTACTCACCTTCCAGGACTTCCCCTCTCCTCCATCAAGAGATGTAAATCCCGCTGCATCGAAGACGAGTTTCCCATCCTGAATTCTCTTCGCTGTGACGGCCTTCTCGTCGAGCTCAGAAGATTTCTCCTTCTCCTTATCTTTCTCCTTCTCAGGTGCTACAGGTGGCTTCTCGCCAGGCTTCGGGGGTTCTGCCTTCTTCCCACCTTCACTTTCGATCTTCTTCTTCAGTTCTGCCTGCTTGTCCATGAGTTCCTCGAGTGTCACCACATCCTTCTTGAAGAATTCCCGGAGTTTGCCCTTCCCCTTGATGACGAGTTCTCCCATTTCGTTGATATCGAATTCCCCGTACACGAGTTGCTGCGCTTCAGTCATCATGGACTTAAACTCGTTCACAAGAGTGGTGACTTCCTTCTTCATACTGATGAGCCTGTCGATGCGCTTGAGCTTCGTATCGAGTTGCTTGTTGCGCTCTTCGAGCTGCCTATTCGCTTGTTCGAGTCCTCTGCGCTCTGTCACGGCTGCGTCGAGTTGTCCCTTTAGGGTCTTCAGTTCTTGCTCTGCATCAACTATCACCATGGGGTCGCCTTCTTTCTTCTTCTGTTCGAGGTACGTCTGCTGAGCCTCAATCTTCTTCGTGAGGTCAGCTTCCTTCGTCTTACTCTGTTCAATGCGCGTACTATTTTCCCCAATCGTGGTCTTATTTGAATCGATCTCATCGGACGTACTTTTCCGGAGATCTTCGATTTTCTTCGCTGGCGGTCCGTTCAGATCCTTCTCAATTTCCTTGTCGAGCGCATCCTTTCCGACCTCGGGTCCCTTGCCCCCTTCCACAGACTTCCCGTTCTTATCGCGGTTCAAGTACTTCAGGATCAACTCGATGATCTTGATGATGCCCTCGATGAAATTGTAGAAGGCCTGGTCCACATTGCTCACCGGCGCATTCATTCTATCGCGCAGGCCTGGGGGCATGGTGAGCGGACCTCCTGGGCCCGACGTGACCATTGGTGCTACATGGATTCGCCCATCCGGCCCCATGCCGACCTGGAATTCGGAGAGCATCTGCTGGTTGCGTGGATTCATCGCCGTCACCTGCAGCCACTGCTGGATGAACTGCATCCTCTCCTGCGGCCCCAGTGGCCTGCCCAACCCCTGCAATGCTGCTTCCAGCTGACTGTTGAGGATCTGCCCGAGAGCGGAAGCTCTACCGACCTGGAAGCTCTGCATCGCCTCCGCACGACCCCCCGCCTCGGTCGCGGCACCC
Organism: Candidatus Peregrinibacteria bacterium; assembly: GCA_030649955.1. Classification (GTDB taxonomy): domain Bacteria; phylum Patescibacteriota; class Gracilibacteria; order Peribacterales; family Peribacteraceae; genus JAUSFD01. The sequence continues at coordinate 72,541 of JAUSFD010000025.1, read as the reverse complement.
TTCGCCAAGCCAGGCCCCGTTAGGTGTTCCAATCCGGGCATCGCCAGCGGATCTGGACTATCGAAGGGCGTTCCATCATCCGGTGATGGAGGCATTTCCGGCGAGGACGGTGGGGCGGCGTTGAAGAGCAATCGTCTCTCCGCTGCTGTCTCGCTTCGCCTGTGGAATGTAGTGTGCTCCATACGGAATGAGGGGAATTAAGCTTGCTGCATGGCAGACTCTAGGTTGGCCATCTGCTGCACCTCGCTCTTGCGCACTTCCTGCTCCGTGGAGGCGAATGCCTCTTTCTTGAATCTCTGCAGATCCTGCTTCCATGTGTTCTGTCGCTCGGCTGCCTGCCTGTCGTACTCCGTGAACGCCTTCACGTACTTCTGTGCGCGAGTCTTCCTCTCCTCATCCGTCTCTGCCGTGTACTTCTCGACGAGGTGCGGAATGGATGCGGAGGTGAGTTCCGGATCGATTGCTCCCATGATCTGGTCGTAGAAGGAGGTCCCGAGCGACGTCGAGCCCACAGATGAACCAGAACCACCCTGTGGAGAGCTGATGTTTGTTTGAGTCATAAATCTCACTAGTATAGCAAATTCTAACCTCTTCTGCAAAGTGAAGTTCTGGCCTTCCCGCGTCGCTAAGCTCGAGCATGCTGGGTACAATCCCCTCATGCCATGGTGGCGGCCCTTCGACAACGCTCAGGACCGTGACCGTGTTTACCCCTTCGCTCAAACGTTCTTTCACTGCAAATGCCATGGTGGCGGAATTGGTATACGCACACGCCTTAGGAGCGTGATCCCGCAAGGGATTGTGGGTTCGAGTCCCACCCATGGCACCATTCGTCGGCCTGCAGGCCTCCTCATGGCAAGCCATCTCACTTCTGCAGAGCTCCTCAAGCAAGCCATTATGTTTCAGGTGTACATTCTCGAATTGGCCAATAACTCTTATTACGTCGGATTCACCGAAAATCTTGAGCGAAGGCTGAACGAGCATGCTCTGGGAATTGCGTGCAGTCATACGAAGAAAATTCCCATGAAGCGGCTGCTATGGTCGGAGCACCAGCCAGATCGTTTGAAGGCAAGGCAACGTGAGAAAGAAATCAAAGGCTGGCGACGAGAGAAGAAAGAGCGATTGTGGAAGAGTGAGGGTTCGAGCTTGCCCTGAGCGCATGAAGGGTCCCACCCATGGCACCATTCGACTCCCCCGCACGCGTTAGCGTTGCGGGGTCGCTCATGGTGAACCACAGAGACTGAGCCAAAGAACAGTGTTTACCCTGAGGTATCGAAGGGGGCGTAGTCGAACTGCCCTACTTCCATGGAAATCTTTCACTCTCATCACAATGAAACTGACATGCTTAGGGGTCGTTACACAACTCTCTCCCGCTCCCTCAACTTCTTGTGCGACACGAGCCAGAGACACAGAATGCGAAATTCCTTGCCGTCTTTCTCATACACGAGGAGCCAATCGCCTTCCACATGCAATTCACGGTACGGACGCATCTTCCCCTGGAGCTGATGGTCGCGAAGCCCCTGCGGCAATGGTTGGCCCGCCTGCAGGAGCTTGAGGATGCCGCGGACGCGGTTCATATCGCCCCTGCGACGCTTGTAGTGCTTTAGGTCACGGACAAACGCTGGATGGAAATCGAGCACGTACATGCTCTTCAGAGATTCTTGAAAAACTCATCCAGATTATCGATGCGCACCATCGGTCCTTTCGCTCTCTTCAGAATCTCTTCCTCTTCTTCCGCGGTAAATCCGTTGATAGTGAGCGACGGGAGGGGCATGGATCCCCGCACATCCATATGGGTGAGAAACATGCGGATACAGGACGAGAGGTCCAGTCCATTGGCTTCGGCAACTTTCTCGGCGGCTCTCTTGAGCTTCGCAGGAACACGAACATGGATGGTGGACGTCTTCTTTTTCATAGGTACACATTGTATCAATTTGTATCACAGAAGGCAATAGCATCTGCTCCTCATACCATTCCCATTTCAAGTGGTATCACTCGTACACGCTGTGGTCGCCGACGGCGAGGAGGGCGACCCTCTGCTTCGATTCAACATAGAAAACAATGCGGTATTCGTAATTCACTGAAAAGCTCAAACAGCCCTTCAGTGTGCCGCCGAGCTTGTGCGTCCTCAGTGATGGATTGCGCGGATTGTTACGGAAGAGCTCTATTTTTTCCTTCACCTCCCACTGCAGCGCCTCCGGCAGCTTCCTGTACTGACGCAGGAACATCGTCTTGTAGACGACGTCGATCATAGGGAGGGGAGCTTCCGTGCTAGCTCATCCAGATCTCCTTCCAGGCTCGGCTCGTTCATGGCCCGCAGAACATCCTCCACCGCTTGCTGTTCGATGTAGGATTTGAGTGCCTTGCGCACCGCGTCCGCTTTGTTGGAGGCCTTCCCCTGCAGAATCAGGTTCTCGAGAGCCTTGAGCAGGTCAGCCGACAGGGGGACGGAAATGGTGGTCATAGAAGTATGAAGTTATCGTATGATAATATCATACTCCTCGCGTCGACAAACCGCAAGGGGATTCGATCTACAATGCTCACGTATGTTCACGGAGTTCATCCTCCCGGGAATCGCGATCGGCGCTGGCTCGGCGATTTCACCAGGTCCCCTGCTCCTGCTCATCATCTCCGAAACACTGCGTGGAGGGCTGCGTTCCTCGTGTTCCTCGCGTACCAGAACATCACGATCCGCAAGGCAGATCTCTACCGGCCAGCGAGTGCTCCCGCTTCCCTCGTGAAGGGAATCGTCACGAATCTGCTGAATCCCTACCTCTACATCTTCTGGTTCTCCGTCGCTCTCCCCATCTTCGCGAAAGGGAATCTCACAGGAAGTGCTCTCTTCGCAGCTGCTCTGCTGCTCTCCGTCGTGGGGAGCCTCATGGCTGTTGCAGGAATCGTCGCAGTTCTCCGCACACGCTTCATGGACTCCCTGCACTGGATCATCCGCGGATTGAGTGTCCTCCTCTTCCTCATCGCAATCATCTTCATTCGTGAGGGCATTGCGCTGCTCTCGTAACTCCTACACGTCTCACGTCACATCAATTCCAATGAACGCGCGGTTATCGCACTGGCAACCCACAGGATCCATTCCGCGTTGCTCAAGCTCTTGCGCCTTTCGCATCTGCTCACCTGATGCTTTCCACACCGCAGAGAGTAACTCGCTCAGAGATTGTCGTACATTGAGGGCGATGACCTGCTTGGAGGTTTGATTGTTGCCAATCCCATCGCTGTAGAGGAGAACGCGGTCGCCGGGCCCCACGACGCTCTTTCCCCCTGTGGGTTCGTACCGTTCAGCACTGACGAAGTTCGTCACCTGGTTGCGCCGGGGGTCCTTCGCGGCTTCCCTCGCAGAGAGTATGCCTGCCTGCCGGAGTTGATCGACCAAGTTCTCGTCCGCAGATTCCTCGATCCTCTTCCTCCGTCGGAGGACATCCATGAAATGCCTCCGGTGAATGATGAGTTGCTTCACATCCCCTGCCTGGACGGTAGTGAGCTCCCTCTCACCATATTCGTTCTTGGGTCCGAAGGAACTCACCATGATGCATGCAGCAGCCCCCGGAGCGAAATCAGCAATCCTCTCTCGCGCTCTCGCGATCGCCGCGCAAATGTCCTTCGGCGTCTCTCCAATCTCCTCCGCTATCGCCTGCGCAGCACTGTCGCCATCTCCGCGTCCGCCCATCCCATCGATCACGGCGAAGACATCATCCGCAGGACAAATGAGAGCACGATCCTCATTGCGCTTCTTCCTGTACCCCACTCCCTCATCGCACTGCGCAGCGACGAAGAGACCTGAGTCCGCCACACACTCCGCAGAACTCACAGTGACGCCATCGAGGACGATACGTCTGTGCTCGAGCATGGATGAGGATTGTACAATGTTTGGTGCATGCAGCAAACACTCTGCATTTGGCTTCCTGTAGGGCTCTTTCACTTCTTCGAGGATTGCCTCTTCTTCCGGAGCACGTAGAGGGAATCTGGGATGAGGAGTGCGAGCTCCTCTACGCGTTCTGACAAACATCACTACCTATACACACCCTTCCTGTGTCCTATTTTCACCACAGTCACGGTGACAATGGCATGGTCTACAGCATAGATGATTCGATAGGGCCACACCCGCAGAGAGCGAAAACCTTTGTACTTCCCCTCCAATTGTTTCCCTGCTGTGGGATTCTCCCTGAGTACATCAAAGACTGCCAGCACCCGCCTCTGATCTTTCTCTGGAAGAGATTCCAGCTGCTTCTGCGCCTTCGTTTTTACTTCAAGCGCATACATACCTCCCATATTAGGCCGCTGCCCGTCGGGACCTAGACGCCTTTCGGCGGCGGGAGGTCAGCCTCTTTTTCACCTCATCAAGGCTGACGGTGTTCTTGTGCAGATTTCCCTTCTTCATGTCCTTTACTGCCTCTGTAAGCTCCTTATCCAACTCAGGGTCAGCCATGATCTCCATGGTCTCTTGCCACCCCTCATATTCTTCAAAGGACATCATAACCACCTTAGGAGTACCACTATGGGTAATGGCTACTGCCACCCCAGGATGCTCCGCCTCATCAACCAAGGCGTAGAGATTCTTTCTTGCCTCTGTTATGGTCATAAACTTATTCACACGTACATTGTAGCGTACGCTTCCCTGCCCTTCAAGACCTTCTTCGCGTGTGCCCAAGTTGCTTCAGCGCGTAGTACCCGGAAAAGAGGGCGAAGAAGGCGTTCAACCAGAAGAAGATCCAACTCCCCGTGAGGTAACTGAAGAGTGCGATGAGCCCGCTCCCGAGCGCGAGTGATGCATTGCGTCGCACCGTCCCCATGTCCATCGCGTAGCCCATGCCAATCCCCGCGAGGCCAATGACGAAGAAGATCGTCCGGTAGCCCTCGAAGAGGTAAAGCGACCAGCCGATGAGACCGAGTGCGAGGACAACCAAGATTGGTGTGTCGACCGAGTCCGGCGTATCGAGCATCATGAACACACTCGACACATTCACGAGCGCCTGGAGGAAGATGAAGAATACCGGCCCGCCCTCACGGTACCCGAGCAGAGAATAGGCGAGCATGACGAGACCACCGAGGGCGAAGAGCCAGTTCTTCGTGGATTTCGCTGGGTGAGTGACCTTCGTCTCTGGCCATGCAGCACCGAGGACCAGGATGAGCGCACCGACGAGACCTGTGGCGAATGTCGTATCGATGCACTGCAGTGTACTCCTGAAGCAATCCCCGTGTGCACTCCTCTCAAGAATAACAAATTCCTTGGATGTGATGTCTCGTTCTCTCGATCACGCTTACGCTGTAGGCGGTACGGGTGGTGCTGTTGGAGGCAGTTGCGGAGTTGTAGATGCAGTCGTTGTGGGCTTCTCCCCCTTCTCCGCACGTGCAGCAGGGGAGCGCTTCGCGAGTTCCGCAGTCTGCTGGGGACGGAAGAGCTTCTGGAGTCCTTCCATGATCGCCTGCAGGAGCTTCATGATGCCCTCGATGAGCTTGTCGAGTGAGTTTACGCGTGCCTCACTCGCTTCCTTCGCACCGCGGTTGAGATCCTCTGGGCGCTCCGCCGCCTTCAGTTCCTCGGTCTTGCGCGTAGCTTCCTCGCGCAGTTTCTTCACCTCCGGTGACTCAGGCTTCTTATCACCACTCAATTCCATCGTCTTCGCATCGATCTTCGCTTCCGTCGCCTTCAAATGCGGCGACGCATCGGGTCCACCTGCGATCCAGAGCAACCGGTGCTCTGCATTGCGCCAGTGACTGACGAAAGTTCGATGCATCACGTTGGCTGGGAGAGCATGGCCCCGAGCATCTGATCCATGAGACCTTCCTCATGAGAGCGCTCCTGCACCTCTGCCTTCTTGAACACCTCCTTGCGGTAGCGCTCCACCTGCGCCTGCAGTGTCTCCACGTACCCCATGTACGCCTGGTCGTAGCGCTCGAAGGCGAGGAGGTAGCGCTTCTTGCGTGTTTCGAAATCTGTTTGCGCTTCGTTCGCGTACTTCGCATCGAGCGTCTTCACCGCCTCACTCGTCAGCTCCGGCTCGATGTATCCCATGATGGCATCGAAGAGCTCACGACCCGTCGGAATCCTCGGCGGGGGAGGCAAACCTGGCGCTTGCGGCGTGGGTGTTGGGTCGGTCATGGAGTGTGTGTAATTTTAATATTTTACACCTTTATTCTGCTTTTTGCAATTTTCTCCCGAGTTTGCTATACTATTCTCACAAATACACCCCACACATCCATGACCCGCTTTCACAAGAACACGTCGTACCGGACTGTTCTGATGCTCACTCTGAGCGTTGTTGTCGTGCTGATCGCAGCAATCATTGCCCTCGAAGCGCCGTCTTCCAGCTCGACGCCCACTGGAGCGGCGGTTTTCATACCAATGCCTGGAAAGAATTGTGCTGGCAAAGACGCAACGTGTACGGGGAATGGCCCTGCCAAGGAAGCGAGAACCACTGTTTGTTGCATCGGCCCATGTAACCCCGGTTCCCCTTTCGGAAAATGTAAAGAAGGTCTGCCAGTGGTGGGTGGAGGAACGGCTGGGGGTGGACCGGCGGGTGGAGGTGGAGGGACAACCGGGGGAGGAACGACAGGGGGTGGCACGACTGGAGGTGGGACTACGGGCGGGGGAACGACAGGGGGTGGAGGGGGAACTGGAAATGGTAGCACCACCTGCGGACCAGTGGATGGAGCTAAGCTCACTTTCAAGATCTTCGAACATGGTATGGGTAGCACCCCCCTCGAAGCAAAAAATGATGCCCGCACGAAAGCCGTCAAAATTGCACGCGATAATTGCCAAGTAACTACATCTCCGGCTTGCGCTCCTGGTTGTCTCGACGCAGGCGAAGTAGTTAGATACAAAACATATCCATTCGTTGTTGTGTTCTCTCCGGATCCCCCTGAGCAGACAGGGACAAACCCCGACATGTTCCGGACTTTCGCCTCCATCGGAAAAGATGCAGGCTTCCTGAACCAGTCTCAGGAGAACTACTGCTACACAAGAAGAAATTGTGAAAAAGGATGCAGTGCAAAAGAAGCCGACTTCAATGTCACGGGGAGAAAGGTCATCAATTCCCGTACACAAGGAATTGCTAATTCACAGGCAAAAGCCGATTTGGCTGCAGAAGGGGCAAGAACGGCTCTCCTCGCGAATTGTAATGGAACCAGCCTTGCTTGTAACACTGCACCGAACAATAATAAATGTAAAGACGGAACCCCAACCGGTAGACTGTTCAAATGGGAAACTACTTCCAATGGACAGAGACAACGAACATTCATTACTGATCTTGATAGCATTGAGCCTGCAAGTGTTTCTGTGGGACAGATTACCGGAGGATGGCAAACTATTGCGGTAATGGGCGATGCCGGCGGCGGTCTAAAGGCTATCTACTGCCACGCTGAAAAACCCTGTAACTTGCCATAGTCGCGAAACCGTATCATGCTGACGTACGTTGGAACTGACGAACTCTTCTGTGTACGAGATGCATGACTCGTGAGTTCACTTCTCCTTCTTCGCCAGGTGCAGCACCTCGCTCCGGAGCTGCTCTATCCAGCCATCCTCCTTGGCGCGCTTCAGCATGACCTCCTCGGGGATGCGTAGAGAAGAGCCGCTGATCTTCCACTGATGATTCACGGAGAGGAGCTGCATGATTTCCTTCGCGGTCACGCGGGAGGAGAGGGTGAGCACGAGCTCGCGGTCGCGCCCGGCCTTGTCCTCCATCTTCACGCGCACCACCCCCACACGCCTGCAGACCATCTTCAGGCGCAGAATGGCGAAGAGGTTCTTCACCTGCGCGGGGGGCTCGCCGTACTCGTCGCGCAGGTCGGATTCGAACTCTGCGAGGATAGATTCCTCCTCGCTTCCTGCGAGTTTCTGGTAGACGGAGATCTTCTCCTGTTCATCGGGGATGTAGAAGGGAGGGATGAAGGCTTCCACGGGAATCTGAATCTCGACTTCGACCTCCTCCTCCGCATCGGACTTCCTCCCGCTCTTGAGCTCCTCCACCGCGTACTTGAGCATACGAAGGTAGTGACTCACGCCGACGGTCTGCATGGTCCCTGATTGACTCGCTCCGAGAATTTCTCCCGCGCCGCGGATCTCCAGATCGCGCATGGCAACCTGAAAGCCCGAGCCGAGTTCGCAGGCCTCCACGATGGCCCGGAGCCTCTTCTTCGCATCGTCCTGCAGCTTCTGCGAGTGGTAGAGGAAGTAGGCGTAGGCCTGCAATTTGCTACGGCCGACGCGGCCGCGGAGTTGGTAGAGCTGTGCGAGACCGAAGCGCTCGGCTTCATTCACGATGAGCGTATTCGCGCGTGGGAGGTCGATGCCGTTCTCGATGATGGTCGAGCTCACGAGGACAGAGAATCTCCCTTCCTTGAAAGCGAGGATGCGCTCCTCGAGCTGATCTGGTGGCAGCTGCCCGTGCCCGACGATGAACGTTGCGCCCGGGACGAGTGCGCGCAGCTTCTCCGCGAAGGCATCGATGGTCTCCACACGATTGTGGAGGACGAAGCACTGGCCACTGCGTTTGAGTTCCGTGCGGATGGCATCCTTCACGAGTGCATCACTGTACTTGCGCACCTCTGTGATGATCGGGAGGCGTCCGGGTGGAGGAGTGGTGATCGTCGTGATGTCGCGCAGCTTGTGGAGACCCAAGTTGAGCGTGCGCGGAATCGGGGTCGCGGTGAGGGTGAGGATATCCACGGACGCGCGCATCTCCTTGAACTTCTCCTTCTGCTTCACGCCGAAGCGCTGCTCCTCATCGATAACTACAAGGCCCAGATTGAAGAACTCGACGTCATCCTGGAGGAGCCGGTGCGTCCCAATGACGATGTTCAGGTTCCCCTTTCGCAGGTCCTCGAGGATCACCTTCTGCTCGCGCGCGGTGCGGAAGCGGCTGAGCATCTCGATCTTCACCCCGTACTTCGCCATGCGCTCGACGAAGTTATGGTAGTGCTGGTCCGCGAGGATGGTGATGGGCGCAACGACGGCCACTTGCTTGCCGCTCTGCACTGCCTTGAAGGCAGCGCGCATCGCGACTTCCGTTTTCCCAAATCCGACGTCTCCACAGATGAGGCGGTCCATCGGTTGATCGCTCTCCATATCCTCCTTGATGTCCTGGATCGCTTTGCGCTGCCCCGGCGTCTCCTCGTAGGGGAAGTCGGACTCGAACTTGCGCTGCACCTCTGTGTCCTCGTCGAACCGGTACCCCTTCGCCTTCGCACGCTTGGCGTAGAGCTCTAGGAGCTCCTTCGCGATCTGCTTCGTCTCCTCGCGCATCTTGTCCGTGATGCGCTTCCACTCCACCGTCCCCAGACGCGTGAGGACCGGCTCCTCGCCCTCCTCGCAGACGAACTTTGATAATTTGTCCGCCTGGTCGACGGGGATGAAGAGCTTGTCGCCCTGGGCGTAGGTGAGTTCTAAGTACTCGCGCGCAATGTCATCGACTACCTTCTGCGTCATTCCCTCGAAGTGCCCGATGCCGTGCTCCATGTGGACGACGTAGTCGCCGGGCTGGAGGGACGTGACGAAATCCAGCGCGAGCTTCGCGACACTGCGCTGCTTTCCTGCTTTGCGTAGAGAGAAAATCTCGCGATCTGTGAGGAGCGCGCACTTGAGGTCTGGGTTCTGCAGAGAGTGGGGGAGCAGGTCATCCTCCTGCGCAGAGATCAGCGTCACCGCTCCCGGCCGGCTCGTCTCGTGCGTGGTATGGGGCACGCGCTCTTCCGTAAGAATCTCCTCCAGTTCCTTCCTGCGCTTCGTGACGACGAGGAGCGTCCAGCCCTGTTGGAGCTTGTCGCGGACGTCGTTCAAGAAGTCTGTGAGCGTGTAGAACTTGAGGACGGAGAGGTAGCGCAGGTGCACGTGGTTCTGCTGACTCTCAGGGAACGCAGTGAAGCGCAGCACGGCATTCCTCAGGGGTGGCTCCACATCATCCTGGTCATCGAGGACCAGGAATACTTCCTCCGGGAGCTGATCCCTCAAGGGCAGTGTGCGCTCGTACGCTGCGGGGAAGATGACGAGTTCCCCTCCATCCTCCTCCGTCTTCGACAGATCTGCATCGTCGACAAGGAGGATTTGCGAAACCTTGTCGAAGTCGAAGAGTACACGGTAGAGGTGCGGTGACTGGATGGGGTAGATATCCAGCACGTCACCCGTGCGGCGGTACTCGCCGGGATGCAAATAGAGGTCCGCGCCGTGGCGGTAGCCGCGATCGATGAAGGATTCGAAGAGCTCGGTGAAGTCGACTGCGTCCCCCTCCGTCAGCGTGATTTTCCCCTCGGAGAGCTCTGCGAACGAGGGGAATGGCGCATCCCACAGTTCGCGCGGGACGACGCAGACAGACTCCGCACCGTTCCCATGCATGAAGAGCAGGAAGCTCTGCAGCCCCTCCGCCGTCGGCGTGCCAGAATCATCCTCGACGGGCAGGAGCGGGAACGCGGGCTGCTCGAAGAACTGGAGCCAGTGCTTCAGAGCCTCTGCACGGTTGTCGTTCTCCGTGAGGAGGAGCGTTCGCCTGGGTGTGTAGGAGAGGAGATGGCTCAGGAGCAGCGCCTTCGCTGTCTCGTTGGAGGCGCCGGACACGACAAGACGCCGCTTGTCCGACAGCAGCTCGCTCAATTCCCGATGTGTCTCCCTTCCCAGGAGGAGCGATGGTTTCATTGCAACAGAACCAAAGGTCTCTGAAGCGAAGGCTTCAGAAATTGTACTATCGCTACATTGCTATGTTGTTCTCCGTTCTCCTTAGCAATATAACAGTAGTACAATATAGCAATCGGCGGATTGAGTAAAGGGGAAGAATCCGAGGATTTCATTCCTCCTGCATCCTCAGCGGCATGATCAAGTGGAGGAATAGCGCATCCTTCGGCACAGAGAACACCGCTGGGTGCATACTATCCGTCACCTGCATTTCCACCGTGTCCCCTTGGACATGTGAGAGGAAATCGAGAAGGTAGCTGGAGCTCAGGGCGATCTTGTTCTCCTCACCCGTCGTCTCGATGCCGATGAGAGCTTCATCCTTGCCTACCTGCGTCTGCTGCGTGACCACGCGCGCCTGCTCGCCCTTGAGGTGGAAGGTGAGGTTGTTGTTCGTCTCTTTCGCGAAGTAGTGCATGCGGCGCACAGCAGTGATGAGGTCCTTCACGGGGAACTGCGACTTCGTCACCGATTCCTTGGGGATGATCTGTTGGTAGTCCGGGAACTTCCCGTCAATCAAACGTGAGAGGAGTTTGGTCCCACCTACCTGGAGCTCGATCTGCTGCTTACTTAGTGTCGCCTCGACGCGGGCGGGCATCTTCGCACTCTCCTTCTTCTCGTCATCGTCCTTCTCCTTCCCCTTCTTCTCCTTGTCCTTCTTTCCTGAGAGGATCGCCCGGAGTTCCTCCAGGATCTTCACGGGGATAATGCACGAGATATCCACATCCCCTCCTTCTGTGGGAATCGTGTACTCCGACAGGCGGTAGCTGTCTGTTGCGACGAGGATCAACTTCCCCTTCTCACTGCGGAAATAGACACCAGAGAGGACGGGGCGTAGGGCATTCTTCGCAGATGCGAATGTTACGAGATCGAGAGCATTTAAGAGGGGGGCTGCTTCCATAGAGAAGGACGTCTGTTTCTCTACAGGAGTAATAGTGGGATATTCACTCGCCGCTTCTCCTGCAATAAGGGTTTTTGCATGTTTTGATGTGCACTTGAGTTGTGTCCCTTCACTCGTCTCTAGGAGAACTTCTGTATCAGTGTTGTACTGCGCAAAATTAAGGATGGCACGCGCGGGAATAGTGATTGATCCCTCATTTTCAATCTTCGCTTCGAAACTGGTAATAATACTCAATTCCAAATCCGTTGCACTCACCGTACAGCGCTTCCCTTCTACCACCATGAGAATGTTTCCGAGAATGGGGAGAGCCTGCTGACTTCCGATTGCCCTACTTACAAGCTGGAGCGCCTGGAGGAAGTCTTGGGTATTGCAGGAAAATTTCATGAGATGAGAAGGAGAAGAAATGGATTATACTAAATTCGTCGTCATCATAACATCTTCACAAGGAAGGGTGATATGAAGTGTGGTGTGTGGAAAGATTCCCAAAAAGAGCGGTGGGTTGGTAGTCTGTAGGAGAGTAGTCGCACCTACAGACTACCAACTACAAGCTCACCAGAGGGTATCAGCGGCAGAATCTTCAGTACGGATTTTCACGAAAGTACCCAGAGAGCGAATACAATTGTTGTGTGGGGGGGATGTGGAAAACTCGTGGAAAAGTGAGAGGGAAGACAACCTCTCTTTCCAATTCACTCTTCCTCAAGAGGAAGCCAAAAACCCATTATCCCTGTGCACAACTCTCGCCAAACTTCCCGAACGCCCTCGGGGATTATCCACAGGGTCTGTGGATAACTTTTGTGTGCAATTCGGAGAGCATTTAGGGGTTTTTCCGCACGGAGTTCCGGAAAACATTGCGGCTCTCCGCAACCGGAGCGGTGCTGCGGTTCTCCCGGACTGTGTACTTCCCATCCTTCATCATGATGAAGCTTCCTGTGGGGACATCTGCCTGCACCACACTCGCCGCGGCGACGAAGGTTCCTTCACCGATTTTCACACCCGGGTTGAGACTCACGTTGATCCCGAGTCGGCTCCCACTCCCGATGATCGCCCCGAGCTTCGTGAGTCCCGTGTTCACCATGAGCTCCCCGTCCGCGGAGGTGATCTCCCCCTCGTCCAGGCGGAAGTTTCCCGTGAGCGTGCCGCCGCCGAAGGAGACGTTACTCGCGATGATGCTGTCGCCCAGGTACGCCATGTGCGCCCACACGTTCGAGGCGAGGAGGCTACCCTTCACCTCTGTCCCATACCCGATGACGCACCCATCCCCCACACTTGATCCGCGCACGAGCGCCCCCGTACCGATGGTTGCCCCTTTCCCGATGTAGCTGGGGCCGATGATCGTCGCGTGCGGGAGGACGCGCGCATCGGCATCGAGGATCACGTCCCCCTCGATTACCGCTGTGGGATGCACTTTTGCGGTGCGGTGCGTGGAGGGCGCGCGGATTTCCGCGAGCAACCGTTCAAGCAGAGGTAAGAGGTGCCATGGGTACTTTACGGCGTGCCATGGGTCTGTGTACTCAACGGAGACGTAGCGCTTGTCCGTGAAGAGCGAGCTGAGCGCACGCTCATACCCATCGTCCTTCCCGCTCGGTGTTTTCTTCAGACTGGCGAGGAGTGATGCGGGATCGTTGTGCACGTGCGCCACGATGTTCACGAGCTTGCTCGGCTCGTTCCCTTCTCCAGGCTTCTCCACGATCGACGTGACTCTTCCCCGCGCAACCGTGAGGTAGCCTCCCGGGAAGTACCGCTTCACCTTTCTCGCGAGGATCGCACCATCAACACCCTTCACTTTCGCAGCCTTGATCAGCGCCGCGTACGCCTCTGGCTCGATGACGTCGTTCGCTCCCACCACAAGCACCGGCTCGCTCTTCACCCTCGGGAGTGCGCTCAGGAAAGCACCACGCATTCCGGCGGTCATATCTTTCTGTTGCATGATGGTCATCTTTGGCAGGAGCTTCCGTGTCTCCTTGATGTTATGCGGTCCGCACACGAGGATGATCTCCCTACACCCACCCTTCCTCAATCGCTCAATCTGATGCTCCAGGAGCGTCTTCCCCACGATGGGGAACAGCGACTTCTCCCGCAGAGGCCAGAACCGACGCGATTGGCCGGCGAGGATCAAAAGGGTCTTCACGAAGGGAGTATAGGATTAGGAGGAGGGGGAGGGATAGATCATGCGAAAAACCCAAAACACAAAGCCCAAAGCCCAAATATGGGAATAATTGGAGTCTTGAGCATTGGGATTTTGTTTTTGGGCTTTATTTGGTGATTGGGTTTTGGGACTTCCCGCAGGGTTCATTTCAATCTCAATCGTCCCCTCCTCTACAGTGGTTTCCACCGGAATCCCAAAATGCCGGTACCGCTCGAGAACCGACGGGTGTGGGTGCCCGAAGGAGTTATCCCTACCAACGGAGATCACTGCGCGATCGGGATTCACCGCGAGGAGGAATCCCGTCGACGAGGAGGTCTTGCTGCCATGGTGTGCAACTTTGAGGATCGTAGATCGTATGTCCACACCGGAGCGGAGGATGTCCTCCTCCGCATCCTTCTCAATGTCGCCCGTGAGGAGAATGGATTGCGATCCGGTGAAGAGACGCATGACGACGGAGGTGTCGTTCGGCGCTTTCACTGTTCTCCCGAGTAATCCTGCCTCTGGCCATACTGTATCGAGGAGCACGCCGTCGCCGAGGTCGATGTCCGCGCGGGGATCTGCGAGGAGCACAGGGATGTGTCGCTCCTCTATCTCCGTGAGCAGCCGTTGGTAACGGGGATTACTCACGGCGATCCCGGTGAGGACGATTCCCCCGATGCGGTAGCGTTCCACGACTTCCGGGATTGCCACCAGGTGATCGAGATCGGGGTGCGTGAGTACGACGAGGTCGAGCGAACGATCGAGAGCCGGCATCAACCGGCCTAAGTGCTCGAGAGCAGTGAGGTTTGGTCCACCATCGACGAGGATCTGCTTCCCCGTCGGACTCACGATGAAGATCGAGTCCCCCTGATCAACATCGAGGATGTAGACATGCGTCTTCCCATCCCCCACACGCACGAGTTCATGGATGACGAGCGCATGCCCCGCCAGGAGGATAGTGCACGCGATGAGCCAGTAGCGAGGGGAGAGGTCGCGCAAGCAGCCCACTATACTGTAGGTGCAAGGATATTTCTGACTGAATGTTGAATATGGAATGTGGAATATTGAATAGGACGTATTCAACATTCTACATTCTACATTCCATATTCTTCGCTTTCACTTACCTTTCCTCACTTTCCTCCACCCGGCGATACCACCTGCTGCCACGAATGCGAGGAGGGCTGCAGGGCCAGAGCTTGAGAGTGGCATGTCCGGTTTCTTCACAGGTTGCTGCGCGCCGACAGCCGGAAGCGTAATCGAACTGAAGATGCCGCGCGACGCGAGGCCATTCTGGTTCACCGCTTGCACCGCGATACCGAACTCTCCGGCGGGGACTTCCTCAAACTGTACCGTCGTCGTCTCTGCGGCGATCGCCTGCGGATCGCCGAAGGTCGTCCCACGGTCGAAGCTCTGTCGCACGACGTACGCGGTGAGTCCGGATGTCGTCGCCGGTTGCCACTGCGCGGTCACGCTGTAGCGCCCGCTGCGCTGGGCCGTTGCGCGCAGGCGCAGGTCCGTCACGTCTGCGGGGCTGCCCGGCGATGGAGGTTGCGAAGTACTCGAAGAGGAAGGCTGTGCGCCACTGTAGGCAGAGAAGAGCGTGGAGAAGACTCCCCCCGGTCGGGGTGCGCCATCGGCTGCCTGGACGACTTGCGAGACATTGAGCTCGTAGACTGCCCCCGGCTTCTGCGGCTCTGTGTGGATGGTGACGGAGCTCCCCTGGATGACCAGGCGCTTGAGGGTGAGGAAGGTGCCGCTCGCATCCTGAATCGTGAACGCATTTTTGGCCTCCGCCTGCGGGATGGTGACGTTCTGCGAGAACGCGAGGGTCACCCCAGTTGCGGAGATGGCGGTTGCGGACAGGAGGTGGAATGTTGCCTCTGTCGCAGGTGCGCTGCTCGTTACGGTCGTACGGGAACTCGCCGCAGTTGATGCCTGCGTGGATGTCTGAGCGGACGATGCCGCTCCCCCTTCGCGCAGGGTGACCTTCGCCTCCTCCGTGAAGCGGCTGCTGTCCCCCTGGCGGTCGAACGCCAATACACTCACGTAGAGTGTTGGAACCTGCGGGAAGCTCGTGAGGACGAAGTCCGTCTTCCCCACTGGCACCACTTCGAACTCGTCGTAGGCTCCATTGTTCTGGAGGATGGATGCTTGGCTGTAGTAGACCCGGTACTCCGCGATCGTCGCCCCGGGGACGGGGTTCCACTTCACCTCAATACCTCCGTTCTTCGCCTCTGCCTGAATACCGGTGACGCTGCCCACGGCAGCGCTCACGCCGAGCGGCCACAAGAGCGAGGTCGTGATCACGAGTGCCCGGATGAGGGATTTCTGTGTCATAGGGAGAAATGTGTGTTTCTGAGTATTGTAGCAAAAATTGGGTCCTCTGCCAAGGATCTAGGATGAGGGCAGGAAGGGCAATCAGGGCAGGAAAGGCAGGAAGGTGGACTACTTTCCTGCCCTTACTGCCTTTGCTGCCATTCCTGCCTTTCCTCACTCCAAAGCAGCTCTCGGAATCCCAATGCCCACGCCAGGAACCCCATCCAGAGTGTTGCAAGCCCGAGGCCGATCACGGTGGTGAGTTCAGAGGTGAGGAGGTGCGCGGAGGTGTAGAGCGGGAATGCGAGGAGAAAGGCGAAGAGGAAGCAGCGGATCAGCTTCGATGGGTGGAGGTGAACAGGCAGGACGCGTAGGCTCTGCGGGAGGAGGAGACAGGCCAGCAGGATGTGGACGACGATGGACGTGAGCGAAGCCCCGACGAAGCCGAGCCCTGGGATGAGCCAGAGGTTGCACACGAGGGAGACGAACGCGCCGATGAAGAGGGTCTTCACGAGTCTCTCCCACGCGTGCTTGGTGAGCAGCGAGTAGAAACTGAAGAGGATGATGCCGTTCAGGAACATCGGGAGCGCCGCGAGACGGAGTGCGGTATCGGAACCCAGACGATCGGGGGTGCTCAGGTAGTCCGCGGTGGTGAGGAGGAGCACGAGGGGGCGAGCCCAGAAGAATGCGAAGAGCATCGCGATCGCGCCGATGAGGAGAATCGTCAGGAACGTCTTCTCCAGGAGACCCTGCACGCTCTGGTTCTTCGCATCGCGCTCACTCAAGATCGGCAGGACGGAATTGAGGAGAAACGTGGGGAGCAGGTACGCCATGTCCGCCATACGCTGCACTGATCCGTAGTACGCGTTCTGCAGTTCGAAGTCCGGACGCAAGATGGCGATGAGGGTGATGTCGAACTGCCGGTAGAGCGCCATGCACAGGAAGGCGATGCCGTACGGTGCTGCGTGGCGGAAGAACGCGAGCACCGTTCGTCGATCGATGTCGAAGGACGGGCGCAGCAGGCGATTCCCGTAGAGTGCAGAGAGCGCGAAGAGTACGAATGCCCCGATGCCGCCAATGAGGAGGAAGAGGTGGAGGTACTGGACGTCGGTGGTCTCATGAAGTCCCCACAACACAAACGCGCCGATGGCCGACGCCGTGATCACCCGCTGCGTCACCTCTGCGATGAAGACGTAGTGCATCCGGTAGCGGACTTGGAAAATCGTCCGGAGCATTCCCGCGAGGAGCGTGAAGAATGGAACGAGGGATGCGATGGCGATGCTGAGTGGCAGCGGCGTCCCCTGCCACTGCGGAATCACCCACGCGATGAGGAGTGCAGAGGAGAGCGAGATGATGAGGATCACTGCCCGCAGCACGATGAGTGCCCCGAGTGTCTTGTTCTTATCCTCTGCCCTGCTCACCTCCCGCACCGCGATCGCATACAGCCCAAAGTCTGCGAGGATTCCAAACAACTGCAGGTACCCGTACGCCGAATTGTAGTACCCCACTAGTTCCTTACTGAGACCAATAGTCACGAACTTCACCGTGATGATGCTCAGCACTGCCATCGCGACCTGGCTCACGAGTTGCCAGAGAGTGGAGGAGGCGATTGCGCGGGTGGACATAACACCATAATAACCGATACGAGGCTCTCAATGTCTCTTTGTATTGATTCGGAGAATGTATGCTCCGTAATAGAGCCCGGCCACAACTCCCTTCCTGATTCGTCATCAGAGGTACGGACTACCTACTTGATGATAATCTGGACTGCATCCCGGATTTTGAACCTTTGAAACACATCACCATTCGGCTTTACTCTAAAATTCAATACTTCGTCATTACACTTCACCTCAAATATCAGGTCAATTGTTTCTTCCCTGATGTTTTTTCCAATAAGTATCGTGCCTTGTTTCTTAACTTTCATGACTATTCGGACTCTAGGAGGGAGAGGATAGATTACCCCCTGCCCATCTTCGGCTCCTGCGAGTTGAATAAGACCCGGTTCGAGTCCAATTCCCCTCATCTTACATTCACTTTGGAATTCTTCTGCTGTCATGCCTTTTAGTGAAAGATCGTAATTCTCGGGTACGAATCTAGGTACTTTCGGTGCTTTGATCGATGGCTTTCTCACGGGATCAGGCATTGGTCTCTCCCTCCCCATTTCTCTCAGCAGTACGAATAGGAGCATGTATGCGATCGTTCCAACTATGACGCTTATCTCGACCTTACGAGGCATCTTTACCTCCTTATATCTGGCTCCTTCGCTGTCCGGTGCTGGCACTACTTTTGCTGTGTAGTCCTCTGGACCATTGCATCCCCAAACAATGTGCTTATCGCCGGTGCCGTTCACTCCAATCACTTCCATCCTCTCCGGTGTCGTTACATTGTCACTTGTTCCTCGAGCAACACTGGTGATTGTTCCGAGTGTTACCGGCTTCCAATTTTCGCCTGGCTGCTTCGTTTGGAGTAATTTGAGGATATCGTCAGCAATTCCCTGACGCTCAAGATGGGACTCAGGCGATGGCAAGTGGTCGGGCATATATATTTAATAAACCTTATTCTTTATTCTGTCAATTGTCGTAGACAGCCCCTTCTGATTGCTCTAATCTGCGTATCTAGAATGCCTCTTAGCTTCAAGCACCTCACAAGCACAAAGCAACTCCTCCGGAAGGACACTGATTCCATTGTACAAGTGGCTGCAGAGATGGAGGCGGTCTTGAAGAAAGGTGGTGACAATCGCCTCGCGAAGAAAGTGCTCGCGAGCTTGTTCTACGAGCCGAGCACACGGACGCGTTTGAGTTTCGAGACGGCGATGTTACGACTCGGCGGGAGCGTGATCACCGCGGATGGATTCCAGTTCAGTTCGCTCTACAAAGGGGAGACGGTGGAGGACACGATCACCGTCGTCGGGCAGTACGCGGACATCATCTGCATGCGCCATCCAGAACAGGGGAGCGCAGACCGCGCTGCCGCTGTGAGTCCCGTGCCGTTCATCAACGCGGGTGATGGACCTGGTCAGCATCCCACGCAAGCACTCCTCGATCTCTTCACGATCCAGAAGGAACGCAAGCGCATCGATGGACTGAAGATCGCGATGGCCGGTGACCTGCGGTACGGCCGCACAGTGCACTCGCTCAGTTTTCTCTTGGGCCTCTACAAAGATATCTCGTTCGTGTTCATCTCACCGAAGGAGCTCACGATGCCCGCGAAGGTCACGGACTTCCTGCAGGAGAAAGGCATTCCCTTCGAGGAGACGGATAAGCTCGCTGCTAGCTACGACTGCGATGTCCTCTACATGACGCGCGTGCAGGAGGAGCGCTTCGCCGACCACTCCGAGTACGAGCGACTCAAGAATAAGTACTGCCTTACGGCGAAGCCGCTCAAGGGAAAGAAGGTCACCGTGATGCACCCGCTGCCGCGCGTGGGGGAGATTGCAACGGATGTGGATGCGCTGCCCACCGCCGCGTACTTCCGCCAAGTGCGTAACGGTGTCCCCGTCCGCATGGCGCTCCTCGCGATGCTCCTCAACGCTGCATGATCCCTCCGATCGCCGTTCTCCTGCCGATTCTCTTCCTCGGCGGGATTGTTTCTACGATCTCCGGTGGTGGACTTGGGATTCTCCTCACCATCGCCTCGACGTTCTTCGTCGATGTGCGCGTGAGCATCGTGCTCGTCTCCCTCCTGGGCTTCATCATCCAGGCCGCGAAGATCGCGCATTTCTCCCAGCATACGCGGTGGAACATCGTCGGCTGGTACCTGCTCCTCGGCGTTCCCATGAGCTTCATTGGCGCGCTCTTCCTCTTCCTCCTCCCCGTTCGCGTCATTGAGATCGCACTCGCAACGCTCTGCATCGTCTACATCCTAGTACACGTTCTCCACCTCCGGCCGAAGGTGCAAGCGAGCATCACGAACCTCATTCTCCTTGGTGGGTTCAATGGACTCGTGGGAGGAGTCGTCGGCCATGGCTCTCTCCTGCGCTTGCCCACCCTCCTCGCCTTTGGGCTTACGAAGGAGCAGTTCGTGGCAACATCCTCCGTGATTGCATTCCTCATGAATGCGGGGAAGAGTGTGGTGTACGTGCAGCAGTTCTCCTGGTCCCAGGATGCGTTCATCCTCTTCCTCTGCGCGGCGCCCACCGTCTTCGTGGGAGTATGGATTGGCAAGAAGCTGCTCAAGTACGTAAGCCCTATGGTCTTCGAGAACCTCCTCCTCGGCATCGTCTTCCTGGGAGCGGTTCGCCTCCTCTTCTTCACATGACGTCAGTACTGCTCCGCAACGGCACGATCGTCCGCGCGACGGAGGAGGAGAAGGCGGATGTCCTTCTCCGCGATGGCGTCATCGAGAGGGTTGCCCCTCATGGTTCTTCATTCTCTTCGGTGGATGAGGACGTGAATGCGGCGGGGCTGCTCCTCTTCCCTGGTCTCATCGATTGCCACGTCCACTTCCGCGAGCCGGGGCTCACGCAGAAGGCTGATATGAAGTCTGAATCTGCATCGGCACGCGCAGGCGGAGTGACGACCGTCTGCGAGATGCCCAATACGATTCCTCCGACGGTGACCATCATGGCGCTCGCGGATAAGGTGCGCAGAGCCGAGGAGATCAGTGATTGCGATATTCGCTTCTTCTTCGGCGTCACCGATGGATTCAATCTCGAGGCACTGCGTGAGCTCTGGAGTGGGACCTCCCCTGAGTTCAAACATTTACGCGAACGCTGCGTCGGTGCGAAGCTCTTCCTCGATCACTCCACGGGAGATCAGAAGGTCCAGGAGGACATCCTCGAGGATATCTTCCGCGCCTGCGGTGAGCTCAAGATTCCGATGGTCTGCCACTGCGAGGATCCGGAGATGAATGCACAGGCAGCTCAGCGAAAAGATCTCCCCAATGATGTGAGTGCGCATTCGCTGATGCGACCTCCCGAATCCGAGGTCCGCTCGATCGAGAAGGCGATTACTCTCGCAGAGAAGTACAAAACCCCTCTCCACATTGCGCACCTCTCCACCGCTGGAGGAATGGATCTCATCCGCTCCGCGAAGGCTGCTGGTTTGTCCGTGACGTGCGAAGTCGCGCCGCATCATCTTCTGCTGAATCAGAAGGCGTACGCGCACCTGGGTACTCTCGCAAAAATGAATCCGCCGCTGCGCACAGAGGCAGATCAGGCGGCACTGTGGCAGGGCATCAAGGATGGAGTCGTCGATTGCATTGCGACGGATCACGCGCCGCACACTCTCGAAGAGAAGAACGTAGCAGATCCTCGTCAGGCACCGAGTGGAATCCCTGGTGTAGCAACGATGCTGCCACTCCTGCTCACGTGTGCATCAGCGAAGCAACCGCGCTTCGATCCGCAGGCATCCATGCAACCGAACACCCTCTTCCGCTATCAGGATATCGTTCGTCTCTGCTTCGAGAATCCCAACAGGATCTTCGGGCTCGGGAAGCAGGGGCTCCGAGAGGGCTCGCGTGACGCAATTGTGCTCGTGGATCCCAAGCGCGAGTGGACGATCACCGCGGCTCAGCTCAAGAGCAAGTGCGGCTGGACGCCGTACGAGGGATGGAAGGTGAGCGGATCGGTTGTGCGTGTAATTTGATGGACCGTAGCCGGGGTTCGGCCTGCCCTGAGCAGAGTCGAAGGGTTACCCCGGCGGGTCCTACGGAAAAAATTCTCGTATCCCTTCCAGCGTGTCGCAGACGTGCGTTGCCCCTTTTTCTGCATTCTCCGGTGTGTGCTTTCCTCGGAATAAGACGCTCACCATACCTGCGGCGTTCGCTGCCTCAATATCGAAGGCCTGATCGCCAATGTAGACGCAGGTCGTCGGGTCGACCCCCAATCGATCAGCGCAGAGAAGTAGCCCATGCGGGTGCGGTTTCATGAAGTCGTGCATGTCATCCGCCGTCACAATCGCACCAGCGTAGGGGTAGATGTTCGTCCGCGGACGCATGGCATCCAGGTACGACTTCCACGATCCCGTGACGATGCCGACAGGGCCCTTCTTCTTCGCTGCCTTCAGGACATCTTCCGCACCCGGGAGCCACGTTGTTTCTGTCGCGAGCATTTGCATGTAGAGGTCATCCCTCCGCTTGCGGAGCTCAGGAACGATATCTTCTGAGAGGCCGCAGAGCTCAGCGATCTGCTTAGTATGGAGACCGCTCATGTACCAGCCCTGGAACTTCTCGAGCGGGACCTCAGCCCCGTACTCACGCAGGATCTGCAAGCAGGCGATCTCGTAGAGACTGATCGTATCGACGAGCGTGCCGTCCAGGTCGAAGAGGAGAGTGGAATTCTTCATGTGCGAAGACAGTATACGATTCTCCTGAGGTTTTTCTCGCGAGTGGACAGTGGACAGTGGAAAATTGGATTGGTAATTGTCCACTGTCCGTTATCCACTTTCCACTATTCGTTATTCAATAACTTCTTCTTAGACTTCGACTAGGATGGGTATCACCATGGGTTCCCGATCCAGCTTCCTATCGAAGTACCGGTAGAGTGCTCCCGTGACGGCGCGCTTAAGACCTTTTCGCTCTTTCTCGCCACGATTGAGCTCTTCATCGTACGCCTTGCGAGCGGTCTGGACCACCTCGCGGGTGATCTCCTGCTGCTCGGAGCCGTAAATGAGCCCGCGGGAGAGGACATCGGGGTCGCCGACGAGTCGCTTGCTCTCCGCGTAGACGCGGAAGATGACGATGATGGCCCCGCTGCTGCTCATGATCTTGCGATCATTGAGCACGCGCTGGCCTTCGCCCGCGGCGCCGCGGCCGTCGATGATGACGTCGTTCGCCTGGAGTTTCTGCTTACTTTTCCGCGCGTTGCCCTGCGTGTCGAACTCGAGGATCTCGCCGTTCAACAGCAAGTGCAGTTGATTCTCCTGGTAGCCAATGCCACGCACCAGCTCCGCGTGGGCAGCCTTCATGTGCGGCTCGCCGTGCTCCGGGATAACGTGCTTCGCGCGCACCAGACGGTGCATGAGGAGCAGGTCGCCCTGGAAGCCGTGGCCGGTCGTGTGGAGGGCGAGTTCCTGGTTGGTCTTCACGATTGCGCCCTTCACAGAGAGGTTGTTCACCACCTTCGCGACGGCGCGCTCATTCCCGAGGATCGGATTCGAACTCAGGATGACGGTGTCGCCCTTCTTCACGGCGATGTGGCGGTGCGTACCCAGGCCAATGCGGGCGAGCCCTGCCATCTCCTCGCCTTGGCTGCCCGTTGTGATGATGAGTACTTCGCGATCCGGGAGCTTCTCCATCGCAGGGTTTACCTGCCGGATGAGGCCGCGCGGAGCACGGAGGTAGCCCAAATTCTGTGCGATATCGACGTTCGTCTCCATGCTCCTGCCGGCGATGAAGACTTTCCTATTGAACTCCTTCGCATGTTCCACGATCTGCTCAATGCGATTGAGGAGCGAGGAGAACGTGGAGATGATCACGCGCCCCTTCGCTTCGCGAATGAGGGAACGCAACGTCTCGCTGATCTCCTTCTCGCTCTTGCTATGGCCTGGCTTGAGCGCATTGGTGGAGTCCGCGATGATCGCGAGCACGCCCTTGTCCCCCAGCTCGGCGAGCCGCGGGAAATCCGCGGGCGGTTCGTTCATGGGAGTGAGGTCAAACTTGAAGTCGCCCGTGTGCACGATGGTGCCGTAGGGCGTATGCAGCGCGATTGCGGCGGAGTCCGGGATGCTGTGCGTGACGCGGAGGAACTCCACCTCGACCTTGCCGATGCGGATCTTCTCGCGGAACTGCACGGTTTTCAGCTGCGCTTTCGACGTCAGCTTCTCCTCCTCTAGACGCTTGCGCACGAACGCCATGGTGAGGCGCGTGCCGTAGCACGGAGGGAAGTGGAGGGCTGGCAGCAGGTGCTGCACGGCGCCGATGTGGTCCAAGTGCCCGTGCGTGAAGAGGACCGCCTTAATGCGGTTCTCGCGCCCGCGTAGGCTGGAGATATCGGGGATCAAGTAGTCGATCCCGAGCATGTCCTCATCCGGGAACTGGAGTCCCAAGTCGATGATGTAGATGTCGTTATCGACTTCGATGACGAAGCAGTTGCGTCCCACCTGCTCGAATCCCCCAAGGGGGTAGACGCGCAAGTGCTGCTTCGGATTCTGGCCGGCCTTGGCAACTTGCTGCTGGCCGGGCTGCTGGCCGACCGGCCGCCGCTCGAAACCCCCAGCGTTCCCGGGGCGCTGATTCCTATTTTCCTGCGGTGGTGTTGCACCCTCCGCTTTCCTCTGATCTGGTATCATGTTCTGTATTGAGTAGAGAAACGAATACATCCCCACTGTACTCCCCTGAGGGGAGGAGCGCAAGGATCAATTTGTCGCGAACACTGGTTTATGGCTTCATAACAACGAATTTTAACTTCTGCGATTTGCTCAGCTTCTCCCTCTGGGCAATCGAATCCGCGGTATAACGGACAGTGGATAGTGGAAAGTGGACAATGAATGATGATGGAGGAGTATGCAAGAATGCTCTGTCGCAGCCTATCCATTATCCACTGTCCACTGTCCACTTTCGCTGCACTTCGTGCAGCGAACATTCCTTGCTCTCATTTCGCGCGGAGGGTAGCCTTACTCTCCGATGGACCTGCAGGTACGCACGGGGCACACGCAATCGGGCAGCGGCACGACTCTCGTTGCGCTGGATTTTCCGTCTGCGCACGGCGAGCACGCGATGCTGCTGCTCCAGATCACGGCTCCCCCGCGCGACGCGAAGACCCTGGAGGAGGAGTGCACATCGATCGTGGAGCACGCGTTGCTGGGAGCGGAGGGGGATGCGTGGCAGCGCCTCGACGGGACTCTCAAGGAGATGAATGGGCTCTTCAAAGGACTCCTCGTCTCGGACTCCATCAAGGAAGTGCACGCCATCGTCTCCATCGTTGACCGCAACGGTACGGTCCACGTCTCCCCGGCCGGCCGGGCGGAGGCGTACCTCATTCGCGGCGGCGCTACGAGCCAGATCACCGATTTCATGAAGGGCAAGCCCGCTCCGGCCTTCGTGAACATCTCCAGCGGGCAACTAGAACCGCGCGACGCCGTCGTGCTCTCCACGCAGCGCCTACTCCGCACGGTTACCCCCGCACAACTCTCGCAGCTCGCGCAGCGGGGCGACCAGCTCCTCGATGAAGTCGTCATCAAGCTGGAGGCGGAGAGGGAGATGAGCGCGCTCGCGACTGTCGCCGTTCCTTCGCGCATGCAGCGTGTCAACGAGGTGAAGGCCGCTCCTGCACGAACAGCTGCGCTTCCGAGCAGGAGGAATGGTCGGCAGAGGAATCTCTCCTCCGCAGGTGCCTACCTGGCTCCTTTGAAGGGGTTCCTCGAACGCATCTCTGCGCAGGGGAAGGCGCGCATTCCACAGTTCAAGTCCGCGCAGTCGGTTGTGCAGGAGAAGGCTGCAGCATTCTTCCGAGATCTCAAGCACCCGGAGCGCAAGCGCAGAGCACACCTACTCCTGCTCGCGGGGGCGCTCGCAGCATTCCTCGTCGTCTGGATGACCGTCCGGCTCATGACCTCGAGCCAGCGCAGCAAGACGCGGACGGAGCTGGAGGAGCTCGTGGGGCAGATCAATGCAGAACTACGGACCGCGGAGAACCGGCACCTCACCGGGGACGTCGACTCTGCAAATGCCATCCTGGTGCGTGCAGAGGAGCGGGCGAAGCAGGTGATGGACAACGAGAGCGGGCTCTTCCGCATCGAGGCTCTAGACCTCCTCGACCGCATCCGCGCGAAGCGCGAGGAGATCAACAATATCGTCCGGCTCTCGCCACGTGTGGTTGTGAACATCGGTGCGAAGAATCCAGATGTCACTGCGCAGGGGATCATCGGACTCGCGGATGGAGAGTTCATCGCCTACGATCGGCAGAACCTCTACCGTGTCCTCCTCAACACTGTGGAGGATCCCGATCCGCTCACGGAGGAGGATGTCATCATCGATGGTGTTTCCTTCACACGGTACAAGACCCTCGCGTTCCTCACCTCGGGTAATAGCGTGCTAGAGCTCATTGCGGATCAACCCACGACCATGAAGACAGAGGACCCCGCGGGCTGGATTACGGGGAAGGACATGGAGACGTACTTGCGCTTCCTCTACATCCTCTCGCCAGAGAACAACCAGATCTACAAGTACGAGCGCCTGAGCAATCGCTACGGCGCACCGGTCCAGTACAACGTGAACGGTGATCTCGCTGGCAGCGTCGACATGGTCATCGACACGAGCGTCTACGTCCTGAAGGAGGGTGGGACGATCGTGAAGCTGCTCCGTGGCGAAGTGCAGCCCTTCTCCATCCGCCATGCACCGGAGGAGGTGTTGAAGGATGTTGCGAGGATGTACAAAGTCTCGGATGGCAACTTCTACTTCCTCGATCCCGTGCGCGCTCGCGTGATCGTCGCGACGGATGGCGGCACAACTGGCGAGTCCTCGTACGTTCGTCAGTATGTCTTAGAAGGGGATCAGATCGGGAAACTCACGGACCTCTTCGTCGACCTCGATCAGACACACCTCTATGTGTTGGATGAGAAGCGGTTGCATGTGATTGATCTCGCGGCGAAATAGGATGCTGAATGTAGAATGCAGAATGTAGAATGTATTCGCTTCCAACATTCTTCATTTTACATTCAACATTTTACATTCTGGTATGCGTATCCTCGTCTTCGGCACCTTCGATGCCCTCCACCCCGGCCATCGCTTTCTCCTCGCCGAGGCCCTGAAGCGCGGGGATCTCACGGTGATCGTTGCGCGGGATGCGAATGTCCTGCGCATCAAAGGGCGATCTCCGCAGCAACCGGAGGAGGAGCGCAGAGCTGCTGTGCAGGAGGCGTTCCCGGCTGCGGAAGTGATTCTCGGTGATCTGGAGGATTTCCTCGTCCCCGTCCGCGCGTACAAGCCCGATCTGATTCTCCTCGGCTACGACCAGGAGCTGCCGCCGGGAGTGACTATGGAGGATTTGCCGTGTCCGATGGAGCGGCTGTCGGCCCATGAGCCGGGGAAGTACAAGAGCAGCCTGATGAGGGAACCGGGAACCGGGAACAGGGAACAGGGAACCGAGTAACAGGACCCTCATCCCCCCTGTTCCCGGTTCCCGGATTCCTGTTCCCTACGTCGCTTTCTCCTGTGGCATCTTCCAGATTTGTTCATTCTATGCTATACTACTCAGATGCTCCGAAAGCGCCTCCTCTGGCTGACTGCTGCTCTCCTCTGCCTCCCCCAGGCGGTGCTCGCCACCCACCAGAAGCCGAATAGACTGCAGGTGGCTATCGGGGTAGACCTCAAACTCGGGGATATCATCGGCAACGTGCTCGAATTCCTCGTCACCGCGATCATCATGCTCTGCACGGTGCTCTTTGCGGCGGGGGCCTTCCACTTCGTATTCTCTCACGGGCAGGAGAAATTCGTGACCCGCGGCAAGGACCTGATGATTTACTCCCTCGTCGGTTTGGCCGTCGTTCTGGGCGCCTACGGCATTCTGCGCACGGTCGTCTACATCCTCTACTTCACCTAGATTCCTGTGGTCAGCCCCTTGACCCTGGTCTATAGTTCTACGCCCGATGACTCACGATCCCCTTCCGTCGGATGTCCTAGAGCGTTTGGAGAGAGCCGAGCAACTGAAGCTCAACGGTGAGTACGCCGAAGCACTCGTGATCCTGGAGGAGCTCCTCTTGGAGGATCCAGAGAACATTTCTGCGCTCGAGGAGATCGCGGACAACGAGCTCTCTCTGCAGCGGTACGACCGAGCGGAGACGGCGGCGAAGCAGGCAGTCGGCCTCGATGACGGGAGCTACACGGGTCACTACATCCTAGGATTCCTCGCCTCGCGCGCAGAGGACTGGGAGCATGCGTCATTCCACCTGCGTCGGGCGAATACCCTCAAGCCGAATAATCCAGAGATTCTCCGTTGCCTCGGATGGGCACTCTTCAATGCTGACCAGCGTGTGCAGGGGGTGGTCACCCTCGAGCGAGCGCTCAATCTCGATGGCGAGAGTACGCTCATCCTCTGCGATCTGGGTGTTGCCTACCTACAGGTGCAGCACACAGAGAAAGCGCGTCTCCTCTTCCTCCGCGCTCTCGACCTCGATCCCCAGAATGAGCGGGCACAGGAGTGTCTCCAGGCCATGAAGCGCATGAAGGGCAGTGCGGTTGGCGGGCGCCAGGCGGTGGTGAGGCAGAACGCGCGACGCTAGAGGGAACTGGGATCAGAGAACAGGGAACAGGTACGATTTTCCTGTCCCCCCTGTTCCCTGTTCCCCGTTCCCTTCGGTATACTCGGTGCCATGGCAGCCGCCGTACAACGCCGATCGGGCATAGGTCCCGATACCTCTCTCCTCCTTACGCGCGGGATCAGGCGCGGCATCGCCGCTCTTTGGCGTGACCGTAGCTGGGGAGCGTCGCTGGTGGCGCTCACGGGGGTAGCACTCCTTGTGCAGCTCCTCGTGGTAGGAGCTCTGGGAGTACGAGGAATGGAACACCTGCTCAAGTCCCAGACGGACCTGCGCCTGGAAGTCCTCCCACAAGCGAGTGATCAGGCAATCCAAACATTCAACGCTGCGGCTCAGCAATTGCCTGTTGTGGAGACAGTCACGTACGTCACAAAGCAGCAGGCGTATGAAGCGGAGCGCAAACGCGACCCAAATCTCGTGAATTTCCTGGAGCAGTTCCGCATCGATAATCCCTTCCCCGATACCTTCCGCATCACCCTCAATTCCCTCGAAGGGTACGAGCAGTTCTCGACATTCATTCGCTCTCAGGAGTGGAGCGCCGTCGTCGATCCAGCATTCCTCTCGCACGTGACGGACCAGGAAGTCCAGGTGTTCAACTACCTGCAACTCACCCAGGCGGGGGGCATACTCCTCGGCTTCTTCTTCGCCCTCGCCGCCGTAATCCTCCTCTTCCTCCTCATCGAGTGGACGCGCAGGAGGGCACTCCTCCGACGCGAGGAGATCACCGTGGAGCGGCTCGTGGGAGCGAACAATCTCACGACCGTCGTGCCCTTCGCTACAGAGGCTTCCCTGCTCATCCTCATCGCGGTTGTTTCGAGTGCGGTGCTCCTCCTCGTCCTTCTGTATGGTCTCCCGCTCGCCATCTCCTCACTCGGCAACGAGGGCGCGTTCGCCCCACTGCACGGTGAACTCTCCACTCTGCTGAGAGTCGCCCTCCCGGGAGTCTTCACGCTTGAGCTCCTCCTGGCTCCACTCCTCGCCATCGGTGCAGTGTGGCTCGGATTGCGGCCGCAACTCCGAACGTCGACGCTGTCTCTTGCGTAGTGGACAGTGGACAATTGACAGTGGACAATGACGAATCGGTTGGAGGATAACGAACTCCCAGCTTTACTAGTGGATTGTCCATTATCCACTGTCCACTGTCCGTTCTGATGTCGCGATCCCAGACACTCCAGGCCATCGTCCTCCGCACCTACGATGTTGGTGAAGCGGACCGGTTCTGCATTCTCTTCACGCACGAACGAGGGCGACTAGCTGCGCGCGCCAATGGCGTGCGGAAGGTGAAGAGCCGCATGGGAGGATCGCTCCTCCCCCTCAGCGCCGTCACGGTCGGTGTGAGTGAGAGTCGCGGCGGTATTCTCATCACGTCCGCGCAGCGTATCGAGGCGCTCGATCGCCCGCACCCCTCCCTCCGGCAGTTCGCCGAGGCTGAGCAGGGAATAGAGCTCCTCCTCGCTCTCACGGAGAACGATGAGCCGATGCCTGCCCTCTTCGAGGCGACCTTGGGTTTCCTCGCTGCCTGCGCCGAGGCGCCGCAGAATGCCGTGCTCGCGTACAGGATCGTGCTCCTCCGGGAGCTGGGCCTCCTCCCGTCTGGCGATAACCCGCGGTTCTTCGCCGATCTAACGGACGAAGAAAAGATTTTCCTACAGGCTGCGCGGGAGGGGCGATTCCTCTCACTCCCGAAAATATCCTCGGCGCGTCACCTCCGTTCTCTGACGGAGCGCTTTTTAGGCGATCACCTCCGTGGACCGCTCAAGTCAGCAGGAGTCTCTGCGGCGCTCATGCACGGAAGTCCTTCTTGAGGAAATTGGAATTTTCCAGGGATGCCAAAAGTCGGCAGGCAAGTATGCCTGCCCTCATGGTTCATTCTGTGGCATCGAACCAATCGGGGACGTCTGCCTCCGCATCTATCCCAATCTGGTAGAAGAGAGGACGGGCTTCGTATCCCGAAAACACGCTCTCCAGACGCTCTTCACCGCTGGGGCTCGTGAGCGAGCGGAACCACAGGGTCTTCATACCCGGGTGCTTGTCCCCCACCTTCCTACGCGTACCTGCTGCGATGTCTGTCGTGTACTCGGTACGATCTGCTGGCGGGGCAGTGTAGCCCCAGGTGAAGGGTCCAATGATCTCGGATGCGCGCGCGTCGCGCGTGCCGTAGTAGATGAAGTACGCTCGGTTGTCCTCCGCGTACGTCTGCAGGAGGAGTGCCGCGGGCGAGTCGTTCGTGAACTGCATGTCCGTGTGTGGCGGGTAGATCGTCGCGTCCGTCCCCTGAGGGCTGTAGTAGCTCACGGCGTAGCTGTGGTTGCGGCGCTGCGTAATGGGGAGCCCGTACTCCCACGCGCCGCGGTACGCGGTCGTACTCACCTGGCAGAGCCCGCCGCCGTAGTCAGGCAGCGTCTGGTCACCCAGGATCACGAGCTCCTTCCGGTAGCCTGTCGATGCATTGACGTCCCCGAGGACTTCATTGAATGAGAATGTCTCCCCCGCCAGGATGATGTGACCATTGAACTTGCTCAGCCCAACGGCGATGTTGTGCTTCCGCGCCTCGGGTGAGCCGGTGTAGTTCGACTCCCCGACTGTCACCACCTCGCGGATACCGAGGGCGGAGAGTTCTGCATCGTCCACGGTGACCTCTGCCGGTAGCTCGATGACCGGCAGCACCACCTCCGCCCCTCCGCGCTCGATCGCTTCCACCGTGAGGGCTGCAGCGAGAGCGAGGTCTACCCTCCTGCCGGGGAGACCAACGCCGTCGAAGACGATGCTGCCGCTCGCGGCACGGCGGATGACCACGTTGCGCGCAGGTCTATCGAACTTCGCTGCAATCTCCGCCGCGATCGTCGCGCGGATCGCCTCCGCGTTCCACGCCACTCTCTGCGAGCGAATCATTCCCGGGGGCAGCGGTGGTATCTCGTCCCCATCCACGCGGAGCTCCGCTGGCGGGCGCACGGGGGCGCCGCGGTAGAGCCATACTTCCTCTGGCGTCTGCCACTCCGGATGCGCGTCGGGATCGATGGTGAAGAGGAAATGCCGGTACCGGTACGTGATGGGCGGGTACGCAGCATCCGCGGATGGACACGCTACGGAGAGCACGCATAGAGCGAGCGCCGTGAGGAGGAGCGGACGCATGAGCGAATATTGTGAGGGAGATGTGGGGCAATGCAATGGTTTCGCGGAGTTCATCCTTCCGCAGCCGGGGTTCGGCTACCCCGGTGGTCCGCGCGGGTAACGAACCCGCGCTGCGGTAGGAGGATGTTTCAAAACAACGAAGGCGGCCGCGGGTGGGTCGTAGGTTGGAACGCCGGGGGCGGCAGCTCATCGAGGGCGCGGTTCACGAGGGCATCTGCGCGGTGATTGTCCTCGCGGGGAATGTGCTTGAAGACGATGTCCGGGAAGCCCATGGAGAGCTCCTTAATCTCCTCGACGAGCGGCTGCAGGGTCTGCATCTTCACTCGATACTCCCCATTGAGCTGCTTCACGATGAGCTCGGAGTCGAGGTGACAGATGAGGCGATTGGGGCGGTATTCCTCGGCAATCTTCAATCCCTCGATGAGCGCGCGGTACTCCGCGACGTTGTTCGTCTCTATACCGATGCGCTCCGCGTGCTCCTTGAGAATCGTCCCGCTCTTCGGATCCTCCAGGACACAGCCGATCGCCGCCTGCCCCGGATTCCCGCGCGATCCGCCGTCCGTGAAGAGGTGGAGTGTTCCACCAACGGCCTGCGGGAGCGCCTCCTCCCGCGTTGATTCCTTCGAGAGCGCTTCCTCGATCAGGTTCGCAACGAACCGCTCACGTTCCCGTGCACGTGGGAAGAGTTCCACGAGTTTTCGCTCCAGCGGAGCGGGGAGCTTCATGGAAGCAAGGGTAGCGTGACGAAAGGGAACAGGGAACCGGGAACAGGGAACAGGGGCCGAATCCTCTTACTCTACTCCCGGTTCCCGGTTCCCTGATTCCTGTTCCCTACAACCACACTCACCACTCCCACACCCGCACGCATCTCCCTCCATATCTAACTTAAACCGTCCCTCCCGGTAGTCGATCCTCGATCCGCCGATGCGCTGGAGTGTGAGGACAGACGCGAAGACTTTGAGGCGAGGAACTTCCTCATGGCCGAATATTTTGTCGCCCTTCTCTGCCGCAGAGCGGAACTCCATGCAGAATCCGCCGTGCTCATCGGCGATGACCGCGAGGCCTTCTGTCTTCTTGCCCTCGCTCTCGGCGATATCCTGCAGTGCCTTCGCAGCGGACTCTGTGACAGTGAGCGTTGCGGGCCGCTCCGGTCGCTCGCGGAGGAGAGTATTGAGATCGGTGACCAGGTCGTCGATGTCGTCATCGGTGAAGCCGTGGCTCTGGCACCCCTCCTCGAGCGTCTCCATCGTGTTCGATGCACAACTGAAGCAGTGCAATCCATACTCGGCGACGATGCCCGTTGCCTCCGGACAGAGCGCGAGGATATCGGAGACGCGCATGGTTTTCTGAATGACATTCTGTGCACGCGCAGCCTTGGGAGAGCGGGTCTTTCGCTTCCCTGCGGATTTCGCCGATTTCCGGACTGCAGCCGCCACGGTTCCATGGTACAGTGGCTCGCGTACCCAGAGCCATCAATCTCCTGAGTTCCCATGTCTCGTTTCCTGCGCCTCAGCACCATCGCCCTGCTCCCCATCTTCACGCTCCTCCTGGGGTGGCAGCTCGGAGCGCGCTATGAGCAGACCATCCTCCAGGAAGCCCAGGAGCGCTTGGATATGCTCTATTCCGGGGAGAGTGGCAGTGGAAGGCTGGTCACCGATCCTCAGAAGGAAGTGGATATTTCCCTTCTCTGGAGTGTGTGGCGGCTCCTCATCAAGCACTACATTGCCCCGGAGGACCTGGAGGTGACCCCCCTCGTTTTTGGGGCGATCGAGGGGATGGTCCGCGCAGTCGACGATCCCTACACGGTCTTCATGACACCTTCGGAGAACAAGGATTTCCGCGAGGCGCTACAGGGAACACTGCAGGGCATTGGCGCGGAGCTGACCCTGCGCGATGGTCTGGTTGTTGTCGTGGCTCCCCTCAAGGGATCTCCTGCGGCGAAGGCGGGTCTGCTGCCGGAGGACATCATCACGGAGGTCGATGGCAACGATGTGGATGGCGAGTCGCTCAATCAAGTGGTGCGGCGCATCCGCGGGAAAGAGGGGACGGAAGTGAAGCTGAAGATCGTGCGCCCGGGAGAGCGGGAGCCGCGCACGTTCACCATCGTGCGTGAGGAAATCACCATCCCGAGTGTGGAATCGGAGATCAAGAAGACCCAGAGCGGCTCGGTTGGGTACATTGCCTTGAACCAGTTTGGGGATGGCAGCATCGAGGAGATCCGCAACGCCGTGAAGGAGTTCAAGGATGAACCGTTGAAGGGTATCGTCATCGACCTGCGGTTCAATGGCGGTGGGTACCTGGAAGGGGCAGTGGAGCTCACGTCGCTCTTCCTCACCCAGGGGGAAGTCGTCTCCGTTGAGCGCAGAGAAGGCGAACCAGAGCGGCACTACGTCTACGGCCGCCCGCTGTTGCCGGATGTCCCCCTTGCGGTGATCATCAACCAAGGTTCCGCGAGTGCGTCGGAGATTGTCGCAGGTGCTCTGCAAGATCATGGCCGTGCGAAGATCATTGGCATGAAGAGCTTTGGCAAGGGCACCGTGCAGGAAGTGATCGATCTCCCTGGTGGCTCCAGCCTCCGCGTCACCGTCGCGCACTGGCTCACTCCGAAGGGTCGCAATCTCGCGAAGGAGGGTATCGAACCCGATATCAAAGTCGATCGCAGTACTGAGGACTACGAAGCCGAACGTGATCCCCAACTCGAGGCCGCGATTGAGTGGATTACCGACAAAGAGGATCTCTCCAAAGATCGGCTAAAGGTTGTGGAGGAATCTGAGTGACCGAATGTTCAATGAACAATGGACAATTGTGGAACATTGAGAGCAGACCATTGCACATTGTACATTGTCCATTTTCTTCCGGATTCCCTCAGTACTCGAATAGCTCGTCCTCAGAGAAGAAGCGCTTCACTTCTTTCACCGCGGTCTCTGGGCTATCCGAAGCGTGTGCAACGTTCACCATCTGATCGACGCCGAGCTCCGCACGGATCGTTCCAGGAGCGGCCTTGCGACTATCGGTGACGCCGAGCATGTCCCGTACTTTTGCCACGGCATTGTCTCCTTCCAGTACGAGAGCGATGACCGGTGCTGATCCCATGAAATCCTCCACCTCTGGGTAGAAGGGCTTATCCGCGATGTGCGCGTAGTGCTCGCGCAGTACTGCGGGATTGAGGTGCAGCATCTTGCAGCCGCGGATCGTGAGACCCTCCTGCTCGAAGCGGGAGATCACCTTGCCGCACATGCGCTTCTGGACGGCGTCGGGCTTGAGGAGGATGAGGGTGCGTTCCATGGGAGTGGAGGAAGTGGCGAAGATACTAGGCGTAAACCTTACAGGGAACAACTCCGAATTCCGTACAGGAATTCGATGAGAGGTTCGTTTATTCGTTGATTGGTTTATTCGTTTACTCGAGTTCTCATCCATTCGAATACACGAATCAACGAGTAAACAAATAAACGAAACTCGTGGTCTCGAATTACTTCAGAAGATTCTCGAGCGTCGCTTTCCCTTCCTCCTTCCCAATGACAACGAGGCGCAGGGCATCGAGCTTGAGGAGGCGCTTCGCGAGCGCGTTCACCTGGTCGATCGTTACCTTGTCGATTTCGCGGAAGTACTCGCTCACTTCGCGCACCTTTGGATAGAGCAGCAGCTGCTTGCCGAAGAAGTGCGCGCGCTCCTCGCTGTCCTCGAGGGAGAGCGTTGTCTTCCCTTTCAGGTACGCCTTCGCACGGACCAGCTCCTCATCCGTGATGCCGTCCTTCGCGCAGAGCATGTACTCCTCTTTGATCGCCGCAATCGCCTCGTGCAAGCGCGACTGGTCGACGCCCGCTCGTGTGGAGAGCGCACCGGCATCGAGGTAACTGTCCGTCTCTGTCGAGATGTAGTAGCAGAGTCCACGCGCTTCTCGCACGGAGAGGAACATGCGCGAGCTCATGTTCCCGCCGAGGATGATCGCGAGGAGTTTGTGCGCGAAGTGGTGCTCATCCTGTGAGCTCACGCTCGGGACACCCAGGACGAGGTGCGCTTGCTCTGTCTTCTTCGTCCGCAGGTACACGCGATCCTTCCCGTACTCCGTGAGGGCTTTGAATGTGCTCTTCCCTTTCCCTCCTAAGGGCGCGAAGTACCGCTCCGCGAGCTCCTGCGCGCGCTCCACCGTGATCTTCCCCGCGAAGGTGAGCACCGTGTTCTGCGGCGTGTAGAGGGCGTCCTTGTGCTTCTGGAAGTCCGCCTGGTTCACCGAGCGGATCACCTCCTCGCGGCCGATCGTATCCCATCCCAACGGGTGATCGCCGAAGAGCAGCTCCTCGAAGTCCCACCCCGCGCGGTACATCGGCGTGTCCTGGTACATGCGTTCCTCCTCGATGATCACGCCGCGCTCCTTCTCGATCTCCTCCTGCGGGAACGATGCGTGGAGGAGCATGTCGCTCAGCACATCACACGCGAGCTCCACCTGACTCGCCGCCGCTTTCACGTAGTAGCCTGCATACTCTTTCCCTGTGAATGCGTTGAAGTCGCCGCCCACGCCGTCGATCGCCGCACTCACCTCCTTCGTATTCTTGAACTTGTTGCCCCCCTTGAAGAACATGTGCTCCAGGAAGTGGCTGATGCCGCGCTCTTCGTGCGTCTCGTACCGGGAGCCCGCCCCCGCGAAGACCATGACCGTGAATGCCTCTGTCCCGTCGATGGGAGCGGTGAGGACAGGGAGACCGGAGGGGAGGGGATTCACGGTGTACATCGCGGCGAAGTCTAGGGGAGATACTGCAAGGTGCAAGGTGTCCCCCGTATTTCCCTCTGGGCCAAGCGTCGTTGATTGGTTTACTCGTTTACTCGAATTCTCATCCATTCGAATAAACGAATCAACGAGTAAACGAATAAACGGTGCATGCGGGTCTAGGGAGTTGAGGATTCGGTCTGGACTTCCTTGCATTTTCTCTTTACTCTGCCCTAGCTATGCTCAATAAACTGAAGTGGCGCAAACGGCTCCGAAAGCACGGCTTCCGTTCCCGGAGTGCGACGTCCGACGGCCGCAAAGTGCTGGCCCGCCGCCGCCGTGCAGGCAGGAAGCGGCTCACGGTGCAGAAGAAGGGTTTATGAGCCGTCTCTGACGGGTTCTCTCCCGATGCCCCCTATGCTCCTCAATCGCGTGTCGGCATTCCTGTTCTACATCCTCGTCCTCACGTTCTTCGTTGCGTACATCCTCCTGCAGAACGGGGTCGAAGCGCCGTGGGCAGCTTGGTGGTTGCAAGTCGCTGATCTCCCCCTCGCCCTCAGTGCAGTCGTCTTCGGTGGCACGAGTCTGTACAACAGCATCCGTGGCGAGCGCTACCGGTGGCTTCTGAAGATCCTCATCGGTCTCCCCCTCACTGCACTCTTCCTCTTCCTCCTCGTCCTCAATTTCTGGAGCCTCGACATTCAGAAGCTCCTCTGGGGAACGGGGACGACCCAGCAGCCCCAGGCGGAGGGGGACCAAGGAGCATCAGAGGCAACGGCAACAGGTGCACAAATCTAACGAGAATGTTGAATATAGAATATTGAATGTGGAATGACGACGTATCCAATATTCTACATTGCGGATGCTTCTGTAGATCGTCATAAGTTCGGAAAACAGCCAATCAGGGGAGCCATCGGTTGTTTAAGTGAAAAAATGTTGAATAGTATCACTTTTTCTGATAGGCTCAATGTGTGGATATTAAGGACACTTTAAGGGTCCTCGCAACTTCGGATCTCCCTGAGAAAGAAGAACTTGCGGAGGAAATTCAAGAGGCATTCCAAAGGAAAATCGATGGGGAAATCAAAGACTGCATCAATGATGCGGCTGCACGACTGCACGAAGCCCTAATCAGCGGTGAAGAAAAGAACATACGGTGT
The DNA here is from genome assembly GCA_030649955.1 of Candidatus Peregrinibacteria bacterium. Classification (GTDB taxonomy): domain Bacteria; phylum Patescibacteriota; class Gracilibacteria; order Peribacterales; family Peribacteraceae; genus JAUSFD01. The sequence goes on along the minus strand of JAUSFD010000025.1, from coordinate 35,342 downwards.
GCAATTCTCAAATTTAGAAGAGCAGCAAATAGCGTAACCGAGACCTCAGTATTACCCAAACTCCCTCATCCACCAGCACTTACTACTGAAATGATTCGAGAACTCAGAAAAATTTGTAATGGAAAATTACCCCCCTCGGATGGCAAACGACGTAAATTTTTTGTGAATGGGATACAATACGAAGATGCCCCGCGTCTCCTTATACAACGCGTAAAACATGCACTTTTCGGTCTTGCGGGAAAAATGTCATTTGCAAGTCGTTACATAGAACAAATTGAGTCAGGGAAAAATCACGAAGAAGCTTTCTCAAGTGTAAGTGAAAAAATTGAGCAAGCAGGATCATCGCTACCTGCTCCACCCGATCTGACGCCTTTGATGTGTACAACATTTCTTTCTGCTTGTGGTAGGAAAATTAGCTCTAGAGATTCAAAAAAGCGAAATTTTAGTGTGAGTGGCAAAGATTTTTGTGAGTCACCCAGTGCTCTGATTCAGCGTATTGGACAACGTATTTGGAAAAACAAGGGTGAGGCATATAAGTCGATAAAGTATGTTGAATATATTGCTATGCAATTTAGTCACGAAGATGCACTACGAAAGATCAATGACTTAGAAAACAACAAGATCCTGACACTTCCAGACCCTTTGAATCTTACGCCTGCGATTGCCCAAGAATTTTTGACTGCTTGCAAACCAATTCGTGTGCAAGATACCAGACGATATACAATCAATATACAAAGGAAAAAGTATCAGGATTCTCCTAGCGCTTATTGCAGGCGAATTTCACTTGCTGTCTGGGGAGACTTCATTCATTGGGGACGAAGAGGTGTGTCTTATATAAAAGGGATCGCAACTGGTAAAACTCATGAGGCAGTAAAAAAATCGATTGATCGTGAAGAAAAAAAACATGAGAAGCAAAAAGATAAGCTGCTTCCTGCGCCGCCCGCGTTCACCTCATCCATGGCCAAAGCTCTTCTGAACGCATGCAACGGGAACCTATACGATGCACAGAAAAAAATAATCAAAGATGGTGAGAATGTATATTATGATTCTGCGCGCAGATTTTTGTCACAAGTCGGGCATGCGCTTTGGAGAGATTGGACGATATCGAAGAAATGCGTCCATTTTGTTGAATGTCTGGCAGCTGGTTACAGTTTTGAGGAAGCAAAACTCTTGGCCGATTTAGGAGAGGAAGGGAGAGAAGATGTCGAATTTGAACAATTTTCTCAGCTCAAATTAGAAGAAGTCGTTGCATTCTTTCGCAATCAACCGGGCGGAGAAATGAAGTTGAAACTTTACCTCCAATTTGCACATAAGGAATTGAGCGACGAAGAAATCAATCGCATCGTCATTCGCAGTTTCAAAGGACTGCATGGCAGTGGTCCCAGCCAGCTCGACCAGTATCTACAATGGAAGCCGAAATTGCCGGACGTTGAAATCATAAGTAAGATTCCCGCCAAGACCGGAGAGAAAATAGCGACATTGACCGGAAGAGCGTCCGGCTCTGACTGCGTCTACATCTATGGCACATGGAGACGTCGCGTGCCCGTCGCACCTGACGGAACATTTACTGTTACCATTCCATTGGCCATCGGCAAAACAAATGAAATCATGTGGCTTGCGCTTCATCGTGAGAAGAATCTCCGCAGCGACACATCAAAAGGAATCACTGTACAACAAACTGACAAGCCGGATGATGTTGCTGCGCTCGTGAAATTACTGGAACAACTTGGTGCCAGCCTCACAAAGCAGATTGCCGAAGACCCGGGAAGACAAGAATTCCTCGCAGAGTGCATGGAGAGGACATTGATCAAGAAATTCAGCAAATCATTTGAGGAAGGCGAGCAATATGTTTCTCGACTCCTGGAAACGACGAAGCATCCTGCTCTACGACGCATCATCAAACAGGTGCTCAACAATTTTGAATGGATCGACGCTGCGCAGTTGCCCAATGTCCAAGAGGGGTCGCTCATGTTCTTCCAAAAGTACTGCGCCTACAAGATTCGACAGGCGATCGACAGTGGGAAAAATGGCATCAACCTTTGCAATGATCCGGGTCTTGGCAAGACGCGCACCGTGTGGGCAGTGGTCGCAGATCGCAAGGCAGCAATCTTTACTCCCAATAGTGTTGTAGGAGCATGGCGTGAGGAGGCGGATGCAAGTCTTGAACAGACAGATTTGCTCGTTTTACATGAGTCGGGACACATGCAGCGGAAAGAAACGTTACGCAGGAATCATCACAAGCGCATCGTGACGAATGTGCAGTATTTGCGAAATATCGAGGATAAAGAACGGTTCCAGCTTATTAGTGATGAACAGACGATTGTAGTTCACGACGAAGCGCATAGCCGCAAGAATGAGCACTCTGAGCAGAGCAAGGGAGCTAGGATGCTCAAGCACAAGTTCGTGATCAATGTAACGGCCACTCTTGCTCGCAATCCAGTGGAACTGCGACGCATGCTCCATACGTTGGATCCTGGTCGCTCGGAGTTTCGCAGCGATGAAGCATTCCGGAAAGCATTCCCAAGTAATGATCCTGCCGCCCTGAAACAACTGAAACTCATTGTCGATCAATACACGCTCCGTTTCCGGAAGTACGAGGTGATGGAGGAAATCAATCCAGAGTTGCCCTTAGAGGAGCAATTGCATTGTCTTCCAAAAAAGGAGCACATCTCTCCCGGGGTGCTGGGCAAGTTCGAAACGACGGAGAAGCAGGCGCAAGCGGTCTACGAAATGTTCCTCGATTGGCCAACCTGGTGTAGGAGGAACGGGAAGTACATCCCGAAGGATAAAATCCATGAAGAGGACGGTCTGCGGACGAAACATGGATTCGCGAAAATGCATGCCTATCGTCAGACGATTAATAATCCATCATTTATCAATGACCGATCAGGAGAGGACCCCAAGACAGAGCAGATGAAGCGCATTGTTCACAAGTGCATTCGCGATGGTCGCAAAGTCGTACTATTCTGCATGTACGAAGCACAAGCACAGAAGTATGCAGAGATCTTCGAGGGATATCAGCCGGTGCTGTACATAGGGCAAACTTCACGACAGGGGTACGTTCGAAATCCTCTTACAAACAAACCAAAATTATTCTCTCTGAAGGAAGGATTACCCATTGAAGATTCGAATGGAGAGCCGATGCTCGTTCTCGATTACGAACGGCACATGTTCCAATACATTCCTGAACGGAAGATTCTCATTGCAACCTATGCAGCAGGTTCTGTGGGTAGTACCTTCACCGCCGGAAAGGCAACAATTTACGATGATCTTCCGAGCGACTGCAAGGAGGATATTCAGGCTGAAGATCGCACTCACCGTATCGATGCAAGTCATCAGACTCACGCGGCCGTGCAGTATTATCAGATGCAGGCCCTATACCCAACTCGTTTCCTCGAGCGCATGAAGAAGAAATGGGTGCGTAAGCAAGAAGGTGGCACGTGGGAGGAGTACGAAGGCTCCGGCAGGCCACCGGAGGAGGAACATGATGATGAAGAGGAGCAGAAAAATCCCTGGCAGACAGCGTACCAAGCTTTCTTCGAGCAGGGGACGTATGATCAGGTGCAGAGTAAGAATTTGCAGACACAACGTGTAATGTTCCATCTCATTAACGATGGCATTGCTGATGAGAACACACTCCATCAGGAAGACGCCAAATTTATTGGATTAGAGAATGGGAACGGCGATTGATTTGAGATTCGAATATTCCCCTATTTAATATTCTCCGTCGGTTAGACCTCCATCTCCTCCGCCCCTGCTGCCCTATTCGCCGCACGCGCGGCGAGGAAGAGGTAATCGCTCAATCGATTCAGGCAGATGAGGAGCTCCCCGTTCACTTGCTCCTGCTCCCCGAGAGTTGCTACCCATCGCTCGGCTCGCCTGCAGACGGTGCGCGCTTGATGGAGGAGCGATCCTGCGCGCGAGCCGCTGGGGAGGATGAAGCGCGTGAGCGGGGGGAGGGTGAGTTCGAGGATCGCAATCCATTTCTCCACGCGCTCTGTATCCGCTGCTTCGATGCGCTTCACCTTCGCTGCATTGTCGACTTCCGGTGTTGCGAGATCGGCACCGACGCGGAAGAGGAATCTCTGTGTCTCGATCAGTTGATCGCGGAGATTCTCACTCAATCCCTCCTCTGCGAGGATGACTCCCAGGATTGCGTTGAGTTCATCCACCGAGCCGTAGGCGTGGAGGCGCACGGAGCCCTTCGACACGCGCTTCCCGCCATAAAGGCCAGTGGTTCCTTTGTCGCCGGTTTTGGTGACGATACCCATTGGTGTCAGTGTACCACGGGGAGGTGTTGCTGACGGTGTTTTGTCCTCTTCGGACGTTTATTCGTTTACTCGTTGATTCGTTTACTTGAATAAGATGAGCACTCGAATAAACGAGTAAACCAATAAACGAATAAACGGGTTTACGCTTACTTCGCGTACTCCGTCACCAACTCCTCCACAGTCTTATGTGCCGCTTGCGCTTCATCCTCCCGGAGCGTGCGCTCCGGTGACCGGTACGTGCAGCGGATCGTCACGTTGTACTTCCCCTTCTCCATCCCTGTCCCGGCGTAGAGATCTGCAATCTGCGCCTTTTCCAGGAGCTCGTGGCTGGACTCCAGTTTCTTCAGGAGCGAGTCGATGGCTTTGGCGTGCGCCATGCGGGCGGTGATGTCGTACGTGACCGCAGGGAAGAGGGGCAGAGGAGAGACGACCTTCGTCTTCACTGGGAGGGAGAAGAGCGAATCCAGATCGATCGTTGCGATCGCCGCGCGTCCCAGGAGATCAAAGCGCTGCGCGATCTTGGGATGCAGTTCGTAGAGCTGGCCCATCGTGACGCCCTCGACGCGGATGTCCGCGTCGCGCCCTGGGTGAGCGAAGAGTGGCGCGTCTTTCCTATGCGTCACGGACACGCTGAGTCCCAGAGGCGAGAGCGCGTAGAGGAGATTCTCCTTCAAGGTCAGGAGGGCTGCACTCTTGAGATCCTTCTCCTCCCTGCACCAGAGCAGCATGCTCATCTCTGTGTGCTCGATGCCCCCTGCGCGCAGCACATGACCCCAGAGGAATGTCTTCAATTCACCGTCTGCTGTGAGGAGATTTCTCTGCGCATGCTCGAGTAATCGCGGAAGCGTCGATGTTTGGAAGAGACTCTCTTCCTCTCCAATGGGGTTCTGGATCGCAATCGCTTCCGCGGGATCCAGCTCCGCCTTCCGGAGGAGTGAAGCTCCAACAAGGGAGAGCGGGAGGATCTCTGTGTAGCCTTCCTCCTTGAGGTATTCGCGCATCCAGTGCACCCGCTTATCCCGTGGCTGCGGATCGATGGACGCAGCAGGCATGGTGACGGCAATCGTGTTGTAGCCGTAGATGCGCCCGATTTCCTCGATCACGTCGTGCTCCCCGCGCATGTCTCCCAAGCGGAAGAGGGGAGGAGTGACGGTGAGCGTCGTGCCCTTTGCCTTTGATCCTGCGGACTTCACTGTGCATCCCAGGTCCGTGAGGATGCGTGTCATCGTCTTCGCGGGAATATCTTCACCCAGTGTCCGCTGTGCACGCGCAACACTAACTGCAATCGGCTTCCCCTTCCCGTCGTCACCCCACTCCTCCATCTTCGATACGATGCGCGCCCCGGGGACGAGCTCAAGGATGAGCTCCAGTGCGCGAGTGAATCCCAGCATGCAGGTGACTCTAGGAATGCCCTTCTCGTACACCGTTGCGGCATCCGTGCGGTGGCCTGTAGCAATGATCGCGCGGCGGATAGAGACGGGATCCACGATCGTTGAGTGCAGGTAGATCCGCTTTGTCGTCGCCTTCGTCGAACTCCGGAGTCCCCCCATGATGCCCATGAGGTCGAAGATTCCCTCATCATCACTGAGCACGATCGCGCCGTCCGGCAGTGGGCGCGCGACCTCATCGAGGGTTGTGATTTTCTCCCCCTTCTTCGATTGGCAGATGTGGACGGTTCCCTTCAGATCATCTGCATCGAAGCTGTGGAGTGGCATGCCCGTCTCCATTGCGACGTAGTTCGTGATGTCGACGGGGAGATTCACGAGCCGCCACCCCGTTGCCGTGAGTCGTCGCTCCATCCACTCCGGTGTCTTCCCCGCACTGTCGATCTGGATGATGCACGACGCGTACCGCGGGACGAGGGTCGGGATGTCATTCTTGAATGCGAAGGGCATGGCAGCCTTCGAGAAAATGGGACGCTTCTTGAGCGGCTGCTTACGCCACCTCGCGAGGCCTAGGGCCACGAACTCCCGCGCGAAGCCGACATGCGAGAACAGGTCTGGGCGCTGTGTGATGGCATGGTTGTCGATGTGCAGGACGACGTCATCGAGTCCGAGCACTCGCTTGAGGGGCTTCCCCACATCCGCATCCCCATCGCCCATGTCGATGATCACGCGCTCCTTCGATTCTGGGAACTGGGTGGAGAGATCGAGTTCCTCCGCAGCGCAGATCATCCCCTCGCTCTCCTCGCTGCGGATCTTCGTCTTCTCGAGGGTCGTTATCTCCGTGCCGTGCCAGCGCACGCGCGCACCCACGTGCGCGAACGCAACGCGCATGCCGACGCGGAGATTTGTTCCTCCGCAGACGACGCGCTTCTTCCCTTTATCCGTCATCACCTCGCACAGCGAGAGCCTGTCCGCCTGCGGATGCTTGGTCACAGAGAGGACTTTCCCGACCACGCACTTCTCCAAGAGCTCCCCCTGCACGGTCACCTCATCCACCTCCGCCGTCCCCTCGGTCACGCGGTCCGCAATCACCTTGGGATCGCGCTCCGTGAGCTCGACGAAGTCCGAGAGCCAGTTCAGGGAGATCTTCATGGGACGAGTATAACATCCTCAGCATTGCTAGTACGGATGAACGGACAGTGGATAGTGGACAGTGGACAATACACTAGCAAGGAAAGTGGAGTTCCTTCGTGCATCGGTGCCGTTTCAGTATTGTCCGTTATCCATTGTCCACTATCCACTTCCATGCACAGCGCCTCTATTGCAGAGAATTCAGGAGGAGAGTACTTTCTCCCCATCCCTTCCCGATCCCCCATGCTCTTCAAGAAGAAGTCCCCGCACACCGGCGCGTGCCTCGCGTGCAACATGCTCGTCCTCGTACTCCTCACACTCGCGAGCCTCGCGGCGTTCCTCGGTGTCCTCAAGTCGCATATGCCCTCCACGGGCTTCGTCTTCGGCAGCATGACCGGCTCGCTCGCCATCATGGCCTTCGTGATCTCCGTCTCCCTCACCGTCCACCAGCTCAAGTACTGTGCTGGCGGGAAGTGCGAGATGTGCAACGGGAAGTAGCTCAACCACGCTCTGGATATACTCCATCATTCTTGGATTTCGTTCCTCTCTCTCTCCTATGAAGAACGCACTACCAGTATCGATCGTTGCATTCGTACTCCTGAGTGGGTGCTCCAGCTCGAGTGAACCACTAGTCCTCACGTCTGAAGAGATGTCTGTGCTGCAGCAGGGGGTGGCAGCACAGTTGTCTGTGAGTGTTGAAGAGCTCGATCTCCAGGTTATGAAGAGGGTGGAGAACTTCGTGCAGGGTTCTGTATCCGTGAAGGATGAACCTGGCTCGGGCTTCGTCTTCGTTGGCATACAGCAGGAGGATGGATCCTGGGATCTCCCAGCGGAACTCCAGGGGAACGGCCTCGGTTCCTGCGATGACTACCGAACGTACGGTGTGCCCGAGGAGATCATGACGGGTTCTTGCACCGAGGAGTGAGCGCAGACCCTGCATCCCTGCGATGAAAGCCATGAGGAGAGCCACTTCCCGCGTGACTTCCTCTAGGGCTTCTGGGAATATCTTGTCCTTCCAGGACTTTCATTGTTCAATGTCAAGTACGTACGGAGAGGTCGCATAGTGGCCTAGTGCGCACGCTTGGAAAGCGTGTGTCCCTGAAAGGGGACCGAGGGTTCGAATCCCTCCCTCTCCGCCACTCGACTCGCCTCGTTCACTTCGTTCACGAGGCTCGCTCGTGGCCTTCGGCCACTTCCATACGAGGTGAGTGTCCCGAGCGAGGAGCGCAGCGACGAGCCGAGGGGCATGATGTTTTGGGCCGAATGGACCCACATACATAGGGGAAGCTGCGGTTATGGGGTGACCCACTCTCCTATCTACTTGCTGCATAAAGGAACGCAAGCACAGTCGGTTGCAGAATGCTGTGATCACATCACCCTTTTCCACCTTCTGTATCTTCAATGGAATGCAACCCAAGCAATTGATTCAAAAAATCGGCGCTTTGATTGATAGCAGCAGCACCTAAATTTTTTAGGTCTATAAATGCACCAATCGCTTCGCCGGGCATCCTTCCAATGCGATCCTCGTCATCGGTTGAATCAACATGCAGCTGGAAGCATTTGGCGAGTGTAGCATTCCTAGTATCGGCAAAGTGTTTTTGAATTCTTGTCAGTGATCTCAAGGCACTTAGGATATCCCACATTTTTTGTCTGTCACCACCCATCATGGCAACAAGCCGATCCATCTCTTCTTGGGTGAGAATTTTGTTATCGACGAGCGCAGTAAGCATGGGACGTTCGTCTTCGATGCCTTTACGTATGAATGCCGCTTTTTTTCGCTCATCCAAGCAGCGTGCTTTTGAGTCTTCAAGGGATCCGTAACCTAAGAGTGTATTCAACACATCGAGTGCCGCTATGCGAGAGAAGAGCTCCTTTTGCCCAGCCATTACTGAAAACGTGCCGATGGCAAAACCCGGCATGCGACCGATGGGGACACCCTCTTTGTCTATTACACCCATATGTAATTGAAACTCCGGCAAGGTATTGAATCTTTTACATGCAATTTGATTGGCCTCCAATGCGCGAATTCCGGTTCGGATTGTATCGAGTTTCTTCCCACCACCCATCAGGATAATGAGTCGATCCATCTCTTCTTGGGTGAGGATTTTGTCATCAACGAGCGCTGTAAGCTTGGGGCGTTCCTCTTCGATGATTGCATCTGCAGTAACAATTGTATTTTGCAGCTGCGATTCATCGCCTTTGCTCGCCAAAGAATTTGCCAAATCGTGCCTGACTTCTGCTCCTGCTCTCTCAACGTCGAGAGGCAGGGCAGGTACTTCGTCGGGGTGATTGGTTCTTATTTCTACCATGAGAGGGGCGGTGAAATATGCCTATTGTCTTAGTATAGCAGAAAAGGCTAGGTCTTCCTATGGATGAGCCCATAGACATTACCAACTACTCCGTCAATCCAAGCCGCCCATTGGTCAGGATAAGCTTGCTCTTCAGACATCCCAAAAGCTCTCTTTTTTCATCGGCCGTCCCATTCTTCAGGACGTACTTCGCGTATCCTCGCACATCCATCTCTGGAATCTTGATCTCATTGTGTATCCCAAGAACATCTGCGGTAAATCTGTTCATCTTCTCAATTTCAGCCTCCATTTTTTTCCGCTTGGGGATTGTCCGCTTTTTCAAGGATCTCGGTGTATCGAGCACAGCGAACGAGTCGCAGGGTTTCGTACGGAACTCTGCCGCCGAGTGCCTCGAAGACCGGCTTCAGAAAATCGTGACCACACTCCTCAAATGCATCGCTGATCTTCTGCCGATCAGGAATATTCGATGTGAGGTACTGGATATCGAATTTCGCACCACTTGCGAGGAGTTTCTCAATGTAGAGAATGACACGTTCCTGCTTGATGCCCCATTGCTCCGCGATGTTCTCGAGGCTGACTTTTTCTTTGATGAGCCGAGCGATTGTTTGTGCCCGCTGCTGTCGTACGAGCCCAACTTTTCGTTTTACGCTGGGTACTTCCTGCATCGCGCGCGGTGGAACATAGAGCGGTCGTGGAACGTACTTCTGTGCTTGGTCAGCCAAGGTGTTGTAGAACTGCGTGACGAGCGGTTCGGCCAGAATGGAAGCTGGACTCCAGCGCTCTATCATCAGACCCGAGCCCGAACGGACACGGCTGAGAGCCACGTACGCCTGCCCGGGTTCCCAGAGTTGATGCAGGTCAACGATCATACGGTCGAGCGAGGCGCCCTGAGCCTTGTGAATCGTCGTCGCCCATGCGAGTGTGACGGGAAAGTTCCAAGCAGCGATGACCTCGTTGCCATCTCCATCGAGGTAGGAGAATTTTTCCCTGCCCACCTCGATCTCCTCTCCGGAGAAGAGTGTGATCCCCAAAGAATCGTCCATGATATCCTGAATGTACCCCAAGCTGCCGTTCACGTAGTGCAATCCACCGGTGATGTCGTTCTTGCGCATCATGATGAGGGCGCCTTCTTTTAAAAGCAGTGTTTCGGGAATAGGAACTACTTTCTTCGCCGCTTCGATGAATTGCTCTTTGCCTGTGTACTGTGTCTGGAATGAACGAAGCGGACGGGCAATCGCTTCCAATCGTCGAAGATTGTAGGCCTCTGCTTGTGCGCGATGCGGATACAAGCGTGTTCCTTCCTCACGTTCGGTTGATGTGGTGATACGGCGGTTCAGAAATTCATGAACTTGATCATTCACGATTCCTTCCCGGACGAAATTCAGAATCGTCAAAAACTCAATGTCCTGCGTGCGCATGACGGTCGAGAGGAGCGCTGGCTGAAAGTCACTCTCTTGCCAGACCGGATGCAAAAAAGCCCAATCTTTATCCTTCTTGTCAGGTGTCACGGGAGGGAGCTGCGCGAAGTCCCCAACAGCGATGATCCGCAGTCCTCCCCATGGTTCACTGCTCCCCCGGGCCCGCCGGGCGACCGTCTCCGCTGCCTTCAGTGTCGTGCCAGGGAGCATCGATACTTCATCAATGATCACGCAGCAAGCTCGGTTGAGCCTACTGATGAGTTTTCTGCTCCTCAGGGCGCGGAGAACTGCGGCGTCAGGCCCGCCTTCCAGAATTCCTAATCCAAAGAAGCTGTGGAACGTTCTCCCTCCGACAAGGACAGCGGCAGCCCCGGTGCTTGCAACGATGGGAAAGCTTGCCGTGGGCTTCCCTGCAAGATAGCGCTGGAGGAGGAAGCTCTTGCCGGTGCCGGCCGCGCCGGTGAGGAAGACATTCCCCTGACGCTCAAACACATCGAGTCCTTTCGCTTGGCAACTCGTGAGTACGGCCTGATTCGGGGAAGTTTTGTCCATGAGAATGGAACAGATTTTAGCAGGAAAAGAGCTAGCCTGCCTCCGTTTACGAAAAAAATGAGGGGGGGGGTGTTTGCAGGAACTCAAGAAGATTGCCTCGAAGCGCTGAGCGCAGTTGCAAGGATTGCGGTCCTGAGGAATGCATAGCGAAAGCTGTTGGCTGAAGCTCCGGATAGCAGCAACTGACCGCTTCCATGAATTTCACTCGAACTTCCTCCGGTGCTTCGCTTTAAAGGTCCGGATGTTGCCGATCATCTGCGCCATGCTCGCGTTCACGAGTGCGCGGAAGCTCCCCTGTGGATCCTTCGCATTCGGGGGAACCACGGTGGTGTTCTTCTCGCCGAAGATGCTCGAGAGGATCTGTTTCGCCGCTCCGCCCCCCATCAGGATCGCAGACTGTGCGTGCTCACCGAAGCCCTCTTTCGAGGAATTTTGCATGAATGCGCGGACGTTCGGCGCATTTTTGCAGGTGTCCTCTCCGTCGCCGATGTAGTACAGCGCCGTGAAGTGATCCGGGTACTTTTTCTTCTCTTGCCTGAGGTCGGCTGCGACTTTCTGCATTGCCGGGAGCATATTCGTCCCGCCGCGTGGCTGTGAGCACGCCATGACGCGCTGCTTCACCGTCCCTCGTATCTCACGTCCGTCATCGTCGTAGGTGTACCTGGTCGATGCGTTGTAATCCTGACCGCACGTCTTAATCACACTGATCGTTTGCGCAAACGTGAAGTTGCCGAAGCGCATGTACCCGTATTGTTCGGAGATTGCGGAGAATAGCTCGTTGATGAAGATCAGGTACTTTCTCCCATTGCGCAATTTGCCATCGTCCTTCATCGAGAGACTCACATCGAGCACGACGTTCGCAATGAACCGCGGGACGGTAGTCTCGAGCTCCACTTTTGGGTGCTTCACCTTCCCTGTCATGAGCTTGAGGGGTTTGTGCATCTCCTTCTTGTTGATCTTCCCGCTACGCGCGAGCTTCGTCTCGTCCGGCTGCATCTCGCGCACTTTCGGGAGCTCCCTCGCGAGCTTCTCGGTCCACTCTTTCACGAGGGGCATGACCTCTCTCTTCAGCTCGTTGTATTCCTTGTAGAGAGGATTTTCCGCCAGGTTCTTCTTCAGCGTGTCGAGTTCCTTTCCCTTCTGTTTCTCCAATGCCTCCTTGAGTTTCTTCTTCTGCTCATCATCGATGAATCCTCCGTCATGCATATCATTCACTTGCTTCTCTATCTCGCGTTTCTTTTGATCGAGTTTCTCCGCGATGTCTTTCTCCAGCTCTTCCTGCAGTCGATCGCCGAGCTGCTCTTGATCAATCTCCTTCTGCACATTCTCGAGGTCCTCGAATGATTTGGCCTGCTTCGTCTTGTCCCGGAGTTCCTGCGCTTTGCCTCCTGATTGCTTCACCTCTCGCTGCGCTTCGTCCATCGTCTCCTCTCCCTGAGCAACATCCTGTTCGTCCGCTTCGCCCATTCGATCCCCATGCACAGATTCCAGCTTCCGCAGCGTGCGGTCGCGCACCTGCTCGGTGATATCACCTTGCTGCGGCTGCTCTGGCATAGGGAGTCCCCCGTCATTCGCTTCCTCGGTGGGGGGACCCTGCCCGGTTCCCGTCCCGCCCTGCCCTCCCACATCGCCCTTCTGGTCTTTCTTCATGTCCTCAGGTTTCGGTGGCGGAGTTGCATCGATGCGGCGCCACGCCGAACCATCCCACACTTCCGACCACGCGTGCCCCGTACTCGTTGTGATTCTCGCTTTCCCATCCTTCGCGGACTCGATCTTGTGCCCCACGACGAGCCGTGCGGGAATTCTCAAGCGTCGAGCGCTGTGCACGAAGAGCGTATTGGCGGAGTAGCATTCTAGGTACTCCGAGGCATCGAGTGATTGGATGTACGTGTCAGCCGACGCACTGCGGAGCTTGAGCTGGAGAGCTTGGGCAGCGTTCAAGTCACCGCCGCCAGGATAGAAGTGCTGGCGGTGAATGTACTGCCGGATCTGCTGGGCTCGCTGCAGGTCATCCCCCTGGAGACTCTGGAGGAACTGCTCCGTTGCGTGCGAGAGCGACTGCGTCGTGAGCGGTTCTCGATCGTCATCGATCGGTGGACCTGCGAAGAGCGGGTCCTCCTTCAGAAATTCGCAGGTGAACGCACAGGGCGTATCCGCTTGGATGTAGAAGCACCCGTTCTGGTCGCGCTGGAGGACACCCTTCGCCCCATCGGAGCACTGGAGAGTGCTCGCATCGAAGGCGTACCCGTTAGGGAGCGGGAGCGACTTGAGTCCTGTATCGATGACGCCGCGGTACTGCTGTCGCTCTACACCTTGTATGGTCGTTCTGTAGTTCTGGAGGTTCTTTCGCTTGCTCCATGTCTTCGCCGACGCATCGTAATAGCTCTTCCTCCCGGCGCAGTAGTCACCGATGAGCGGCTTCGTGCTCGTTCCCGATGGTGAAATCTCGAACATCACCGGAGCCTGGCCTTCTGGTGATTCCAATCCACCCTCCTGCGGAGGAGTGATGTATTCATCTTGATCATCCGGAGAGATGGCAGGATCCCCAGGTGTCTGTGGGGGAACAGCGCGATCTTCGAATTCCCTGAGCTCCTCTGCGAGACGCTCCATGCTCGGGCTCCTCTGTTCCTTGAGATGGTCTATGGACGGCAGAGACTCGCGAACAACGTGAGCGAGTGCTTCATAAGCAGCCTCTTCTCCGGTCTCGGCGTACTGCGTGTATTGCGCGCGGAGCGCTTCCACGAGCTCACGCTCAAGTGGTGTGAGTTCCTGCTGGACCGCTGCCGTCTCACCGCCCTTCGCGAAGCCCGCGCTCTCCATCCAGTGGAGCTTCAGCGCACTGAGAACGCGTGTCATTCCACGCATCGTCGGGAAATCCTTCGCGATTGCACGAGCCTCATGCTGGAAGGCTGCGCGCAACTGGGTTTGCCCTGTTCCTCCGTAGGAGTCGAAGACCTTCCGGCGCGTCCTGCACTGCGCGGTGCCGTCGTAGAGCGATTGCACCGTCGTCAGGTCCACCTGCTTCCCCTGCATACTCGCGATGAACCGCGCGAAGCGGTCGTAGTCGTAGTGCTCCACTGTTGCCGTTGCATCGCGGATACGGCCCTGCATGTACTCAAGCCCGTGCGAGAGGTCGTTCTGATCGTAGAGGAGTGCCTGTGGCTTCAATTGGTCCGCTACCGCATCGGGTTGCACTGTGCCGTTCACGAGTCCTTGGAGGATCGCGTTCCGCGCTTCCGCGTTTTTCGGGTATGCATACGCCCACTGCTTCCCGGGCAGTACCTTGAGGTTTCCTGCAGCCGCACGCTCCGCGAGGCGGAGCATCTCGCGTGCATGCTCGGCTCTGTTGGGGCCAGGGGTGAGGGATTCTCTGGGCATGGGTTCACGTGCGCTTCTGCATGCTCCAGCTCCGCACGGCATCCTCGATCGGCTGACGTTCTTTGGGCTGGAAGTGCATGAGGAAGTAGCGGCGCATGAGCAACTTTGCAAGCTTCTCTGGATCAGCTCCAGCTCTCGTTTTCTCCTCCACAGGGATACTCCCCAGTTCTGTGCCGCAGCTCTGCATCTCGCGGAGAGTGACGGGAAGTGCCACGGGGACAGCGCTGTCGTCGTCCTCGATCGTGTGCTTCTTGAACTCCGTGCGTAGGTAATTCCCCAGCTGGACCAAACAGAGGGTCACTTGCATGTCGAACTGCTGTGCCTGCGGAAGATTCGGATCCTCGCCGATGCCGTTCGCGTAGAAATCCCAGTGCTTCACGAAGGGGTTTTTCTCCATATTCTCCTCGAGAGTAGAGTCCTTGAATCCCCGCATCATGCGCGCAATCTTCAGTGGCTCGGATGGGGAAAATGGAGGAGAACTGCGCGTATCGCCCGGCTTCTTCTTCCCGTAGAGCGGTGGGTAATCCACCTCGATGTGCACCATGCGGCTTAGCACGGAGGGGTGTGATTGCTTCCCCTCGCTGGGGTTCTGTGAGCACGTGAAGAGCACATCGGGCTGCGACTTGATCACGCGGCCGGACTTCGTCTTGAGGGTGAGGCTCCGCTTGGAATCGAAGAGGGAATTGAGGAACTTTTGCGTGTCTTCCGGGAGCAGGTTGAACTCGTTCATGTAGATGATAGCCCCAGGTGTCTGGATGCCCTGGAGGATTTTCGACGGGACGAACACCGTGCGGGTCGCGCCGCCCTCCGCCTCAAAGAAGATGTCCTCGACGAGTTCGCCCTCGGAGTCCGTCTTCGAGCAGTCGTGCGAAAAGAGCGGTCGCTTCGTGCGCTCGGCG
Organism: Candidatus Peregrinibacteria bacterium; assembly: GCA_030649955.1. Classification (GTDB taxonomy): domain Bacteria; phylum Patescibacteriota; class Gracilibacteria; order Peribacterales; family Peribacteraceae; genus JAUSFD01. The sequence goes on along the minus strand of JAUSFD010000025.1, from coordinate 19,999 downwards.
AAGATCTGGAGGTAGACGTCCTTGCCAGTGCCCGGCGGCCCTTTGAGATCTAGGAGTCCGCACTGCTTCTCGAGCTGGAAGCTGAACTGCCTCGCCATCTCGCCGAGTACTTCCTCATCTTCCGGTGCGACCACCCACTCATCCTTCCACTTCGGGACGAAGCCCACGCCGTTGGCGTACTCCGACTCCGGAGCGTGTTCGATCCTCTCGAGCTCGCGCAGGAGGGGAATAGCATTCTGCTGGCAGAAGTCCGCGTACTCTCCGAGGAGCTTCTTGTACTGTCCCTGCCAGGTCTTATCCGCTTTCCCGCGTGGCTGACGGCTTGCCGTGAAGTTCTTCCCGCCAGGCAGTTCTCGTCCCGTGCCAGGTACAGCTTCGATTTGCTCGCCCCGTGCCTGCATGCGCGCATCGAAGCGCGGTTTGCCGAGGTACAGCTGCATGAGCGTTGCACGTCTGCTCTGCCACTCGCGCTTGAGCTCCCCAGATTGCCAGCGCTGGTAGAGCTTGCGGATCTTCGAGTACTCCGCTTGCATCATCGTCGATGGGGCGATCAGTCTGTCTTTCCCCCCCTTCCCGTCCTCCACTCCCCGGTAGGTGGTCACTCCGGTTTGGAAGTTCTCTGCGTCGAGCTTCTGCTCCCACGGGATCACGTCGATTTTCTTCCCTCGGCCCGTCTCCACGCGCACTACAATGCTGCCCTGCGTCTCGCCTGGTGAGGCACCTCCCCCTCCACTGGGAATGAAAGTGATTGCGGTCTGCTTCGCACCCACTTTCTTCGTGGCTGCTTCGTAGATGGGGAATGATATGGATCCAAATCTGTACACTCTCTTCCCCTGATCGTCTGTCACAGCGGCAAGCTTCCGTTCCACTTCTCCTATGAATCGTGCCCGGCCGGCGTGGAGCTTGTCTCGGAGTGTTCTCGCTTCCTCTCGATCTTGCTCTTCAATGATCTGGATCTGCTGCTCGAGTTGCCGGTAGTCAGCGCCTGTGTCGATGGCGTTCTCCGCTGCTTCTCGCGAGGGAAATGCTGCCAGTCTCAGCGTAGCGAAGCATTCATCGATGTTGAGCCCAACAGAGGTAATCGTCGCAGAGAGCTGACTCCTCGCCTGCTCGCGGAGCTTGTCGTAGTTCTGCTCAAACTTCTTCCGCGTCGCAGCTCCGAGCTCTCGTAGTGTCTCCTGCGCACGCTGGTACACACCGAAGACGGGACTACCGGGAAGGCACCGACCCTGCTGCTCGACGTACTTGCTCTGGAGCGTGGGGATCGTTTCGCGCAGCCACTGCGTGACCTGAGGCAAGCTATGGAATGTGCTCGCCCGCTGACGTTCACGGTCAATTTCTGCTCGGACTTCCCTTTCTATTTCGACTGCATCTCTATTCATCGCTTCGGCCAGGCGTCCTTCGAATAGCTGCGTGAGTTCGCCGATTGTCTGCGACAACGGCTCGGGAAGATTGGGAAGATTCTGTGCTGCTTTCACATCTGCTTGGATGGCTTCGAGTCGATTCAGCGGGAGATTCCTCTCGCCGAGCTGTGTACGAATCTGCCCGATGAGCGTTGTTGCCGTCGCACTAGCAAGCTCCTGGTTCTTCTTTTGTAGTGCTGCATCGACGGTCTCTGTGATGTAGCGTACGGCAGCAGGACTCAGCCGTTTCCGATCGCGGAGACCGGTGCGAACTCTATTAAGTGGACCAATGACCTTCTGCTCCAATTGTTCAGGAGTTGTCGCTTGCTGTATCGCTCCAAGGAATTTTTCATCACATTGTGCGCGTTGCCGGTTGTAGACGGTCGTGTCTTCCTGTGGCTCATCCTCCTTTCCCGGTCCTTTTGTACTTGTGTCGCTATCCATGAGTGTTTCGATGTCGATGGTGCTCGCTTTCTTCGCTGCTTGCTGGCGTTGCTGCTCCTTTGCGATTGTTCCGAGGTTTGTCTGATACACCACGGGCACATTCCCATTCTGGAGGCCGCATAACTCCCCCCCGTCGTTATACCTGTGCGATGAGACGCCAATGAACGGGCTCGGTAACTCTGCGCCCGTCTGGCGGTCGATGTGGACAATGCCCATGTGGTTCTCTCTCACTCTCTTCTCCTCCCCTGAGTACTCATCTTTCCGCATGACCATTATTGTCTGGAGGGCCCAGCAATCGAAGAATTTCCCGCTCGGGTGGATATTGAGTTTTTCTATCTTCGAGTACGACTTCGTTTCTGGGAGGTGAATGAGACGCGCTTCCCATTTCGTCGGATCTCCGCTCACGTTGAGTTCGTAGATGTCGGTGGGTTTTTCGTGCTGGCAGTAGAACACCGTCTGATCGTCGTTCGGGTCTACGACGAAGTTCTCCCGGATTCCGGGGAGCGCATCCGGGTACACAATGTTCGCTCTATCGTCATCCCGCACAAATCCAATACCTCTATTGTTATCAATGACAGCGACGTACGTATCGTTCACTCGTTTACAATCCTTGTACTTCTCTGCGGAGGCAAATAGTCCTCTGAGGTGTTCGGTGAGGTCTTCCGGTACGCCCGTTGCTGTTGCGGTGGAGTAGCGGATCCAATTCCGAGGGAGTTGGGGGCGACCATCGAGTTCTGTTTGCCATGCGACGAATGCACGTTCTTGAGGATCCCAGAGCAGTATGTACTTGCCATTGAGAATCACGGAGAGCGTTGCCTTCTTCATCTCATGTCTTACGTAGTCTTTCGACAACTGCTCGAGAAATGTGTTCCTGTAGGTCCCTATGGCTTGTTTTGCATCCTCCTGCATGTAGAAGGGGAGATCGTCAGTACCAATGAACTGAGGAGTACTCTCTCCTCTCTGCAGTCCTCGTTTTCCTAGAGCGGTACAAATAGCACGCCAGGCCACAACCGCTTCTCCTGAACTCCTATCGTCCTTGTCCAAATCACGTATGCATTTTCCATCCATACCAAAGATGCATAGTTGATCATTCATTGCAGCGATAACGTAATTCCGTCCCTCTACATTCAAGTGGTCGACTCCCAGTGGCTTTGTGATATTGTATAGAGCTTCCTTGGTAGTGAAGACCTGCTTCAGCTCCAATTGCAGGGGCGCTGTCTCTGCCTGCTGCCTCTTTTCCAATGCCCCCTTATTTGCTGGCGTCTTCTTCGCAGCAGCTTTGTCATCCTCTGCTTTCCCTTTCCCGAATAAATTACCGAAGAGGGCCATAGGTTGTGGGTGTAAATCTATCTATTCTACCAAAAATTCCCACTTCTTTCCATGGTTTCGGGCCATATAAGCCTACGTGACAACTTTCCTTTCCAGTCAATGGAATCCCGCTCAAAACAGCTCTGATTGGGCGTATGCTCGCTTAAATCTATCCCTTCCCTCCCACCCCATGAATCCGAAGTCCTTCTTGCAGATTGGAGGCGTGGTCCTCCTCGCCCTCGGTATCCTCGGGTACCTCGTCCCGGAGATCGGCACGCTACTGAGCTTCAGCCCGTACGAGAACATCGCGCACCTCGTGCTCGGTATCGTGGCGCTCGTGCTCGCCCCACTCCCCTTGGGTGATCTCAAGAAGTGGGTGGTGGTGCTCGTTGGTCTCGTTGCCCTCTACTTCGGCGTCGCCGGCTTCATGGTCGCTGGGGATCCTCCGCTCAACTACTACGGTCTCGTACAACTGGATAACCCCGTCGACAATGTTATTCACCTCGTCGTGGGTCTGTGGGCACTCGCTTCTGCCTTCACGAACAAGAGGGTCGTCACAGCGTAACGGTCTTTGGCATTGGAGAAGAGCGAGCGTGTGCCCGCTCTTTTCGTACGAAGGGATAAATTCCAAGTTTCAACTTCCAATGCGCAAGAAAATCACAATGAACAATCTCCAAATTTTCAGTTTTGATTCTTTCAAAGCTTTCTTGGTAGTTGATAGTTGGAAGTTGGAATTTCTGTAGAGTACTCCTATGTCTCCTCTCGTCACCGTTCTCTCCCCCGCTGCTCTCCCTTTCCTCGCGAAGGGTGCTGTGCTCGCGTTTGGCCTCACTGGGTACGTGCTCCAATCGTCATACAAGATTCTGCAGTTGCTGATTCCCATCGTGTGGAGGTACCGCTCCGGTGCCCGGGGACTGCGCATCCTCTGGCCGACCAATGAGCCGCTCCCGTCCTTCCGGGTGTGGATGTACGGCGTTGCGATTGCCCTCCTCTCCTCCGGTCTCGGCATCGCGGCTTTGCTCTGGGCTGCGCCGTTCTTTGCACTCGATCCTGCTGTCATCCGTGCCGGCTTCGATACGCGCTTCGCCGTCGGGAGCGGTGGCGCGGTCGCGGTTGTCCTCTTCCTGGGTATCGCGAACGCGGGGTTAGAAGAATTGCATTTCCGCGCGTGGTTGGATCGGGAAATATCCCGCCGATCAACCGCCACCATCGGAATCATCGTGTCCGCGTTCGCCTTTGGATCCATGCACGCGTTGATCTTCGCCGGACTGCCCGGTGTATCCGTCCTCCCCATCGCCGCCGCAGTCCTTGGCATCACGATCATGGGTGTCCTGTGGAGTCTCCTCATGCGCATGCGCGGCGGCATCCATGCGTGCGTGCTCAGTCATGGGCTCACAGATGTGCTGCTGCTCGGGTGGGGGCTTCAGTGGTTAGGGTATATCTGAGGTGGGTGTGGTCGTTGCTCGGGTAATGAGGAGTCCACTTTCCGTTTACTCGTTTATTGGATGAAGCTAGTAAACCAGTAAACGAGTAAACCAATAAACGTTATTCGTCCGTATCTTCAGTCTCTTCGGACTTCCCCAGAGACGAGCAAATGCACATCCTGTATACTGCAAAAGAACACTCACCCCGCACTATGCCTCTGAGGGACGCCTATCCCCTGAATTTCCTCCGCGGTCTCGCGCGCCGGTTCGGTATCGAGGCGAAGGCGATCGTGCCTGCCGAGCACGCTGTGCTCTCTGCGGTGTACATCCTCGATGGCGCACACGTGCTGCGCGGAAAGCCCAGTACCCCCAAGGTGATCGACACCTTCCGTGAGCAGACGTCGCTCATCCGCGCGGCGAGTGCGCTCACAAGTCTGCGTTTGCCGCTCCCCATCGAGACGCACGAGGGGCATCCGTACATCGTAGAGGAGGGTGTGCTGTGGACGATGTACGCACGTATTCCCGGACACATCCTCGATTCGTGGGAGCAGGTTGCGTCTGCAGCGGATGCAGAGACGAAGACCGTCTGCGCCGCGATGCGGAGCATGCACGATGCGACGAAGGGCAAGCTCCACACGTTCTTCGATGAGCGTTTGCCATTTCTTACGGAGATGCAGAACGGACTCAACGCTCTGGGACATCTGCTCTCCCCGCACGCGCAGCAGCGCCTCGCCCTCGCATTTACGCGCGTTGAACAGCACATCCGCAGTGTCCAGCAGGGCGAGCTCTGCTTCGTCCACGGTGACTTCCACCACGGCAATCTCCTCGTCGATGATGCGGGAGAGACAGTCGGTATCATCGACTGTGACTGGTGTCGGATTGGGCATCCGTACGAGGACCTCGCGTACCTCGCGATGATGTGCCTCCGTTCCTACGACACTGAAGCATTCATGTTCCCGGAGGACGAGTACCGCCAGATTCTCGAATGGTACGGCGTGCATCAAGATGCACAATCACTCTTTTCCGAGTATTTGCTGATCGCCGGACTCTTCGATGTCCTCCTGTTCCACAAGATGGAATCCATGGAGAATCGTGACTACTACCTCCATTACCAGATCTCGCTCGTCCACGCGCTTACCGCGAAGTTCACCGCGCACGATCTCCCGAAGCCCGTGCACGCGCCGTCATTCCACTTCCCGGTAGAACTCTCGGAGAAGTACCTCACGATCGCGCGTGAGCTGAAGATTTCTGCAGCGGATATCGAGGAGCACTTCGTCCGTGGCTCCGGGCACGGCGGTCAGAAGATCAACAAAACATCGAGTTGTGTCGAGCTCCACTACGCTCCGCTCAACGTGAATGTCCGTGTGCAGGATCAACGTGAGCAGAGCCGCAATCGCATCGCCGCGTACAAGCTCCTCCTCGAGAAGATTGAGGAGAAAGTGAAGGGTGATGATTCCGCCCGTGGTCAGGAGCAGCACCGCATCGCGAAGCAGAAGCAGAGGCGTTCGAGGAAGGCAAAGGCGAAGATACTTCAAGACAAGCGGAAGAGAGGAGAGGTAAAGGAACGGAGGAAAGATGTTGCTGATTGAATGGAGCTTGCATCCTAATCTTCTCAGCGGAAAATGCAGGAATTGTATCTGAAGTTTTGGTATGGGCTAGCCAAAAAAGGAAGAACTTGCCCCACGCATGAGGAGAGAGGAAGATACTGTTCTTTCCCTGGATTCAAGCTATCCAATCACCACTATGAATACAGAACACGGACTGGACGAAAGACGCGAGGCAGGAGCGGGGTCTTCCCGTCGCGAATTCTTGAGTCTATCTGCTGCATTGGCTGTAGTTGCTACTATTCAGCATTCTGTGGGGGGAGTCCTTGCATCAGATGGATCGAAGCAGAAAAATGCTGTGAAAAACGTGGAAACCGGAAAGACTCAAAAACTGTACGCAATCGAACTCCATGATGGGCTGACTCTTCAGGAGCTGCAGGAAAAGTATGGCATTGTCATCATCGACCGGGGCACATGGCATGAGGTGAAGCGACACAAAATGCAGCTCGCAACCATCAGTCTGGAAGATGAGAAGGTCATGTTCAAACGCACAGGTGATGAGCTATCCATCGTGAAAGAATACTATGGAGACGGGAGCAGGACATTTACCCTTCCACAGGGTATACGAGATGGAACAGTCGAGGATGTAGAGGCAAGGAACGACGGAGAGCAGAAGAACGGCGTTGAGTTAGCAACATTGCTGGAGATCCGCGATGTGAAGACCAAGAAAGATGTTGAATTGCCCGAAGGAGTATTGATCCCGAAGGAGTTCCAACAGCTCTGTAGAGACGCCGAGAGGCATGGTATTGCTATTCTGCATGATCCAGAAGAAAAGAGTCTGCACATTCGTGACGGCGTCGTGTGGCTCCATTTTCCAGGGTGGCAGAAGCGACTGGCGATGATGCTGCGCTATGAACTCTACATGCGGCAGTTGGGCCGAAAGGATCTCCCCAAGCCAGCCGAGTCTACGCAGCAAAAAGACACAGTCCCCGGATTTCAATGTGATGTTGTTTTGAAAGGTGTTACTCCTGCGGAACTAGAGAAAAGAGGCATATTCTGGGCCAAGGATGGATACATGCAATTTCGAAAGCACTCGGACAAAGATTTTCCAGAGGGGGCTATGAGCAAGGTTAATGCTGAGACTAGGCGCGTGATTGTGGAGAAGCGTGAAATGGGCATCGCCATCATCCTCGAAGATACATCGAAGAAAGGGATGACTCCGGTCGAAACAATGCTCATCGCCCCGAACGGGAATTTACAGAGCGCAGAATGGAAGAAGAGTCAGCGCAAGACGACCGATACAGAAATGGAGGAAGAGAGACGAATTGATGTGCATCAGAAAGCTCTGCAGCCATCTCCTCTCGATCACTATGCGATGCGTGTGAAGAATATACAGACTGTCACAGTAAATCCCCTAGCCGTTCAACGAGCGCGAGGGGGTGCACCAGTGGCGACGCAGACACTCGATGGAGGGTTCGACCTTACTCTCGATCACCCCATCGAAATGTTGAAATGGGAAAAGACCACTCTCCGCGAGCTAGCGGCTGACCCCAACGATATCATCAGGTTGAAGGGAGCTCGCTATGCACTGGAGAAGCAGAGGAGTGTTCTATTCTGGAAAGCAGGTGACAGCGAAGGGCGCCTTGTACTCGCTGAAAATGCTAGCAATAGAGGCATCATCTCTATTCGCAAAGGCCAACCAATGCGCTTCATCGAAATGAGCACTCGCCTACCCTTGTTCAAACCGTGAATCCTCGGGCAGCTGGGGTTGGCGCTCGAGGAAAAAGTAGATGATGTCACATACTCCTCACGCCCTCTTCCCAGCCTGCAACCTCTTCGAGAGCGTCCTCAAGTACGCCGCCGTTACCCTCATCGTTTTGAATGTTCCCGTCGCAGGATCGAACACGCGCTTCTTCTGGATGTTGGGTCTCCACGTCCGGCGGGTGTGCCGCAGCGAGTGGCTGCGGGTGTTCCCGAAGCTCGTTTTCCTACCGGTTTTAGCGCATTCGCGTGACATGCCGGGAGACTGTAAAGGGTTCTTGGCTAGCCGTCAACGGTGGAAAGGGGCCAGGGAATGGGGAACAGAATAACAGGGCCCCTGTTCCCTGATACTCTGTTCCCTGTTCCCTCCCTATGAACTTCCTCGAACCCACCTACATTTTGAGCATTCTCCTCGCCTTGAGCGTCCACGAGTGGGCGCACGGCTTCATGGCGTACCAGCTGGGGGACCCGACCGCGAAGTACGCGGGACGGCTCACCCTCAATCCGCTCGCGCACTTGGATATGCTCGGCACCATCCTCTTCGTCACCGTTGGCTTCGGGTGGGGCAAGCCCGTGCCCGTGGATCCGCGCTACTTCCAGCACCCGAAGAGGGACACAGCCCTCACGGCGCTCGCAGGTCCATTGAGTAATCTCATTCTCGCGTGCATCGCGTTCGCAATCCTCGTCGCACTCTCCCACGGACCAGTCGATGGCTTCGCGGAGAGCCTGCTCAGTCAGCCGAAGTCCGGAGCAGTCTCGATCCAGTTCCTCCGCCAGTTCGCGGGGAGCTCGCTCTTCCTCAACCTGGGACTCATGGCCTTCAACCTCTTGCCCATCGCCCCGCTCGATGGCTCGAAGATCATCCACCCCTTCGTTCCGCTCCAGTGGGATGACCAATACGACGAGCTCATGCGTCGCGGCCCGATGATTCTCCTCGTCCTCCTCCTCGCTGAGCGCCTCGTGCATTTTCCTCTCCTCTCCGTCTGGATTTTCTGGATCATGGAGACGGTGCTGCGCGCTTTCGCTGCCGTGGCGAGTGTGTTTGTCTGATCGGATCACCGTTTATTCGTTTACTCGTTGATTCGAGATGCAGCACTTCAAATAAACGAATAAACCAATAAACGAGTAAACGTTCTCTGTTACAAGAAAGACGGCCTAAGTGTCAGAGGATCCTCGCAAGCGACGCCGCTCCCTGCACCGTCGGGATGATCTGGCTCACATTGACGAGCTGCGAGATCAGGAAGAACACGTAGAGTGACAATAGCACCAGGCCTTCACGCCGAGAGAGGATGGACTTCGACTGTGCGAAGACAGAGAAGAGTACGAGGCCGATCGTGAGCAGGAGGAATGTGGAGATGAACTCGCTGCGCTCGAGGATGAACTCCCCGTTCGCGAGCGAGAGGAGTCCGAGGATGAGGGTATTCGCCGCAGCGGAGCCCATGTAGTCACCGAAGGCGATGCTCGTGTGCCTCCCAAAGACGCAGCGCAGTGCGATCGCCAGCTCCGGGACGTTCGTTCCTATAGAGAGGACGAGGAGTCCAATGAAGGACGGAGGCACCCGGAGGATTGCGGAGAAGTAGATGGCCTCATCCACGAGGATCTTCCCCGCGACGAAGATGAGGACCCCTCCTATGAGGATTTTCACCATGTCGGCGGCTGTCGCGTGTTTCCGCGTCACGAAATCCTCCTCAGCAGTATTGCCAGTGCTCTTCACTTTCCCCCTCTTCTTCTGCACGGCGTAGATGAGGGAAGCGTAGACCAGGAGCATGATCAATCCCTCGTTGCGGCTCACCGCGCCATCGAGGACGAGGAGTGCGGGGAGGAGCACGACAAAGAGGAGGAGCCGCAGGTTCTTCCGCGTCAGACCCAGGCGCATGGTGATCCCATTCGCGGTGATAGCGAGGACAGGGATGATGAGCAGGAAGATGACGAGTGACGCTCCAATGAGGTTTCCCGCGGAGACCTGTGGCACACCCTGGATGGTGGCGTTCACGGCGACAGAGGCTTCGCTGATGGACGTGAGGAACCCCAGGATGAAGAACGCCACAGAGAACCCCGACTGGTGGTAGCGCTTGGCGACGCGGTCCGTCGCCTCGATGAGGATTCCGGAGAGGAACCAGATGATGGCTACAGACGAGAACGCCAGCAGGAGATGGAGGATAACGGCCATGCAGAGCGGAATATGGGTATTTTTCTGGCTCTATAATTATACCATATAAACGGTAATGAATCCACACCCCTCGATGGCTCCGGATGACGTGTGCGGCACTATAGATCCTGGTAAGATTCTCCACTCCCTATTACCCCTTCTCCCATGACACACCGTCGTTCCAGCGCAATGGTCCTTGGCGTTTCCCTCCTCCTCTCCGCCTGTGCGACGGAGACGATCGTGCAGACGGGGAACTCCTTCTCCGTGAGCGAAGCGACGTCACCTGCAGTGCCCTTGGCAGCAGAGGAGTTCTCCTCCTCCGCGACGGACCTCCCCGCTGCCGTTGCAGATTTGAATCACGCGGAACTCGCTTTTATTGCAGCAGCGAACGCGGAGGGTGGTGCATCCGTGGATGCTCAGGCGCGAGAGATTGCTGCGCAGGCGATGCGCGTTGCGACCATCGCTTCCTCCCTCTCGACGACGATGGCAGCACAGGTTGGTGGTGAGGCGAGTGCCGCGCAGTACGCGGACGTCGCCCGCATTTCGTACTCCCTCGTTCTCGAGGTGCAGGACATCCGCGAGAGGATTGCTGCGACGGGCGATGCAAAGGCCGAGGTCGCTCTCGTTGCAGATTACGGGAGCCGTCTGTGGAATCCGACAGTGACTGAGGGGGTGAGTACGGTGAATCCCTTCATTGCCCACCTCGCCGATGCCTCCTCTGCGGAGCCGGTCGAGTTCCTCACGGGTGACCAAGTGGATCAGGTGACGTCGCAACTCTCCGAAGGGTCGGAGCTCCAGACCTGGCTCGCCCTCTCCACGCAGACAGTCGAGAAGACCGTGACGATCGAGGAGGCCGATACCTCCGTCAATCCGTTCGATGCCACTGTGCTGCGCACACTCACGACTGCCTCCGGTCAGTCGGATAGCATGCTCGCACGACAAGTTGCCGGAGCGCACCTCGTGCTTCTCAGTGGTGGCAGCGAGCCGCAGAGTTCTCTCTTGATTCCAATCGCCTTCGCGGCTGGGAAGGAGATCAAGATTCGCCAGCCCACGGGCATCTTCGTCGTCGACTTCTACAACTTTGGGAAGGACAATCCAGAAGTTGTCGACGCAGCGAAGAAGAAGTTCATCCCCGTCTTCAAGAATGGGATGAAGGCTGCAGCGACGGAGATCGAAGTGAAGGGTACGGAAGCTGTTGCGAAGAAGTACGAGCCGGCGGTCGCGGACTTCCTCAAGGGTGCTGGCGTGGCTATCCCAGAGAAGAAGGGCAGCGTACCCGTCACGAACACAAACCCGACTGTTGGGGTGAACATCACGATCGACAGCGTGGTTGATGTTGCCAAGGCTGATGCCGAGAAGCGCGGGTACGCTGAAGGCGAGAAGGAGGTGAAGTTCACCGTGAACTGGACGGCGCAGGGGGGAAATGCCGACTTCGTTCTCTCGTGCAATGGCCAGGTTGTCGAGGCTGACGGCGCTAGCCGCAGCCAAGTGAGTCTCAACTGGCCGCTGAAAGTCGGCCAGCACAAGATCTGGTGCGCTGCGGTCGGGCAAGGAGGAGCGAACCTCGGCGGTGGAGCGGTGTCTGTCACGATCTCGCAGTCCGTACAGAGCTCCTCATTGAGCACGGGCTTCTCCGTTGCTTCCGCTTCCGCCTCGAGCGCAGAGCAGTCGTCTGTTGTTTCCTCCAAGGCTGCATCGAGTGCAGCGGCTTCCTCGCAGGTATCGACCACAGGAAAGGCCTCGTCTGCGCTCAGTCTCCCAGCAAAAAGCTCTGCAGCTTCATCCGTTGTATCCTCCCAAGCGGTCAGCTCCGATCCTGCGTCGAGTGCGGCTGCAAGCTCTGTGACGGGAGGAGGGGATACATCCTGGATTGAGGGAGAGGTGAAGAAGACCGAGGCCGACCTCCTGGCGCGCAAGTTCGATGCCACAGCCGTCGCGATCGTCACGGCCGATCTCCGTGCGTGCTACTACGACGAAGCAGCGAAGGGGAAGAACCAGTCGCAGGCGAAGAGCGCGTGCGCCGCCTTCCTCAAGAAGCAAGCAGCGTCGAGCACCTCCGCAGATCCTGACGAGCAGCCGCTCCCCACGGTGACGACCACTGCTGTCTTCACAGAGACCATCGCAGGCGGGCCGAAGACTGTGTTCACCACCACAGTTATCCTCACTGCGGACTTCAAGACGAAGTCCGTCGTCGGTACTATTTCCGGTGCTAGTGGAGCGTGGGAGGACCGTCTGTGGTGCTACAACCAGGACGACCCCGATGAGATCTACCAGGAAACGAGCGGCAGGTACACCTCTGCGTACGAGGGCAAGCTCTACGCTGGCCTCGGCGAGGGCGGCACCTTCACCATGCCCCTCGTCATCGGCGGAACCACGAACATGAAAATGACCCAGGAGTACACGCACGAGGAGTGCACGCATCTCAATAGCAGCGGTGTGGTGGACTCGTACTCGGGCAAAGGGACCCTCGTGGGCACCGTGACGACCGATGATCTGTGGACCATTACGACCCACTGGGTTACCGATGATGGCGTCGTGACCGTCAACGGGAGCTACGCGGGGCAGTAGCAGGGACGTGCGAATCGGTGCCGTAGAGGCGTGCGAATCGCACGCCTCTACGACCGCGCACGTCCCTGCAATGATTATTGCACCCTCGCGCTTGCGCTCATCCGTTTGAATTCACCCGCATGCGCGCTCTTACGATTGAAGACGACGGAGAAGACATCCCCCTCCCCCTCGAGGATCAGGTAGTCGTTCCCCGACCAGCACTGCATCTCGAGGACGTCCGTAGCACCGGTCCGGTACGTCAGCGGATCATCGCAACCTCCGTCCTCTCGCTCGTGCCCCTCCGCAACCTCTTCCGCTGAGTAGTGGTGCCGATCGGCGATGTAGACCATGAGGGAATCCACAGTCTCTGCTGCCTCTGGCTTCTTTGGGAGGAACGATACAAATCCCGCGAAGTGCGCATCTTCGACGTACCAGTTCTTCGGGTAGTCGATGGAGAAGCCAGCATCCTTGAGGGAGAACGTTGCAGTTTCATCCGAGTCACTCCCGCAGCCGACTAACACTAGCAAGGAGAGAGCGCAGAGCAGGGGGCGGAAGCACTTCACCGTCCGATTCTACCAATACATGAGGAAGTATTCTCTGTACGACTTCCGATTGCAGACCCATCACATTCGCTTCAACTGGTATGCGAGAATGGGTGGGGTCAGCAGCGTTGTGAGAATGACGACTATGATGATCACAGAGAAGAGTTCATCGTTGACGACGCCGAGACCCCTACCGATGGTTGCGAAGATCAGTCCCACTTCCCCACGAGGTACCATCCCCCATCCTACGAGTGACTTTCGCACCTTCCCCGCAACAATACCTGCGACGATCTTCCCCAGGAAGGCGATGACGGTGATACCGAGTGCTACGAGAATGATGGAGGGATCGAAGAGCGTGGACAGGTTCACGGACATTCCCGTCATGACGAAGAAGAGGGGAACGAAGAAGTGTCCCAGGGGTTCGATGAGGTAGTCGATGTGGCGCTCTGCGTGGGGTTCGATGGCATTGTGAATCTTCTTCTGTACAACGGGATCTACATCCTTGAGCACGCGGCGAATGTCATCGACAATGTGGAGATCACGGAAGTACCGGAAGTGGACAGGATCGAGGACCAAGCCCGCTGCGAATGCTCCGACGATGGGTGCAAGGCCAATTCCCTGCGCACCCGCTGCCAGAATCAAGCCGAAAGCTATAGCGAGGGTGAACTTCATACCCACCCCTGTGTGGATCATGGAAAAGATCCTTCCCAGCCAGGGGGCAATCAAGAGTCCCAAGGCAATGGCGCAGACGAGGAAGCCGACGGCCTTTCCCGTGATGAGGGCAATCGTGACTGCACTCACTGATCCTGCTGTGGCGATCGCTGACACGACTGCCAAGATAATGAGGCCAATCACGTCGTCGATGACCGCAGCTCCGAGCACGATCTGTGCCTCCGGAGTCTGGAGTTTCCCCAAGTCCTTGAAGACGCGGGCTGTGATTCCCACAGATGTTGCGGTCAATGCTGCACCAAGGAACAGGTACGCATTCGCAGACAGACCAGGCAGTAGGAGGGGCCCCACGATGTACGTCCCGAGCGCGAATGGGACGACGACGCCGACCATGGCGACCAAAAATGCGCGTACTCCCACCTTTGCCATCTTCTTGAGATTCGATTCCAGACCGATCTGGAAGAGGAGAATGATGACGCCCAACTCTGCGAGGAACCGGAGGAGGGGATCTGCCTCCGCCACCTCGAATGCCGTGATGCCCAGGAGCGTCAGGTTCCCGAGAATGACGCCGATCACAAGCTCTCCCAAAACTGACGGTTGCCCGAACCTCTCTACGAGGCTCGCGCACTTTCCGAAGAGCAGCAGGATGGCAATCCAGAAGAGCGTGAGTGCATAGGAGTGTGATGTCGCTGCTGCTCCTTCGCTCGCTACTGCATTGGTACTCCATGTGAGGCCACTCAGGAGTACAGTGAATCTCACGGGGGAGAAGAGTCGATGCATAGAGTGGAAAAATTTGGCAAATGTTCCCTCACACAGCACTGGAATGCAAGGGTATCGAATCAAGTTTACCCTATCGAGATCGGCAGTGGTGCTGGTCTTGCCGAAACGTATCAAGTGATGCATGATCTCACGGCTCCTGCCGCCCTAGCTCAGAGCCCAGTCCCGCGGAGCGGGGCGTAATAGATAATTCTGCTCTTTCTACCAGAATCGATTACTATCTCCCGGCGATGTGCCGCCCTAGCTCAGAGGTAGAGCACTTCCATGGTAAGGAAGGGGTCACGGGTTCAATTCCCGTGGGCGGCTCCACATCTCCTCACTACGGAAGTTCCGGCAGCTCTTCCTTCCTTGGAAGGTCGAGGTAGTTCTCCTTTGAAATGACCGGCTTTCCACTCTCCAATTCCAATTTCTTGCGCGCGTCTCCCGCGATCTTCCCGCCTTTCCGCGCTGTATCACGGTTCTGACCGAATCCCCGCGCATCCTTCTTCTGCGTGATCTCCGTCGTTGCCGCTTCGCCGAGCATCGTGAAAATGAGTTCCAGGTCATTCATGTGATCACGGAGGTTCTCGCGTTTCAATTTCTTCTTCGTTTTGTACTCGGCGGGAGTAATCCCGAACGTTGCCTTGGAGATTTCTGCGGTCAAGATGGCGTACTCGATCCCTTCTTTCACATCTCGTTTCTGCCATTCACCCGTGAGTTGTTCACGCACGGCAATGCCGCGCATGCGTTTCTCGATCCAGCCATCGGGATAGCCTTTGGCTTTGTAGAGAGCACGGGTGCGTTTGGTCGCCAATTCAGGATCTTCGATTTCCTGCACACGCTCATAGCCGACCTTGGCGAGCCATCGCTTGAAGGGTTCGGCCTTCCGGGACGGGATGGACTGGATGATGCGGAAGAGAGTCTCCGTACTTGCACAATCTGTGAGGTAACTTTTTCCGTCAGATGCAGGGAGTTTCAGTTGTCCGATTTTATCGGACACCTCGGAATATCCTTCCTCTGTTAACTTACGCTTGAGATCGTTCCAGTATTTTCGCGCTCGTTCGTTATCTATTAGTGCACCTATCACATCGATGATCGAGAACCACCATTCATTTTTATGCAATATTTTACGAATCTCCTTGCTGCGAAAGATCGCGATGCGGACTGGTGGGGGTGGAGTGCTATTCATAGGTGAATGAATGTACACCCTTAGCATAAGGGGTCAAGAGATCATCACCGGTGCACCATGCCATTTTGGAGCCACAGCATTCCTCACCTGATCCAGCAGGGAGCTCCAGCCTTCGCTTACGAAGGCTGTTCACTGCAGCTTCGTACTCAGCTTCCCCCTCACCGCGTGATACTGATCGGTGTCGACTGCTCCGCATTCCAGGCGCTCACCGTCACGTGCTCATCCGCGTCGCGCAGGATCGTGTACCAGGTGCCTGTGCCCGTCTCTGGCGCCTGAGGATCAGAGGGCATGGAGACCAGGTAGTCGCCACTGAGCATGCGCAGGTTCACCCCGTTATCCGCGATGCAAGCGGTCGGGTCCACCGTCGACTTGCAGATCTCCTTCGCAGCCGTCGAGATGTTGCCGGGGAGGCTCCCGTCGTTGTCCACCACCCACTGGTACACCGCATTCATGATCGTGTTCACATCGCTCCTGCGTTGGGCGTCGCGATGATCCCCCAATTGCTTCGTGGGGTTGAGGGCGACGATGACAATGGAAGCGAGGATCGCGATGATCCCGATGACGAGGAGGAGTTCGATGAGGGTGAAACCGCGGCGAAGCCCCCCAGGGCGAAGTCGGGTGAAGCCGCGGCGAAGCCGGGTGAATCCCGACGAAGAGGAGGGAGACTGGGACATGGGGAGGGGTGGAAAGAAGAGGATGGGCTCGCGGAACCCGTTTCCTCCGGGCATTGTAACAACTTTCCCACCCCAGCAGCGTTTTGTCGTTGACAATCATCGGCCTCCCACGTGAAAGAAACACACACGGAAAGCCTTGGGCAACGGAGAGATTGGCACGGCGGCGCTTCTCCGCGAACATCACTCCTAGAAGTGCAGCTATAGAAAGCCAACGAAAGTTTGAAGAGAAACGTCGCCGTGCCTAGAAGAAAACAGGATCCTGTGGGACAATGCCGCGGCCGGTTCCGGCTCCTCTCATGCCCAGACGCGCGCTCCTCTCCGTTTCCGACAAGACGGGTATCGTCGCACTGGCGCAGAGGCTCCTGAAGCTACAGTTCACCCTCATTTCGACGGGTGGGACGAAGAAAGCTCTGGAGGATGCAGGCATCGCTGTCACCGGAGTGGAGGAGGTGACAGGATTCCCCGAATGCTTTGGCGGGCGTGTGAAGACGATGCACCCGATGATCATGGGAGGCATTCTCTTTCGACGGGAGGAAAAGAGTCATCAAGAGGAGGCGAAGCAGCATGGCATCGAGCCCATCGACTTGGTCGTCGTGAATCTCTACCCCTTCGCGCGCACAGCTGCCGATCCCTCGAAATCCCAGGCGGAGGTGATCGAGCAGATCGACATCGGCGGACCAACTCTTTTGAGGAGTGCTGCGAAGAATGCCGCGAGCGTCACTGTTCTCTGCGATCCCGCGGATTACGACGCGATCCTCAGAGAGATGGAGATGAGTGGAGACACTTCTGCAGAGACGCGCAGTACCCTTGCTTCGAAGGCATTTCTCCACACCGCCGCATACGACAGCGCCATCACCGCGTACCTCTCCAAAGGCGCCAACGGCGGCGTGATCTTCCACCGAGGAAAGCAGCTCCGGTATGGCGAGAACCCGCATCAGTGGGGCAAGTACTACGAGCTCTACGACGCTGGGAGATCGGGTGGAGTTCGTGGTGCTTCCGATGGGGGGAACCGGGAACAGGGAACAGGGATGAGGATGCGCATCGTTCGTGGACGACGATTCTCCAAGGGAAGGAGATGAGCTACCTGAACATCCTCGATGCCGATGCTGCGTGGGCGATGGCGATGGAGTTCGAAGTGCCGACTGCGGTGATGGTGAAGCACGCGAATCCCAGTGGCATCGCATCACATGAGAGTATCGAAGAAGCATTCCAGCGCGCGTACGATACCGATCGCATTTCCGCCTTTGGCGTCATCATCGCATTGAATCGTCCGTGCACGGCGGGCATCGCGCAGAAGATCATCGAACAGAAGATCTTCACGGAGGTGGTCGTCGCACCATCGTACGAGCAAGGGGCATTAGATTTCCTCAAGCAGAAGCCAAATATTCGGGTCATCGAGCAGACGAACGGCGAGGTGATGCGCACGCAGATCCTCTACCGTTCCGTGAAAGACGGCATGCTCGTTCAGGATCCCGATGCGCGTGTGCTCACTGCGAGTGATCTCACCTGCGTTACCGACAAGAAGCCGACACCGGAGCAGATCGCTGATCTCCTCTTCGCCTGGAAGGTCGTGAAGTACGCGAAGAGCAATGCCATCGTCCTCGCGAAGGATGCAGTGACCGTTGGCATCGGCTCCGGGCAGACGAGCCGCGTCGACTCCACCTGGATCGCGCTCAAGCGCGCTGGCGATCGCGCGAAGGGATCCGTCCTCGCGAGCGATGCATTCTTCCCGTTTCCAGACTCCATCGAGGAAGCCGCGAAGCAGGGGATTGCTGCTGTCATTCAGCCTGGCGGATCGGTGAAAGATGCGGAGGTGTTTGCGAGGGCGAATGAGCTGGGGATTTGTATGGTGACCACGGGAGTGAGGGCGTTTAGGCACTGAGGAGTTGCTGTGTGCTACACTCGTGGCATGCAGCCGCAGGAGGTACCCTCAGGAAGTGCATGGCAGGGCCCTGAAGTTCGCGATCAGCTTGTTCAACTCTGCACTGCGGTACCAGGCTGTTCGGAGAGTTTCGTCAATAAATTCGTAGGTGCTCTCGAGAAGATTGCCCTCCTGGAGCAGGTGACGATTGATGCCCCGGTTGCAACGCTCATCGCGAACTGCGTTCAGCAAATGAAGCCTCCCATTGAGGAGCTCCTCAAGACTGTTCCGGAACGCAAGGTTCTCGAAGGCTTTCTCATGGCAACCTGGTGCGCCGTTATCGACAGGGAGAAGGAATTCCAGTTGCGAAAACGTAAGCACGATGAGCTCGGAGCATTCCTCGAAGAGCTCTGTGCTCAGGACCAAGGTAGAGTGAATCAGCTCCTGAATGGCATGGTCCAAATGGATCGGTTTGGGATCCAGGTGACTTCGCAGGATATTGATACTCTCCTCCAGACTTTTCGAGAGAAGCGTAGTACTTTCGAGCGCGACATTCAGCAGCGAGGCGCATTTGTAGTCCTTGAGGAAGTCTTCGTGGAATTCTTCGTGGAGAAAATGAAGGAAATACCTCCAGATGAAGCCGAATCATCGGAGGATGATGTACCGTCAAATACCTGAGATGTAGGGAGAGAGACTGGATGACTGCTCCGCCCCGTCTCTCACTGAATCCCCGCCATATTTTCTACAAGCTCCTCCTCCCCGCAAGCGCCTCTTTCAATGTGACCTGATCCGCAAACTCGATATCCGCTCCCATCGGGAGCCCGTGTGCGAGGCGCGTCACCGTGGGGACGTGATCCTTGATTTGCATGCGGATGTACGCGGCAGTCGCCTCACCCTCCACATCGGGGTTCGTCGCGATGATCGCTTCCTTGATATCCCCTTCCTTCGCGCGCGTCACGAGTTCGCGCATTTTCAACTGCTCCGGCCCCATCCCGTCGATGGGGGAGAGCACGCCGTGAAGCACGTGATACACACCTTTATAGGAAGTCTTCTCGAACGCGATGACTTCGAGCGGATCCTCCACCACGAGCACTGTCGTGTGATCGCGCGTTGCGTCATTGCAGATTGCACACATCTCCTCGAGTGTCACCATCTGGCAATTGCTGCAGTACTTGAGGTCCGTCTTCAGGCTCAGGAGTGTGCGGCCCAGCGCTTCTGGCGAAGCTCTGCTACTCCGCAGCATATGGAATGTGAGCCGCTCCGCGGACTTGGGGCCAATGCCCGGGAGCTTACTCAGTTCATCGATGACCTTTTGAATCTGCGGTGGAAGAAGTGACATGGAGAGTGGATAATGGACAACGGACAGTGGACAATTATGAACGTAAGTATTGCTTGGAAGTGCGAATACTCGCAATGAGTAGGCGCATAAGTTCATTAACCTCAGTATGCAATACGGCCGCTTCCACAGCGGGAAGGAAATGTACGTCACGGAGCAAGCGTATCCAGTACTGACATTCATACGCTTCCTTGAGAGCAATGGAGAGCTTGGAAATGAAGTCTCTCTTGCTCTGTGCTTGTGACGCTTCTTCAATCCGACTTCGCCCCGTGCGCGGGGCTACGCCGGACGAGCGGCCTGGAGAAAGTATACCTGCTTGCGGAGTCGATGGTCTGATTCCCCGGAGCTTGCTCCGGAAAAAGGAGTCCAGAGCTTGCTCTGGGGTTCATACC
>JAUSFD010000022.1 GCA_030649955.1 Candidatus Peregrinibacteria bacterium | reverse complement strand
CTTCGCCCCGTGCGCGGGGCTACGCCGGACGAGCGGCCTGGAGAAAGTATACCTGCTTGCGGAGTCGATGGTCTGATTCCCCGGAGCTTGCTCCGGAAAAAGGAGTCCAGAGCTTGCTCTGGGGTTCATACCATTGATCGTCTCCTTCCTCAATAGAGGATACCGAATGCTACAGTACGGCAGTTCCTTCCCCACTCTCCTCTATGGCCTTCCCCCGATCGTCCCCTCAGTTCCGCGATGTCGCCCTCCTCCTCCTGCGCGTCGCGATCGCGATCATCTTCCTCTACCACGGCCTGCAGAAGCGTGGGTTCTGGGAGGGTGCTCCAGAGGGCATGTCCTCGACATTGGTGACGATCTTCAAGTTCCTCTCCATCGCCGAGCCGCTCGCCGGTGTGTCGCTCCTCCTCGGCCTGCTCACGCAGGTTGGCGCGATCGGCATCCTCTGCGTCATGATCAGTGCGATGTACATGAAGATCAGCGGCGGGAATGACTTCTCCAAGTGGGAACTCGATTTCATCCTCTTCTTCGCAGCACTCAGCATCGCCATCCAGGGCGCGGGCAAGTACTCCCTCGACGCGGTGATCGGGGAGAGGCAGTGAGGAGGGTGCTCTCGGGTTTTGGCCGTCCCCTTGCGAAGCCGTATCAGCTCCCGCCGTTCTTCATACTCTTGAACGCCTCCTCCGCCTTCGCGTCGTCCTCGACGGACACGTAGACCGTTGCCTCCTTCCCGTACGTCGTCGCGTAGATGTTGCGGATGTTCACCCCCGCACCCGCGCATGTTCGTCCAATGGCGGCGATCGCCCCAGGCTTGTTCTTCACCTCGAAGCAGAACACGGTGTTCGTCGTCACCTTGAAGAGCGGGGAAAGGACGAGCTTCGCCGTATCCGTATCGTCGACGACCATGTGAAACGTGGAGTTCGGCTTCCCCTCTGTTGTGCAGAGCGCGATCAAGTTCACGTCCGCTGCCCTGAGCTTGTCGCAGATGGTCGCCAGGGAGCCTGGGACATTGGGGAGGAGGACGTTGATCTGCGTGACGCGCTTCATGGTTGAGGAGATGAGGAGTTTCGCAGAGACTACGAGGGTTGCAGATCCCTGGCGAGAATTCCGAGAGGGCAAGTGAGGCTAGCGTCCATTCGTCTCACTGTGAAGCGGAAAACTAGGGCATTTAGAGGGCGATCATGTAGCTTGCACTAGCTTCTTCATTCGTCTGGCTTCGGCAAATTCTCGCATTTCTAGAGATGGATTTATCGCGTGCTCTAGCGCATTTGAATCTCTCTCAATGGCCTTGTACTGGAGTGTGCCGTGCTGTCTCGCAACCGGAGAAGCATGCGCAAATGCCTCACCCCAGTCTTGAATGCAATTGGAGACAACGAGCGGATTGCTCCGTACGTCCTCGTTCGCGAACCGGAGGATCCACCCCCGTGCTCCCCGTTGAATTGCCTCGATGAAGAAATTCGGATCGAGGGAATCAACGACATCCTTCGGAGCACGTCCTAGGATATGGCCGCGCGAATTCACGGTCGCCTTCAAAAGGATTTCACGATCGCCTTGTAACGACCGAGGCAGTGCCTGGTACGCCACTCCCCAGCGCGTATCCATCAATGAGAGTGCAATCTCACGGCTTACCTCCACTTGCTGGGGATTCGCGAGCAATCGGTCGACCATACTACGGTAATCGGGGAGGAGAGGTATTGTAGTTTGCTGCGTCGGTTCCGTTGCAACTTCCAGTCGTGGTCTGCAATCAACGCTCAGATGTGGTGCATCGTCGCGTGTTGCAGGGATTGCTTCCGTTGTGTCCAGCACACTGCTGCTTGCAGGTGTTCGAGGACGATTGCGATCGAGTTCGAGAGTGATCATGAGTGAGTGGGTAGGGAATTAACAAATGTCGCCGTCGATGAGTGGTTTCACAGCTTCAGGCTCTGGAATGACCATCGGTCCATCATTTCCATTCGGGATAGCGTCCCAGTAAATTCCGCGCCTCGCTTCAGCAGTGATGTTGTTTACATCTCGGGGTCTGATTGGAGATCGATCGGGAGAATTGAAGAACTCAGAACTTTCCATGGGGAGGAGAGAAATGAAATACAAAAAAAGAACCTTCCTGATCTGCGGGGAAGGCGGGCTTTCTTCGTAGATTTCTCTACGCGCGCAGCTCACCTTCCGCCGTAAGGAGGAGGAGGGAGAGCCGGAGGAGAGTCGCGCGTGCCATTGCGACGGGAACGCTACACACTCGGCTCAGCTGATGCAAGCACCTCGGAATGCAGAGGACGGATTTCGCTCTTGCAAGCGCAAACCATCACTGCGCCATGGCGAGGGTATCGATGGGAATGTCGTTGTCTCCCTGGAAGTACATGTAGAACGATCCGGCATTCTTTGCGAAGAAGAGGAGAGTCTTTCCTCTGCCGTTCTTCGTGAGATTGAACGGCATCTTCACCCAGCGCTTCGATGTCTGCTTGAGCGTGTGCACCCCTTCCTCGAATCCTTCGTGCGGGACGACGATCTCCGTCTTGTCGAGAGCGGAGGACACGAAGCAGATGCTAAATCCCTTCTTCGAGACGCTGCTGATGTACGACGCAGGGTGCAGACCCTTCGAGCCGAGCGTCTTCTCCTCGTCGATCGTGAAGATCTCTCCCCCGATTTCCAGTCCTATACCTTTCTGCTGATGGAGGACGAAGCGTGCGACGATCGGAGCGTTGCCTTCTACCTCAATGAGTATGGGGACGTTCAGCAGATTCTCATCTTCCCCAATCTCCGCGTACCGGCGTGGCTCCAGGGAGTTCTCCGTCGAAGCTGCAGTTGGCAACTCCTTCTTCATTTTGAACGTCTCCACGGTCGCTGCTCCCACGATCGTCGTCATCGAGAGGATCATGGTGAGTGGAACACTCATGATCGTACCCCGCCGGGGGGCTACTGGACCCGCAATTTCACGCGAGCGCAGCATTTTCCCGTTACTGTAGAGCTCACAGTGAATTCCACAAGCAAATCAAGTCACGAAGCAGCTTAATCCCGTTCTGTTGGCTCAGAGAGCGTCTCCGGTCGCTGGGTCGAAGTGCAGTTCCTCCCCTGTGTATGCCCGAATGATGAGGCGTTTCTCCTTTGTGACCACCCCGGCATGCTTCGCTTGAATCCCACTTTTTTTGAGGAGAGTGATCGTGCGCTCTTCATCTGCATGATCGACGATGGCGATCATCCCTGTCCCCATGTTCCACGTCTCATAGGCATCGATGAGCAGGGCTGGGCCGAGAGCGACGAGGTCCTGGAGTGCCGGGTGTGGATCCCAGAGTGCATCGAGTGTTACACCGACACCGGCGTGCTTGAGGATGCGCGGAACATTCCCAGAAATTCCGCCACCGGTGATGTGCGCGAGTGCTTTGATCGGAACGACTCTCTCTTCACCGTAGCGCCCCAGGAGTGTGAGGAGCGCCGCGTGGTAGAGGATGCTCGGGGTGAGCATGATGTCGCCCCAGGTTTTCCCATCCTTCCACGGTTTCTGAAACCACTGCTCTCCGTGTGCATCATCGAGGATTTTCCGAATGAACGAGAAGCCATTACTCCTCGCGACGGCTGACCGGAGAGCGATCACGCTATCTCCCGCTTTGATAGTGGAGGGATCGAGCACCCTATCTTTTGCAACGATGCCGACGGAGGTGGCATTCCACACGGGCTCCGTCGTGGCTCCCGGCACTTCTGCGATTTCCCCCCCGGGGATGATGATCTTCTGCTCCTTGCATGCGCGAGCGTGGCCAGCCATCAGGGCATCGACCACCGCAGGGTCGACACGTGGAACATCGAGGGTGTTCGTCACAGAGATGACCTCCGCTCCCGTGCAGATCGCGTCGTCGCACACCATGGCGAGCAGGTCGACCCCGATCGTGTCGTACTTCTCCATAGCCACGGCAAGCGACATCTTCGATCCCGTGCCATCGGCGTTCTGCACGAGGAAGAAGTCTCCCATGTCAATCAATCCCGCGAACCCACCGGCGTCCGTCATCGCACTACCGATGCTCCCTTTGCGGGATGGGAATGTCTCCTGCGCTCGCGCGTAGGCGAGCGCGGACGCGCGGTCACCCATCGGAGCGTCGACCCCGCTCTCGCGGTACGTCGTCATGACCCGATGGAGGTAATGCGTATCTTCCGCGTGTCCTTGCGCGGTGTTGGCGTGACTTCCTGCTCCTGGGACGGGAGTGATGCCTCCTCGTTAGAGAAGATGTGATGTTTCGCACGAATCGTTTCCTGCGGAGGTGTGGTGCGTGCTGCATGATCGTAGGTTTTTGCATTGTCTTCGATCACTTTTCCTCCTTGGATACGAATTATCCGCGTTCCGAGGCCTTCGGCAAGAGTGGTGTCGTACGTTGCGAGAATCACCGTGCGACCCTCCGCATGGATCTCTTGCAAGAGCCGGAGGATCTTCGTCGAGTGCTCTGCATCTATTCCCGCTGTCGGTTCATCCGCGAGCACGATCATCGGGTACAGGGCGATGGCTCGGCCGATGGCGACGCGGACCTGGTCTCCCGCATTGAGTTCTGATGGGAACGCGTTTGCTTTCGCTGTGAGTCCTATGCGTTGGAGTACCTCGGGCACGCGCTTGCGGATGACTGCATCAGGGAGGCCGCACACTTCGAGTGGAAAGCTCACATTCTCCGCGACTGTCCGGTCCATGAGGAGTTTCCTGTCCTGCAGAATCACGCCCACTCTTCGTCGGTAGAGTTGCATGACGGGCGAGGGGATTTTCTTCAAATCTACGCTGTCGACTTCGATCGATCCGCTCGTCACCCCTTCCGCGCCCATGAGGAGGTGGAGGAGGGTCGATTTCCCCGCTCCGCTAGGTCCCGTGAGGCAGACGAACTCCCCGGGCTCCACGCGAAAGCTCACATCGGCGAGCACGCGGGTGCGCCCGAGGGTCTTCGACACATGCTTCAGCACTATCATGGGGAGAGTATACCTGCTCAAGTGCAGAGGTGAAGTGACCCCTGAGAGGGAAATCCCAAAACACAAAACCCAAAAACCCAAACAAGCTCCAAGGATCAATAGTCCAAAATGTCTACACAGGAGATTTGCTCAATGTTGTGCTTGGATATTGGAATTTTGGATATATTTTGGGCTTTGGGTTCTGGGTTTTTTCAAGCTCTCCGTCCACTCAGCACCATATAGACTTCCCTACTCCTATCACGACTGGCCTTCACATGCGCAACCCGTACAGAGGGCCACTCTGCTTTCACTTCGCGCAGGAACTCGTCGAAGTCTGCTCCACGGAAAACTTTCAAAGCCACTCTTCCACCTGGAGCCAGGTACTTCTCTGCGACGTGGAGTACGGCGCGGCAGAGCTCCAGGGATTGCCACTGGTCCACATCCTTCACGCCGCTCGTAGAAGGCGCAGCGTCGGAGAGGATGAGATCCACCCTTTCAACCTTGCTCTCCGCAAGGAATGTCTCCACAGCACGATCATCGGTGAAGTCGAGTGTCGCCGTACGGACGTTGCTCGCCACGCGCTCGATGGGGGTGAGGTCGATGCCGAGGACGATTCCCTTCGGCCCGATGCGTTCGGATACGTACTGCAGCCAGCTCCCCGGTGCTGCGCCCATATCGAGGACACGCTTGCCTGGCGAGAGCAGGTGGAAGCGCACATCGAGTTCCATGAGTTTGTACACCGAGCGCGCGCGGTAGCCCTCCTCCTGCGCCTTCCGGCTCCACGTATCGTTTGGCGTGTAGGGTTTTGGCATGGAGAGAGTATACCCTCCACCACCGCAGCCGGGGTTCGGCTACCCCGGCGGTCCGCGCGGGTAACGAACCCGCGCTGCGGGGTGTTTGTATTGCGTGCGTCTTGAATTGTGAAAGGAAAAGAGCAGAGAATACCCTTGGTGCATTTCTCTCCTTCCACTCAGGCGCAGCTCGAGACCCTCGTCACGATCTTCCTCGAGGAAAATGCGAAGCTCAACCTCTCCGCATTGCGAACGCGGCAGAGCTGCTGGGCGGGGAACGTCCTCGATTCCCTAAGTCTTCTGGATTGGATGGATAAGCGCGGTGCAGATGAACAGCTCACGCTCCTCGATGTGGGGACAGGTGGGGGATTCCCATTGCTGCCACTCGCCATCTGCCGACCGTCATGGCAGTGCATGGGTATGGATGCGACGGTGAAGAAAGTGGAAGCCGTAGGGAGGATTGTTGCGACACTCGGTCTCGGGAACGTGTCGCTCCGTACAGGGAGAGCTGAGGAGCTAGGGCGCGACCCCAAGCTCCGGGAGCAGTTCGATCTCGTCCTCTCTCGCGCGGTCGCCCCGATTGCAACCCTCCTCGAGTACATGAGTCCTTTCACGAAGGTCGGTGGAGCCATCGTGCTCTGGAAGAGTTTGCACATCGACAATGAACTCGCAGCCGCAGAGAAAGCGTCGAAGCTCCTCTCCTGCACGCTACGCGAACAATTCGTCTACGCCTTGCCTGACGACAAAGGAGAGCGCCAGCTCCTCATTTACGAAAAGGTGAAACCTCTCTCTCTGAATTACCCTCGTCGCGTCGGTATCCCGAAGAAGGCTCCACTCTCCTGATACACCGACCAAATCCTAATCCTAATCCAAATCCCCACCATAGCCTGCGCTCGAATGAATCCGTATACTCCAGCCATGCCCCACAGTAAGCGCATCGCCGAGTTCCTCCTCGACATCGGAGCTGTGAAGCTCTCTATAGATCCACCCTTCACCTGGACGAGCGGTCTGCGCGCACCCATCTACTGCGACAACCGGATGATCTACAGCCACCCGGATGCGCGCACCTTCGTCGCAGATGCGCTCGTTTCTCGAGTGAAGGCCCTCCACGTTCCGCCCGATGTCATCGCCGGTACAGCAACCGCAGCCATCGGCTGGGCAGCGCTCGTCGCGGATCGGATGCACCTCCCCTTCGTCTACGTTCGTGCGAAGGCAAAGGAGCACGGTGCGAAGAAGCGCATCGAGGGTGATCTCCATCCAGAAGCGGATATCGTCGTCATCGAGGACCTGATCTCCACCGGCGGCAGTTCCATCTCCACCGTGCAGGCATTGCGCGAAGAGGGGCAGGGTCGCGTGGGGGATGTCATCGCGATCTTCACCTACGCATTGCCGTCTTCGCTGGAAGCTGCTGCAGAGAATGGCGTCCGCTTCCACCCCCTCACCGATCTCCAGACTCTGGTGGGGGTCGCACTGGGTCAGGGCAGAGTTACGCAGAAGGAAGCTGAAATAGTCCTCTCCTTTGCGGAGGAACCGGAAAGGTGGGGAAAGTAGCACCAGAGGGTATTATTGACAAAAGTACAAATGTAATATAAAATATACATATAGTATTCCCCAACTACGTATGGATAAAACTCTTGGAAATCTCAGTGATGCGGACTCGCAGGACCGTGTCGTGAAGGCAGAAGTGGCACAACAGCCGAGTACAGCAGCAAAGGATGCGTTCTTCGTGGGGTTGGGAGAGGAAGTACTTAAAGCCGAGGATGCTGGGCGAAAGTTGGCCCTAGGTGATATTGCCTACAGAGAAGCTTATGAGAATTTTTTCGGTGGACCCAAAAAAACAGAGGGAACCAAAAATGTAAAGGAAGAGAAGTACGTGCCTATCAAGGGGAACACTGAAGGTACGGACTTTACTCCAGATTTTATTCAGCTTGATGGGAGGTGATCAGGAATAATGTAGATAGTCAGAGAGGGCCAAGTGGCCCTCTTTTCAACTCAAAAATCGAAGTCTCTGCCGCGCTCTTTCCCTCTACTAAAACTGCGCGAGGAACTTGAGATCCCCCTGGTAGAACGCGCGCAGGTCAGGAATCTGGTGCTTGATCATGATCATGCGCTCGACGCCGAAGCCGAAGGCGAAGCCCTGCCATTCCTTTGGATTGATCCCGCAGTTCGTGAGGACGTTGGGATGCACCATTCCACAACCAGCAATTTCTAACCAATCGCCTTCACGACTCGCAGCAGCATCTCCTTGCCACCGCATGTCGACTTCGAGCCCCGGTTCGACGAACGGGAAGAATCCTGTGCGGAAGCGGAACGTCGCGTCCTTACTCGTGAGCTCGCGGATCGCAGCGGTCATGACTGCTTTCATGTTCGCAAGCGAGATGTCCTTCCCCACCATCAATGCTTCGAACTGGTGGAACATCGGGGAGTGCGTCGCATCGGCGTCCTTCCGGTAGGTTTTGCCATGGTAGATGATGCGGAAGGGAGGCTTGTGGGCTTGCATGTAGCGCGCTTGCACTGGAGATGTGTGCGTTCGCAGCACCATATCTTTCTTGGGATTGCCGGTGCGCGTCAGCCAGAACGTGTCCTGCGAGTCGCGCGCGGGGTGATCCGCGGGGATGTTCAGGAGGTTGAAGTTGTTCTCCTCCGTCTCGATCTCCGGCCCGCTTGCGACTTCGAATCCCATCCTGCCGAAAATATCCTCCACAGAGCGGATGAACTCGGGAATCAGATGGAGGTGGCCGTGGCGTTTCGGCGGAAGGGGAAGCGTCACATCGAGCGCGTCCTCCGTCGCGAGGGATCCCAGTGATGCACTTTGGAAATCTTCTCGCCTGCGTTCAACTGCTTCGGTGAACGTCTGCTTCCACCGATTCAACTCGGTGCCGCGCTTGGTCCGCTCCTCCGGTGTCGCGCTCCCCAGGTCCTTCATCGCCAGGGTCAGGAGCCCCTGCTTCCTCCCAAAAATCTCCTGCTCGAGCGCATCGAGCGTCGGCGCATCAGGAGCGCTCTTGATCTTCTTCAGGAGATCATCCCAAGCAGCTGTGGCGGGGGTTGCCATGCGAGCATACTACACCAACCATTTCCACCAGTAGAGCGGGCTTTCTGGCCCGCGGACGATGGGGGTCTGGCCCGCGGTCCCGGGTCAATACAGCAACGCCAATTCCACCAGTACAAACACCGCATAAATCAGGATCGCAATCCACCAATTCAGGAGGGCGAGGAGATGGAAGAGCAGGAGGATGACGGTCCCGAGCCCGATGAAGGTGCCCTGCCGCAGCGAAATGCTGAGGAGCTTCCCCTGGTCCCACGCGTGGAGCGGGAGGATTCCCCAGAGGACGAAGAGGACGAGGGAAGCGACGGAACTCACGGAGAGGAAGAGGCTCAGGAAGAACGAGGGAAGCGCCTGCCCCGGAGCGCTGAGTGGACTCACGCGCAGGAGGATCACGAGGAGGGACGTGAGAGAGAGGAGAGCCGAGAGGATGATGCCGAAGAGGAGAGAGGTCATAGCTAGCTTTTAGCTTATAGCTTTTAGTTTTTAGGTCTAGGAGTCGTCATCCTAAAAGCTAATAGCTAACAGCTAAAAGCTCATGACTTCTTCTTGCTATCCAAGAACGCGCGGAGTGCCGCAAAATCATCGTACAGCGACTGCTTCAGCGACCCATTGTGCAGTGCAGCCGCAGGGTGGTAGATCGGGAAGACCGTCGTGCCGTTAGGAAGTTGCTGCGCTTTCCCATGCGCTGCCGTGATGCTCAGCTTTGTGAAGAAGTGTCCGAGTGCGTGGCGGCCCAGTGGCACGAGTACTGCAGGCTTGATGAGGGCGATCTCCAGCTGCAGCCACGGCATGCATACCTCCTTCTCCTCCGGTGTCGGGTCGCGGTTCCCCGGCGGCCGGTACTTCACGACGTTGCTAATGTACACATCCTCCCGCTTGAGCCCGATGGATGCGAGGAGTTCATCCAGGAACTTTCCCGCTGGTCCTACGAACGGGCGGCCCATCTCATCCTCGCGCTGGCCGGGTGCCTCTCCGATGAACATGATCTGCGCAGTGGGATTGCCTTCGCCCAGCACAGGATTCGCGTTCTTGCTCAAATCGCACCCTTTCCATTCCTTCAGGCGTTCAGCAAGGGTAGCGAGCGTAAGTGTCATGGTCGGCATGATACCACGTCAGTACGACGCCTGTATTTTCTTCCTGCGCTCCTCAAGCTTCGTGCGCAGCTTCGCATCACCTTCGGCGAAAATGCGGACCGCGCACAGCGCCGCATTCTTCGGATTCAGCACAGTGAGGAGCGGTACATCGGAGGGCATCTGGAGATTGCTGTGGATGTTCACCAGGTAGTCATCCATGTCCTTGAACGGCGGACAGGAGATCACCGGATGGATGGAAGTGCCCGCAAGGACTCCGCCGAGCCCATTGCTCATCCCTACGACCGTGATGATGACAATCGGCTCGCTCGCATTGTTCAGCTCTTCCACAATCGTAACGACTTTCTCCGGAACTTTGTGCGCGGAGGCAACGATGATTTCGGACGGAACGCCGAACTCCGTGAGTACATCCACGATCTTCTGCGCGTACTCCGTGTCGGTCTTGGATCCGAGGATAATGGGAACTCTCATGCCGAGAGTATAGGGTCAGGGCTCCTCCTTCGCCAAGGCTATGGAGGACAAGTAGGGTTAAGGGCTAGGGGGAGTTCCTGAGCGGAACATCGAGAACTTCTTCGTCAGGGGCTTGAGGACTTCCGCAGATCCGAATGTGCAGATCCCCCAGTACTCGAGCTCTGCCTCCGGTGTCGCCTGCGTGCGCTCCACTTGCTCCGCGGATGTTCCGACGGTCATCGTGCTCGTGAAGTCTATGAAGGGAATTCCTCGCGTCTGGAGCTCATTGCGCAGCGCCCGAATTTGATTCCCGTTGTCTGCCTGCAGGACGATGAATGGATAATGAGAGATGTTCGGGTGCACTCCTCCATCCTTGTCCTGGTACTGGAGGAAGCCGAGTTCCTCGATGTTCGGGTAGTTCGCCGCGAATCCCGCAGTCATGTGCCCGAGGGCATTCATGAGTTTCCCCGCTTCGATCTTCTTGTTCAGCACCGCGACGAAGCGCTTCGTCGTTTCATTCGGAAGAGTGCTCATGCATCGCATTCTACGCTTTTATTGGTAGGGAATGATCGTTGTGCCCTGTTCCTTGAGATGCTACCGTTCCCTGCGGTTTGCGCCCGTAGTTTCCTCCTTCGCCCTCGCTCGGCTCGGGCTTCGGAAGGACAAGCAGCCCTCCCGGGCTTCTCCGCAGGTCGCACTTCTCTGTTCTTTCTTCCTCACTAACATGCGCCCGTAGTTCAGCCCGGATAGAACGCCAGATTGCGGATCTGGAAGTCGTAGGTTCAAATCCTGCCGGGCGCACCAGAATTTAGGTACTTCCTCGATCCTTCTTGCATTCATGAACGTGCGCAGAGGCCCCTTATAGCTCGATAGAGCGAAGTGGGGCCGGGCGCTCCATCTTCGGTCTGTTGATTTCCTAGAGACCTGTGTATTCTCGGTTGTCCTTGGGGCTGTAGCTCAGCTGGCTAGAGCGCTTGCATGGCATGCAAGAGGTCAGGGGTTCAAGTCCCCTCAGCTCCACCATTCGGGAATTTAAAAAGTTGAAATGTACGTTTGGATCAATATTTTTGAATTTTAAGTCGATTCTAGTTGAGTTCAAAATCGCCACTTATCGCTTCGTAATAGTTTAGACTTCAAATGTGGGAAGTGGCTTTTAGTAGCGGTTTACTTGAAATTCAAATGCGCCTTTGAGACTCAGAAAGAACGAGCGTGGAAATTGACTAAATAAAAATTAGTAGTAAATTCACTTTGTGCCAATTAATCATTTAGAGCCTGGCTATACCGACAATGCTGCACCAGAGATTGAGGAATTTGGCGGGAAGATTGGCGGACTTAAATTTATCGAAAGACGAGTGCCGAAGCTCGCTGATCGCTTTCCTCCAACGCAAATAATTTTGCCTGGTGGAGAATGGAAGGGCTCACCATATAGTGGGAAAAATATTGTGCGTGGGTCTCATCGAAATGATTTCCAGGGACTTGTTGATATTTTGCCAACGGAGGTTGTGGAAGGATCAATCGAACAAGTGAGAGCAGCGATCAACTTAATCCGCAATGAAGCAGCAGGCAGTGAGGTTATGGCATACGGACAGTATGAGAATCCTAATTATGATGGGAAGGTCGTTATTGCTGTGCAGCCTCACGCAAAGAAAACATGGGATTACCGCAGGGGTTCAATAGTGGAACATCCGAACAAGCCTGGAAAGTATTTTGTGACAGAAGTTCACGATTACAGCCTGCACGATCGGGATGTTTCTTCTGCGTTATTTGATGAAAAAGGAAATGTCATCAAGCAATACCGAGAAGTACAAAATGATCCGACTCTTATTGAGATATATAAAGCCATTCGTGCCGCCGGTCTTGTGAGAGATGATTTGAGCTTTCAAATGGAATTCGGTCGCGAACCTGGTGAGCTGCCATACATTTTCCAAGTGAGAGCGTTCACACGAAAGGCAATCGCTGATTTCTCAATTGATGAAGAGGATGCCACGAATGGATTTGCATTTGGCGTTACTCCGGCAAAGGGAATTGAGCTTGCAGTCTTTCATTCCAGATTTGAGGACGGAAGCGTGCCACAGCCAAATGAAGATTTTGCTCTGCTCTCGACTTCTCAAAGCGACGGCCGTATTCCCGACTTTATGCCAAGAGGTATGCGCGGCTACTTGTCCGCAAGCACTTTCGGATTTAGTGCCATCCCCAATTTAGAACATTCGAACTATTGGAAAATTCAAAAAGCAGACGTGAGTGTATTAGGGGAAAGGAGCAGAAATTTTGAAGATCTGATGTTGGACAGCAACGGTAATGGGATTGATGGTGAGAAGGGCGCAAGGATAAAGGGCGGAACGTATGTGAGAGATTCCCTCGATGGGCTGCAGCCAAAACGTGTGAGGATCATTGCAGACGGTGACAAAGCGATTGTTCAACCAATGTGAATTCCGAGACTTAGTTCAAAATCGTTCCCCACAGCTTATTGGCTGGTTTCTATTAAAGGATCAGGTTATTCTTTTCCTCTGCTTGGCTGCTTAAGATCATTATGATGCAATCAAGTGAATATTTGAGTTCTGTGAACTTTTTAGCCAATTCGAGGGTATCGAACGAAAGTTGAAAATGGTTCCCCGTAGCTCCACCAATTCGGTCTTTACGTCGCCTTTGCGGTGATTTGCATGATTCGCTGAAATCTGCACGTTCGCTATCATGCAGATAGTATACCCGTTTCCTACTCGATCTCGTCGCCAGACAGTGCTTGAAACTGTCTTTGCAACTCACGGTCTGTGACTTTGTGAATCGCCCACCCCGCGTAAAGAGGCAGCCGCTCAATCGCATATCTAGGAACTCCTGCGCCCTTGCTCCATTTCTGCAAAAACGACAGTAGTCGAGGGTATTCACCATAATCGAGAAATGAACCAGCGATCATGCACAATACCTCTCCGAAACGCTCGTCGTTGCCAAAGAGTTCTTGTAGAGCCTCGACGACAATTTGCCGCGCATTTGCTTTCCCAAATCTCAAAGCCTCAAAAACAGTTTCCTGTGCAAAGCTCCGAGCATCTTGATCATTTCCCTCACGATTCACAATCACAAGAGCCATGCTTGGGGCAATGTTTGCCGCCCTACGAATGAGGGTTCGTACAATTTTTTTCCGATCAATATGAGAAACTCTGTCGGCAATTGAGTGGTAGGCATCAAGCAGGTGTTGAATGTCCATAAAGTTTTCTGCACCACCACTCACTTGTACAAAAAATGCAGGACACCGATTTGCGGCTAATCTGGGCAGCGACTTCTCTTGCAAGAACGTCCAGTTCCTTTGATCGGCAGCTCGAATACCAGCAACCCAAGGATCAAGAGTGGCCTCGTAGTCTGCTCGTTGACCTTCGATCACATCAGGCATTTCAGCCTGCCGCTCGGCATCGCCTTGTAGATTAGGTTGTTTATTCAGGTCTTCATTAAGCTTCATATAGAAGTATTATACACTATAATTCACTAAAAAAGCAATGGCACGCGCGGGGAGGGTTGATACCGCGCCTCGCTATTCTAATCATCATTCGGTGAACTTGAACGACTCGCCGTTCTTTGCCTTCATCTGTGTGCGGTTTTCAGGGTTCTTTGCCTTCTGCGCCTCTTTGTCTTTCGCCTGTTCAGAAGCTTCACGACAGCCGCATATTTAGGGTCTTTGAGTTCTTCGGGCAATGGATTAGTAGGCGATGGCATCAGAGAAGAGGATTGCGTGTATCGGGTCTTTTCGGTAGCGTAGAGCGGCGAACCTTCTTGATTGCTCTATAACTTGCGGCGAACGCATCAGCGTGCGAATGAGGTGTTCAAGATTCGCATGAACAAGTCCACCAAACTCACGAGAATATCCGTTGCTCTACTTCCTCTAGCGTCTCCTGGAGCTTTCCCTGCCTGTTCACGATGCTCGCGGTGCAGAGCTTGGCGTACCCGAGTTCTTTCTCCATACTCTTCACCCGGCGCTGGAGCTCGTCCTCCCCGATGGGTGCGCGCTTCGTAATGCGCGCGATGAGCTGCTCCTTGTTCTCCGGGAGGATGAAGATGGACTCGAGGGTGTAGGGCGCATTCGCTCCGGAGAAGAATTCATGCGAGCGAATGCTGTCGAATCCCTGCACATCGACCTCGCGCACCACCACCTTCCCTTGCTCAATCGGCGGGATGATCTCGTCGACGAGGGTGCCGTACCGCGCACCGCCATGGACTTGGGCCCATTCGAGGAGCTTCTCACTGGTGAGTAGTGCATCGAATTCCGTATCGTTCACGAAGCGGTAGAGCTCATCGCCTTCACCAGGACGCCGCACTCTCGTCGTCGCCGAGCGTGGGAAGTGGAGGGAGGGGTGCTTCGCGCGCAACTTCTTGAGAATCACGCTCTTCCCCACCCCGCTCGGGCCGATGACGAGGACGAGTTTCCCCTGCTTCCCTGCTGGTGTATCGCTCATGGCTGGGCATTGTTGCAGATCCCTGGGCATTGTGCACTCGCAGAATTTGTTCTATAATGGTGGGATTGCTCTTTCATATCTCCCTCCCTACGCGGGGGCTCACATCCCATTGAAGAGTTGTCGTGAAGGCAGGCTTCGCCTGCCTGGAGCGACACCTTGAAGGGAAAGAGAGCCCATGAGAGAAAACCGACAAGGTTTTCTCTTGTGATCAATGCAGGGAGAGATGAGGAGCGGCGGCAGAACCTCCATACCTGGAGTCCTCACTCTGCGATCTGCCTCTCCTCATCCCTCCCTGCCTCTGCCCGCGGCCGACTACCGCCTTGCCCTGCACCCTTGTGGTGTGGGGGCCCTAGAGGTTCCCTCCATCACGTCGCTCTCGAGTGACGTGATCCACTGGAGGGACCAACAAACACAAACACCCATCCTCGCATCGAGTGCGGGGGCCGATGCCCGAGCATTCGGGCGCCACACAAACACACACGAGCAGCACGCTCACTCGTGCTAGAAGGGTAGGGAGTATGCAGTTCTAGTCGACTGCACACTGCTCACTCCTCTGATCCTCGTGATCACGGGTGCGCACAAAACCCCGTACCACTCTGGTCTCCTGCGGAGATCAGACAGGTGCGGGGTTTTTTGATAGTGGTGAACGGTGAAAAAATCCCAAAGCCCAAAACCCAAATCCCAAACAAATGGCAAAACCCAAATTTGAAATTTGGAGCTTCTCTCTTTGGGATTTTTTTGGGTTTTGGGTTTTGTAACTTGGGTTTTCCCCTAGTATTTGCCTATACTGCCTCTACTTCCCCCTGTTCCATGGCTAGAGCCAAGGTTGCCCTCATCTACGTCGGAGGATCCATCGGGATGGTGATGAACCAGAAGACCGGGCGCATTGAGCCCGTCGAATCCTTGAGCATGATCCATAGACTTATTCCAGAGCTCCAGAAAGAGGTTGCGCTGGAGTTCTTCTCGATCGCGAACGTCGGCTCTTCGGAAGTCACTCCGCAGCTCTGGGTCGAAATTGCGGAGAAGATCGAGTCGATCTACGACGACTTCGAGGGTTTCGTGGTCATCCACGGCACGAACACGATGAGCTATACCGCGACAGCGTTGAGCTTTGCCCTCCAGAACCTTCGCAAACCTGTCATCCTCACGGGCGCCCTCCTGCCGATCAATGACCTCGCTGGCGATGGTCGCATGAACATGATCTTCGCCATCCGTGCTGCGCAGATGGATATTGCGGAAGTCTGCATTGTCCTCGGGCCCAAGGTGCTTCGCGGATGCAGAGCGAAGAAGGTGGATGAGTCCCTCCTCCAGACGTTCGACTCCCCGCGCTTCCCGCCGCTCGCGGACTTCAGCCTCCACTCCCACCTGCACCCGTGGCGCATGGTCCGCCGCAAGCGCACGCTCCTCTGCCGCCCCACGTTCGACAGCAACGTCATCATCCTCACATTACACCCGGGGCTCTCCGAGCAGTACCTCGAGGCAATCCTCGCTTCCAAGCCTCACGGGATCATCATGCGCGCCTACGGTCCGGGCATGCTCTCCGCACACCTCTTCCCGTGGCTCCGCAAAGTGAAGAATGCGGGAATCCCTGTTGTCATCATTTCCCAGTCGCTACGCGGCGGTGTCGATCTCCACCGTCACCGCAAGCAACTCACCATCGAGGAGCTGGGGGTCATCTCCGGCAAGAACATGGGGTTCGAGTGCGCTACGGTGAAACTCATGTGGGCGCTCACGCAGGCGCGCACGCCCTTGAGGCTACGGGAAATTATGGAGCGGAGCCTCGTTGGCGAACTCGATGAGTGATGTTGATCAATCCAGCGACTCATCATCAAACTCCTCATCCTTCTCGTCGACGAGCTTCTTCCCGATGATCGATCCAATAGCACCGCCAATGATGAGCCCCACGATGATCTTCTTCATCATCTTTCGGGGGTTGGGCTTGCGCTGTCTGCGAAATGGCCACATCGAGGGGGATCATAGCACAAGCCTAGACTACAGTTGAGCCCAGAATGTGAATTATGTCCTTCTGTGTATTATTCCAAGTTGCAATAGAAACTCGACTATTCCGAGAACCATATGCTCTCTCCTCTCGTGCCCCGTAGCGTTTTGCGCAAGTAAGCAACTGCTTCCATCAAGCTGCCGTCGATTAATAGCGTTTCAAACGCGAAGGGGTATCAATTGTCCCAGGTGAGCTCAGGATACGTTTGCAAGTGTGAGAGGACGATCTCTCGTACTTCCTTGAGTTTCGCTTCACTACGAGCTTCCATGCAGATCGAGAGACACGGACTTGTGTTGCTCTGTCGAATGCCCGCCCACGCGTGGTCACCGAAGTCGATGCGCACGCCATCGAGGGTATTTACAGGGTAGCTCTTCGCGAAGTGTTTGGTGACTCTCTCGATGATTCCTGTCTTCGCGTCATCGGGACAGTGCGGTCGCAACTCAGGAGCTTGAAATACCTGCGGGAAAGCGGCAATGAGCACAGAAATGGGTTTTTTCCTCGTTGTGCAAATGGAGAGGACGCGTAGGGCTGCGACGAGAGCATCATCGAAGGAGAAGTAGTCCTCGCCGCAGAAGAAGTGCCCAGATTGCTCTCCGCCGAGGAGTGCACCGTGCTCCCGCATCGCATGCTCGACGAAGGAGTGTCCCACTTTGCACATGATGGGTTTCCCGCCCATCCGCGCGACTTCACTCTCGAGGATGCCGGAGTTGCTCACGGTGAAGATGACGGGGGAACCGGGATGTCTCTTCAGGTGGTCCTCCGCGAGCAGCAGGATCACCTCATCCGCGGTGAGAATGCGACCGTGCTCATCGACCACGCCCAGCCGGTCGCCATCGCCATCGAACGCAAGGCCGATGTCTGCATCGATCTCCGTTACACGTTTCTGCAGATCCTTCAGTGTCGCGTGCTTGCTGGGGTCCGCCAGATGGTTCGGAAAGGTCCCATCGGGCTCGGTGTAGAGCTCATCGACAGTCGCACCGATGGCGCGCAGTGCCCTACAGTATGTGGGACCGGCAACGCCATTCCCTGAATCGACGACGACAGAAAGTCCCTTGGCTCCATTAGGGAAGAGGGAACTCAAGTGATCGATGTACGGCGTAATCGCATCGACATCTTCGACACGTCCGCTCCCACTGAGGAATTTCCCTGCTTCAATTTTTTTCCTGAGGGTCTGGAGATCGTCTCCAGCGTACGCGTGCGCTTCCCGAAGTTGCAGTTTGAGTCCATTGTCTTCTGCCGGATTGTGGCTTGCAGTGATCTGGATGGATCCATCGAGTTTCTGCATGCAGACCGTGAAGTAGTTCACGGGACTCGGTGTCAGTCCGATCCGTACTACCGAGCATCCCACATCCTGTAAACCCTTCTGCGTATGCTCCGCGAAGAGGGGACTGTGGGTGCGCGCATCCCACCCGAGTGCAACACGCGGATGCTCGATGCCGTACATCTCGCGCAATGTTGAACCGAACGCCTGCCCAATCAACTTGCACGCTTCTGGTGTGATCTGGCTCTCCGCTTTGCCGCGGATGTCGTAGGCCCGGAAGATGCGAGGATTCAGTGACATAAGAGGAGGATAAAGCTTCCCTGTAATCGGGAACAGGGAACTGGGAACAGAATAACAGGGCCCTGTTCCCTGTTACTCGGTTCCCTGTTCCCTTTCCTGGAGTGCCAATAGCCCCAAAATCTGCTATACTATGAGGAATGCTGCCTCCCCTCCGCGTCGCCTACTTCACCATGGAGATCGCCCTCAGGAGCGACATTCCAACGTATGCGGGTGGGCTTGGCGTGCTCGCGGGAGATCTAATGCACTCGTGTGCCGATTTGAAGGTTGCTGCTGCCTGCATCACGATCTGCTGGCAGCACGGGTACATGCGCCAAGCGCTGCGGCCCGATGGAACGCAGAGCTACGAGGATATCCGCTGGGTTCCTGCAGAGCATTTGCAGAAACTTCCAGCACGCGTGACGGTCGAAGTGGAAGGCAGGACTGTGCATGTGGGTGTGTGGGAAGCGCGGTCGGGGAATCCGAAGAGTGGGGTACCCGTGTACTTCCTCGATACGAATCTCGAGGAGAATGCGCCGGAAGATCGCGCGATCACGAATCACCTCTACGGTGGCGATCAGGCGATGCGCATCAAGCAGGAGATCATCCTCGGTATCGGTGGTGTGCGTATGCTCCGAGCACTCGGGTATGAGGAGATCGGGACGTACCACATGAATGAAGGTCACAGCGCCTTCCTCACTCTCGAGTTACTCAAGGAGAGGGGATTCAAGGACGAGGATGTCCGCCCCTCCTGCGCTTTCACCACGCACACACCCGTGAAAGCAGGGCACGATGTGTTCCCGTACGACCTTGCGTGGAAAGTCGTCGGCAGCATGCTCCCGTGGCACATCAAGTCGCTTGCGGGCGAGGACGCGCTCTCCATGACGCAGCTCGCGATGAACCTGAGCCGGTACACGTGTGGCGTCTCCCAAGTTCACGGGCACGTTGCCCGATCGATGCTCGGGAACCAGGCGATCGACGCGATCACGAATGGCGTTCACCATGTGGAATGGGCATCGTCAGAGATGGCGGCACTCTTCGATCGAGAAATCCCGGGTTGGAGGGAAGATCCTCAGCTTCTGGAAGCCAAAAGTCGCGATCTCCAGGATGAGGAATTGTGGTCCGCACACCAGAAGGCGAAGGAGCGCTTGATTGCTCTCGTGAATCGAGTGGCACCCGTTCCCTTCGATGCACACACGCTCACCATTGTGAGTGCGCGTAGAGTCGTGCCGTACAAGCGGCCAGAACTCCTCTATACCGATATTCAACGGTTACGGGAGGTCGCCGGAGGGAAACTCCAGATCATCCACGCAGGAAACGCGCATCCGGATGACCGTTTTTCTCAGGAAGTCATCATGCGCATGATCGAGCGCTCCCGCGAGCTCAAGGACTCTGTGCGTATTTGCTACTTGCCCAATTACAATCCAGACCTCGCGAAGGTCCTCGTTGCTGGTGCGGACGTGTGGCTCAATACGCCGATGCGTCTCCATGAAGCGTCCGGGACATCGGGAATGAAAGCGTGCGTGAACGGCGTCCTCAATCTCTCCACA
Source organism: Candidatus Peregrinibacteria bacterium (assembly GCA_030649955.1). GTDB lineage: Bacteria > Patescibacteriota > Gracilibacteria > Peribacterales > Peribacteraceae > JAUSFD01. The sequence goes on along the minus strand of JAUSFD010000022.1, from coordinate 39,770 downwards.
CTCGATGGCTGGTGGATAGAGGGCTACGCGCGCGATCACGAATCCGGCTGGCGCATCGGTCCGATGGCGCAGGCGCTCGATGCGGAGGACACACGCCGCATCGACGCAGAAGATCTCTACACCCAGCTCCAGTACGAAGTGATCCCCGAGTACCAGTATCCCGATCGCGTCCGGTGGATCCGGAGGATGAAGCGCGCGATCGGCCTCATGGGCTACTTCAGCAGCCACCGCTGCGTCCGGGAGTATTTGGAGAGGGCGTGGAAGAACTGAGTCGAGAGCAGGAGAAGCGTTCGAGACGGTATTACTGCTTCACCATCCCGAACGTCTGCACCCAGTGATTCTCATAGAATCCCACGCCCAGTTCCTTGTAGTGCGGGTTCAGGATATTCGCGCGGTGCCCTTCCGATTGCATCCAGTCCTGCATCACCCGCTCTGTTGTCGGTTGCCCCTTGGCGATGTTCTCGCCGATTGCGTACCCCTGCGGGCAGTTACAGGGCGGGTGGAAGTAGCCTGCATTCCGAATGCGATCCAAGGGTGTCACTCCACTTGGGCTCTCGTGACTGAAGAAGTTTCCCTGCGCGAGTTCCTCCGCATAGCCCTGCGCTGCATTCGTCAGAAAAGTATTGAGCGTGAGCGGTGTGAGGTTCTCTTTGCCGCGCTCAGCATTCACGAGCGAGAGGATGGCGCCACGGAGAGCCTCCAGAGAAGTGGTTGCCGGGTGCACACTTGGTCTCTGTACCTCAGCGCGCGCAAGCCGAGCTGCTCTCCGCACATTGGTCCTCGCGAGTAGAGCGCGGATCCGTTCAAGTCGAACCTCCCTACGTGCCTGCACCCTTACTGACAAAGCAGCACCCTGTGCGGGCATCGGGAATGAGAGAGAGACCAGAGCGCAGCAGGTGAGCAAGCCAATGGCACGTTGTCGATGCATGCTGTTCCCTGTGTACGTTCCGTTGTCTCGTGCGTCAATCAGATGCACGCGATTTGGGAGTTCTGCATCCGTGCGATGGACAGGCACTTCGCGTACGATGCATCCATGTCGAGTTTCTCCATCGTCGGTGTCCTCAATGTCACTCCGAACTCGTACGTCGATGGTGGCAAGTACGAGGGGGTCGACCGTGCGCTTGCGCGTGCTTCCGAGATGCTCAAGGAAGGTGCGGATATTATCGAAATTGGCGGGGAATCAACGGGGCCTAATTCCCCTGCTGTCTCTCTTGAGGAAGAGAGGATGCGCGTGATCCCGGTGATCGGTGCGATTCGGAAGGCATTTCCAGACGCTCGACTTTCTGTGGATACGTACAAGGCTTCGATTGCTCAGGAGGCGATCGCGCTCGGTGTGACGATGGTGAATGATGTCACCGCGGGACGAGGGGATCCAGGGCTCTTCTCTGTCGTTGCCGCATCCACAGCGTCCATTGTACTGATGTACGCGAAGGACTCAACAGCACGGACAACAATGGCGAGTCAGCAGTACGAAGATGTCCTCATGACGGTGCGCAATTTCCTCGCGGAGAGAATTGCCGCAGCCGAGCAAGTCGACATCGAACGTAGGCGCATCATCATCGATCCTGGTTTGGGGCATTTCCTCTCCAGCGATGCACGATACTCACTGGAAATCCTCCATCGCCTCTCTGAACTCCGTGAACTCGGATGCCCGATTTTCCTCAGCCCGTCGCGGAAATCCTTCCTCGCCGGAGAGGGGAATCTCCCTGTCGCTGATCGGTTGCCGGGGACGATTGCCGCCTCATCAATCGCCGTCCTCAATGGAGCGGAGTATATCCGCACGCACGATGTCCTCGCAGTGCGACGAGCGTGCGAAATTGCCGCTACAGTTCGTGATGTCGGGAAAGCGCAGTAGGTTTGTAGGCGCAAGCGAATACCTGATCGAATCCTTGCTGAAATCCAGCTCTGTGCCACTACCGACCTATTTTCCTACTGCGCTACCGTTTCTCAGAGCACAAACGTAATCTTGTGGATGAAGTTCACGAGTGCGTAACTCATGAGCATGATCACGAGACCCAGGATTGCGCGGAGGAGGAGGCCCTTCGCCTTCTCCACATTTTCCGATTTCCCGAAGTTGAGAACCATCTGGATGCCGGCGAAGATCACCACGGCGACGGCGATGAGCGACACGAAGCCGAGGAGGAAATTGACGATGCCCACGATTTTCGGGAGGCCACGAGCAGCATCCACGCCCACTGTCGAGGGATCGACACCCGGCTGGAGTCCGAACACTTCGTTCAGCACCCCGTGGAAGACGAGCAGGAGGATGCCGAAGATCACAGAGACGACCGTGCGTCGCAGCTCCGTTATGCCCTCCTCCGATCCGCTCTTCATGAGCGCGCGGAAGCCACTCACGATGATCATGAGCACGGCAATAACGGCCACGAACGTGAATCCCCAGTTGATGATGCCGAGCACTTCATCCGTGAAAACGCTCGCCCCCTGGAGCATATTCCCTTGAGCGACGGTGCCCACGGGAATAGTCGACCCACCGGCATCCAGACCCCCGTAGAACGCGTTGATGAATGGAACGATGAGGAACGAGAGGATCATGCCGACAATGGAGGCGCTGATAATGGTCTTCGCCTTCGCCATCCCATCATCATCCTGGGTCACGATCATGCGGATGCCGCCGATGATGATGAAGAGAACGGCAGCGGATGCGAGTACGGGTCGCAGCTTCACCATGACATTGCAGGCGATGCCCACGAATCCCCAGGCGGAGCCTGGCGTAACGGGGGGGCAGAGCGGACTATTGGTGGGGAAGATCATCAGGGCCCCTCCCACACTCGCTACTGTCTGTCCTATGGACTGTGCCATCGCACCTGTGGGCAGGAGGATGCTCATGAGGACAGCGCCGAATGCAGCGAGAGTGACCATCATCACACGGAGAGGAAGGTGTTCACAATCGTGTAGGCAGAGGTGAGAACTGCGAGGGCAATCAAGCTCGTCTTGATGATGGTCTTCGCCTTGTCTTTGTTCGATTCATCGATGGAGATGACGAGCATGAATCCAGCGATGAGGATCGCGACCACGGCTGCGAATCCGAAGAACGTGATGAGGAAGCTCGCGATGCCGATGATCTGATCGGCGAGGGCGCTGGGAGGTGCTGCAACGTCGGGGTTGATTGCCTGGATGACGATCTTCCCGAGGAGAATGACGGCAACTCCACCAAACCCTACGAGCAGGCGCTTTCGTGCCTTCTCCGATGCTTCCTGTGACTGCGCGGTGATGAGCCGCACACCCTGAATGACCACGTTGATGGTGACAAGAGCGGCGAGCCCGAACTTCACGAACAGGACGATGTTTTCGAGTCCGGCATCGACTTCGTTCTTGTTGACGATGTCCACACCTGGCTGGAACGCCTTCACCAGGAAGCCGGAAATGCCGACGACCGCCGCACCGGTGATTGCGTACACGTAGCTCATGCGCGCCTCACTGAGCGCGTTCTCGTCCGTGGAGTAGAACACCATCTGCGCGGCGTACGTGAAGAGCATGAGGAGCGCTACGGCGATGAACCCGACCTGTACGGCTGTGACGACCACGGACATGATGTACAGCGCGAGCCCCTCTGCGCCTGCTCCTGCGATGTTCGTACTGCAGGGCATGTACGTGCCGCAGATGCTCGTCGCCCAACCCATTTTCAACTGAAGGGCATGCGCTGGGAATGGCAGCAGCAGTGCAGTGAGCGCGGCGAGGATGGAGATAACTGCTTGAGGCATAGGTATGAGTTTTCTAGATATTATAGCAGATTTCGCAGGATTGTGGAAGTCACCTTGTTGTGAAGATAAAGAGTCCGATGAGTCCGAAGAGACCAAGGAGACCAACGAACGAAACCCTCACAGAATCGTCATCTTCCCTGCCAGTTCCTCGGACTCTTCGGTCTCTTTTCATTGCGGAGTTCATTGAATCTCCAGTCCTGGAGCGGTAGGATTACCTTATGCAGCACTACGTTCCCGTTCGCAGCCAACCCCTCACGCTCTCCTCATCGACGGAGGCGCAAACGTACCTGCTCTTCGGAGTCGCCATGGCGCTCACCGTGGTGGGAGTCTTCGCAGGTATGGCTGGTGCCGTGACGATCCTCAGCTCGGGAGTGCACTTCGTCCTGCTCCTCGTGGAAATTGCCATCATCATCTCCGCTCCGTGGTGGATGTCGAAGACGCCCCTGAACTACTTACTCTTCGGTTTGTTTCCCCTGCTCTCGGGAATCACGATCACTCCGTACCTCCTTTTCGTCCTCACGGGGTACGCGAACGGTGGGACCATCCTCGTGAACGCTCTGGCAGCGACGGCTTCGATGGCGCTCGCTGCAGGCTTCTTCGCCAAGGTCACTAGCTGGAACCTCTCCGGGATGGCTCGTGGCCTCTTCTTCGCATTGATCGGTCTCCTCTGCTTCGGTCTCCTCCAGCTCTTCTTCCCCTCCCTGCGCGGGACGCAGATGGAGCTCTTCGCCTCGGGCGCTGGTGTTGTCATCTTCGCACTCTTCCTCGCCTACGATGTCCAGCGCATCGCGCACATGGGCAAGGTGGGTGCCAATCCCTTCATGCTCGCTCTGAGCCTCTACCTCGACATCTTCAACCTGTTTCTCTACGTCCTGCGGTTCATGGTGGCATTGTCAGGGGAGAGGCGGTAGGACTGAGGTGTTGCAAGGGTATTCCTCTCCCAGTTGACAGTGGACAATGGCAAATCGACAGCATGCAAAGGGACCCCAGAGTTTTCTTGTCATTGTCCGTTATCCACTGTCCACTATCCACTAAAGGCCTTGGGGCTGCGAAAAACCGCCTTTACTTTCCTGCGGAGAATCCGTACTCTGCCTCGGCATGGGTAAGAGACCTACACCAAAGAAGCGCAAGGCCAAGTCCGCTGGCCGGCGCCAGCACTCGATCTTCCTCCAGAAGGAAGTGCGCAGGCTGAGGAATATTCAGAACTCCCCTTACGGTGTTCCTGCTGAGCCGAAGAACAAGTCGGGCAAGGCGTTGAAGGGCATTACGCGCATCAAGGCCTGACGCGAGGATTTGGATTTGGGTTTGGATTAGGGGCTTCTTCTCGGAAGCTGACTGCTGCTAGCCGAAGATCTTCACCTGGTTCCCGCTATCCAGTATCCTTTCGCTGCGTCCAAATCCTCATCCTCATCCTAATCCTCGTCCCATGGCTCGCCGCCGCCACCTTTCCCGCATCGCCGTCATGCAAGCGCTCTTCGAGCGGGAGAAGCACACGGTGGCAGATGTCGAGCAGTCTCTCCTGAGGAACGAGCAGGAGCTCGGGGAACTGGATGAGACATTCGCAGCGGGACTCCTCGCAGGAGTCCTTGGCAGGGAGGACGAGCTCAAGCTTGCCGTGCAACAGCACGCTCCGGAGTGGCCTCTCGATCGGATGGATCCTATCTCGCGGAGTATCCTCCTCATCGGTGCGTATGAGCTGCTCTTCGGGAACGATGCGCCGCAGGCGGTAGTCATGGATGAGGCGATCGAAATCGCGAAGGAGTACGGAAGTGCAGAGAGCGGGAAGTTCGTGAACGGCGTCCTCAATGCAATTGCTCACCGTGGCGAAGCGAAGGCATGATGACCATAGGAGGTCCGTCGTGTACCATGCGCGTGTTCCGTTGCCCCAATGGCGAAGCCCTCATCCCTCATCCTCCTGGAGAAAGCCATCGGCATTCCGTTCCGCAATAAGGAGCTCCTCTCGCAGGCGCTCGTGCACCGGTCCGCCGTCCGAGAGAGTGCTACCCACGGCAACAACGAACGCTTAGAGTTCCTCGGCGATGCCGTGCTCGAGCTCATCGCGACGGAGTACCTGTATCACCTCTCGCCCAAATCCGAGGGAGAACTCACGAACTGGCGCGCAGCTCTGGTCCAAGGAGAGCACTTAGCGCAGATCGCGCTGGACCTGAAGCTTGGGGAGTACCTCTACATGAGCAGGGGGGAGGAGGCGAGCGAAGGGCGTACGAAGACCTCCACCCTCGCGAATGCGCTGGAGGCATTGATCGGCGCGATATACCTCGATCAGGGGATCGAGAAGGCGCAGGAGTTCTGCGAGAAGTTCATCTTGAAAAACCTCCAGCAACTCCTCGCGGAGGGGAAGCATCGCGACGAGAAGAGCACGTTCCAGGAGATGTCGCAGGAGAAGACAGGGGTCACCCCTCACTACGAAGTGCTCGTGGAAGAGGGACCGGATCATGACAAGAACTTCACCTGCGCTGTGTTCATCGCAGAGGAGAAGGTTGCGGAGGGGACTGGCAATAGCAAGCAGCGAGCAGAGCAAGCTGCTGCAAAAGAAGCGCTCAGGGTGAAGGGATGGAAGTAACCCACTAAAGTGGACAGTGGATAACGGACAGTGGACAATGACAAATCGATTGCGCACAAAAGGAAGCTCAGTATTTTCATTTATTGTCCACTGTCCACTATCCACTGAGCGTTATCCCATTTTAATCTCAATATCCACTCCCGAGGGTAAGCTGAGGTTCTGCAGACTCTCCACGGTCTTGAAGGTCGTCTCGGAGAGGTCGATGAGTCTCCTGTGTGTGCGCATCTCAAACTGATCGCGGGCGTTCTTGTGGACGAACGTGGAACGGTTCACCGTGAACTTGCGGATCTGCGTGGGGAGGGGGATTGGCCCGTGCACGACAGCACCGCTCCGCTCGGCAGTCTCCACGATCTTCATCGCCGCCTCGTCCATGACGGTATGGTCGAAGGCGCTCAGGCGGATGCGGATGATCGAGAGCTTGGGGGCTACATCCTTTTTCGTCTCCTTCGCGGACTCAGTGACCGGTACCTCTCCACCAGTTTTCATGCCCTTCGATTTCGCCTCCTTTGGGGCCTTTACGGCTTTGGGAGAAGCTTTCACTGCCTTCTTCTTTGCGGGCTGCTTCTTGGGAGGAGGGGTCATGACGGGGGAAGAATGAGCGAGGGGAGAGAGGTCACTTCACGATCTTCGTGACCACTCCGGCGCCGACGGTGCGGCCGCCTTCGCGGATGGCGAAGCGTGTGCCTGAGTCGAGGGCGATGGGAGCAGCGAGCTCGACGACCATCTTGATGTTGTCGCCCGGCATGACCATTTCCACATTTGCCGGGAGCTCAACCGAGCCTGTGACATCAGTGGTGCGGATGTAGAACTGCGGCTTGTATCCCTTGAAGAACGGTGTGTGGCGGCCGCCCTCTTCCTTCGTGAGGATGTAGGCCTCTGCCTCGAACTGCGTGTGCGGGGTGATGGAGCCTGGCTTTGCGAGCACTTGACCGCGCTCGATGTCCTCGCGCTCAATGCCGCGGAGGAGGAGACCCACGTTGTCGCCTGCGAGACCTTCATCCAGGAGCTTGTGGAACATCTCGACGCCGGTCACAACGACCTTGCGCGTCGGCCTCAGGCCAATGAGTTCCACTTCCTCGTTCACCTTCACCTTGCCCGTGTCGATGCGTCCCGTAGCCACCGTGCCGCGGCCCTTAATGGAGAAGACGTCCTCCACGGACATGAGAAACGGCTTATCGAGTTCGCGTTTGGGTTCAGGGATGAACGTGTCGAGAGCGTCGAGGAGGTCCTTCAAGTGCTGGATTTCCGTCGGGTCACCTTCCACAGCCTTCAGAGCGGAACCGCGGATGATGGGGGTCTTGTCGCCCGGGAACTCGTACTTCGTGAGGAGCTCGCGCACCTCCACATCGACGAGTTCGAGGAGCTCCGGATCCTTCACCATGTCCACCTTGTTGAGGAAGACAACGATGTAGGGGACGTTCACCTGACGTGCGAGGAGGATGTGCTCGCGAGTCTGCGGCATCGGACCGTCCGCAGCGGACACGACGAGGATGGCTCCGTCCATCTGGGCGGCGCCCGTGATCATGTTCTTCACGTAGTCGGCGTGACCAGGACAGTCAACGTGCGCGTAGTGGCGCTTCGTGGACTCGTACTCAACGTGAGCGGTGTTGATGGTGATGCCGCGCTCCTTCTCCTCCGGAGCGTTGTCGATGTCGGCATAGGTCTTCTTCTCTCCCTCAGGTGAGAAGTTGATGGACAGTGCTGCGGTCAGTGTCGTCTTCCCATGGTCGACGTGACCGATGGTACCGACGTTGACGTGAGGCTTGGTGCGTTCGAACTTCTTGTCTGCCATACGAAAGGAGGGAAGAAAGCTTTGGGGGGGTCGCTATTGAGGAATAGCGTAGCCCCTGAGTGCCGAGGCAGTCTAGGGAATGTCCTTCTAATCCGTCAACAGAACTTTCGCATCGGACTGCCTCTAACGCGACCCGGTGACTGATCCAAGGAAACCCGCCGAGCCCATCCCAGAGCCGTTTCCCATCGATTCGCCGTCCGGTTTCGAATTCTGTATCCCTCAGGCGAATGAAGAGCAGCAGATCTTCGGATAGAATGCCCCGCGATGCGCTACGATGACCGACTTGCAGGGTTCACGGCAACAATCTGGCAGTGGTTCTCCCGGTGCAAGCGGACTCTCCCCTGGAGAGATCTTCCTCCGGAGGACCTCGATGATCGGGCGTACCGGATCTTGGTTTCAGAGATCATGCTCCAGCAAACCCAGGTGCCACGGGTCGAGGTGATCTTCCGTTCCTTCCTTCGCACATTCCCCACTCTTGAAGCACTTGGCCACGCATCTAATAAGGAGGTACTCATCGCCTGGAGAGGCATGGGCTACAACAGTCGCGCGCTCCGGCTTCGCGATGCCGCTCTGAGGATCGTCGAAGGGAGAGGAGGGGAATTTCCTACGGAGATGGAGGAACTCCAATCCATCTCCGGGATCGGTCACTACACAGCAGCAGCGATCCGGAACTTCGCTTTCCACATTCCCACACCCTGTCTCGACACGAACATCCGGAGAATTCTCCACCGTGTCTTCGTCGGGCCAGAGAATCACGATGGCACGTGGAAGAAGGAAGATGCATTCCTCCTCACAATTGCTGATGATGTACTTTCCTCAGCGCTCGAGACAGATCCAGATCGAACGACTGCAGACTGGCACGCCGCTCTCATGGACTTTGGTTCCCTTGTCTGCACGAAGAGGAATCCCAAATGGGACATCTGCCCTCTAACGAATGCTGGATTGATGAAGACTACAGCAAGGAATTTCCCAAAGCATTTTCCACTGTCCACTGTCCACTATCCACTTCGACGAGAGCCTGGCCGAACCGTCGGTGGTGTATTCGTCCCCAACCGCATCTTCCGCGGACGCGTTGTCGAGGAACTACGAGATGCATCGAAAGGTCTCACCCTCGAGCAGATCGGCAAGCGCATCACTGTAGATTGGTCTGCAAGGGAACACCGCGATTGGCTTAAGGCTTTGTTGGAGAAGCTTAAGAAGGATGCGCTCATTTCCCAGAAGAAACGAAAATTCGTTCTGAGTTGATGCTATAGAACTACCGTAGCTTGGGTTCGGCCAGCCCTGAGAGAAGTCGAAGGGTTACCCAAGCGGACCGCCGGGATAGCTGAATCCCGGCTACGGTTGTTCATGGGTATTTTCACACCCGAGCAGCACCCGTCCTCGGGTGCGGTCCGTATCCGCATCATCAACAACGCAGCGGAGGGTCACTCCGCTGCGTTGCGTTCGATTTCCTATGTTCTATCAGCTCTGGTAGCTCGTCGATTTCACGACGGTCTCCGGGTACTCGATCCACTGGTATGCGCTCGTATCGGTATCCGTATCGATCCATTGGATGTGGCTCTGGCTCGCCCCGAAAGTGCCATTCAAGTTCATGTCGTTGAAGTTCTGAAGGGACACCTGCAGGGTGGACGTACTTACTGAGCTCACTTGGGCATTCAGGATGTTGCCTTCGAGGACGAACGTGTGATCGGTTCCCTGGTCGATCGAGACATTGACTAGTCCATTGTTCATTCCTTGGCACCGGACGAGGAATGCCCCCTGTACGGTACCAGTGACGGTCTGATTGCTCCCGTCGATCACGCTACAGCTGTGCTTGGTCACCGAGTTTCCTTTGTTGTAGAAGAAGAAATCCGTTGCAGAGAGCTGCACATTCGTTGCAGTGACGTTAAAGATCAGATCGGATACCACCACTTTGTTCATCCCGTTCTTCGAGTTCGAGTGGGCGGCAGCCGCGATCTTGAACTGACCGAACGGCGAGACGCCCGTCGGTACGTCCGTGCCATTCGCATCCGGATTCGCATTCGTGATGGAGGTGATCTTCGCGAGGACGCTCACGTTCTTCTTCCCAACAATATCCGCATTCGCTCCCGGTGCATTCGTCCCGATGAAGACTTCGCCTTCGGCGAGGTTGTCACCATCGTTGGCACTCAGGTTGTTGCTCGATTCATAGCCGCGTGCACGTACTGCCCCTTCCCCTGTGGAGTTGTTCGATACCGGCCGTCCGGAGAGGAAGAACTGAATCTGTTCACCAGTCACGGCTCCCTCCACATCGCTCTTCATCCGCGGACGGACGATGACGTCGACGTCAGAGCCCTCTGGAACGACGAGCTGGTTGCTCTCCGTATTCGAGCAGAAGGTGGTCACGCTGACTCCCTGGTAGCTCGTCGGCACCTGATCGGATCCGCATCCACTGACAGTTGCTGTTGCGAATGCTGATGTCTCGCCCTGCTTGTAGAGCTCGAGGCGGTCCACGCTCGATGCACGGGACCCCACCGATGTGAACTGAAGATCCGTGACATCAACAGCTTCGTTCTCGGCGTGTAGCTGGAGACGGAGGACAGGATCAGCGAGCGTGCCCCCGAGGAGTTGTCGATTGCGGAGTGGCTCAGTGTCCTTCGTGACGAAGAGGTCTCCCTGGCTGACCAAGATCCAGCGCTGCGAGTCCGTCGTGAAGACGTTGATCTCGCAACTGCTCGCGCACACGCCATTTGTGCTCACGCCAGCCAAGCTGGCGCCATTATCCACTCGCTCAGCTTCTACGTAGTTCAAAGTTGCCGTGTCGAAGGCGAGCTGGAGCTCATTGGATGTCAGTGAAGCCGGAATGTCCGCATGGACTTCGAAGAGAACGGTCTGCTCTCGGGGGATCACGAACCCTCCACCGGTGATACTGTCGAACGTCACCTTCCCCCCCTGTGAGGAAACACCTCTCTGGATGATAGTATCCACGACACTATTCTGATCTGTATCAGCCCAGAGCATGTAGTTCTGCGCATTGAGCAGTGATCCTGCCTGGGCAACGAACTGCGCTCTCGTGAGTAGGACGTCTCCACCTTCCGAGGCTCTCCCCTCGAAGCGCAGCAGGTTCACGTTCTTGGAGTTCTTCACCGCGGTATCCGTCGATCCTGTCGCCTTCACAGCAATCGAGAGAGTGGCACTGGCGATCCTGTGAAAGTTTCCGGTAATCGTGCCGCGAGGGGTAACGGTAGACAGGGGGCTCTCCGTGAGGGAATCGACCACAATCATCTGGTAAGCAATGGACGCCTTGATGAGACCGCCGAAGGTACATCCCGTCGGATTGGGCCTTCCATTCACGTCTGTTGGTTCAGTGCACATGTGCACACGCACACCATCTCCGTTGCGTGGGGAATTCGCTACGGAGTTATCGATGAAATCCCCGCGGACTTCCCACGTATCCTTCTGATCAATGACGATACCTGTGATGTAGTAAATCTGATACGTCTGGACCGTCGAGGTCCCCAGATCCTCACTCAGCGTCAGCCGCGTCGGTCGAATTGTCTGTCCAGTTCGGACGTTCCGGAGTTCAACGTCTTCCAGAATTTCATGCACGTTGTCGTACGCACTGGTGTTCGTCGTTGCGAGTCCTCGGTTATCACTCGTCGCTGCTTCGATGGCGATGAAGGATCTGCGTAGCTCCACACCACCGTTCGAGGGCGTGAGCACGATGTTCGCGAGGACAGCGTCCTTCTTCTGACGGGTGTAGTACTGCTGCACAGGACCATCGATGCTGATGGAGAGCCCCGTCGCGGCAACACTCGACTGACTCGAGGAAGATTGCTCAGAGGACGATGAATTCGAACTCGAGGTGCTGCTCGAGCTCACAGAGGATTTTGAAGAACTGCTCGTCTCGTTCTTGCAGAGTGCGCTGCACCCATCGCGGTTCTTCGTATTGCCGTCGTCGCACTGTTCGTAGTAGTCGAGCTTCCCGTTGCCGCAAGTGCGTGTGCAGGAGCCGCTCCTGCAGTCCCACCCCTTCTCCGGATTGCACGAAGCATTGCACCCGTCACCGTTCTTCCGATTGGCATCATCGCAGAGTTCGAGGTAGTTCACGTTGCCATTCCCGCAGTTTGCTGTGCAGATGCTCCTGCCATCCGCATCCTCTTCACAGGAGGAGCGCCGCTCGATCCTGCAGGCTTCGTTGCACCCATCTCCAACAACAGTGTTGCCATCGTCACACTGTTCGTTCGTACTCTCATCTACTTGGCCATTTCCGCAGAGCTTGGCGCACGCTGTTCCACCACTTTCATTCGGTGCTTGAGGACACGAAAAACCCCACTCCATGGTGCAGGTTGCCGTGCAGCCGTCCTTGCCTACCGTATTCCCGTCATCACAGTGCTCTGGGTACTCTACGACGCCATTTCCACAGGAATACTGAGACATCTCTGCTGTGGTTGGTGTCGAACCAGAGATGGAGAAGGTGGCGATCGCCGAGAGGGTGAAGGCGATCCCAAACACGGAGAAAGGCTGGATTTTCCGCATGGAGAGTGAGGGGAAAATGACGACATATATAAACACTTATAGTTAAAATTGTCAAGTATATTCAACATAACAAATAGGCCTCCCTTTTGCCTAAAACAGCGATTTGAAACAAATATTCGTGTTTGAAGGTGAATCTAGAGTATTGAATTATGAACCAGGGGAAGGAAGTAGAGCAGGATCTCATGCTTCCACCATGATTCAAGATTCACCATTCATAATTCTCGAATGTAGTCTCGGCGTAGCGGTATCGCCGCTTCGGAACCGGAGCAGCTATGGCAGAGCAATGTGAACCCTCCCGCGAAGCCGGACTACTTCGCCATTTCCTCCACTCTCCGTTCTCGGATCACATTGACCTTGATGACACCCGGGTACGTGAGCTGCTCCTCGATCTTCTTTGCGATGTCCTTCGCGAGCTTCTGCTGCTGCAGGTCATCGATTTTCACGGTATCCACGTACACGCGAATTTCTCGCCCTGCGGAGATGGCGAATGCGCGCTGCACCCCCTCGAAGCCCTTCGCGACCTCCTCGAGTTCACGCAGGCGCTTGAAGTACTCCTCGATGGATTCGCGGCGCGCGCCGGGTCGTGCTCCAGAAATAGCGTCCGCAGCTGCAACGACGAAGGCTTCCGCAGACTGCATCGGAATATCCTCGTGGTGAGCAGCGACGCAGTGAATGACTTCCGGACGAACTTTGAAGCGCTTGCAGATCTCGACGCCAATCTCCACGTGCGTGCCTGTCACCTCGTGATCGAGAGCTTTCCCAATGTCGTGGAGGAGGCAGCCCTCGACGACGATCATCGGATCCGCGCCCATTTCTTCAGCAAGCATGCGTCCCAGGTGCGCCATCTCCACGGAGTGCTTGAGGACGTTCTGTCCGTAGCTGGTACGGAAGCGCAGGCGCCCGATGATCTTCAGGAGATCCTGCGGGTAGCCGGCGATGCCGAGCTCCTCCACAGCGCGCTTGCCGAACTCGAGCATCATCTTGCCCACCTGCTCCTTCACCTTCGCCACCACTTCCTCGATGCGTGCGGGCTGGATGCGTCCATCCTGAATCAGTTTCTCCATCGAGAGCTTCGCGACGTAGCGGCGTGCGAGATCGAAGCCGGAGACAATGATTGCTCCCGGGGTGTCATCAATGATGACGTCGACGCCAGTCGCCTGTTCGAAGGCGATGATGTTGCGCCCTTCCTTTCCAATGATCTTCCCCTTGATGTCATCGGACGGGAGCTGCACCACGGTCGCTGTCGACTCGCTTGCGACTTCCGAGGCGTAGCGCTGCATGGCCTCTGCCATTAAATTCTTCGCCTTCTCCTCCACCTCGCCCTCCATGTGCTCCTTCACGAGCTTCATCTGGCCCGCGTAGTAGTCCGCGAACTCATGTTCCAGCTCCGCGCTCAGTTGATTCTTCGCTTCCTCCTGGCTCAGCTTGGCTACTTTCTCTAGCGCCTCCCGATGCTTGAGGGCAGCGTCCGTGAGCTCGCCCTTGAGTCCGTCCACTTCCTTCTGCTGATCGTCTAAGTGCGTGCGCTGGCGTTCAACTTCATGCACTTTCTGGTCCAGTCCCTTCTCCTTCTCCTCCAGCCTCGCATGCTCACTCTGGAACTTCGATTCCATCTCCGCCGCCTGGAGCTTGGCCTCGCTGAGGATTTCGCGAGCGGTCGCTTTCGCTTCCGCTTCGGCTGTCTTGATCTGCGTCTTCGCCTCGATGATCTTCACCTCCATCGACTTGAGCGAGCGCTCCTGTTCGTTGATCTGCTGTTGCAGAGACGCGGAGATTTTCTTCCCCTTACTGAAGAGGAACCAACCGGCACCTACGCCGAGAACTCCCCCAAGGGCGAGAGTGATGAGAGCGGTGATGGGATCCATGGAGCATGAGGGCAGGGTATACAAATGGGGTTCCTGCCACTCTCCTGCGAGACTGCGCTAGCTGACGAGCCGGGAGGGGATGCTAGTCCGGGTCATGAGAATCAGAGTCAGTGGGGAAGTCTGGAGGTGAGTGCAGAAATTCCCTCCTATACTACCCCTGGAATTTCCAGAGAGCGAGAGCGATTTTTTTGGCTTAAAGCAGGCTTCCTTCTCAAATTTCTCCCAAAATGGCCTTGCGGAGACCGGTAAACATTCCGGTGTTGTTCTCCCAGGGAACGGAACGAGATTCTCCTCAGAGGGAAGCCCAGGATTGCCGTTGACCTGCTCGAGTGGGATGAGGACCAATCGTGCCAATCAAGGGAGTCACGTTCACTGTGAGCATGTGGGTTCTCCTCCGTCACTGCTTTCTCATCCTCTTCCTGGGTGGTCTCATCCTCTGGTCGCAGCACGCTGTGGCTCGGGTGCTCATCAACGAGATTATGTGGGCGGGTTCGGATCGCAGTACCTCTGATGAGTGGGTGGAAATCACGAGTACGGAGGATGCCACGAGCTCGGGAACTTCCCTTGCTGGATGGACGCTTGCGAGTAGGAATTCCCAGGGGATCGATGAGGTCTTCTTCACATTCCCCCATGGTGCACAGATTGGCTCAGGAGAATTCTTGCTTGTGAGTAACTTCGACGAGGCGGGGTCGACACTCGCCGTGGTACCGGACTACGTCGTCCCGGCGATCTCGCTCGTGAATTCCAAACTCTTCCTCACGCTCCGTTCCGCCGATGGCATCCTTCAGGATGAGGTCGATGACTGGATTGGCGCTCCCTTCGCTGGCAGATCTGGTACAGAGAAAGCGAGTATGGAGCGTGTCTCCCTCACTCTACTGGGGAATCTGCCTGAGCTCTGGCAGACCGCATTCACCGCTCTCGGGTTCGATGCAGGCGTCGTTCAATACGGAACACCCGGATTTCCCAACGCAAGCGTTCCCGATACAACGCCTCCTGCGGATGCAACGTATCTCTCTGCTCATCTCACTGAATCCTCGTCAGGGAGAGTCCTGACGGTGACGTGGACGGTCAGCCCCGATCCAGATCTCACTTTGCAAGAGATCACGGTGCTCTCCCCTCCCGGGGTCCTCAGCGGAGCGATCCTCCCGAATACGGCTACGGGTTTCATCTTGGAGAATGTGAGTGCGACCGGAGTCCTCCTCCGGCATATCTCTATCGATGCGAGTGGTAATCGTTCCTCAGGGGTGAATGTGTCTGCGAATGCTGCAATGGAACTTCCGGTTGAGGATGAGCCAGTCCCTGTAGCTGTGACAGGATCAGTTCTCCCGATGCGCGTTCTCGTGAACGAGGTCTACGCGAGTGTTCGCACTGGGGAAGCGGCTTGGATCGAGATCCTCAACGCAGGCTCAGGCTCTGTGACCTTGGATGCCTGGAAGCTCAAGGTCGGGACTCGCACCGTTGCCCTCACTTCCTTCAATCGGATAGATCCAGGTGCTTTCATTCTCATCTCTCCTACAGATCTTGGGTTCTCCCCCTCTACGCTGGGGAGCACCGTAAGCATCCTCTCAGGAGCCTTAGTATTGGATAGCCTTGAGTACCCCAAGCTCCCCAAGGGAGTGAGCTACGGAAGGTATCATGATGGGAGTCTCCTCCCCTTCTGCCTCCCCACCCAAGGTACCCCAAATGACGCTCAGGTTTCTGGTCTCCAGATCGACCTCCAGTCGGGTCGGACGACGGGGGTTGACCACCTTGCTCTCAATGTTCAGGCAACACTTTTGAGGGGCACGCTGGAAAGTGCCAGGTGCAGCTGGGACTACGGAGATGGCACCCTGGCTGACCGGTGCAATCCTGGCAGTCACACGTACGATGATGTTGGCTCCTACAGTCTTAATCTCGAGGTGGTGGAATACTGTGGTAATACGTTAACACAATCACTTTCCGTTACAGTTCTGCCCTCGGGAGGGTCTGAAAAAGGCGAGTCATCCTCAGCCATGGTGGAGCCCTCTCTCACTGCGGATTGCACCCCTACTACTGGCACCGGAGTCGTCCTCTCCGAGCTCCTCCCATCCCCCGAAAGCGGAGGTCAGGAGTGGATCGAACTTGGGAATACAACTGGTCAGGAAATCTCTCTCTGTGGGTGGTCCATCGGCGATGCGAAGAAGACGTTTCTTCTGGATGACTTCCGCCTACCCGCTCGGGGGTATCTCCTCCTAGACGGCAAAGTGACCGGGATCACTCTGAATAACGATGCTGATCTGATTCGCCTCATTCCTCCAAGCAGCTTGTCTGCGAAAGCAGAGGAGGTCTCCTACGCCCAAGCGCGCCAAGGCAGTACCTATGCCAAGCGGCCCGATGGCTACTTCTCCTGGACGGACCTCCCCACTCCAGGACAGCCAAATGCGCTTCCGAGCCAAGGCCTCCGGACCGGTACAAGTGCCTTCATCCTGTACGCGGTACTACCGAACCCTCTGGGGAAGGATGAGGGGAATGAATGGATCGACCTTAAGAACACTCTTTCTCAAGTTGCTTCGCTCGATGGATGGAGCTTGCAGACGAGTGGAGGGACAAAGAAAGCGTTGAAAGACGGAGGGATAATCGATCCAGGTGCTCTCTATCGCCTCTTCCCCAAGGAGCTTGGTCTGACATTACGAAACACCGAGGAAGAACTCACACTCCTCTCACCCGAGGGGATGGGAGTTTCGGTATTGAAATGGAGTGATGCAAGAGAAGGATCGATACACTATCAGCCTTTGAGGAAGACGAATTCCATGAGTACATACGTTGTACGGGTGATCGATGGTGACACCATCGTCACGGAGCGAAGAGGCAGTGGTTCTGTAACAGAAGGTCCTGAGCGCGAGACTGTACGTCTCATCGGTGTTGATGCACCGGAAATCAATAGTGAAGACTCCAAAGAAAAGTCATTTGGACTGAAGGCAAAGGAATTCTTGAGAAGCCTAGTAATAGGCAAAGAAGTTGTACTACAGAATGATACGGATACCGATGCCTATGGTCGTCTCCTCGCCTACGTCTTCACCCAAGAAGGAGCCTCTCTCCAGGCAGAACTCCTCATAAATGGCTTTGTGCGTGTATACGATCGCTTCCCCTTCGAAAAAATGGCTGAGTACAGGGCTCTTGAGCAGGAGGCAAAGAACTTGAAGAGCGGATTGTGGGCAGGGGAAGGAGGTGAGAATCCGGATGAAGAGCTGCCCCTTGAGATCCAGCAGAACTGCGAAGGAACTCTTATTCTGACCGAAATCTTTGCCCATCCTTCGTCCTCAGATACACAAGGTGAATGGATTGAGCTCTACAACCCTACAGATGCACCGGTTGACCTCTCTGGTTGGATCCTCGACGATCTACGAGGCTCAGGGAGCAAGGAGCATAGGCTCGCAGAGCACGTCGTTCAGCCTGGAGGAATGAACCTAATATTTCAGCTAGAGTCAGGGCTGAAGCTGAATGATACCGGTGAGGAAGTTTCGATAATTTCACCCTGTGGTGACCTCATGGATACCGTGAAGCTGCCGTCTGTGAAAGAGGGGATTGCCTATGCCAGATCTGAGGATAGTTGGTGCCTTACCCAAAGTCCTACCCCAGGTGCAGACAATGTTTGCGCAGCTCCTGCTTCGGCGGCAAAAGCGGCATCGAAGAAGGCATCTACCAAGAAGCCTGCAGCAAAGGGCGCACTCCCTATCCGCTACAGCAATGTTATCGGCGAACAGCTAGCCTCCGATTCTGGTGCACAGCTCCAGAGTACCTACGCAGCACTCACGCAACTGGCTCCTCCTGCCTGGGGTGGAGGAGAGCTCGTACTCCCCGATATACCGAACACGAGGAATTGGATCGCACTCGTGACACTCACTTTCGGTTACGCAGCAGGCTGGAGCACACCGTTCTTTCTCACTTGGTATCACGCAAGTCAAACCTCAACGCGCCTGTAGCAAGTTCTTTCGTGAGTTCCTTGCTATCGATAATCAACACAGATTATTCTTCTTCCCCCTCCCATCCATGCCCAACGACGACGACACACCGGCTACGAAGAAAGATCTTCGCGAATTGGAGGCACGATTAGAAGCACGACTAGTGCAGCAATTCCTTGTCATTGCTGAGAACCTCGTAAGAGATTTCAAGGGCATCTTCAAGGATCGTTTGGAGCAGCATGAAGATCGCATAAATAGTCTCGAACGGCACACTGGCTTGGCGCGAGCGTAGGAATACTCCACTCGGGGAGTCCTGACCTTAGGAGGCCGTTATTGAGCGGTCGGAGGCGGTGGTTGCTTCAGACTCTGGCGGATGTCATCGGCGGCGTTCTTCTCGTCGGAGCGGACGTCGCCTTCTACAGATTTGTCGAAATGTCGCTCTAGAGAGATACAGTCTTGAGCGAAAGCCTCTTGAATCATCTGGAACTTTGCATCCGCTTCCTCCATCTCTTCTGCGATGTCAGTTCCCAGAGCAACTACTTCTTCGTTGATCAGTCTATCCTGTAACGCAATGTCACTATCGAGTTGCTGGATCTCTGCCTTCGCGACCTCCATTTCCTTCGCGAGGAATTGCTGGAGACGAGCGATGAGCTCCGGTGAGATCTTGCCGCTGCCAATTTCCTGGAGCATTGCTTTCTTCTCTTCATCCGTCAGAGAGGCGGCGAGGAGGATCGCAGAGAGGAGTTGCTCGAAGGAGGATTGCGTGATGGTCATGGTGTGGCATCGACAGTGAAGTAGACCTGGAATGGATCCTCAAGTTCCTTAATGATCGTTCCCTTATCGTCAGTCCGCTTGCTCGCCTTGAGCTTCGCTTCGAACCACTTCTCCTTCCCCTCCTTCAATGCGATAGTGCCGGTGTCCGTATCTATCGCTCCTCGCTTCCCATCCGCGTCGACCACATGCACGTAGCGATGCTTGGCCTTCGCAGTGATTGCAAACGCACGGTAGTTCTTTCCATCGAAAACCTTCACACGTGTTCCTGCGGGAAGTTGGAACAACTTCTGCAGTCGATCCTTATCTTTCTCCGGGTTCACGTTTCCGTACTCCTTGGCTTTCGATTGGTAGACCGCTGCGACATGGCTCTTGTACCAATCCTGGAGGGTCCAGTTCCCCTTCGTAATGCGATTTTTCAAACTCCGTACGGCAATCTGTGCTCCCTTTGTAAGCCCCGCGGCACCGAGTGCAGCGAGCCCCCAGGGCGTGCTTGAGAGCAGCAATCCCGTCCCTACAGCAGCTCCTACTGCTCCTACGGTTTCGATAGCACCTCTTTTCGTGAAGAGTTTGACCCACGTGCGTTGATCGCCGCGGATCGTACTCGCCATCTTCAAGAAGATATCCTTCTCCGCCTGTGCCTCGGTTGTACTCTTTCCTTTCAGTTGAATGTTATTGATGGTGGTCTCGAGCCTGTTACCGATGCCAGCAGCATTCTGCATGAGAAGATCTTCTACCTGGAGCGCAAGCGATGGCTCATGCTTAATGAGCCACATCGTAATTTTCTCATCCATCTCTCGGACATTGTCCATGACCTTCCCCTCGTTCGTCTCAGAGAGATCATTCTGGTACTTGTCGAGTTCTGTCTCCACTTGCGCGATTCTCTTGTCGAGCGTCTGAATATGGCTGCTCGCGTCGATCGCTTCGGGATTGTCCCCTAGAGCTCCTGCGACGTTCTTCAAGTTATCCATGTGGTTCTGCCAAGTATCGCGCTCTTTCATGAGGTGATCCTTCACGGATTCGCAAACGTGCTTCCCCTCCATGAGCGACCGCACTCGAGTTCGACAGCGTACTGCCGTTCCTTTCAGTTCGTAGTAAGCACGGAGCGTTCTTCCTTTGAGGAGCTTCTCTGAAGCCTCACCTTGCTTCTTCGCGGATTCCGCCAGCACCTTTCCCAATCGCTTCTGTTCAATTTCATCTGCGGTCATGTATGTCCGTCTCACGTCGAACTTTCTCAAGAATCTCAATGTACGAGATGCTTTGTCCATAACAGCATTCCTCGCTGCTTGGAGATTCCCCTCGAGTGGATCCGCTTCAACTGACTCTTCTTTGTCTGTCTTCGCTTCGAAGGAATCAACAATGCGTTTGAGTTCGTCAGGGTCATTCGTGACTGGTGCGCGTTTCTTCTTTCCCTTCTTCGATTTCACGTTCTTCTCATCCCCCTCTTCAT
Source organism: Candidatus Peregrinibacteria bacterium (assembly GCA_030649955.1). Taxonomy (GTDB): domain Bacteria; phylum Patescibacteriota; class Gracilibacteria; order Peribacterales; family Peribacteraceae; genus JAUSFD01. The sequence continues at coordinate 19,172 of JAUSFD010000022.1, read as the reverse complement.
CATCCGCGAACGGGATGACATTGGGATTCGACTTGTCGCACAGCAGCCGGTGCTCCGCATCGCCGAACAGTGAGGGTTGTGTGACCTGCATCGGGTGTGTGTTTTCATGAATATTATACAACAAAATCAGGTTCAAAAGCAATGCCTTCGCAGTGCCCACAGCGCTTCACCAAGAAGCAAATTTCCGCTATAATTAGACGAATACATGAAAACACACATCCACCCTCTTTCTGGGGAAGTAAACGTACGTGAACGACGGTTGCTCCGTCGTAGTGACATGCGAGAGGTGCGCGCACGCGAGCGCGCAGAAGGATCCCAAGTCACGAGTGCGGAAGCAGACCCTTCGCAAATCCTGCGCTCCACCACTGCGGCGAACGCCGCGATTCTCGAGAATCGGTTGCAGCAGACGTGGAATGTTCTCGGGAGTCACGAGTCGACGGTGGATACGAAGATTAAGGGGATGGCGGAGGAGAAGCTGAAAGCATCGAACACGAAATGGAACTCCATGCTCTACGCGATCTGCCATTGGGGCGAGCGTGCTGCTCTCCGTGCGGATGCGAAGCGCGCCATCGCGAGGAACATGATGGCTCACCTCTCTCTACAGGAGCAGGAGATCCTCACGGAGGCTGGGCAATTTCGTCTGGGGTTGAATCACCTCCAAGCGAATCCTGGCGGACTCTCCAAGGATGAACTCCACCGCAAGCAGAACCTCGTGAAGGTCCTGGGCAAGCTGGAGGCGAAATACGAAAAGGAGCTCACGAAGTCAGGGGGTAGGCCGAAGAACCTCCAGGATATCCTACTGCAGGAGGAGCAACTGCGCTTTCAGCTCGAGAAGCTGGAGATCTCTCCTGCCGCTGTGCAAACGCTCCTCGATGCGAATCTCACAGGCAACTCTGGTCTCCTCAAGAAACAGATCATGGGCAAGCTGTATGCGAAGGATCCGAAGAAAGCCAAAGCAATGTGGCACGCCGCAAAGGACATTCGCTGGCACGGCCAGCGTCACCGTGTCCTCCACGCGACTGCGGAGGAGGCGAATACGGGCACTGTCGATCAGCGACTCGCCGAGTTCGGAAAGCACGGTCGTGCAATCACTTTCCAGCTGCGCGGCGAGAAGGTGGAGTGCTTCGTTCACTCGAGGTCGAGTTTTCCGCACGTGCATCTGGAGCAGCTCAATGCGAAGCCCGGTGCGGACAAGATCCTCCTCCTCGATACGAAGGAGGGGATTCTCTCACGAAAAGTTGGTGAGGAAGATGTGGAGGATAACCTCAAAGATACGAAGAAGAACCAGTTCCTGATCCCTTCCCTCTACCGTGCAACCGCTGCTGAGGCAGTGGCTGCCTGATCTCTATGGTCCGCTTCGCCACCCCACCGGCAGACCCAGGAGAGGGAACGCTCTACAGAAATCTCTACGCCCCGCTCATCCGGATGTGCGACCCCGATCGCGTTCGCCGCATCTTCGGCATGTCCGCAGTGTCCGTCTGTCGCAAGATCGAGACGGAGGGGATTCAAGGTCTCCTCTATCAGAAGATAGTGCAGCTCTTCCGCGAAGAGGAAGCAGAGCGTCTCGGACTCCAAGAGGAATTCCACGATCAAGCACTCGAAGCGGCTGAGATTGCAAGTGAGCCCACTCCGAAAGCGGTGACGAAGGTGATTGAGCGAGCGGCAACGGAGCAGAAGAAGGTGATCGCCAGTGCGGACCAGGATCAGAATGAAGTCGTCAAATTCCTGGAACTGAAGAAGAAAGACGATGATGAGCGGCGCAGGAGAGAGATTAGACAGGGGTTGAATCCCAAGAAGAACTGAGCTTCTCCGCTCATATCCGCTCTCAGTCAGGGATCTCCTTGAGCATCACCGTAATGGCCTTCTTGAGTTGAGGGAGATCCTGCTCAACAGAGTCCCAAACTGTTGGAAGATCAATCTCCGAGTAATCGTGGATGATGATATTCCGCATACTGATGATGTCCTTCCACGGGATTTCCGGATAGTGTTCTATCAGCTTCTTTGGGAGTTTCCCTGATGCCTCTCCAAGGATGGAGACCTGCCGGATGATCGCGTCCTGCACGAGGAAATTCGTGAAGAATGCATCTCTACCATCCACAGCATACTTTTCGAGCCGTGCGATTGCAGAGAGAATATCCTCCAAGTACACCCGAGGATCCCTCTTCGAAGATCTCATAGGGGACGGGCATCTGCGAGAATGTACTTCCGGAGAGCGCGCTTAATCGAGCGTGCTGGCACAACGTCCACCTTTCGGCGAAGTGCTGCCTCCAGATCCACCTTCAGTCCGGCGAGATCGAGCAGGCTCATGTGTTCGGGGAGGTCGACGAGCAAGTCCACATCACTGCGTTGGTGCTGCTCCCCCCGCGCGAACGATCCGAAGATCCGGACGTTCGACACGCCGTGCTCCTTTGTGATGCGCAACACCTTGGAACGCAATTGCGCCAGAGTTGGAGGGCTCTTCGCCTTCGTTTTTCTCTTCGCGGGCATCGAGCGGAGTATAGCATGAAATGCATCACCGCTGCCGGAAGCCCTCCGTTCAGCTATTCCACAAGTGCTCGAACTCCGCAGGACTCATGTTGGTGTCACGGAGGATGCTGCGGAGCGTGCCAGTCTTGAGCGAGCGATTCCCATGTACTGGTACGGAAGTACGGTACGGAGTGCGTTCCAGGAAATGATGGGATCCGCGGGTGCGTACCAAACGAAAACCCTGCTTCTCAAGAAAGCGAACCATCTCCTTCCCAGAAGGACGAGGGAGCTTACCCAAGCGTAGGCTTCGCCAAATCGATGTCGATGCTCCGGAGAGTGACGGGAGAGCTCAAGCGTGCCAGTGCGTCCTCCAGACCGAACGCTTCGACATATCCCTGCAGCGCCTCTTTGAGATCCGCGATCGCCTCTTCCTCCGTCTCCCCCTCACCGTACGCAGGGATGTCCGGAAGACGTGCAGTGAAGCCACCCTGCTCCGCATCAGGAATGATTTCCACCGTCAGGTGACGCATCTTTCTGGTAGCTTTCATACAGTACCAATCCTACCACGAAGCGGTTGTATGTGCCAGCTGACCGCAAGCAGGCGCCGTATTTCCTTCTGGCAGGCGTAGTCCAGGCCCGCGCTCTCCGGATGCTCCCGGTAGTGCTCATTCTTCCGGCGAATCTCTTCCCGGAAGATCGATCGCTCTTCTGGTGTCAGGCGCCACCACGTACGAGCGCAGAGAGCATCCTGGAATTCCTCCTCTGCACGAAGGCGTTCCCTAGCTACCAGATCTTCTGTAGCGTCTAGGGGTAGGATCACCTCTGGCTTTGGATCAGCACTCAGCAGGAGGATGCGCTTATGCAACTGTTGTCCAATCAGAGATTTCGATGGTGATGTGGTGGCTCGCACGGTCATGGAGAGGCAAAGTCTACGCAGACTTCTTCCTCTTGCAATTGCCGCATGCGGCAGAAGGATTTCCAACGAGAGAATGACTAACTCCCACGACAAGATCGACAATCACGAGCGGAGGATCGTGAAGCTGGAGAGGAAGGTTGCAGCGTAGGGATTGTGATGTTTTTTTCTGTTTTTTTTCCTCACCCCTACCCCCTCTCCCGTCTCCCAATTGACGTGAATATTCTTTTCTCATTTACGAACGTCAAACGGGGGAGAGGGGGATGTTTTGTATTTGTTTGGAAGCTATGATTCATCACTTATGCGACGGGCAACACAGCAACGCGGGGACAAGCTGCGCTTCGCGCGGAAGCTGCGACGCAGGCTGACTCCACACGAGGAGAAACTCTGGGCAGCGCTCCGAGGCCGATCATTCTTCCACATCAAGTTCCGACGTCAATTTCCCATTGGTCGCTACATTGCGGACTTTGTCTCACTGCAACACCGATTGGTGATCGAAATTGACGGTAGCATTCACGATGATAGGCAAGATGTTGATCTGCTGCGCGAAGAGTATTTGCGCGATCACGGTTACAGAATTCTCCGTTTCACGAACAATGATATCGAAATGGATTTCCTCGGAGTTCTGAAGACCATTCACCAAACAACAAAAAATACATTCCCCTCTCCCCCGTCAAAAGTTCAGGAGTGAGGAAAAGCTTTTCACTCCTCGTAGGAGACGGGAGAGGGGATAGGGGTGAGGTCCTAACAGAACACCAACAAACACCCCCATCCCAAAAGAGCGAACACCGAAGTGCTCGCCCTTGAGGTTGCCTAGCCACCGAGGCCAGGCTGGAATATCGCTCGGGTTGTTTCCTAGTCGTGCTCGGCCGCGTGGCCGTGCACGGTTGCGTGAGAGTCTGCCGGCTTGTGGCCGGCGGCCTCAGCGGAGGGGACGACGGCCGGAGCCTTCTGGAGGCGTACCGGTTCTGAGCCGGTTTTTGCTGCAGGCTTTTCAGGCTTGCGTGTGACGTAGTGGTAACCAACCGCTCCTGCTTTGAGCAGGACCATGGTGCCGACGCCGAAAAGATAGGCGGCATAGTCGCGCTTCAAGCCGAAGCCGACGCACACCATGACGCCGATGAACAGAAGCGGCACCCATACGTTCTGAACGTCGAACAGTCTTGCAATTTTTTTCATAGATCCTCCGGGGTTGACCCGAAAAAGAGACAAGAGACTCCGATGCGCTGTAAAGAGCGATATTCCGAAGTAATTATACAATATTTCTCGAAAGTAGCAAATTCAGAAAAATGTGGTATAATATTACTTGGGCAGGTCTTTCCAATCAACGCTCAAAACCTCAACCGCGCCAATAGGCGCAAGGAGTTCCTATGTATCATGCACTGACGACAAACGTGTGGGCGGCCGTCTGTTTCTACCTGGTCGGTGGGCTCATTCTCTTCCTCGTTTTCCTCTTGGCCTACTGGATCAAGGTGGAGAGCAAGGAAAAAACGATGGGCCTCGCGTTGTTCCTGTTCATGGTGATGACGTTCCTGCTGGGTGGCTTCATCCTGGGTCAGCCAACGTTTGGTGGAAGAAGTGCTATGAGCTGGATCTTTCATGCGATCTGTTTCGCCACCGCTGAGTCACCAGAGAACGTCAACGACCCCAACACTTACGCTCAGCGGATGCTGAGCAAGTCCAAGTTCGTCAAGGAGGATACGGGTACCCAAGATTCATCCGGAAACTCGGTGTTCAAGTACTATGTCTCATTGCCAACGATGGGCGGGGGGTGGAAATTCGTCATAGTTGATCCACCCAATACGCTGTCCACTGGCAATTACTACACCGACCGGTACGACTTCAAGGACCCACTCTCGCCTCCGGATAAAATCCGGGTGTACATCTACAGGAAGGTCAACGGTCTAGAAGAGAAATCTCAGGAATTCTTCCTGCATCGGACTTGAGCGTTGATGGCTGCCTGCCAAAAAGGGGGTGACGGACGACAGAGCCGTCGCCCCCACCCCTTTTGTCGTGCACAAATAATCGCTCACGCCGAAGCGGGCAGGTGGCTTGGAGCCACCTGCCCGCACTCAACGCAGTGCACGTTACAGGCTTTCCCGCGGTAAGAGTTTCTGAAGAATTGCCTCCTTTTTCTTTAGATCCCAGACGTTTTCGATCATCGCCAGGACCTTGTGGTTCACCCGGTCCTTCAGGATGATTGTACCTGTGCCGCAGACTAGTCTTTCGAACCAGTCTCCGGTGGTGAAGGTGACAATCACCTGCTCGAGGCGATACTCGATGGTATCGCCTCCCGGCATGATGTGCCGGATAACAGCGGGAGTGAACTCCCACTTGTAGTACCACCAAGCCCCGAAGTACTCCGGAATCCACAGCAAGGCCATGAAGATTCCCGTCATTAGCCAGAGGTATGCCGTGAATGGAGCAGGGATCTTTTCTAGGAAGTGAAACGATTCTGGAAGCGCATGCAATCCGAACCTCTGGAGTACGATTGTCACGAGGAGGATTGCGATGAGCCCGCCAATGAGTACCACATTCCTTCCGAATTCAAGATAGGTGACAGCAAGTGTCATCCAGAGTGCTAGGAAGCAGACCCAGGACAGCACTCGTGCGTCCGCGAGGTTGAGTGACCACATCAGGAACATGAAAAAGGTGGTCAGGATGAATGGCCAAGTCACGATGATCTTGCCATGAGAAAGAATCACGAGCCGGTTCGGAAGGTTGTTTTCATTCTCTTCTTCCAGATGTGTGCTCGAAGGCTCAGAGCTCACACTTTTGTCAGAATGATCGTGTGCATGATCATGAGACATAAGGTCCTCACTTTCTGATTGTTAGAGTTGTGCACTGCGTTGTTAAGGATCAGAGCTTCCTCAGCCAAATCCGTGTGGAAGCTCAATATATATTATAAATCAAAATATACATATGTCAAAAACCTCAACAAACCAATAATCCGGTGTGTATTTGCTATTATCTATAAAAGTTGTATAATTATAAAGGCTCCTTCGAAACTCCGCAAACCTGTAGGTTTCGCCCGTCTGGACAATTTCCGCACCCCTATACCGGCTTAATTGCCGGAAAGGAGAGAATGATGTGGTCAAAAGTTCTCGGTGTGACTGTGGTTGGTCTGGGCTTGGTCGGTGCTGTCGCCGCGTACAACTACTTCTTTGGAACGCCGACAGTCACTCCCGCAACGCCCGCGGTCGTTACCCCTGCTCCCGCTACGCCCGCCCCCGCGAATTCCGCGCCCGGCACAGGCGGCAGCACCCCCGTGCCCGCAGCACCCGCCAGCCCGATGCGCCTCTCTAAGAAGATGGAAGATCTCAAGGAGGTCCTCGGCTCTCGGTACACCAGGCACGACAAGTGGTGCTTCGCTGCAGTGCTGACCGGAGCCACGCTCGGGCAAGGCTGGGAAGACGTTCTCGAAACGCTTGCGAAGCGGATCGGTGATGTCAACCGCCGCAAGGCTGTGAATCGGATCGTTGTGAAGGTTGAAGGTGTGATGTTGCTGTCGCACGAAAACCCCGACGCGTTCACGGACGTGATCTTCACGTTCCAAGATAGCGAAGGGAGGATCGTCACAATGCAATGTCCGCTGGATCCAAGCCCCGATCTGGTTCAACTTACCTTCCAATTCGTCGTTGGAAGGCTGAAGAAGGAGGACCTGTGGGCTGCTCTGAAAATCCTCACTGACATCAGGGTGGAACGACCTGCCGTTCCAGCGGCTCCAATGCCGCCTGTCGGCAGGTAACTGCCACCCCGCCGGTGGGTCAAACTACCGGCAAACTGAGGGACTCTTTCGAAGGAGCCCTCTTTTTTTGTTCACAGTGCAGGCGGATTGAATGGATCAGCTGCATCAGCCCTCAGTCTTGCGCTGATACGCACATACATCTCGACAATGTTGCGAGCTCCCGCATCAAGAAGTGTGATGAAGGGTGTCCTCGCAAGTTTGCTGAAGCCAATGTTAAGATCTCGAGGTTCAAGAATATACTCGACGATGTTGCCATCTTTGAGTTCTACACTCCAGCCAGTAGGAGTTATTGGCATACCAGAAATTGGCCGATATGGGTCCCTTACGATTTCATTCATTCGCTGCTTCAGAGTTTCAAGGGCGTGCCGAATCCACCGGTCAAGAATTTTATCAACACTAAGAGAGTCGTACTCATCCATTGGGATGGTCAATTGATAGTCATTATTTCTGCTGATAGTCACTTTCTTCATTATCGGATCACGCTCGACTTTCAGTCCGGGGATCTGAGCGTAGGATTCAATGGTTTTGTCATTTTCCACCCCCTTCTGGCCTTCGGGTATGGGTGTAACTTTTGCAGTTCCTCCACCTTCTCCTGGTTTTGCTGGAGTAGGGTTCTCTGTGCCAGGAGGAGGCTTAGCTGCTCCAGTCTTGTGAACGTTAAGGTAGTTATCAATCTTCTTCCATGCATCTGTATTTTCCTTTTTCATTGCAGTGAGTAATCGCAGCATCAGGTCTACGAGGGCATGACCTTTTGTATCTGATGCGAGCTCGATCTTCTTTGCATCGAGGACTTTATCAATGTGCTCCTTGAGTTTCTCGGCAATGTTTTCTGCACGCCGTTCGAGGTCTTGCAATTGATCACGTTCTGTTGAACTAATTGTGCCAGCGCGCTCACGATTCTTGAGCAGCAACCATGCATGCCCAAGGGTGCTGAGTTTTGAAAGCCCATCTGCATAGAGTGGTTCATCCTTTTCGCGAAGATCCGGAAATTCATCCACTTTCACAGCTGCTTTCAAGTCAATTTTCACAATGGAATCGAAACCAATATTCGCATCCCGCACATCCACCATCTCCCACATCCCTTCCTTTGCATGCACCGTCGTAATCCCCGATCCTCCGGTCACATCACCCACAATCTCCTTGAACAGCACATCGAATTCGTCAGCAAGGTTCTGCTCCTCAATGGGAGTCACGCTGCGCTGGTCCGCTTCCTGATGCAAGCGATGCTCTCCGCTGCTCTGGTGGATCGTGAGCATGGCAAGTGCGAGCGAGTTCGTCATGCGCTGGGAGAAGTAGCGCTCCATCGCTTCCACCCTCTCCTTAGTATTGAGGGCGAGGAGATTATTGAGGAGCTCACGTCCCTTCGGCTCGCCGCCGAGCATCGTCACGAGGGTAGGATTCAGGACATCTTTCTCCTTGAGTGCCTTGAAGAGGATGCGGTAGCTCTCGAGCTTCTTATTGAGCACTGGGAATCCAACACCGTTGATGCTCTTGATGTCCTTGAGGAGTCGCTCCTTGATGAGCGCCTCCACATCCTCGATGTGCTTGATCTCATCGAAGTCGCTCGTGGCTGCAAAGACATTGCGCTTTATGGGACCCATGAGGAACTGGTAGACGGCGGATGCCGTCTGCTCGCCTGGGCCGCCCGTCATATTGAGCGCGTCGTTCTTGTCCAAGGGGAGCTTCTTCTTCGTCGCGTTGATGAGGATCGCGTACTTGAGGCGCTCGATGGCGATGAAGATTTCTGAGAGCTTCTTCGTCTTGTCCTCCATGATTGTTTCCATGCGCTGGGAGAAGGTGGCCTTCGCATCAGCATCAATGAGACGGATGCGCTCGTAGTCATCGATCGTCGCGTTGAACTCGGCAGAGAGGACTCCGTTCTTCTTGAGGATGTCCTCCTTCGGTTTGAGGGTATTCACGTCGGTTCCATCGCGGACACTCGCGAAGAACCCGAGCACGCGAGCATTGAGAGGGTTGTTCAGTCGCTGCGCATTCTCGCGATCCTTATCCTTCTTCTTCTCTGGCGAACTCACATCGGAGAGCTTGCGAATGAGATCGACGAAGGAGCCCTCGCCGGAATTCTTCATTCCTGCCACGCAAAGAGTCCAGTAGAGGTGTCGGTAGGTCTTCCCCGATTCCGGATCGATAGCAGTGTCGGGAATGTCGTCGAATGATGCCTCGGGATTCACGCCGACTCTGCCACCCACAGAAATGACCTTTGATGTGCTCTGACGGGCATTGTCGATGTGCTCTGCGGTCTCGCGATTCCCCGGGAGGCTCGCACCATGCAGGTAGAAGACGTGGGCAATGCCTGAACTGATCTCGCCGTTGTGCGTGCGGAAGTAGTCGATGAGTTCCTTCTCGTTGTATCCCTCCTTGCGTGCGACAGCCTTCAGCTCTGTGAGGAGATTGCTCTTCTTCGGATCCAGCTCCAGGTAGCCGCCGCGTCCGTCATCACTGAGGGTGAATGCCGTGGCGATGGTAGAGAGCCTCACTTGAGAGAGTGCCGCGAACGCATTTGCGGACGGACGGATCTTCTCGTAGTTCTTCCCCAGGAAGTTTGCCATGACGTTCAGATAATCCACGTCTTCCTGGCTTCCGAAGTGCCCTGTCCAGCGTCCGAACTTCGTGACCTTTGCCTCGGCCATATCGCCGATGGATTTGATCGTCGTCCCGATGGTGTTCATCGCCTCTGTATCCCCTTTGACGAGACGCAGGTAGGCGTACCACCCCACGAGTCCGACAGGGATGGCCTTGAGCACCTTCCAGTTCGAGTTGAACATCTTGTAGCCGACGTAGATGCCAATCGCTGCGATCGCGAACTTCTGCTTCCCACTCAGAGTATCCCAGTTCTCCATGAACGTGCGGTTGCTCTGCTCCACCCCCTCGCGAATACTGCGATTGAGAGGATTGCGTTCCTGCCGTGCGCGCAGAACCTCCAGATTCCCGCTCACATCCATGTCGCCACGCAGGCTTTGGAGTCCCTTGAGGGTCTCCTGATCCACGATTCCAAGGAGTGCTGCACCCTTGGCGAAGGAAGACCCGTCGATGCTCTTCGCGAAGAGCTCAGGGTTGGTGTAGTCGAGCCCCTGCTTCCCCTTGTCCGATCTCGCCCGAGCACTCTTCACATCTTGGTGGAGGATGCCCGGCTTCCCCGGAGCGTACCGAGCACGTAGTGCAAGCTCGGCGACCTGTCGCTTCGTCGCATCCATGTTGTTGAGCGCTTCACCACTCACCTGCCCGAGTACCATCGCGAAGATGTCCGAAGCGTACTGGACCTGCCTCTTCGCCTCATCCGGCGTTGTACTCAGTCCCAGCTCCGGAGCGATGCTGGAAGCTTCGGGTGATAGGAACTTCGCTTTGAACTTCTCCCACTCAGCAACGCGTGCAGCCGGTGACAGGCTTTCCAATGCCTTCGCGGGAGTCATGGGCGCCGCGGGGACAGCGGGCTTCTCCGGCACATCGAAGATGCTCCCGCTCCCATCAGGCCCAACGAATGCATTGATCCACTGTACGTCGTCCATCATGTTCCGCTCCGAGGGGATCTGCGGATTGAGCTGCTCATTCACTCCCTGCATGCCACCCATCAGCTGATCGTTGAGCCACTGGAATGGGGGGAGGGCTCTATCCTGCCCATCAGGAGAGGTGATGAAGCACAGTCGCTTCTCGCGTTCGGAGCCGGAGGGGAATGGGTGTGTGAACATCGATCGATTAGTGAGGGGCGGGTGCAGCGGCTCCCCCGCCTGTGGATTTCAGGTTCGAACGGCGGAGCAAGTTGCCGCCGATACCGCCCGTGAGGAGCCATGTTGCTAACAAACTTCCTGGGAAGAACGAGCTCGCGAATGCGCCGAGAGCTAGACCTCCGACGGTAGCGAGCTTGCGGTTCTTGAACGTCTCCGCAACTTCGTTCCACACAGCTTTCACCGGAGTGCCGATGACGGTGCTGAGAGTCTTGCTTATTGCCCCCGGAGTTTTTCCAAGAACCCATCCTGCTCCCAGTGCCGGAGCCCAAATGGGAGAACTGAGGACAGTTCCTGTCATCTTCACTCCATCCCAAACAGGGGTCGTGAGATTCTGCCAAAAACCATCGAGCTTAGGCTTTTCCTTGCCGGTGTACGAGCTCACGATTCCCCGCTTCAAGTGTCCGAGACCCCACAGTGCGGCAGGCACTCCTAAACCAGCGAGGACCAAGGGTGAGACGACACCTGCGGGAACGCCAAGCGCACTCGTGATGGGTGTGAGGTAGTTCGAAACAGCAGTGATGCCCGATCCGATGCCCGTTGCAATTTTCCCGAGGACGGGAACCTCCGCGAGCTTCATACCAGCTGCGACGCTCGCTGTCGCCACACCCGTGGTAGCTCCCACAGTGACAGGCACCGATACCCACGGGTTCTTCCAGAGTTTGCCCCAGAATCCTGTTGGTGTTTGTGTCGGCGGAGTACGTGTTGGTGTAGGAGTCGGAGTCGGCTGCGGCTGCCCAGGTCTATTGAGGTTTTGATTGATCGCATCGACACCGCGGTCGAACGTGTCACCATGGAAGTCCAGACCGCGCAGCGGCGTCGTCACCGTGTTCACGATCTCCTGACGAATTGCTTGGCTCAGCTGCTGCGCACCCGCGCTCAAGAGCGTCGTCTGGAATCCCGGCACATCCACTGCTTCCTGATGGTGCCGAATAATTTCCTCGGTCGGTTGACGGTGGAAGAGCTGCTGGAGCGCCGTCCTCGTCGTTAGCTGGGTGCGCCCGATGTTCGCGTTGATACTCAGTCTCAGTTCGTCGAGAACATTCGGCTGCAGCGGCGTATGTGTGAATTCAACGTTCGGCATGGGTTGGTTTTTTGTTTTGGTAAATCTATGTAGTATACCAGGAAAACTGATTTCCTGGAAGAGGTGTTTGGGGCTTACGAGTGGGCTGTGTGCTGTTTTTGTTCTGTTCGACCTCACCCCTACCCCCTCTCCCGTCTCCCATTTGATATGAACGGTCTTTCCTCATTCAGAAACAACAAGCGGGGGAGAGGGGCATGTATTGTTTGTGTTTGGGAGCTAGAATGAGCGACTTATGCAACGGCCCACACAGCAACGAGGAGACAAGCTCCGCTTTGCGCGGAAGCTGCGACGCAGGCTGACTCCACACGAGGAGAAACTCTGGGATGCACTCCGGAATCGGTCCTTCTTCCGTATCAAGTTCAGACGCCAATTTCCCATTGGTCGTTTCATTGCTGATTTCGTTTCCATACAACATCGATTGGTGATCGAAATTGATGGCAGCATCCACGATGATCAACGGGATGTTGATCTCTTGCGTGAACAGTACTTGCGCGATCACGGTTACAGAATTCTCCGTTTCACGAACAATGACATCGAAATGGATTTCCTCGGAGTTCTGAAAACCATTCACCAAACAACAAAAAATACATGCCCCTCTCCCCCGTCAAAAGTTCTCGAGTGAGAAATCCCCTTTCACTTCTCGTAGGAGACGGGAGAGGGGGTAGGGGTGAGGTCAGAACCGCAATTGCTTTCCGTGCTACTTGTCCTACACTCCCATCAATGAATCCGAAAGCAATCTCCTCATCACTCAAGCAGCGCATCCTCGGTCTGCTGCACCGGTGGTTCCTCACGTCGGAGGAGGAGCGCAAGTGGGAGAAATTTTTGAAGAGTGTGTCCAAGGATCACCTGCAGAAAATCCACATGTTCCTAGAGAAGTACCGCAAGCAGCCGCTGGAGCGGAAGGACACAACGCTCACGGCCTACCTCACGTACTACCGGTCGATGCGCAAGCAGCGCAGAGAGTTACTCAGCAAGCTCGCGAGGAGTGCAGCACTGAAGAAGCAGGCGAACGAACTGCTCGCATCGCTCGAGATCGAGGGGCAGCCACTGTCGAGGAAGCAGGTGGAGGACGTGTTCTCCAGTGACAGGAAACTCGCGGCGTACTTCGCATCACTCACCGTCATCCAGATCGAGTACTACAAGGACGCACTCAAGAGCCAGAAAATGGATCCGGCGATGAAGAAGACGATGCTGAAGTTCTTTGACAAGCTGCAGGGAGAAGCGCTCCAGAATGAGAAGGAACTGAATGAGAGAGTTCTGCCGCTCGCCACCGGCATCGCGACAGCGGTGAAGCTCAAGCACCAGATCGATGCGCTCGAGGATCTCCAGCGCCAACTTTCCGTTTGATCTCCCATGGCAGCGAAACCCGTCCCCGTCGAAATCCCGAAGGAAACTGGCCTCAAAGTCTTCGATGACTACAAGAGCTACCAGGAGATGCTCAAAAAAACGATGGACCGCGCGGATGAGATCCTCGCAATGCAGGAGCGGGGGATGACGCCAGCCGAGCAGAAGCTCGCCGCGAGGGAGCTCCCGTCGATCGTCGCAGCCCTCCGCCAACTCCTGGATGCTCAAATGGAGAAGAATGGGATGATCGCAGAGATCGATATGGCCGACGGTTCCTACGACAACGCAGACATAGACGACAAGCTGCGCATTCAACTGGGCAAACTCCGGAACATGAACACGGACATGCACCGCAGGTTCGGCTCGCGCACCGAGCGCAAGGTCCAGGCGTGGTTCCGCGAGGACATCCGCAACTGGTTCGGGGTGAAGTGGCGTCAGTTCAAGGACAACATGAAGCACTTCCTCATCACCGCGGGTGTCGTTGGTGGTCTCACCGCTGGTGGCGTGATCGGTGGCTACGCCCTCTACCACGGCGGACTCCTCGCTGGACTCGGCGCGCTGAAGGGACACCTTGGAATCTTGAGCAAGTGGGTTGGTGCTGGAATCCCCGTTGCGGGGAGCTACATGAGCGGTGCGTGGAATACGCTCTTCGGGAAGAAGGTTCCGGCAGCGGCGGTGGAGGAGGGGAAGTGAGGGAAGTGCCCTCATCCCTCCCCCTTCTCCCGGATCCGGGAGAAGGGGATGTGTGCTGTTCTGTTTCGTCTCCCTGAGGATGTAGAATGACCCACTATGTCCATTGCCGAAGAGATTCGCGAACGGGAGCAGAAGTCCCACAAGCGCCAGTACGCCAAGCACCTCCGCAAACGGATGACGGAGGCGGAGGATGTCCTCTGGAACGCACTGAGAGGGAGGCGCTTCCATGGACTCAAGTTCCGCAGGCAGGTCGCCATCGGCCCCTTCATCGCAGACTTCTGCTGCAAGGAGAAGCGGCTCATCCTCGAGGTCGATGGGAGCGTGCATGCGACGCGGCAAGGGTACGACCGAGAGCGCGATGCCTACCTCAGTGACAGGGGATACCGAGTCATTCGCGTTTCTAATGCTGATGTTCTGAAGAACGTGAGTGTTCTATTAGCGGAGCGACTGCCCTCACCCTAACCCTCTCCCGGACGCGGGAGAGGGAATGTTGGTTGTGTGTTGTTCTTTTGCATCGTCACCCCTTCTCCCGGATCCGGGAGAAGGGTATGGGGGTTGAGGGCAGACGCCTCGAAACCCCCATTGTTCCCACGTCAACTTTCTGGTACACTACGTACGTTACATAAAAATCTCTTCCCGAACCTATGCCGACTCCTGTCCAGGACGACGCGACGAACCAGCAGCTCGCCGAGCAGCTCTACGACGTGCTCATGGCGGAGATCGAACCGGATCTCCTCCTCGAGAATATTCCAACGCTCGATGCGAAGTACGCTGGCGAGACTCCCGAGGACAAGGAAGCGCGCAACAAGCGATACGAAGTTGCCTACAAGAAGTTCGATGAAGAGTGTGCGAAGTTCATGATCGAAGTCGACGATGAAGTGAAAGCATCGAAGCGCACGGCGCTCAAGCAGAAAGAGGAGAGTGCCAAGACTCAGGAATCAGCAGCCATCACAACCCTCGAACAGGCATTCAGCTGATCTCATTCACTACCCCCTCCAACTATGGAGAACAGATACACACATTCCTTCCCGGCAGTCGGCTCGCTCCGCGAGCATCGATTGATGTTCGATGCGGACTTCGAGAAGAATAAAGATCAGCTCACTCAGGAAACTGAGGAGGCTGAGAAGGTACTCAAGACTGAGCCAACCCTCGAGAAGGCGAATAAGATAGCGAATGCAGTTACACAGAAGCTAGATAAGCATAAGGATTATCCACCTGCTATCGGCTTGATCCAGAAACTTCTCGCTGCACGTATAGCAAGGTCCCTTGAAGAGGACAAACTTCGGAAGGAGAAGGACGAGAACAAGGAATCGCTCAAGCAGATCAAATTGAAGGGGCTTAACTGGGAAGATCGGGCAGTTACCGAAATAAATAGTCAGACGACGATCGTGAAGGGAATCCTCGATGATCCGAAGCACAATGCAGCGGAACGAATGTCCGAGGCAATGAGCATTGCAAAGCAAGTAGAGGCTCTACTACTCGCAGAGAGCTTCGATTTCACACCTTCGAAACCCCCTGTTCTTGCCGGGGATGTGACAGCGAGGAATGCAGAACAGGAGAACTTCATGAGCACAGGTGTAAATTTCCGTACTCTTCTCAAAGAGTACAGAGACGCTATCAATGCGAAGAAGGAAGATATCGGCGAAACCTTGTACGAAGCAGATGTGAAGCGAACGAGGGAGGCCGTTCTTGCTGCGAAAGATACAAGAATCGTGGCACTCAATGCCAACCTTAAGAAGGTTGCCGACGCTCCGGTCAATGGTACTTTCCCCAAGGATGGGTTGAAGCAAATAGAGGCGATGCTAGAGCATAGGAAACAGGTTGAGCAGATCACTACAGAGGCTCGTGCTCGTGAGAAGAAGCCAGCTGTCCCCGCATCTGGCCCGGCAGCCGGCCCCAAACCCAGGCTCGATGAACTCAAGGACAATGCGAAGACGAAGAAGTTCATCGAAATGGCAAATGACAGGCGGCGCAATGTAGATGAAGTTGATGCAGCTGCAAATGTCTTGAGGCCAGAGTTCAGTGCAATGACTCCGGAAGACCAAGAGAAGTTCCTCCAGCACCTCAATGACCAGATCAAAGGATACGATCGCGCATTCAAGCCGGAGACCAAGGACCTCAAACTCCATGCTGCTCCTGCCGCTGGCCCAGATATTCCTGAAGCAATGAAGAAATTAGGTGATGCATTCGCAAATGCCGTGAACACCACGAAGTCAGACAAAGAAATTGAGGATGCTCGCAAGGCAATGGAGCCGGAATTCACAAAGCTCACTGAGGTACAGAGGGAGAAATTCCTCACGCAGCTCAATGTCAGAATCTCCCGTTGGAATAAGCGTTTCGAACCGAAGAACAAGACTCTCGAATACCACAATGTTTCACCCGCAGTTGCTGCAGTCGCTCCGGAGAAGAAAGACAATATGAATCGCGTTCTCGCATTCATTCGTGATCTCCTCAATATTCTCCGTGGCGTGAATAACCCTGCAGCCATGAAGGAGAGTGTCAATACCTTGGAACGAAGGCTTGTCGAACTAGATGCTAAGTCGAAAGACTTCCGCAAGCGACTTGATGAAGCTCGGAAAAATCCGGGGAGTGCGAATGTGGAAGAGCTCGAGCGAGAACTCACAAGACTTGAGGAGGAACGGAAGGAAGTTGCAGCCAGAATGGATATACTTCAGCTCGTCGAAACAATGAATATCATCTCCAAAGAGTTTGGTATTAACTTCCGTCCAGATGGGACGAAAGTCATTGGCACCTGTCCGCAGGCTTCGATTCCATACCTCACATACTTGCATTCGCTTGTTCCGCAGACACAGTTCAGTGGCACAACTCTCAGTGTGCCTCAAGCAGCTCTTCCCTACGTGAACTACGCAGTGTCCGCAATGCCTGCCGCATATCAGAACACAGGCGTACCGTACTTCAATAACAGCGGCACGATCTACGGCAATGTCGCCGCTACTGGACCGTTCGGTGGTCCGGGCTTCACCGGCAAAGGCGGCACTGGCGCCGCCAGCACTCGCCGCTCTGTGTAACGACAATTCTGAGTATCTGTGACGCATGGGGAGGGGATGAGGATCGCAGATTCTCTTCCCCTCCCCGTCTCATACTCAATGAAAAAATACCACTCCCTAGAACCAGACACTTCCTCCTCTCGTACCGCGTAGCCCCGCCAAGCGGGGCGAAGTGGTATCTCTCAAATGCCCTACGGATTCGCACCACCTGAAGGCTTCCAGAATCCAGAGCAGATGCCCCTGCAGAACACGCCGGAGTTCCAGACGCAATTGCGACTCCAGATGCTGCAGCAGAGGGGTGCTCTCAATCTGCCCATCTATCAACGACAGTGGAGATCGCAACAGCAGTGGGGGATGCACCAGGGTGATGTGTTCGCTCATGCGAACCAACCGTACGCTTTCACACCTCAGGGCCAGATGATGTGGCAGCACCCGTGGGGTTTCCCTCTGGCAGTTCCACAGAACGATCCGCGCGTACCCTCATCTGTGCGGCACATGCCCTATTTGCCATGGGGTGCACAGGCGCACGGATACGATGCGCCGAATTTCCCGCAGCAACGATACGGTGGGTATGAGAGTACGAGACCTGGCGGTGGATACAGTGGAGGAAGGGCTGGTGGATTCGAACGAGAGAGAGGGGGATACCGCAGCGAGAGAGGATCGCAGTTCTCTCGCCGTCCACAGGAGACGGAGGAGCAGCGACAGCATGCCGACGAAGTGCGTGCACGCATCGAGGGCATCACCATCAACGGTCAGCCGCTGCGCACGGAGCGCATGCAGGGGAACTTCCTCCGCAGGAAGGATATTCCCCCCGCGACGGTGGAGCAGCACATCGCTTCGCTCACGAGTGCAGCCAAGCGCATCGAAGGTGCAATCAATGTGAGAAGGGAAACGTGGGGGAAGCTGCGGTGGGACTTCGCGTGCGATGGTGTCCGTGTCTGGGGACTCTCTGGATCAGTGCACCTCCTCGCGACGGCGACGCAAGTGCTCGCATCCGCTCCAGGCGCCGACCGGACGAAAGGTGGGGCGTTCCAGAGTTTAGAGGGGGACAGGGTGCAGGTGCGCTTCGACGCGCTCTCCAACGGCGTGGTCGCTGATGAGTTCAACGTCGAAGGACCTCAGGGAGCGTACAAGATCCACGAGAGGCGGGATGGGCGAGTAGTCCGGATGCGCGGAGGGCACACGAGCCTCTACGTCGACCGTGCGGAGCACCAGCCGACGCTCATCCACAGTAGCCGCAGTGGACGCGTTCCCTTGGCGCTGCGTCCCGATGGGAGGAGTGTGGATGTTCGTCAAGGGGTGTCGTTCATCTCCGAGGGTGGCAGACCCATGGGAAAGTTCCAGCAGGAGGTCTCGAGGCTCCGGGAGCAGAACCCGGGCATGGGGGATCTCGCACTCACGAGGATCTACATGCAGGAGGCAGCACGCGAACTGCGCACTCCGGAGGCGATCGGGACGTGGATCAACATCGTTCACAAGTTCGTCCCCGAGCCACGTCGCCAGCAGGACATCAAGAGCCCGGAGCGCATGCTGTTGGAAGGAGGGGACTGCGAGGACATCGCCGGGTTGGCTCTCGCGATGCTCCGCCTCATCGGCATCAATGGGGTTGTCCTCCGCAAGGGGAGTTACCACTACGTCTGCGCGTACATCGAGCAGTCTCCCTCCGGGTTCAACTACTGCACGATCGACACGAATGGCTTCAACCGCGACCGTCGCACGTACCGCTCCGCTGGAGAGGCCATCGCCGCCGTTTGGCCGGATGCAGCGCGGTGGGAGGCGAGACAACGCAACAACGATCCGCGCATTGCGGATATGGCTGCGCATGCGGTGAATCAGGGCGGCGGTGCTTCCATCTACACGCCCTCGGCGTATGAGCTCGGAGCGAATCCCAATCCCGATGCGCACACACAGATAGTCCCCTTCGCGAACAATGAGATCTGGCAGCAGTATGTGGTGAGGAGGGGGTGAGCGGGTGCCCTCATCCCCGGCCCTTCTCCCGGACTCGGGAGAAGGGGGCGTTTCAATCCGACTTCGCCCCGTGCGCGGGGCTACGCCGGACGAGCGGCCTGGAGAAAGTATACCTGCTTGCGGAGTCGATGGTCTGATTCCCCGGAGCTTGCTCCGGAAAAAGGAGTCCAGAGCTTGCTCGGGGGTTCATACCATTGATTAGAGCAAC
>JAUSFD010000005.1 GCA_030649955.1 Candidatus Peregrinibacteria bacterium | reverse complement strand
TGGGAACCTCGTACTTCGCGGTGATCTCCGAGACCTTCTTGAGCATCATCTCTGGCCCACAAGCGAAGACCTGGTCGACAGGACTGCAATCCTCCTTCTTCGCTCCCTTCGACTCCCGCGGGCAACTGCTAAGGAGCTTCTCGAGGACCTCGGTGTTGAATCCTTTGAATCCAGCAGAGCCATCGTTCGTCGCAATATGGAGGGAGGTGTGGGGAAGCGACTCGAGCTCAGTGATGTAGAGCAAATGCTCCTTGCTGCGCGCACCCACGATCACCTCGAGCGTGCAGCCGTGCTGCACGGACTCCTTCGCGA
The DNA here is from genome assembly GCA_030649955.1 of Candidatus Peregrinibacteria bacterium. GTDB lineage: Bacteria > Patescibacteriota > Gracilibacteria > Peribacterales > Peribacteraceae > JAUSFD01. The sequence continues at coordinate 222,951 of JAUSFD010000005.1, read as the reverse complement.
CGAAGTACATCGGCGCAGCGCCGTAACCTCCTGCGACGAGGACGATGTGCTCACCAGGCTTCCACTCGTAGCACGTACCGAAGGGTCCGCGAAGTCCTACGAGATCGCCAACACTGCTGCGCGCGAGTTCCTCTGTGAGGTCACCCACGGCGAAGAACGTGATCTTCGTTGTTGCTCCATCATCGTATGCGACGCTCATCGGCACTTCGTCAACGCCTGGGAGCCAGACCATCACGAACTGTCCTGGTTTCGCCCCGAGTGAACCATCGAAGGTGTAGGTGCGTACCATTTCGGTTTCCTGCTTGATCTCCTTGATGCGGTAGGTGCGCGGGAGCCGGCTCTGGAGGGGAATCGTGGACATGGGTTACAGGGAAGGGCGCATACCGAGTTCCATCTTGCGGGCTTTGAGCTCCTTATGCATCGCACCGACGAGGTCTGCAATATCCCACACACCTTCGTTCGTGCACCAGAACTGCATCTCATCGCAGACCTGCTGGAACACCGTAATGCCACGCTCCCCTACCGCCGTCCCGATGCCGATGAGCGACGCACCAGCGAGCAGGAGCTCGATCGCATCCTCACCCGTGTACACGCCGCCCGTACCGATGATGGGAACTTTCCCCTCTGTCGCCTCGTAGACCTCGGCAATGCAGCGGACGGCGATCGGCTTGAGTGCTGGACCTGAGAGTCCCCCTTTGTGTGTCGCAAGAATAGGCATCCGGCTGCGCAGATCGATAGCCATGCCGGGGCCTGCTGTGTTGATCGCCGTGATGCCATCCGCTCCGGCATCGACGCAGGCGCGCGCAATTTCGCCGATGTTCGGGACATTGGGTGTGAGTTTTGCGAAGACAGGAATACCCTTCGCGACACCCTTCACGGCCTTGATGATCTCCTTCGCTTCCCCCGGGTCCGCTGCAAAGAGTTTTCCTCGGAGCTTCACGAAGGTAGGCGTCGACAGGTTCACTTCGAGGAAGTGCGGCTTGAGCGGAACGATCTCGCGCGTGATCGACGCGAACTCCTCTGCGTTCAAGCCAATGACATTCGCAATCAGCGGAACAGGAGGATCCTTCAAGTAGTCCCCGATCTCCTCACGCGCTTTCTCCGGCCCCGCATCCGGCACGCCAACGGCGTTGAGCGTCCAGTGATCCGTCGCGATGATCGTGGGGTTACGGTTCCCCTTGTGCTCGAATGGCCACAGCGACTTCGTGGTGATCGCCCCCGCCCCACTCGTTGCCGCGTACCGCCAACTCGCCGCGGTAATCCCCATGATTCCGGAAGCGAGGACGGTAGGGTTCTCGAAGCTCGTTCCGAGGATGGTTTGTGAGAGATTCACGCTGGGGGCATCCTAGCGTGAAACAGCGTTCTGCAGCGAGCTTCAGCCACGTTGAAATACATTGCGAAATCAATGCATTGTGCTATTCATTACATATGAATCGTCGACGATCTGAAGAGACCATCCACGGCGTTCCCCTCTCTGCGTACGGGATCCCGAAGCCGCTCCTCCAGAAAGCGAGCACCAAGAAAATACTTCACGCCCTGTTCGATCCCTGTCCACAGGTGAAGGAGAATGCGAGCTGGCGAGAGACGCGACGCTTGTACAATGTCATCGGATTCCAGATCCCGAAGAACATCAACGAGGAGCAGCTGAAAACCATTACGAGTGAGTTGCAGCAGATGCAAAGGAACACGCGTATCCAATTCTACGGTGCACTGGGGCAGGTAGAGTTGGGAACGCCGGGTTTATGCGTAGCAGAGACCGTACTCGCCCATGCGCAGGAGAACTTCGAGCCTCGCGAGTGGGTGCTCCTACGATGCGCGCAGCGCCATGCGCCCGCGAAGGTACTGGAGATCATCTACGTGCTCCTCGCGGTGTGCAAACTGCACTGGCAAAGCATCGGCAAGCTCAACGTGACAATGCCCCTCCTCTTCCCGCGTCGCACCTTGAGGCACGCGCAATCCCTCCTCTCACCGAACGACGATATCCGCAAGTACACCTCGTCCCTCCGGGAGATTGGTCTCGCCCCCCTGGCAGACATCCTCGAGAAGATTTCCACGGAGCATCCCGATACCCACTCCGCAGAGGTCGCGTACGTCGATGACCACCTCGATGGATTCGAACGGCTACAGGAATTCCCACACGATGCGGTCCATCACTTCCGGGAGTTGACCCACAAAACTATTGCCCATTTGGATGTGGAATACGCGGATCGTTCGCTCTCCATCGAACCCAATGGCAGGCTGTATCAGCGCGAAGCGGATGTGCTGATAGGAGGATACAAAGCCCTCCCCGAGGAGCATCGACTCGCTATGCTGGATACCGCGAACCAGCATGAGCTCTTCTCCGTCGTACCGGAGAGCCTGGAGCACGCGTACCTGCGCAAGCGCGATCCCGATGGAGAGCACATGCGCGAGACACTCTTGCTGGTACTCCTTCGCAAGGGAGTCCGAAGCGAACTCCTGAAGGGAATCGTCATCCTCGCTGAGGAATGGAAGCTACAGTGGAATACCGAGGCTTCAAAACGTGGCGATACGGAGAGGGTCCTGACGTGGACTGCGCCTTCGTCGTACTCGCAGGCGACACTCCGAGCAGCGGAGGTCGCTCTGCAGGGAATCGATCCTGCTCTCCTCGAGGAATCTGCACCGGCGCTATCAGCGCCATTTGTGCAACAGCTCGATGCGCTCATCAACCGACGATCATTTGCTCTAGAGAAGAAAGCCGACTCTGCGCAGTCCAACGGAGAAAAGACTCCAGAAGAGCAGCACATGAGAAACGGCACTCGAGAAGAGGCGTTCTCGATTCCGCCGAGTAAGCCTGTCCACCGACGGAGAGTGAACGGTCACTCCACAACGAGCGTTCTGCTCCATCGACAGAAACTCGTCGAAGAAGTAGAGAGAGCTGCAGAACAGGTGCGCAGGGAACGGGAGCAACAACTGCACGCAATGGCACAGGAAATTCAGGACTACCTGTACAACACTCGACGAGGGAAGTTCTTCACTCTCAGAGAAGCAGTGCAGATTCTGGAGGCAATAGGACTCGAATTCTTCCGAGACAAAGGAAAGCACCAGGAAGGTATCTACAATCCTGAAACGAGACGGAAGCACAAATTCCCAACTGATTGGACCACGAGCAAGAAACTGGAGGGGGCATACATCGTGGACATCGTCTTCGGTCACCATGGACAACCGGGCGTGGGCGGCGAAGAAAAGCTATACAAGTGGATGCTCAACCAGGACGATTATCGCCCGCGCGAGGCGAAGGGCGCTAGAGAGTAACAGGACCCTGTTCCCTGATATTCTGTTCCCTGTTCCCTAGACCGTTCTCTTCTGCGGAAACAGCGTATCACGCCGCACATACACCGCAGTGAGGAGGATGACACCGAAGAGGAGTAATCGCATGGGCCCCAGAACGGAGATCGGGAGATCGATAAACCGCAGCCCTTCGCGCAGCAGCACCAGGAGAATCGAGGAGAGCACTGCCCCGACCATGCTGCCCGGTTTCCCTGCGACGACGATGGCGAGGAGGAAGATGAACGTGGGGAAGTGGTAGTCGTTCGGGTGGAGGAGGTGGATGTACTGGGCGAAGAAGACGTTGTCACTGACAATCGCGAGCCCTAGGAGAACGAAAGCAATCGTGTGGACCTTCGCTCTGGAAACACCCATCGCCTTCGCGAAGGACTCACTCTCCGAGAGCGCCTGCATCTGGCGTCCGAGTGCGCTCCTGTCCGCCCAGACGAAGAGGGCGATCCAGAAGAGCGAAGCAAGGGTGACCGCGAGGGCGAACATCGGGAGCGTTTCCAGGAAGGGCATCCGGGGAATGCGCGGGATACCGAGCGCTCCGCGCGTGACATCGGTCCAGTTGAGCACAATCACCATGGCAGCGAGGTGCACGGCGATGGACATGACGCCGAGGCCGTCGTTCTCCAGTCGGAGTGCGAGCCAGGCGAAGATGAGGGAGACCGCTGTCCCGACGAGGATGCCCATTGCGATACCTGCGATGTAACTTCCCGTCGCACCCAGTGTCACGAAGATCGCGTAGCCGCACGCGACGGAGACGCCGATGGGACCGAAGTGCATCACCTGCCCCTTGCCGAAGAGTAGCGTGTAGCCCATCGAGATGGGGATCCAGAGGCCAATGGTGACGACGAGGTGGAGGAAGAAATCCATAGATTCAGATGGCACGGCGTAACCCCGAGAAGAGTCCGCGAGGCTTGAGGAGGAGAACGACGATGATGAAGAGCAGTGCGACGACGCTCTGGAAACCCGCGGCGATGTAATCCCCTCCCCACCAGGGAAGGCCGATCGCGAGTTGCTCGAGGAGCGCGATCAGGTACGCGCAGACAATCGTGCCCCAGAAGTTATCCTTGCCTCCCGCGATGAGCGCTGCGTACGCCTTGATGGTGAGCGGGAACCCCAGCTGCGGCGTGAGGTTCTGGTCGATGCCCAGGTAGATGCCGCCAAGGGCAGCCAAAATCCCACTGGCGATGAAGACGCTACGGTGGAGCAGGGCACTCGAGATGCCGAGGCTCCGGGCGGCGTCACTGTGTTGGACTGTCGCGCGGATCTTCCGTCCTAGGGACGTTGAATGGAGTACCCAAGCGACTGCACAGAGAAAGACAATCGTGAATGCTATAAGGAAAATCTGCTCCACCGAGATGTACACACCGGCGAAGTGGAGCGAATGCTTCACCGCGATGATGGAGTACGGGCGCTCCTGGAAGAGGAGGAGGATGAGCGCATCGAGGATCATGCTGAAGGCAATGGTCGTAACGAGCGGGAGGAAGACGTGCCTGCGGTAGAAGGGTGCGACGGAGACCTCGAATGCGATCCACGTGACGATTGCAGCGACGATCACGCCGCCGAGGATGCTCACGGGGAGCGGCAGACCAATGCTGACGTGGAGCCACCACGTGACGTAACCACCCGTGAGTGCGAACTGCCCGAGTGCGAGGTTAAATACCCCGAGGACACCGTACACGAGGGAGAGTCCCGCGGAGAGGAGCGCTGCGAGCGACCCGGCGATGAGGGCGTTCACGAGGAGTTGCACGATGAGACTCTAGCAGAGAACTTGATTCCTGAGCTTCTGCCCTCATCCCCGGCCCTTCTCCCGGACGCGGGAGAAGGGGGGCGAGAAAAGAACAGAACAACAAACATCCCCCTCTCCCGAAAGCGGGAGAGGGGTGAGGGCACCTAGCCTCGCAAAAAGAGCGCGGGCTTCCGCCCGCGCTCTTCCGTCCTCTGCAGAATTACTCGAGGGGAATCAGCTCGGATTGGACGAGCTTCCCGCCCTTGAACTCTTTCATGGCGAAGGGGATACCTTCGACATCGCCATTGCCGTCGAAGGAGAACTTCCCAGCAACGCCCTCGTAGCCCTCATGAGCGTAGAGTGCGTCGCGGATCTTCTCGCCATCCGTACCCACCTTGCCGATCGTCTCGAGCAGGAGCTTCGTCGCGTCGTAGGAGAGCGCGGCAAAGAACATGCCGAACTGCGGCTCGCCGTGCTTCGCACGGAACTGGTCCGCGAACTGCTTACCCGTGCCTTCCTCACTGAGACTCGGCACGGAGAGGGGCTTGAGTCCCTCCACCGCATCCGGCGCGAGGGTCAGGAGAGTAACGGAATCGGCAGTGTCCGTACCCACGATCTGCTGCGTCATCCCGAGCTCACGCATCTGCTTGGCCATCTCGGCGACCGTCGCATCGGACTGGCCGTTCGCGAGGAAGACATCGAAGTCGAGGTTCTTGAGGCGCGTCATGAGCGTGCGGTAGTCTTTGGTGCCCGCGTCTACCACCTCGTCAAAGACGACGGTGGTGCCTTCCGGGAGGTTATCCTTCACCGAGCTGCGAATTCCCTGACAGAAGTCGGTGTTCTCGCTGATAACCGCGAGCTTCGTGAACTTCGCATTCTGGAGGAATTTCCCGAGGGCGATACCTTTGAGCGCGTCGCTTGGGTAGTTGCGGAAGATGAAATCTCCTGCAGCCGTGATCTCTGGGCTCGAGCTCGTTGGGGAGATTTCTACAACCTTCGCCGGGTCGGCAATCGCCCCTGCAGCGAGCGTCTCCGAGGAGCACACTCCGCCGATGATGCCGACCACCTTATCGACCGTGACGAGCTTCTGCGCGGCATTCGCTGCGTCGGAGCCCGTGCAACGCGCGTCCTCCGCGATGAGAATGACCATGCGACCATTCACTCCGCCTGCAGCGTTCACTTCTTCGACCGCCATCTTCGCGGCATTCACCGTATCAGCACCTGCGGAGGCGAAGTCACCCGTGAGAGGGCCTAGGTAACCGATTTTGATGGGATCCTCCTGCGACGGCTGGCACGCTGTGAGTGCGAGCGCGAGGAGCGACCCAAGAGCGAGAGTTCTCTTCATAGGGATGAGGAAAAGGGTAGCGTTTACACTGCAGCTCAGGTGCAGGGAAGTCAAAGGTATATGGAAACATCTATAATTTCTGTCAATCATTCCAACGTTCGACGCTGCTGCCCTCATCCCCGGCCCTTCTCCCGGACTCGGGAGAAGGGTGACGAACAAACAGAAACATCCCCCCCTCTCCCGTATTCGGGAGAGGGGTTAGGGGGTGAGGGCAGCAGCTCAGCTCGTTGGATCCGCACCGAAGTAGATCTCTTGTAGCTTCCTATGCTGCTTCACCTCGCTCGGCTTGCCATCGAGCACCACTTCGCCAACGTTGAGGACGATGACACGATCGCAGACGCGGGAAATGAAAGGGAGATCGTGCTCGATGATGAGGACGGTCTTGCGATCGCGCTTGAGCTCGCTGATGAGATCGCCGACTTGGTGCGTCATCTTCGGTGCCACTCCTGCGGTGGGTTCATCGAGGAGGAAGAGCTCCTTGCCGCTCTTGAGTGTTCGTGCGATCTCCAGGAGGCGCATCTGCCCGCCAGAGAGCGAACCCGCCTTCTTCTTCGCGTGCCCACTGAGTCCCACCATTTCGAGTGTCCCTTGTACAACTTCCTTCAGGTTCCCGAGAGCCTTGCGCTGCTCAGCGGGGAGGGCCTCGAGCGCAACGAGGACATTCTCCTCCAGCGTCATCTCGCGGAAGATCCCGAAGTTCTGAAACACGCGACCGATGCCCATGTGTGCGCGCTTCGAGGGCGAGAACCCCGTAATGTCCTGCCCACGGAAGTGCACGCTCCCGTGCGTGGGCACAAGGAACCCCGAGAGCACATTGAAGAGCGTCGTCTTCCCGCTGCCGTTCGGCCCAATGAGTCCCACAACGTCGCCTTCCTCTACGGAGAGGGAGATATTTTTCAGGATGTGCTGGTCCTGGAGAGTGAGGGAGAGGTGGGTGACAGCAAGGATAGACATGACGGAGAGTGGATAACGGACAGTGGATAGTGGACAATACTGAAACCGTACGGTGTGCAGAAAAAATCCACTCTCCTTGCTACTGAATTGTCCACTGTCCATTATCCACTGTCCACTCACCGCGATCCACTTCTCTTCCCACCAACAGCCGCTCTCAGGAAAGCAGCAAACAAGGGGTGCGGCCTATGCGGCCTGCTCTGGAACTCCGGATGGAACTGACTCCCCATCATGAAGGGGTGGTCCTTGAGCTCGACGATCTCCGCGAGCCCTGTCGTCGGCCAGATGCCGGAGAAGACGAGCCCCTTCTCCTCGAGGCGCTTCTTGAACGTATTGTTGAACTCGTAACGATGGCGGTGGCGCTCAGAAATCTCGCTCTTCTTCCCATACACTTCGTACGCCTTCGTCTTCGGGAGGAGCTTGCAGCGGTACGCGCCGAGCCGTAGCGTCCCGCCCTTGCTCTTATTCTTATGCTGACCGGGGAGGAAGTGTACGACGTACTTGGCATCGCTGAGCTTACCTGCCTCATCGAATTCCTCGCTCGTCAGTTCCGGATCGTTGAGTGCTGCGCGCGCGAACTCAATCGTCATAAGTTGTGCGCCGAGGCAGAGACCCAGGTACGGAACCTTGCCGGTCCGGGCGTACCGGGCCGCCGCAATCTTCCCTTCGACTCCACGCGTCCCGAAGCCACCAGGCACGCAGATGCCACTCACCTGCCGCAGAGCTTTCCACGCATCCGCATCGTCCTCCTCGAGTTTCTCTGAGTCGATCCACACCACTTCCGCGTGCCGCCCTGCGAAGACCGCTGCGGACTTGAGGGATTCGATGACGCTCAAGTACGCATCATCTAAGTGCGTGTACTTCCCGACGAGAGCGATCTTCACGGTGTCCTTCACCGCGTTGTGCCGCCGTTCCCCCTCCTCCCACTTGCCCATGTCCGGCTTCACCTTCTTGAGCTCCAGCTTCTCCGCGATGAATTCCCCCATCCCGTAGCGTTGATAATGGAGGGGAACGTCGTAGATGGAATGCACCGTCTCCGCGGGAATCACCGCTCTGCGCTCCACCCCCGTGAAGTGACTGATCTTATCGAGGAGGTCACTGGGAATCCGGTGGTCTGCGCGGGCGATGATCATGTCGGGTTGGAGTCCAATGCGTCGGAGCTCGCGGACGGAGAGCTGTGAAGGCTTCGTTTTCAATTCTTTGCTGGCCTGCAGGTAGGGCAGGAGCGTTAAGTGCGCATGGAAAATACGATCACTGCCGAGCTCCGAGCGCATCTGGCGTACCGCCTCCAGGAACGGTTCGCCCTCGATGTCCCCCACCGTCCCGCCGATTTCGATGAGCATGATCTGCGCACCGCTCTTGTCCGCTGCCTCCTGCATCCGCTGCTTGATGGCATCGGTGATGTGCGGCACGACTTGAATGGTCTTCCCGAGGAAGTCCCCGTGTCGCTCTTTCCCCAACACCGACTGGTAGATTTGCCCCGTCGTCACGGTGGAGAGCTTGCTCATCGGCTCATCGATGAAGCGCTCGTAGTGACCGAGGTCGAGGTCCGTCTCTGCACCATCATCCGTGACGTACACCTCGCCATGCTGGAAGGGACTCATAGTGCCTGGGTCGACGTTCAAGTACGGATCAAGCTTCTGCACGAACACTTTGAACCCGCACGCTTTCATGATGGCACCGATGCTGGAGACGGCGATACCCTTCCCGAGCGAGCTGCACACACCACCCGTCACCACGATGAAGCGTGTCGATCCCCCCTTGCGCGTCCCGTGCGCATTCTTCTTTGGGGCCTTCCTGCCGAGCGGACTCATCATAGAAAAAGTGGGCTAGTCCTCGGGGGGTGGTGCTTGGTTCTCACCATTTTCGGAGGAGCCCGCCGTCTATGCTACAGAACGCCAGAGGAAAATCAAGGAAGCTCTGGTGTTCCTTCATGCGCGTGTCCGGAAATGAGTTTGCCATTGGAAACTGCCTCCCACCGGGGATCATTGAAGATCCGGTCAGGTCGCAGTGAAGACGGCATCGCGAATCCCGTCTCACCGAAAGTGGCCATGGCTTCATCAAAAGCATGCACGACTTCCGACCGGGGAATCTTCGCTACGTGAATGTAGTAGTGCACAGGATCCCGGTCGAAGCTCTCGATGATATCCGCTGCTTCGTCGTACGAGTGCACAATGTGGATGAAGTTTGCCATGTGCGACTGGAGGAGCTGCACAATGTTCTTCTGTCCAACCTTCGCGTCTTCTGGCGTTATCACCTTCTGCTCTGCGAGATCGTGAATGAGATCAGAGAGACTCTGCCACAGGTGTCTGCCACCTTTGCCCAATCCTTTCGGATCGATGAAAATCATCGGCGCGAGGATGCTCTTGAGGAGCTTCTGGGAGCAGAACGTGAGGGCGATTTCCTCGAGGGTACCTGCGCCGCCGATATTGAACACACTCACTGTTGCGCGATCGTTCATGTGCTTCTGACGAATGAGTCTATCTTTCGCCTGGAAATCCACCTGTGCAGGGGGATGGAAATTGGGAGATTGACCAATGCGCTCAGCATCGATGCCAACGCCAATCGTCGGAATGTTCTCCGTGATTCTCTCTGCGTACTCCGGATGCTCCTTCGCAATTGCTACGAGATTCTCCGCAACCTCATCGGCAATGTACATGACCCCCGGCCCTTTGCCATGGATGTACCCGAGGCGCTCACCGAAGTGCGTTTTCAGGCGGAGGGAGAAGCGGATGAGCTGCTCTCGGAGGACATCCTCCATACCCGTTGCATGCGAACCGTACATGGCAATGAGAGTATCGACGCGATCGATCCTCTCCTTCGCGTTGGCACGGATCCAAAACCCTCGCCTGTCCCACTCGAGCACCTCTTGTGGCATCATTGTCCCCTTGCGAAACGCATCTGGGGAGCTGTGACGTGCGAGGAAGAATCTCGCCCTTTCCTCTCTATGGAGACGCTGAAAGGCACTGAAGAGCTGACCGTCAAAGTACACATCATTCGGGGGAGGCATTTCCTTGGACATACCATTCCCCGCAGAATCTGCTCTCAACAGCATGCGATTCTCGTTGAGGTACGGCTTCTCCGTCGTATGAGCGTTCTCACGTGGACGGAGGTCGTGCGCAATGAAGACTCCTGTTCCCTGCCGCAGCATAGATTGAAGGTCGCCCGGCGACGGGAATGCCCACGTAGCACACACGTGCCCCTCATTCTGCTCTCGACCGACGTACGGCATCACGGAACTGAGGCCGCGAGCGAAGTGCGGCACGCTTTTTCCGAAAACGCAGTACTTGGGATCGGATGCGGAGACCTTCGCATTCACGTTGTTCAGGTACCTGCTCTGGAATTTCGCGAGCGGCAGCCAGGGGATCTCATGACTCTTCTGTGGTCCAATGAAGTACCCGTACGGGCCACCATCTGCCTTCGTTGGACTGATCTCGCGCATGAGACGCAGAATCCTCTCTGGATGTTCCTCAAGCTCAACGACCTCGGAGAAACTGACACCATGGTTGATCGTCCGCTGATTGATGACCTTCTTCGAGAAATCCTGCACTTCTTTCGTAGCATGGTAGAGGCGCATGCGCACCTTCAGATTTTCCATCGAGACAGTCTTGAGGAGCGAGTTGAAGAGTTCCACCTGGCGTGTGACGTCAATCCCGGTCGTGCGGATGCCATCGAGCACCCTCGCGGCGAGATGGATCACCCCATCGGTATTCGTCTCCTCATCGATAATGGCTGTGTAAGGCCCCATGGAGATGCGGATACCTCCGACGAAGAACTGGTGCTCCGTGAGCTGCTTGGGACGCCCGTCAACCGGTTCTTGCAGACCGGAGAGTGCATGCTTCCCCAAGCGGATCACATCACGCATGGCATTCTCATCGAAGTTCTCCTCGCAGAAGAGGTGCCGCATGTTATCGAGTGGGAGAGAGAGGACTCCGTGCTCGTCGACAGCCTCCTCAGGCTTCACGTGCGACGGCAATAGGAGACGGCTCTTCCCTATCGCATCGAAGATATCATCACGCGAGAGGGCATCATTACGAGAAGCGAGTGCCAATCGCCCCACGCCAACCTCGCGACGTCGTTCGCGCACCATATCGGAGAAGACCCCGAGGAACTCGTCCCTCACACCATTGAGTCGGATATCAACTGCACGGAGGGAGGAGAGAGCTATCGGAACGATCACTCGCTGCGATCCATCGAATTGGACCTTCTCTTTCTCACGACGACGGAGGTTCAAACCAATGCGTGAGTGACCACTCCTTCCGATGGTATCCAGTTCGCCGCTCTCTTCGAGCGCTCGCGCCAAAGCGCTCTCCATGTTGCTCCGGAAGGGAACGACCATGTGGCCGACAACCATGGGAGCACCGTACTTCGGATCGCGTTCGATTTCCCCGAGCGTCTGAGGGTCGATGATGCCTTCTGCGGTGACGAGCGCGGGGAGGCGGTTTTTCTCCATGGCGCTCGATAGTTCATTTCTACGATGGAATTGTCAATGAATACGCTTCCCAAAGCCCCCTACGACGCTCCACCAGTCAGAAAAACTGGAGCGAATTGCCCATTCCCTCACACCGCACTCGCTCTGAACGCCTTCACCTTCTTCGTCGCGGTCTTCCCTGCCTTGCGGACAGCCTTCCCCGCACTGGCGGCACCCTGCTTCATGAGGACCTTCGCCTCCTTCTTCGCCTGCGTGAGCTTGTCGAGGGCGTAGGCCTTCGCCTTCTTCAGATTCTTCTGCACATCGTCGCTCTGCACGAAGTCCTGCACTTCCTGGGCGATCTTCTTCCCGTCGCGTTGCAGATGCTTACCGAGAGTCTTCGCAGCAGTCTCCGGATCCTTGGCCTTCATGAGCTGCTCACGGAGAGTGGTATTGCTGAGCAAGTACCCGGCCATCGCGCCACCGAGGGTACCGAGGAGGAGGGAGAATTTCTTCATGTGCGTGAGGGGAAGGTGTAACGGGCATTATACGAAAGTTACGAGAGTAGCGCAAAGAAGATCTCCACATTCTTCGTCCATTCCACTGATGTGAATCGTACGAAGATGGCAGTTGCACAGAATAGTGAAGAGATGTATAATATACTTAACATTCACAACACACTCATGACGAAGCAGAACCTCCTCAAGTACGCGGGATCGGTCGGTGCGTGCGCACTCATCATCTTCGGAGTCGCGAACGTGTCATCCCCGGCAGACTGGCTCGCTGTCGTCACAGCAAATGCCAAAGTGGTCATCTCCGTGCCTACAGCGAATCCACGAGTGACTTCTCCTATCGATGTGGAGTTCAAGGTGGAGGCTAATACGGGAATACAATACATTTACATCGAGGCAGAGGGACGCAGTACGACCACGAAGAAAAGGGTAATCGTCCCCGTTACAATAATCGAATGTGCCGTGGGCACGTGTGGGGGGCCCGGAGTGTTTGTGGAAGACGAGGAAAGGGAGACCTTTTCTCAAACAATACCCGGCGAGGGAAGTGTGGTTGTTTCCCAGCGCGTAGTGAGATCGACCGTCGCCCTTTCAGCGAACATCACAGGGCTGGAACCCGGGAATGCATTCATCATCGTGCGCATCGAAAGTACCCCGAACAGAAATGGCAATAGGTATAGAGCTCGTGACAAAGCCAGAATACGGCTTCAGGCACCTCCCACAACGCCGCAGCCCATCCCATAAATTCACTTCCCCCACTACACATGAAAAAGAGAACCCTCTGGAACATTGGTATCGTGAGCACCCTCGTCGTGAGCGCAGGTGCGTGGACCGCATCGGATTTTCTGCGGACAACTGCGGATGTCACAGGACCACTCGTGCATGTAGAGATGCTCCAGGCACCCAAGTCGCAGGTGCGCATCCTTGCTCCAATGGATATCCTCTTCACCGCGAAGGTTGAACCCACCATCAACACCATCGATACCATCGACAACATCAGGGTGGAGGCATGGAATAGAGACACACCGGAGGAGAGGGTACTGGTGGCCTCCTTCAACTGTACGAAGAGGCGCTGTGTCGATGGTGATATCCAGAGAACGAACGAGGAGGGGATAACGCAGGCGCACTACACACTTCGCGGCATGAGTCTTCCGGGTGTTTCACCGGGCAACGTGACTCTGCGCATCACCGTCGAGGGAACGACGGGCAGACAGTACTTTGACAGTGTGCAATTCACCTTGAAGCAACCACCGTACATTGCGCCGCGGTAGAGAAATCGTCTCCCGGAGCGCGGGTTCGGCCTGCCCTGAGCAACATCGAAGGGCTACCCGCGCGGACCGCCGGGGTGGGTTCGACAAGCTCACCACAGGTAACCGAACCCGGCTGCGGGATTTGCGGGAAATTACTGACCATGCGTGCGGAGCGCCTTGAGCTGCTGCTCTGTGAGAATCTGTAGGAGTTCCTCATCAGAGGCTTCGATAATTGCAGAGAAAGATCCATACTTCTTCCGGAGTTTCGCGATCGTCTCGTCACCGATGCCGGGGATGCTATCGAGTGCAGACTCCTTCGTGTGCTTCGCAATCCTCTTCGACCGGTGACGATTCGCGAAGCGATGAGCCTCGTCACGTAAACGCATCAAGAGGAATTTCGCCGGAGCATCAGCAGGGAACAACACGGGGGCAGGACTCGAGGTGGAGAAAACTTCCTCCTCACGCTTCGCGAGAGAGATCACGGGAATGACGAGCTTCGCTGCATCGAGTACAGCCTTTACAACCGCGAGCTGCCCCTTGCCGCCATCGATGACGAGGAGGTCGGGAACATCAGTGAGTGAGGGATCGAGTTTGTGCTGATGGACATCGAACACCATGATCATGGTCGGCTCAGCTTTGGGATTCGCTGCGTGGAATGTTGCCATTTTTTCCTCGAGGACTTTCGGCGGCTGAATGACGTGACGGAATCCCAGGGAAGCGTAGTACTCCTCGAGAGATCCCTTCGCGTGAAGGTACACTTTTCCCTTCTTCACACTGCGGAGAATTTTCCGGGCGATGAACTGACCCAGTTTGTCCCCACGCCAGTGCTCATCCACCCACACGGAACGGAGGACGAGGATCTTCTCCGGATACGCGAACAGCCTCGCGAAGGCGACAATCTTCTCTCCATTCCTCGCAACGAGGTAATTGCGGTAATCGATGGCATCACTCCCAATGTCCCCGGGATGCGCTGCATGAATGGCTTCGATGACGGACTGCTCCGCCTTCCGCGCTTTGCCAAAACTGATCCCCTTCTCCTTCCACTCCTTCTCCTCCTTCGGAAGATCCTCGGTCAAGTATCTCAGTCGCCTCTCCAGCACTTCTTTCAACGCCTTGTAATCATCGATCTCTCCCTCCATTACTGTCCGTAGAGTGAAGGAGCGGTACTGATCATTCGCGGGCTTCCCTTTGAGGAAGACGGACATGCTGCCCACGGTCTCCGTTCCCCCAAGGTGCGAGATGTCGTAGCACTCGATGCGGTGAGGAGTCTCTGGAAGTGAGAGCGTCTGCTTGAGTCCTTCGAGAGCATCCAGAGTATTGCGTGCATCTGCCTCCCACCGCGCCTCCTGCTGCTTGGCTTTCTCGAACGCATTCCGCGTTGCGAGTTCGAGCAAGTGAGACCGCTTCCCGCGCTCGGGGACGCGGATACTCACCTTCGTGCCACGCTTGGAGGTGAGCCACTCTTCTAGCAAGTGCATGTCTGGGAACTCCTCTGCGACCACGACCACCGGAGGGATGTCCGAACTCTCCGCATAATATTGAGGGAGGAAGTCGCGGAGGACCTCCGCGGTGGATTCCGGATGACCCTGCAGAGCGAAGTTCGCTTCAGCGGAGAGCTTTCCCTCCCGTTGGGACAGGACGACGACCTGCGCACGCCCAGAGAGGAGGGCAACACCCACGATATCGCTGTCTGAGCCGGAGGGGTCGGAGACGATCTGCTTCTCCTGCATGCTCTCCATGGAGGTGAGGATGTCGCGGAACTCCGCAGCCTGCTCGAACTTCTTCTCCACGGCAGCCTTCTGCATGCGCTCCTTCACGAGCTTCACCACCTGTGCGTGCTCGCCCTTGAGGAAGAGGAGCAATCCCTCGATCGACTCGCGGAAGTACTCCTCCGGCGTCCGTGTCCCAACGCACGGTGCCGTACACATGCGGATGTGGTGATCCAGACAGGGCGTTGGACGATCGCGGTGGTGACACTCGACCATCAATGGAACAGTGAGAGCACCATCCTCCTTCTTCGCCGGTTCGATCTCCATCTTACAAGTGCGAAAGGGGAAGAGTTTCCGGAGCATCCCGAGTGTCTCATGAACCTGATGCGCGCTCGTCTTCGGCCCGAAGTACTTCGCCCCGTCATCTTCAATCCTCCGAACGACATCAACACGCGGGTAGGCATCGCGCATCGTCACACGGACGTAGACGTAGTTCTTGTCATCCTTCATGAGGACGTTGTACTTCGGCTTCATCTCCTTAATGAGATTCGTCTCCAGCATGAGCGCCTCGAGCTCGGTGTTCGTGACCGTCACTTCGAAGTCCGCGAGCTGCTTCAGCATCGCCAGCTTCCAGGGGCCAGCGGCATCGGGCTTGGAGACGTAGCTGCGCAGCCGCGACTTGAGATCCTTCGCCTTCCCCACGTAGATCACGTTCCCGGCCGCATCGAACCACCGGTAGATCCCTGGGACGGGGGGGATTTTTGCAATGCGTGCACGGAGGCGAGCCTTCAGATCCTTCTCGTCAGAATTCTTGGACATACTCCTATGATACGAGGGAGAGGGAAGAGTGAGTAGGTTGGTAGGACGGGTAGGTTGGTAGCGCAGTAGGCAGCCATTCCGATTGCCACTGCTCTACCAACCTACTGCGCTTCCTTTGAGAATCCCTTCGCATCCTCCAAACCCTCCTGGAAGCAGTCCTAGGCTCCAGGATTGACTTTTGTCCAGCATTCCGTACCCTCTCTTGCGACACACGCGCGGCTTTTGCCCGTGCGGGGTTCTGCATCCATTTCTCTCCCATTGTATGAACGACCTCACACTCGAGCTCTTCGCCCCCGCGATCGCTATCGCAGGACTCGCCTACAGCCTCGTCTTCTGGTCGGAGGTGAAGCGCGCCGGCGACGGGACAGCAGCAATGCAGAAAGTAGCCGCAGCGATCTCCTCGGGAGCGCGGGCGTTCATCCGCCGTCAGTACCGCACGATCACCATCCTCTCCCTGTCCGTCGGACTCGGAATGATCGTGGTGTACGGCATCATTGGAGGAGATGACGGATGGAAGAGCGGATTCCAGGTGGGCATCGCGTTCTTGCTGGGGTGCTTGCTCTCTGGAGTTGCCGGTGTCGTGAGCATGGTGGTCGCGACGAAGACGAACTTGAAAACAGCGGATGCAGCGAAGGACGGGCTCAATGCCGCTCTCCAGATGGCACTGCGCGGGGGAACCGTCTCCGCCATCGTCATCACCGCGCTCTCGCTCCTCGGCATCAGCGGGCTCTACCTCTTCTACCAGAAATTCCTCGGCATCCCTGCGCCAGAGATCCCCGAGCTCATCGTCGGCTACGGCTTTGGTGCCAGCTTCGTGGCGCTCTTCGCGCAGCTGGGAGGCGGGATTTACACGAAGGCAGCAGACGTGGGAGCGGACTTGGTAGGAAAGATCGAGGCAGGCATCCCGGAGGATGATCCACGCAACCCCGCGGTCATCGCAGACTGGGTCGGCGACAACGTGGGCGACTGCGCAGGACGCGGAGCAGACCTCTTCGAATCCATCTCTGCAGAGAACATCGGCGCGATGGTGCTGGGTGCTGCACTCGCCCCAGTCTTCGGCATCAAAGGCATCCTCTTCCCGCTCGTTCTGCGCGCGATCGGTCTCGTCGCGGCGATCATCGGAGTCTACTCGGTGAAGGCGAATCCTGGAGAGAGCCCGATGAAGGCCATGACTCGCGGGTTCTGGGTGACAGCCGGTCTCACGACAGTCGCGCTCTACTTCACGTCGATGATGATGCTCTCGTCCGCCGTTCGCACCGGCGGGTACTCGGGCATGCTCACGAACACCGCGACGTGGTTCTTCCTCGCTGGAGTTGTCGGCGTCCTGACGAGCGTTGCGTTCGTCTACATCACGGATTACTACACCAGCAAAGATCACCGCCCCGTGCAGGCGATCGCACAAGCATCGACGACGGGGCATGCAACGAACATCATCTCCGGCACGGCTATCGGTATGGAGTCGACCGGCCTCTCCGTCCTCACGGTGTGCGTCGCGCTCTTCACCTCGTACTGGTTCGGGGGACAGACGGGGCTCGATCACGGCGGCCTCTACGGCACTGCAGTCGCAACGATGGGCATGCTCGCGGTCGTCGGGTACGTGCTGGCGATGGACATGTTCGGACCCATCACGGATAACGCGGGAGGGATCGTGGAGATGAGCAAAGCGCCTGAGGAGATGCGCGAAGTGACGGATGAGCTCGACGCTGCAGGCAACACGACGAAAGCCCTCACGAAGGGCTACGCTGTCGGCTCCGCGGCACTCGCTGCATTCCTCCTCTTCTCCGCATACCTGCAGGAAGTGGGGCTCACACGCGTCGACCTCGCGAAGGTAGAGGTCTTCGTTGGTGCATTCTTGGGAGCGATGGTGGTGTTCTTCTTCACATCCCTCACCATCCGCGCGGTCGGCCGCACTGCTGGCGTGATTGTGGAGGAGGTGCGCAAGCAGTTCCGCGAGAAGAAGGGCATCATGGAGGGGACGGAGGAACCGGACTACGCCGCTGCAGTGGATATCGCGACGAAGGCTGCACTCAGGGAAATGGTGCTCCCGGGTGTCCTCGCTGTCCTCGCCCCCATTGTCATCGGCGTCGTGCTCCGCGCAGAGGCGGTCGCCGGCCTCCTCATGGTGGGTACCATCACGGGCGTCATTCTCGCTACCTACCTCAACAACGCAGGCGGCGCGTGGGACAACGCCAAGAAGTACATCGAAACAGGCCACCTAGGAGGCAAGAAGAGCCCCGCACATCAAGCCGCAGTCACGGGCGACACCGTGGGCGATCCGTTCAAGGACACCGCGGGACCGAGCTTGCACGTGCTGATCAAGTTGTTCTCCACCCTGACCTTGGCGCTAGCGTCCTTGTTCATTTAAGGGAACGGGTACAGGGAACCGGGAACAGGGCTAGAATTACGGGAACCGGACCTCGCGTCCTGTTCCCTGTTATTCTGTTCCCTGTTCCCTCCCGTTCCCGTGACATTGTCTCCACACCCCATTGTTTCTGCGATTGTCCTCAACTACCGCACGCCCAAGGAAGCGGTGCGCTGCGTGCAGGCACTGCTGAAGCAGACCATCGCGGACCGCATTTCGATCATCGTTGTGGATAACCATTCCGAGGATGATTCCATCGGCACTCTGCGTAACCGCCTGAGCCACTTCCCGAACGTGCGTATCCTCGAATCGCGAGAGAATGTCGGGTACGCGCGCGGGAACGCCGTGGCGATCGCGCAGGCGACGGGCGAGTACCTCCTCATCATCAATCCAGATAACGAGCTTTCGCCCGCGAGCGTCGCCGCGATGATCGAACGACTCCGGAGGGACTCCACCATCGGGATCGTGGCTCCCAAGCTGGTGCACGACGACGGGAGTGTGCGCTCTTCCGCGCGCAGCTTCCCCTCGCTCTTCGATGTCCTCATTAAGCGCTCGCCGCTGCAGAGCCTCTTCCCACGAAAGATGGAGCGCTACCTCCACGCCCGCGCGCTCCCCAACCGCGAGCGCGAGGTCGACTGGGTGGTGGGAACCTGCATGCTGATGGAGCGCTCCCTCTACAAGCATCTGGGAGGATTCGACGAGCGGTTCTTCCTCTTCTTCGAGGACATGGACCTCTGCCGCCGGTGCCGGAAGGCTGGGAAGCGCGTCGTCTACTTCCCGGAAGCAGTCGCCCTGGACCGCAAGCACCGCCTGAGCGAAGGGGGACCCCTCTCTCTCATTACCAAGCGCGTGGGGAGGGCCCATATCGCCAGTGCCATGAGGTATTTCTGGAAGTGGAGGAACGTGGATTTGGATTTGGATTAGGATTTGGGCAGAGAGCTGATATTTTCGCTTATTTTGGCTCCCTAATCCAAATCCTAATCCCAATCCTCGCATTGACCGTTGAGCTCCTCTCCCCTACCCTAGAGCCTCGCTCATGGACATGATCCCCCTCCAGGCATCGGCACGTGACACGACATCGGGTGCGAAGGCGCTGCGCCGCAGCGGACAGGTGCCCTGCATCGTGTACGGGAACAAGGTTCCCAATGCCCAGCTCCAGTGTCCGGAGAATGCCCTGCGCAACGCGTACGTGAAAGCCGGGAAGAGCTCCCTCGTGGAGCTCGATGCCGCGGGGAAGAAGATCCCGGTACTCTTCCACACGATCGACCTCGATCCCGTCACGGACCGCCTGAGCCACGTGGATTTCTACGCGGTGGACTTGAAGAAGGAAGTGGAAGCCCTGGTTGCACTGCGCTTCGAAGGCGAATCGCTGGCCGTGAAGGAGCACGGCGGCATCCTCGTGACACCGCTCACGAGCGTGAAGGTGAAGTGCCTACCCTCGAACCTGCCCCACGATCTGCCGGTGAGCATCGTCTCTCTCGTGGAGCTGCACATGAGCCTCACGGTCGCGGATATCGCACTCCCCAATGGAGTCATCGTTCTCGATGCGCCCACGACGGTGATCGCCACCGTGCAGGAGCCGCGTGCGGAGGAGGTAGTGGAGGCACCGGTTGCACCTGCGGAGGGTGAAGCAGCAGTGGCGGGTGCAGAGGGAGCGGAAGCGAAGACGGAGGGTGCTCCAGAGGACAAAGCTGCCCCTGCACCAACGGACAAGAAGGAGAAGAAAGACAAGTAGGAGTTCGTCCACCATAGACGCATTCATGCGCTCGATCCTCACGAAGTTCCTCGTTGGCTTGGCTGCGGTCCTCACACTGATCGTGAGTGCGCCCATCGCACTGCACATCTACTCCGTCGTGACGGGTGCGCAGGTGATGGCGAACGCAGGAGAGGAGGAAGACTGGCAGCTCTCCGATATCCTCTCGCGTCTCTCTATCCTCCCGCGTCGCACGCACGACCGCCCCCTCGTCGCGGTGATCGTGGAGAACCACGAAGATGCACGACCGCACCAGACGGGACTGAAAGGTGCACTGCTCATTGCGGAGTTCTTCGTAGAAGGCGGCATCTCCCGCTTCGCCGTGCTCCATGATTTGCGCAGCCTGCCGGAGACGATCGGACCAGTGCGCTCGCTGCGGCCGTACTTCGTCGATGCACTCGCCCCATGGATCAACGTCATCCTCTTCGCCGGCGGCAGCCCAGAGGCGTTCGAGCGTCTGGACACGGTACCAACGCTCTGGCACTTCAATGGTCTTGGCTTCCCGCAGCACTTCGTCCGCGATGAGGACATCGCCGCACCCCACAACCTCTTCCTCCCCGGCGACAAGGCGCAAGACCTGATCCACGACGATGTGAAGACGGTGCGCTGGCCCCCCTATTCCCTAGGTAGGCAGCAGTCCGGATCATCTGCACTGCTCATCTCCCTGGATTTCCTGAGTAGCACCCACGACGTCACCTTCGAGTTCAACAGGCTCACACACTCCTACACACGCACGAACGGCGACATCGTGAGCGAGGCACACCCCCAGAACGTCCTCATCCTGGAAGCGCCCATTGCCGGAGTTGGGGAGCACGGCCGTCTGACGATTCCGCTCACAGGGCGAGGCGATGCGCTCCTCTTCCGCGGGGGGACAATCCTCCGGGGGATCTGGAAGAAATCCGCGAACGCAAGCTCCTTCACCTTCGAGGATACGGATGGCGATCCCATGCGCTTCGGGAGTGGACAGACGTGGATGGTCGTTCTCCCAACGTTGCGGAGAGTGTCGTGGAACTGACGGAGGGAACAGGGAACAGACTAACAGGAAACAGGGTCCTGTTATTCTGTTCCCGGTTCCCTGTTCCCATTCATCTGGTCTCCTGTTCCCTGAGGAAAACTGGGAGCAAGAGAGGCGGCTTCACCCCCGGCACTTTCTCCGCATGCTCGAGGTCCTCGACGGCGATCTTGCCGATGTAGAGGCGCTTCAAGTCTCCACCGGAGAGGACGAACTGCTCGATCGCGCGTACCCCACGGAAGTAGACAATTCCCTTCGTGAATCCGCCGGGTTCCGCAGTGTCGCGCAGGCCGCGCTTGAGTTCGAAGGCTTTCCCGAAGGCCTTCTCGTGGTCGTAGTGGAGCTCGTCCTCCAGGTAGCGCACCGTTTCGCAGAAGGAGTGTTCGAGAGCGAAGGCGATCCCGAGCACACTGCGCGCGGGGCCGTAGCGCTTCTCGTGATTCGCGGAGATCACACGATTCTGGTTCCAGATCGCGAGCCCCTCCTGCGTATCCAGGTAGTGCGCGAACCCGCCGCGGAAGAGGGCGAAGGGTTGATGGGCACCATTCTCTGCGGTGAGGATGTGCGTCTCGATCTCGTGCGCGACGAGGGCGGCGATGTGCTCGCGCGAGAAGCGCTTGCCTTTGCGGAGGAAGAGCTTGCGTCCCCCCACAGCGCAGTCGGACACGAGGTTCTCCTTCACGGAGACCTGCCAGTCGTGGAGGCTGTACCGCATGAGCGCCTCCTCGAAGAGTGGCACTGCATCCTCCGCATCGATGAGCTCGCGCTCGGGCGGCGGGAGATCGCACGCGACACGCGCTTTCAGCTGAGCAAGTGCAGAGGCGATGAGCACGGATGTCGGTGCGCCGAAGAGTGCCTGAGAAGCCTCCGTGAATCGCACAGCGTCACCGCGAGCACGGAGCATGTGCATGCGGGCGAGGAGCTCCCTGCGCTTCTTCTCCAGGAGCAAGCCAAGGGGAGACGTATCCGGCGAGACGAGCGCCAGGCGGCGCTCCATGTCATCGATATCATCGGGGAGAGGGAGGTACTCGAAGAGGGGGTTACGGTCACTGTCCCCCTCCGCTTTCGCGCGCTCCTCCGTGAGGTTCACCGGCCGTACAAATTTGAGGATCGGCAGCGCCCGATCTATCTGCGCCAGCACACGGTCGATGGCGCGAACGTCCTCGCGCACAGCGGACCGGATGGCACTCGAGGGCGCCTCCTTCTTGGGATCGATGAGGAAGTCCTTTAGATCCCGCGTGCCGATCATCGCGCGGACGGAGAGCGACGGCATGACGCCGGAGCGCACCACCGTCTGGATTTTGCGTCCGCCGAGAGTGAACTTCACGCGATTCACGCCTGGCTTCCCCTCCTCATCCTCGATGCCTCCCGTGGTCTTCAGCTGCTCGATCAGGTCGGGCGCGAAGGTCGTGACTGCCTGGTCTGTAGAGATGAGACAAGGCACCTCCATGTTCGCACCATCGCCCGCGATGACAATCATCTCGCGCGTTCCGAGAATGGGACGCTCGATCTCCACCTCTCTCTCCACGCGGTTCACCTTCTCGCCAAAGAGCTCCTGCGCCAGGTGCACTCCCTTCTCCGGAGAGCTCACCGGGAGTCCCTCGACACGCTTAAGCCGTGCGCGTAGGGGAGCCAAGTTCGCCACCTGCACCATGAGGCCCGCGCGCGCGTTCACCTCCAGGAGCACGGGCCCCTGCTCCTCATCGACAGTGAAGTCGACGGCGAGGTAGCCGATATTCGTCATCTGCTGGATGCGTGCAGAGTGGAGGAGGATCTCCTCCCAGAAAGGAATAGGAATACCGGCGGGAGAGCCTCCGTGCGGCAAATCGCGGATGATGCGGTTGTACTGCGCTGCGTGGGTCGTGACGCCCTTCGACATGTTGATGCCAATGCCGATCCCTCCCAGGTGCACGTTCGCCTTCCCTCCGCTCTCCGCCGTCGGCACGCGGAGCATCGCCATCACCGGAACGAGGTTGAACACGACGATGCGTACATCGGGGAGGCCCAGCGGTCGGAACGGTGCGAACCCCTCGTGCGGCACGAGGATCTTCTCGAAGAATGCCGTGTCCATCCTCCCGTTCACGGAGAACTTCCCATCCAGAATATCCTCGATGTGCTCGCGCATTTCCTTATCGGAGATGGGTGTCTTCCCCTGCAGGAGGTACTGCCCATTCTTGCGCCCCTTGAGGATGAGAATCCCCTCTCCTCCAGAGCCGTAGTTGGGCTTGAGGACACAGCTATCCGGCAGTGCAGCGAAATCGAATGTCTTCAGCTGGCTCCTACTCTCGATGCGCGCGTACACCTTCGCCGTGGGAATGCCGCGTGCGGCGAGGAACGCCTTCGTCTTGATCTTGTCATCGGCGAACGCCACCGCCTTCCGCGGATTGAACGGCTTGATGTACAGCAGATTCCGAGCGTTCAGGCCCAGGACGCCTTTGGAGGAGAGGAAGGGAAACACTGGGAAGGGCTAGGGTTAGGGCTAGGGCTAGGATTGAGATGAATACTTTTGCACGAGGCCAGAGAGGAGTCGACCGACTTCGAGGGCAATCTGAATGGCATGATCTGCATCCTCCTTTGTAAGATACCCCAGACGAATACTCGCGAGGAGGAGGGAATGCACCTCTGCACATTCACCACAAGCAATAGTGTACTTGTATGCCTTGTCACCTGATGTTGAGCGACTGAATCCTTCAGCTATATTGGCAAGGATGCCTGTGGCAGCCCGACGAACTTGAGATGTCACGCCGTACTGTTCTGCCTTCGGGAACTTCTTTGTCAGCAGATACACCTCTTCCATGAGATCCATTCCTTTCTGCCAAGCATGTAGATCAGTGAAGGAATCCATGAGCTGAAGAGAATGTCCTAGCCCTAGCCCTAACCCTAACCCTATTCTTCCTGCAAGTGCTTGAACACCTCGCGGAAGCGGAAGTACTCCACTAATCGCAGTCCCGTCCATCGCCCCAGGATGATGTTCACGAGGATGGTGGTGAGGATGGCTTCGGGATAGGCGAGGAGGAAGGACTGGAAGAGGGGCCACTGGACGATGGCGACGCAGAGGAGCGAGGCCAGAATGGTTTCGCCGATCGCGATGACAGCGGAGAGCCAGCCCTCCTCCGCTTTGAGGTTGAGAAAACTCTCGGCGAGCGTGGACATGACGAGGAGAACGAAGACGGTGTCGCGGGTGAAGGTGATGCCGAAGTACGCGCCAATACCCAGGAGCAGGAGCAGCGTGATGCTCACGACAGTGAGGATGATGGCAACCTTTGGAATGTAGAGGAGTCGCCAGCGCCGCATGAACGTGCGCGTCGCGTAGCCCGTGGCAATGATGAAGAGCAGGAACAACACGCCGATTGCCCAGCCGAGAGCGAGGAAACTCAGGGCGACGATGGACGGGGCGAAGAGACCGAAGGTTGTGATGCCGACAACTTGCTTGAGGAACGCGAGGATGGTAGCGATGACCGGGAGCACGAGGAGGAGGATGACGGACTGGCTGGAGACACCATGCGTGAGCATGAAGTTCACGAGCGAGGAGAGCACGTTCCAGGGGCGCAGACCCACGGTCGAAGCATCGAGGACGAGTGCATCGATGTCGCGCTGCTCCACCTCTGCGAGGAACGCATCGATACTGTCCGTGTTCGTGAGCGGGGTGATCGCCTCCTTGCGCGTGATGAGAATGCGTGCGGGTTCCAGGACAGAGAAGGGGCCGCGCGCCGTACGCGCGAGCGTCTGAAGACTTCTATCAGTGATGAGAATGATGGTCTGGTTGTGGATAGCGGAGAGCCGCTCCGTATCGCCCTCGAGTGCACGCATGAGTGCCTGAAGCCCAGAGATCCCCTCCGTCCACAGGATGATCGACTCCGCACCCAGGAAGGCATCCTTCTCCTCAGAGAGCAGCGTCGTGAGTGCCTCCTCCTCTCCGAGTGGGATCGCTGCCGGTTCCGCGTGCAGTGTGCGCAGACGAATGCCCCGCACCTTGGCTGTCTGCACATGAGACTCAAGTTTATCGGCAGGCACAGTCGCATCCGCGATCAGCACAATCTTCCGGAGATACGCCGTCACGGTGTAGCTCGTCTCCACAGATCGCAGTGTCTCTCCAACGCGCGCCGTCACCACGAGACGAAACGTGACATCCCCCGGCTGCTCAGGTGTGTACACCGCTTCCACCGTGCGACTGATGGGCTGGCGCGCATCACCGATAAACCATCGGTACTCTGCCTCCGGACCGGGAACGCGACTCGAAGAACCGTCGAGGATGATCGTGCGACCCACCGCGATGTCCTCTGGCCCCGTGATGATGGCACTCAGATCTTCGCTTCCTGATCCAGAAATCGGCACCTCCGCGTCCTGCGCTGCCACGACTGCGGGGAGGAGGCAGCAGAGTACAACGCCAAGTGTGAGGAAGGGGGATCGCAAGGCGATACGGAGTTTACGCGGCTTCGGATAATCGTAACTTGCGCATCTTCCGCGCACGCTCGCGACCAGAATGCTTCTCCTTGTAGCGCTTGATCTGCGGCTCCATTTTCTCAATGCACCGATCGACCGCATCGACGATGTCCGCTCGACGCGACTCCGCACGCAGCACTTTCTTCGGGAGCGTCACCGTGATCATCACTTTCACTTGATCACGATCTTTCTCCGTCTGCCGACGCTCCGCCTCCAGACGGATCGAGGACGACGCGTCCTTCATCGTTCGGCAGTACGTCGCGAGTTTTCCGAGTTTCCGCGCGACGAAGAGGAGTTCTTTATCGGTGTAGCGGATACCTTTCTCGAAGTGTTGGACGTTCATAGGTGTGGGATCGGGAAGTCGTCTGGAGCATTGTACAGCAGAAGGAAGAGGGAACCGAATAACAGGGAACAGGTCCCTCATCCCCCCTGTTCCCGGTTCCCTGTTCCCTGTTCCCAATGGCCTAATCCTTGCGGAAAAACCCGAAAAAAGGTACAATACTTGGATTTCTCACACACACCCATGACGACAGATCCCAATCGACCAGGGAACGTCCCCGATCCGCTGCGCCGAGAGCAGACGAACCTCCCTCCAACCACGAGAGAAGATGCCCTTGAGCAATCGAAGAGGGATCGTGATCGTTTACGCAGCAATTTGCCTCAGAATCCGAATGCACCGGAAACGCAGAGCGCGGATCCTGTGCGCACTCTGACCGACGCAGCCAAAGCAACGGGGACCACCGTCTCCCCCGATCAGGAGAAACGACTACGGGACTTCACTCAGGCACACCCGGAGGTGATGAGCAGGACAGCATCGATCATCCAGAAGATCGAAGGATTCACGGAGACTCTGGCAGCGTTCGGCTACGGTACGCTGAAGATGCTCGCGAAGATGTTCGGCGAGGAATCCTTCATTGGCCGCGGATTGATGTACATCGCGGAGAAGCCAACGTCAAAAATCAAGTACCTCGACAGCATCCTGCAGAAAATGGGCATCGGTCTCTCTGGAAAAACGGACGATGCGGAGTGGCGCTCGACGGTAACGACGTTCGATCAGCAGATCTTTCAGATTCGCACCTTCTGGGAGGGGAAGCAGACGCCGAAGAATGGTTATGACTTCGAAAAGCACGTGAGTACGGTCATCGCCTCGATTGGGCAGCCAACGGTGAGCAATCCCGCATCGAATCCGAGCGGAACCGCGACTGACCAGCCAGCGACACCAGAGACAGTATCGGTGAGTTTGAGGAGCCTTCGGGAATTCGGACAAAGCATTGTCAAATCTGAGAAAGCAGAAGCTGACAAAGCTCCGACGCCGTCTCAGCAGCCTGCTCAGGTCGCAGTTGCCCCAGCTCAAGCTCCTGCAGCCGCTCCGGGCACCGCACCAGTTGCGGCACCTGCAGCTGCTCCCGCAGCGGCACCCACTGTTGCGCCAGCAACTGCAGTCTCCGAGGCACCGGGCCAGGGGGAAATCTACGTCAAGGGATGGAGGCCCAATGAGTACTTCCTGGTGACGCAACCGACACGCCCGCTGACGAAGAAGGACGGAACGACGGAGAAGAACCTGTGGACGAAGTCCGTGACGATCGGACCCAGTGGTCTCACCTTCGATGGGAGGCCAATCAAGCTGCTCGTTGACAGCAAGGAAATTGCGTCCATCCAACTGCGAGCACCGAATGGTACGGAATCGACGAAAATCACTGCACTCATCACACCGAAAGTGGGACAGCAGGTGGAAGTGAATCTCGAGGAGATCGTGAAGAAGGTCGAAGCGAAGACCGACTCTAAACAAGTTTCACTGAACAGGAACAAAGACAACAAGATTGAGATCACCGCTTCATAATTTCTATGGGTGTCGATGCACAACCATCAGCTCCTGGCCCCTCTCCTGCGCTCCCACAGAGCACATCGGAGAAACCGCAGTTCAAGTTGCAACACGAGACCGTCGCGGCGGAGCTGAAAGGATTGCAGGAGAACATCAAGCAGAACCCAAGCGACCTTGATGCCATGAATGTGGGGAAGAGCCTCGATGGACTAGAAGGGAAGATTCGCGAGAACATCTCTGCGTACGACAAGCTGCAACAGGCAGAGAAGAATGCTCACGCTGCAGTGAAGAGGCAGCAGGAAGCCCTCCTCACAGAAATCGGAAGGGTGCGCGCAGAGCAACAGAAAGTGCGCAACGCAGAGAAAGCGAAGACGAACCGTGTCGACAAGGCATTCGCGAGTACGACGGGATTCCTCGGTCCGATCACCAGTGGCATCTCCACTACATGGAAGAAGTGGGACGTGCCCGGATTCTTCGCCGACCTCTTCGACTCCACGAACCGCAACATCATCCAGCCAATGAACTCGTACGCCATCCAGCCGCTCATCAACTGGTTCCACAAGCAGGGGGAGAGCGTCGCAGCGATCGGCAAGACCATCCTCACAGCAATCGCTGGAATGTTCACGAGCATTCCAGGCATCGGCACGTTCATCGACAAGGCACTCACGGTTCCACCGCTCGTCATCACCCTGAAGTCGCTCTTCCAGTTCGAGGGATGGAACTTCATTCCCAAGAACAACGGGAAGAATATCGCCGCGATGAGCGCCATCATGCAGGCGATTCCTCCTCTCCCCGGCCTCACGGGTCTCAAAGTAGAGAACACGTTCCTCAACGCAGTCATCGCGCATGCGAAGAACACGGCAGGAGCGATCACGGCAAATGCCTGTGACTTCGACAAGCTCGTCGGCGTGGCAACAGACCTCCTGCAAAAGGTGAAGACCAATCAGATTCCGGAGTGGATTAAGCCATTCACAGCAGCCCCCGCAGTGGCTCCAACAGCGGCACCAGTTGTCCCACAGATAGTGTACGTTCCCATGGCACAACCAGTCGCAGCCCCTGCCGTTGCGCCAGTTGCTCCTGCTGCTCCCGTCACTGTACCGTCTCCTCCAGTAGCACCCGCTCCTGGAGCACCACCATTGCCTCCATCCCCTGCTCCTGCTCCTAAGACGTAATTGCAAAAAAAGTCTGAAAATGCTAATATAGTAGTAAATTCCCAACACAAATATATGGGCGAAGCACCGAAGGAAAACCCCGCGCTGCGCAGTCAGCTGAAAGAGGCTCTTCAAAATCCTCCTTCATCGATCAATCACGAAGCATTGAAGAATGCACAAGCCGCAATCAGTAGTGGCACGAGGGACGATCTGAGTGCTGCGCGAAGTGACATCAGTCAGTACATTGAGAAGCATGCGCATACATTAGACGATCAAACCTTGGGAAAGATGGAGCGCCTGCGCAAGGAGATGGACGCGAAGCTCGCAACGATGCAAGGAAATGCTGAGCGCTTTCTCGGTCAGATTTCTAATAACAATCCCATTGCGAAAGGCGTTGGAGAGTATGGCATCGACAGACCTCTTGAAGGATTCAACACAGCGAGTAACCAGCTATTCAACGGCGACTCGATGATTGCAAAAACGATGCGTGCTGTAGGCTTGGCATACATCATTTCTAAAATTTGGGGCTGGATCGGATGGGGGCAAAAGGCAGGTCTCAAAGAGAAGGGAATGAAAAGCCTATTCGTGGCTAAAATCACTGCCCTCCTTGCAGGATTAGGTATCTATGGATACTTTGCAGGGAAGAAAGAGCCTACTACTGAAGCATCCAAGCCAGGCGAAGCAGGCCAATCTGGAAATGAGAAAGAGACCCCGGGGAAAGTGAAAATTCCTGAGGACGCGAAGAAGGAAATGAAGTGGCATGGGAAGACTGCGGACATCCCGTCGCCTCCGGAGGGTCACGTGTACATGCTGAAGATTCCTGGGACAATTGAGCGCGTGATCAACACGAGCACCTACGGAACGAACTTGGACTTTGGCCTCACCGCAGACGTGCAGAGCATCGAAGTATACATGCAAAAGAATGAGCAACCGGAGACGCGGTCGGAGACGCACGTACTGAAGAAAGTTCCCTGAGGGAAATTTGGAGGAAGCGTGGAACTCCGCTATACCAATCCGGTATGGCACCTGAGATCCCCACATTGAAGATAGAGCAGTTGAAGAGTGGTGAAGCGAAGCCAGAGGACATCCTCGCGAAGAAGCAGGAAATCCTGGAGCTTCCAAAGGAGCAGCTCGAGAACTATCGCGAGGCGATCGATGCGTACGTGAAGTCACGGAAGGATCTCGCGGAGAACACACAGCGCGACCTGATGATTCTCCTAGGAGAGATCGAAGGCGTCATCCGGAATGCGAAGTACGTCATGGAGACACCGAATGCGCCTGAGGGAAAAGCTCTCAGCTACGAGGAGTTCATGGACAAGCGCGATCCGGGGAAGACACGTGCGAGCAACATGCTCCTGCAGATCCGCTACTCCCTGGAGTACGTGGGGTACCGGGCCGGGAAGTGGATCGTCGATGAATCGCAGGATGAGAAGAGTCGGGTGGGACGCTTCCTCAAGAAAACGCGACTGAGCCAGCTCGCGGAGAAGGCACTCGTCTTCCTCGGCCTCGATTTCGGCCTATCGAAAATGCCTGCAACATCCAACAAGCCACAGGAGGGAGGTGCTGGAATGAAGAAGGAAGAGCAACCGAAAGCAGGCGCGCGACAGTTCGAGCAGATTCCCGACGGCGAGGAGCTGCTCGGCCGGCCCGAACCGATGAAGCTCGCTGGCGCAGACGTGACACTCATCGAGCGCGGATCGGAGATGCTCGTCTCTGTGAACGGTACACCGTACCGGCTGATTGAGCTTAAAATGGAGAAGGGGAAGGTCACGGAATCGAAGACGAGTGAGAAGCTCAAGACCTACAAAGCAGCCTTGAGCATGAAGAAGAGCGGCAGCACCATGAGCATTACCGCGGGAGGAATTCTCGGAACTGGAACGTTCGAAACGAAGGCACTCGAAAACGCGGTGCGCGCTGTCGTTGCGAAGGAAAAAGATCCTACTGCGCGACGGATTGAGGTTGCCATCCCCTACACCTTCTCCCCTCTTATCGGGAGGACGGAGCGCAGGGAAGGGAGGATGGTGTTTGAGAGAGTGAACTGAGGAACTGCCCTCATCCCCGACCCTTCTCCCGGACGCGGGAGAAGGGGGCGATTCAACAGAACAACAGTTCCCTCTCCCGCGTCCGGGAGAGGGCGAGGGCTTGCCCGTCCGTAGCCCCGCACACGGGGCGGAGGCGGGTGAGGGCAGTACCTCAGATATGCCAAATATGGTACCGCGCCTCCTCCTTCAGGAACGCGCGGAACCTCCTGTCCTTGAGCGACTTGTAGACGCGGACGAAGGTATCGATGATAACGGGAATCTCCAGGTAGTCGATGCAGATCGCTATCCAGGCGAGCCATCCAGGGAACATCGGGCGATCGGAGATGCCTTCGAAGACGCGCAGCACAAACTCATCGGTGATCCAGAAGAGGTGGATCCACTGGGAATTGAGGAGGATGAGAAACAACAGAGGAGTCCACGATTTTCCGCGCTGCAACTCATAGAGGTAGAGGGCAGAGGTACTGAGGAGGGTGGGAATCTCCGTGTAGTCGACGATAATGATGATGTACTGCCAGAAGGGGGTCGGGGAGAAGTACCGTTCGCCGAACAGGCGGAACGCGACCACGTCCGTCGTGAGCCAGTAGAGGTGAATGAGCTGGAGCGAGAAGAGCGCTGCCGTGAGGGAGACATTCAGGAGGTAGTGCCGCTCGTACCAGTTCCAGAACGGCGTGAGCAACTTGCCCCACCTGCCGCGGAGCTCCTCCAACGATGCGAGGTCCAGACGCATAGGGCCGAGTATAGCAGGGGAAAAGGTGAGTGTGTGCAAGGTAACCCACGATCGTTGGCGGAAGTTCTTAGTTCCAAATGCCAAGTTCCAAACAAATTCCAATGAAGGAATTCTAGTATTTGGAAACTTGAAATTTCCGTATTGTTTGGAATTTGGAGCTTGGAAATTGGAATTTTCCGCGATTCTCTCAGCTCTAGCTCTCCCCTCCCCCTCTCCCTATACTCACACCATGGCACGTATCGCGGACCAGCAGGCCGATTTCCCGCAGTGGTATTTGGATGTCATCGAGCAAGCGCAACTCGCGGAGCATGCAATTGTGAAAGGCTGCATCATCTTCAAGCCGTATGGGTACGCGCTGTGGGAAGCGATGCAGCGCGACATGGACGCGCGCATCAAAGACCTGGGGGTGGAGAATGCGTACTTCCCGCTCCTGATTCCAGAATCAGTAATGGCGAAAGAGAAGGAGCACATCAAGGGCTTCGCACCCGAGTGCGCAGTCGTCACGCATGGAGGTGGGAAAGAGCTCACAGAGAAGCTCTACATCCGCCCCACGAGCGAGACCATCATGTACACGACATTCGCGAAGTGGATCCACAGCTATCGCGATCTGCCACTGAAGATCAATCAGTGGGCGAACATTGTCCGCTGGGAGATGCGCACGCGCCCCTTCCTCCGCACGCTCGAATTCCTCTGGCAGGAGGGGCACACCGCCCATGCGACCAAGGAGGAAGCAGACAAGATGGCAGAGGATGCGCTCGCGATGTACGCGGACTTCGATCGCGAGATGCTCGCGCTCCCCGTCCTCAAGGGGAAGAAACCGGACCACGATAAGTTCGCAGGGGCACTCTACACACTGACG
Organism: Candidatus Peregrinibacteria bacterium; assembly: GCA_030649955.1. Lineage (GTDB taxonomy): Bacteria > Patescibacteriota > Gracilibacteria > Peribacterales > Peribacteraceae > JAUSFD01. Next base: position 190,763 of record JAUSFD010000005.1, on the reverse strand, counting down.
ACGGAAGCTCTCGCTCGGGATGGGAAGGCAATCCAGGCGGGGACATCGCACAACCTCGGCCAAGGCTTCTCCGAAGCTTACGACATGAGCTTCCTCGATACAGAGGGGAAGAGCCAGCGGCCGTGGATCACCAGCTGGGGCGTCTCTACACGGTTGATTGGAACGGTAATCGTTGTTCATGGCGATACAAAAGGACTGCGCTTGCCGCCATCTCTCGCACCGATCCAGGTTGTCGTCGTGCCGATTTACAAGAGCGACGAGGAGAAGACGGCTGTGCTCGAAGCATGCGATGGTCTCAAGAGGGCGCTCAGCGAGAACATCCGCATCAAGGTGGATAGTCGCGAGGAGAAGTCACCGGGATTCAAGTTCAACGAGTGGGAGGTGAAAGGCGTGCCGCTGCGGATCGAGCTCGGGCCACGCGATCTGAAGAGCGGGAATGTCGTGCTCGTGCGGCGCGATACACTGGAGAAGCAGACCGTCCCGCTGACGGAGTGCACGGACTTCCGCATGCGCTCACTCCTGCAGGAAATCCAGGACGGCCTCTACGCGCAGGCAAAAGGCTTCATGGATTCGCACACCTACGAGACTGATTCCCATGAGGAATTCACGAAGCTCCTCGAAGGCGAGGGCGGATTCGTCTGGGCTCCTTGGGATGGGACTGTCGAGAGCGCGAATCGCATCAAGGACAAATCGAAGGCGACGATCCGCCTCCTGGGGGACGCAGCGAAGGCGAAGGGGAAGAAGGATCTGATCTCCGGCGAAGCGGCGAAGGAGTACGCGCTGTTTGCGAAGGCGTACTAGGTTTGTAGGTGATACCCCTTCGCGTTTAAAACGCTATTAATCGACTGCAGCTTGATGGAAGCGGTTGTTGGCTTGCGCAAACGCTATGGGGTACGAGAGGAGAGAGCATGTGGTTCTCGGAATAGTCGCGTTTTTATTGCAACTTGGTATGAGTAGGTGGGTAGTGGTCCTGGAGTTTTTCTGGCACAAGGCCAATTCTAGAATCTTTGGGCACGAACTTCCGCGCTGCATCCAACGATTCCATGTGAGCCCAGTCGACGACAATGTGACGGAGTGCACTGATATTCTTGAAGAGTAACCAGTACTTGAGAGGGGGGACCAGGCCTGCATCGAACGCCGCGATCATCGCGGGAACGAGAAACTCCCCCAGATCTGCGGACTCTGCAGGGAGCGCTGCTTCGATGCGCTGCGCGATCACTGAGGCATCGAAATCTTGCGGGCGGTGATCCTGTTCCACCACTCCGCTGAGCCAATCGACGAAGAGTCTGGCGCGCTCTGCGTTCGTCGATGCGGTGAGGACCGGGACGATGGCCATCCGCTCTGCGATGCTGAAGGGCTGCTTGAAACCACGATCGAGCAGGGCGAGGTTTCCCCCAGTCGTGATGCGGAAATTCCCAGGGGAAATGTCGGAGAGCGTACGGGTGACAGAGGTGGGGGCGCCGAGGACATGCTCGAAGAACTGCACGGCCAGGGCGGCGTACTCGCGTCGCTTCTCCAGAGGGAGATCATTCGCTTCCGTGAGGTTTCTCCCTGGGACGAATGCATCCACGCGCACTGCCCCTGTACCGGTCTTCTCTATCGGTGGAATCTCTATCCGAGCCGTGAACCCTCGGTCCGTGGGCTGCCAACCATCCCATTGCGCACGGAAAGCCTGATCCTCGGATTCGTACGCTGGGTCATCCAGTTCTCCTGCAATCCACTGACGAATGATGTGGATGAGCGGGAGGACTTTGCGGTACGTCGGGTCCTTCTCCGCAAGTGCCTGGAGTGTCTTCTCGATGACGGCGAGAGACTTGTTCGTGTGATGCTGCACGTTCGGATTGCGAACGCGCACCGCGAAATCGGGAACGGGATGCGGTTCGATAGATTCTCCTCCGTTCTCTGCGCGATCCGCACCGTACACGGTGTACATGGATCCTCCGCCTTCGCGGTCCCCAATCTTGCCCAGGCTACCGCGGAATGTAGCTGCAGTTTTGCCCATAGAATCCCACGCCGCAGCCTTCGACTGGCCCTTCAAGCGATCGAAAATCTCGTACAGCACGGGTTTATACTCCTCGGGAATGTCCACACTCTGGAGCAAGAGCTGGCACAGACGCACTCCTGGTGTGAGGAGTAACGGAACGAAGCGCCGGAGGAATTCGAGAGGTGCGACCTTCTCCAGTTTTCCATTGCCGTTCGATGCACGGAGTACTGCCAATGCCTTCTCCGCCGCGGAATCTTCTCTCTGGGGTTGATCGGAGAGGTCCCCGCTCAAGCCGCACTCGATGTGAGCTCGATCGAATTCGAGAAAAATCGGGTACACGAGATCGCGAGGACTCCCGAAAGGACCGAATACGTATTTTATGAGACTATCGGGCTCCATCAGCATTGCGATCGCCTCGGCCTTCTTTTGCGGATTCTTGAGTGCGGCAATCTCTGCATCGTGAGATTCAAAATGCTGATCCCGCAACCATTCACCGAGGTGATCATCAACGTAGTGTGAGACGGCATCTTCTGACTCCGGTGTAGTACTGTCAAATGTCTCCGCAAAGCGACCGTACTCAGCCTCTATCCTCGAACGTAGGAGGTCATGGGGAAAATCCTCGAGCTCTATCTTCATACTTTTATTGTCAAATTCCTTCTCTGCGCTCTCACGCAAGCGGGCCGCCTCCTCTGCCCATCTCTTCGTTTTTCGTCCTGGCAATGCCAGGATGCGGTCGCACAGGAGTTGACTGAGCACAATGGCAAGATCATGCGGAGATGCCACTTCTACTGCTGCCCCCAGTGCATCGTGGATGATGCCACCGAGTGTGGGATCTGCAGCAACATCCAGGTACTCTTCCTCGAGCATGGAGATGAGCGAGGCACGACCATTCGGTGTGTGCAGCATGCCGTCATTTCCCGCGAGGAGTTCAATGAGGAGCGCCTGCAGAGCAATGGGGCTCAGACGGTAGAGCGACTGTCGCATGTACTCTGCAGTAAGACCAGGGACCCAGCGCTGCTCCACCATTGTCCCAGCGTACGGGGGCGGTGTCGTCCCCCACTCTACGAGCTGCTGGTAGGACTCGGTTTTTTCCGCAGCATCACGATCCTGTTCGATCTTCTTGTGGGCCAGATTCGACCATACATCTGCGAGTATTCGACACAACGGCTGCTCATCTTGCCCCGTCATCAAGAGAGCGCGGAGGAGCTGTGTTTTCCTCTCCGTATCCATGCGTTCCTGCAGGAGATACTCCAGAGCGACAGAAGCGCCAAGGGACTGTAGGGGATCACTGATATTCTTCCGCCAATCCTTCATACATGCATGCAATTCCTCGAAATGCGCTGGTGTTTGCGCTTTGCGCTCGACCAATTCCTCGACGGGCTCCAGACCCCCAATCATCCCCTGCAGGCTGTACTCGCGAGTGAGGAGAGCGAGTGATTGTGGGAAATCAGCGCCCTGCATGAGACGACGCGTCGCGTACTCCTGCAGTGGCTTCGCGATCGTCGGATTGCTGATGAAGAAGCTCGCATCGAGGAGTTTGCGCGCCTCGTGGGGATCATTGCTCACACGGAGCATATCGACACAAGTGAGAGCCCTCTCTGCTATAGCATCTTGCGCATCCATGAAAGGCAATGCACCTCCTTCGCCTGGATGAAGTCGAGGCAATTTCCAGTGCTGCAAATAGGAGCGAAGCAATGGAAATATCATCTCCGGATCGCCAATACTCTTCGCCTCGCGCGAGAGGAGATAGAGGGCCAGGCGCTGGGCCCTCTCCACCTTCTCGAACTGCCATCTCGAGAGATCGAATCCGACTGCAGCTCCGTAGAGCGATGATGCATCGGAAAAGTCTACAGCGGCTTCGGACAGGCTATTCCACTGATCGAGAGATAGCGTTGCCTTTTCAAGATCAGCGTCAACAAATATTCTGTGGAGCGCATCTCCGTACTCCTGAGTATCGGAGCATATGGCCTGTGCAAAGCGCAGGAGCGTCCTACAGCAATCCTCCGAGGCGAGGATATCTCGGGAGTGGAGACAGTCCGTGAGATGATCGAGAACACCGCTTTTCGTAAGGTCAGAATAGCGACAAAATGGGGGGGGTGCCTCCTCTCCTGCAACGACCATTTGCGCAGGAAGGGAACGCATCAGAGAGGCTATCTCCTGGAGGAATTTCCGTGTCTCCGGATCGCTATCGGAGAGCAGCCGCGTTGGTCGTGTTGCTATGGAGGCATCATCACCCTGATGAGGACCAGCAGCACTCGATAGGAATTCCTCGCGTGCACCCAGGCGTTCCAGTACGCGGATGCAGTGGTGATGGAGCTGCATCCAGTGTTGTTCCGCGTACGCCTTGAACGCATCTGCATGGTGTTTCGCTCCAGGACGGTCTTTGACGAGTTCAACGAGTGACTCCTGGTGCTTCCTCAGACCATGGACTTGCAGTCCAACGTTGCGAAGGTGGTACTGCGAACCTATGCGTTCTGCCTCTGCTGCATACTCTGCGGGGATTGCTCCTTCCTCGGTCTGGAGAATCACCGCACCACCGAACACGACATCGGCCCATGCACGTTCCCGAGCCTCCTGCGGTTCTCGTTCTTTTTCCTCGTCCTCATCCATAGCTTCTGTAACGCTCATTCCCAACCGTTCTTCTGCCTCCTGTGCTGCGACGAGCGCCCGGGCGGATTGATCGAGGTACGCACAGAAGGAGGACGGACCATCCTCCTCACGCGTAAACACCATGTTCTCCCCCAGACACCGATGAGCGACTGCGACGATGACCGTGAACAATTGCGATTGTGGAAATGCGAAATCGATTGCACGGATGGCTGCGGGCAAATGGAGCAGAGTGTTGTCCTCCACTGTCTGCTCCTCCTCGTACTCGGCATACGCACCGGCAATGCGGCCCTTGCAGATCTGACGCGCAGGAGTAGAACGATTTTTCGAGAGAATGGGAGCTTGCAAGCCCATTTCCATGCGCATCCCCTGGGCCACAGTCCTCTCCGTCTGTGGGAGTGCAGAGCACTGTCCCTGCTCCAGGACTTCCCATTGACGCTCCATGCCTCGGAGAATTCCACTGGTCTGATTGAGAATCGCCTCTGTGTTCGGCATCAGCTGTCCGGTACTGGAAGTACGTCGTTCTTTCACTCCGATGCTTTCGTATCGCACATACCTCCGCAAACTCATGGGGAATGCTATTTTGAGAAAGGATGGAGTCGGCTGTTGAAGGAGCCCTCGTATGTCATGAATCCACTGCTCCCATTCATAGGGTTGTGACGGTGGGCGACTCAGGAGTTGTTTGACTCTCTGGCCCTTGGGCAAATTCTTCACAGACTCTCTGACATTGTTGGGAATGGGCCTGAGTGGTTGCTCCACGAATAATTCCAAAAATCGCAGAGCAATGTTGTACTGAATGATCTCCTTGTTCATGTCCCCATGCGCCAGATCCCAAGAACGTTCATGCTCAGGCATTCTCGAAAATTTTTCGGCAAGCCAAACAGCGCCAAGAGGATTCGTATCCCGCTCTGGCTCCGATGCGAGATAGAAAGCCTGCATGTTCGCTTCCATCTCAGAAAAACGCAGAGCGCCAATGGCCGCGAGGATTTTTTGCCCACGGACCGAGGCGATCAATGCATGATGACGCATCAGGAGATGAACGACCTCATGGAGAATCACGTTATCTAGCGCCTCTCTGCATTCTCCACAGAAATCGATCATTTCGGGAGTGATGATCACCGTCCAGTTCGAGAATGCCATTGCATTCGCACGTGCACCTGTGGAAGCGAGAACCCGGATGTCGGGAAATTCTCCTTCCCTCAAATCCGGAAAGAGTGTTCTCATGCGCGCGTTCGCGAACCGTGTTGCAGGATGATCCTGAGGGAGGAACCCGTAATTTGCCTCGTATACAAGAAGCTCACGGAGAGTGGTCATCCGCTTCTCCTTCGCCTCTGTCCCACTCACCTCACCGTTGTAATGTTCAGCATTCTGCTCGCGGCCGTTCGCCTTCGCGGACAGTGACATACTCCGTCGCATGGAACTCTGTCCCTCGTGAACAAGAGCATCCACTACCCTCCCATCTCCCAGAGTAGGACTCTGTGGAAGGGTATTGCTCTCTGGCAATCCTCCTTGTACAGGCCGCTGAACTGGCAAATCCTTTTCCATGTTTGATTATATCTATACCATAATATATACATAAGTAAATACCCCTCCGCGCAACATTTCTCTGAAGAATGATTCTTCGAGGAGCAGATATTTCAGCATAATCACTGGTGTGAACCCCAGAGCAAGCTCTGGACTCCTTTTTCCGGAGCAAGCTCCGGGAATCAGACCATCGACTCCGCAAGCAGGTATACTTTCTCCAGGCCGCTCGTCCGGCGTAGCCCCGCGCACGGGGCGAAGTCGGATTGAAGCCATAGAATCCGCTTTCCAGTCATGGCCTCTCTAGAGCAATCATCACTTTGCCATGATCTGATTCTAGCAATTTCTCCGTTGAGCACGTCAAACCAAATGGTAGTCAGCACTGCACAAATACTGCCAATCGCGACATAGCCGCATTACCTCTTCCGGAGCTCCTCATGGCTGACGATGTCGAGGAGCTTCACGATCTTGAGCTGCTCATCGAACTCATAGAGGAGGAGATCATCCTGACTCAGATGGAGCTCGCGAATACCGTGCTTGTCCCCCTGTAACGCATGATCTTTCCATCGGGTGCCCAGCACGTACAGAGACCGATCATCGTGAACAGAGAGGAGTTCAATGACTTCCGCTACTGCCCGCAAAATGTGTTTTCTCCCGCTCTTTCGATGCTTCTGTACCCTCTTGAGAAACCGCTTCGATGGTACGACCACATACTTCATACGGCTTTGCGATAAAAACTTCATCAATGACTGCTGCAGTACATCAGCAATATCGGCGGAGCGCTACGCCGATATCAGTGCTGCTCCATAGCAACATACATGGCGTTTCAATTGCGAAGCCGTATCACTCTCCGAGGATATCACGAAAAAGCTCTTTTGAATTAGTATACCCCTTCACCTTGCCTGCCTTATAGAGACGACTCAGTGCAGCGGATTCCTTCTCGAGGGTTCTCACATAGGCTTCTGTGTGTTGACTCACCCCGATGTGAATCGTGCCTTCAGCGAAGGCGTGGAGGAGAAGTTGAACCACCCCACTGAAGCTCAATCCAGTTTTCCGAGCCTCGCGGAGAACCTCCTTGTAGAGGGCGGAATCGAGCCGGATGGTAGTGGGGTGCTTTGCCATAGTGCATCCACTGTATAGCAAATGTCATACAAATGCAATACATTGGAGGGGGTGTGTTGGCATGGTGAAAGTGCACCCGAAATGGAACGCAGCCGTTCAGGCACCCGAAACCGAACGCTAGCTTTCTTTGGCGCAAGATGGCAGCCCGTGAGAGTGCTATTACGAACTCTACCATAGAGGCCATGATTGACTGGTATAAGGTCCTCAAACAGATACCTGCCGTTCAGAAAGGCATGGAGCGGAGCGGCAATACTCTTGCTCATGTTTAGTAGAACCCTAGTGAGGAGGGATGGCTTTGGCGTAGGAGAACAAAGCCCCATTAGGTAGTATTTGGGATATGAATAGTTTGATGAAGCGCAATATCACATTGCTCCAATTCTTCCGCGTAATACGAAACTTTGCGCTGTTTGTTCCGATCATCGTACCTTTCTATCAGGAGAATGGTTTGAGTCAGACACAGATCTATATTCTGCAATCGCTGTTTGCTATCACTATCGTTTTATTGGAGGTTCCGAGTGGGTACTTTGCTGATGTTGCAGGGAGAAAGACAAGCATTGTTCTTGGGGCACTCCTATCAACGTTGGGCTTTGTTTTATACAGCATGTCCTACGGCTTCTACCCATTGCTGCTAGCAGAGTTCGTACTAGGCATTGGTTATACGTTTATTTCAGGTGCAGATTCTGCATTGGCATATGACAGCTTTGCTGCTGAGGGCAATGAGAAAGAGTATTTGCGCTATGAATCACACGGCAACGGTTTTATGGGAATAAGCGAGGCCACGGCAAGTTTCATTGGTGGTTTTTTAGCTATCGTTAGCCTGCGCACTCCGCTCATCGCTCAGGCAATAACCTATGGTCTAACAATCCCCCTTGCCCTGTTACTGACCGAACCCAAGCGCATCATGAGTGCAGCAGAGCATCCGTGGAAGGATGTACTGCGTATTACGAAATACGCACTTCATGGCCATAAAGAAATTAAATGGTTGATATTCTACGGAGCAATAATGGGAACACTTACTCATACAATGGTGTGGCTTACTCAACCGTACTATCAGCTTATCGGAATACCCTTGGCTTGGTTCGGTGTTCTGTGGGCGGCACAGCTATTTATTATGGCCTTGTTCTCACACAATGCAGATAAATATGAAAAGTGGATGGGGAAGAAACGTGCGCTGATTTCTTTTCCCATCATTGGCTGCATTACGTACCTCATTTTAGGCCTTGCTCCTTCCCTTGTTGTTCTTCCCGCGCTGCTTGGCTTCTATTTTGTGCGTGGTATGCATATACCTATTTTGCAACACTATGTGAACTCTATGGTAGGTTCTGATATTCGCGCGACAGTACTCTCCGTGAAGAACTTGGCGCAGAAATTAATCTATTGTGTCCTTGGACCATTAATTGGTGTCGTTGCTGACGCTTATTCTCTGCAAACAGCTTTGCTCTTTTCAGCCATGCTCTATGGCAGCCTAAGCCTTATAGTGCTGGTAAATATGAGGAGGTTGAAAATAATGTAAATTTCTAATCTTTCTCTTTAATGAATTTATGGATTTAGAGAAAATCATCAAGATCAACGGACACAAGAAGGATGGAAGCGAAGTGAATCTCAGCATTGTTGCCGATGATACATTTATGGGAATTTACAAAGATAATCCCAAAGAGGCACACAAATACCTAGAAAGTCTTGGCCCCCATTTCATGTTTGAACCCTCCTTCCGTATTGATGATTCCTGTCTGACATACAGTCCACATGTTCCACGTTCAAGCAAATTTAATACCATAGTTACTGTTCATTTGCCTTATACGCTTCATATTCCAAATGAACTTTCATATGACATACAACATCCTTTTCCAGCATTTTTACACTTCAAGAAACAATGGACTTCGGCAACCCCCGAATCCGATGAGTTTGATATTTTAGCTGAGCAAAAAACATACGTGGCTGGTCAGGCAAAATTGCTTACGCCAAAGCTTCCTCTCGATCCCACGGAAGGATGGCAACCAGTTTTTACAGGCAAAAATGTGGAACGTTGGAGAGACACACATGGAACGATGCGATATACGATTATGACTATCGAGTTTAATAGTACACATGACCCATCAAAGGAAGAGCCAGTAATAATTGCAAAAGAGATCGAGAAAACTGTCTTAGAAGCCATCAATCGGACATTGAAAATTTATCAGAGCGTGACAAAGGAAATACATGTGCAACCACTAAGCAAACTTGTGATAACAGACATATATTTCCCCACAGTTAATACTGGTTTTTTGCCACTTGTCGGTTTTGGTATCGGCAGCGCCGTGATGAATGTTGCACTTGATAAAGTGGGTGAATTTAAATCGTTATTGGAATCCGATTTTGAGCCTGACGTGACAGAATTGCTTATCGCAAATGCTCAGTGGTCTTTCCATGTTCAAAACTACAAAATGGCTGTTATTGAGTCATTCATCGCCACGGACGTTTGTGTTGAAAATTACCTACTCAACAAACATCAAGCGGCTGGAAAGACAGCAATCGAAGCAGAGAGTGAAATACAGGGGACAACGAAAACCAGACTTAAATATAGGTTTGCCACATTCCTCGGCAACGAGTTTTCTTCTTTGCATCCAATGGAATATGCAGCATGGGAAATTGATTATGACGCGATCCGTATACCTGTCACTCATAAGGGGAAATTGCCCACGAAATCGGAAAGTGAATCAGCAATCAAAACAAATGAGGCGATAATGAAATTGGTTAAGTCTTTGCCATAATCTCATAGCTCCTCAATCCGAGCAGAATGAGATAGAATATTCTCATGTCCGAACAGTCACTTTCTCCGCAGAATCCGAAGTCAGATTCTTCTCTTGCGGTAGGAGAAAACCACAAATCCTCTCTACCAAAGACGAGGAGGAAAACGACCCAAAAGAGGGAGGGTAAGAAGTCCATCTTGGGGAAAGGCATTGTGATAAAACAGTTGGAAGAAGCCTTTCGTAACGGTGCTACCCTCGCACAGGCCGCTATGGAAGCTCATTGCTCTCTCACCGCCCTGAAACGTCACAAGCAGGAAGGGACGCTCCTGACCTACGAGGGAGAAGAAATCAGGTTTAACGACCTCTTGGAAATGTGGAGGGGAACCCCTGCCTATATCGCCAAGAAAAAGATTGTGGATGAAATCAGAAAGGAAAACTCGGGGACGGATGATGCGTGGCGGCTCTTGGAGCGTACGGAAAGACAGGAATTTGGTGTTGATACCCCGTTGGCACAACCTCCCGAACCTGTGAGTTTGAGTGAACATACCAAGGCAATGATTGCAAAGTACAGAGCAGGGAGGGCTGAGAGTGAAGCCCATGCAGCGGCAACAAAGTAGGAATATAATTCTGTGACAGAAATAGTAAGTCATAGATTGATTTTTTTTCAATTCAATTGTTTATTTGATTGCCACTGAATCGTACTTATTGAGTTCAGTAAGAGATTAATTTGAATAAATATTCGCAGTAAAATCTTGAATGAAAAAGAATGAAGTGGAATGAAGGTGAAGAAGAGAGAAATGGTCGTTTGCCGTAGGAACTCAGGAGCAGTACAACGGCTTCGCCTCTGCGGAGCCGAGGCGTTTTTTATATGCTCAGTATTTCAGCGTGCCGAAAAATATTGGCTGACCCTCGCCTCAGCGACAAGGACGTTGAGGAAATCAGACAGACCCTCTACGGCTTCGCAGACATGCTGACAGAAAAGTACATCGAAGAGCATCCCAAAGTTCGACCACCTTCACCCACACAATCATGATTACTGAAAAGGATGTTCACGATTGTTTTTATTCTGCCAATGACGGAGAATCAAGCGGCATGAAAGAGAACGCCGTGTCCATCCTTCGGGTATCCTCAAAGAAGCAGCAAAAAGGAGAGGGCATTGAATCACAGCGACGCGGAAACAATGCCTACATGCGCAGCAAGGGCTATTATCCATTCAAAGAGTTTGAACTCGCAGAGACATCAGACAGAGGCAAAGAGCGTTCGGAGTTCAAAGAAGCTCTCGATTTCTGCGTGAGAAACAAGGCGAAGATCCAAGTGGTGGTCATCCATAGAGTAAATAGATTTTCGCGTGGTGGATTGAACGAATATTATGCTTTCAGGGTGATATTGCAGCGAAATGGTATCCGCTTGGAATCTGCCACCGAAAACATTGATGAGACACCGAGTGGTGAAGCAATGGAGGGTATTTTGGCTGTGGTGGCGAGGCTTGAAAATCGTAACCGCACTGAGAACACGATCAATGTTGAAAAAATGCTCACAGCAGAGGGTTATTGGTGCAGACCCGCTCCAACAGGCTTTATCAATGGCTCCATCATCGTAGGATATAGGGATGGCAAGCCGGTACGAAGGCCGATACTGCTTCCTGACCCCGATAAGAAGCAATGGGAGCTTCTCTGCTATGGACTGCGTAAGCAGATGAAAGGTGCATCACAGGTTGAAGTTGCGAAAGAATTGCGTGAAAAGGGCTTTCTCATGCGTGAGACAGTGAACCGAGAAACAAAAGAGAGGGTGCGCAATCCTCCTTCGCCACAATCATGGTTGAAGCTCTGCCGCAATCCTGTAATGGGAGGATTGATGAGAGAAGAATGGACTGGTGGCAAATTGATTTGTGCGAAGTTCGATGGAGCTATATCGGCAGAAGAGTGGCATGTTTTGCAGAAGACACTCAATCGAGGCAAAGAACATCCACTCATTAAACGGAGGAGAAAATTCAATCCCGATTTCCCGCTTCGACGGTTTCTCCGATGTTCTCATTGTAGCGAACCAGCCCGTGGAGCTGCTTCCGTAGGCAAAATGAAGACAAAATACATGTACTACGATTGTCAGAATTCATCGTGTGAATTCCGCATGGAGCCACGGGAAGTCCATAAACAATTCATGAACTATCTGAAAAAGACGGCTCCAAAGCCGAAATTATTAGCCCTCTTTAAAGCCATCGTCCTAGACGTATGGGAGGAGAAGTACAAAGAATTCAATCGTGAGAGTATCGAGGCGGCAAAGAAGGCTGTGAAGTTGAAAGAGGAAAAACGAGATATTCTTGAACTCATGAAAATGAGTAAAGACAAACCCGCTCTTGTTGCAGAATTGCAGAATGACTTTGATCGGGTTGATGCAGAGCTAACGGAGGCAATCAGTGAGCGGGATGCCAAAGAGAATGAGGAGTACGATGCGGAAATTGTCGTGAGCTACTGTAATTACTACCTAGAACATGCAAGCGAACTCTGGAATATTTCCGAAGTGGAAGACCAAAACCGCTTACAAGAACTCATTTTTCCCGAAGGAATTCACTCCGATTCACTACAAGATAAGCGAACACCAAAGTTTTCGCTTGTATATGAGGCAATCAAGCATCTTGAAGTCGCTGATAATACATTGGCAGCCCCACGGGGAATCGAACCCCGATTTCCAGGATGAGAACCTGGTGTCCTAACCGTTAGACGATGAGGCCGTAGCTTCGAAAGATGAGAGCTGCGGCAGTATAACGAAATCATTTCCTGTCCACCAAGGGAATCCCACACTAGTGGTGATATCCGCTCCCCTTGAGTATCTCCATCGCCCGGTACAGCTGCTCCAGAAACACCACCCTGCACAGTTCATGGGGAAGAGTCATGGTACTGAGGCGCAGTTTCCTCTGGGCAACCGAGCGCAGGGCATCCGTGACGCCGTAGGATCCACCGAGGAGGAAGCAGAGGGAACGACCGGCATCGCGAGCTGCACCGATCACCTGTGAGAATTGCGGTGATGTGAGAGTTTCACCACGCTCGTCGAGCAGCCATACGCCAGCATCCATTTTCTGCATAGTGCGGATGAGGCGCTGCGACTCATCGATGCGCTGCTTCTCTGGATCGCGCTCCTTGCTCGCGGGGAGTTCGACGATTGCGAGATCCACTGCGCGCACCAGGCGATCGATGTACTGCGAGCACCCTTCGATCGCCCAAGATTCCTTGAGTTTCCCGACGGTGAGGAGGGTGATGCGCTGCATGCGCACATCCTACATCCATTCGCGCAGGAATCAGATCTACGCGCCGTCAGCGCTTGGGCGGTACGTAACGGTCATCGTCGATCCGCCCAAAGTCCTGCTCTCCGGATGTATCGTTGTTCGCCGTAATGGAATTCGACTCATCAATCTTGATGTAACCCCAGTGACTCGGGGACTGCCTGTACCCGTGGCTCATGCCCACATCACCATTCATATCGCGCACACCGTAGCACTGGCGGTGTTCCTGTACGCCACCCCAGAGAATATCGTGCCCGTGGATGAGGAGATCCTTCTCCTGCCCAAGGAGCGCTTCCGACGTGGGACGATCCAGGAGCTTCTTGCGAGGCTGTTCACCTCTGCGCATCCAGATGAACTCTCCAAAGGGCGCATCACTGTACGAGAAGACGGAGAGGGACTTCTGCCGGTAGAGGGTCCTGTACTGCTGCGTGAGTTCCTCTGGAGAAGATGCACAATGTTCCCGATCTACTCCTGCATGCACGGCGAGGATATTCGGACGCGGAGCACACGCGAGGTGCATCGCACGGAACACGCTCGCGTACTCTCCCCTCCCGAGGAAGAGCTGTCTGGCCTTCTCGAAGGCTCGTGGGAAATCCGTGGATGAGGCATTGTACTTCTTCACCGTATTCCCCCACGTCACTTCGGTCAGTACTTTTTCCAATGACGTCAGAGAGCTGAGTGAGACAGGGAAGGTCTCGAGTGAGGGCTTCGCGAGTGTGAGTTGGAAGCGCTCTGCAATGTTCATGAGGACCTTCATCCCACCCAGGCGACAGAGCCAGTGCTCTACACTCTGTACATCCTCCGGATGCTGCATGCACTGGAGGAGTGTTCCATCGTGGTTGCCGATGAGGAGTGTGAGACGGTCTCCCATCTGCTCGCGCAGTTCGAGCAACCGATCGAGGACGAGGAGATTCTGCTTCCCTCGGTCGAGGAGGTCTCCCGTTTGCACCACGGCGACATCGTCATGGACGCGCAGTCGACCCTGTTTCTGCTCCGCAGATCCGGAGTGGATGAGTGCATCATCGAGGGCATCGCGATCTCCGTGGACATCGGGAATGAGGACTGTGGAGAGATCGCTCAAGGTCATTCAATATATAATTTAGCAATATTACTAATTTTTGTAAAACTAGGATTCGGCGCTTCCAGTAAAGAAAAACACCAGTGAGAGCAATGCCTAGCCTTGATGCGACCGACTTCGTCGCCTCTTCCGGAAATCCGGAGGCCAGACCATGCGACACATATCCGCTCGAGTGAAGCGTGCATCGTATACGAATCCCTTATCGAGGTAGAACTGCTCCCCTTCGCTATCGTCTTTTTCGAAGTTCTTCGTAATGACTCGCCACCCTCGCTCAGCCTTGCGTCTCTTCAGCTGATCTACCAACCATGATTCAGCGAGATCGGCATTGATTCCACAGTCGGTGATCATTGCCGTAATTTCCACTTCTTCGCGGAGCGAGTTCTGATACGCCACTGCACTCGCGAAGAGAATCGTCACGATCCTCTCCCGCTGTCTCGCAACGATAGGTTCATCAGGCGAAAGAGGAACGGCAGCACTCCCGTACACCCCTTCGATGAGTGGATCACTGCAGTACTGCCTCAAATCATCTTCTGAATAGGGCGAAGGAGTCATCTGCAGCATCTGTTGGATGTGCTCCTCCTGGAGAAAGCGGACTTCGTTCAATGCGAGTCTCTGGGGAACGTCGCCATTTCCCTCATGCCCGTTGTGATCGAGTGTCCGCATAGAAAAAAATGGAGCCCAGAATGCCCGCACTTAGGTGAGAGAAGCAACAGCAGCTTCTCGGGGGTGATTGTTCTTCGTCCATAGACACACGAAATCACTTTTTCTGCAGGAGCGCAACGGTCTCGATGTGCGCGGTGTGCGGGAAGAGATCGACGGGTTGAACAGTCCTAAGCTCGTAGCCACCTTGGAGGAACCCTGCGAGGTCGCGGGCGAAGGTTGCTGTATTGCAGGAGACGTAGACGATCTTCTGGGGGCCGTGGGCGATGAGCGCCTCACGGGCCTTCGGGTGGAGTCCTGCACGCGGAGGATCGACGACCGCGGCGGTGAAGGCGTACTTACCACCAGCCTTGAGCTGATCGCGGAGCACCTGCTCCACGCGACCCTTGTAGAAACTGATGTTGCCGATGCGGTTCTTCCCGGCGCTCTTGAGCGCATCATCGATGGCGGAGGGATGGCTCTCGATGCCCACGACCCGCTCGCAGAAGCGTGCGAGGTACTGGCCAATCGTGCCCATGCCGCAGTACGCATCCAGGAGGACATCGCGCTGCGAGAGGTCCGCTGTTTCCGCGATTGCGCGGTAGAGCTTCTCCGCACCGAGCGTGTTCGTCTGGAAGAAGGAGAAGGGGGAGATCTCGAAGGAGAGGTCGAAGAGCCGCTCAGTGATGGAGGGTTTGCCGATGAGCGTGTGGATCTTTGGAAACTCCGGCTTATCGTTGAGACCCATGTGCTCGACGACGAGGAGAGACGCGAGGTGCGACCGTCCGGCGAAGAACCGCATGAAGTATTGGAAAAGGGGCTCGAGCTCCTTCTTCCTCGCTTGGACAAGAAAACAGATCATCTGCTCGTCCGTGTGCACGCCGCGCCGGAGGAGGAGGGTGCGCAGCATCCCCTTCTGCGTCTTGGGGTTGTACACGGGGAGCCGCGTCTCCTGCATGAACCGGCGCACGTCGGCGAGGAGCATCGCGAGTTGCTCGTCGTAGAGGTGGCACTCGGTGATGGGGAGCACCGTCGACCACTGCCCCGGCTGGTGGAATCCGATCGTCGGATTCTCGTCGAAGTAGATGCGGCGCCCTCCCTTGTCCTCGCTGCGCATCGACTCGAACCCAAAGCTCATCTCCAATTTATTCCGGTAGTGGTAGAGCTGCGGGCTCGGGACGATCTTGAGCACTCTCCCCGGGAGAGTCTTGCGCTCCTCCTCTGGGATAGGAGTGAGGTGGAGGAGCGTCTCGCGCACGATGTCCTCCTTGTAGGCGATCTGCTTGTCGTAGGGGAGGTTCTGCCAGACGCACCCACCGCAGTCATGGAAGTGGGCGCAGCGGGCAGGGATCTCGTCCTTGGCCTTGCGCAGGATCTTCTCCACCTTGGCCTCGGCGTAGTTGTCCTTGCGCTTCGTCAGGACAATAGCCACCTGCTGCCCAGGGATCGTTCCAGGCACGAATATGGGCATTCCGTCGATATGGGTCAGCCCGGCGCCGCCAAACGTCAATTTCTCAATAGTAACGGTGTGCTGCTGCCCAGGGGCGAGCATCTGCGACAGAGTTGACATCAAACTGAAATTGTAGTATAAATAGCTCCTTTTGCCTCCCCCCTTGAGAGCGAACGTCCTGATCATCGCCGGCATCGCTCTGACGAGTACCTCACTCGCTCTCGACCTCGGCGAGAGCGTAGCACAGACCGATACTGCCGCAAGGGCAACATCGAGCTCTGGGTTCGTGGAATCCCACCCAGCCACACCCCGGAACATGCTCTTCCGGAAATCGCGCAGAGTGGCGAAGAAGACGAAGGTGACTGCAACGGTGGCGAAGAGCACAGCGAAGAAGACGAAGGGCATCACCGCTTGGCGCCCGCTGAATCTGGGGAGTTCTCTCCCCCAGGTCGCGGCAGCTTCACAGATCGTCCTCGCACAGGAGACGCCACAGGTGAGCTCTTCCTCATCGTCATCGTCTTCCTCTTCTGTAACCTCCCGAGCGTTCCTCGCGGTCGTGGATCAGGTGGGCATTCAGCAACGACACAAGGAGATCGCGAACGAAGTTCTCTCTCTCCTCCCGGCAAATTGCATCCCCTCCCTCCGGAACTTCTACGTCCGCTACGACTCGCCAGAGCACCGCGGCCTCGCGGGGAAATCAACGGTGATCATCAGTGGCACCGTCCCCGATGACGAGTTCCGCGCACTCATCGTGCACGAAGCGATGGGACACTTCTTCGAACTCGGCTGCCTCCTGGGCACACCAGCAAGCGGCACCTCTGCATTCCGCGATGGTGCGGATATCATCTACAACGACGATCCCAGCGCAGAGTTCTACGCTATCAGCTGGCTCACGGAGCGCGTGCGGAAGAGTGATACAAGGGAGAGCGACTTCGTCTCCGGGTACGCATCGTGGGACGCCTTCGAAGATCTCGCGGAATCTGTGACCTACTACATCCTCCAGGAGAGCGCCTTCCGCGCACGCGCGCAGACGAATGCGACGATAGCCCTCAAGCTCCAGTGGATGGAGAGGTATATCTCGAAGCCTCCCAGCATCGCAACGGGCACGCACACGTGGGACGGGAAATCAGTCCCTTGGGATGCAACGAAGCTGCCGTACATATGGAATAACTGAATGGAGAATGGAGAATGAAAAATGTAGAATGCGACTACATTTTCCATTGAACATTCTACATTGTACATTGTGCGCTCCCACGTCCTCCTCGCCCTCTGGCTCATCACGGATCTCCTGATCTTCGTCGCGGCGTACGCGCTCGCGTACTTTCTGCGCGTCGGCTGGATCCTCTCGACGGACTTCCCCTTCGCGCCGTACATCACCGTCGTCGCTGCGGTCGCTCCCCTCTGGCTCCTCGTGCTCGCAACGACACGGACATTCCACTTGGGCCGTAACCAGGCGAGCCTGCGTAACGGTGCGTACATTGGATACGCAGCGCTCGTCGGCGTGGCAATCTTCACGCTCGCGTACTACTTCGCGTACACCGCATTCTTCAGCAGGCTCCTCCTGATCTACGCACTGGTACTGACGGGGGCGTGCATCTGGCTCTGGCACATCGCCTTCGATGCACTCGGGCGACGCATCCTCCGGAGGAATCCCCCAACATTCCCCGCACTCATCATCGGTGTCACGCGCGAGTCGAAAGCGCTCATTGCAACGCTCGAGGAGAGGAAGAGTGCGATCAAACCCGTGGCCATTCTCGATGCGATCGGCGTGAAGGAGAAGGAAATCCACAGTATCCCCGTGCTCGGGAAATTGGATCGCCTGGAAAGCACCCTCACAGAGCTGCATATCACGCACGTGATCCAGTGCAGTGACCTCGAGCAGTCCATCAACCTCCTGAGTGCCTGCCGCAACCGCGGCATCACGTACCTCCTCCTCCCCTCGGTCCTCGGCATCGTGGAGCGGGATGGGAGGATCGATTCGCTGGAGGGGTATCCCGTGGCAGTCGTCGCACCGAAGCAATCGCTGATTCAGTGGTTCTTTCGCTGAAGGATTCCGAAGAGTCCGAGGATTCCGAGGAGACCAATGAACGAGACGTACACTGCGTTCTAGGGTTTGCCTGGTAGTTCCTCGGACTCCTCGGAATCCTCGGTCTCTTCGGTCTCCTCCCTCGTAGCATCAATCCCTCAGAAACCGCTAAGCTGCTCCCGATGCATGCCTTCATCCTCGCCGGCGGATTCGCAACGCGTCTGTGGCCATTGACGGAGAAGAGGGCGAAGCCGCTCCTGCCCATCGCGGGGAAGCCGATCCTCTCGCACCTCCTCGCAAAGATCCCAGCAGGTATCCCCGTGACGGTGAGCACGAACGCAGCGTTCGCGGAGGGGTTCGAGGAGTGGAAGAAGACGATCGATAGGGCAGACGTGCACGTCGTGGTAGAGGACACGCGCAGTGATGCGCACAAGCTGGGGGCACTCGGGTCAGTCGCACGCTGGGTAGAGGAGTACGCCATCGCCGATGATGTGCTGCTGCTCACGGGGGACAACTACCTGGGGTTCCGCATGGAGAACTTCCTAGGAAGGCAGCGTCTGGGTATTCCCATTCTCGCAGCGCACGATATCCGGGACCGCGAGCGGGCGAAGCAGTTCGGGACGGTGATCGTTGACCCGCAACATCCAACGCACATCAAAGCATTCGAAGAGAAGCCAAAAGAGCCGCAGACGACGCTCGTGAGCGCGGGCTGTGCCGTATTACCGAAGGAGACGCTCGGAATCCTCGTGACATTCGCGCGAGAGCACCCCGATAACATGGGTGGGATCTTCGAGGAATTCCTACGCCAGGGAATAGAAGTAGACTGCTTCGCCTTCGCGGAGCCGTGGCTCGATATCGGATCCTTCGCCTCGTACCTGGAGGCACACCGGCTGCTGATTGGAGGAAAGAGCATGATCGATCCAAGCGCAGTGGTAAACGGATCCACACTGGAAGGGAGTGTGTCCATCGATCGGGAGTGCGTGATCGAGGGGAGCGACCTCACGGACTGCATCATCTTCCCGCACTGCGTCATCCGCGATTGCACACTGCGCAACTGCGTCATCGACGAGCACTGCACGCTGGAGGGAATCGATCTGGAGGGGAAGATGCTGAGGGAAGGGACAAAGTTAGTGCGAGAGAATTGATCTGGACAGGATTCCGAGGAGACCGAAGAGTCCGACGAGTCCGAGGAACTTGTCTCGTTCGTCGGTCTCCTCGGACTCCTCGGTCTCGTAAATCCACTCCAATGATGAAATAGACACAATGTACCTTCATTCTTCCAATTGCGCCCTCCCGAGAATTTCCCTAGACTTCGCCCAATGAAACGCCTTGGTGCCCTCCTTTCGGTGAGTCTCCTCCTCGCAGCATGCGGTGGATCCACAGTCGTGTACTACAAGCTCGCCATTAGGACGGATACTCCAGAGCAGCGAGACGAACTCATCGCCGCGAGCATGCGCGTCGTCGAGCGCAGGCTTTCGCACCTCGCCGCGAACCTCTCTGATAAGAAGGTGCAAGTCAGCGATGATGAGGTGACTCTCAAGTTGGAGATCGACAGCAGTGAAGCGGCTGATGCACTCACGGCAGAACTCATCGCCCCCTTCAGCCTCCGCGTCATGCAGGAGGCACCAACAGAGAAAGCAGACATTGTCGTGGAGGGGCACGGCGGCTTTTCAGAGACGGGCCTGACGCAAAAGCACCTCCAGTGGGTCATCGCGGGGAAGGATGAGGGAGGGAAGGGCTCCGTGCAGCTGCTCTTTACCCCAGAGGGGAGGACGATCATGGGCAAGGTGTTCAAGGAGAATAAGGGCAAGTCCATCGGCCTCTTCGTTCGCGAGAAGTTGGTCTCCAAGCTCACCGTCGAGTCCGCGGAGGTGAAGGATGACATCATCATTACGGATATTCCCTCCGCGGAGATGGCAGAGATCTTCGCCGACGACGTGAACGTGGGTCTCCGCGTGACATTCACTCCCTCTACGTAAGCAATGTCTGCGCGCCGCTCCCCCGTCTGGTCAGTGCTCACGGTGCTCGTCGCCGTGCTCATCGTCATCATCGCACTTCCCGATGCGTGGAAGGGCTGGGCACCGGGGTTCCTCCGGGCACCAATGCTCCACCTGGGACTCGATCTCGCGGGGGGAACACAGCTGGATTTCCGCATCAGTGAGCAGGAGATGGAGGAGCAGCTCGCGCGACTGAAGCAGGAGCGCGAAACCCTTGAGAAGCAGGGCGCCTCCGCAGAGGAGATCGCAAAAATCCAAGCGGAGGAGTTCAGTATCCAGGAGCAGCAGCGCTCCATCGTGGAGGCCATCCGCACCGTGATCGAGCGACGCATCAACGCGCTCGGCGTCAGTGAAGCGACCATCACCCCGTCGTACATCGGTGCAGAGAAGCACCTCTTCGTGGAGTGTCCGGGCATCATCGACACGCAGGAGTGTATTGCGACTGTGGGGAAGACCATCCAGTTGGAGTTCAAGGAGGAGTTCACGGAGGTGACGGAGGACTTCACGGCGGGCGTGCGCACGAAAGCGCAGGCCAGCTACGACCAGATCACGAAGGGGCAGAGCGGCATCACGCTCCAGGACCTGGGGCAGGACTTGAGCGATGAGCTCGGCATCAGCTACATCGACACCCGCTCCTACTTCCGCGACGCGCTCCCAGACGGGCTCGACAGCATATGGACCACGAAACCCGGCGAGGTGCGCAAGATAGAGGGCAGTGTGACCGCCGCGGAGCAGGCGCCGGATGGGAGTGTGAAGGAACGGGAGATTCCGGGCGTGTTCCTCGCAGAAGTCCTGAATCCTCCCACGCAGACCGGGCGCGTGATCAATGAGGCACCCAAAGCATTCTCCGTCCTGTCGACAACGGAGCAGGGGCTCTCGTACAAGTACAATGAGGAGACTCTTCTGGATGAGAAGATCACGCCAACGATCATCTCGACGCTCCGCGGCATGCAACCGGGCGACTTGAAACCGGTGACACTCTCGGATGGCTCCGCACGCGTACTCTTCCTGCGCATCCTCAATCCCGGTCGCCAGGAAGTCGCCGCGAGCCACATCCTCGTCTCCTACAAGGACGCACAGGAAGCACCGGCAACGGTCACGCGTACGAAGGATGAAGCCCTCACGAAGGCACAGGCCCTCAAGGCGCGTGTCGCGAAGGGGGAGAACTTCACACAGCTCGCGCGACAGGAGTCCGATGGTCCCTCTCGCGCAGAAGGTGGAAACCTGGGCACGTTCACCCGCGGGACCATGGTCCCTGCGTTCGAGACCGTCGCCTTCACGCAGCCAGCAGGCTCCGTCAGCGATCCTGTAGAGACTCCCTTCGGCTACCACCTCATTCGTGTAGACAAGGCTGCATCCACGAGTCCGGACAACGCGAACTTCGATGAGCTCGTCATCACGGGATCAGGCGCTGCGACGCGCGCGCAGGAGCTGGTGGCTCGCCTGCAGGCGGGAAAGGTGACGACGACGGAAGAGGTCTCCACTCTGCGCATACTCTTCTTCTCGCTCGAACCGACGGGCTGGAAGGACACGACGCTCGACGGCAAGCACTTCCGCTCCGCCGCGGTGACGCTCGACCCCGTGACGAATATCCCCGTGGTGCAGATCAACTTCGACGAGGAGGGCGGCAGGCTGTTCCAGGAACTCACGAAGAAGAACATCGGAAAGTCGATTGCCATCTTCGTCGGCGGCGAGCTCGTCTCCGCTCCGGTCGTGCAGCAGGAGATCAGCGGCGGCACGGCGGTGATCACCGGTAGCCAGAACTTCGAGGAGGCTCGTCGCTTGGCCCAGGACCTGAACACCGGCGCCATCCCCGCGCCCATCCACCTGGTAGGTCAGCAGACGATCGAAGCAACCCTCGGCGATACTGCCCTCCAGACGTCACTGCAGGCAGCCATCCTCGGAGTACTTCTCCTCATCGTCTACTTGATCGCCGTCTACCGGCTGCTCGGCGTTATCGCCTCCGGAGCGCTCCTCATCTACGCCGTCATCTTCTTCGCGATTCTGAAGCTCCCGCTCTTCCTCCTCTCGGATACCTACGTCGTCCTCACCCTCGCGGGCATGGCCGGCATCATCCTCTCGATCGGCATGGCCGTGGATGCGAACGTCCTCGTCTTCGAGCGCATGAAGGAAGAACTGCGGAAGGGGAAGCTGATGAAGACCGCAGTCGAAACGAGCTTCCAGCACGCCTGGCCCGCCATCCGCGACGGCAACGTCTCGACGATCATCACGTGCACAATCCTCTTCCTCGTCGGCACCTCCATCGTCCGCGGCTTCGCCATCACCCTGGGCATGGGCGTCCTCCTCTCGATGTTCTCCGCGATCACCGTGACGCGGTGGATGCTCAGGAAGATCGCCACGATGCCAGTAGCGGAGCGGTTGGGGTTGTTTGGAGTGAAGAAAGTCTGAGAGAAGCTGATGAGTCCACAGTTCGTTTATTCGTTTCTTCGTTGATTCGTTTATTCGAATAGATGAGTACACGAGTAAACGAATAAACCAATCAACGAATCAACGTTGTCTGTTGAATCCTGCCAAGAGAGCGATACTATCGCACCATGTCCGATACGCTCACTATCGTTGACCTCTCCCTCTGGACCCGCATCGGAGTCACGGAGGAGGAACGTGCGAAGGAGCAGCAGATCCTCATCGTGATCGAGTTCCCCCAGGATGCTGCTGCCATTGCGAAGAATGATGATGTTCGGAAGGGCATCGATTACGCACAGGTGATCGCCGCAGTACAGGAAGTGGGCAAGGAGGAGCGCAGCACCATCGAAGCTCTCGCAGAGGACATCGCCGCGGTAATCCTCCTGAAGTTCCGACCAGACTCCGTCCGCGTCACCGTCACAAAGGTCACAGTCCCCGGTGTGCGCTGCGTGAACCTCACGATCACGCGGCCGTGAAGGAGAACTCTTGCTGCATCGGCCTGGGCTCGAACATCGATGCAGAGAAAAACCTGCAGCGCGCTGCAGCACTCCTCCGCGAACACTGGCCGAATGTTCGCTTCTCCTCCGTGTGGAAATCCGCACCGCAAGGCTTCACGGATCAGCCGGATTTCCTGAATACTGTCGCACAGATCGAGACGAAGGAATCTCCGCAGGTCATTCACCGAACACTCATGGAAATCGAACAGGAACTCGGGAAGAAACTACCATTCCGCTTCGGGCCGCGAACGATTGACTTGGATCTCCTCCTCTACGGGAATGCTGTTCTCCCGAATAGAGAAGAATGGCCCAAAGGTGATTTGGTCATCCCCCATCCGCGGATGCACGAGCGTCGGTTCGTGCTGGAGCCGCTCATAGAGCTCATCGGAAGGGAGGAGGAAGACCCCATCTCCCATCGAACGTTCCATGAGCTCCTCATGGGCCTTGGAGATCAGAAATGCAGTTCAGTGAGCCTAAAACTGTAAGTTGCATTATTGCAATACTATTGTAAATTATCCACACAATGGAATCCTCCACCAGTGATGCGAAACCCATCGTCACGTGGGTCGGCTACTATCCCGTGAAGTCCGGCGGTGCCGTTTCGTTCGGGAAGGATGAGGTCCACGTCGACGAGCGCGGCTTGGCAGCGCACCCAGCACGGGATCCATACGGATTCGCCTGCGACCGGAGATTCGCGGTGATCGGGAAGAATCGGGACACGTTCGCGTGGGAGAAGCGGACACAGCGCGATCCGGGATTCGAGAAGCTCGCCCTCGTGCAGCCGAGCGTCGCAGGGGAGTACCTCTTCCTCACGACGAAGGGCATGCGGCGGATACGAATACCGCTACGGAAGGGGCATGCGGGCATCCTCAGCATCGATATCTGGGGGGATGCCGCGGACTGCGCGATCCTCGAGAGTGCCCACGTGGAGAGGGACGACGGATCCTGGGAGCCGATGCAGTGCTCGGAATGGCTGCGCGCGCTCCTGCTTCTCCACAGCAATGTCAGAAATACACCAGAGGCCAATATCGCCAAGGAGGCGCGCCTGGTGCGACAGGAGGGGAAGCGCCTCTTGAGCAAACGCGCGCATACCCCTCCCACGACGGAGGCGAGCCTCGCGGACGGTGCACACGTGCTGATGATCGCCCAGGAATGGGTCGAGGAACTCAATGTGATCCTGCGTGCCAATGGTCTCCCTGAGGTGACGATGGATCAGTTTCGCCCCAACATCGTGACACGCGGAGGAGATCTCGCGCTCAATCAACCCCTCGGCCGCATCAGGCTGGGAAGCGCGGAGCTCCTCGATGTTCGCGGGTGCACACGGTGCTCGATGGTGAATGTACTGCAAGAAACGGGGGAGCGCATCGCGAACGGACCTCTCAAGGTCATTGTTCAGCAGTTCCAGCAAATCTTCGGACGCTACCTGCTCGTTGCGAAACCTGGCTACTTCTACGTGGGGGATACGCTCAAGCGCATTGATACGACTTCGCAATAGAAACGCCATGTATGTCGCTGTGGAGCAACACTGATATCGGCGTAGCGCTACGCCGATATTGCTGATGTACTGCAGCAGCCATTGATGGTGTTTTCATCGCAAAGCCGATGAGTAGGTGCGGACCTTTCAGCCGATTGCCTTCCACGGAGGGTATGTAGTAGCAGCTCACAGAGCGAGAACTGGCAATTGATGCCATTTTTTGCTATACTAGTGACGAACATTTCCCAACACACACATGACACGTACACAGTCCCTCTCGCTCGTCCTCGGCGGTTCGTGTATGGCCGTGGTCATCACGCTCTCCGCAACGGGGAGGCTCGACGGCGTCTTCGCCGCGCAAGCACAGAACAGTCCCGCGCAGCTCTGCGGGAACGGTGTTCTGAATCTGCGTGCAGCAGAACAGTGCGATGATGGGAACACGAGTGATAAGGATGGCTGCAGCAACAAGTGCAAAGTAGAGCCTGGTTATACTTGCGAACAGCAGGACGGACGGGGCGACCAACGGAGCATTTGCACCGAAACCTGCGGGAATGGCGTGCCTCAGAGGATCGCAGGAGAGCAGTGCGATGATGGGAACAGAGCAAAAGGCGACGGATGCTCCCCACAGTGCAAAGTACCCTTCGGGTGGCGGTGCGTGAATCCCGGGGTCGATCCCAATACGGACTCAGTTCTGGGTCCCCGGAGTCTCTGCACGAAGATGTGCGGGAACGGTACCGTGGATGTGCACATTGGCGAGCAGTGCGATATCGCGATTGCGAGTATGGCGGAAGGGTGCAACCAGAACTGCAAAACGAAGCCGGGCTACATTTGCGAAGGGAACGCGTGCACGCTCCTCTGCGGCAATGGGAAGCTCGATGTCGATGCCGCTGAAGAGTGCGATGACGGCAACCTCCAAGCAGGAGACGGGTGTGCTCCGGTCTGCAGAGTGCAACGCGGATTCATCTGCGATCAGCCCAACAACGGCGATACTCAGCAACCGAGTGTATGCACCGCTCTCTGCGGCAACGGCATCGTTGAAGAGGGTTCACCGGAGCAGTGCGACGACCAGAATGCAGTGAACGGAGACGGATGCGCGCGCTGCAAGACGGAATTCGGGTACTACTGCGACAACGGATTTGGGCACCCCAGCCAGTGCTCACTGCTCTGCGGCAACGGAGTACTCGAGAGAGAGGCGAACGAGGAGTGCGACGATGGGAACAGGGTGAATGGCGATGGCTGTTCTGCGAAGTGCAAGCCAGAGAAGAAGCGTTCATCGTCATCCAGCAGCACCTCATCGTCACAGGGGAATGATGCATTCCAGAATTGCCCGAATAATGCATCCTGCACGAAAGGATTCTTTGATAACAAGTGTCACGAATTCGTTGTTGATTGCGATGATGGACACGGAGGATTCACCGGCCCCGTGCAAACAGGGAACGCGTGCGGCAATACTGCCTGCGCGGGCTCCTGCGTCCGCTGCGCGGGAGGAGGGAGCTCGAGCAGTAACTGAGAATCAAGA
This sequence comes from Candidatus Peregrinibacteria bacterium, assembly GCA_030649955.1. Classification (GTDB taxonomy): domain Bacteria; phylum Patescibacteriota; class Gracilibacteria; order Peribacterales; family Peribacteraceae; genus JAUSFD01. The sequence continues at coordinate 164,419 of JAUSFD010000005.1, read as the reverse complement.
AACTAACCCTCCCCCACGGGGAGGGTTTTTTGTTTGGCTCTGGAGAGGAATTTGGCATACTGATGATCCATGGACCGCCTCTTCCGCGATCTCCTCAAAGCCATCGGCGAGGATCCCAACCGGCCCGGGCTCAAGAAGACGCCGGAGCGCGCGAGTGACGCAATGAAATTCCTCACCTCCGGGTACGATCAGGAATTGAAGGACATTGTGAAGGGTGCGCTCTTCCCCGCGGATACCGACGGTATGGTCATCGTGAAGGACATCGAATGCTACTCGCTCTGCGAGCACCACTTGCTCCCCTTCTTCGGCAAGGTGCATGTTGGATACATCCCCCGGAAGCACGTGATTGGCCTCAGCAAGATTGCCCGCATCGTCGACATGTTCGCCCGCCGGTTGCAGGTGCAGGAGCGGATGGGTCAGCAGATCTGCGATGCGCTCGCGTCCGTCCTCAAGCCCAAAGGCATCGGCGTCGTCATCGAAGCGAATCACCTCTGCATGATGATGCGCGGCGTCGAGAAGCAGCACAGCAGCGCCGTCACAAGCTCCGTGAAGGGCTTATTCAAAGAGGATGCCCGCACGCGGCAGGAATTCCTGCAGTTGATCGGACAGCGAGGCTAAGCGCTATTTCTTCCCGATCACTTCTGCCAGCCCCTCTTCATCCATTCCGCTCTCCTGGGCTTCGATGAGAGCCTCAAATCGATTGATCTCCCCCTTCTTCACACGTGCCTTGAGGACTTCACTCTGCAGGTATTGGGGTGAACCATTGCCGCTCGTCATCGCCTTCTCCACCGTCTCCTCTCCGACAAGCTTCTGGAGACGAAGGTACTTTCGCTGAGCCTGCTCATACTCTTCAGGCATCCCCTCGCGCCGAGTGGACGCTGCATTGCCGACTCCTACCTGCGATCCGGTTTCCGCCCTGCCCTCGCTTCCATCGAATGGCTTCAGGGTGTCCTTCTCGTCGATCTTCACCTCACCAGTGAGCGTAACCTCATCCGCGTGCTTCTCCTCATGCGCGATCATGAGCTCGTAGCCCTCCTTCGCTTTCTTGTTGTTCGGACCGATGAGATCCGGAAGATCGTTCTGGTTCGCTGTAATGCCGCGTTCGCCTGCACCTGGCTCCGCCTGTCCCTTAATTTCATCGGCGAGTTTCTCCGTGTGAAGGTGCTCTGTCCCTTGTGTCATCTTTTCGAGTTCCGCACTCACCTTCGCAAGTGCTGCCTCGAATTTCTCCTCTCTGTTCCCCTCCTCTGCATGGGCGTGCGTGAGGGGGCCGGTCTGCGTTACTTCTGCATCGCTCTCAATCTCAGGAGCATCTGTGAGAATTTCCCCTGTGCGAATTCTCTGCTGCACCTTCGCACGTGCATCCTCTTGAACAGTACCGACGGTCGCAGCGGAGGAGGCGCGCAACGCTTCTTTAAGGTCTGCACGGACGAGAGTTTCTGGGCTAGCCGTTGCTGAAGGAGAGCGTTCCATACGAGTGAAAAATGAGGGTAAAAGACTTGTTACGCTGCCTGCGCAGCTGCCCCACTCCCACCCGATCCACCACCCTCACCCGCCCCTCCGCCAGCTCCTCCACCCGCTGGAGTGGAAGCGGGACCTGCAGGTGCAGTCTCTGGACCGATCCTTCCAGCGATCGCTTCCGGCGGCGCAGCGGGCTCACCTTCCTTCGGCTGGAGGACATCTCGCACCTGCTCGGCTGTTTGCGCTTGGACAGAGGTGAGAACTTGCCGTGCCTTGCTCTCGAGCACCTGCGCGAGCTTGAGCCCATCCTCCGCCGTGCGGATCTTTCCTTCCTCGAAGGCAATGAGTCCCATGTCGAGCTCTTCGAGGGGGAGATTCACAACCTCATCGATCTGCTCGCGACCAGAGATGCGCTCCTTGTTGATCGCCTCGCGGATCTGCCGCGCCTTCAGCAGGAGGCTCTCTGCGAGCTTCTCGCGCTGTTGCGGTGCGAGTACGCCCGTCTCGTGGTCTCTCAGTGCCGATACGAGTTCCTGTCTGGTGGCGAAGGTTTCCATGGCCATAGTTTCTCACCCTAGAATTTTTACAACAGTCAAGAAGTCGAGGAAACGCGACATGGTGGATTTGTTGGCTTATATAAGCCAACAAGTGTGTTCTTGTGAAAGGTGCTGTGAAGAGATTCTGCATTGGGAACTGGGCATCGTTCCCTGATCCCTGTTCCCTGATCCCTGTTCCCTTCTCCGTTGCTCTTCACTCTCGCACGCGCTCGTACACGAGAAATGTATGGGCATACGGATTCTCATCATCAGCATCATGCGGCTCGCTCTGGATCTCCAGCCACTCCTTCTGTGGAAGCTCGGGGAAGAAGGCATCCCCATCGAAGTGCGCGTGGACACGCGTGAGGTAGATGCGGTGCGCGAGCGGGAGCGCCTGGCGGTACACCTCGCCACCGCCGAAGATGAACACTTCCTCATCACCGCTCTCGCGAGCCAGGGCCAGAGCATCTTCCAGGGAAGAGGTCACTTCGCAACCAGGGAACTCGATCCCCTCCTGGCGCGAAATGACGATGTTTCGGCGATTCGGCAGCGCACGTCCTATCGACTCGTGCGTCTTCCTCCCCATGATGAGCGTATGCCCCTTCGTGAGTTCCTTCATGCGTGCGAAGTCCCCCGGGAGGCGCCAAAGGAGGGCATTGTCCTTTCCGATGACATTGCCTTCGTCCGCCGCGGCGATGAGAGAGAGAATCATACGAGGGAACCGGGAACAGGGAACAGAATAACAGGAACCTGCTTCCCCTCCGAGACCCTGTTCCCCGATCCCTGTTCCCTCTCACACGGCTATCGGTGCTTTGATCACAGGATGCGGATCGTAATTCTCCACCTGAATATCCCCGTACGTGAACTCAAAAATCGATCGCACTGCAGAATTTAGCTTGAGCGTTGGCAATCGTCGCGGCTCACGAGTGAGCTGCTCGCGCGCTTGATCGAGATGATTGCTGTAGAGATGCGCATCGCCGAGGGTGTGGACGAAGTCGCCAACACCCAAATCGCACACCTGGGCGATCATGTGCGTGAGGAGGGCGTACGAGGCGATATTGAAGGGGACACCGAGGAAGATATCCGCACTGCGCTGGTAGAGCTGACAGGAGAGCCGACCGTCCTGCACATAGAACTGAAATAACGTGTGGCAGGGCGGCAGCGCGACCTCATCCGCTTCCTTGGGATTCCAACCGGTAACAATCAACCGACGACTATTGGGGTTGTTCTTGATCATCTCCACAACACGCGCGATCTGATCGACGCCATCTTTCGCGTACGTTCCATCAGCATCCTTCGTCGCTGCGAAGTTCCTCCATTGGTGACCGTACACGGGACCCAGATCCCCCGCCCCCCGCCCATACTTCGCCGTCTGCTCGGGTGTCGCCCACTCATCCCAGATCGTCACCCCCTGCTCCTGAAGTGCCTTCACATCTGTACTCCCACGCAGGAACCAGAGGAGCTCATGGAAGATCGAACGAGTGGAGAGCTTCTTCGTGGTGAGCAGCGGAAATCCTTCCTGCAAATCGAAGCGCATCTGGTGGCCGAACAGCGAGAGCGTCCCCGTCCCCGTACGGTCATTCTTCTCTTTCCCTCCTTCGAGGACTGCCTGCAGGAGATCCAAGTACTGGCGCATGGGAGGATTGTACAGGGCACAACGCCTGTCGAAGCAACAGACAATACATCCCCCTTGTTCTATGCTCGGAACCCTCAAATCGCTTTGTTGTTCTATAGCATCGTCACCCTTCTCCCGAGTCCGGGAGAAGGGTCGGGGATGAGGGCAGCAGACATGGCAACCGGGCTGCTCTCTCCGCTCCTCACGCCCCAAACGTGAAGGCATAACCTTCTACCCCTTTGCCATCGAAGAGGATAGAGACGGTATGCTCGCCATAATCCCCTTTCCAGAGGTTGTAGAGGTCATGATGATCGATGGCAAATCGGTCATAGATTTCTCCGTCGACGTGTACTTCAGCGAGAACAGGGTCGCTTCCCGGAGCGAGTCCAAGGACGAGATTCACTTCACTACCGACGAATCGCATTGTCACTTTTCCGAATGTACTCCGGAGTACTTGCCGCTCATCCTCCTCGAGTTGCCAATCTCCCACCAGGTAATACTTATGTAATGCCACCGATGTCGGCGCATCGTACATCACCGCATCCTCCGTCGGGAGGAAGCTCCCGTTGCCGAAAGCACTCCAGCTACGCGAGCCGAGGTATGTCTCCGGCGTCTGACTCCTCCCCATCCCCCTGTTCTCTGTCCACTGTCCACTTGATCCGGCTCATTCAAAGCAACATCAATCTCCGAAAGCAATGCAGCTATCGCCTCATCCGTCTCCTCGTAAGCACCCTCGCCGAAGTGCGTGTATCGGATGTACCCCTCCGCATCGATCAAGTACTTCGCGGGCCAGTAGTGGTTCGCGAAGGCGTTCCACGTGCCGAAGTTGTTGTCCTGCGCGATGGGGTACGTGAGCTCATGGCGCTTGATCGCATCGGCGACGTTGCCGGGGTCCTTCTCGAAGACGAACTCCGGGGTGTGAATACCCACGAGCACGAACGGCGAGTCTTGACTTGCGGTGAGCGAAGTCGAACCGTACTTTTCCCAATACCCACGCATGTACGGCAACGTGCGGATGCAGTTGATGCAGCTGTAGGTCCAGAAGTCGACGAGGACGACCTTCCCCTTGAGCTCCTTCATCGTGAGAGGCTGTGAGTTGTGCCAGGTGCTGAGGCCGGTGAACTCTGGAGCCCGAGTGATCTTGGGGAGCGTCATGCGAGGATTTGGATTGGGATGAGGATTTGGGGTGGAAGTGGAACTCGATGCAGAACTTGCAGAGTTTGTGAGCTCATCACCGAAGAGACGCTCCTCGATGTCCGTGCCGAGCGTGCCGTACTCCGTATTTTGGACGAGCCAAGTCTGGAGGTCCGTAAACCAGCCGTACTGGAGTGCGAGGGCGGAGAGGATGAGGAGAGCACCGGCGACCTGCTTGATTCTGCCGGAGTACTTCGTGAGTGCGCGCACGGAGTGGACTGCCGCCTGGCCACCGTAGCCAACGAGCAGCAGTGGGAGAGCTGTACCAAGGCCATACGCGGTGAGGGCTGCGAGTGCCATGAGGCCAGGCTTGTCGCGAACCAATGCGAAGGCGAAGCCGAGGGCAGGGCCAGCGCAGGGCACCCACACGAGCCCGAGCGTGAGACCAATGAGGAGTGCGGAGAGGGGCGAGCCTTCACCGAATTCGCTGCGCGCTCCCTGCTGTGCGGAAGTTCCCAGCTGCTGAATCTTCTGCGCGATCTTCGGTCCGATCGAAACGAGAGTCGCCCCGATCGTCTCTGCAATCGTCATCGCAATCCAGCCCTTGTCATAGAAGAAGAATCCACCGAGAACAGAGCCAATGAGGAGGACGTACCGATTCGACGTGAGGAACCCGAGACCGAAGAGAAGGAGAATGTAATAGGTGGAGATGCGGACAAAGTCCGCAGCTGCGACGAACTCACTCAGGACAACCTGGAGGAGGAACGTGAATCCCACGAAGCTCACGAGCATCCCGAGCACCGTGAGCAGCGGCCTCCATTTGCTCCGTCCCGTGATGCTTACCCCCACGACAATGGGAACGAGCGGCAGGATGCACGGCAGGAGGATCGTGAGGACGCCGGCGAGGAAGAGAGTGACGTAGAGGGCCATACGAGGATGCGGGAACCGGGAACAGAGTAACAGGGAACAGGGCCCCTGTTACTCTGTTCCCGGTTCCCTGTTCCCTCCATTCTAGTCCATTAGCTATTCAGCAGCGCCTGGAGCTCCGCATCAGAGGGTCCCTGGAGCTTCTGCACGACATTCCCCTGTCCGTCGATGACGACGAACGTGTGCTGGTAGGTGACGCCGTACTTCGTCTTGAGCTCCGTCTCGGCATCGTAATCAACCTTGTACGTGGTGAGGGGGAATCCCTCCTCGCTGTACCACTGCTTCAGATCCGCTTCCGCGGACTTGCAGATGGGGCACCAGCCTGCATGGAAGAAGAGAACGGACTTCTTGCCGTTCCCGATGACGCCATCCGCGTAGGCGGTGTACACACCCTTCGCGACAGCAGCCTGACTCGTCTCTTGCGCCTGCCTATCTCTGCCTTCGTTCGTGACAGTGAGTGTCGTCTCTGCCTTCACTTCCGCTTCGACACCTGCCTCCGTACGAGAAGACTTGGAAGACGCGGCGGGAGTCACGGATGCTCCAGCGCTACTCACGCTCTGTTCCTGTGCCGCAGTGCTTGTGACTGAGGAGGAGGAGTCTGCGCTCTCCACAGAGGAAGCGACAGAGCTCGAGGAACCTTCGAGGTCGATAATGATTGTCTCTGGCTCTGTCTCTCCGTTCGATTGCTGCAAGTACTCGCAGCCAGTGAGAAGAAGAAAGGAGACACCAACGAGAGGAAGTGCATGAATGCGCATAGCAGGTTGAGGGAAATTTATGATGTATTCTACCATATTCTACAGATTTGCAAGAGGAGGTTTTGGCCTTAGGGAGCTAACACGAACACATGGTGAAACAACCGCGGGGCAGAAACCCCGCTCTCGTGGATTTTTTTATGGAACCACGAGAGCGCCCTTTCTGGGGCGCGGTTGTTTTTTTCAATTCCCCCTACCGTTTCCCCTCATGCTTCGCATACCGCCAGGCCATCTCGAAAATCTGGCGCTGGGTCTCCGCGACTTCCTTGCTCTCGATGATCACACCGAACATGTCGCTATCGCCACGGAGACCGGAGTCGAAGGAGCATATCGCTACCTTGTGGTCGTAAATGTTGATTTCGTTCTTGAAGTCGAAGTCCTTCGCGCTCACGAGGCGGATCTCTCGCACGCGCTCGCGGTCTTCCCCGTGGACTTTCCGGCCCGTCGCATCATCAGGGGAGATACCACGAAGGTGGATGCCACGCTTCACGCGCTCGGCGACGTACTCCTCATCGTAGAGCGGCCAGAATTTGCGGACGACACTGGAGTTCGCGAAGTTGAGGAGTTCACCCTTCGTCGTGAGGGTGTCCTCGTAGACGTGTCGGACTCCTTCCCAGCCTTCGAAGAACCGAACGTGCGGCTTGCGGTACTTGGCACGCTGGAGCGACTTCAATTCGGGAAGTGCGTGATCGAGCGCCTCCGCATTCTTCCGCGCCTCGAGGGCGAGGTACTCCGGAGCAACCGGAGCGTAGGACTTCGCGCGGACGTTCTTCACCGTCGTGAAGTAGCCGAGGGAAACGAGCTCCTCCAGTGTGTTGTAGGCGGTAATGCGGTTCATGCCTGCAGTTTTTGCATAATCGGAGGCGGGAGCAGTGCCGATCTGCAAGCCAGAGAGGTAGAGCGCCGTCTGCTTCTCTGTGAGGCCGATTGCCTGGACGATGGATGCGAGGTCCTTGGCCATAGTTCACGGGGTGTGCAATGTGTAATAGTTCCGAACAACAGAAACCAGTAGGGGAGGATACTCCAGGAGTGTTCAGACCACAAATCAGCTTACTCTTGAGGAAAACCTCGTGTCCTGTTGTGTTGTTAAAATGAGGTACAGTGTTAAGTTTGTGCTCAAGAGAGCCTTGAACTCGACGTGAGAAAGAGGGAAAAACCTCTGCTGTTGTCCCTTTCCCCTCCTCTCTCTATGCCTGCGATCACCACGACGGACCTCGCGAAGATGATGCACATGAAGACGGTGCAGGGAGTCGACCTCGACTTCACCCCGGCGATCAAGACCGCAGCGGACCTCATGGCTTTTGCGAAGAAGCACCAGACCACCATGCTGGATCTCACGTTCGTCGATGTGCCCGGGACACTCCAGCACACGAGCAAGCCTCTGCACGAACTGGAGGGTGTTCTCGAAGGAGGTGCAGGCTTCGACGGCTCGAGCATCCGCGGATTTCAGCAGATCGAGGAGTCCGACATGCTCCTCATTCCCGATATCGCTACCGCATTCCTGGATACCTTCTCGCTCGAGCCAACGCTCTCCGTGCTCTGCGATGTACGCGATCCGCTGAGCGGGCAGCTCTACGACAGTAGCCCCCGCACGATCGCCCGCAGGGCGATGAAGTACCTGGAGGACAGTGGCATCGCGGATAGCGCGTACTTTGGACCGGAGGCAGAGTTCTTCATCTTCGATTCTGTCCGCTTCTCGCAGGCATCGAACAAGGCGTTCTACGAAGTGGATTCCGAGGAGGCGGTCTGGAATACCGGACGGGAGGAGGAGGGTGGCAACATGGGGTACAAGATCCGCCACAAGGAGGGGTACTTCCCGGTACCACCGATGGACCAGCAGCAGACGATCCGCAGTTCCATGGTGCGCGAGATGGAGCAGTCCGGCATCAAGATCGAGACCTATCACCACGAGGTAGCGACTGGGGGCCAGGCGGAGATCGACATGGAGAGGGACGAACTCCTCATCATGGCAGACAAACTCATGCGTTATAAGTACATCGTCCGTAACGTGGCGAAGCGCTTCGGCAAGACGGCGACCTTCATGCCCAAGCCGCTCTTCGGCGACAATGGCTCCGGAATGCACGTGCACCAGAGCCTCTGGAAAGAGGGCAAACCCCTCTTCGCAGGCAGCGAGTACGCCGGTCTCTCGAAGATGGCGCTCCACTACCTCGCCGGCCTCCTCGCGCACGCCCCCGCACTCTGTGCACTCTGCAACCCCACGACGAACAGCTACAAGCGACTCGTGCCGGGCTTCGAGGCGCCGGTGAACCTCATCTACTCCGCCCGCAACCGCTCGGCCGCCATCCGCATCCCGATGTACTCGAATAACCCGAAGGCGAAGCGCGTGGAGTTCCGCATGCCGGACCCCGCGTGTAACCCCTACCTCGCCTTCTCTGCCCTCATGCTCGCAGGCCTCGATGGCATCCAGCGGAAGCTCGATCCCGGGATGCACACGGACGAGAACCTGTATCAAATGTCTGAGGAGAAGCTCGCGAAGATCAAGCACGCACCGGCCTCCCTCGAGGAGGCGCTCAATGCTCTGGAAGCCGACCACGAGTTCCTCACGAAGCCCGGCGTCTTCTCCGAGAAGTTCCTGGAGGCGTACATCGCCCAGAAGCGCGGCGAAGTCGCGGAGGAGCGCATGCGCCCCACAGCAAGTGAGTACGCGCGCTACTACGACGTCTAAATCTGCCCTTTCCCCTGCCCTCCGTAGCCTTGGCGAAGGAGGGTGCCCTTCCTGCCCTTCCTGCCCTTTCATCCTCCCCCTTCTCTCTCATGGAACTCACGCTCGACGTCCTCAAAGTGAACCTCGACACCGTTTGGGTGCTCATGACCGCCTTCCTGGTCTTCTGGATGAACGCCGGCTTCGCCCTCGTGGAATCCGGCTTCTGCCAAGCGAAGAACTGCGTCAACATCCTCGCGAAGAACTACATCGTCTTCGCCATCTCCTCGATCGCCTTCTTCCTCGTCGGCTTCGGCTTGATGTTCGGCAACGGCAACAGCTTCATCGGTCTCACGGGCTTCGCTCCTGCACTGATCAACGGTTCCGCATCCTTCAGCTCTCTCGACTGGACCAGCGTGCCGATGGCAGCGAAGTTCTTCTTCCAGCTCGTCTTCGCGGGCACGGCCGCCACGATCGTCTCCGGCGCCGTCGCTGAGCGCATCAAGTTCCCTGCCTTCATCCTGTTCTCGTTCGTCATGACCTCCCTCCTCTACCCCATCGCCGGGCACTGGATCTGGGGCGGAGGCTTCCTGAGCACACTCGGCTTCCACGACTTCGCCGGCTCCACGGTCGTCCACTCGATCGGAGGATGGGCAGCGCTCACGGGTGCGATGATCCTCGGCCCGCGCATCGGGAAGTACGCGAAGGACGGGACCGTGAACGCCATCAAGCCGCACAACGTCACGGCGGCTACCCTCGGTGGATTGATCCTCTGGCTCGGGTGGTTCGGGTTCAACCCGGGGAGCACGATGGCTGCGGATGGCCGCGCCATTGCCCACATCGCCCTCACGACGAACTTGGCAGCGGCTGCGGGATCGATCACCGCACTGCTCATGTCCTGGATGCTCCAGAGGAAACCTGATCTAGGCATGATCATCAACGGAACCCTCGCGGGCCTCGTCGCCATCACTGCTGGTTGCGACGGAGTCTCAATGCTCGGAGCTCTCATGATCGGAGGAATCGCGGGCATCATCGTTGTTCCGTCCGTCTTCGCCTTCGACAAGATGAGGATCGATGATCCGGTGGGTGCGCTCTCCGTCCACCTCCTCAACGGCGTCTGGGGCACGCTCGCGTACGGCCTCTTCGCCACACAGGCGGGTTCCCTCGCGACCGTGAACGGACTCTTCTACGGGGGAGGTTCCTCGCTCTTCATTACTCAGCTCACGGGCGTCGCTGCAGTAGGTGCCTTCGTGCTCCCAGCTTCCGCACTCTCGTGGTTCGCGATCCGCGCGGTCACGGGCATGCGCGTCTCCGCTGTGGAGGAACTCGAGGGCTTGGACATTGGGGAGCACGGGGGTTCTGCGTACGATCTCCTCCCCGCATCTGCTCTGGAGACTGTTCCCGCGCAGCAGACACTCAAGAACATCATGATGCGGCAGATGAAACAGGAGCCTGCAATCGCGAAACACTAACTTTCCATCATCAAGAGCAAGAAAAAGGCGGCACGTGCCGCCTTTTCTCCATGCTAGGTTTAGATGAGCAGCTCTTCCTCAAAGCGTTCTCCTTCTCAGTTTTTTGCGAGATCTCTCTTCCCCAAAACGAGGGATGAGGGGCACTCCTTCTGGAATACGCATTTGCCGCACTGCCGGTTCCTGGCTGTGCAGACAGCACGCCCATGACTGATGAGGAGGGTATTGAGGAGCCCCCAGTCCTCCTTCGGCGTCGCCCGCATAAGGTCGAGTTCGATCTTGTGCTGCACCTTCGCACGCGTGAGGCCAAGACGGCGAGCGAGGCGGAGGACGTGCGTATCGACGGCAATTCCCTCATTTTTCCCAAAGGCGGCGTACAGAATGATCGACGCTGTCTTCCGTCCCACTCCAGGAAGTGCGATCAATTCCTCCATCGTCTGCGGAACTTTCCCGCCATGTTTCTCGAGGAGGATCGCGCACAGCTCCTGGATGAACTTCGCCTTGTTGCGATATGTTCCACAGCTGTGGATGTCCTGCTCGAGCTCTATTCGAGACACCTGGAGATAATCCTGCGGTGTCTTGTACTTCCGGTAGAGCGCCTTGCTCACAATGTTCACGCGTGCGTCCGTGCACTGGGCACTCAGGATCGTGACGATGAGCAAATCCAGTGGCGTCCTCCACGTGAGGAAGGTGCGCGGTGGGGTGTAGATCGCCTTGAGTTTCTGCAAGACAATGGGTGCAGTGAGGGCTGATTTCTTCACGAGAAACGCGGAGGAAGGGAGCATCGTTTTCCGTGATGTACGGTACACCACGAAATTCTCACTCCGTAATTCTTTCTTCGCCATCCTTTGCTTACGATTGCACCCTCCTCCAGCCCCTGAGAATTCTCCGTATGCCCATGCTCCCTCCGTTGACGGTCTTCGATCTGGAAACGACCGGGCTGGATCCCAAGAAAGGCCACAGAATCATCGAAATCGCTGGAGTGCGGATTGAGGATGGCAAAGTTCTAACTGAACGAACGTTCGTTTCTTTCGTGAACCCAGAGCGTGAGATTCCGTGGGAAGCGAAGCAAGTGAACAAGATCACGGATGAGGAAGTGCAGCATGCACCGACCATCGATGTCGTGCTGCCGAAGTTCCTCGAATTCTCGCAGGGTTCTGCGCTCATCGCGCACAACGCGACCTTCGACATGAGCTTCCTGGAGCGCGAGAAGGAGTACTGCTGGGGCTACGTGGACCTCCCCGAGTGCTTCTGCACGATGCGGCTGAGTCAGTCGCTCAATCCCACGGAGTTCCGCCATAGCCTGGACATCCTCTGCCGAAAATTTGGTCTCACTGTGCCAGACGAGCGCCACCGCGCCCTCGCCGATGCGCTCCTGGCAGCGGAGGCGTTCCTGAAGATGACGGAGACGGGAAAGGTACGCAGTATGGAGGATTTGCGGAAGTTTGCGGGGGTGAAGCAGTTGGTGAAGTGATGGAGATTGAAGAGCGAGAAATCTCGGATGACGTTTATTCGTTTATTGGTTTACTCGTTTATTCGAAATGCAACAAAGCGAATAAACGAATAAACAGCAAACCCGACCTTTCCTTCTCCATCGCTTCTCTTCGGAATCGTCTGAATTCCATCGGAGTCAGTACCTCCACCAGCCCGACAGCAGTACAATACCCTCATAGCCGTCCTCCCCATTCTCATCGGCGAAGACAACCCGATTCTGCGGAAGAAGACGAAGCGCGTGCCGAAGGTGACGAAGGTTGTGCTTACACTCCTGAAGAGCATGGAGGAGACGATGCGCGCTGCCGATGGCGTGGGGCTGGCAGCACCGCAGGTGGGAGAGAGCCTGCGCGTCTGCCTGGCGCTCGTGAATGGCAAGGTGACGCCGCTCATCAATCCGAAGATCACCTCCCGGAGTAGGGAGAAGGCCTTCGATGAGGAGGGCTGCCTGAGCCTCCCAAAGGTCTGGCTGCAGATCCCGCGCTCGACAGAGATCACACTTAAGTACACGGACACTGCGGGGAAAACGCAGGAGCGCAAGCTCACCGATTTCTCCGCGCGCGTCGTGCAGCACGAAGTGGATCACCTGGAGGGAATTCTCATCGTGGATTACGTGACCGCATGAGTCATGCGCAATATTGCTCCATCTTTTGCTGCAAGAGTTTCTTCGCTCTGTAGAGACGGATCCGTACATTCGCCAGAGTAATACCGAGAATGCCCATAATTTCTCTGTGCTTCAGAGAATGCACATACCGAAGCTCAATAATCTCTCGATCCACATCAGAAAGAGCATTGAATTCCTGAGTCATGTAGTCAGTACTTTCCGCTCTCAGGAGAGCATCCAAAGGAGTCGAGGGTGTGGATTCCGCTATGTCTGTCCCCTCGCACAAACCCAACACAGGATTACGACCACGTGCCCTGAGTGCATCAATAGCTCGACGGCGTGCAATGCTGTACACCCATCCTCGGAGGGAACGATCTTCGTGGAATTGCTCCGCTTTCTTGACAAGGAGAATGAGCACTTCTTGATACACATCATCGGCGAGGTCTTCATCATGGAGAATGGAGGATAAGTACCTGTGGAGATCTGGAGACACCAGTTGCTCAAATTCCGTGAACATGGCACTGCGTTCCTGAGGATTCACACGAAATTGCAGATACACTCCCTGCGCTCTCTCCCAATGCGCTGGGACTTCGGGTCTCTCCAAACCATGGTTGGCTCCTTCGAGCATAGAGAAAATATACTATAAAACACAGAAACGTCAACATGCCTTTTATTTCCTGAATACATACGGTAATTTCCCTCTATACACGAGTTCACCATGCCTTCTCTGGAAACAATCATCGGCCCTTCGGCTCCGCTCAGGACCTCTATGGAATCGCTCATTGCTCCACGAATATGCCTGTGACCCTCGAGGTAATCATCGGGTTAGAAGTCCACGCGCAGATGAGCACGCGGACGAAGATGTTCTGCGGGTGCGATAACGACGCATTTGGGAAGGAACCGAACACCACGGTGTGCCCCATCTGCATGGGGCACCCGGGAACGCTCCCGGTCCCGAACGGAGAAGCAGTGCAGAAGGCGATCCGCACATCGCTGGCACTCGGATGCACGGTGAACGGGGACAGCCACTTCGACCGCAAGCACTACTTCTACCCAGATCTCCCTTCGGGATTCCAGATCTCACAGTACGACTTCCCGCTCGCGAACCACGGGACGATCACGTACGACATTCTGGATGCGGGCGGCGCAAAAGTCGCGGAGAAGACGTGCCGGATCCACCGCCTGCACATGGAGAACGACGCGGGGAAACTCACGCACGTGGGGAGCCGGACACTCTGTGACTACAACCGTGCAGGAACGCCGCTCATGGAGATCGTGACAGAGCCGGATCTCCGTAGTGCGGACGAGGCTGTAGCATTCGCGCAGGAGCTGCGCCGCGTCCTCGTCGCCATCCAGGCGAGTGAGGCGGATATGTTCAAGGGGATGATGCGGTTCGACGCATCGATTTCCCTGCGGGAGAAGGGAACGGAGAAGCTGAATCCGCGCAGTGAAATCAAGAACCTGAACTCGTTCAAATCACTGGAGAGGGCTCTCCTCTACGAAGAGAAGCGGCTACGCAATCTCTGGGAGGAACAGAGCGGACCTCTCAAAGGGAACATCACTGTGGGATGGATGGACGATGAGGAGAAGACGCGGGTACTCCGTGAGAAGGAAGATGCGCAGGACTACCGCTACTTCCCGGAGCCCGATATTCCACCGCTCCACTTCGAGGCAGCGTTCATCGAAGAGGTGAAGAAGAAGTTGCCGGTGCTCCCGCGCGCGCAGAGGGAGAAGTACGTAGCGCTCGGCCTGCCCGAAGCGAAGGCGCTCCAACTGATGGACGATCCCCTCCTTCGCTCTCATTTCGACGCAGTGCTCGAGCGCACGAAGGACGTGAAGAAAGCCTCCGGCATCGTGCTCACGCAACTCATCGGATTCCTGAAGGAACAGGGCAAAACCCTCGATCAGGGACCGAGCAAAGACGCCATTCTGGAACTGGTCGATGCGATCGAATCCGGAACGATCTCTGGCAACGCAGGAAAAGACGTGCTCGAGAAGATGATCACAACGGGGAAGGGCGCAAAGGAGATCATCGCGGCGGAGGGCATGCAACAGATCTCCGATGACTCTTCACTGCAAACTCTCGTCGACCGCGCGATCGCGGAGAATCAGAAAGCAGTGGAGTCCTACAAAGCCGGCAAGCAAGCTGCCCTAGGCGCCGTGATGGCGTGGGTGATGAAGGAAACCAAAGGACAAGCGAATCCGGCCAAGGTGAATGAGATGTTGCGGAAGTTGTTAGAAACACCTGACGAGAATTAGGAAAATTTTCCATATCTCTCTCTAGCAGTAATAAGTTTATCCATTGCTCTCCTCAAGATATTTCTTGTATGAGACTTCGAATATTCTATCTGTACAGCAACCTGTGCAACCGATAGAGGAAGTCCCGTTTGAGTAAGACCATACCGAAGTTCAAGTGTCTTTTTTTCACGCGGACGCAGATTTTCAAAAAGTGATTGCAGTAATCGATTTTCTTCATCTGAACGCGGTCCTTCCAGTAGCTTGAGTACGTTTTCTCTATCTTCCTGCTCTTTCTTCTCTATGGCTGCCCATTCAGCTTGTTGTTTTGCCAACCAATTGGGTTCTTCCAAGCGATCTCTTATTTCTTCCGCAATATCAGGTGCAATTTCTCTTAGAAGTACCTCAGCTGCCTCAAATTTGGCTTTCACCTCTGGGGAATAGTCCGATGTTCCAATTTCTGCTTCATGAGACATGAGAAGATTTAGTAACCAAAGTACTCCTTCCACTCATGCCTAATCTGTGTCCAGACTTCATCATCTGTAAAAGTTTTCTGATTGATACCTGTGCATAGTTTTTTTACAGACTGTGGCATTCCTTCTTTTATAGAATAATCATTATTTTTTCTGAAACATTCGTTCAACCAGTATTTCATTTCATCTTCCTGCATGCCTCGTACAATCTGAACTAGAGGTCTTACATTTGCGGACTCACGATTAGGTGCATGGTTCTTTTCCCAATCTTCAACAGACATCTCAGTACCATCAGGCATCCGAACGAGAGTCCAAAAACGAGCAGCCGTGTTGCGTCGAACAGAATCAGGAACCTCTTGTCCTTCACTCAGCACGAGCACTTGCTTTCCAGGAGTTCCTGGCATCTCTTCAGGGTATGCACGGAGTGTCATGTAATGAGTGGAAAATGAGTATGAGCATTTTAAACTTTTACTAATATTGTGTCAACTGCCAGCAGGAATTCAGACTCTCTCCATATACTCCGCCGTCTCCGTATTCACCTTCACTCTATCTCCTTCATTCACGAAGAGAGGGACGTTCACGGTGAGGCCACTCTCGAGCTTGGCGGGCTTGTTGCCCCCGGTCGCGGTATCGCCCTTCACACCGGGGATCGTCTCGACGACTTTCAAGTTCACCGTAGAGGGCAGCTGAATGCCAATGGGATTCTCACCGAAGAGGAGGGCATCCACCTCGAGACCATCGGTGAGGAAATCCGCAACACCCTCGAGTGTCGTGAGCTGGAGACTGAACTGATCGTACGTCTCCAGGTCCATGAACGTGCAGGAAGTCTGATCGCGGAAGAGGAACTGCACTTTACGGTACCCCACATCCGCGGGCTCGATCTTCTCTGAGCCTTGGAAATTCCGGGAGATGACGGCACCGGTTTTCAAATTCTTCAACTTGCACTGCATGTTCGCCTTCGATTGGCTCTTCCTCCCGAACTGCGAGGAGACGACGAGGTAGGGATCGCCATCGATGTTGATGGCGCGGCCGGGTTTGAGATCGGTAATCGTGTACATAGCCAGAGTAGTCTGCTGGGTGTTCAGCAAAGGTGTCAATGGCCGAGTCGAAGATCACTCAAGACCAATAGAAAAGGCAGGAAAGGCAGGCAGGGCAGGAAAGGCAGAATGTGAAAGACCTTCCTGCCGTTCCTGCCTTCTCTGCCATTCCTGCCCTTTCTCAGAGTTCCCCTTCTTTCTCCCCGCGCACCTTCTGGATCTCCGTGCGCACGTACTTGGCGAGGCCATTCTCTGGGAGCGCGTGGAAGAGACGGCGGAGGATGGGACCCTGGTAGTCGTGACCGCGGAGCTGGCGGAGCTCATGTTGGAGCTGGTTCCAGCGGGAGCGGGGCTGCTTGTAGAGGAAGATGCGGTGCTCGATGCCCGCGACGATCTGGGCGATCTGCTCTTCGGTGAGCGTAACACTCTGCGAGACCGCAGCGGGAGTCACGTACTCGGCAACGGCATCCTTGAGGAAATCGAGTGCCGCTTCCTCACCCTCGTGCGCACCGATCGCAGTAGCGATGGTCGTGAGGGAAGCGCGCACTTCCTTGCGCATCGCGGGAGTGAGCCCTGGATCCTGGTCGAGGGAACTCAAGCGGGGCGAGAGCTGCTGGAAGGTAGCATTGGCACTCGCGAAGTCTCCCTCTTCTACCGCGCGGGAGAATGCAGCGAGGGAGTCGAACACGAGGACACCCTCCAGGCTCAGGGCACTGCCGGAGAGGGCGGCACTGGTCTCGAGCACGGCCTTCTTGAGCGGGTAACTCTCGTCATCCGGGAGGGACGCGGAGACATCCGCCGTCGCCTCTGTGAGCTTCTGCTGGACGAGGTAGTCGACGAGGCTCCCCTGCCCGGATCCTGTGGAGACCGCGAGCAATGTCTCCCGATACTCATCGAGGGATGCTGTGACATCGGGGCTGCCTTCCGCGAGGAGAGCCGCAGCCTCGTTGAAACGCGTCTCTGCCTGCTCCAGACGCTTCTGCGCCTTCGCTTCCTCCCCGAAGGTGAGGAGGACATCCACTGCCTCGGCAGCGCGCTTCACGGGGTAGAGTCGCGAGGTGGGGAGGATGCCGGCGGACGCCGCGCGACGCTCCTGCTGGAGCTGCGCGATCTCGCGGCGGTGCACCGCATCACGCTTCAGGTTCTGGGTCACCCACCCTTCCTCGTACTGCTGCGCGGTGATCTTCTTCACGAGCACCGCTGCATCGTGACTGAGTTCCACCCGCTCCCCAGCGACGAGTGCAAGATCACTCTCTGTGCGTTCCACCTCTGCATGGCGATCGAACACACGAACGGAGACGGCATCGGTCTGATCGATGGCCACGCTCCCCTCGTGCACGATCACCTTGCCCTGCGGCGTGCCAACGCTGAGGCCCTGCAGAGTCACCGGAAGCAGGCCCTGCACCCAGATACTCCCGGTGTGGAGCGTGAGGGTAGGGTCGTGTTCCGGGAGTGCGGGACGATCACTCACATCGTGGAGTGCGACGGTGGTGTGCGGACCCAAGCGGACAACGCCGTCATCGTGGAGGAGGATCGTCGCTTCACCCTCCGCAGTTTGCAGGAGCACGCTCGACGTGAGCGTGACCTCGTTCTTGAGCGGCTGCCACAGTCCCCCGATGAGCATCGAAACATCCCCTTGTGTGGGGAGGAGAATGATCGGGGATTCCGCAACGGAGCGCGGAGCGATGAAGAGGAGCGGACTCACACGGACGAAGAGTGCGACGAGCGCAAATGCAGCCACCCACTTGAACGATGCGCGGACGAGCGGTGGGCTCGTGATGGGCTGGAGTTTGAGGAAGATGCGCTGCTTGAGAATGGCCTGCACCGACGCTTCCGGATTAAGCCATGTGCGGAGGCGATCGAAGAGTGTAGTCGCAGGGAGGGCAATCGCACGACCGATGCGCTGCCATACACGCTCCTGTGTGTGTGAGGCGGGAGTGAGTGCTTTCCTTGCTTCGGTGAGCAGGCTCGGGCCCACGATCCTGCGCTGGACGCGCGCGCGGATTCTGGCTTCCACATCTGGTGGAGGGCCCAGAGTCTCGCGGAGCCGACGGAGGGAGGGCGAATCATCCATTTTCCATGGAGAGAAACGATGCAGGAAGCCTTCTGTTACGCCCGTTCGGCGATTTCTGGGGGAAGGAGACCCTCGAGTTTTCGCAATGCCCGGAGCTTGAGAATGCGCACGCCCCCCTCCGTCATGCGGAGTACTCGCGCAATGTCACTGTGGGGCAGTTCGCCGATGAAGGAGAGGACGAGCACCTCACGGTAACGGGCGGGCAAACCATCCATCGCTTTGCGCACGATGCGCAGAGTCTCCTTGCGCTCGAAGGCACTCTCTGCCCTGTTATAGACATCGGGATCGGGGAGTGTTTCCGATACTTCCTCGAATCCCCGCTGCGTGCGGTACGCATCGATGACCGTATGGCGCGCAATGCGGAAGAGCCACGCACCGAAGGGGATGTCCTGCTGATCCTTGTACGTCGAGAGCTTCTCCCACGCCTTCACGAAGACATCCGCGACGATGTCCTCCGCAATCTCCGCGGGGAGCCGGAACGCACTGTAGCGATACACTTGCAGAAAGTAGTGATCGTACACTTTCCCGAAGGCTTCGGCAGACCCCTCCTGCGCTTGCCGCACGAGAGCTTTGAGTTCCGCCTCCGTCAGCGGGATAGGGGGCATGTGAGCGCAGAGTATAGCAAAAAGGGAACCGGGAACCGGGAACAGAGAACAGGGCCCTTTTCCCCCCTGATCCCGGTTCCCTGTTCCCTCGATCGCTATTCCCACTCAATCGTCGCCGGTGGCTTATTCGTGAGATCCAGGAGGACGGCATCGATACCTGGGAGCTTCTGGATCCTCTCCACAATTGACTGAAGTTGCGCACGCTTGAGAAGGACCGCATTCGCCGTCATCGCCTCCTGCGAAGCGACGGGACGGAGCACGATGGTCTGACCAGAGTCTGTGAATCCGACGGGGAGGAGGACGACGGGGAACTGCCAAATCGATTGATAGAGATCTGCACGTCGGATCTCCTCATCGACAATGGCATCCGCTTCGCGGAGGAGATCAGCACGCTCACGGGTAATCGAGCGAGATGCGAATGTGAAGTCCGTGCGTTCATTCTTCGTGAGGCAGAGGAGGACGCGATTGAATCGGCGATCGGCATTGGGAATGGTCGTCGCGAGTGGAGCGAATTTCGCAGGCTCTGCATCGAAATCCGCGAAGAGCACAAGCGCGTGACGGTACGTGCGACCGTCGCCTTGCACTCCGACGGACTTGAGCGGGAGCATTGCGTACGGAACATCGCACGGGACGGATCCCTCCTCCGTCGAGGATGGTTCTTGTGCGCAGAGGATACGCACTCCAAGACCCGGCCCGGGAAACGGATGACGCCACACGAGATCGTGCGGTAATCCGAGTTCCTCGCCGAGCTTGCGCACCTCATCCTTGTAGAGCTCCTTGAGTGGCTCGATAACGAGACCCTTCGCGATCAGCTCCTCGATGGCGGGAACGCGGTTGTGGTGCGTCTTGATCTTATCCGCATGCTTCGTGCCCCCGGTCTCAATGGTATCCGGGTAGATCGTGCCTTGTCCGAGCATCCACCCGTCCTCCGCGCGCAGTCCCATTCGTTCTGAGACGCGCTTCTGCACCGCGAGGAAGGTATCACCAATGATTTTCCGCTTCTGCTCTGGCTCGTAGACGTTCTCGAGGTTTGTGAAGAACTCCTCGGATGCATCTTCCACATGCAAGTTCGTGATGCCACGTTCCGCGAACGTCTTCTGGATCGTCTTCACTTCATCCTTGCGCATGAGTCCTGTATCGACGAGTAATCCCTGCACGCGATCGGTACCGAGGACATCGTTGAGGAGCGTGAACGCGACGGTGGAATCGACACCACCCGAAACGAGCATGAAGACTTTTCGATCGCCGACATCCGCCTTCACCTGCTCGCGGATGCGCTTCGAGAAATCATCGACAGACCACGGCGCGTGGTCGCAGAGCGAGACGAAGCGCTTCAGGATCTCCTGCCCATTCTCGGTGTGGACGACTTCCAGGTGGAATTGCGTGCCGAAGAATTTCCTCCGCTCATCCCCCATCGCGACGATGGGGCACGTCGTGGACTTCGCGAAGACGGAGAACCCGGAAGGAACGACCGACACTTCATCTCCGTGCGACATCCACACGGTGAACTTCTTCGGGAGACCTTCGAAGAGCGATCCGCCGAGGACGTCGATCGAGGTGTGCCCGTACTCCTTGATCTTCCCCGGCTTCACTGTCCCCCCAAGCGCATGCGCCGTCCACTGGTGCCCGTAGCAGATGCCGAGGATGGGGATGCCGAGTTCAAAGATCTTCGCATCTGCCTGCGGACTCCCCTCCTCGTACACACTCTGCGGCCCTCCGGAGAGGATGATCCCCGCGGCATCTTTCAATTTCTCCGCTGGCGTCTCCGGCGGGAGGATCGCGGAAAACGCCCCGCACTCCCGTACCCGACGCGCGATCAGGTGCGCGTACTGTCCCCCGAAATCGAGGATGACGATGCTCCCTTTCTGCATGGACGTAGAATACTCCTCTGTGAGCATTCATGTACCCATGGATTCGTTGATTAGTTGATTGGTTTATTCGTTTATTCGCTGTGTTTCATTTCGAATAAACGAATCAACGAGTAAACCAATAAACGAGCATCAGCAGAATCATCTCCGAGCACGAACACCGGTACTGCCCATAACTGGAAGGCACGCAGCTACGAGAATCATCATCGAGTATGCAACAGCACTATCCTCCCAAGCGTGGAGAACGAGTGCGGCGACGCTGATGCCGAGGAATGCGAGGAAGACGGGGAATTGCTCGCGATCGATCCTCGCGAGACCGAATAGGGCAAGCAGCGTCCAACCGAGGAACAGGAGGAACCCTGCAATACCGAGCTCCACGCCCAGTTGCAGGTACCAGTTCTCCGGGAGGAGCGGACAATTGCACGGTTCAGGAGGCCCGCCCTGAGCGGAGTCGAAGGGCTGCACCTGCTCACCGCCGACGAACACGCAAAGCTGAGGGCGATCCTTCGCCCAAGCTGCATCCGCGCCGGGTTCGAGGAAGACACACGGATCACTGAGTCGATTGCTTGCGGGACCTGCAGCGCCGAGGCCGAGACCGATGGGGTGGTCGCGGATCATCCGCACTGCTGCGATGGGACGAGTGAGGTGATCACGTGTCGAAGCTGCACGCATCACAATTTCCGGTGCGAGGAACGAGAGCGCTCCAACACTCACGATGCCGATACCGGCAACTGCTCCAATCCCTACGAGAGCATACTTCCGCGGGAGAATGCGGAGAGCAGCGATCACGAAGATCACCGTCGCACTGAGCCATGCAGCGCGGGAGAAGGTGAGGGAGAGTACGAGATCGAGCATGGCGAAGATCACAAGCGGCTGAATCCATGCCTTCCGCGATGGAATTGTTCTGAGCAGAGAGACGAGTGCAATGCTCCACGGAATCAGCAGCCACAAGCCCAGTTGATTCGGTCCGCTCATCACGCTCTGAACGCGACGGATACCGGTGCCGCCGATCTGCTGAAATGCAGCGATGGGCGCATCTGGCAAATAGAGCGAGTGGAGATCGGAGTAGCCGAGAGCGGTGAAGAACGACACTGGCAGCATCATTGTCGCGATTCCATAGAGTCCAATGAGGACGCCCACGGAGAGGAGCACTGCAAATGCGCGTTTCCAGAATGCATCTGACCATTGCACGCGACGAACGATGAGAAACGCGACCAAAGGGATAAAGTCGTAGCGGAATCCGTAGATGTACGCGCGGAGCTCCCCATGCGTGAAGCGATGGACAATCACGGAGAGAACAAAGAGGAGCACGATGCATGCGTCGAGCATGTCGAACCCCGGAATGCCGTCGTGATCTCGCTTACTCGAACCAAGCACCTCCAGGATGACCATCCCGCAGAGGATCGCGAGGAGCCCCTCCTTCCAGAATGCGAGCATCGTGAGCGGCGCTTGATTTGGCCCAGCAATTACGCGCGTCCCCACGGTCACGAGGAACGCGGAGAACGGCAGCACGGCGAGCAGTGCGAGCGCCAAAGATTCGCGAAGTTGTTTCATGAATGAGAACACCTAACGAGAAGTATGAATTAAGAATTACGAATTAGGAAAGAATCTCGAAAAACCTCATCCTTAATTCATAATTCCTAATTCTTCATTCTCAACCGTTCCTCTTCTGCACGAAACACTTCTCCATTCTTGAGGACTTTCTCGACAGCATCGATGGATTTCGCACTCACATTCTTGCCGTAGAGCTTGGGAGCAGAGCGCATATCCTTGTTATCCCAAGCGAACTCGATGATCTTCTTCACGAGTGCTGCATCGACCGGTGGTGCGATCAAATTTCCGCCCGCAATCGCGGACTCACTGCGATCGGAGCCGAAGCGCAGAGTGACGCACGGAACACCGAGGGTGTTCATCTCCTCCTGCATGGAACCGGAATCCGTGGCGCAGACTGCAGCGCGCTGCATCGCGGCAATGACATCTGTGTACTGGGGCCAGACCGGAGAATAGACGAAGTTCTTGTGCTCCTTCGCGAGTGCCTCCACTTCTTTCTTGAGCCCAAAGCGATCGAAGGCGATCTCAGTCTGGATCATGGAGATGAGGAGCACCTTCCTCCCATCGAGGATGAGGGATTTCATCGCATCGTAGATCGCACGGAAGCGCAGCTCGGAGATGCAATTCTCACGCCGGTGAATGCAGAAGCGCACGAAGTCGCCATCCTTGAGTACAGGAAAGCGATCGAACACGGTCGCGTTCTTCGCATTGGCAACGGCTTCCTCCGTCGCATCCACAACGGAATTCCCGACAACGAAAATCCGATCATCAGGGAATCCCTCGCCGAGCATGAATTCTCGATCGAGTTCCACGGGAGCGAGGTGGATGCCCGTCGCGGCTTCGGAGCAGCGAGTGTTGAATTGCTCGGGATAGGGCTCCAGGCTGCCACGCTTCCAATTCTTTCGATCCATGAGGAATTGTCGCCAAGAGGAAACATCGAACGACGTTGAATCTTGAATCTTGAATCTTGAATCATGGTAATCGGGCGTAAGGGTTCTAATTCCCGCTTCAACATGGACCGATGCGAACATGTGACAATAACCTGCATTACTTGCGGCCATCGCCGTGGTCGTATCACCGTGAACGTAGGGAATCACCACTTTTCCACGCGACTTCAATTCTCCCATCACATGGCCTAAGCGGCCGATGATCTGCGAGACAACCTCGTGCATGGAGCCGCGGACGTTCAAGTTGAAATCGGGCTCAACGCCGAACTCCTTGAGCATGCCGCCACTCAGATTCTCATCGTAATGCTGCCCCGTGTGCCCAAGCACAACGCAGTGTCTGCGCTTCTTCAATTCGCGGTAGAGCGGCACCTGCTTGATGATGTCCGGCTTCGTCGCGATGAGGATCAGATGCACGTGCGGATCCGAAGCGTCCGCGACGTCATCCAAAAATGTCGCTGAGCGGTACGTAATTTCCTTCATGGAGCCAGAATACCTTGCTTCCGGTCGCCGAAGAAGTACGATTCGTGGCCATGGGGAAATTCACCCTTGAACTGAGGCCAACACCGAAATTCGAAACGGAAAAGATTGGCCTACACACTGCGCTCGAACTGGACGCAAACACGAACGCGTGGCAGGGTTACCACGCTAACCTCGATGAAGAATTCGAGACGATGCGAAGAGCTGCGGAGAAATTACTTCGAGGATCAACATTCAGTGTCATAGCTGCATCTCTAGACGAATGTACAGTAACCGTTGTTGGAGAGGGCACTGCAAGAGATCTGGAAACCCTCGATCCAGAGCACGAGATAGTTAAAACCGTGGTGCGGCAGGCACAAGTCGTCACATGGGAGGACATTGCTCACCTCGCTGAGGGGGATGAAGTTCCCTTCGGAAAAGACCCTCTCGATGTGGTAATACCGGCGGAGACGTTGGAGGCCTGGGATTCCCACGATTACGAGTTCTAAGAGCGCCCTGCAATGCAGCGAGCGAATGAGCAAGGCAAGCCGCAATAGTTACCGCATCTCCTTGGGCACCGGAATCTCCATGATCTTCAGGGCAAGCGGCGCAATATCTTTTAGTCCTGTGAGCTTCTTCAGGTCATGCGATGATTTGATTTTTTCTGAGTGCACGAAGGTCTGAACCCTATTCGTCGTGTGGCTGGGACAGATGGTCGTCGTACCAGGGTAGTACATCTCCTCGGCGTTCCCGTGATCGGCTGTAATGATCCAGTCGTAGCCGTGGGCCTCGAGGATGGGGAGGAGTCGCGCCAAGTTGCGATCCACTGTTTCGCACCCCGTGACTACTGCATCGATCTTGCCACCGTGACCGACGAGATCGGGATTCGCGAAGTTCGCGACGATGAAGTCGTACTCCTGTGCTTTCACCTTGGTGATGAGTTCATCGGTGAGCTGATCAGCACTCATCTCCGGCGCTTCCGCGAAGTTACTGACCTTCGGGGACTCAACGAGGAGGCGCTCCTCTCCGGGATAGGGCTCGTGTCGCTGCGCGTTGAAGAAGAAGGTGACGTGGGCGAACTTGTCCGTTTCCGCGATCCGGAGCTGCTTCAATCCTGCTTTGGAAACAATCTCCCCGAGGGTATTCGGCACATCCGCTGGTGGATAGGCAACGGGCAAATGGTTGGAGTACGGACCCATGCAGACGACGTCCTTGATCCGCACAGGCCGCGGGAATTCATTGAACTCCGCCGCCTCGAGCGCGGTGACGATCTGGATCATCCGGTCAGAGCGGAAATTGATGCAGACGACGACGTCATCCGCAGCGATGGGCTGGAAATCGGGCGTCTTCAGTGGGCGGATGTAGTAGTCCGTCTTCTCCCTGTCCGTCGCCTCCAGGTACCACTCCCGAGCACCCTTACAGAGATCGGCAACTTCGCTCCCCTCCCCGCGCGTGAGGAGATCGTAGGCGATCTTCGTGCGCTCCACATACTGCTGGTCCCGGTCCATTGCGAAGTAACGCCCCACGAGCGACACGATGGTCCCCAGCTCAGCACGAGATACCTCCGACTGCAGTAACTGAAAATCCGTGCAGAAGTGCTGCTCTGGAACATCGCGTCCATCGCCGAAGAGGTGGAGGACCAGGCGCGTGACTCCCTCTTTCTTCGCGAGCTGGATCATCGCGTGGAAGTGATCGGCGTGGCTGTGCACACCACCCGACGAATAGAGACCGATGAGATGGAGCGTCTTCCCCTGCGCCTTCGCACGCTTGCAGGCAGAGACGAGGACGGGATTCGCGAAGAATTCCCCCGTGTGAATAGCCCGGTTTATCCCCTCGAGTGGCTGCCATACGACCCTCCCTGCGCCAATCGTCAAGTGCCCCGGCTCGCTCGCACCCTGCTGCCCTTCTGGGAGCCCCACCGCATTCCCCGCCGCTTCCATGAGGACATTTGGGGCATGAGCTTCTAGCGCCTGGACGGTGGGCATGCGCGCCAGCGTCCGGGCGTTCCCCGGACCTGGAGGCGCCACTCCGAAGCCGTCGATCACAATCAGGCATAGCCTCCGCACGGAGCGCACACTACCATTGGAGTGCACTTTTCTGCTATAATACTCAGATGGACCTGCATGAAATCTCCCGCGCGCGCTTCTTCCACACTATGGGGTGGGCGCTCCTCGTGAGCATCGTAATTGTGGGGATTGCCGCAGCACTGGGACGCGCGACACTGAACCTCAAAGCTGCACTCACGGAGAAACCGGACATCGCGATCTACCTCCTCCTACCCGAAGAGGAGATTGGTGCGACGACGCTCCTGCGCGAGCGACCCGAGGAAAGGGATTACCTCGCAGAGACCAAAGACGGACCAAAGCTCGTGCGGCTCAAGTGGGGTGGGGAGCAGTGGTATGTGTCGTTGGTGGAGAAGCTGCATGAGTAATGCGTCATAACCCCGGCTACGGGGATTCATGCCGAGACGGGGGTCTCTTTGCCGTAGCGCAGCACGAACCACGGAAACACAACGACCGCATTCCAAATCCTCTTCCATCTCTTCGGTTCGAGGAGAAGTCTCCACATCCACTCGAGACCGAGGGATTGGAGAATCAGAGGAGCGCGCTTGCGCGTGCCTGCGAGGAAATCGAACGTTCCTCCTACACCCATGGCGAGGCGAACGCTCGGGAGGGATGCGAGATGTTGATCGACCCACAGATCTTGCGCTGGTGCACCGTAGGCGACGAGGAGAATGGACGGTAATGCACTGCGAATTTTTTCGATGATTGCCGGTGCATCCTCATCACGAGGACTCCCCGCATGCGTTCCGACGATGTTCAGCTGCGCATTCATCTGCATGAGTGTCTCCGCAGCGCGATCGGCGATGCCCGGCGCGCTGCCGAGGAGGAACACGGAGTGCTCAGGAGAAAGAGTGGTGAGGAACTTCGTCACGGTATCGACACCGGTAACCCGCTCGGGGAGGTGCTGCCCTGTCATCTTCGCCATCCACACGAGCCCGATGCTGTCGGGAAGATTGAGAGCACTCTTCTGGAGGACAGAGCGGAACGTTGCATCGCGCACGGACGCGACGAGCATCTCGCTGTTCGGCGTCATCACGTGGTGCTGACCAGGTTGCGTGACGAGTACTCGGAGCTTTTCGATCGCCTGCGTCTGCGTGACAGCATCAATGGGAATGCCGAGGAGGGTGATGCGGGGGGATGCCACGCGGAGAGGATATCAGGGTTTTGTTGGGTGTTTGTTGTTTGTTGGGCCCTCACCCCTAACCCCTCTCCCGAATGCGGGAGAGGGGGATGTTTCTGTTTTGTTACTACTCTTGCATCGTCACCCTTCTCCCGAGTCCGGGAGAAGGGCCGGGGATGAGGGCAGTTCCCCTTTCACTCTCCGTACGTTATGGTACGACCCCATGCGAAACGCGCTCGTCCGATCCGCCATTGTCGCTGCCACGCTGCTCGGCCTGGCATCCTGTGCACCGCAGCCGAATGCACCTTCGCCGAGTGCGGATGGGCAGCCGCGCGCGGAGAGTGATGCGCGGACGTCCCCCTCCCCCGCTGCGGTCGATGGGAGCGGAGCGCTCCTCGAGCGTGTGCTGGATACGGGGATACTCGAGATTGGGAATCCGGAGAGCGCGGCGACGCTGCTGATTTTCTTCAATCACTCGTGCGCGTACTGCGAGCGGTTCACAGGGCTCCACCTCCCACGGCTCATCAACGACTTCGTGCGACCGGGGAAGCTCAAGCTGCATCTGATCGAACTCGCACTCCGGAAGTACCCCCAGAGCGAACTCACGAGCACAGCACTCCTCTGCGGCGGCATGCAGGGGAAGGGACTCCCCATGCACCAGTTCCTCGTGACGAACGAGCAGATTAATTTAAGCGCCGTCCTCGCACACGGTGAGGAACTGGGACTCGACATGGAGAAGCTGCGGCTCTGCATGGAGAACCCCGCTCTGCGGGAAACGCTCAAGCGGCAGGCGAGCATGGCAGAGAGCTTGGGGGTCACCCTGGTTCCCACGTTCTTCCTCAATGGGGAAAAATCTCTGGGGCTGCCCGACTACCCCGATTTGAAAGGGAGCATTGAGAAGGCACTAAGAGAGAACTGAGAACCTGCCCCGTATTTTATCAGGGCGGGCATACTTGCCCGCCGGGGGGAAAAACAGGAGAATTTGCCTTCTGCTAGGGGAAAAAGGATGAGGCAGGTTCTCAAGAAACACGAGGAAACGTACAGGAGTGGGAAAGTACCCATTTGCTATCTAAGCAACAATTTGACCTTGAAATCAATGAAACAAGAGATACAATCACCCGCTATGTCAATCCTCTCTCCGCACTCCTTAAGTGCGATCCTCATTACGGTCACCCTCTCGGGTACCTTCAGTTCCGGGAACGTCTTCGCTGGCGGTTCGATGCAACCGCCCGAGTGGATGCCCTCCTCGCAATCGAGCACGCCCGTCCCGACGCAGGCTCCCCCAGGAGGCCAGGGCGCTCAGGGGAGACGGACAGGGATCGATCTGCGCGTACCACCCGTCCCGTTCGGTGAATTGGGAATCGGCGGCACCGTGGATCTGGAGTGCGGAAAGGCAGGCGTGTACCACTCCCTGCAGGATGCGCTGCGCCACGCGAGCACCGCGTGCGCGCTGCTCCTCGACTTCCCTGATTCCAAGGTGCACTTCGAAGAGTTCCCAATCGCGATCACGAGCTTGAAGAAGCTCCGCGTGCTCGACCTCTCCGGTCACGACATCGAGCTCCTCCCCCCGCAGATCAGCGGACTCACGCAGTTGAGCGTTCTGGATTTGGGTGGGAACGCCCTCACGGACTTGCCAGCGGAGATGGGCACACTGCAGAACCTCCACACACTCATCCTCCATGGCAATCCTCTCGTCGAGTTCCCCCCATCGCTCTGGAAACTCACGAACCTCCAGGAGCTCTACATCGGTGAGATTGGCCTGAAGGAACTCCCCGCGGAGATCGGCAACTTGAAGAACCTGATCGTCCTCCATGTCGGCGGCAACGACCTCCAGAGTCTCCCGGGCACGATCGGCTCGATCCCCCACCTGACAACGCTCGAGACGGGGAACAATGAGATCACCGCACTCCCCGTAGAGATCGGCGACCTCACGAGCCTCCGGATCCTCGATCTCGATGGGAACCCCATCGGGATGTTCCCGGATACGTTCGGCAGACTGACAGGACTCCTCGTCCTCCACGCGGATGGTACCAAGCTCACAAATCTCCCCTACGACCTGGGACGTTTGAGCAACCTGCGCGTTCTCCATGTCTCTGGAAACGAGCTCACCGCACTCCCGACCTCCATCCGCCGCCTGGACAGGCTGCGCATGCTCGACGTCTCCGAGAACCTGCTCCAGAACCTCCCGATGGAAATCGGGGAACTGGAGAACCTCGCAGTCCTGGATGTGCACGGCAACCTCCTGCGCTCACTGCCCTCTACGATTGGCAACCTCACGCGCCTGATCGAGCTCAATGCAGACAGCAATTTGCTCTCCACTCTGCCGCAGACCATGGGCACGATGACCGCTCTGGAGAAGCTCTCCGTCGCGGACAACGGACTCACGACGATCCCGGAAGGCCTGGGGAACGCACCGGATCTGAAGTTCCTGGATGTGAGTGAGAACAGAATCGACTACTTGCCGCGCGCTATTGGGAACTTGAAGCAGCTGCGCGAGCTGCGCATGGAGAACAACAGGATCACGAAGCTCCCCCTCACGATGACGGAGCTGACGAGCCTGCGCTGGCTCTCGATCAATGGTAACCCCATCCAGGGACCGAAGATCGACGCGCTACAGCTCTACATGCCGTCGCTCACGATTTACCGGTAATCCGAATCAGCTTTAGACGCGCGGTTGCGCCGGAGAGGAGAACGACATCACGACGACTCACATCGAATTGCTCTGCAAGAAAGCGGAGCAGCTCGTCGTTGGCTCTCCCATCCTCAGGGGATGATGCGATGTCGATTTTTATGCTGCCATCGCTCATCTCGCCCTTGAATCTCGTTTCATGCGCACCGGGCCGGGCACGCACGGAGAGGGTGACAGAGCCATCGTTCGCAAGCCTTCCGCGGAGTGCATCGACGTCCATCACTGCAATTGTGATCGCCGCCACTCCTCGATGGCCTTGTGATGCCCGGAGAGGAGGACATCGGGAACGCGCATGCCCCGGAATTCCTCCGGGCGCGTGTAGTGGGGGTACTCACGCTTCCGATTCAGACTCTTCGAGAAGCTCTCATCCTGCGAGGATTCATCTTTTCCGAGGACACCGGGAATCTGCCGTGCCAACGCATCGATGAGTACCATCGCGGGCAACTCTCCACCGGTGAGCACGTAATCGCCGATGGAAATCTCCTCATCGATCCACCCGTCGATGATCCGCTGATCAACACCTTCGTAGTGTCCACACAAAAGGAGAATCCACTCATGCTTCTTCGCGAGCGATTCCACCTTCGTTTGCGTGAGCCGCTTCCCACGAGGTGACAGATAGATTCTGTGTGGCTTCGTTCCTCGGACTCTTCGGACTCCTCGGTCTCTTCGGCCTCCCGCCTCATGCTCAATCTTCATTCCGCTCACCTGCTCAATTGCCTGCACCACGGGTTCGCACATCATCACCATCCCCGCCCCCCCGCCGTACGGACTATCGTCGATCTGCCGGTACTTCCCCTTCCCGAATCCCCGGAGATCGTGGAGATGGATGTCGAGGAGATCACCGTCGCGCGCACGTTGGAGGATGCTCTCCGTCAGGGGACCCTGGAACATGCCGGGAAAGAGGGTGAGGACATCGATGCGCACGCGGAGAGGATACGCGAAAGATCGCTTCTTTGCAGGAGAATCGCGCATTGTGAGCTGAAGCCCAATATCTTGACGAATGATGATTTACTAGTAGATTAGCGCGGACGGAACCATATTTTCGCCCAGTTCCGTCACTCCCTGTGATCCTTCTGCAGTGCGCAGGTGGATCACGGGGGTTTTTTCAATCACAGCAATTTCTTCATGTACGCAGTGACATCCGTAATTGCGACTTCCTCGACGGGTGTCGTCGTCTTCCCTTGTCGCGGAACTAATTTCTCATAGAAGTCAGGAATGTCTTCACGTTGGTACAGAATTCCGGTGGAGATGCGCTTCGAGGTATCGACTGCAATAGCACGAGCCTTCACGAAGTCGGAGGTGTCGTGCCCCTCGGTCGTCACGTCGTAGCAGTGCTCGAGGAAGTACTCGTGCGTGGCGAAGTGGTTCCAGGTGGGACACGCTTGGAGGATGTCGACGAAGGCGAAGCCGCGGTGCTTGAGCGCTGCCTTCATGATCTCCGTCATCTGCGGGATATCTCCGGAGAAGCTGCGCGCGACGAAGGTGGGCTCGAGCGAGAAGACGAAATCCATGGAGGGGAGCGTGTGCTCGGGAATGCCATTGGGGGCCGTATTCATCTTCTGCCCCTGCCATGTGAGCGCACTCGCCTGCCCGAGCGTGAGCCCGTAGTTTGCGTTGTTGTGGAGGACGAAGACAATGGGATAGTCGCTGCGGATGCCGTGCACCAGGTGCCCGATCCCCTCGGAGAAGCTGGCGCCGTCGCCGCCGAAGGCAATGACAGGGAGCTTGGGGTTCGCCAGCTTTGCGCCAGCGGCGAATGGGATGACGCGACCGTGGAGACCGTGGAAGCGGTAGCCCTGCAATTTATCGGAACCGTTGCCATGGCAACCGACGTCGAAGCAGAGGCACACCTGCCACGGGGCGAGCCCGCTCTCCGTGAGCGCACGCTTCACTGCCGTCCAGATCCCGTAATCACCGCAGCCGTCGCACCACGTGCATTTGTTCACGCACGAGTAGCTCTGCATCGAAGGCGCTTGCCCTGAGGAGCGAAGCGACGAAGGGCCGGTGGATTGGAGAGGAATGGACAGAGGGGAGGGGGTTACTGGTTTTTGGTTCCTGGTTTTTGGTTCAGATATTTCTGAAGATCTGAGGAGAGTTCGTCGACGAAGAAGGGGCGGCCATCGTACTTGAGAATCTTCGCATCCGTATTCGCACCGCACTCCTGCTTGAGGAGCATCGCAAGTTGTCCTTGGTAGTTCCCCTCGACGAACACCACTTCCTTCGCACGCTTCGCAAGCGCAGCGAAGCGCTCGGTTCTCAACGGCCACAGATACGTGAAGTGCAAATACCCAATCCGTTTCTCTCTGCCCTTCCTGCCTTTGCTGCCCTCGCTGCCCTTCCCCATCTCTTCCATCGCATCCAACACGGCCCCCTTCGTACTTCCCCATCCCACGAGGAGAACATCCAACGACACGTCCTGCTTTGACAACCGCACAGTAACCCTGTTCCCGGTTCCCTGTTCCCGGTTCCCTATCCAGAGTTCCGGCTGCGGCATCACCTTCGCGAGCGCCTTCATCTTCTTCATCCGTTTCTCGAGCTGGGCCTTCGCGTTGAACGCCGTCTCATCGACTGTGCCATCGGCATTGTGCTCATCACCCTGCGCACAGTAGGTAGCCGCTTGCGCTCCGGGCAGCCAGCGCAATGAAATCCCATCCTTCGCCTTCGGATCGTAACGATCGCCAGGCTTGAGCTTCGCGAGTTCCTTGCGATCCGTGACGAGCTTGCCTCGCTTGAGAGTGGCTTTCCCCTGCGAGAATGGCTCCTGCGTGAAAAGCGCCTCCGCAACGTGCTTATCTGTGAGGACAATCACCACAGCTTGATAGACCTCCGCGAGGTTGAACGCGATCGGCATGAGATCGAAGCAGTCCTGCGCGTCGGAGACGGAGAGAACACAGCGCGCGAATTCCCCGTGCGCCGTGTTAATCGCCATGAGGAGATCCGCCTGCGCAGTCCATGTCGGTAATCCTGTTGCAGGCCCTGGGCGCTGGGCGAGGACGAAAACCGCAGGATTCTCGATGATGCCATTCAAAGAGAGAGTCTCGCTCATGAGATCGAACCCTCCACCGGATGTCGCGGTGAGCGCACGCGTCCCCATGTACATCGCTCCGCTCACGATCTGTGCCGCAGTGATCTCATCCTCCGCCTGCTTGATGACCATCCCCGTCTCGTTCTGCATGTCCGCTATGTACGTGAGGAGCGGACTCGAGGGTGTCATGGGGTAGCCGGCATAGAGGCGAACACCCGCGTGGATGGCACCGAGTCCCATCGCCTTGCTGCCTGTGAGGAGCATGTGGCTGCGGAAAACGGGATTCGGCTCCGGGAGAGGAATCGTGAGAGTCGGCGCGAATTTCTCCTTCGACTTGTACCCCTCGTCGATACAGCGCATGTTCAGTTCCAGGAGATCCTTCTTGTGCCCGAACTGCTCCGTGACGAGTTCCTTCAATCCTGCGCGATCTCGTCCGAGGATTCCGAAGAGGACGGAGGTGAGGAGCACATTCCCGAGAATCGGCTTCGCCTTCAAGGATGCGAGAATGTTCTCAACCGGAAGGTAGACGATGGAGAGTTTTCGCTTGTCGATGATCTTCTGAATCTCCGGCGGGAACTTCCATCCTTCTGTTAAGTGAATGATGATGCCACCGCGCTTCAATTCGGGAATGTTCAGCTCGAGTCCGTGGTGATTCAACGCAACGAGAATGTCGATACTGGTCTCGCTCGAGCGGATCACTCTGTCGCTCACGTCTAGCTGGTAGCTCGAGTGCCCGCCTTTGATGAGCGACATGTACTCGCGGTACCCGAAGACGCAGTACCCTGCGCGCTTCAATCCCTTTCCGACGATCTCCCCGATCGAATCGATCCCCTGCCCTGCAGCGCCTGTGATTTTGATGGAAGTCCGTGGCACAGGATTTGGATTAGGATTTGGATTAGGAAAGTGAATGAAAAATAAAATAGTAAGAAATTATCGATCGCTTCCATCCCTAATCCCAATCCTAATCCTATTCCCCTCTCCGTTCCCAAGTATCTCAAGCAACTTCTCCCCCCATGCTCTCACCTTCGCTTCCTGTCCGTAGGGCTCGTTGATGATCTTCATCATCGCGACGACGGTACCACCGTGATCCTTCACGTACTTCTCCAGATGCTCCGCTGCGCGGCAGGTGTAATAATACCGCGCATCCCCGAGGCCGATCACCGCGACCTTCTTCCCCTTGAGCACGACATCCTTTCCCGGACCGTACACGAATGCGTACATGTGCGGATTGAGCTGCCCCTCCGGCCCGCCGGTATTCCATGTACTGCTCGCGAGGATGAGGAAATCACCATCGAGATCAGTCGCCGTGGCCAACTCCACGCACTTCTTCCCGATCACGAGCGACGGAAGGCGCTCCTTCAAGAACGCGATGAGGGTATCCACCACGTACTCGGTGTGTCCGCTCGTCGATGCGTAGACGATGGGGAGGGAAGCCACGGGGGGATTGTAATACGACTTCCGGAGCAACACGATCGGAATGCGACCGCGTTTTCCTGGCTTCACTGCGAGACGACCGCACCCGAGGACGGGTGCTGCTCGGTTTCAAACTATTCTTTTCTCCTGAGCAGCACTGCTCCGCGGTGCGGTCCATCACACCAGCCCTAACAATGATGCTGCTGTGTGCAGCAATCGTTGTGCAGCAGGGAGCGCACCTCTCTTCCTGCACGGACGAGGTGGAGGCGGCGGAGGAGGAGTAACCGGTGCAGCTTCCTTGGATGGAGTTGAGGGAGTGATGATTTCTTGTTCCTGGACACGCGCGATCGCGCCCTTCTTCTGCAACTCGGCATACATTCCATTGATCTCCGCGAGCACTTTTGACACATCAATGTAGAGCCCGAGGCGGAACGCCTGCAGCGTTGTGCACGCTGCGATGTACCCCGCATTGATGGCGACATTCTTCCCCGCGAGAACAGCATGCATCTGTGCGACACCAGCTTTCACGTCACTTGAGATCCGCTCAATTTCCTTCCTCTCATCAGGAGAACGTTCAGTAAGTGGAATATTCCAATCGACTGCGTCCATTGCCTTCTTGCAAGCTTCTGCCGCATTTTGAACAGCTTTGAAGAAAGAACTGTCCTCAGCAGGAGAGCCGCGCTGCGGTTCTTTTGAGGCAGAATCCTTCTCTTTGTTATTGATGTACATTGAGAATATTATACAATATTATTTAATTTTACGCAACACATCGCTGGGCACGTATGAAATTGACGTTCACAGTCACTCTCCATACAGTTTCTCCATGAACGAAGCGCAGCGATTAACGTGTGATGAATTGGGTGACTTACTGCAGCAACACCTCGGAGGAACCGCCCTGGAAGGATTAGCCAAAAACAGGAGCTACATTACCGATGCAGAAGGATTAGTGGCACGTGAGACCATCAATAGTTTATGTAGAGCCCTATCACATGCTGTGCATGTATATGAAATTGCCGATGATATGAAAAAATTGAGACAAATGAGACGGGAAAAGATAGAGAGAGCAATTCATAGAATTTTCGAGACAGTGAACATGTACTTTCCAGAAGTCCTGGAATGGATAGACAAGATGATTCCGCCTTCCATGACAGAACGAGAACCTCAAGAGCAACCACTGGACTTGAATCTCCTCGAGAGAGTGGGGCAGATTCGAAACGCCATGGCTGCCATTGAACCATTTGGTACGCAGCTGCAAGAATCACCGTCACACTGAGAAAACCGCACCCGAGGACGGGTGCTGCTCGGTTTCAATAATGCATCAGAACGCTCTGTACACACCGTTTCCATTCCTGTGGTTCGCTTTGTCCTCACGACAATGGTCCCAACCTTGTTTCGTGAGTGCGTAGGAGGAACCATTGCGTCGTTCGAGGAGATTGCGAATCTCTAATGCACGGGTTACCGCTTGCAAATCAGACACGTGCGCCTCGACCTCCAGAACTTCTGGCGTGACGACGAGGTGCATCTTCACTATGCGGAGGACTGCGATGTGTTCATCCCGAAGTTCGAGGACACCTGCCATTGCGCGAACCGTAGGCCGACTTGGGCGAAGTGCAAGGAGCTGAAATTGTGCAATGGAGAGAAATCGGTCAGAGTGATCGCCGATGGGAATCCTCAACCCTGCGTCGGTCGCCGTCATCGGGGCGAGTGCGGACGAGAAGAAGCTCGGGCACTTCCTCTTGAAGAATCTCCTAACGCAGGGATTCAGCGGCGAGGTGCATCCGGTGAACCCAAAGGGCGGGGAGATCCTGGGAAAGCAGGCATTCACTTCCGTTGGAGAAATCCCCGGACCTGTGGAGTTAGCGGTGATCGTCACTCCCACGCCGACCGTCGTCCCCCTCGCGGAGGAGTGCGCGAAGAAAGGGGTGAAGACACTCGTCGTCATCACTGCAGGATTTGGAGAAACGGGAACAGAGGAAGGGAAGAAACAGGAGGCATCGCTCCTCAAGATCGTGGAGCGAGCCAAGATGCAGCTCATCGGACCGAACTGCCTGGGGTACCTGCGGCCGTCCATCGGGCTCAATGCGTCGTTCACGGAGGATCTGCCGGATGCTGGAAATATCGCTCTCCTAAGCCAGTCTGGGGCAGTTGCCGTTGCGATCATGGATGCCTCGAAGGATTTAGGCCTCGGGTTCTCGCTCATCGTGAGCATGGGGAACAAGACGGCAATGGATGAGTGTGATTTCCTCGAAATCTGTGAGGGTGATGAAGAGACGAAGGTCATTGGGATGTATCTCGAGAGTGTGAAAGATGGGGAGCGATTCCTGACGATCGCAAGGCGGATCGCGAAGACGAAGCCGATCGTACTCATCAAGTCGGGAGTGTCGCAGCGCGGGAAGCACGCGGTCTCGTCACACACGGGAGCGCTCGCGGGATCCGATGCGGCGATCGATGCGGCGTGCCGGGACACGGGAATCCTTCGAGCGTCCTCTTCTGGAGAATTCCTCGACATGCTGCGGACGCTCGCGCACCAGCCGCCGCTCCTCTCGCCGAACATCGTCGTCATTACGAACGCCGGCGGACCGGGGATACTCGCAACCGATGCTGCGGAGCGGGAGGGACTCGTACTCGCACCCCTCACGCCGAAGCTGAAGGAAGCGCTGAAGCAGGGCCTGCCCCCTGCAGCGAGTGCGGAGAATCCGATCGATGTCCTGGGCGATGCACTGGAAGATCGGTACGCTGCTGCAATTTCTGCGTGTGCAAAGGACAAGGGTGTCGATGGCATCATTGTGGTCCTCACACCGCAGATCATGACACCTGCGAAGGCGGTCGCGGGGATTCTCCTCGAAGCACAGAAGAAGCATCGCTTGATTCCCATCGTCACGAGCTTCATGGGAGGTGACCATGTGCGCGATGCTGTGCGGACGCTCCAAGGGGGAGGGATACCCAATTTCCCCAGTCCCGAAGCGGCAATCCACGCAATGCGCGCTCTCCTGAAAACCAATGGCGCACGCAAGCCGAAGGTGATTATGAAGCGCAGCGGCACAGCGAATGATGCGGAGAAACTCCTGAAGAAGGTGAATGGCCTTGTCTCCGAAACAACGACGGAGAAACTCTTCTCTCTCTACCGACTGCCGATCCCGAAGCAAGCAGTTGCGACAAATGAAGCGGATGCTGTACGACTCGCAAAGGAGATCGATTACCCGGTGATCGCAAAGGTGAGCTCACCGGCAATCGTGCACAAGACGGACATTGGCGGAGTGCGGGCAAATCTGCAGAACGAAAGGGAAGTGAAGGCAGCATTCAAGGAAATTCTGAAGAATGCGAAGAAGCATGCACCGAATGCGAATGTGAACGGCGTGCTCATTCAGCAATTCTTGCCCGCAGGGAACGAATTCATCGTCGGCTCGCTGCGCGACCCCACCTTCGGTCCGCTCATCATGGTGGGACTCGGGGGCATCTACACGGAGCTCTTCGGTGATCGCACGTTCCGCATCGCGCCCGTTTCTGAAGAGGAAGCGTACGGGATGCTGCAGGAGCTCAAGTCCTGGAAAATCCTCCTGGGGATGCGCGGCAAACCGCAATCGGATATCGCATCACTGGCGAAGCTTATCGCTGCAACCTCCCGCCTCGTCGCCGACTGCCCGAGAATCCGCGAATTGGACCTCAATCCTGTGCGTGTGGATAGCAGCAAGGTAACGGTGCTGGATGCGAAGGTGATTGTAGACTGAGAGAAAAGAGTCCAATGAGACCAACGATACCAAGGAACGAAACCCCCACAGAATCCTATCTTCTCGATCAGTTTTCCTTGGACTCTTTGGTCTCTTTGGTCTCCTTCCACTGAACCTCCTCTTTCAGTCGGACAGCAACCACACCTACACTGAGAACGTGCCAGAACCCCTCATAAGCATCCTCATCCCCACGTACGAGCCGCAGGCGGATCACCTGCAGGCTGCACTGGATTCGCTCGTCCAGCAAACCGAGCAACGGTGGGAGGTGATCATTCACGATGACGCATCGAAGGTCGATGTCGCATCGATCATCTCCAAGTACCTCGAGGACCCACGATTTCGCTTCATCAGGAGTGAAGTACGTCGAGGCATCGGAGGGAACTGGAATGCGTGCTTGCAGTTGGCGAACGCGCCGTACGTGCAATTCCTCTTCCAAGATGACACGTGGGAGCCGACGTATCTGACGCGCAGTCTTGCTGTACTGGAAGCCGATCCTACGATCGCGTTCACCGCCGCGAACCACGCGTACCGGGACGAAGCCGGCAAGCGAGCAGAGGACTTCGCTCCCGATCACAACTTGAAACTCCTCGTCGACCTCAAGCGTGCATTCCTCAAACCCGGGAAGCAGGAGGCTCAGGCATTCCTCAGTCGCTGGGCAGCGCGCGGGCTCAAGCCCAACGTCATTGGGGAGCCGAGTTTCGTGCTGATGCGTAAATCAAACATCGATCGTGCGGGACTCTTCTGTGAGGACATGCGACAACTCCTCGACCTCGAGTACTGGGTACGACTGCTGAAAACGGGGAACTGGTACTACCTCGCAAAGGAACTCGGGGCATTCCGAGTGCATGCGCACGGAGCGAGTGCTGCAAATTCCGAGCGTGGGTCAGGCATCTTCGAACGTATCCGCTGCCTGGCGCTCGTCCTTCCGCTCATTCCCAAAGCGGAGCGCAAGCAAGTGGAGAGCAGTCTCGTCGATCACCTCGCAGAAATGATCCGCGCATTCTTTCAAAGAGTCCGAGGAGGAAAAAGGGTTTCCTCGGGAGGATCGTCGGCGCTCGTGGCGTTCGCGATGAAACATCCAATTCTCACGATTCGCAGCGTAGTGAAATTCATCACGCACCGATGAATCTGCAACACTGCCCCCACCCCTAACCCCTCCCCCCTCGCGGGGAGAGGGGAAGGAAGTGTTACGTGTAAAAAAAGCCCCTTTCTCCCGCAGACGGGGGAAAGGGGTTGGGGATAGGGGGCGTTACTTCGTGTCGCCCGTGCCCATGCCAATGGATTTCTCCGACGGCGTTCCGGCAGAGAGACCAACGGAATCGGGGGAAGGCTTACCCGCGGAGAGGCCTGTGTGGCTCTCTGTGGTCTGCTTCACGCCCTTATCTTCTTGCTTCGTTTGGTTCGTCATAGAAAAAAGTGGGGAGGAGTGTGCCATGTGGCGGAGTGTGTGACGCACGAGCGGAGGAACTCTTACGGGAAGCAGGCGTCCGTCGGAGAATCGGAGTGGAGCGGCCGCTAGCGGAAAACCTTTCCCTCAATCTTTGCCTTTCGCTCTGGAGAGCGCTATCCTAGGGCATCTTCTCACCCTCCCTATGAAACTCCAGAAACTCTTTGCCCGTGCAGTTGCCATCGGTATGGAAGCGGATCCCCGCAGCAAGAAAAGCCTCGAGAAGATGCTGAAGAAGCAGAAGGACCGCTACCAGAAGCTCGAGGGGAAGGAGAAGGAGCTCTTCGATCAGGAGCGGACATGGAACCCGTACAGCGATTCGCGCATCATCGCAGGAACCGGTGAGGAGGACGTGACGCACCTGATGGTCGGTATCGATGTGGAGACACAGGAGGTGCTGCTCGCAGACAGGCTGCGCGAGAAGGGTACGAAGATCGATTGCCTCCTCATCCACCACCCGGAGGGCCGCGCACTCGCTGACCTCGACAAGGTGATGGCGCTCCAGGTCGACGTGCTCGAGCTGGTGGGCGTGCCCGTGAACCACTCGGAGGCAAATTTGCGACCGCGCATGGACAAGGTGTGGAGAGCGATCCACGCGGATAACCTCTTCCGCACGGAGCGCGCGGCGGAGCTCCTCGGGTTCCCTGCGTTCTGCTGCCACACGATCACGGATAACCTTGTGTGGCAGTTCATGGAGAAGACGATCAGCAACCATGAGTACGATGATCTGGGAGAACTCCTCAAGGCGATCCTGGAGATCCCGGAGTACGCGGAGTACGCGCGCAAGGGGAACCCGCCGATCATCGTGAACGGTGGACGCTCTGGTCGCACAGGGAAGATTGCCGCAACGGAATTCACGGGGGGAACGAACGGCCCGGAGGAATTCCTCGAGTCGCAATCGCGCGCGGGAGTAGGCACCATCCTCACGATGCACGCGACGGAGAAGACGCTGGAGGAAGCCAAGAAGCACCATGTGAATATGGTGCAGTGCAGCCACATGGCTTCGGATTCCATCGGCATCAACCTCCTCCTCGACATCCTCGCAAAGGAGGAGAAGCGCCTCACTGTCACGGAAGCCTCGGGCTTCGTGCGCGTGAAGAGAAAAAAGTAAAACTCTGAAAGTTGTATGCCGAGTCCCTCTTCCCTCATCGGCTCGGCCTGGGAGTTCTACCGCAGCCAGCCGGCGCTCAATACTGTCGTATTCTGGCTCCTCTTCATCCCATTCACGGTGATGAATTTCCTCACGCGCCTCATCACCCCCATCCCCCTGGAGGGTCCCACGAGTCCTTGGCAGGGCGCACTCCAGCACACGGTGCCGGTGGTCATCCTCCTGCTCCTCGCCCTCGCGGCCCTCGGCATTGTGGCAACGTGGGGGATCGCGTGCATCCTCCTGGTGGGGAAGCGAATGCTGAAGACGCGCGCAGGACGCTCACGCACATCGTTCCGCGCGGTGCGTCATCAGGCAGCGAAGTACATCCTCCCCCTCGTCCTCACGGGCATCCTGCGAGGGTGCTTCACGTTCTTCTGGACGCTCCTGCTCGTCATCCCCGGGATCATCTACTCCATCCGCACCAGCTTCTATTCGATTGTCGTCGTGTGCGAGGGGAAGGCGTACCGCACGGCGCTCAAGCGCAGCAAGGACGCAGTGAAGGGATATACATGGCAGGTGTTCTTCCGCCTCTTCGCCCTCGGGATCCTCCTCTACCTCCCGGCGAACCTCCTCGCCTCGGGAGTGGAGCTCATCATCCAGGGGGTCGATGCACGCCTCCTGCCGATCGCCGACATCATCGGGAGCGGCCTCACGAGCCTCGCGACCATGCTCTTCACCCTCGCCGTGATTCCGCTGTATGCCTGGCTACGGGAGGGGGAGATGATGGTGGAGGATGAATAGGAGCTCGGTGGTTGGTGTATGCAAAACTTCCTCAGAAGGCTGTGAGCTTTGAGCTATGAGCGAGAAGTACATCACCACTCACCGTTCAAAGCTCATCGCTCATAGCAGTTTCAGCAGATCAATCGACCGATCCTCGTAGCCGATCGATCGGTAGAACGCGTGGGCATCGAGGTTGGGCCCAAAGCACTCGACGATCACCGCACCGCATCCCCTCCTCCGGAATTCCTCTTCCGCTGCACGCATAAGGAGCTTGCCCACCCCGCTGCGCCGAGCAGCATCGGCCACGTAGAGTTCGATCACCCTCCCATTCTGGAATGGGTAGCACTCGAGTGCATCGTCTGGAGTGAACGGTAACACCACTCCCACGAGCATTCCCATCACGTCTTCCCCATCGACTGCGAAAAGGATGATGCCATTACCCGCGTTCACCTTCTCGTGGAGCCGGCGGATGTACGCGGGCGCATCGAATTCCTCGCGCGGACGGTGACGCTGATGGGGATCGAGGGAGGTGATGTGCGCCTGCAGTTCAGTCATGCACAAAATCAATGCCTCTTCATCCCCGTCATGGTAGTTCCTCACAGTTGCAGCCATCTTCACATCGCACTCTTTACAATTGCATCGAAGGTCTTGGGCTCGTGGATAGCGAGCTCGCTTAAGACCTTGCGATTCAGGAGGATCTTCTTCGTCTTCAGAGCATTTGCGAAGCGCGAGTACGAGACGCCACGGCTGCGGAGCGCTGCGTTGAGGCGCACGAGCCAGAGCGCGCGGAAGGTGCGCTTCTTCAAACGGCGACTGATGTACGAGTTCTGCCCCGCCTTCACCACCGCTTCATTCGCCTTCACGAAGGTGGTGCTGCGCATACCGCGGTACCCCTTCGCGAGCGCGCGGATCTTCTTGTGACGCC
Source organism: Candidatus Peregrinibacteria bacterium (assembly GCA_030649955.1). Classification (GTDB taxonomy): domain Bacteria; phylum Patescibacteriota; class Gracilibacteria; order Peribacterales; family Peribacteraceae; genus JAUSFD01. The sequence goes on along the minus strand of JAUSFD010000005.1, from coordinate 122,242 downwards.
GGTGGCGGGCGATGCCCCGTTTAACGCGCATGGTTAGAGATTCGGGAGGAGAGCTTCCAAGCGGCGGTAGTCACGACCGTTCGCCATCACCGTGCGATTGAGGCGCTTCTGGCGCTTGCTCTTCTGCTGGAGCAGGTGGTTGCGGCTGTGCCGCTTGAAGGCCAGCTGGCCGCTGCCAGTGCGACGCACACGTTTCTTGGCGCCGCTATGACTCTTGAGCTTGGGCATATGGACGCGGAAGTATAGACAGAATCAGAAGGGGTTGCAAAGTGAATTTTCCTCTGAGAATAGAGGAATTCGCGAGGGGAACTGCCCTCACCCTACCCCTCTCCCGGACACGGGAGAGGGAACTGTTTGTTGTTCTGTTGAATCGCCCCCTTCTCCCGAGTTCGGGAGAAGGGTTGGGGATGAGGGCAGCTGTTGCACCACTCCCCTATCGCTTCGGCCGCAAAATAGCGATGAAGCTGTCTCCCGCCTGCTTCACCTCCTGCTCCACCTCTGCGACATCCAGGAGGCCCGCCACAATGGCCTTCAGCTTCTGTGCGGCGAAGTCCTTGTTGGCGAGCTCGCGGCCGCGCAGACGGACAGAGAACTTCACCAGGTGGCGCTCCGCAAGGAACTCGCGTGCGCGATCGGAGAGGCGGTCGAGGTCGTGCTTATCCGTGCGGAATCCAAACCGGAGCATCTTCACCTCTACCTGCTTACTGTGCGTACGCTGCTTCCGCTCTTTCTTCTGGAGCTGGTAGAGGTAATGCCCAAACTCCCCGATCTTCACGACGGGGGGGACGGCTTTCGGCGATACTTCGATCAAATCCATCTCCTGCTCCCGCGCGCGGGTGAGGGCATCGACAACACTCAGAGTCTCCGCAACACCTTCGTCACCCACAAGCATCACCTGCGGCGCCGTGATCTGCTCATTGATGCGAGGGCGCCGCTCTTGCCTGCGAGAAGGGGGTTCGTAGCGGTGACGTTGACGCAAACGAAGGAGGAGGAAGCGGAAAAGTGGCTTCACTCTACGAGGAATCCGGCTTCTCTGTCAAGAATTGACCGACGCGGCATGCGCGCTCCTCACACTACGTGGAAAGAAGTTCCAAAACTCAAAACCCAAATCCCAAACAAATGCCAATGATCAAATTCCCAAAACATTGAAACTTGGAATTTTCTGATTGTTTGGAATTTGGAGGTTTGGAACTTGGAATTTCGTCACGATGGATCCTCATCCCCTGTTGCTCGGGCGTACGTTTCTAGCGTAAACGTGACGTCGTACCACTCGCCATCCCGCTCCGCGATCGCCGTCTGCATCATGGTGAGGAATGGCAGTGGCCAGAGCTTCTGCGCTGTGAGTTCCGCACCGATGCCAGAGCCGAGGAGCTCGCGCGCGGAGCGCAGGAGCGATGATTGCGTGATGGAACGGAAAGACGCACTAAATGCGTCTGAGGAGAATGTCCGGAGCAAACGATCCTCGAACGGCTGCGGCTCGAGTGCGTAGTCGAGGAGATCGGAGGTGAGGAACTGTTCGAGGGCGACGATGCCCGCAGGACTCTCTGCCTCTGTGCGCTCAAAGAGCTGCGCGATCTCCGCGTCCGTGAGGGTATCCCCCACCGTGAGCAGGCCCGCGCTCTCCATGAGCGTGAGGAACTGGGAGAGCCCCTCCGCTGTCACCGTCATCTGGAAGGAGAGTGGCAGAGCGCTGAGTGTCGCATCTTCGACGGAGACGGTGTGCTGCTCCCCTACTACGATGGCGGACATGGAGGAGAGGAGACCGCGTTGCTCGAGGGCAATGCGCGCAACCTCGAACGTCGCGAGGAGGCGGTCCATGTCCACCTCCGCGGGGAGCACGTAAACGTGCAGCCGCTCTTCTTGCGAGCCCTGACGAAGCGCTGCATGGAGCTCGCTCGCTTCGATCTGTTCAGAGAGGAGCGAGAGCCTGCGCTCCAGAATCGGGAGCTGAGTTGCGAGGGGGAGGGAGATGTCTTTCACCTCGCGTATCGCATGGATGTGCACGAGCATGAGGAGCATCGAGGCACCCAGCAGTCCCACTCCCGCAAGGAGCGAGAGGACAGGACGCGCGAGCTGGCGCTTCGCCTGCGCTGTCTGCTGGTGCGTCACTGGAGGGTGAAGGTGAGAGTGAATGGCGAATGGAATCCCAATGGGGGATCCTCCTCGCGCGTGAACTTGGGTTCGCGGACAGAGGCAACCATAGGCATGCGGTTGAGTGCCTCCACGAACTGTGCGAGGACGGTCATACTCCGCGGCCCCACGAAGCGCACATCACCCGTGAGGGCGACACTCCCTTCCGCGGGAGCGTAGGTGATAGTACTCACGTGCACCGCATCGTTCTGCGCAACGACCTTCGATGCTTCCTGGAGCAACTCACTACGCAGTGTGAGGAGCGGGTAGCGCGTACGACGTTCACGCTTGAGAGCGGCATACCCTTCATCGTGAATCGGCAGGACGAGCTGCGTACGCTGCTCCTCCGCCTTCGTGATTCGAGACTGGAGAGACGACCTATACGCCTTGAGCTCCGCAATCCCCCGCTCTTCCCCAGCGATCTCCACCGTGGTGAAGAGGGGCAGGAGGAGGTAGAACGACAACGCAAGGAGTGCCGCGAGGACCGCAGCGAAAAGCAGGAAGGAGAAGGCAATTCTGCGCAGCACCGCATGCGGTGCGACCTGCAGCATCTGCTCTGGGGACGGTAGGGAGTTGGTCATGGGTTTTCCTCATAGTATAGCAGAAATCCCTTTGTTCTCCAAGCCTATTGGAGGCGATGTTCCCTGGGAGAAAGAGCTAATTTCTGAAATCCCAAAAACCCAAAACCCAAAACCCAGACAGGAAGAACATTCCAGGTAAAACGTATTGGAATTTTCAACAGGGAAACCTTCGCTAGTTGGGCTTGGGTTTTCGATATTTTTTTTGGAACTTTTTTGGGTTTTGGGTTTTGTATTTTGGATTTTTCCCCATTGTGTCTTCGAATCCCTCTCCCCATCCTGTAGGATGCTCTCACATCCTCCTCCCCCCTTGCCGTGGAAGAGCTCATCGCGAAACTCACCGAGCTGCGATCTGCCGTGAACACGGGCAAGGACTCTCTTTGAGGCGAAGGGCATTCCTGCCGCAATCGCAGAGCTGGAGAAGCAGTCTCAGGATCCGAACATCTGGCAGGATCAGCGTGCAGCGAACGCGCTCTTCGCGAAGCTGAAGGGACTCAAGAAGCAGTGGGAGCCGACGCTTACACTGAGCCTGGGGATTGCTGATCTCCTCGAGCTTCTAAAAGTTGCGCAGGAGAGTGACCTCTCCAGCCTGCAGGCAGAGACAGCAGCAGCAGAGGCGAAGTGGAAGGAATTGGAGACACAGCTCTATTTAGGCGGAGAGTTCGACGCGGGAAATTGTTACCTCACGGTGAGCGGAGGAGCAGGCGGAACGGAAGCACAGGACTGGGCAGCGATGCTCCTCAGGATGTACCTGCGGTACTGCGAGAGGATGGGATGGCAGACGAAGCTGCTGGAGAAGACCGATGGCCAGGAAGCGGGCATCAAGTCCGCAACGGTCTACGTGACGGGGGAATTCGCGTACGGGTATTTGAAGTGCGAGCGCGGGACGCATCGGCTTGTACGTCTTTCTCCCTTCAATGCAAAGAACCTCCGCCAGACGAGCTTCGCGCTCGTGGAGGTGCTCCCGGAGGTGGAGGACACGAAGGAGATCGAAATCAATCCGAATGAAATCCGCGTCGACACATTTCGCAGCGGCGGCGCCGGTGGGCAGAACGTGAACAAGGTGGAGACGGCTGTACGCATCACGCACATCCCAACGGGCATCGTGGTCGCATGTCAGACAGAGCGGAGCCAGCTACAGAACCGCGCACAGGCGATGAACATGGTGCGTGCCAAGCTACTCGAGAAGAAACGCGGCGAAGAGCGTGAGCAGAAGAAGGAGCTCAAGGGGGCGACGCAGAGTGCGGACTTTGGGCAGCAGATCAGGAGCTACGTCCTGCATCCCTACCAGATGGTGAAGGACCTGCGCACCGATACCGAGACATCAGATACGACGGGAGTGCTGGATGGGGATCTGCAGCAGTTCATCGATGCGGAGCTCAAGCGGGAGGCCAAAGAATAATAATTCGACTCAACGCTGAGAGTTTCTGGTTTCTCGTTTTTGGTTTTTGGTTCCTCGCTCAACCTCGTCAACTAAAAACCAGAAACCAAAAACTCGTAACTCGTGTTGATGTTCTCTGCTACACTTGCACCCATGTTCTCGAAGCAGACGAAGCAAATTTGCGTCTCCCTCTGCGCCGTAGCGATCCTCTTCTCTGGACTCCTCTTCGCCAGTCTCAGCTACGCCGTCGGGAGCCTGACGAAATAGCGACACGAGCCATCACGGCGAAGCGGTATGCGCTGGAACGAATGGAAGCAGTCAGCCTCCGCCCCGTGCGCGGGGCTACGGCTCCAAAGGAGACCCTTTGGGTCCGACAGCCTTCGTTTCAACTATCCGAGGATGGGGGCCCGCCGGCCGTAGCCGTCCCGCAGGACGCGAAGGCTGGCGGTGGGAGAGGGATTCGAACCCTCGAACCCCTTTTGGGGGTTACGCGATTTCGAGTCGCGCGCCTTCGACCACTCGGCCATCCCACCGCGGGGGATTGTACACAAGCCCACTCGCTCAACCAGTGAAATTTGGCTCCAGAATGGCCTGAGAGGCCCTATAGCCACACTGAGTCACCAGGAAACCTCCCGGCCGTCAATTGCACATTAGCAGCTCATTTCCACGCGAATTGGGCATATGGCGCAAAAAACCGCTTGCGGCGGGGGGAGGGAGGTGCATAGAATCACCCCGCTTTTACTACTTTTACCCCACTTCTATGAGCTACGTCGTTGCATCAGCTCTCAAGGACCTCCTGAAGAAGCACGGCATGATGACAGCCGGTGACTTCCCAGAGGCCGCCAGCGCCTACCTCGAGAACGCCGTCAAGGCCGCCGCGAAGAGGGCGAAGGACAATGGTCGCGTCACCGTGAGACCCCACGACCTCTAATCGGTTTCTTCGTCATTCAGGCGTTCAACACGCCGAAACGAGAGCACCCGCCGTAAGGCGGGTGTTTTTGTTTCCGCGAGAGGAAAATCACTTTGACAGTTCCATACTCAAAATCGGATACTCCAGAGTATGAACAACACCTTCCTCCTCCTACCGTTCGGCACCCTCGCACTGATTATCCTCTTCTCGTGCATCCGCCAGGTGAATCAGTACGAGCGCGGGATCGTGTTCACGATGGGGAAGTACTCGCGCATGTGGGGCCCGGGGTGGCACATCCTCATTCCCATCTTCCAACGATTAGTCAAAATCGATATCCGTGTGAAGGCTGTGGATGTCCCCGATCAGGAGGCAATCACGAAGGACAATATCCCCATCCGCATCAACGCGGTCATCTACTTCCGCGTATCGGATGCGGCGAAGGCGGTGATCGAGGTGGAGGACTTCTTCTTCGCCGTGAGCCAGCTGGCACAGACCACTATGCGCAATGCCGTCGGAGAGGTGACTCTCGACGAGCTCCTCACGAAGAAGAAGGAGGTGAGCGAATCGATCAAGCTCGTCGTCGATCGCGTGTCCGATGCCTGGGGCATCGACGTTCAGTCCGTAGAGCTCAAGGACATCGTGCTACCAGAGACGCTCAAGCGCACGATAGCGAAAGTTGCGGAAGCGCAACGCGAGAAGCAGGCGGTCATCATCAGTTCGGAGGGGGAACTCGCGGCATCGGCGAACCTGGCACAGGCTGCAGAGATGCTCTCGAAGACTCCGGGCGCCCTCCACCTGCGCACGCTCCAGAGCATCAACGACATCAGCTCAGATCAGTCCAATACCACAGTGTGGATGGTGCCCATCGAGGCGCTGAGGGCGCTGGAGGGGTTGGCGAAGAAGTAGCAGGCTGCTGCCCTCATCCCCGCCCCTTCTCCCGGATCCGGGAGAAGGGAGCGATTCAACAGAACAACAAACAGTTCCCTCTCCCGCGTCCGGGAGAGGGCGAGGGCTTGCCCGTCCGTAGCCCCGCTCACGGGGCGGAGGCGGGTGAGGGCAGTTCCTCCGTCCTCTCCCTCGGCTCCACAAACGGCAGCCCGAGTGCCTTGTAGATATCCTTCTCTTCGCGACTCGCGATCACCTTGTCGCCTTCGAGGAGTGCGTACTCATTGAGCTTCCAACCACGCTCGATGGCGCGCTTGCGAAGGACAATGTTGTGCTCCTTGCTCCCCGTGAAGTAGAGGAGCGCACTCCCCCACTGTGACGCCTTCACGAAGCGGATATCGACGCGCATGCCCGATTGTAAGTTGAGTGACATCTTCGTCTCCCCGCGCGCGACGACTTCGCGAACGATGGGAAGCTTCGCGATCGCATCCATTACCTTTTCCCGCGAGCGTGTGACGACGAGGACATCCAGATCACCAATCGTGGATTTCTCCCGACGGTACGATCCCGCGATCTCGCTACGCTCGACACCGGGGACAGAGCGCAATGTCTTGAGAATCATCTCCGCATCTTTGATCACTTCATCCCGAGGAAACCTCCGCACACGCTCCTTCACGCGCTTCGCATTCTCGAGGATTTTCTTCTCCATGACCTCAGAGAAGCGCGGCAGGCTGCGGATCTTCCCCGCCTCGGCAGCTTTCACAAGATCCGCCACCGTCATGATCCCGAGCTCCCGCTGTAGCAACCGCGCGCGCTTGGGCCCCATGTCCTCCACCTCCATGAGCTCTGCGGAGATGCCGCCCTGCGTGTGCAACAGCTTCTCCAGCGCCTCGATCTTCCCCGTCTTCAAATACTCCACAACTTTCCCCGCAATCGCCTGCCCAATCCCGGGGAGTTCCATCAATTCCTTCTCCGACTTGAATGTCGAAACATCCCGGGGCAGATCTTCAATCACCTGCGCCCCCCTCCTGTACGCCGCGGGCTTGAACGCGACCCCCTGCTCATCGAGCAGAGCGGCGATCTGCCGGAGGAGAGAGGCGAGGCGTTTGTTGTTCTCCACGGGGAAAGCGTAGCAGAAAGGGTGATATTCGACTGTTCGGTGTTTACCGTTCCCGACCGCGGGCCAGACACGTCACTCGCGAGTGACGTGTCCAGAAAGCCCGCCTCATTGGTAGATGTATAACAAGAACGACGAGAGCGCCCTTTCTGGGGCGCGGATCAGAACACTGTTGGGCTACGGATTCTGAGGTTTTGCCCGCGGTCTCGCGCGATCCTTCACTGTAATTCTCTTGAACTATTTCTCCCTCTGATACGCATAACCGCGCCCATTTGCCTGCCTCCATGCCTTCCCATTCTGCTTCACAGCTTGCTTCGCCTGATGTCCGATGGAACCGACGAGTTTTCCCAAAGCCTTCCGCTGCTCCCAAGTGAGCCCATCGCCGTTTGCATTATTGCATGCCTGATCAATAGCTCCTCGAACTTGTGCCTCCACTTCTGGAAGCATTTCCACCACAGCAGGATTAGTTTCTATGGCAAGTACATCCTCAACCGCTCTCACCAGGGCTGCATGCAATTCTCCTCTGGAATCTCGCATGCCATCTTCAGGTCCCTGCTTGTTTTCAACTTCGACTTCGACGAGTTCTTCCATGGAATTGGGGGGGAATCTATTATTCAGATACCTTCCTGATCATCGCCCATGCGAATCAACTGATCTATGAACCGTTGTGCGAGTGCATGCCTCGTTTGTGCGAACTGCTCTGCCTGCACAGGATCATTGGGGAAGCGTTGAGCTTCCACCTGACGCGCATGATCGAGGTACGTTGCTGGTTCATTGACACCGGACATAGGAATGAGGGGGAAAGGAAGAGTGAAGCGACGAGGAACGTGATCTTGTAAAGAGGTGCCCGGACCCCTGCAGCCAGAAAAGAATTGAGCTGCATAGGGTCCGGGCGAAAAACTAGGCGGGAGTTTCAGACGTGCGCCCCGCTAGGTGCGGGGCGGTGGGGGTGGGGGCTAGCCCCTTGCTTGGCCATTACGGCCGCGCTCTTCCCAGAGCGCGGCTTTGGCCAGGATGGCCTTTGGGGTCCCCGGAGGGGGCCCCTTGACCTTTTTGCGCCCCTTTCGGGGGCGTGTGGGCTTAGCCACCAAAAACTTGATCCCCATTTCGAAACTCCTTTTTTTGAACCGTGTTTGCCGCGGATGCGGTGCGGAGCCAACGATGGCCCCACAATCCTCGATCAACCGCGACAAGAGCACGTTTCTCATCACTGATGCGAAGGTGTGAAGGATCGAACCTGTGTACCGTTACAGCAGTACACCTCCTCTCGCGAATTTTGCGTATTCTAGGGATCGACTCCGTGCGGTCAAGTGAGTGGAAGCCTCAGTTCTCCTTTTGCTCTAGCGGAAAACGAAATCTCGTGTGCGATCTCCATCGAGAGGTGGAGAATGCCTGTACAGGAGTATTGTCTCCGTGCGTGCACTCTCGTGTTTCGTACCCATCGATGGAATACTCGCCACAGTCTTCGTGCTCTGCGACCGAGTGAAAGGAAGGAACTGAATGTTGTGATATAATACAATATTTTTTAATAATTGCAAGTACAGGAAGAAACCGACAGTCCTTGGCTTATTTTAGCCAAAATCTATACCGAATACGAAAGACATTCTCCGTAGTCGATTCAGTTACCTGTGGTGAGCTTGTCGAATCCATCCCACTTGCCCGCCGGGGTAGACGAACCCCGGCTACGGAATCGTGAATCGCTTTCGAACTCATTCAACACTCCCATTCTCCATCCAACATTGTACATTTTACATTCTTCTCACGTCCCCTCCTGCCAGCTCGCGAGGTATTTCTTCTGCTCGGGAGTGAGTTCATCGATGGCGATTTCCATAGCCTTCAGCTGAAGACCAGCGATGTAGTCATCAATCTCGGCGGGGAGGGTAATCACCGTCGGCTTGAGCTTGCCCTTGTTCTTCACGAGATACTCGCAGGCGAGCGCCTGGCCGCAGAAGCTCAAACTCATCACTTCGCTGGGGTGCCCCTCCGCGGAAGCGAGATTCACAAGTCTTCCTTCTCCGGCGACGTAGAGGACCCTTCCGGAAGGGAGGAGATATTCATCCAAGTAATGACGGACACGCCTCTTCCTCTTGCTCTTCTTCTCGAGAGCTTCCAGATCCAGCTCACAATCGAAGTGGCCGGAGTTCGCGAGGACGACTCCGTCTTTCATCTGCTCCATGTGCTCAACGCGGATGACGTGGAGATTCCCTGTCACCGTGATGAACAAATCTCCGATCGAAGCAGCGTCCTCCATCCGCATGACACGATGCCCATCCATGGCTGCCTGCAGGGCTGCGAACTGATCGACCTCGGTGACGATCACTTGGGCACCGAGTCCGCGGGCGCGCATCGCGACCCCTTTCCCGCAGCTGCCGTAGCCCAGAATCACGACGGTTTTCCCAGCAATCAGAAGGTTCGTGGAGCGGAGGATGCCATCGAAGGTCGACTGTCCTGTGCCGTAGTAGTTATCCATGAGGTGCTTCGTCTTGTTGTCATTCACGGCGATCATCGGAATCTTGAGCGCGCCGTCACGCTCCATGGATTTCAGACGGATGATGCCGGTCGTCGTCTCTTCGCAGCCGCCCAGGAGCTTGCCGAGCATGTGTGGATGCTTCTGGTGAATCTCTGTGACGAGATCGCAGCCGTCGTCGATGGTGATATCGGGTTCGGTCTCGATCACCGCGGTGAGGAAGCGGTAGTAATCTTCCTTCGTCTCGCCCTTGTACGCCCACACGAGGGTGTCCTCCTCCGCAAGCGCTGCGGCGATGTCATCCTGAGTACTGAGGGGATTGCAGCCGGTGATGCTCACCTTCGCACCACCTGCTTTGAGCGTGCGCACGAGGATGCCTGTCTCCTTCGTGACGTGCAGCGCCATCCCAATCGTGAGCCCTGCAAAGGGCTTCTCCTTGGCGAAGCGCTCGCGCACCGTGAGCAGCGCGCCCATGCGCTTCTCCGCAATCTCGAGGTTGAGACGACCTTGGGCAGCCAGTGAGGGATCTTTAACGAACGACATGCTCTGGGAGCCTACAGAGGGAGGCGCGGAAGGGAAAGTGGCAGTGGGCATAGCTGGGGCAGAGTAGCAGCCGAGAATGGATGATGTAAGGGAGGAATCCAAGGAGACCGAAGAATCCGAGGAACATGAATCGTTTACTGGTTTACTCGTTTATTCGTTTACTCGCTGTGCAGCTATTCGAATAAACGAGTCAACGAATAAACGAATCAACGGTATCTGGAGATGTCTCGTTCATCGATCTCTTCGGTATCCTCAAGGGAGCTCCGGCAGCATCTCCCCATACGTCACCTCCGCCCTGCCCAGCACCGCATTGAGATCCAGAGAATCGAGCAGCGTTCCCTCCTGCTCGACGACGAAGGACGCAACGGAGGCACCCAGGCGCGCGGCGATGGGAAGCGGCCATTTGGCAGCGAGACCGGTGAGGAGGCCAGCACGGAGAGCGTCTCCCGCACCCGTGGGATTCACGACGCGGTCGGCTTTGCATGCAGGAACGACGAGCGTACTCCCCTTGGTGTAGAGCGTGAGTCCCTCCTCCGAATGCGTCACGATGAGGTATTTCGTCCATTCGAGGAAATCATCCGTTGAGCACCGAAGCCGGTCACTCAGGAGCCCCCACTCGTACGCATTCGTGATGACACCCGCAGCGGCCTGAGCAGTACGCTTGAGCTCATCGGTACTCAGCGCCATCAGTTGTTGCCCTGGATCGAAGAGGTACGGTACACCGAACTCCCGGCACCACTCCGCACCACGAATCATCATCTTCACTTCGCGCGGACTGATGATCGCGTAGCCCAGGTCATCACGGTCATCCGCGAGGTCGGGCCACGTCCCCTTCGCATCGGCACCAGGGTGATAGAAGATGATCTGCCGCTCTGCACTGTCCGTCGCAAGGATCGCGGTGGAGGTCGCTGCATCCTGGAGCTTCTCAATATGATCGGTGCGCACTCCCCTCTCCTCCAAAAGCGCTGTGTACGTTCCGCCATCATTCCCCACCGTTCCCACGAGCAGTGGCGACTGGCCCAGGAGAGCGAGAGTCCAACTGATGTTTGCTCCCGTACCCCCGTGGTGCTTGGCGAAGTGCGGCGTGACGAATGCTAAAGAGAGCGCCTCGATGTTCTTGGGATCGATTGCCGACGCGAAGGACCCGTCGTAGGAGAGGAGGAGATCGTAGGCGATGGAACCGGTGACGAGGATTCGCATAGAACGATTGGAGAGAATCTTTCAGACTAATAGAGCCAGCTTGCCCATCGTAGTGAAGCTGAGTGGGGCTTGCCCCGCGGAGCGTGAGCGAAGTGGGGTGAGTATTCGCACTGTTTAAGGTGGTGAATGAATCCTACCTAGCTTGGACGAATGGCCTGCATTGTGCAAATTCATTGGATGAACAGGAATTCTGGAAGGAAGACATTGACAGAAAATATGCTTTAGCAATGATACTGCCATGGGATATGCCTCCAATGCAGTCAGAGAAGAGTCTCGTTACCCCGTCTCGGAAACGTACGGCTTGAATTTTGCGACGAACCTCCTGCCTCAAGATCCCCTCATCGCCCGTTCACTCCTCGTATTCCTGGAAAAGGTGCAGAACGCTCTGCTGTTGCAGAACAGTGTGCCACAGGGACAGTACCTTACCTGGCGGAAAGAACTCGAAACAGAGTACCCAAGTTTGAGTGCATCAATGCCACCACTCGAACAGCTCTGCTGCATTGCCCCTGTGCGAACGGATGGTGAGAATCTCAGCAGGAAATTACTTGCACTTGAACAGGTCATGAGACAACTCGGTCCTATCTGCAAAACGGCTCACGATATCGGCGCAACTCTCCACGGAGACAAATGATCTGAAGAGTTGCTCTGCGTTTTGGTTCGCTCCTGGATATCTTTGGTTTGAGCTACACTTGCTGCAATGAAGATCGCCGTCGTCGGCACCGGCTACGTAGGGCTCGTTTCCGCAGCCTGTTTCGCAGAGCTAGGACACACCGTCATGGGAGTCGATATCGATGAGGCGAAGGTGGCGAAGCTGCGGTACGGCATCAGCCCCATCTACGAGCCGGGACTGGAGGAGCTCCTCAAGCACGGGCTCCAGAGCACACGGCTCTCGTTCACGACGGACCTCGCTTCCGTGTTGCCGACTGTTGAGGTCGTCTTCTCCGCTGTGGGCACTCCCCAGGGCGAGAATCATAAGGCAGATCTGCGTGCAGTATTCGCGGTTGCGGAGATCGTCGCGAAGCATGCGGACCACGACATCGTGTTCGTGAATAAATCGACGGTGCCGGTCGGTACGGGGAAGCAGTGTGAGGAACGCATCGCCGCAATTCTCAAAGATCGTGGACTCAGTATCCACATTCCCGTCGTGAGCAATCCGGAGTTCCTGCGGGAAGGGATGGCTGTCCCGGATACGATGATGCCGGAGCGAATCGTGGTGGGAATCAATGAACGGGAGAACGAGCGGTCAGCGGTCAGCGGTCAGCGGAGAGCATCACTGAGCGCTGACAGCTCATCGCTGACAGCTGATAGCTCGTGGGCGCGCGACCTGATGGAAGAGCTCTATCGCCCAATCACACGTGTGGGGAAGCCTCTGCTCTTCATGAGTCGCGAGAGTGCGGAGATTGTGAAGTACGCGAGCAACGCCTTCCTCGCGACGAAGATCAGCTTCATCAACATGCTCACGGAATTCGCGGAGAAGACCGGTGCGAACATCCGGGATATCGCGAGGGGCATGGGGATGGATAGCCGCATCGGGCCGCGGTTTCTCCATGCAGGTATCGGCTACGGCGGGAGCTGCTTCCCGAAGGACGTGAAGGCGCTGATGGCCACTGCGCGGGAATATGATCTGGATCTCGGAATCGTCGAAGCGACGGACCGCATCAACACGCGCCAGCGGGAGCGCTTCTTCGCGAAGGTCCTCGCAGCCCTACCTCCGAAGGCAACTGTGGGTGTATGGGGACTCTCCTTCAAGCCGAAGACGGACGACATGCGCGAGGCCCCGAGCTTGGATCTGATCCCGCTCCTCCTCAGCGCAGGACACACCGTGCGGGCGCACGATCCCTTCGCGATGGAGAATGCGAAGAGGCTCCTCCCACCGGGAGTGACCTACGTCGACTCCCCTATGGCAGCTGCAAAGAGCTCTGATGCCGTCGTCCTCCTCACAGAGTGGGATACATTCCGCGGGATCGATTTGAGGGAACTCAAGGAAACGATGAAAGGCACGGACCTCTTCGACGGGCGCAATGTTTACGAACCTAGCGAAGTACGCGAAGCTGGCCTCACTTACTTCGGGATCGGTATCGCCTGAACATCAAAGACCCCATGCCTCGTGATGCGGTTCTCGTGGAGGAGGTACATGCTTGGGCAGGTGTTCGTAGATCGACGCGTCACGTATCTGGTCCGCTTGAGGCTTCGGGAGATTCAGAGCATCAACTTCCTGTTTTTTTGCTCGGTATTCAGGAGAGTCGTACAACGCAGCGATAGTGGGATGCACTGGTGTTGATGGTGTACCACCAACCACTCGTACGGCAATGATCACCGGAAGATCGAGGCGTGCACACTCTCTGCGAATCGTCTCTGCAATGGCTTTGGAATCGCCTTCCCACACATCGACGCCCACCATCTTCTCGCCGAGTTGCTGAGGGACACCATGGGGTTCGAGGAGACGCACGACTTGCTGGAGGACGCCGTGCACTCTCGCAGGGGAGGAGATTCCGCCGTGGTCATTCGTCCGAGGATGGTATCCATCGTAGCTCGCAATGAGCTCGAACCCTCTCTCAAGTGATGGCGAGTTGCTTTCCGGCATGGAGAGGGAATATACTTCATTATATTCAATTGTCAACCACGCCCCTTTCGCAAGAGAAAGTTGACATGCGTCTCGGAGAATAGTGCGTTACAGTAAATCCGTTCTATGAAAGTCTTCCTCACCGGTTGCGCCGGCTTCATCGGGTACCACACGACGCTCCGCTTGCTCGAGCGAGGGGATCAGGTGATCGGCATCGACAACGTGAGCCCGTACTACGACCCCAAGCTAAAGGAGCGCCGGTTGGAGCTGCTCAATGACAAACGCGGCTTCACGTTTGTGCGGGGAGACATTCTCGATCGTCCTCTCGTTGCAGAGACGATGAAGGGAGTGGATCGCGTGTGTCACCTCGCTGCACTCGCGGGGGTGCGCTACTCGTTCGAGCATCCAGAGGAGTACATCTCGATCAATATCGAAGGGTTCTTCAATATCCTCGATGAAGCGCGCAAGCAGGAGATCGCCGGGATGATCTACGCGAGTTCGAGTTCGGTGTACGGGGGGAACACGAAGCTCCCGTCGAGTGAGGAGGACCGCGTGGATGATCAGCTCTCGCTCTACGGCATGAACAAGAAGGACAACGAGCTCATGGCGCACACGTACCACCACCTCTACGGATTCCCGGTGACGGGACTCCGGTTCTTCACGGTGTATGGACCATGGGGAAGACCGGACATGGCGCTCTTCCTCTTCACGGATGCGCTCTTGAACGATCGCCCTCTGCAAATCTTCGGCGAGGGGAAGATGCAGCGCGACTTCACGTACATCGATGACATCGTCTCTGGCATCGTCGCGTCTATCGATAAGAATTACCCGGAGGAGATCTTCAACCTCGGCTGCGGACGCCAGGAAGAGCTCATGGACTACGTGAAAGTGATCGAGGAGAGTTGCGGGCGCGAGGCGAAGAAGGAGTTCCTCCCCATGCAACCCGGCGACGTGCGCGCGAGCTTGGCGGATATCAGTAAAGCGAAGAAGATGCTCGGCTTCGAGCCGAAGACGACGATCCGCGAAGGGGTGCCGAAATTTGTGGAGTGGTACCGGGAATACTATGGTGTTTAGGAGACCGACGAACGAGACATCCACAGATACCGTTGATTCGTTTATTCGTTGACTCGTTTATTCGAATCGCTGCGCAGCGAGTAAACGAATAAACCAGTAAACGAGTGAACGTTTTCCTGTTCCTCGGACTCTTCGGACTCCTCCACGGTGAACTTCATTCCCTCCCCCATACCTCCACTCCGCTCTCCTCTTTGCGCACCCACCCTTCGTGCATAGCCATATCTCCGCAAGGCTGGAGACAGATGACTGCTCGGGCATGCGGTAACCAGTTTGGGGAGTAGGAGCGCACGGGGAGCGTGCTCTCGTACTGCCACTGGTGCCCGAAGGACCCTGCGATGAGAACTTCGTCCCCTCTCCGCTCAGAAGCGATGGAACGCATCACTGCCCTCGAAGGATCTCTCTTCAGAATCGGCGGGAAGAAGAACACGGTGATGATCGTCGCGATGACGAGCAGGGGGATGCCCGCGTTGATGATAACTTTCGGGAGGGCGCGATTCTTCAGGAGGACTGCGAGCCCTACGATGAAGAAGGGGGTGAAGAGGACCATGTAGTAGTCGTAGCGCGAGAGGGCGACGTACGCAGAGACGAGGAGAAAGGAGAGGATCAGCTCCCATCGCTTCGACCAGAAGATCCCGATCGTGCCTGCGATACTCAGGAGCAAGCTTCCGCCGAGCATCCACACTCTGAGCGTTCCGAGTGCACGCATGGGGATCGAGGAGTTGAGATCGCGCCCGCCGTGGATGAACATGCTCGCGATGGAGAGGGGGTTACTCAGGGAGTAGAGGATGAGGAGGAGAGGCGGAAGGCAGACGTAGGCGATGCGCTCCTCCCAGGAAATCTTTGCGCGGAGGAAGTACGCGCAAACAAGCGGGAGGAAGAGTGCTGCTTGGTACGCGGTGAAGAGTGAGGCAAGCCACAGGAGCGCGACCCATCCGGCGTACTTCCCGGTGGAGGGCATGCGCGCAACGAGCCAGAGGAAGCAGAGAGCTTGGAGAGCGGTGAAGCACACCAAGTAGATGCCGCCTGCCTGCAGGAGAACACCGGAGGCGAGGAGCCAGCATGCGGAGAGGAACATCCTCTCGCGCCGACCCAAGCCTCGACCGAGGTCCCACACCAACCACACAGCTTGAGCGAGGAGGCTCGCGAAGAGGAAGCGCCAGAGACATTCCTGGAACGGGAGGAACTCCGTCCAGGAGAGGAGCGTGCGAACGAGAGGTGGGTGGGGGTACGGGATATTGAGGAGGTACTTCGCCTCATCTGTGCGCACACCGCCAATCAACTGCACCGCGGTGAGCACGAGCGCATAAATTTCCAGGCTGATGAGGGCGTTCAGACGTCGCATGGGCGCTTGAGTTCAGAGCGGAACGGGAGGACGAAGCACGCGCGAGGATCGCGACCGCGGATGTGCCCGCGGTGGAGGATCATCACGGCATCTTCAGAGACAGAACGCACGATGATATCGGAGACGAGCCACCCCTCCTCCGTGGCGACTTCTGTGAGCTCACGCTGCACGTGCATGCGAACAGTGGAATCGAGGTACAGGAGCCGGAGTGCCCACACGCGCGGGATGTAGAGGGCGCAGAGGAGGAGTACGACGCATCCGAAGACGAGCCGCTGATGGATGATAGAGCGCTTCATGCGCTGCGCCACGTGAAGAGCCGGTTCATCGTGTAGTTCCAAATAACCCCGATGAGCGCACCTGCTGCGACGCTGAGGAGCTCGGGGTGACCGCGCGAGAAGAGGAAAGCGCTCACCGAGTAGTTCGCGAGTGCTCCGAAGAGGCACGCAGCGTTGAAGGTGAAGAATCCGCGGACGGCGCGCAACCCCCTGAGCTTCGCGTACGCGAACGTCCACGCGTTGTTCAGGAGGAAGTTGAAGACGACAGCGACTTCGATCGCGATGAGGACCGCAACGGAGAAACCGTAGAGCGTGAGATCTCCCTCTCGCAATAGCAGACGCGTGATGCCGAAGTACGCGGCGAGGTGCACGACGACACCCATCGTCCCCACGATGCAGTACTCAACAAAGGTAAGGGGGATGTACTTCCCGAGCGTGACGTCGTAGAGGTACTCCAGGAACTCGAGCTGGACCCTGCGCGAGAGCTTGCTCTCGCCGTGCAGGCGCGAGCGGAACGTGAACGGCAATTCCGTGACACGCGTCTGCAGATCGACGTGCACCAGGAGATCCAGGAGGATCTTGAAACCCATCGGATTCAATCGCGGGAGTGCCTCTTCGAAGACATCGCGTCTGATAGCGAAGAAGCCGCTCATGGGATCTGTCACCTGGACCTTGCAGAGCTTGAGGGCGAGGCGCGTGGCAATGCGACTCATCGTATGGCGGCGCTCATCCCACTCGCCCACACTCCCCCCTTCTGTGTACCGCGAACCGATCGCGATACCCGCTCCTTCATCGATCGCCTTCGCGAGCCACGGAATGAGTGTGAGATCATGCTGGCCATCCGCATCCATCACCGCGAGCGCATTGCCCTTCGCTGTGAGGAACCCCTCGATCACTGCGGACGAGAGGCCTCGCCTCCCGATGCGCCGGATGACCCGGAGCGATGGCATCGTCGTCGACAATTCCTGGGCAACCTGCCAGGTGCGGTCTGGAGAATCATCATCCACCACGATGATCTCGTGGGGCATGCCCTGGAGCACAGCATCGATCCTCGGGAGGAGCTCCGGGAGATTCTGGGCCTCGTTGTAGGTGGGGAGGACGAGGGAGAGCACGGACGAGTGTGGGATGAGGATTTGGATTAGGATTAGGGATTCGGTCGGAAAAATACAGAGATTAGTCTACCGCACTACACGAATACTCCCCACCCCCCAAATCCTAATCCAAATCCCAATCCTAGCCATCCCTTGCGGATTCTCCTGCATCACCCCACACTACCCAGGATGAACATTCTCGTAACAGGTTCCTCCGGCACGATTGGCACACGGCTGTGCGAAACCCTCCTCAAGCAGGGGAAGGACGTCGTGGGCGTCGATTGGGTGCCGAACAAGTGGCAACCGAACGTAGAGGCGATCACGACGCACCTCGATCTGCGCGAGGATGGAGCGCTCGAGAAAGCGAAACTTCCAAAGGACATCGATGCCATCGTGCACCTCGCAGCGAACGCGCGTGTCTACGAATTGGTTGAGGATCCGAGTCGTGCGCGGGACAACTTCCTCACGCTCTTCAATGCGCTCGAGTTCGCGCGGAAGCGCGGCATCAAGCGCTTCCTCTTCGCCTCTTCGCGCGAGGTCTACGGCAATGCAGGCGCAGAGAAGTACAGCGAGGAGATGGTGAAAGTGGATCTCTGCGAGAGTCCCTACACCGCGAGCAAACTGGGGGGTGAAGCACTCGTGCAAGCCTACGCACGCTGCTACGACATGGATGCGGTGATCTTCCGCTTCTCCAATGTGTACGGCATGTACGACGACTCCGTGCGCGTGGTGCCGCTCTTCCTCCGTCTCGCGCGGAAGAACGAACCCCTCACCGTCTTCGGGAAGGACAAGTGCCTCGACTTCACGTACATCGACGACACGGTCGCCGGTGTTATCCTCACGCTCGAGAAGTTCGCAGACGTGAAGAACGAAACCTTCAACCTCGCCTACGGACAAGGCGTGACCATCCTCCACCTCGCGGAGACCATCAAGAGTCTCACGGCGAGCACCTCAGCAATCACCCACGCAGAATCCCGCACAGGCGAAGTCGTGCGCTTCACCGCGGACATTGCGAAGGCAAAGTCCCGCCTCGGCTACTCTCCAAAGGTTTCCTTCGAGGAGGGAATCCAAAGATCCGTAGAGTGGTATGCGGCGCATTCCTGAGCCAAGACAACAAAAATTGACACCCTACCGTGAATACGTAGAATGGAGGATCCTTATGGCCAAGCTCACCCATGAAATTCTAGCGAGAGAAGTCCGTTTGTCTGAAGCTGAGCATGTTCCAGTGGAAGCAAAACAGCCACTGCACAAGGAGATCGCTGAAATACGAGCGAACTCTAGGAAAGCTGCGCGGTTACCTAGGGGCGGAGAGCGGTTCAAGGTGGTTGACGCAATACGTCAGAAACTGAATGAAGTGGACGCCGCTATTGATGTGCTCATGGAAGTTCACAAACCCACGAAGAAAGGAATGCGCGGCATCGACTTCATTTCCCCGGATCTCTTTCCTGCGCCAGGAGAAGAAGATAGTCCACTACTCCCCGACGCAGACGACGAGGACACACTCTCACCTGAAGTCCTGGCGGAATTGGAAAGGGAGTTCGGGGACAGCGAGGAAGATGACTAGCGAAAATCCCTCGTAGGGACGCATGAAGCATGGGTAGAATTCTCCGTCTTTGGAGAACTCCCCTCATGCATTCCGATACTCCCCCACCACTCGAGTCGCAGGAGCACTACGATGCGTACTGGAATAGTACGGAGTCGTCGTACCCCGCATACCCGACAATCCGCCACCGCAAACGCTTCATCCTGCGTGCAATTGAGAAACACTGCGGAGAGAATCAGTGTAAAATCTTCGATTTTGGCTGTGGGGAGGGCTCATTGTTGCAAGACATCCAGCAGCAGTTTGCACTCCCTGGCGATCACATCGCGGGGAACGATATCTCGGAGAAGGCCGTCATCCGCGCTCGCGAGAAGGTCCCCGAAGGAACATTCCATCACGCAGCTCTTCCGGAGATCTCTGCACAGTACGATGTCATCATTTGCAGTGAAGTCATCGAGCACACGACGAAGTACCGCGACATCATCCGCTGGATCGCGGATCACCTAGCGCCGGGAGGACTCCTGATTCTCAGTACGCAGGCGGGGAAGATCCACGCATCGGACCGCTACACAGGCCACACGCAGCACTTCGTGAAAGCGGATCTGGATGCACTCCTACAGGAAGAGGGTTTCACCATCGAGAGTTCACGGCTGTGGGGCTGGCCGCTTTTCACACTCCAGAAGTACCTGACAGACGTGAGTTTCGACCGCGTGCGGGAAGGGTACTTGGAAGGAGGACTCACGAGGTGGAAGAGATTCATCTTCGCAGTCACCTACAGATTGTATTTCCTGCACGATGCCATTCCCTTCGGGCCGCAGATCTACATCAAAGCAGCGAAGAAGTGAAAGAAGAAGATACTGTTGAGAAGCGGGTCTTCTGACCCGCGACCCAAGTGTGATCACCTCTGATCCGGTGAGAGAACAGTTTTTTCGTATTCACCTTCTGCGTCTCTATTGAAGAGAATGTTCGTCGCCGTCTGATTCTTCGGTGAGAAGGTGTATCCCGTCCTCTCGTGCTCACGGCGCAAACTGTGCTGTGCTGCTCCCTTCTCCTGCACGGATTCTTTGCCTAACATCCTCCGGAGTCTCTCTGAGACTTCACGGTACACTCGCAATTGATCAAGGAATACGGAATCGACTTCCTTCCCCTGTTTCCTTTGCATCTCTATTGCGGCTTCTGCAGCAGAAATGACGGGGATGATCATGCGTGACCATCCTTCGAGCTTCGGCATGATGGCAGTATCAACTCCGAAGTACTCCCACACCGACCGCGCCCAGGTGCGAACATCCTTTAGCCACTGGAAGATCTCCCTCTGAGGAACGACGTTCTGAAGATTACCGATACTCTTCGCACGCGTGTCGAGTTGAGCAACGAAGCTCTCGAGATTTTCTTGAGGAACAAATGCACCATCATTGTTCTCCCTATCAAGATCGTCATCATGAGAGAGTTTCGTAAACTCCTTTTCGACAGGAGGCTTGAAGGGGGCCTGCTTGTTTTCTGGGGTGAGCAGACGTTGCACTTTTGCACTCGCTGACCAATCTACAAATTTCATCCACACATTCTTGGTTGTAATAGGCTTTGCAGGGAGTAAAGCCTCAAGTCTAAGGATAGCGCGCTGAATTTCGTCTCGTTCGTCTGAATCCTGAGTTGCATCCAGGAGATTCTTCCACTGACCAATTTCATCTTTCACATCTTTGGGATCGCGTGGTAGAGCCGAGGGTACTGGTTCCATTGATTGTGTCATATATGTATATTATAATACTTTTTTGTAAATTTGCAAATTCAGAATACTACAATTCTTAGCCCAAACCCTAATCCTAGCCCTAGCCCTAGCCCTAGCCCTCTTTCTTCTTCTCCTCGTGGTAGATCATCTCGAGGTTGATCTCCCAGAGGTTCGATTTATCGGTCCTCCCCTCGATGATGTTATCCACCGCGGTCATGGCGGCGAGCATGCTGTGGTCCTGGTTGTTGTAGCGGTGCATGCCGTTACGCCCGATGAGGAAGAGGTTCTCGATGGAGTTCGCGAAATCCTGTACGACACTCAGCTGGTCATAGCTCCCGATGTACGCGGGGTAGGCCTTCGGCATGCGGAGCACGCACGCATCGAGCACATCCTCTGAACGGAGGAAGCCAATCGACTCCATCTCCTTGATGCCAAGTGCGATCATTTCCTGATCGGGCTTAATCCAGAGATCTCCACCTTCGTTTACGAAGTACTCGAGTCCAATCCAGATGGAGTTTTTGCGATCGGCAACCATGTAGGGACTCCAGTTATTGAAGATCTGGACGCGCCCCACGCGCACGCTCCCCTCCTGGATGTAGATCCAGTTATCGGGAACATCGGTCGCAACCTTCTTCCCCCTCTCCTGCACGTGGAGCTTCTTCAATAGTAATCCCACGGTGAGGAAATCGCGGTACTGGAGGCCCTCCGCGACCTCGACGACGCGCGAGGGAGGATGGGGCGTCATCATGCCAACGAGGTGCTTGATCGGCATGGTGGAGAAGAAGAAATCGCAAGCGACCTTCTCCGTCTCGCCCGTCTCAATATTTTCGATGGTGACCGCTTTCACCTGGTTCCCTTCCAGATGTACACCGGAGACACGTCGCTTCATGATCACAGAGCCACCACACTGCCGCACCTGGCCAGCAACCGTCTCCCACATGTGTCCCGGACCGTACTTGGGGTAGAAGAACCGGGTGATGAGACTCGTCTCGCGCTCCTGCTGGGCTTTCTGGAAGTCGCTGCTCAGGAGATCGCGGATCGCATGAGCGACGGCGCGCTTGAGAGAGAGCCCCTTCACGCGCTGGGCGCCCCAGTCTGCACGGATATCGCTGCAGGGCACACCCCACACCTTCTCCGTGTACGCTTCAAAGAACGTTTTGTAGAGCCGGTAGCCGAAGCGGTTGATGTAAAAGGAATCGAGGTACGTCTCATCTTTGATCGGAAAGACCTGCGACTTGATGTAACTGAGTGCGATCAGGAATGTATTGAAGAACCCCAGGCGCTTCGCGACGGTAATGGTGATGGCAATGGGATACGGGAAGAAGTGCTTGCGATAGAAGATGCGGGAGAGACGCGGGCGGTGAAGCATCACATCATCTTCCTTCTCCGGATCTGGGGCAGGGCGTTTGACGCGGACGGAGCGAGCTGTCAGCGGCCAGCTGTCAGCGGCCAGTTTCTCTCCTGATGCTGATCGCTGATCGCTGCCAGCTGATAGCTGTACGCACTCCGGGCAGAGGTACTCGAGGATCGCATCGGCGACGTACTCAATTTGATGAGCTTTCTCGACGGTATCCGCTGCAGGAGCTCCCTGTCGTGGGAGAATATTGAACCACCAGTCCATGACGCGCTCGCTCTTCGAGAAGAAGCGATGCCCGCCAATGTCGATGCGGTTGCCTTTGTAGTTGTAGGTCTGCGCGATACCGCCAATCGCATCCGTCACCTCATAGACAATGGGCACGATGTCCGTGCGCTTGAGGAGCTCGTAGGCTGCAGTGAGCCCAGCGGGACCGGCACCGGCGATGACAGCAATGCGAGGGGGCACGGTCACAGTGTAAAGACAATAGTTCTCAAGAGAAGAGCTAGATCATTAAATTGTGAATCTTGAATCATGAATTTTGAATGCCTACTTCCCATGATTCACCATTCAAGATTCATGATTCAAACGACAACAGTATCTACCTGTTCCCGCTTCTTGAAGACAAATCCATGCGACAGCGAGTAGTTCCACACAGCACCTATGCCAATCGCGAGGACCTTTGAGAGGATGTAGTGGATCTGGAGCCAGAGAAAGAAGTTGTAGCAGAGGATGTTGAAGAGGATGGCCGCCCCGTACACGAGTGCAAACTTGAATGCCTGGTGCGCGTAGTTCTTCTCCCGATCCTGGAATGTGAAGTGCTTGTTGAGGAGGAACACAACGATGACCGCGAGGAGCGTCGACGGGATGCCCGCGAGCCACTTGGGCATGTTGAAGAGCTCAACGAAGAGCGTGAGCGTCGAGAGGTCGATGATCGATCCCGCGCCCCCCGCGATCGCGAACTTCATCCCCTGCTTCAGGTGCCGGCGAATGAACTCGCTCTTGAACATGTGTGGCATTCTAACAGAAACTCTTGGCTCTGAGAACGGTTGATTCGTTGATTGGTTTACTCGTTTATTCGAAGTGTGTCATCTCGAGTAAACGAATCAACGAGTAAACGACTAAACGGTATTTCGAGCTTGCTATCGAATTCACTCAGAGCGTCACTCCCAGAGCTTCACAATCCGCCTCCATCATCAGCTTCGCGAGCTCCGCGAGTGTCGTCTTCGCCTGCCACTTGAGCTCGCGCTTCGCCTTCGTGGGATCGCCGAGGAGAGAGTCCACCTCTGCGGGACGGTAGTAGTGCTTGTCAACAGCGACGACCGTCTTGCCGGAGCGCTGGTCGATGTAGACCTCGTCAAGCCCTTCGCCAAGGCGCTGGAAGGGAATGTGCGCGTAGCCGAGGCAGAGCTCGAGGAACTCCCGCACCGACGCGGAGGAGCCGGTCGCGAGCACGTAGTCATCCGGCTTGGGCTGCTGGAGCATCATCCACATGCCCTCGACGTACTCCTTGGCGTACCCCCAGTCGCGCTTGGCCTCCAGGTTCCCGATGTACAGGCACTCCTGCTTCGCTGCGAGGATGTTCGCGAGGCTCAGGGTGATCTTTCGCGTCACGAAGTTCTCGCCACGACGTGGAGACTCATGGTTGAAGAGGATGCCGTTCACGGCGTACATGCCGTAGCTCTCGCGGTAGTTCTTCGTAAGGTAGAACGAGTACGCCTTCGCGCACGCGTACGGACTGCGTGGGTAGAAGGGAGTGCGCTCCGTCTGCGGTACTTCCACCGCCTTGCCGAAGAGCTCACTGGAACTCGCCTGATAGAACTTCGATGGGAGCTTGCTCGTGCGGAGCGCCTCGAGGAGACGCGTCGTGCCCAGTCCCGTGATATCGCCCGTGTACTCCGGGATATCGAAGCTGACACCGACGTGGCTCTGCGCCGCTAAGTTGTAGATTTCGTCCGGCTGCGTCGTGAGGAGAACGCGCAGGAGGGAATTGGAATCGCCCAGATCGCCGTAGTGGAGCTCGATCGGTAACTGCGACACACCGGACTCTGGGAAGAGGTGGTCGATGCGCCCACGGTTGAAGGTTGACGCCCTGCGCACGAGACCGTGCACCTCGTAGTCCTTCGAGAGGAGGAACTCCGCGAGGTAGGAGCCGTCCTGTCCTGTAATGCCCGTGATAAGTGCTTTCTTACGAGACATACATTACGGAGAAAGTTGTTAGCATATCTCGCCCTGAGCGAGCGCAGCGAGTCGAAGGGTGATCAGTGCTTTCTTACGCGCCATTGTCGGTGAGGGAGGATAGGGGAAAAACCCCCGTCAGGCGACCCCAAACTGCCTTCCAATTCGCCAGGCACCAGAGAACGAAAACGGCGTCTACAACAGCAGGAACGGCAAAGAACCACCAGTCCAACTGGAAAAACGCCCCGTGCTGGAGGGAGAAGTAGAACCACTGGAAATGCAGTGTTGCGAGGACGAGCGGAAGCCAGAGCGGGTACTTCCGGAGAACGGGGAGTGCCGCGAGGATCACGAAGAAGATGCCCGTTTCCATGTAAAAGTGATCCATGTGATCGAGTGCAACATTGAGCCCGATACCGATGATTGCACCGAGAAGGAGCGCGAGCGGCAGTGCTCTCTTCTTGAAGAATTCCTTCGGCGAGAGGAGTGCGAAGAGACCGAGGAAGATCAGTACAGGGGTGGTCTGCAGCATGTTGCCATCGCCCGTGCGCCCAGGGTTGGGGAAGTAGTAATTGTGCACGGAGAAGAGGATCTGCAGCGCATGCGCCGCATTGAGGAACATCCGGCTGGGCCCCTGCCACACGTTACTGTGGTCCATCTCTGTATGGACACCGACATTGATGTGTCCGATCTGGAGGAATTGCATCACAACGTACACAACGGGAATCGCCAGCCCGAGGAGGATGAATCTGTACCGATGGAGCATGCCCTTCTTCGACGGGGGTGCGAGCACCGCAAGAAGCGGGAGGAGGGCAACGGAGAACGGGAGGGAGATCACAGAGAATCCCCACGGGATCCACCACCACTTCCACTGCTTCGCAGATGCCCAGATGGTGATGAAGAAGAGTGCGTTGTAGAGCGCGACCATCCAGCCGCGCAGTGCGGAGAATGAGAGGAACGGCATCATCGCAATGACTGCGGCGAAGAGGAGCCCCTCCGCATCAGACTTGTAGAGACTGCGCGCAGCGAGGAAGGCAAAAAGCGGGAGGAGGATCCCCGCGAGCATCTGGAACTCGATCTGCGCGAGTGGAGACCGTGTGATGAGGTACCACGGCACCGTGAGGATGTTCATCCCGTGGAAGCCGGGGATGCTCAAATCGAGCTTCCCACCGGCCAGAGTCTCGATGAACTTCTGGTAGAAGAAGTGATCGTCCGTCGGATTGGGCGTCGCCATCCACATGCTCAATGCTGTTGCTCCGACGAAGAGGAGGACAACAATCCATGGAACGGCCTTCTGCAGGCGAAGCGGGAGGGACATGTGATGATGCGAAGGGAAGACTGACGAATGGTTATATTGCTGGGGAACTGTAGCACACGAAGAGAGGTCGGTAGGGCGGTAGGTTGGTAATGGCATTCTCTATCTGCGCTCGCTCAGAGAATCGCTTGCGCCTACCGTCCTACCAACCTCCACAGCTACTCTCATTGTGGTATTCGGATCAGCAGTTGTACTCCCCTCTGATCTCGCTAGACTACACGCCCTATGAACGTCGCAGTCGTCGGTCTCGGGTACGTTGGACTCCCCCTCGCGCATGGTCTCGCGAAGAGCGGGCACACCGTGTACGGGTACGACATCAGCAAGCGGCGAATCGAGGAGCTCCAGGGCGGCAAGGACCGCACGGGAGAGCTCAGTGACGCGCAGATGAAGGAGGCACCCATGACCTTCAGCGCTGATCCCGCAATTTTGGAGAAGGCGCAGGTCATCATCCTCGCAATCCCGACTCCGGTGGATGATCGCAACGATCCCGACCTGAGTTTGGTGGAGGATGCCAGCCGCACGGTGGGGAAACATCTGAAGAAAGGCATGATCGTCGTGTACGAATCCACGGTGTATCCCGGCGTCACAGAGGAACTCTGCGGCGGGATCCTCGAGGAGGAATCTGGCCTCAAATGTGGGGTCGACTTCACCCTCGGCTACTCGCCGGAGCGGATCAATCCTGGGGATAAGGAGCACACCATCGATCGCATCGTGAAGGTCGTCGCTGGGCAGGACGCGAAGACGCTCGACATCCTGAGTGAGCTCTACGGATCGGTGACGAAAGCGGGTGTGCACCGCGCTCCCAATATCAAAGTGGCAGAGATGGCGAAGGCTATCGAGAACGCGCAGCGCGATCTCAATATCGCCTTCATCAACGAGATCGCGATCCTCTGCCATAAACTCGGGATCGAGACGAAGGATGTCCTCAATGCCGCGGGAACGAAGTGGAACTTCCTGAAGTTCAAGCCGGGCCTCGTGGGGGGACACTGCATCGGAGTCGACCCGTACTACCTGGTGGAGAAAGCGCGGCAGCTGGGGATGCGCACGCACGTGATCACCGCCGGCCGCGCGATCAACGACGGCATGGGTGCCTTCGTCGCGGAGGAGATCTCCACCACCCTCACCGTGAACAACCACCAGCCACGCGTCCTCGTGCTGGGACTCACGTTCAAGGAGGACATCCCCGATACGCGCAACAGCAAAGCGCACGACGTCGTGAAGGCACTCGAGGCGCGCCGCTGCCTCGTGGAAGTCCACGAGCCGCACATGACACCGGAGGAAATCACCGCACGCGGTATGAAGCCCGGCTCCTTCGAGAGCGGCCCCTACGACGCCATCGCCTTCCTGGTCTCGCACAAGGAGTACGTGAGCCGCCCCATCGAGGACTTCATCAAGGCGACCAAGGAAGGCGGGGTGATCTACGATCTCAAGTCGCTCCTGGACGGAGAGGCGGTGCGCAAAGCGGGCAGGAAGTACCTGGCTCTGTAAAGGTTTCCGTATGCAAGGGGGGCACACGACGACGAGAAGAATGACATCGTCGTGCCTAGAATTCGACCTGGTGCTTGGCATCGAAGAGCTCTGCATCTTCAATACCATCCTCCTTCCGCAGCGCCTCCAGAATCGTGAGCGAGGTGGAGCCTTTGCGGGGACGCACGCCGTAGGTGAGCTCCATGCGATCGCCGTGGGCATGTGCGGAGAGGAGGTGGAAGCTCTCACTCATCTTCCCGAGCGCGACCTCGTAGTGCGCGGTATTCACAGCGGAATCCTTCTCGCCTTTGCACATCAGTCGAATGATCGATTCGTGCTTGCTCGTCATGCCGAAGTCCATCCACGTGAGACCCAGAATCACCGCGCACACGATGAGGGCAGTGATGACACCCACCATGTACATCTGTGCGCCCATGGAGAGACCAATGACCAATACAAAGAGAATGTACGCCATGTCCTTGGGATCCTTCACCGCCGTGCGGAAGCGGATGAGCGAGAAGGCGCCGAGGATACCCACGGCTGCGAGGAGGCTATTGCTCGCGACGATCATCACCGCCGCTCCGAGCATGGAGAGGAGGACGAGCGAGAACTGGAACGACTGGGAGTAGCTGAGACCCCGGTGCGTGTTGCGGTACACGAGTGCAATGATGAACGAGAGCACGAGACTCCCGAGGAGGGCGAACACGATGTGCGCGACACTCACACTCGAGAGGGCGCCGATGTCTGGGATAACGGGTTGCATACGGAGAGGGGTAGATGGGAAGTTTAGACACGGCGACGTTTCTCTGCAAACACCCATTTGGCTTCCTAAGGTCACTTCACTCTAACGATATCTGAGAAAAACGCCGCCGTGTTTAATAGAAAGTGTGGAAGCGGGAAACCTCCGGGATTTGCCCTACGGCGAGCGGATGCAGGGCAGAGACAACCATGGCGTACTTGGAGTAGGCCGTCCTGCTCATCTGGAAATCCTGGATCACATCGTGGAACCACGAGGGAATGCCATGGTTCATCTTGAGTTCAACGATGCAGTACCCCGTCATACAACGATGGAGGGGGACGTCACCGATGAGTTTGGAAGGGTGCCACGCACCTCGCAGCCCGTAGTCGACCGTCACGCGGAACTTGCGGTCGTGCTTGCCCACGAAGGGAATGCGGTCGTACGCGACGATGGCCGTCGGCTGCAGGTTGTACCAGCTCCGCAGTGTCTGCGCCTCCGCCGTCACATCCTCCGTCGCCTCGACACGGGAGAGGAGGTGATCGAGCAATCGGGACATCCGATCCACCCCGCTCACACGGCCAACGGAGAGCGAGAGGCGATCCTTGGAGACGATGAAATCAGAGCGGCGCTTGATCTCCAGGAACGCGGTCGTCGCCTCGCCAAAGGTTCTCTCGTACGTGCGCAAGCGCAGCTTCCGGCGGGCGAGGATGCCGGCATCCTTCTCCCGGAGCGATTGGAGATCGACCGAGTCGAAGTAGAGCGAGGTCACTGGGTAGATGGTCCTCCCCTTCCCTTCTTCGACGAGGAAAGGATCCGGCTCTGTGTAGGGGGAGATACGGTCGATGAACCACGGGATGAATCTCTCGGGCACGATGTACTTGAACTCCATTCTCCGGAAGTGGAGCGGCGCCGGCTTTGGGGGGGCTTTGATCTTCATACCGCGGTAGCCGGGGATATCCTACGCCAGGGAACGCCGCTTCGCCGAGAAGTACCAGAAGAGTCCGAGGAAGCCGAGGAACAGCACCCCAAGGGTACCCCAGGCGAGGTAGTTGGCACCTCCGCCATGGAGCACGCGCGTGCGGAACAGGGGTATCTCCTCCTCGAAGCGGGCGAAGACCTTGTTGTACTTAGGAGGGAGATCCGGTTTGATGGAGGGGAACTCCCGCTGGAGATCAGCGACGATATCCTCCTGGAGAGCATCCGCCTCTTGAGTGAGAGCATCGTCGCCCTCAACTTCCACCTCCGCGAAGACCACCTCGGTTCCGTCGAAGGTTGAGCCAACGTGATCGAGGGAGACCGTCAGGAGCGCGACACCATCCTTCGCGATGGAGATGCGGCGACGGCGCTGGTGGATTGTGAGGATCTGTACAGCCTGGTATGGGTCGATCCCAAGCGTTTCCCGCACGCTGTCCTTGAAGTCCTCGCGCTGGTCTATCGCGATGAGCCCGATCAATGGATGACGATCATCGGCCGTTGAGAAGTTCTTCGCGTGCACAACATCGAATTTGTACTCCGCGCGAGCGAGAGGATCGTGGAGATTAATGCTCTTCAAGCGAATCTGGACCCACTCGCTGCCATTCGCGCCGTCCGCCGTGCTCATCCGCTTACGGTGCCGGAGTCCATTCTGCTCCTTGAGGTTCACGAAGTTGGGTGTGTCGAAGTAGGTATCCACAACAACATCGTCACTCGAGAGGGCGGTGAGCTGCGCATCGATACCCCGGAGGAAGAGTGTGTTCGTGACGTACCGATCGAGCATGTACGCCCACACCTCCTCGGTGCTCTCCAGGGAGACGCTCAGCCTCTCCTCAATCGGGAGTGCAGGCGCGCTTGTGTCACCGGACCCGGTTGTTGGCTGGGCAAGGGAGGAGGACTGAACCGTTAGTACGCACAGAAAAACAGCAGTGAGGAGGGTGCGCATGAGACGCGGAAAGGTTACGGGGGGATTCATCGTCAACGGATGATGGTGATCGTGGCTCCGCTCAGGGCTTCCTGTTCGACGGCATTCCCCGAGAAGGTGCTCTCGCGAATCTCGATCATCGGGAGGGAGAAGATCGGCTTCTTCACGTAGGCGGTGACGGCGATGTCATTGCCGATGAACTGCGCACGCGTCACGGTGGGGCTCGATCCATCCTTGGAGGCGATGCCAAAGTGGCAGCGCTTCAGTATCACGTCGGTGATTGTCGGCTTGGAGGATTCCCCCACGCTGATGCACTTGTCCCGGCTCCCCTCGATCGTGAGGTTCCGGATGACGATGGAAGACCACGAGAGATCGAGACCATCACCGTTGCTATCTGTGTTCTCTGCACTCACGAAGAACGTGGAATCCTCCACGACTCCCGTCTTCGCGACATCAACATCGAGCGCATCCGCCCCCGCATCGATGAAGTGCGCACGCGCGATATCCGCGGGAACGTACTTGATGTTGAGCGCATCGTCCCCGTGCGAATTGCGGAACGTCGCATCACGCACACTCACAGGACTCCCATGGAAGGCAACCATGCCCGTGGCGTAGATGTCATTCGTGAACGTCTCCCCTCCTCCGGAGAACTCCGCCCACTGCACCGTGCTCTGCTCTTTCGCATTCACGACGAGGAACGATCCCCAGGGCTCCGCACTCCCCTGCTCGAAGCGGATCGGCTGCGCCTGCGTCCCGATGACGGAGACCGGCGCGTATGAGAGGAGTGTCACACCCTTATCCATCCGCACGATCGTCCCGGGTGCGATGCGCAGCCGCACGGTGGAGGGAATGATGACCGTCTCCTTGAAAGTGTGCGTGCCCGTGAGGAGGACACTGCCTGTACCTTCCGCACGGAATGCGGGGTAGCGGCGGAGGAACGTCGCGCGGTCCGCGTACGCCTCCGCGAGACGTTCGAAGGTGCGATCATCGATCATCACGTCGCCGATGACCTGTGCCTTCTCTCCGGTCACCGCATTCAGGAGTTCGAGATTGAGGGGGAGATCAGCATCCGCGATCTGCAGCGCTCCGCGGCTACGCATGAGGAAGAACCGGTAGCGCGTGTGCGGAGCGCCGCGCACTTCCTCTCCATCACCAATAATCGGATCGCCCGGTGTGAGGAGCGAGCGCTCGTCATCTGCAAGCACGTACACATCCAATCCAAGTTTATCCGGTGTCGCTCGCTTTGTGAGCGGGATGAGGGTATCCCCCGCACTCGGCTTTCCATCCTCGTTGGTATCGCGAAGCACATGAATCTCACTGCGTGCGACACCATCGGAGAGAGGCTTCGGGAGAGATATCTCCGCGAAGCGGCCACTGCTCACACCACGGACGGTGAAGTCGAACGTGAGGAGCATCCCTTCGCGCTGCTGTGCAAGCGATGGTACGCGCTGGTGAGAGAGAACCTCGGCGATGCTGAGCTCATTCTTCAGCCAATCGATGTTCGCCTGCACCTGGGCTGACGCCTCGTCAAGGGCACGCTTCACCTGGCGGTTACTCGGGAGCTTCACGGAGTCCCGGTACGCAGCACGCTCCACCTGCGAACGGAGACGCTGCGCTTCCGCGAGATCCTCCTCGATCTTCGCATCATCCTGCACGTACGCCCACAGACGCTTCTGCGCCTCGTGCTTCCACTCGGGGACACGGAAGAACTCATTCAGGAAGGGATTGCCCGGGAGCGCGAGCAGTGTGCGCGGCCAGTACAGACTGATGTCCCAGGGGATGGGCACCAGCTTCCCGCGCGAGATATCGTGGAAGAAGCGGAGGTTGTGGTCGCGCACATGGCGGCTGCCCGCGAGGAGGCTTAATACATGCCAATCGATGATCTGATCGACATCGAAGAACGCCTCCACCGTCGCGCGGTACGCGGGATCCGCATGGGCATCGACCTGCGAGAGCTTCTGCAGGAGTTCGATCTCCTCCACGGAATCCTGCGGTGGGGTAACTGCTTCCTGGTACTTGTTCCAGTAGGCAACATCACCGAAGACATCATCCCACTGCTGGAAGTACGAGGTACCTCCGCCGGCGCCGTACAGGTTCACATCCCCGGGAATGCTCTGCTTCTCGAGCATCTCCTTCCCCCACTGCTCGATCTGCGTGTAGACCATGGGTCCACTGCGATTGAGCGAGAGTCGCACGTACGAAACGGGCGGCTGCACGAATCCCATCTTCTTCGCGCGGTAGACATTCAGCGGCTCGGCGATCCAGCCGCGGTCCTCTGGGATGATGAGGTTGATCTCGCGCATGCCCTGGAAGAGCTGATCCCCCGAGAAGGTGATGCGCCAGGATTTCTTGCGATATGCCCAATGGTTGAAGATGTCGCCG
The DNA here is from genome assembly GCA_030649955.1 of Candidatus Peregrinibacteria bacterium. Classification (GTDB taxonomy): domain Bacteria; phylum Patescibacteriota; class Gracilibacteria; order Peribacterales; family Peribacteraceae; genus JAUSFD01. The sequence continues at coordinate 90,094 of JAUSFD010000005.1, read as the reverse complement.
CGCACCCGCACATCCACCGGGTACTCTTCACCATCAGCGGTGAATGTGCCCTTCACCGTCACCTTGGCATCCTCCGTGAGGAACACGTTGCCGTACCACGGGGAGGGCAACGTCGTGGGGAGACTCTCCTCGATTGTGCGGAGATCTTTGGGATCGACCCTGAGACTGTAGAGCGGGAGTGGCTCGGGCGGACGCGGTCCCCAGTAGAAGATATTGAGGGAACGGTCGATGACGCGCACGCTCGAGAGGAGACCCGGGATACGACCGATGAACGTCTCGTGTGCGAGTGTGGATTTGGGCGTGACCTGGTAGAGGAGCAATGCGAGCAGCACGACCCCGAGCGCATCGAGCGCTAGGAAGACACCGAGAACCCCGACGATGAGTTTCAGGCGTCGCATGGAGGGAGGGAGATCATACTATACCGAGGGTGGGGAGGAGAGGGCGATTGGCTTTGAGCTACGAGCTGCGAGCTTCCAGATTCGAGTGAATACGCTCATTGCTCGAAACTCGAAGCTCGAAGCTCATCGCTTCCGACAGGTTCAGATGCCTCGAGCTCCGTAAGGAGGGCAGGGACATTCTCTCGTAGGAAATCGATATTCGCTCGCACTTCCCGCATGCGTTGATCGAGGTCGCGCTTCACCTGGCGGTTACTGGGGAGCTTCACGGAGTCGCTGTACGCGGCGCGTTCTATCTGGGCGCGCAACCGCTCCGCCTCTGCGAGATCCTGCTCCACGCGCTCCTCGTCGTTCACGTACGCGAGGACGAACCGGAGCGCATCCGCGTGCATTGATGGAATGCTGAAGACCTCTCGCCAGAAGGAATTGCCCCCCACCTCTCCGCGCAGGTCGAGCATCTCTGGCCGGGGCATCGTCGAGAAGATGTCCCACACGATCGGCTGGTACCTGCCGCGCGAGACATCGAAGAAGAACCGGAGATTGTCGCCGCTCACGTGCAGGTTCCCTGCGAGGAGACTGAGTCCATACCAGCGGATGAGCCCCTCGCGGTCGAACAGCGTCTCGATCTTCCGCTGGAACGCGGGATCCTCGTGTGCCCCTTCCTCAGCAAACCGGAGCATGAGCTCGGCCTCCTCGTATGAATCGAGGGGCGGGGCTACGGCGCCCTGGTACTTCCCCCAGTACGCGATATCCGCCTCGATGGGATCCCATCCCAGATTGAAGTGCGATGTCCCCACACTCCCGGTCTTGTAGAGGTTCACGTCGCCAGGCTTCGCCTGCTTCTCCAGCATCTCCTTCGTCCAGTGCTCGATCTCCAGGTACAGCATCGCATCGCCGCCATTGATCGACGCCGTGACGAAGCGCATGGGCGGATGGAAAAGCCCGAATGCATCCGCGCGGTAGGCGGAGAGCGCCTCCACGAACCACGCGCGGTCCTCTGGGATGATGAGGTTCACCTCCTTGATACCGCGGAAGAGTCTGTCGTCCTCGAAGCTCAGACGCCACGACTTCTTGCGGAAGCGCCAGTGGTTGTAGCGGTCGCCGCGCACTCGGGCGCGCACCGGGTACGTCTCCCCATCGCTCGTGAGCGATCCATCCGCCCAGATCTTCGCATCGTCGGAGAGGTAGACATCGTCTATGGGGAGAGAAGCATCGATCGTCGCAAGCTGCTTACGATCGAGTGCGAGATTGTAGTGGGGAAGCGCTTCCTCCGGACGAGGGCCGCGGTAGAAGATATTCAACGCGCGGTCCGCTATGCGCACAGAAACGAGCACACTCTGCATGCGCCCGATGAACGTCTGCTGCGCGAGCACGTCCTTTGGTGTCGTCTGGTAGAGGAGAAGACCAAGGAGGAGCACGGCCACTCCCAGGATCACTGTGAAGACTCCCAGAATACCGACGATGAGGGGAACGCGTCGCATGGAGGGCATAGTATACGTGAGATGCAGAGACGTGCGATGCGCACGTCTCTATGTCATGGGGAAATTGCCTCGAGAATCCGTTCCGCAGCCAGCGTATGCCCTACAGAATTGAGGTGCGGATCGAGCTTGAAGTAGAGGAGACCCTGCTCCGCTGTGGCATGGAACGCCGGACGGAGATCGAGGACAGCGATGCCCCGTTCCTCGAGTGCTGCACCAGCACGGGTGAGCAGACCCTCCGGATTCCACGCTGATCGCGGAACGGCATCCTCGAAACGAGCAATGATCTCTTCCTGCCACTCAGGATGAATTTCGAACCCGCCCGGCATGAGGACAGCGAGGTATTGCCCGCCCCGAGCTTCCACTCGTATGCGGACAGCGTCAGCGAAGGCACCGAGTATCTCGAAGCGCCGCTCCTTCTCGGCTGCCTCCTGCCCCTCCTGTGTGTACCAGTAGAACTCCCCTTCTCCCAGGAGCGCACGTACATTCTTCTGCGACGTTGAACGCATCTGCCGGAGCACTTGGTAGGTACGCAGTGCAACCTCGCTGTGCTTGAGGATCTGGCACTTGAATCCGCATGGCGGCGGAGAGCGCACTTCGATTCCTTCGAGGGTCAGGATGTCGCCCGTACCAGAGAAGTCATACACCCCATCCAGAGGTTGCAGATCGTTCTCCAGGAAGAATACCTGCACGACGATGTCCGGATCGAACGCTTCTCCGATGCGATCGTAGAACAGGTACTCGCGCGACGGTTCTGCACCACCGACTGCGAGCGCACGGAAGAGGACAGCCTTGCGTGTCCGCTGCGAGAGCAACCCACCCACTTGCTCGACGAAGCGCTCGACGAGGGGAACCTGCTTCGCTTCGACGAAGGAATCACCCAGGAAGAGGATACGCAGTTCATCGGACTTCGGTGCCGTCGGCATCTCCGGTCCGCGGAAGCCACGACTGTTCGTCTCCATCGTCGTCGTGAACTCGGGCGTGTGGATGGTCCACTGCGCATTCGGCTCGTTCACGAGCCCAAGCTCCGGATCGAACGTGCGACTGCGATCCCCACGCGACACGAATAATCGCCACGCGCCTTCCGCGAGGAGGAGCATCACGGCGAAGACGATGAGGGCGAGGACGATGTTGATGAGGAGGCGACGCATCGAGGAGAAGTTTATAGTAAAAAACCGCAGCCGGGGTTCGTTACCCCGGCGGTCCGCGCGGGTAACGAACCCGCGCTACGGTTTGCGTTATTTCTTCCTCGCCGCCACGTAATACCCCGAACTGAGAATGTACTTCTCCCGCTGCCGATGCCGGATGTCGCCGTACTCCCGCGTGAGGATCCAGGAGAAGAGCATCAGGAGCTTCGCCTTGAGGAACCAGAAAAACTTGAAGGGACGGAAGCCGAGTGTCTCGCACTGGAAGCCGATGCGTTGATAGAGGACAGCGAGCGTCTCCATCGTATTCGTCTCCTCCGTGAGCTCGACGATCTCGAAGTCCTGGAGGAGGTGACGGAGCCCGTACTTCGTGTAGCGGAAGTAGTCGCCCGGCGCGTCGTGGATGGGGAAGATGAAACGTGTCGTGAGGATGAGGAGTCCACCGGGCTTGAGCACACGTCGAAATTCTGCGATTGCTTTGGGAGGTGTGTGCAGGTGCTCCAGGACTTCCGTACAGAGGACGACTTCGAACGATCCATCTTCCACTTGCTTCATATCATGGGCATCGCCGACGATGTCCACCTGCACTCCCGGCCGCGCTTCGATGTCGAGTGTCACCCGATTGGGGAAGAAATCGCCGTAGACGGCGCTGCCGCACCCGACATCGAGCGTCTTCGCATCGCTGCGGTAGCGCTTCAGAAATTCCTTCAGTCGTGAGCGCGTGATCTTCGTCGTGAGCCCGAGCGTATCCAGCAATCCCATGGGGAAAGGGTAGCAGAGAATGGGACCCGTTGATTCGTTGATTGGTTTACTCGTTTATTCGAGTTCTCATCCATTCGAATAAACGAATCAACGAGTGAACGAATAAACGAAACTCAGCCGTTGATGGTCTCCGGGGAACCCATCGAGTACACTCCCGGCATGCGCATCCTGATCCTCGGCTCCACACTGCGGGCCGCGAGCGGCTGGGGGACGTACGGGCGCAACTCCGTGCTGGGGTTGCGGGCACGCGGGCACACCGTGCGCGCACTCGTGCGCGACAGCAGCGGTGAACCCGATGAGCACGGTGTGCTGCCGGAACCGCATCACCTCCTAGGAAATCCCTTCCTCTGGTTCACCACTGCGTGGCAGATTCGCCGAGCGATCAAGGACTTCAAACCCGATATCATCCACATCCTCGTGGAACCCTACGTCCTCGCGATGCCGTTCGTGCGCATGACGACGAAGGACATGCCGCCGTGGGTGCTCAGCATCATCGGGACCTACAGTGTCTCGCCCCTCTACCTCCCCTTCACACGTCGCCTCCTCTGCAGCGCATACCGCCGGGCAAATGCATTCGCGGTCCTCAGTCACTACACGCAGAAGCGCGTATCGGAATCCGTCGTGGAGCGCTGCGGGGAAGCCTGTGCTCGTGAAGCGCAGCCGCGCATGACCGTCTTTCCTTTGGGGATCGAAGATGTTCCGAAGGTCGTGCGCAGGCAGGATCCAAACTGTAAGCACATCCTCTTCGTAAGCGAGATCAAGCCACGCAAGGGCGTGCGGGAGATCATCAACGCCTGCGCAGAATTCAAGCGAACATCCACCGTCCCCTTTCACATGCACTTCGTCGGCAACATCCCGAAGAGCAGCTACACGGACGAAGTGCTGAAGCTCGTGAAGAACCTCGGATTAGAAACAGTCATCACCTTCCACGGTGCCATGGATCTCCAGGCTCTCCACGGCTTCTACGAGATCGCTGACCTCTGCCTCGTCCTCGGTATTTCCGATGGCCACCACTTCGAGGGGCACTCCCTCGTCTTCCTCGAGGGGAACCTCCGCGGCATCCCTGCCATCGGTCCCATCGAGTCTGGTGGTGAAGAGGCGATCGAGGACGGTGTCTCCGGCTACTGCGTCGATCCGAAGAATCCCGCGGAGGTCGCGGAGCGCATGCGCTGGATCCTCGAGGAGCACCGGATCACGCCCGAGGCCTGTCGCAAGTGGGCGCTAGAGCACAGCGTCGAGGCGCAAGCGGAGTGCTTCGAGAAGGTGTACGAGGGTGTGCTGCAGAGACGATGAGGTGATTGTTGCTGTATTATTCAAATATTGTATAATACAAACATGGAGGTACAGCAGCCTTTGCCGCCCGAAATCCCCCCAGAAGTACGTCTACGGTACTGGCTCAATTTCGTGCGCGGAGAACACCGTGGAGAGATGGATGTCCTCCTGCATAAAGCGAAGCTAGGAAAGAAGTCACACGATAAGGAGGGCAAGCAGTTACCGGGTTGGAATAACGTCATCAAGCATCAGGCAGGTGAGGCTGCCGCAATGCGCGTCCTCGGCAGAGCGTTGCAACTCCCTGCAGAGCAAATCACCGCCCAGGAAATCGTGGCTTTCGTGCACAACGCGACGAAGCACATTCAAGTTGTTCCCGCACACTTCACTCCCGAGGAGAGAGAGGAGTTGAATAAAGAACTGGGAGGGATCCTCAGCAAGGTTGATCCCCAGGGGAATCTCGTCATCACAACGAATGAAGACTTCTTCGATAAGCTCATGACGCAAACACCGGGAGCGACGATCGACGATAAGCTCCGGAATACACCGCAACCGGAACTCCTTCAGTATTACATCGATTGTATCTTCCTTGGGGGATCGATCGTCTCTGCCCGCTCTCGCATCGATGAGACAGAGAAAGCACAGATGCGTCGTGGCAAGAACATGAGTGATGATCCTGTGCGCACAGAGCGCCTGGGCATGAAGTACTGGGAAGCGGAACGCTTGGTTTCTGAGAAAGTACAAGAACTGATCTACAAATGGCTCAAAGAGCAAGGTGTCGATATTGGCTCTCCCGAAAAACTCCCCGGTTTTCTGCAGCAGAAGATTGGGCAGGAGATGGTGGAGCACTGGCTGGGAGTGCACGGGAGAGAGAATGTTCAAGTGCTGCGAGAGAAAGAGAGAGGTGCAGGTATCGATGTTGATGTCATTTGCGAAACGAAGCGTATGAAGGAAGGAGGTCAGCCTGCACCTGAGCGAAATGAAGACACGGGAATTATTCGACAGAGAGGGAAGATCGCTGTTGCAGGGGTCTTCGATGGTGCAACGAACATCGGAGCACCGCTGCCCATCTCTCCCGGGAAAGCAGCTGCAGTGACATGCCGTGAGGCAGTAGCCAATGCACCACTCGATGCATCGCCCAAGCAGATTCTCCTCAGTGCGAATGCGATGCTACGAGGAGTGGCTTCCGGTCTGCCGCTGACCCCAGAACAGAGGAGTGAACTCCTGAGCGCAGTGGGCGCTGTCGCTCGAGTGGATTGGAGGAAGAAGACCCTCGACTTCGCGAGTGCGGGCGATTGTCACATCGTCATTATGCACAAGAATCGCATGAGCAGCTGGCTCACGAAGAACTCGGCCGCACCCTTCGAGAAACTGGAAATTGCAGCTGCCGTCTGGTGCGCGCAGCATTCAGGAGAACCGTTGAAGGAAGATACTGAACTTCTGCAGAACTTGGAGAAGGTGCTCGCCCTGAAAGCAGAGGACAGACCTGCGCTGAAGAATCCACTCGATGATTCCCGCGTCACAGAGGTGATCGCTCACAATCGCAATCTCGAGAATGACACCAAGGGGAAGGGGTATCCGAGTTTGAAGGGTAGTGATGATGCCGCTCTCGAGCGCTACATCCAGGAAGGGTACTTGCAGCTCGAGGACGGCGACGAAGTATTCCTCTTCAGTGACGGAGGCTTCCCCGGTCCGCTCGATACACCCGAACAGCGACAGGAAGTCATGGCTGCTCTCCGGCGGGGAGGCATCGAGGAATTACGGAAGTGGGTGCGTGAGACACAAGATGCAGATCCACTCCTGCGCGATCCGCCTCGCCTCAAGCAGTACGATGACTTCATTGCAGTACGCTTGGGAATGAACGACGTGTAGGGAAAGAGAGGGGCCGAAAGGCACTATTCCCAAGATCCCTCCACTTCCTCCTCTCGTACCCCGTAGCGTTTCCCCAAGTAAAGAACTGTATCAATCAATTCTCAGTAGATTGATAGCATTTCAAACGCGAAGGGGTATGAGCCAAATCTGATGCTCACATCCCTCCTCCGCACCACTCGCCTCCCCTTCGTGCGGGATGTCACGACCATGCAGATGGGCAGGCTCGTGACGATCGGGAGTAGCTTCATCGCCTCCATCCTCTACGTCCGCTTCCTGGGACTGGGAGGGTACGGTGAGTACGCGGTGGTGCTGGCGTACACGGGAACGGTCGGGCTCTTCACGAACTTGGGGCAGCAGGCGACAACGCTCACATTCTTCGCGGAGGCGTACGGACGGAAGGATCGGGAGGCGCAGGCGGCGTGCTTCGAGAAGGTCTACACAGAGATGTTGTCAAAGCAGGCCACAGCCTGAACGAGGCAGACCTTTCGCACACTCGTCTTTTTTTTGCGGAAATGCCTGCGGGAGACAACCGTTACTTCTCCCCAATCAGAAGCACCATTTCATAGAACACCCCCTTCGCCGGGGAGAAGCGGTCGAGGACTTTGCAGATTTTCTGGACGAGACGGAAGAGGTTTCTCCGCAGGAACCCGGGATTGGGCATGGTGTAGGGATTGCAGAACCCGAATTTCGCCGCCGAGGAGACCAGTTCGAAGAGAGCTCCGTACGTGGAAATCTCGAGGAGCCGGACGCCGCCGAAGATCGACTTCAGGCCTTCCATCGAGAAGCGGAAGTAATCGTGCGGATCGGCGTGGTACCCGACCATGAAGGGCGCCGCGATGATGAGGGAGCCGCCCGGAGCGAGCACCCGCTGGAGTTCCGCCGCGACGACCCACGGCTGCCGCACGTGTTCGAGGACGCCGATACAGAGGACGGTGTCGTATGCCCCGTCCTCGAACGGAAGGTGATGAGCGTCGCAGACGACATCAATGTGTTTGCCCGCGAAGGCATCACAGGCGGTGTAAGAGGTCGTGTTCTTCTTGATGATCGTGGAATACTTCGTCGTGCCCGCCCCGACGTCGAGCGCACGGCCCTTCATGTGCTTCTGGATCATGTGCAACACGTCCTTCGTGAACATGGAGGCGTAATGCCTGCTCAGAGGCGCGTTACTCGCCAAATCGGCCTGTGCGGGTGAAGAAGTATCCACGAGTACGCCGCTACTCTAACCGCACTCTCTTTCCAAGCACAAGGGCTGTGCCCGGGCGGAAGAACCATGCATCCGCCGTGGACGCGGGCAGAGCGAATGCAGTACGATATTCCGCGCGCTTTTGCCCTTCGGAAATTCCCGCCGCGCAAGACATGTCCCGACGGAGTTTCGCCCGCAGGAGTCCCCGCTCTTCCCCCGCAATGATCGCTTCCCTCCTCCGCACAGCACGCATTCCCTTCGTTCGGGATGTCACGACGATGCAAATCGGGCGGTTGGTGACGATTGGATCGAGCTTCATCGCGTCGATTCTCTACGTCCGGTTCCTGGGACTGGGTGGATACGGAGAGTACGCGGTGGTTCTCGCATACACAGGAACCGTTGGACTCTTCACGAACTTGGGACAGCAGGCGACGACGCTGACGTTCTTCGCGGAGGCGTACGGGCGGAAGGACCGGGAGGCGCAGGCACGGATCTTCCACTACTACCTCGTCACGGCGGGCGGGGCAGCGGGGCTCCTCCTGCTCCTGATGGCACTCTCCCCCATTCTCACGACTTGGATCTACGGACGCAGCATCGTCGGTCTGCTCGCAGGGCTGGTCTTCCTGTCCTCCGTCTTCGAGATCCCGTTCATCTTCGTGTCGATCGTCCTGCAGACAGTGCGCGAGATCCGGATGCTGACGCTCCTCGAGAACGCGAAGACGCTCCTCCAGATCATCGTCGCGGTGGGACTCCTCGCCAGTGGTGTGGGTGTCGTGGGTCTGCTCTTGAGTTCGCTCATCGCCTCTGTGTGCTTCAGCGCAGTCGGCATCGGTCTCTACGCACATTTGAAGAGCAAGTACGGTCTCCCCTCGATCCCGGATGCTCTCGCCGCGGGAAGGAGTACACACTTCTGGCGGTACATGAAGGATGGATTCTGGATTGCGGTAGATAAGAGTCTGGGGAATCTGTACCCAAACATCTTCCTCTTCGTCTTCTCGACGCAGGTGAGTGCAGCCGTCATCGGACTCCTGCGGCTGGGCATGAAGCTCGCGGAGCTCCCGTCCTCCTTCGTCCTCTCGGGCATCAGCAGGCTCGCCTCCTCCGCAGTCCCCGTGATGATCGGCAAGGGGAAAACGGCGCTGCGCGCGTCGCTTGTGAAGCTCATCAAGCACACCGCAGCCCTCCACTTCGGCGTCAGCCTCGCGGGCGCGCTGATCGTGCCGCCACTCCTCCCCTTCGTGTACGGCGAGCACTTCCAGCCCGCCGTGTACCCCTTCCTCGTCCTCATCACCCTCAACCTCTTCCTTGCCTTCCACGCGATCGCGACACCCATCCTCCGGATCTCCTCGCAGATTCACATCGCCGCGTACTTGAACTTCGTCGCGATAGTGGTCGGCGTTGGCCTGCTCCTGGGACTCCAGGAAGTCATGCGTCCCACGCTCGCCCTGTACATTGCCCTCGCCGCGTACCACGTCATCATCGCCCTCACGTTCATCCCCGTCGTGAAAACCCTCAGACGAGCGACGCTCCAGCAAGGCTCCAATCCGCTACACTGATTCTGAATGAAGCAATACTCTCATCCATCGCGCACGGCCCCTCACCCTCCTCTCCCCCTTCTGAGGGGGAGAGGGGATAGCGGAAAAGTGAAGGTCCTTCTGCACGTTATTCCGGAATCGGCATCGGCGATATTTATTATTTTTTAACACATGCGCGTCTTTCAACCCGATCGGTTCCTGCTCAATGAGTTCGTGGGAGAGAATGCGAAGCTTCTCACAGGCTCACTCCTCGACGTAGGCGGATGGGACGGCAAGCGCTACCGCGGGCACTTCAAGCACGTCGAGAAGTACACGGTGCTCGATCCCGAACCGAAGGTGAATCCGGATATCGTTGCGACGGCGGAGAAGATTCCGCTGCCCGATGCATCAGTCGATAGCGTGCTCTGCACGGAGGTGCTCATGGATGTGTATCCAATCCATGAGGCCATCGCGGAGATCGCGCGTGTCCTCAAGCCAGGCGGGCACTTCCTCGGGACAGTCTCCTTCATGTCTCCACTTTGTGACGAGCCCTACCACTTCTGGCGCTTCACCCCGTACTCGCTGCAGAACCTCTTCGAACCCTACTTCACGGACATTCGCATCGAGCGTCGCGGTGGCTACCGCACACAGAAATCGCAAAACTGGATCCGCTTCTGGATTGAGCGCCTGGATCTCTACAAGCATCCGATCCTGGGAAGACTCTTCTCCCTGGTCAGCAAAATTCGCGGACACAGAGCCATGGCCGCCGATGAACGCGACAAGAGTGAGGCGAACCGCAAGTACACGCTGGGGTACAATATTTTCGCTACACGAAAGCAATCTCAGCGCGAATCACTGGTATGAACCCCAGAGCAAGCTCTGGACTCCTTTTTCCGGAGCAAGCTCCGGGGAATCAGACCATCGACTCCGCAAGCAGTGATACTTTCTCCAGGCCGCTCGTCCGGCGTAGCCCCGCGCACGGGGCGAAGTCGGATTGATGGGGGCATTGGGACGGAAGGTACCCATGGGCTTGCCAGCGTCAACCAGCTCGCTTCGCTACCATCAGGAATGAATATCAGGGGGACGGTATGCCCTCGTACCCTGAGGGAGAGCCGAAGTCCTAGGTTCCATCCTGGTGCTGCGAGTCATGGAATTCCGGTGGAGGGCTGTCATAGCTATCCATCATTCCTGGAAGCGGAACGTACCCCGCGTCCATCATCTCCGGCGGCGGACCGTCGTGTCCTTCCCACGAACCTGATGGCGACCCGTAGGGTCCTTCCATCGTTCCGGGACGAGGTCTGTATCCTTGATTCATCATGTCCGGTCGAGGACCGTAGTTCCCGTCTCTCATCCCGGGAGGAGGACCGTATCCCTGTTCCATCATGCCAGAGGGCGGACCGTAGTTGCGATCCATCATGCCGGGAGGAGGATCCATGTCTTCCATGCCCTCGCTCATGAGGGCGTGGATGCGCATGCCTACCTCGAACCCCTTCTCCGGGTACTGCTGCATCGCGGCCTCCATGGGAGGGCGCATCCGCTGTTCAATCCCCTTCATCACCTCCCCAAGCTGCATGCACGACTGCATGTCCCCGCTGGCGCATGGCTCGCGCAGGCGATTGAATGTCTCCGTTGCCTCGGCCGCGGCATCGCGCGCTTCCTGCGGAACCGGGATGCCCGCACCCTCGAAGATTGCGAACACCTGCGGCAGCTTGCCAATCATCTTCTCCATCATCCCGAGGATGCGGCCCATGTCGGGAGAGCCGAATCCGCCAGGACCCCCCGGCCCGCCAGGACCAGAGGAACCGCCAGGTCCGCTGACTGCCTGCATGATCTCCCCCAATCGGGCGTGGATCTGCTCGCCGATGTCCGGCGGCGGGGGCGTCTGACCGGAACCGTACTGCCGCAGAATCCCCGACAGGAAATTCATGGTCTGCTGGATCTTCGCGAGCGCAGCGGGGTTCCCCTGCATGTTCACGATCATCGCGCTCAGGCGATCGAGGGCTTCCGTCACAATGGAGAGGAGGTCGCCGCTCGGGATCGTCATCTCGCCGAATCGATCCTCCATGTGCTCCTGCATCAGGTCATCCGACGGTGGCGCGTACCCGGCGTCATCGGGGAAACCACCCTCGGCGCCGTGGACACTCTCCTCCTGGATGCCGAAGTGCCGCCCCTGGTCGGGATCGCACTCCACTCTAGAGCTCGTTACGGAACCATCCGTGCGGAAGCAGACGCTCGCTTCGGATCCACCGACCTCCCCCGGCTGGACACCGGGTGCAGGGTGCGTCTCCGCTGCTTGGAAGAGCTGGGCTTCCGCCTGCGCACGCATCACCTCGAAGTCCGGGATCTCCTCTCCCGCGTCGACCGCCGCCTCACGCTGCCGCTCGATGTTCCTGCCGATCGACTCCTGCTGCTGACTCTCTTCCTCGAGCCTATCGCGCTCCTCGCCGCGGATGCGCAGTGGCCGCTCCGGTGCGTCCGATTCCCGTGCATCACTGCCATCCTCCTCCGCTCCCACTGCATCCTGCACGGGCTTCTCCTCCTGATGCTCCTGCACCTGCTCTCCATCCATGTGCTCCTCCTGCCGCTCCTGCGGAGGGACGTCCATCTGCACCTCTTCCACCGGCCCTCCCTCCGCCTGATCCTCCGTCACTTGGGCGAGGAGAACCGTCGACGTGGAAAAGACTGCAGCAGCAGCGACGACGAGCATGCATGCATCGACCGTGTGACATGAAGCGCAGGAGTGCGCTCGCTTCCGATGAACCATAGGGGATGTTGGTATTGCCCTTCCATTATAAACCAAAGTGGAAAAACGAGCAACATCAATGATCTCCAGGCAGGGCTTTGTCCTCCGCTACGATACGCTCCATGCGCATTCACACGTGGACCGCCCTCGTGAGCGGCGTACTCGTCACCACTCTGGTAACGCCTGCGTTCGGGCTCTTCGAGGCTTTCTCGAAATTAGCCGAAGAACTGGAAGCAATGGAGCGGAGCTCGCCCGAGGGGCTCAGCGAGCTCCTGGAAAAGCTCGAGGACTCCGAGACGAAGTTCAACGATGTCGGCTCTGGCGACTGGTTCCACCGGTACGTCTCCTCCGCTGCTCGCTGGGGAATCGTCACCGGGTACAAGGATGCCGCGGGGAAGCCGACGGGCGCGTTCGGCCCGGGGAACACCGTGACCGTCGCGGAAATCCTCAAGATGGCCCTCAAGGCTGCCCAAGTGGACGACGCGACGTGCAGGGGATCCCCCTCTCTCACGCAGGCGGAACGCCACTGGGCCCGACCGTTCGTCGTCTGCGCGGAGCAGCGCGGCGTGCGTCTGCTGACGTCCGCTCCCGACCTCAACCGTCCGGCGTTGCGGGGCGAGGTCCTCAGCGTGGTCTTCGATGCGTTCGGCGACAAGGTCCCACCGCTCTTCGCCCCATTCAAGGATACGGAGAACCACCCCCTCGAATCTGATATCGCGTACGCCGCTGCCCTGAAGATCATCTCCGGGGACAAGGACAAGAGTGGGAATCCCACGGGGACCTTCCGTCCGAACGCTCCCGTGAACCGCGCGGAGGCGGCGAAGATCATCTACGAACGTCTGCGCGTGGAGGTCATGGGGGAGGAGCAGTAGCGCGGAATGTGGAATGCCACATTTCCGAGCATGCGCGCCGTCGAGAAGGCCATGGTCGCATCGCTGCAACGGCTGGAGCAGGATCGCACGCTCGTGCAATCTCTGACGTCGTTCGGATGGATCATGAAAAGTCTTTCGCCGTATTAGTGCTGTTTTCATTGCAAGTTGGTATAAGAGAGCCTTGGCAGTGATGCTTGGTATTTGGTTATTCTGAAGAGGAAACCTCTATACTGCCCCTGCAATGAAATTCACGACCTCTTGGGACGACGGCTACTTCTCTGACCTCCAGTTGGGTGATCTCCTGACGGAGCATGGAGCAAAGGGAACATTCTACATCTGCCCAGTTGCGCAGCATGGACAGCAGATGCTCACCAAGGAGCAAGCCCGCGCACTGAGTGCGACACATGAGATCGGTGCGCATTCGGTGACACACCCGAAGCTCACGAAAGTTTCTCCGGAGCAGGCACGTACGGAAATCCGGGACAGCAAAACTTGGGTCGAGGAGATCACCGGAAAACCCTGCACGATGTTCTGCTACCCATACGGAGATCACAACGCGGCAGTCGCTTCCATTGTGCGGGAGGAAGGGTATCGAGGTGCTCGTACCGTGGAGCAGTACAAGTTCCGAGGGAGTGATCCCTTCATGCTGCCAACATCGCTCCATCTCTACCCATTCCCATTCCGTCCCGTCCTGAGCCGACGCGTCATCGATCCGCTTCGCAGAGCACTGCCCTCCGCGCGAGCGCTCGGCATTCCCCTCACGTCCCTGCGAGGGTGGCTGCCCTTCGCGAAAGCGCTCTTCCGGAAAGCCCATGACCAGGGCGAACCGTGGTTCCACCTGTTCGGACATAGCGCAGAGGTAGAGAAGTTCGCCATGTGGGAGCACCTCGAGTCGTTTCTGCAGTACGTGCGAACGTTCCCGGATGTTTCGCACGTCCCGAATAGCGCACTCATTTCCGATCATCGCTCATGAGGATCCTCTTCCTCACTGACGACTACCCAGAAGAGGGCGGCAGCAGTGTCGCGGGGGTCGTGCACACACTCGATCAGGGACTGCGGCATGCGGGACATGATGTCTCCATCATCACGACGCATCAGACGGGCGAGCCGATCCAGCGCAGGGATCGCGTCGTGAGCATTCCCGTCTCCTACCGCAAATCGCTGCGGCACTACTACTGCCTGCACATGCCAGCCGTCTCGCGGATGCTCGATGAGGAAATCGCGAAGGTCAAACCTGATGTCATCCATGCGCACAACGTCCACCAGCACATCACGTACGACGGGCTTCGCGTTGCCCGGAAGCATACGGAGAAGCTCTTCCTCACCCTTCACGACGCGATGAGCTTCAACTACGCGCGGCTCATGACAGACCGGTACCTCGCGAGCGAAGGGAAGGAAGTGGAGACGACGTTCTTGGACCACATTCAACAGGTTGGATTGCAGTGGAATCCGTTCCGAAATAGGCGGATTCGACGGTACATTGATCGGAATGTAAAAACCGTCTTCGCCGTGAGTCATGCACTCAAGCGCGCGCTCGATGTACATGGGATTCCACGCGTGGAAGTACTTCCCAATGGAACGGATATTGGCAGTTGGGAAGCGTCATCAGAAGCGATTGCGGCATTCAAGGCGAAGCACGACCTCAACGGCAAGAAGGTACTCTTCTTCGGCGGGCGGCTGAGCCGTGACAAGGGGTCCACTCCCCTCCTCACAGCGCTGCGGACGATCCGTGAGACAATTCCCGAAGTCATGCTCCTTGTCCTCGGCGACAAGGCGCGCTTGGGAGGACTCATCGCGGAAGCGAAGGCGGAAGACCTCTTCGCGACGAACATCCGATGCGCTGGCTGGCTGAATCAGAAGGAGATGGCAGCCGCGTACGGATCAGTTGATGTCGTGACCACTCCCTCGCTCTGCCTGGATACCTTCAACCTCATCAACATCGAGGCGATGTCCGCGGGCAAGCCCGTCGTCGGGACGATCTTCGGCGGCACGCCCGAGATCGTGGTCGATGGCATCACTGGATTTGTGCGCAACCCCCTCAAGGTTGAGGGATACACAGAAGCCCTCCTGAAACTGTTGAAGGATGACGCCCTCGCGAAGAGGATGGGAGAAGTAGGACGAAAGCGCGTCGAGGAACATTTTTCGATGGAGAGACAGACGGAGAATGTGTTTAGGTATTACGGGAATTAACAACGCCAATTCCGCACCGTAGCTGCGATTCGACCTGCCCTGAGCAGAGTCGAAGGGACATCGCGGCATAGGGACGCAGCGGTTTTCGAACCGCTGCTGCGGAATGTTGTCGTTGTATGTTGAATTATTTCCACCCATCAGAGCGCCCGTTCGGGGCATTGAGATGCGTCGCTAAGAATGCGTACCCTCCTATGGAATCACGCTCGGTGAAGCCAGTTGTAAAGTGACGCTGCCACGAACCCGAGCGCACCAAACGCCGCCGCTTCGAGGACCGTTCCGAGAATTAGGTGTGTGATGGATGTATCGAATTCTGTGACCTGCAAATGAAGCCCTGCGACGAAGACATTCATAAGGCGCTCATAGGATCGAGGAGAAACTGCAACCCACAGGTGGAAGAGGGGATGCAGCACGAGATCGATGATAGCGAAGGTTCCGCCGAGAGCTACCGGATTGAGTTTCTGCATAGCCATTAGCGAATGTGATGCAAAATAAACCGCAGGAACGGCGTCACCGTCGGTGCAGATGGCGGAACATCACGATCGGGAATGACGGTGAGGGAAGGCACTGCCCTCTTCATCTGCGTTGAGAGATCGGATTCGAAGCGTGCGATGTGCGTGACGCCGTACTTCTCGAATGCTTCCGGAAGCTTCTTTTCCTGGAGTAAACGCTCGATGGTCGTCGGATCGAAGAGGACAACCGATCTGCCACTCATCTGCCCAATCTGCTCCAGACGCATGGGAGGCAGTGGCATCGCAACGATGGCTTCGGGAATGACCTTCGCTATTTCCTCCGCTGCAGCAACCGTGTCGGCAACAATCGTCCTCGAGTACTCCCGCGCGAGCTTCACACGATTGGCTTGGAGGAGCTGCAGTGCGAGCACTACCGTGATGAGGACGGTGAGCGCCGTTCCCGAGAGGCGCTTCAAAGCTGGAGCGAGCGTATCGGCGATGTCCACGATCCCGATCGCGGCGAGGAGTGCCAGCACCCAACCGACATCCATGAAGTGCTCGCGGGAGAAATGGAGCACGAAGCGGATGATGAACTCACTCACGAGGAGGAGCCCGACGAGGGCCCCGGCGAGGAATGCATTGCGACGACGGAGGACGACGATACCCGCGAGAATGAAGAGCCAGAGGACAATGCCCCCGAGCGTGTCCTGGAGAAAGTACGAGGAGAGGGAGCCGAGGAAGAGCCAGAAGCCATTCCCGATCTGCGTGAAGAACCCCGGTGCGCCAACATCGAAGTTGATGAGGATCTTCTGCATCTGCAGACGCTCGAGCGTGGACATCGTGGGGACGCGCGCGAGGAGCTCTGCATCGAACCGATCGCGGTCGAAGAAGTACGTGTACGGATCGGGGTAGAGGTGGAGGTAGAAGTCCTCCTGCACTTCTTTTGCGCCGGGCCAGAGGATCGCGAGGTTCTGGTTCACGGGGTACCCGTAGCGCTGGATGTCGCCGATGTACGGGAGGAGGTACAGGAATCCTGCACAGACTCCGAACACGAGGATGCCCCGTGCAGCCTTCGTCAGGTTCCGGCGGAAGAGCCACACGTACTCGAGGACGAACCAGAGAGTGAAGACGAGGAAAGCATCCTTCGCACCGGCAGCGAGTCCGAAGAGTGCGCCCGCAACGGCGAGGGCGAGGAGATGATGACGCTCCCGGAGCCAGACGAAGGCAGCAAAGCTTGCGAAGAGGAAGAGGAACGCGAACTGGTAGTGGTTGAGCCACAGCGCCTCGCGCCAGTAGATGGGCATGAGGGCGAGCAGGACAGTTGCGACCCACGCGACTCGGGTACCGAAGAGTCTGTACACAGCAAACCACCAGGGAATGAGCGCAGCAGCCATCACCACCGCCGTAAGTGCTGTCCAACCGACGAGATCGGTGAAGGGCAATCCTGATCCGAGTACGCTGAAGAGGAACACACTCAGGCGATTCCCCATCGCGACGGGAACACCGAGGGTGCCGATAGCGGGAGG
Source organism: Candidatus Peregrinibacteria bacterium (assembly GCA_030649955.1). Classification (GTDB taxonomy): domain Bacteria; phylum Patescibacteriota; class Gracilibacteria; order Peribacterales; family Peribacteraceae; genus JAUSFD01. The sequence continues at coordinate 72,696 of JAUSFD010000005.1, read as the reverse complement.
AGCGAGGAACCTGCCAAGCGCATCGGTGATCGTGAAGAGTCCCGTCGCCACGTAGTTGCGCACAGCGAGGAGCGGCGGGATGTCGTAGGGTGCGCCTGCGAGGAGCACGGGGAGTAACCACACACCGACCATTGCCGCCACGAAGGCGAGGAGAAGGACAATGTGAAAGCCGAGGGGGAACGGTCGTGTCCGCATGACTGTGTACTGGAGAACGGATACCATCGGATTGTAGTGCAATTCTTGATGAAACAGGAACGGCGCAAGTGGATGGGCTTCCTCAAGCTCATCGGTGTGGTCCTATTCCTGTGGATTCTGAGCAGAATCGACCTGCAGGAAGCTTGGCATCACCTGCGTGCGAGCAATGGCAAGCTTCTGCTCGCCTCCCTGCTGCCACTCTTCGGCACGTACCTCACGAAGGCGTGGAGGTGGCACGTCCTCACGCAGATCGCCGGACTGCATGTCCCTCTCGGGGACTCGTGGCGAATCTACATGATCGGCGCATTCCTCGGGAACCTCACCCCTGCCAAGATCGGAGAACTGGGACGCATCGCGTACTTGAAGGAAGCGGGAATGCATGGATGGACCGCACTCGCACTCTCCATCCTCGATCGCCTGCTCGATGTCATCGCCATGGGACTCATCGGCATCGCAGCCGCGTACACGCTCTTCGGTACCACGTGGTTCCTCCTCTGCCTGGTCATCGCTCTCGTCATCAGTGCAATCAGCCTACACTTCTGGCGAAAGTTCCGGTGGATCCGCACCTTCATCCCACCGCTCTCGTTCCTCCATCGTATCTTCCTCTCGAGGACGTTCCTCGATCTCACGTTTGCGACACTCTTGAGCTGGGTGCTGTACTTCGCCTGGGCAGTGACCCTCGCGAGGAGTATCGGCATCGCGACTCCCCTCCCTCCGCTCATCGCGGCCTTCGTCATCACGGGAATCCTCTCGCTCCTCCCCATCGCCCCAGCGGGTCTCGGCACGCGCGACGCATCCCTCCTCGTCCTCCTCGCACCCTTCGGAGTACGGCCAGCGCTCGCGGTCTCTCTCTCGTTCCTCATGTTCCTCTCCATTCTCGCATCGAGCCTCCTCGGAGGATGGTACCTCCTGAAGAATCACCGTTGATTCGTTTACTCGTTTACTCGCTATGCGGCAGTTCGAATAAGCTAGTCAACGAGAAAACGAATAAACCCATACGCACTCAAGCTTCTCGTTTCTTCCTCCCCACCGCCAGCTGATTGAGCAGCAATCCTCCAAGCCGTATGTGCTTCAGCAATTTCTCAATCCCGAGTTCCCCCGGCATACCCCAGGGGCTCACCATGAACTTCTCGAGCTGCACAGCATCGAAGCCCGCGTCACGCAAGTACGAGCTGAGGGTCCTGAGGGTCATCGTCTCCTGATGGTCCTCCTCCGGCAGGTGACCGATGGCCGTCGCGATGCGCTCGAAGAACGGATCGGGCGTCGTGATGATCACGATGCCGCCCGGGCGCAGGAGCCGCCGCACTTCCCGGAGCATCGCGCGCGGATCAACGACATGCTCGATGAGCGCACTCGCGGTGACGACGTCGAAGGATGCATCGGGGAAGGGGGGGCGCATGGCATCACCCTGCACCATGGTGAGGCGCGAATCCTCGCAGACATCGATGAGCTCCTGGGAGTACTCGAGACCGGTGCACCGTAGCTGCGGGAACGCATCCTGGATCTTGCTGAGGACCTTCCCCTCTGCCGGCCCGAGGTCGAGGAGATCCTTGGGCTCTCCCGCGGAGTGCCTGCGGATCGCGCGGATGAGCTCATCGGCTCGGCGCTGGAGGCGGTACGTGAGGGAGCGCTTCACCTTCCTCCCTTCGCTGTACTCGAGCCCCATCGTTCCCATGACGACCGGGACGACGCGGGGAGGGGTCTCCTGGCCGGTCCGGAGATCGAGGGTACGCTCAAGGTGGATTTTCCCCTCGTCATTGAGGATCTTGAGTTGCTCTTTCGAGAGGAGGTACCCTCTCGCCGAGAGTTCCTGACTCTGGAAGTAGCGAGACTGCGGGACGTAGCGGATTGCGAACTCGTCACTCACCTGGAGGGATTCGAAGAGCACCTGTCCCGTAATTTTCAACTTGTCCGTGATGGCGATGGACCCCTCGCCCCATTCCACACTTCGGTAAAAGAGCACGGGACTCTTCCCGCTCTTGAGCATAAGGAGATTGCGAATGAGCCCCTTGATGCGGTACGCGAGGGTGGAACTCCACCCGAAGAGGAGGAGAAAAGTGCGGAAGACGATGAGCTTGAGTGGCGTGAAGAGCTTGTTCGCGGGGACGCGGTGAAGGGAGCCAGAGACGGAGAATCCGTTCTCCGTATTCGTGAATGTGTAGTCTGGATCAATCCACTGCGAGGTGAGCACTTCGCCATCCTCCGTCTTCCCAATAATGCCGCAGTCGGAGAGGAGTTGAGCCCCCGTCTCTGCGTTGAAGACCTTCGTGGCACCGCCCTTCGAAGCGTTCGCGACGAGGTATGTGGATCCGCGCTTCTCTATGTAGAACCTCCCCAGCGGGAATACCTTCACAAATTCCCCCGCTTCGTAAGGTAGGTGCACATCACCGCTACGCTCGCCGAAGTCGATGTAGCTCTCGAGATGCTCGGGGATACGGTAGAGGAAGTAGCGATCGTCCATGATTTCCGCGGGGACGATCTTCCCTTCCTTGAGGCTCTGGAGGAGCGCATCGGCAACCCGGCCTGCGAGTGGCATCTCCGGCGCGAGGATCTCGCACCCGTGCGAGTAGAAGTGCAGCGTCTGCCGACTGCCCATGCTCCCGGCGTAGGAGCCATTCGGGTACACGAAGTAGCTGAGGAAGTTCACGGCCTTCTCCATCACCTGCTTCAACCGCGGGTCGCGGTTGATCTTGTACACCTTCCCGAGGAAGCTCACGGATGCGGAGAGGTAGCCGATATCCGCACCGTCGTACTCGAGGCTCCATCCTTCATCGGTGCAGTAGGAGAGGAATTCGGAGAGCTTCTTCTCGTAGCCACGGAGCAGATCGTCACCGCCCATCACGTAGTGCGCGTAGAACACGGGGAGTACGGCCATCGCGTGGTGGTTCGCGAGCACCCCGTGCTCATCCCAGTCGATGATGTACTGCGCGGCCTTGCGACACGTGCGAAAGAACTGGTCCCGGAAGTCTGAAGGGAATTCACCACGTGCTTGCAGGATCATGTAGCTCTTCAGCATGGCGTAGAGCAGGAATCCCGTGGGCCCTGTCCAGCCGTGCTCGTTGGGGTAGAACTCGTCGAAGGATCCGTCGCGGTGCTGCAGCGTCGTCCAGTAGCGCATCCCCGCGATGATCCACTCCTTCACCTTCGGTTGGTCGCGGTAGATGTTCCCCGGCTTGCTCTGAGCAGGGTCGAAGGGCATTTCATGGTTGTAGACGAGAGCGAGGGAGAGGACGCCGAACTGCGGGAGGGCATCCGGGAAGTCCACCGTCTTATCCAGCCAGTACGTCCGCTTGAAGCAGCCGTACGTGGGCGAGAAGGGATTGCGGTCCATCAGTGTGAGAAGCCGGGGGATCTGGCTCAGGGCCTTCTCGGCGTAGACGGAGCGGAGGGGGGAGGGCATGGGAGGGCTAGGGTACGGTAAAGTGAGGATTTGGGCTAGGGATGGGTAAAGGGATTAGGATTGGGATTAGGATTGGGATTTGGGATAGAGAGGATAGAAGGCTTCTGCGGTAGACTGTGGCGCACCCCCTAATCCTAACCCTAATCCTAATCCTCCCCGATGCTCTCCATCATCATCCCCGTCTTCAACGAAGAGGGCGTGATCGAGTCGACGATCCGCACGCTGCACGAGACGCTCACGAGTTCCGGTGAGGAGTTCGAGATCGTCGCGGTCGACGATGGCAGTAGTGATGGAACGGTGAAGATTCTCTCCGACTTGAAGCTCCAGGAGCTCACGATCATCACGCACCCGCAGAACCGCGGCTATGGAGCATCGGTGAAGAGCGGTATCCGCCACTCAAAGGGGGAGCTCATCGGAACGGTAGATGCGGATGGGACGTACCCGCTCAAGGATTTCCCGCTCCTCCTCACGCGCCTCCGGGAACGCAAGGCGGACATGGTGGTGGGTGCGCGCACGAAGCGCGGTGTGCAGATTCCTCTCATCCGTCGTCCAGCGAAAGCAGTCCTGAACATTCTCGCGAACGCCCTCTCCGGTATGCGCATCCCCGACTTGAACTCCGGCATGCGCATCTTCACACGCGAGCTCGCGGAGCGCTTCATGCACCTCTACCCGCAGCGCTTCTCCTTCACGATCACCATCACTCTGGCAGCACTCACGAACGACTACATCGTTTCGTACGTCCCCATCGACTACTACACGCGCAAAGGGAAATCGACGCTCTCGAGCGGGATGAACGGCCTCAAGAACTTCGTGAACTTCCTCGGCATCGTCGTGCGCATCATCACGTACTTCAGGCCGCTTCGCTTCTTCATCTGGCCCAGCCTCGCGCTCCTCGCAGCGGGGACCATCATGATCGTGCACACCCTGCGCACGGAGAGTAACGTCTCTGATTCTGGCATGCTCTTGCTCTTAACCGGCCTCCAGATCGGCCTCTTCGGGCTGCTCGCGGAGGTGGTGGTGCGAAACCGGGGGACGAAGTAGCACAACTTGTCATGGTGAGGTGCCCCGCCGCAGCGGGGCCACGAACCATGACAACGCTACTTTCTTCTGAGCAACGCAATGAAACTCACCCCATGCCGGAACCCCTTCATTCCCGGTTGCCGAAGCATCTCCCTCAATCGTCCTGCCTCACTCTCGAAGAGCTTCCTGAGCAGTGCATTGACCGGAGCAGGAGGTAGGGAGAGATCTGTATCAGAGGGGCCAAATGATTTCCCGAAGAATTTCGTGAGCATGCGCACGATGCGAATGGGCCAGTACAAGCGCGCGTTCACGTACGAGCAGACGAGTTCCGTAACAGGCTTCCCCTCCCAGAGCTTCCGAGCACGGGCGAGGTCGTAGCGGCGGAAGTGCTCGAATCCCCTGTCGTGCGGGCTCCAGAGTGCCATGTCCGCAGGCGCCATCATCAGCATGTACGCACCGGGCTTCATCGCAGCGAGCAAATTAGAGACCAGGTCGATGTCATCCTCCACGTGCTCGAGCACATCGGCGAGGAGAACAACGTCCGCTTCACCGATTTCCTTCTGCACATCGCGCGGTGCGAAGCCCTGGATGAATCGGCAATCCGGGAACCGCTGCTTCGCGAATTGCACCGCTTCCGCGATCGGTTCGACACCAATGCAGTCGTACTCCTGGGAGAAGGCAGCAACGTTCCCGCCAGTGCCCGACCCCACCTCCAGGAGCTTCTTCCCCGTATTCGGAGGAACGACTGTATGGAGCAGCGCCCGGAAGAGCGTCCTCCGTCCGAGGAACCACCAGTGCTTCTCCTCAATCGCAGCATGAATTTGAAATTGCGGAAGTTGCATGGGCTGATTCTACAGAGATTGAGAAAGGGATGAATTCTCGTTGGGATCGGGAACAGAACAACAGGGCCCCTGTTCCCTGTTATTCTGTTCCCTGTTCCCTCTTCGCGTACTTCCCTATACTCCCTCCGATGTCCAAGCTCTCTATCTTCGCCGACCTGTGGCAGTTCATGCGCGTACGGAAGAAGTGGTGGCTGCTCCCGATCCTCGTCGTGATCATCCTGTTCGGGCTACTCCTGATTTTTGCGCAGAATTCTGTCTTGGCTCCATTCATCTATACTCTCATCTGACATGGGAAAACTCAGCATTTTCCGGGATCTGTGGCGGTTCATGCGCGTGCGGAAGAAGTGGTGGCTGCTGCCGCTGATTCTCCTCATTACGCTCCTCGGCCTGATATTGATCTTCGCGCAGGGTTCTCCGCTAGCACCCTTCATTTACACGGTGTTCTGAGAGGAGGAATCCACTGGAGATGAATCGTGAATACAGAATCATGAATCATGGGTATTCATGATTCACAATTCAAGATTCATGATTCATACTCGCTCCGCAATATGAACCTCCCCCCGCCTCTCAATTGGCTCTACAAGGGATGGATGGCCTTCAGCCATGTGCTGGGGATGGTGATGAGCAAAATCATCCTCACGATCCTGTGGCTCGTGGCTTTCAGCATCTACGCGATAGTGCTCAAAGTGATCATGCTCTTCACATCGAAGAAGCCGAAGGAGAGCTACTGGTTAGATGCACCGCCGGACTATCCAGACAGCATGCGCTACCAGTTTTGATATGCCGGAGAAGCCCGTCTACATCCTCGGCATCTCGTGCTACTACCACGACAGCGCAGTGGCACTCATCAAGGATGGTGAAGTGATCTTCGCTGCGCAGGAGGAGCGCTACACGCGAAAGAAGCACGACGAAGCACTCCCGAAGGAGGCAATAGCGCAGGCACTGAAGTTCGCGAACATCACCGTGAACGATCTCTCCGCAATTGGCTTTTACGAGAAACCACTTCTGAAGTTCTTCGACCGCATCCTCCGGACGTACTTCAAGGTATGGCCGAAGGGACTCATCTCGTACCATCGAGCGATGCAGGAGTGGATGATGAAGAAGCTCTGGATCCCGCAGAACATCCAGAAGGAACTCAAGTACAAGGGCGACATCTTCTACGTTACACACCATGAATCCCATGCAGCTTCCTCGTACTACGTGTCCGGATTCGAGGACGCGACGGTCGTCACCGTCGATGGCGTTGGCGAGTGGGCTACGACGACGATCGGATATGGGAAGGGAACGGATGTGAAGATCACAAAGGAGATTCACTTCCCGCACTCTCTGGGTCTCCTCTACTCCGCGATCACGTACTACCTGGGCTTCAAGGTGAACAGTGCGGAGTACAAGGTGATGGGATTAGCGCCGTACGGAGAGCCGAAATACATGAAGGAGATGCACACACTCATCGATGTGAAGGAGGACGGGAGCTTCGCGCTCAACATGGATTACTTCACGTACGAGTACGGCCTCAGGATGACAGGCAGGAAGATCGATGAGCTCTTCAAGCAACCAACGCGGAAGGGTGAGGGCGCCCTCACGCAATTCCATAAAGACGTCGCGCGATCGCTCCAGGAGCTCACGAACGAGGTGATGCTGAAGATCGTGACACATGCGCAGAAGCTCCACCCATCGAGGAACCTCTGCCTCGCGGGAGGCGTTGCGCTCAACTGCGTGACCAACGGGAAGATCTTGAAATCCGGCCTCTTCGACCAAATCTTCATCCAAGCAGCGGCGGGTGATGCCGGAGGAGCACTCGGTGTTGCGCTCTCCATATGGCACAAGCAGTTCAAAGGGGCACGGACGAAGAAGATGGAGCACGCGTTCCTCGGGAACGAGTACAGCAATGAGGAGATCGAGGCGTTCCTGAAGTCGCAGAATGTCCCGTATGAGAAACTCTCCGACACTGAGCTCATCGAACGAGTTGCCGCACTCCTCGCAGGGGAAAATGCGGAGCCCCGAACCGTGGCGCCGTCGAACGGCGACACTGGTTCGCGGGTCATCGGCTGGTTCCAGGGGAGGATGGAGTTCGGCCCCCGCTCGCTCGGGAACCGCTCGATCATCGCGGATGCGCGCAACAAGGAGAATTGGCAAAAGGTAAATCTGAAAATTAAGTTCCGCGAATCCTTCCGCCCCTTCGCGCCGACGGTCCTCGAGGAGCGTGTCTCCGACTACTTCGACCTGGATCGCGAGAGCCCGTACATGCTCATCGTTGCAGATACACTGCCAGCGAAGCGCGAGGAAATTCCCGCGGTCACGCACGTCGATGGCTCTGCCCGCATCCAGACGATCCGCCGCGATCAGAATCCGAAGTACTACGACCTCCTCAAAGCCTTCGAACAACGCACAGGCCACGTAAAGGAGGACGGCTCCCACGTGGCAGGCTGCCCCGTGATCATCAATACATCCTTCAACGTTCGCGGTGAGCCAATCGTTGAGTCACCGAAAGACGCACTGAACTGCTTCCTCCACACGCACATGGATTACCTGGTGCTGGGGAACTTCCTCCTCAGCAAGAAGAGTATGGGAGCGCAGAGTGAGACCCAGCAGAAGCAGTACCTGAGCAAGTTTGAATTAGATTAGGGAATCCTGTTGAACGAAAATCATCCGCGCCTAGAAAAGGCGCTCTCGTGGGTTGGGGCAATCCATCAACCACGAGAGCGGGCTTTCTGCCCGCGGTCCTTGGGTTTTATGCCCGCGGTCCGGAACCACCCGCACCGCGGAGCGGTGCTGCTGTGTAGAAAAGAAATAGTGAAACAGAGCAGCACCCGTCCCCGGGTGCGGTCGTATAGAATTCATAGAAGCCACAATCTGCGCTAAGGTGTCCGGGATGCCGAATCTCCTCTCCTTCCTCCGCTGCCCGGAAACGAAGACACCCCTCCACGAGGAAGGAGGTGAACTCATTTCCGAGAATGGGAATCGGTACCCGATCACCGGAGGAATTCCTCGCCTCCTCGTGCCGACGAAAACGGAGGAGGAAGAGCGAGTGCGGAAGTTGATTCAGGCGTTCTACGAGCAGTTCACGTTCCCTGGATACGACGGGATCGATAGTCCGGGGATCCTCATGGATAAGGCGGGGAAGAGCGGATTTGGGAAGTGGGTAGATCAGGCGATATCGCCCTTTGCAACCGTCCTAGAAGTTGGATGCGGCACGGGGCAGATGACGAACTACCTCGGATTAGTGTCGACACGAACCGTTATCGGAACGGACATGAGCGGTGCATCGCTCGCACTGGGGCAGGGCTTCCGCGATCGCTTCGGGCTCAGCAACGTGCACTTCGTGCAGGGGAACATCTTCGCGATGCCCATCGCCCCCGCGAGTGTCGATGTCCTCATCTGCTCGGGTGTCCTCCACCACACACCGGATCCGAAAGGCGGATTCCTTGAACTCCTCAAGCTCGTGAAACCCGAAGGGAAGATCCTCATTGGGCTCTACAACACCTACGCGCGCATTCCGCTCGGCATTCGGCAGGTGATCTTCAAGGTCAGCGGCAACGCGTTTCGCTTCCTCGATGCACATATGCGTAGGAAGGATGTCGACCAGAGTAAGAAGGAGATCTGGTTCGCGGATCAGTACAGGAATCCCCACGAGAGCTGGCACAGTGTGGATGAAGTGCTCGGGTGGTTCGCAGAATCGAATGTGAAGTACCTGAGCGGCGTGCCAGATATCGCGGGGAAATTGCCAGGAGAGGGGGTTGATATGCGATTATTTGAAGAACACCCCCATGGAAGTTCATTCCTGCATGTGATGAATCAATTGCAATGGATGTTTTCCATCGGACGAGAGGGAGGACTATTCGTCCTTGTGGGGGAGAAGCAATGAACAAACAACGAACATAGCGCGGGTATGCCTGCCCTAATGTTTTTTGTAGGTTTTTTTGGGCAAATTGGTGCAAAACATCAATCCAAAAATAGACACACGGGCATGGGCATACGTGCCCGCATCCCGGAAATACAACAATGGAGAAGAATGAGCGCGGGCATACTTGCCCGCAGCCCAGAGGGATGAAAACGATTGCCCAACAGGCAGGTATGCCTGCCCTGAGGGGTTCCTATACACTACGACCAATGCGCTCTTCTCTGCGGAACACCGTCATCAACGTGTCCCTCCTCCTCGCAACGATTGCGATCTTCTTCGGGGGGATCGAATTCGCGCTGCGTGTGACGGGGCTGCAGACGACGAAGCCCAATCCACCGAAGATCTACCAGTCGAGTGCCATCCCGGATATCAGGTACGAACTGAAGCCGAGCATCAGCGAACGTGCATACCGCTCCACCGTGACGACGAACTCTCTGGGCTTCCGTGGACCCGAGCTCCAGGAAGGGAAACAGCTTATCGCAATGCTCGGAGACTCCATCACGTTCGGTTATGGACTCGAAGACGATCAGACTCTCCCTGCACACCTGCAGGCACTCCTCCCAGAATTCAATGTCCTGAATACCGCATCACCGGGGTACAACCTTACGCAGCAGACAGCGGTGTTCCGGGAGAAAGTGAAGAAGCTCAATCCCACTACACTCGTCCTCATCTTCCACTTCAACGACCTTGAGGAATCGGGCATCGCGCACCTCGATGAGCAGGGCATCCTTCGGCCAGAAGGGTGGACGCTGGAGGAGGAACAGTGCTCGCCGATCAAGACGGGACTGATGGCGTACGTGCCAGGGAAGTGTTGGCTCGATCTCCGCAGCGCCTTCTACCGAGCAGTGAAGAAGTTCGTGACAGCACAGCAGGGGAAGCGTGATTTGCAGGAACAGGAAGCGACAGCGCAGGAAAATGCCTTCAGCGAGAACATGAAGGCAGAGAGCCTGAAGGCGTACGGTGAGACTCTCGCGAAGCTCACAGCACTCCTCCCAAGGGATCTCCCACGCCTCTTCGTGATCTGGCCAGAGCGAAACCTACACTTCACTGCTCGTGAACAGCTCAAATCCCTCGTCGAAGCGCAGGGCTTCCGCGTTCTCGACCTCTACGAAGTCTTCGGGAACGATGCGGAAACCCTCAGCTGGGATACCGTGCATCCGAGTGCGGAGACGGCGGAGCACGGGGCAGACATCATCAAGGCAGCACTGGAGCACTACAATCTGATACCGATCGGCGAATAGTTGCGTAACGGATAGGAGAGTTCTACAACATCTCTATGGATCGCAGTTTCGAGATGGACACCACGGACCCTCTCGAGCAAATCGTGAGACAATGCATCAGTGTTGTGAGTGATCTCCAGGAGCAGAGAGCAAACTACACCGCTGCGCTCGAGAAAGTGTGGAAGCACGAGAACGAACCCGAAGCTCCTCCCTACGATCCACCGTCCATTGATGCAGGGAGCTTCCATGGGAGGAATCGCATCAAGGAAGAGGGGCGGGACAACGACAATTTTTTCCTCGATCCTCGGACGAGTATGGACGAAGCGACACGAGATCCTGTCCCTGAGCAGCAGCTCAATCCCGAGAATATTGCGCAGACCATCGCAGAGAAGACACACCTCCTCCACGCGAAGATCGCTGAGCTCTTTGGACAGGAGTACCTCTTTGGGAACTCGGCTCTGCTGGGAGAACTCAGGAGAGATATGGAGACTCTCCAGTCGCCGTTCAATACCGAAGATGCTCTCGAGGAAGCGCTGCTCCACATCAGTGATTCACTCAATGCTCTGCTCTTCTTTCTGGGTGCGGGCGCGACATGCTACGAGCCTTCTGCTTTGCGACAGGAACCCGTTCTCCTCGATGAGGAGAGGCTGCAGCAGCGGGAAGGACCACCGCTCCAAGCGTTCGTGCACTCGATACCCGAGCAGGCCAAGGACATCAATAGTGCAAACACCATGGGAGAAATTATGGAAGAACTCGAACACGTGGGATCGCACTATCCTGAGAGTGCACAGGAGCTCCAAGCGAAGCTCAACAATGGCTGTAGCGGCATAGTCGCAGTTGTTTCCTACACGGCAACGGCAGACGATAAGAAAGATCTCGCTCATTGGTATTGGCTCAACGAAGGCAAGCCGGAGGGGCGCAGGCAAAACCACGAGGGCAGAGCGGAAAATGCCATGAAGGACGGGGTGTTCGGCTATGCCATCTCCAAGGAGCGGGCGAAGAGAGTCTCGATCTGCAATTTCGCAGTCCATCCGGCATTCCGTCATCGAGGATTGGAAGAAGACCTGGTAGTAGAGCTCGTGAAAACGATGATTGATCGGAAACGATCCATCCTCAGTATTACCATCCCCGAGACAGCGCTAGACATGCTGGTCCTCTTCCAGGGCATGGGATTCGTGGCGCAGAAGAATCTCATCAAGGGAGTCTATCCGGAGGAGGACGGCATCATCTGCGCGCTGAACCTCGAGCACCCGCATGAGAACGCCCTGCGCATCATCGAGATCGCGAAACAATCACAGAATCGGTCTGTCAGCGCGTAGCGGAACGCACCCGCATCATCCGGAGTCGCGGGAGAAGGAGGAGATAGGGCAGACCGCGGCGGAAGAGCTGCGGGAATGTCGTGCCGGTCTTCGTCTGTCCCCACTTCCGTGGTGGGGAGATGAAGGGGACCTCCGCGAAAGAGTAGCCGGATTGGAGAGCGCGGTAGATGAGCTCCATGAAGTACTCGCCATACTCGCCACGCAGGGGGAGGAACGGTTCAAGGGCATGGCGACGGATAGCGATGAAGCCACTGGTGTAGTCGTGGAAGCGCGGATCGAGTGCCATGCGGATCGTCCAATTGATGATTCTGCTCAGGAGAACGGCGAATGCGGATTCATCGGCACCGAACCACCCAAGGCCCTTCTTGTAGCTCCCGCCTTTCACATACCGGGACGCAACAGCGATATCCGTCCCATTCGCAACGCAATTGATGAGCTGCGCCATCGTCTCTGGCGGGTGCGAGAAGTCGCAGTCCATCCAGCAAATGACATCCCCCTTCGCGAGCTCGATGCCCCGCGCAATGCTGCGGGTGAGGCCGCGGTCTTTCGTGCGCGTCTCGAGCCGCAGGCTCGGTACCGTCCGCGCGTCAATCATGCCGCCGACGCGCTGCGATGTGCCATCCGGGGAATTATCATCAACGATGATAATTTCCTTTGGCATCTTCACGAGCCGATCCAGGGCTTCGACGAGCGCGACGATATTCCCCGCCTCGTTGTAGGTGGGGAGAATGATCGAGACGAGCGCGATACTATGCGGCAACGGCGCGGAGGGAGTCACACACGTATTGTATCTGTTCCTCCGTGAGCGCGAGACCGGAAGGGAGGTAGAATCCGCGCTCGGAAAGCATGGTGCTGACGGGGAAGGATTCCTTGGCGGAAGGCAGGTGCTTGAGGAGGGGCTGCGACGCAGAGGAGTAGAAGAAATCCCGGGTATCGACCCCGCGCTCCTTGAGAGCGGCGCGCAGCGCATCGCGCGTGAGCGGGAATCCCTCTTCGAGGAGGACGCCGTACATCCAGTACACGTTCTTCGCGTACTCTTTCGTGATGGGGAGACGTAAATGCTTGATCCCTCCTAGCCCTTCGCGATATCGCTCCGCCATCCACTGCTTCTTCTCGAGGAACTCGTCGACGTGCTGGAGTTGTCCAAGTCCAACGGCAGCTTGGAGGTTCGTCATGCGGTAGTTGAAGCCCATCTCCTCATGCCAGAAGCGCTTCTTCGCACTGTGCGCGAGGTCCTTGAGCACCCGAGCACGGGCGGCGAGGAGATCGTCATTGGTCACGAGCATCCCACCCTCCCCTGTCGTGATGATCTTGTTCGCGTAGAAGCTAAAGCACCCGAGCTCACCCATGGATCCACACATCCTCCCCTTGTATGTCGCTCCATGGACCTCCGCAGCATCCTCGATGACGGGGAGGCTGTGCTTCTTCGCGATCGCGAGGATCTGGTCCATCTCTGCACTGTGTCCGTAGAGGTGCACAGGCATGATGGCCTTCGTCTTCTTCGTAATCTTCGCCTCGATGAGATTGGGATCGATGTTGAACGTCTCCGCTTCCGCATCAACGAAGACCGGTGTTGCACCGCAGTAGAGCACGGGCAGCACGCTCCCCATCATGGTGAAGTCGGGCACGATCACTTCATCCCCTGGACCGACATTGAGCGTCGCGAGTGCCAGGTGAATGGCCGCAGTACCGCTCGTCGCAGTGACTGCGTGCTTCACTCCAAGGAAGGTGGCGAACTCCTTCTCAAATTCCTCGATGTACTTCCCTGCGGAGCTGATCCAGCCAGAATCCATCGCCTCGTTCACGTATGCCTTCGCCTCCGCGGTAATCACGGGTTCATTGACGGGGACGAACATTGAAGAAGGCATGTGATCAGTTTCGGAAAGATTTGGATTGCTTGTCGCCAGGGAACGGCCCTTGTTTCACCTCAATCATCCGCGTGGGCTCCAGCATATCGATGCTGTGACCTCCGCGGAGGAATACGAGAAAGTCACCAGCGTTCAAGATCTGATCAGCGAGCTCCTTCCACTCCTCATCGAACACGTGCACGTGGATCTTCCCCTTCTCAATGTAGAGAAATTCGCTGAGTCTGCCGACATCGAACTTCTGCGGCGGATGCTGGTGCGCCTTCACCGCGTGGCCCGCTGGCCGCTCCATGAGACCCACCTGCATGGGGGAGGTCTGCTCCGTGAGGAACTTGATGCCATCGACGGGCGTACCCTTCGGGATGAAGAGAGCATAGGTATTGCCATCCTTCGCGACAGTGACGATGTCGGACATGCGGGTACCATAACAGATTCGCGGTGTTGGAACACAGTCAGAGTCCCCGGAGAATCCGCTCCATCCTCTTCTCCCAGGCGTAGTTCTTCACGAGAGTGAGGCCGCGCTTCGCCTTCGCTTGCGCTTCCTTCGGATGCTTGAGCACATGTTCGAGCCAGCCGGAGAGAGAACCGGGATCACCGGGAGTGAAGAGGTACACCGTCTTCTCATCCACGACATCGCGCAGCGGTGGTAAGTCTGCGCAAACGATCGGCTTGCCCGATGCGAGGTACTCGAAGAGTTTGAGGGGAGAGGTATCGCGCTGGAAGTACGGATGTTTGGATGCTGGCGCGGGGTAGACGAGGATGTCGCATGCCGCGAGTGCCTCCGGTACGAGGGGCCCGGGAATCTGTCCCTTGAAGTGCACGCAATCATCGATGCCCATCTGCCGGGCACGGATTTCGTAGCGACGTCTCCAGTTCTCCGGACCTCCGACGATCCAACCGTGGAACTTCCGGTGCGATCGCACCAGATGCTGGAGGCCCTCGAGGAGAACGCCTACCCCCTTCTCGAGCGATTTCCGCGTGACGAAGGAGCCCACGTACCCGATGACGGGGACAGTCTTCGGGAGTCCCCAACGCTTCTTCGCAGCCTGTGAATCATGCAGTGGCGTGAACTGCTTTAAGTCGACACCATCCGCCTCCACGACAACGCGCTTCGGATTGGCGCCAGCCGCAATGAACGCAGAGCGCATGAGACTCGTGAGGCACACAACACGCGCGCAGCCTCTACTCATGCGCGCCAGCTTCTTCACGCCAAATCGCGGGAGAGCATGCAGCTCGAGCACAACGGGGATGCCCGTTTTCAGGAGGGTTGCGAGGAGGAAGGGCGAGCGAACGTAGAGGAGATCGAACCGGTGCTGGGCAAAGTACGAGCGGAAGGCCTTCCGGTACCGCCGCATGTTGACCGCGAAGTGGAGGATGCCCGGCACCCACCACTGCAGCGTTGCATCAGTGTGTCCCAGGTACTCAACCTTGAACGTCCTCTTGAGCCCGTAGTACGAAAACCCGTCGACGGGGATAGAGTTGAAGACGGACGGGCAGAGGAGCGTCACCTTGTGCTTGAGAGCCGCGAGAGCACTGCACACCTCAGCAATCTGCTTCCCGTGGGCTTTCTGCACCGGGAACCGAGTGTGAGTGACGTAGGCAATGCGCATAACGGTGAAGCTAAGCTACCACACAGAGCGTTTATTCGTTTACTCGTTTATTCGAGATGAAGCACTTCGAATAAACGAATCAACGAGTAAACGAATTAACGATACAATGGACGCGATGAACGTCATCCTCGCATTCGGGTACCATAATCAACAGGCTCCTCGTCATTGGAATTTGAAAGCCATGCTCGAACGCGAGGGGTGGGAGGTGCGGGAGTGTCACACGAGCAAGAAAGGAGTGCTCCGGAAGTACGTCGACCTGTGGAGGAAGTTCCGGAGGATGAAGAAGGACGCGCGTTCGGTACTCGTCACGTTCCCGGGGCACTACCTCGTACCACTCGCATGGCTCCTCACGCGCTTCCCGCGGAAGACGCTGATCTTCGATGCGTTCATTTCCGCGTACGACACGCTGGTTCTCGATCGGAAGAAGTTCGCGAAGTGGAACCCCGCAGCATGGGCCGCATACGCAATTGATTTCCTGAGCTGTCACCTGGCGGATGAGGTGCTGATCGATACAGAGGAGCACCGGAAGTACTTCATCCGGAAGTTCCGCCTGAATCCGAAGAGTATCTACGTCGTGTACTTGGGAACGCGGGAGGATCTCTTCACGCCAGCGAAGCACCGTGCGAAGAATCCGAAATTTGAAATCCTCTTCTACGGAACCTACATCCCCCTGCAGGGGATAGAGCACATCATCGAAGCAGCGAAGATCCTCGCAGATCACCCGGACATCCACTTCACCCTCATCGGAACGGGGCAGACGCATGCGAACATGCGAGCACTCGCGCACAAGTACGCGCTCACGAACATCACCTTCCGCGATCGCGTCGCTTTCGAGTCCCTCCCCGATCTCATCCGCGCCTCTGACCTCTGCCTCGGCATCTTCGGCACCTCCGACAAAGCCAAGCGCGTCATCCCACACAAAGTCTACGACGCCGTCGCATGCTCTGTCCCCGTCCTCACCGCCGATACTCCCGCTATTCACGAAAAGTTCACCGATGGGAAGGAGGTCATTCTCTGCAGAGCGGGGGATCCGGAGGATATGGCGAAGAAGATCCTGAGACTACAAAAAAATTGAAGACGAGGAGCGGGCTTTCTGGCCGGCGGTCGTCGAGGTATTGCACATCACCCGCAGGTCAGAAGACCTGCTCCTGAATATGGAAGCAATTCATTCGCCACCCTTATGTCGGGCATCATGCAGAGCTTTCACCGCCACATCTCTTATGACAAAAACCCACTTGTAGAGACCTTCTGGATCAGCGAAGTTCCTGACTGAGCGAAGTGAATGCAGTTTCTCCTGGAAGAAGGAAGGATACACAAGATGTAAGCGAATTCCTGATTTCGCGCAGAGTTGTTCAATGTCTTTCGTATGCGCAGCACCGTAGCATCCAATTGGCACGACGGGTTTCTCGCTGGATGGAAGAGTGGAGAAGAGCTGCACGAGCTCGCGATCACGCTCCCCATTGAATTCATCGAACTCCTTGAGCACCGTGATAACAGCCTCTGCATCTTCCAGGACTTGCTCGGCATCGAAGTGAGGGCCATTCCCAAACCATACTTTCGCTCTCCCATCTCTCACAAGAGGAACTGGTTGTGCTTCCATCGAAAAGCCGTACTTCCTCTGGAAATTCTTCGAGTGATCAATGGGATTTCTAGAATGCTGTACCCAATCTGCTTTTTTCACCATCGAAGGGGAGTGCACACCTGTTGTGGGATGGGTTGTGTAGAATTCGAAGGAGATAGGAAACTGCCTGCTATTCTGTGAGATGAATGCAAGGAATGCACGCTTGTCACGATGAAGAAATTCCTGACCTTCCACGCAGAATGCTGACAAGTCCGTTCCGGGAATAGTACCGAAAGGTGGTCGCTTCGGTCGCGGCCCATACGGTCCACCTTCGACGTGAATCGAGCTCAGCGATCCATGCTTCTCGAGAAGATGTGCTATGCAGAACAGAGCGTGTTGGAATTCCTGAGTGGCAAGATTTGTGTCGAAGCCGACACCCTGTGGGTGCTGCCAGGGGAAAAGATACGCATCGATAGAACCACGAGAATCTCCGACAATGTCTTCCATCATGAGCCCGGATTCCACAGCTTCGCTCACAGCAGCAGAAATTTTCTGCTGTTCTGCGCGAAATATCCCCTCCCTCTTCTCCTGTATCTCCTGTGTTGCGATATCTTCCGTGAGCCTTTTCATCCTCTCTCGGAAGGCATCTTCCAATTCTCGTAACCTCTTGCGCTCGGGCCCCTTGAGCTTCTGCTGCCTGAGTGCGAGAATCTCCTTCTGCAGTCCCTGTGCAATGGCATCCTCTTCGAGACCCATGATGTTATTATACAATCATTATCAAATTATGTCTACCTCCGTCTTCAAGGAGCCTTCCTCAGAAGAAAACTCCCCATCGCCAGCGCATCCATCCCCGAGCAGTAGTACGTCCGCAGTGCATCCGTGGGTGAACAAACCAGTGGCTCCTCAGCAACATTGAAGCTCGTATTTAGAATCACGCCACGACCGGTGAGCTTCTTGAATTCGTCGATGAGGCGGTAGTAGAGGGGGTTTGCAGTGGAAGTGACACCTTGGACGCGGGCGGTGCCATCGACGTGAACGGCAGCTTCGAATTGATGGACGTGATCTTTGCGGGCGTGGAAGGCAAGGATCATGAAGGGGCTCACGTAGGGATGCTCGACGTAGTCGCCCATGTTCTCGTGATGCATGGAGGGAGCGAAGGGACGCCACATCTCGCGGTGCTTCACCTCGGCATTCACCTTGTCCTTGATGCCGGGGATAGAAGGATCGGCGAGGATGCTGCGACCGCCGAGGGCGCGTGGTCCCACTTCCATGCGACCCTGGAACCAGCCGACGATCTTGCCATCCTTCAAGAGCTCCGCCGTCTTCTGCTCGATGCTGCTGCACTTCTCGTAGGAGACCTTCGCTTCCTTGAGAACTTTCTCGATTTCCGCATCGGAGTACTCGGGTCCCCAGTAGGCGTGGTCAAAGACAAACTTGGGACGCTCACCGGTGACCTGAACGTGGCGAAGGACAGCCGCACCCAGTGCGACGCCCGCATCGGAGGATGCGGGCTGGATGTAGATGTCATCGACGATGCCAGCGTGGTAGATCTTGCCATTCGCGGAGCAGTTGAGCGCAACTCCTCCGGCCATGCAGAGGGCGCGTGAGCCCGATTGCTCCACGAGATACTTCGCCATCTGGAGGAGAGCACGCTCGAGGACATCCTGGATCGTCGCGGCGAGATCTTTGTGCTCTTGGGTGAGCTCCTCACCGGGCTTCCGTGGGGTGAGACGCTGGAGGAAGCTGTTACGCTTCGTGTGGTTGATCTGCGGGATGGGCTTCCCCCAGTCAATGAAGTCGATGATTTCGGGCTTCGGCGTGCCGAATGCAGCGAGCCCCATCGTCTTGCCCTCATGACTGTGCGGGCGGAAGCCGATGATCTTCGTGATGCGCTCGTAGAGGGCGCCCCAGCTCCCGGCGTTCGTCACGCGATTCAAGATGTGGAGCTCTGTTCCTTCGCCCCACCCAAGCATGCCGCTCTCCCCTCCCCCTGCTCCATCGAGCGAGATAAAGTTCGCGCGATCGAACCCGGAGAGGTAGAAGGAACTCGCGATATGCGAGAGGTGGTGATTCAAGTACTTCACGCGTTTGTCCTTGGGGGAGAAGGGCATCACCGCATTGCCGCGCCGGATTTCGCGCATGGTCCGGAGAATCTTGCCGTAGGTGAACCGCAGAGGTTGGTGCGGTGACAGGTTCGGAAGGATCACGGACCACAGGGAATCCATGCCGATCGCGATGTGATCCACCTGGTCGAGCGTGATGCCAGCCTGCTTCAAGCAGTAATCCATCGACCGTTGCGGGAACGAGCGCGGCGCATGCTTCACACGCGTGAAGCGTTCCTCCTCCGCGAACGCGACGAGTGCACCGTCCTTGAGGAGGGCGGCTGCGGTATTCCAGCTGTACGGGTGTGTGAGTCCGAGGATGTACATAAGGGCCGGAGTATGGTGGCAGAACACCCCATAAAGGGGAAGCCGAAGGATGGTAGGATACCCAGGTGCTCAAGTACCTCCGAACATGGCTCCCCGAGCTGGCTCTCGGCACCCTCCTCCTCTTCTTCGCGTTCCGCGAACTCGGCACGTTCCCGGCCGCCTGGGCGGATGACAGCCTCTTCATGATCATCGCACGGTCCGTCGCGGAGGGGAGAGGCTTCTCCCTTCCACTCCTGGGAGAGGATTGGCACTTCCCGTACATCCTCGCAGTGGGACCCACTCTCATCGGTCCGGTGGCACTCGCCATCAAGCTCTTCGGATTCTCCGTCGCCGTCGCCCGCATCCCGATGGCGCTCTACGTGATCGGCACAGCGATCCTCTTCTACATCTTCACACAGAGAGTGGCGGGACGACGGGATGCTCGATGGGCGACGGCACTGCTAATAACGCTCTCAGCATTCGTGAACACGGGGAAGCCGGTGATGGGAGAAGTGCCGGGACTCTTCTTCCTGCTCTTGGGACTCCTCTGTCTCCTGCATGAAGAGAAGACTGTAGGCAAGTGGAGCGCCTTCGCGGGAATCTCCTTTGGTCTCAGCGTCCTCACGAAACTCACATACGGTCTCATCTACCCGGCTCTCATCCTGGCATGGATCAATGCAATCATCAGGAGAGACTGGTGCACAGTGCGACGACTGACAATGACGGGGATACTTGCACTCATCATCTACGTCCCCTGGAGATTCCTGGAGATGCAGAGTCAAGCAGGACTGCTCGGGGAGTTCCGCTTCCTCTTCGGTGAGAGTGAGACCACGGAAGCCACTCCATTCCTGTACCTCCTCACACACCAGGAAATCCTCTTCCGACTACCTTTCCTCTCGTACGGTGTCTTCCTGATCCTTGGAGGAATTGGCTTGTGGAAGCTGCGTTCGCGCCTCCCTCGCCCCGTGGGAATCGTCCTTGCAACCCTCATCGCGCTCTTCACGCTCTACTTCCTGAGCAGCTTTGGTTGGTACCGCCACCTCCTCCCCGCGCACATACTCCTTCTCACGTTCGTGCCCGCGGGGGCAACAGCACTCTGTCGTCGGCGCTTCGCCCCTCTCGTCCTCGCGGCGATCATCCTGCTGCAGGGTGTCTGGCAGTGGAAGCACTTCGGATCCAGTACATCGACAGAAGCTGCAGAGGCAGCAGATTTCATCCAACACGAGTTCGCCGATCGCGATCTCATCATTCAACAGGCAGACGTGTTCGTACGCCTCGAGCCCAATCCACACTGGCTCTTCCTCACAGCACAGAAGATTTCCGATCGCCTCCCCGAGCGCTTCGTCGGACTCGATGAGAAGCAACTCTGTATGCCGATCCTCCGTAAACTCAGTGAGGAGGAGGTGACCGCGCTCGCAGACAGAACCACCCAAGCCGTCCGCCGTTACTACATCATCCAACCCGATCCCTCCAATTGCTCCCAACCCTAATCCAAATCCGAATCCCAATCCTCGTATCGATGCTCTCTCGCCTCCGCCCATATCTCCACCAATTCCTGCTCTACCTGATGAGCGGTGGAATCGCGGTGCTGCTGGATTTCGGGAGCTACTTCCTGCTGCTCTCCCTCGACGTTTGGTACGTGACGGCGAACATCGTGGGGAACGTCCTCGGGTTCTTCGGTGCGTTCGTGCTCCACAAGTACTTGGTCTTCCAGAAGAGGGAGGCGATGATCAATCATTTTGTCAGGTACTGCATCATCAACGTCTTCAATATCCTCGCGCAAACTGCCATCCTGTACCTCCTCGTGGAACGGCTCCATTTGGATGAAGGGAGTGCGAAGTTCGTGAGCTGGGCAGTAACGGTGTTATGGAACTTTTTCCTCTATAAATTCTTTGTATATGTCTGACCAGATCTTTTCAATTTCGTTCCACCCCGCAGAGCCCCGCACAACGGGGCGGCGTGGGGTGGAATTTCTTTCTCTATAAGTTCTTTGTTTATGTCTGATTCGGAAATTCTACAGCAACTCATTACCCCGCGAAGCCCCGCAGAACGGGGCGGAGTGGGGTTTGATCGCCTCCCCATCAGCGTCCACGTCCTCACGTGGAACTCCGGCGCAACGCTCGAGAAGACACTCAACAGTGTGCGCGAGTGCGAGGAAGTGCTCGTGATTGATGGAGGGAGCACGGACAATACGTTGGAGATTGCGAAGCGCTTCGGTGCGACGATCGTCCAACAGCGGAGTACCCAGGACCAAGGAAAGCCCCTCACGGATTTCTCCGTGGCGCGGAATGCCGGCCTCGAGCATGCGACGAAACCCTGGATTCTCTCTATGGACAGCGATGAGTACGCTTCTCCCGTCCTCCTCGAGGAGATCCACGCGATCATCGAGAAGGGCGAACCCTGCGCGTGCAAGATCCCCCGCCGCTACGTCCTCCCCGATGGATTTGTGGTGACGCATGCGACGACGTACCCAAACGAACGCCTATACTTCTTCAACCGCGATGCAGTAACGCGGTGGATCAAACCCGTGCATGAGCGTCCGGAGCTCAAGCCCGGAACGAAGATCATCCGACTCAGAGGTGCGAGCCTGGCCCCCCTCGGAACGATCGAGGAGTACCGCAGGAAGAACCTGCAATATCTCGAAATTGAGAGAGAGAAATCTCGCGGGAAAGGGTGGGGACACTGGCTCAAGTACCGCGTGTGGCACACATTCAAGTCCCGCGCGATCGCCCTCGTGAAGCTCCTGTGGATCTGGCTTCTGCCACACCGAGGAGTACGGCTCCCGCTCCGGCATGAGCTCTTGAGGTTCTGGTATGGGTGGAAACTGGTGGTAACAACAATGCCAACGAAGCGGAATGAGACTATTGGATAGGAAGTGGACAGTGGACAGTGGACAGTGGACAGTGGAAAATGAAAATCAGTACTCCTCGTACCGAAGGCAATCACTCTTTTCTCTATTGTCCACTGTCCGTTATCCACTATCCATTCGATGAAACGCTTCCTCGACCGTTACTATCGTTACATCCGTCCCTTCCGTTTCCTCTACGGGTGGGCGAAGGATGGGTACACGAAGATGCAGTGCAGCAAGCGGGCAGAGGAGTGGAAAGCAAAGAGTTTTCGCGGAGCGAAGCTCGATATCTGCGGGGGGAGGAATCCACTGAATCCCCAGGAATATCTGAACGTCGACTTCGTCGCGCTCCCAAAGGTGGACCTCGTGTTCGACCTACGAGAGAAGTTCCCGATTCCCGACGGCGTGATCGAGGAAGTGTTCTCCGCAGCGACGCTGGAGCACTTCCGTAAACCGCACGTGCATCACATCCTCCGCGAATTCCACCGCATCCTGAAGCCAGGCGGCCTCCTGCGCGTCTCGACGCCGGACATCGAAGCCATCGCAAAGGGGTTGCTTGCGGGTGATGATCTCGATGTCATCAACCAGCACTTCTTCGGGAAGTTTAAGAGCAACGAGACGGAGGACCTCGACCTTCACAAGTGGATGTACCCAGCGGGGAAGATGATCGAAGTACTTCAAGAAATGGGCTTCACGGACGTTCGACGGATTCCGATGGACCTCGGATTACATGATCCGAAATACAATTACCTGATACGGGCGGTGAAGGCGTAGATCGTCCAACCGCGGAAAAAATTTCGGGATGCGGGCAGTATGCCCGCTCTCGTGATGCAAATAATTTTCCATTCTCCATTTTCAATTCTCAATTTCAACGGTCTTACATCACTTTCCACAAGGACCACCCCTCGCCTTCACCAACTTGTCGGAGGTTCAAGGGAAGGCGGAGGAGATCCCAGTCCGGATTTCGCGCTTCATCCCAGAGAATGTACAGGACCTTGTAACGCTCCATGGTGCCAGCGGGATTGGTATCCACTTGCCGGCAAGCATCGGCGACGAGGGAGAGCTCCTCGCCACGCACTTTGATGCGCGCTACGGGATCCTCAATGGCATCGTAGGCCGCACCGTACACGAGCACGGGTTCCTCTTCGGGCTTCCGGAGTGCAGCCGGGAGCGGGACTTGGGTGAGGCAGTACCGCTCCGCGAGCTCTTTGTGGGAGCGCATCTCGTGCTGGATGTAGTGCGTGAAGAGCACATCGTGCTGGCTGAAACTAGCGATGAAGGACGAGGTAAGCGGATCGGAGAGGATGGTGGTGCGCGGTAGCTGCGCGAGGATGGGGAGCGTATTCGCGAGGTGCTGCTCCTCAAAATCCTGTGCACTGATCCACCACTGCGGGAGGAGCGACCGGTTATCGTAGACGATACCAGCCAGGAACACGCCAGAGGCGACAACGATGATGGCGCCAGCAGCCGTTCCCCTGCCCCATGCGTAGGTGAGCGCCATCACGGCGGCGAGGACGAGGAAGAAGAGGTAGTGGGAGGCGAAGAGGAAGAGCGTGCCGTGGATGATGTGCTGATTGAGGAGGGCGAACGCTGCGATCACGGTGCATGCCAAATACCTGTTGCGGCGTGGCTGGTCACCGGTCCAGAAGAACATGACGATCGCTGCAGCCATCGCGGCGAACAGAATCGTCCACGGCCAGGATTCGGGTGCGTGCGACTGCCCCATCCCGCTGCGGAAGAAGACTTCGGGATACAGGGGATGACGAGAGGTCGTGTACATCTTCCAGAGGAACGGCATGCCCGCAACCACTCCCGCTCCGCCGAAGAAGAGGAGTGACTGGACCCGAAAGGAGGAGACCGTCCCCTCCATCCTCCCCAGCAAGTGCTGCACCGGCTTGAGGATGTTCATGAACAGGCGCGAGTAGAACGGGCGACGCACACCGAACCATTGGTGCTGCGCGCGCGAGGACGCCCACTGCAGGAACTCGAATACGAGGAGGAGCGCGTACCATCCAAAGGCCGCCGTCCAGGCCCAGAAGTACACGTCGATGAGGAGTCCCATGAGGATTCCCCCCAGGATCCCGTACACGACTCGTCGCTCCAACCCTTCGATGAGCAGGGTGAGCGAGACGATGGTGAGGAGGAAACTCAGGCGCTGGTGGATGGGGCGTCCCAGGTTGTAGAGCTGGAGAACGCAGAACAGGACGGCAGCGATGTACGCGCGGCGCCGGTCGAGCCCACAGCTGCGCAGGAAGGCGACAAGTGCGAGGAAGAGAAGAGCGGGCTCCAGGAAATCCAGAATCGTGAGCACGGTCGCGATCGAGAGTCCCAGGGGACGGAAGAGGAATCCGTAGACGAGCTCTGGGAGTGCAGGCTGCAGAACGGGCAACCGTTCCTCTCCGCCCGTTACCGCAGTCCCCAGCTCCGTACTCCGCCCCAGGAGCGCCTCCATAAGGCGGGGCATGTAACTGAACTCATCGGAGTTGAGGTGCACCGGAATCCCCTGGTACCGGCTATCGAGCATGTGGAGCCCCTGCGGCAGGCTCACGAGAATCCCCAGGGCGAGGGCACTGCCCACAACGAGAGCATAGTACCGCCGTCCCTGGAGCCAGTGCTCGAGCATGCGCTCCAGTATACTGCAGGCATCGCGAAGAACTACTACCAACTCCTGCCGTACACATTCCGGCGCTTCAGCATCCTGAGCGCACGACGCACGCTGCTGCCGACCCTGCGGTACTACCTCACCCGTGCATCACTGCCCGTGGGCATAAAGCCTGCTCTCTGCACCATGAACATCCTCCCGCCGATGATACACGTGTGGTACCACTTCGCACGGAAGAATTTGGGGGACGGTGTCGACATCGTCATCTTCGATTGTTCCGGAAAGCTCAAGAAGCGGGACTTCCCCCATGCGCTCGTCCTCCCCTTCCTCAATTTCTACGCCGCGACGAAGTGCGACGAGTTCCTGTACCACATCGCGAGGAACCGCCGCATCGGATGGATCTGCGACGATGACATGTTCCCGATGAGTCCGAAGATGCTCACCATCCTCGATCGGGAATTCGCCGATCCCAACACCGCATCTGTAAGCTTCCGTCCTCGCGACTGGTGGCACTACGAGATTGAGGGCAAGAGCCACACCGTGAGCAGTAGCTACTGCACTGCAATCAATCGAGACATCTTCGTGAAGAAAGAGCGTCTCTCGCTCGCGCCCGCAGATAGCAATGATCACCCGTCGGATATTGGCAAGCTCCCCGGTCGCTACGATACCTTTGATCTTGCGAATGAAGTCCTTCTCAAGAAAGGCTACCGGTGCGCAATCGTCTCCGAGGAGGAGCGCAAGGAATGCCTCACGGGATTTAGTGGAATGAGCGGCGCAGTGATGCTGCTCAATTACTTCAAGACATCGGAGCAAGTGATCGACTACTACCTCTCACCTCCCAAGCAGCAGTGGAGTGGCAACGTGCTCTTCGGCACGCTCTCCGCCATGCTCGCCGTGTGCACGATCCAGGAGCTCTCCGAGCGGATCACCGGGAAGCACTATCCCCTCCCGTCGCTCCCCTCGCGAAGAGAACTCGAGAAGATTGCTGCAGATCACAAACTGTTCCTCCGCAATGGCCAATCCTTTGCATGGATCGAGGAGGCGAGTGAACGCCTACGGGCAGCGCTGTAGCGTTACAGAAGTTCGAGGGGCAGCGACCGTGGCGAAGAGGACATTGTCGCCCTCGCGCGGCTGTTGAGTAATTGCGTAGAGCGGACATGCTCCAGCCTGCTCACCCGCAATCTGGAGATCCTCACGGAAGACCCCCTGTTGCCAGACAACCTGATTGATCTCCCCTTCGACGAGAACGTGCGCACCCTCCTCCGCATGGGCATCGATGTAGTCGCGGGCGAGATCCCACGTGTAGAAACCTTCCGAGGAAAGTCCCAGGTTGCCAGGAATGTTCCCGATCACTCGGTCGAACCTCGCATTGCACGCACCGTAGGTGTAGAGACAGATCGCGAATCCATGCATCCCGAGGATGAGGATCATGAGGAACAGCGTCGTGAGGGCTGGCCACCGGCGCACATCGCGAATTGCGGCGATCATGCCGTACGCAGCGAAGCCCAGGAGGATGGGGTAGCCCGGGAACGCGAATCGCAGCGCCTGCACCCACCACACAGCCGTGAGAATCCAGACGCAGAGCATCGCGAGCACGAGGAATAGATGCGCCCTCCATCCGCGCACGATCCCGTAGATCCCGAAGAGGAGGAGAACAGGAAGTACGTTCTGCAGAGGATTGCCGTAGTACACGATGTTGGAGAGGAACTGCGTGATGAGCGACGGCGCTTGCGCAGTGAGCTCACCGGTGTACTCGGTGTAGAGCGGATTCCCGAAGACGAGGGCATTGCGGAGGAACCAGAGCGAGAGCAGTACTGCCCCACTCACGAGCCCACCCCAGAACCAGGGCGACCACAGATGATCCCTTCGACGGAAGAGCACGAACCCCAGATACAGAGGGAAGAGCGGTAAGCCGTTGTAGCGCGTGAGGCATGCGAGACCGGCGAGCACACCAGCGAAGAGATACCATCGCTCATCCTCCTGCGCGCGGAGGAATCCCCAGAGGGAGAAGAGGAAGAGTGCGGTGAAGAGGAGATCTGCAGACCCCAGCTGCGTCAGGAGGAGGAACCCGTGATGGAGGAGGAGAAATACTACGGCGAGGAGTCCTATCGTCCTCGCCATCGCATCACGGAATACCAGGTATGTTCCCAGGAGAACGAACCACCCTGCGACGAGGCTCGCGAACTTCATGCCAAGGTGGAATCCCAGAGCCGCAGTGAAGGGGTAACTCACGAACGCATGGAGTGGTAAATGCTTGGCGTATGGCACGCCGAAGAGAGCGTACGTCCCATGTTGCCAAAGGCTCTCGCCGAGGAGGGCGTAGATCGCTGTGTCACTCACGACGGGGTAGCCCGCTCCCGGCAGCCAGAGGACAAAAAGTACAATGCAAGCAATGGAGAGGATTGTTGCCGATTTCCATTTGATGCTGAGCATTTGAACGGAGATGAATATTGAATATTGAATGTGGAATATAGACCATTCTACATTCTACATTCAACATTCTACATTCTGTCTGGAGCAATCATTTGCGGAGCATACGCAGTGGAGTGAATCTCATCTTCACGAACACCCAGACCCACTTGAACCAGTCCTTCCAGTTGATCTTCTTCCCTTCCTCAAAGGAACGCGGAGCGTAGGAGATCGGAAGCTCTACAATGGGGAAATGATTGCGCGCGAGCATGCAGGTGAGCTCAGGATCGAAGCGGAAATCATTCTCCTTCATGGGGAAGGTCTTCAGGACATCCGTGCGCACCATCTTGTAGCACGTCGGCTGGTCCGTGAGGCGCGTGCCGTACAGGAGGTTGCAGATGTACGTGAGGAGGGAGCCACCGATGAAGACGATGAAGTGCTTGAACTGCTTCTGCTTCTTGAGTCTGCGCGATCCGAAGAGTGCGGGGAGATTCTGGGATTCCGCATGGGAGAGCAGAGCAGGAATTTCCTCCGGGCTGTACTCCAGGTCCGCGTCCTGCACGATGGTGTAGCGCCCCCGCACGTGCTCGTACCCCATACGGACAGCGGAGCCTTTGCCACCGTTCGGCTTCGTGAGCACGGTGTCCTGCGGACGCTTGAGGCGCTGGAGCATCGAAAGAGAATGATCCTTCGATCCATCGTTGACGAAGATGATCTCGCTAAAGCTCCCACACGCCTGGATCACGCGGTCGACGATCCGCTCGAGCGTGCGCTCCTCGTTGTACACGGGCATGACGATGCTCAGACGTGGCTGGTCCATGGGGAGAGCGTACAGGGGGGAGCGCATTCGGTCACGGTAGCGCTGGGAAGCAATTCCCAATTTCCCAGTATGAGCCTACTATTGGCACTCGATGATGAAACGGTCGATTCTCATCGCGGAAGACGACGCGATGCTCAGGGGCCTCTACGCGAAGAAGTTCAGCTACGCCGGGTACGAGATCCGGACAGCGGCGGACGGGGAGGAAGCGCTGAAGATGCTCAGTGAGCAGAAGCCAGACCTCTTCATCTGCGACATCCGCATGCCAAAGGTCGACGGATTCGGGGTGCTGGAGAAATGGCCGCGATCCAGCCGCACCTTCCCCATCATCGTCCTCACAAACTTCGACCAGGAGGACTACCGCAAGCGCGGGGAAGAGCTGGGGATGGATGGCTACTTCGTGAAGAAGAACATGACAATCCACTCGCTCCTGGACATGGCAGAGACTCTCCTCCGCATGCGGGAAGACAGTGGGGGAGATCACAAGCCTCTGGGTTGACGCTCTCTCCTGCACAGCATTTCTGGGGAAGGCAGGAAGGGCAGCGAGGGCAGGAAGGTAATTCACATGCTGCCTTTCCTGCCGTTCCTGCCTTGCCTGCCCTTCCTCACCGAGTCATCTCGCTCACCAAACACTCAATGAGGGCCGTGACGCTGTGGTCCGTCGTTATTCTGCGACGGAGTTCTTTCGCGAGGGATGCGCGCTCCTCCGGAGGCAGCGCGAGAAGACTCTTCAAGCAGGAAGCCATCTTCTCTGGAGTGCAGAAGCATTCCGGTGGCAGAACATCGCGTGCAGCAGGAGAACAGGAGAGCACCATGCAACCGCAGGACATCGCTTCCAGGACGACTTTATCGAGGCTGGTCTCGCTCGCATGCAGGAATATCTGCGCACGCTGCAGGAGGGGAACCAGGTGCTCCTGCGGGAGTGGGTGGATGGTGACGCGTGCCTTGAAGCCACCAGCACGCACTTTTTCGTTGAATACGGAAAGGTAGCTGCGGTCCTCCATGGTAATCGGCACCCCAACGATGGAGAGGCGGAAGTGTCGCGGGAGTTCCTTGAGGCAGCGGAGGAGGACATCCAGTCGCTTCGCCTTCGTGATGCGCCCCACGCTCACGAGGAGTCCTTCTTCGCGTTCCCCTCCGGGACGGAAGAGCTCCGTGTCGATCCCATGCCCAGTGATGACACTCTTTTGTGAGGGGAGCGGCATCCCGTGCAAAGACGCGCTGAACACTTTCCGCACGATGCGCAGTGCTACCTTCAATGGCCAGCGCTTCCCCCGTGCTTCGTACCAGAGGTATACAGGCTTTCTGAGGAGCACCGTCAGGGGAATCCCAAAGACCACCCAGATGGGCACCATGTGTACGAGGACCGCGTCGTACTCCCGGCGGTGCTTCCAGAGGAGCCCCCAGTAGCGCAGGACCTGCCCCCATTTCCCCCTCCCCTTTTCTTTCCCCAGCGAGAGGACGCGGACATTTTTCGGGAGATCGTGCTTCCCTACGAGCTGGCCGATCACGGTGAGGTGTTTACACTCGCCCGCGAACTCCTGGAGCCAGCGGTGGAAGAATCCCAGGATGGGATCGATGGCATCAACCTTCTGTGTGACGATGAGTAGTTTCATGTGGCGAGGGAGCGGATGAACTCAGCGTACTGCGCGATCAATCGCGAGCGCTCGAAAGTCTCGATGATGTGTTCGGCTTCTTTGCCGATGCGCTCCGGGAGTGAAGAATCGGAAAGCAGGGATGTGATGCGTCGCTGCAAATCGCTGCTCGTACCGTCGGTCAGGAATCCATTCACCCCATCGCGAATCACATCGGGAAGAACACCAACGCGTGTCGCCACGACGGGCATCCCGCACGCCATCGCCTCCAGCGCAACGCGCGGTCCTCCTTCACTCAGAGAGTTCACGATGAAGACTTTTGCGCTCTGGATCGCACGGATCACGTCCTCTTGAGTTGGCAGCCATCCAAGGAATGTCACACGTTCCGTGAGTCCATGAGATTGCACGAATGCCTCCGCTCTCCCGCGCTCCGACCCATCGCCAATGACGAGGAGAGAGACCTTCTCCATCGTCGAAAGCGTGTTCAGTAGTGGGAGGAGTCCTTTGTTCTTCACCAGTCTCCCGCAGAACGCGAGATCGTACTGCTTCGTCACACTCCGATCCGGCTTGAGGACTGCAGTATCGAGGTAAAAGGATGGCACGACGTGTATTTTCTCTGCGGGAATGCCCCATCGAGCCAGAGTATCCTTCGTCCCCTGATTCACCACACGCACAGCCTTCGCTTTCTTCGCATCGATGGGAAGCACACGCCGCGAGAGGAGCCGCCCGATCCATTCCGCAGCAGATGCAGCCTTGGGATACCCAATGATATGGTGAATTTCGAGCGCGTACGGGATTCGCGTCCTCTCCTGCAATTTCTCCGCCCCGATGCCGTTGTAGAACGGCGGGTACTCATGGACAGTCATCACCGCATGCTTGTACTCATGGATGAGTTCCCTCCCCTTCCGAAGGATCCATCGCGGCTGTCGCCACAATCGCCCCGGTGATGGATGGAAGTGCACGTTTGGGAAGGGGTGTCTCGTCTCCGCATTCGCCTCTGCCACACGCGGACTGAGAATATCGATCCTACCCCAGTGCTTCGCGAACTCCTCGAGCGTGTAGTGGAACGCGCCCTTCTTGCCTTGGAGGACAGACCGATCGCCGCTAACCATGAGGAGATTCATGCCTTGGACGGAAGAGAAGTGAAGAATCTCTCATGCTCCTCCGCAACGTGCTCCCACATCCTCTCTGAGAGAGGAGATGCTGCTTCAGTCGCGATGGTCTTGTAATCCTCCCCAACGCGCTGCAGCGCAGAGCCAATCTCTTCGGGCGTGCGGAGCAGTGCCTTCTGCATTCCCGTGAGGAGAGCAGCGCTCAATCCTGTCTCCTGCGTAATGAGAACAGGAAGCCCGGCAGAACGAGCTTCGAGCGCCACATTCGGGCTCAATTCTGTAATGGAAGGGAGGACGAGGAGATCATGCTCGGCGAAGAGGCGTGCTTTCTCTTCCCCATGAACAGGAGGGCGGAGTGTGACGCGCCCACCCAGTTGTGCAACTTCCCGCTCGATCTGCGGACGCATTGGACCATCACCGACGATTGTCAGAACAAAACTCATGTCTGTGACAGCCCGGAGGAGAGGGAGCAGATTCTTGAAGGCCACAAGACGCCCAACGAAGAGGAGGTGGAGAGGAGAGTGCGGCTGATGGAGGACGGGCTTCCCCGCGGGAAGGGCATTCTCGATCACCGTGTGACGCGGGAGATCCTTGAACGATCGCTCGTAGAGCTCCTGCTGGAAGCGCGTGGAGAAGACGATCGCATCGAACGAGTGGAGCACGTACCTGTACAGAGCACTGCGCCCATGCCCACTCGCGTACCATTCTGTGAGTGACTGCATGCCACCGCCATCCGTGTACCGCTCCCAGAAGAAGTCTCCCCCCAGGCGCAGGACCTTCTTCGCACGAAGCGCACTCGCGAAAGCGAGTGGCATCCCGCAGCTCACGGAGGAGAACGCGTACACGATATCCGCATCCTTCCCATGCTCCCGGAGTGCACGTGCGTACCGGAGCCATCGCAGAATGGGACCGCCATGCTTTCCTACAGTGACGACATTCCAACGTTCCTGCCCTTGCTGCCTTGGCTGCCCTCGCTGCCCTTCCCCGTACGTAACCACCGTCACCTCATGCCCACGCTCCGTGAATTGCTCTGCAAGCGCCCGCACGTACGTCGCTGGCCCCCCGATGTCGGGAGGGTAGATGCCGGTTGCGAGGAGGATCTTCATCGAGTTCGCATTGTGCCCTAGCTCTCAGGATAACCGAAGGGATGGAGAGAGGGATGGAGAGGATTGACATGAAACTATTATTGTATTATAAATACTCCAATGGAAGCGCACAAACTATCACTTCTGCAAACGGCTCTCTCAGAAAAGATCACACCTGACCTCGTAACCGCAGCACGCGAAGAGCTCGAGAAAGAAATTACGGATCGTGCAATACTGAGGAATGAGCGCAGAACACTGGGCTGCACTATCAATGCTACGGAGCAACTCCAGGAGAAGCAGGAGACACACGGAATAGCATCGCTGAAAGCGGCCCTCGTATACATGAAAAAATTGCGATCGGGAACTGCCCTCCATTTGGAGGAAATTGCACAGGATACGTATGGGGTCCCGCACGACACTCGCCGGCTCTTCCTCATCAAGCTCAGTCGACTGCAGATCACTGAAGTCTTCACTCCACCAGAGAGGAAGGACAAGGGGGGGAAAGGCAGACGCTCGCTCAAGGAGGAAATGGAGGATGATGTGCAGCAGGTGCGTGCCTTGCTCGCCCTCGAGCGAAAACTGGCAAGGAGCGATAATGAAATGCGCGAGGCGAGCTGATATCGTTCACACCCCATCATGACTCCCGAAGTTGAAGCAATCCTGGCAAAAGCAGACGACCAAGAAGTTGATCTGGATATACGGTGTGACTTCTCAACGCAACAGTTGCTCGATGAAGACCAGACAGTACGCCTTAAGCACGAACGAAGGGAGGTTCGAAAGGCAGTAGTTCGTGAGTTAACCAAGATGCGTGAGCAATATGGTCGGTCTATCGTTTTCAAGAATATCCAGCTCCCCCCTCTTCCAAAGGCGGTGATGGAAGTCATGGCAGATCAGCTGGCAAAGCGCACCACGGATAAAATTATCCCAAAGGTGAAGACTCATGAAGTAGTAGCCATGACCACGCGTTCTGTTCTGCATGCAGAGGTTCGTCACCTCTTGAGTGAGCAACTCATCGAGCGGTCGACTTCCTCCGGAACCACGCCACCGTTTCCTCCACTCCCTTCGCGAAACTGACCGCGGGCTTCCAGCCCAGTTTGCGGACGGAGGAGTTATCGAGTGCGTAGCGCCAGTCGTGCCCTGGGCGATCCTCGACGAAGGAGATGAGATCGTGAGACTTCCCGAGGACATCGAGGACGGTCATCGCGACGTCGATGTTCGCGCGTTCATCATCGGCACTCACAAGGTAGATCTTCCCATCCTCTCCATCTGTGAGGACTTTCTCAATCGCATCGGTGTGATCGGTGACGTAGAGCCAGTCGCGCTTCTGCTTCCCCTCGCCGTAGATGGGGATCTTCTTTCCAGCGAGCGCGGAGGTGATGATCACCGGGAGCAGCTTGGACGTATCCTGATGCGGGCCGTAGTTATTGGTGCAGCGCGTGATGCGCGCGCGGATGCCAAATGTGCGGGCAGATGCGCGGAGGAGGAGATCCCCCGCAGCCTTCGTTGCGGAGTACGGGGAGCTGGGATTCAGCGGTGATTGCAGATCGAATGGAGCATCACTGTCCTTCAAATCCCCATACACCTCATCGGTGGAAACATGAAGGAGGAGGATCTCTGGATGACGCTTGAGGAGCTCGACGAGCGCTTGCACTCCTAGGATGTTCGAGTGGATGAAGGGCACGATGTTCTTGATGCTCCTATCGACATGCGTCTCCGCGGCGAAGTTCACGATGGTATCGATGCCGTAGCGCGAGGCAATCTGCTCCAGGATCTCCACATCCGCGATGTCCCCCTCGATGAAGCGGATGCGCTGGATCACGGGATCGAGGAACGACTTATCCGCAGCGTACGTCAACGTATCGAGCACGATGAGCGTGTCATCTGGGTTCTGCGCAACGTGCCGCAGCACGAAGTGCGAGCCAATGAAGCCGGCGCCACCAGTAACCAGGACAGTCATAGAGAAAGCGAAATCGGAGCCAGGATAACAGGGAACAGGGAACCGGGAACAGGGAACCGGGACGGCAAGGCACGAGGCCTTGCTATGCTGTTCTCTATTCCCTGATACTCTGTTCTCTGTGCACCCTGTTCCCCCCTGTTCCCTGTTCCCTGTTCCCTGTTCCCGGTTCCCTATGAAGGGTGTCCTCATCTGCGGCGGCATGGGCACGCGTCTGCGTCCCCTCACGGATATCACGAACAAGAGCTTGCTCCCCGTGTACGACAAGCCCCTGGTGCTCTACCCACTCCAGGTTCTCCTCGATGCCGGCATCAAGGACATCGCGGTCATTACGGGCCCGGAGCACATGACGCAGATCACGCAGTTCCTGGGGGATGGTTCCAAGTACGGGGGTACCTTCGCGTACAAGGTGCAGGAGAAACCGGGAGGGATTGCGCAGGCACTCGCGCTCGCGGAGGAGTTTGCTGAGGGATCGCGCATCTGCGCGATGCTCGGGGACAACGTTTTCTTCGATGACCTGAGTCCGATGATCAAAGAGTTCAAGAAGGGCGCACGTGTTTTCCTGAAGGAAGTCCCCGATCCCGAGCGCTTCGGGGTCGCAGAATTGGATAAAGATGGAAAGATGGTTCTCTCTCTTGAGGAGAAACCGAAAGCGCCGAAAAGTAATCTTGCCGTCACCGGCTGCTACCTCTACGACGAGCGCTGCTTCGCGATGATCCGGAAACTGAAGCCTTCCCCGCGCGGTGAGCTCGAAATCACAGACTTGAGTGCGCTCTATCTCGAAGAGAAATCCTTGACAGCGAGTGTCCTGAAGGATGAGTGGATCGATGCAGGGACGTTTGAGAGTCTGTTTAGGGCTGCGGAGCTCGTGCGAGAGCGAAAATAAACACACTGAAGAATGTGACGTTCCTCGGACTCGTCGGTCTCTTCGGTCTCCTCGGACTCTTTCACGCAAGTATTCCCTCATAGACCTCTGCGTACTGCTCAGCAATCGTCGCCCAGTCGTAGTCCTGTGCGGAGAACCTCCCGGCCTGCGCGATCTTCATCCGGAGCGTGGAATCGATGATGAGTCGCTCGAGGGCATCCTTCGCCTTCGGAATATCATCGACGGGGACGAGGATTCCCGTTGCGCCATCTTTTACGATGTCCGGAATTCCTTGAATGCGTGTAGCGATGACTGCACACCCCGCTGCTTGGGCTTCGATGAAGACGTTGCCGAGTGCTTCGCTGCGAGAGAGGCCACAGAAAATCTCTGCTTGAGCGAACTCTCGGTAGACCGCAGGTGAAGGGATGTACCCGAGGAATGTCACGCGGTCTGCAATCTTGAGCTCTTTCACGAGAGCTTCGAGTTCGGGACGGAGTGACCCCTCACCGATGATGCGCAACACCGCTCTCTCGCGGATGAGTGGGCCCATGGCGGCGAAGGCCTTGAGGAGGGTATCAACACCTTTCATGGATTCGAGCCGTCCCACGAAGAGCACGCGCCCCTGCACCTTCGTCATCTTCGGGATATCCCGGAGGTTCAAGCCGTTGGGAATCTGAATGACATCCTTCCGGCCGAAGCGTTCTGCTCTCTCCACGAGCGTTGAGCTGATCGCGGTGAGACGGTGCGGGAAGCGGTGCATGAACCCGACGAGGAAAGTGGTGTTCGTGCTCTGGCAGGTGAGAATGCGCTTCGCGCGAGGGCAGAGGAACCGGCAGAAGACGAGTGTGAGCCCCGCGAAGGATTCGAGGACGGCGTGGATGATCTGCGGGTGCAACCTCCATACCGTGAACGGTGCGAGGAAAGGGAAGAGCCATTTATCGATGGGAAATCCCAAACCGATCCGCCGCAGCTTCACGTCGCCCGGGAGCGTCTCTCGCCTTGGAAGCGACCTGCGCATGCGCGCCGTGACGATGGTGATGTTGTAGCGGTCGCCGAGCGCACGCGAGATTTCCTCACTACACGCCTCTGCGCCGCTGCGCATGGGGGTGGCGAAGGCCGAGAGGAGAACGACGCGGGCAGGCATAGGGAACAGGGAACAGAATATCAGGGAACCGGGATCCGAATAACAGGGAACAGGAGGCCCTGTTATTCTGTTCCCTGTTCCCTGTTCCCTGTTCCCGGTTCCCTGTTCCCTTCGGCGATTTCCTCAAAAAACTCCCGGTACTGCTTCCCAACACTGTCCCAACTGAAGTGCTCCTCGATGCGCTTACGGGCTGCCTTCCCCATGGATGCGCGCTTCGCCGGATCCTCGAGAAGGCGCCGGACGTGCGCTGCGAGCATGGCTCGATCGCCGGGCGGGTAGTGGAAGCCGGAGACACCATTCTGGATCAGGAAACAGTTGCCACCCACTTCCGTCGCAATGCAGGCACAGCCACTCGCCATGGCTTCCATGAGGGCGTTACTGAGGCCCTCGCTGTAGCTCGGGAGGACGAAGATATCGGAGCTACCGAGAATTGCGGGGATATCCTTGCGTAATCCCGTGAAGATCACGTCCTTCTCGTACTGAGACACCAACGGGTGATCCTCCTTATACCATCCGACGACTTGGACGGTAATATTCGGGAACTCCTTCATGAGCGGGACCACAGCAGCTAGGTAGTCATCGACACCTTTCACAGATTCCAATCTCCCCACGTACGTCACCATGATCTTCTCGGCATGCGGATTCTGTGCGGGGACGTACGGCGTGGGATCGATGCCCGTCGGAATTACCCGCGTCTTGTGCGCGACTCTCAGGAACTTCAACAACTTCTCCGGCTGCGGATGAAATGTGACGAATCGGTAGGCACTTAGCATCGTCAGCCACCCGAGCGTCCAGGCGTAGATTCGCGAGGAGAGGCGGAAGAGGAACGTGCGCCCCCACCATGTCATGCCGACGAGTGCATCGGTGAGGAGAGAGACGCGGTAGCCGCGCAGTCGGAGGGAAATCAGGGAGAGTGAGGTCCAGAAGAGGATCTTGTTCACGAGAATGATATTTGGTTTTTCCTTCTCTACGACGCGACGCACATACCCCGCGAATCCAAAGCAGATGCCGTAGTTCCACGGATCGGGGAGGAAGATATCTTTGCGCCGATGGATCGTGAGTGTGGGCGACACTTCCTCCACACTGCTCGAGGCCCCCATGCACACGACGATCACCCGGTAGCCGATGCGCTGCCAGAGCTCAGCGAGCTTCACCGTACTCACCATCCAGCGGTGCTCTTCTTTCCAGTACGGGCTGATCAGGAGAATAGTTTTCATGAGGTCACGAGAATGTTGAATGTAGAATATTGAATGTTGAATAGAGTACTGATCTTCAAGTGGGCAATTCTACATTTTATATTCTGCATTTTACATTCAATATTCATCATTGATGCTCCTTCGCTTTCTCGAGCTTCGCATCTCTCAACGCCAGCATCCTAACGACTTTCGTGTGCCGCTGTTCGAGTTCCTCTAACCGTATCACGAGGTAGAAGACCATGAAGAAGAGAATGCCGAGGAAGGTGACGAGTACGGCGTTCTCCTGGTCGGCGATGCCGGTTGCAGCGGAGAGGTACGAGAGTGCACTCGGGTAGAGGGCGATCAAGGCAACAGCACCCCAGAAGATCGACCAGAAGCAGGCTTCCCAGATGGTCTTCTTCTGCCGCAACACGAGGTTCCACGCGTACGCGAGGGCGAAGAGCGAGAAGATGGGGGCCGCAATTTGGTAGGGGGTCAGGCTCACGGTGAACAACGTACAGTGGACAGTGGATAGTGGACAATACTGAAATCGCACGGCGCTCAGAGAAATTCCACTCTCCCTGCTACTGAATTGTCCACTGTCCGTTATCCACTGTCCACTGCGTGCTCCTATCGCAAGAAGGATCTCAGGAGAATCCTCAATGCGGTCTTCACCCCCCCAGCGAACGACTGTCCTTTTGCTAAAGTGTAGTCGGAGTAGAGCACCTTCGTCGGGACCTCGAGTACGCGCCAGCGGTGCTGCACCACTTCGCGCACGATCTCCGTACAGAATTCGAATCCACTCATGCGCAGATCGATCTGGTCGACGGCTTTCGGCCCCAGCACCTTGAACCCAGACTGGCTATCCGCCACCCATTTGCCCGTTGCGAGGAGCGTCACCACATTGCCAATACCATTGAAGATGCGGCGGACGAAGGGGATGCGGTTGCGCTGGCCGAAGCGATTGGCGAAGACGATATCCGCCTTGTCCTCCTTCACGGGATTGAGGAGCAGCGGGATGTCTTTGGGATCGTGCTGGCCGTCCGCATCGAGCGTAATAATAATCCGCGCTCCGAGTACCCGTGCAGCCTCGATACCCGTCATGGTGGCAGCACCGGCGCCACTGTTCTGAATGTGCTGCACGACAAATGCTCCGGCGCGCTCAGCGGTTTCCCCTGTGCCATCCGTTGATCCATCATCGACGACGATCACACGGTCGACGAATACCCGCGCATGCTCGATCACCTGCGTAATGCGGGACGCTTCGTTGTAGGCCGGAATGACGGCGATAATCACCGGAGAAGCATAGCAGTTGGATGCAGAAAAATGCCGCATTTTGGGAATCGGGAACAGGGAACCGAACAACAGGGTCCCTGTTACTCTGTTCCCCGTTCCCTGTTCCCTCGTTTAGGGTATGAGGACAAACGCCACCCCCGCATCCGGATCATTCACCAGCACCGGTAGCCCCAGAGCCGGGGAGTTGAGCATGTTCGCGAATGCCTGGACCTTCTGGTGGAGCGTGCCGTTGGGATCCTTCTCGATCGTCGCCGTGTTCGTATCGAAGATGATGCTATTGAAACCAAGCGCCTTCAGCCGCTGGAGCGTCAGCTCCGGATTCTTCTCCTGGTACAAGCAGTTGAAGGTGTCGAGCTGGTGATCCGTCGAGCCAATCACCTCCAGGTTCTTTGGAATGAAGTACGGGATGAACGTCCCCACGCGGTAGAGGTACGGGCGGGTGGGGATCTTCGCTTTGCGATCCAGGACGATCTCCGTGATGTCATCGTAGTGCGGGATGGTGCGCTCGCGCAGGGCAGAAGCCGTGATCTTGCCGAAGGGGTACTCGAGGATGCTGCGCTGCTGCTCGAACTGCCAGAAGCGCATACCGAACATGGTGAGGAGAGAGAAGCCGACGAGCGTCCCGGCGAGGGCTCGGTTGAGTGTGTCCGGCGCGCGCGTGACGTAGATTTCGAGGAGCGTCACGAACCCGAGGAACATGCCGATGCCGTACCAGGGGATCCCGTTCGCGAGCAGCATCCATTGAAAGAGGATGAAGAGCGTCCCCGCGAAGAGCCATCGCGCCCAGCGGCCGCGCCGCTGCCAGAAGTACGGCACGAGGAGGAGGAGCGGAATCAGGAGGAGCGCCGGCATCGTCGTCACGTAGTAGCCCGTCGCATCCAGGTTCATCACCATCCGCCACGGGAGATCGAGGTAATGGCGCCAGCCTTGGCGGAATCCCCAGTAGCGATCCAGTTCCTCGATGTTCCCCGTCGGCGTGCACGCAGGATTCGTGAGGTCAACAGCGAGCTCCGGGGGGAGCGTGCGGATATCCTGCCCGTTGTCGGGGACGCTCTCTCTCCCACCCAGCGCAATCGTCGGGGAGAGGGTATTGGGGGCACCGGTCTCGAAGCGGGGGAGGAAGTTCCCCAGGAGGATGTTGTTGTGGATCACCCACGGCGCAATGGAGACCAGGAATGCAGCGGCGAAGATGCCCGCCATCTGGGCGGTGCGCAGGATGCGATCACGGCCGACATAGGCGGCGTAGGCGATGCAGCCCGCTGTCGCGAGCACGAAGATCGCGAGGAACATTGTCGTGAGGGATGAGCCACCCTCCCCGAAGATCCGCGTCGTAATCCCCTTCAGATTGAGCGCGCCTTTCAGGGCGAAGAGGAGGAGAGCGCCCGCCATACCACCGAGGAACGCGAGCCAGTGGAGGCTGACGCCGACGAGGACCGCGCCCGCCGCCATGATTACCATCACCGCTGTTGCCTTCATGGCGAACGCGAACCCCGCGAAGATCCCCGCAACGATGAGCCAGCGCATATCGGGTTCGTGCTCTGCCCCCTCACTCTGCACATCGGCAATGGGAAACAGGCACAAGAAGAGTGCGAAGATGCAGAGCGCCCCCATCGTGAAGACTGCGTTATCGATCTTCATGTCTGCGTACGAGAAGTGTCCCACGAGCGGCAGCGCGTAGTAGAGGAGCGCCGCAAGTACACCGCCTCGCCCCAGGAACGTCCGTGAGAATGCGTAGACGGTAGACACCGCGAGGATGCCTGCGAACCAGTTGATCATCATCGATTGTGTCGCGCCGAAGATGGAATCGAATCCGTAGAGGAGGAACCCGAGAGATGTGAGGTACTCCCACTGGAACGGGGACATGGAGAAGATGAACTTCCCGTAGCTCACCATCAGGCGCGGTCGATTCAGGTAACTCCCCAGGTCATCCCAGCCGATGGGGAACGGACGGATGACGGTGATGAAGTTGAGGGCGAGGTAGGAGAGGAGCAACCATGTGAGGAGAATGGTGAGACTGTAGGCGCGTACCTCCACCGTCCACGATGCGGAGAGGAACTGGCGGAACCAGTACTTCGCATGCGGGAAGAGGAGGACAGGAATGCCGAGGAGCAGGATCCACCCCGCAATGGAGGTGAACAGTCCCGCAACGGCGAGCAACCAGAGAGCAGCGACGAGTGCACACGCACCCAGCGCGACGCTCATGATTGATTCAATGAGGAGAGTCTGCGGACGGGGCCGGATCTGCTTGAGGATTGCGCGACCAACGATCAGCAGCACGAAGCTCAGGTAGAGGAGCGAGAGGAAGAGTGGGAACACCCGCGTCACGAAGGATGTTTGGATGCAGAGTCCGCTCAACTCGAAGATGCCGGCATCGTGGTTCGTCTCCCCGATCTTCCGGAGGCACCCGCGATCCATCAGAGACTGGAAATTCGCCTGCAGTTCCTGCATCGCCTCCTCCCCAGCGTTCACGTACACCTGCGGCAAGGGCTCGTACATGCGACGAACAGGGGTATCCCCCACGTTCGTGTTACTGAGGACCGTGAAGACGAGCCAGATGAGGAAGAGGAATCCGAGGAGGATCTTCCACGGTTTCAGGGTGAGTGAGAGAGTGAAGTGCTCATGCTTCAGCCACTGCCATCCGACGTACCCCAGGTAGAGCACCGCGCTCACCACCACGTACCAGAGGAAGGGCTGTGCGCGCGAAAAAGTGTGTGCAATAAACGGCACGAGCGTTTCCCATCCCCGGCAGAGGAACTCCCCTCGTCCACAAACCGCACTCACAGCCGCTTCCTGCTCCCCGCTCAAGAGCACCAATCCATGCACCTGCACACCCAAATACACCATCAACGTGTAGATTCCCCATCCCAGGGAAGCGAGGAAGAGGAGGATGGAGAGCAATTGGATGGTCTTCTTCTGCATAGCTCGTGGATTGTAGCAGGTAACCGAGTGCGGAGGAGGGGTAATACCCGCGGAAACTTGCTACAATCGCCTCTCCGCATGGCTCTCACTATTCCCGCAATCCGGCGTCAATTTCCCCTCCTCGCACGTGAGGATCTGACGTACCTGGATACCGCCGCCACGGCGCAGAAGCCGCAGGCAGTATTGGATGCGATGCGAGAATTCTACGAGCGATCGTACGCGAATCCCCATAGAGGGATGCACATCCTCGCCGAGGAAGCGACGGTCGCCTTCGAGGATGCGCGCAAGTCGGTGCAGCGATTCCTCAATGCCGAGCATCTGGAGGAGATTGTCTTCACGAAGAACTGCACGGAGGCGATCAACCTCGTTGCGCGCAGCTGGGGATCGCAATTGAAGAAGAAGGATGCAATCGCGGTCTCACTCCTGGAGCACCACAGCAACATCGTGCCATGGTTCCAGTGTAGGGAGCAGACAGGAGCACAAGTCGCCTGGATCGAGATCGATGATGAGGGTCACATCCTCCTCGATTCCCTCGATCGTCTCCTCGCGAAGGGCGACGTCAAACTCGTCGCGATCACCGCGTTGAGTAACGTCCTCGGCGTGCGACCACCGCTCGAGGAGATCATCTGTCGTGCGCATGCTGCTGGGGCACTCGTTCTCCTCGATGCTGCGCAAGCTGCGGGACACGGTCCCATTGATGTGCAGAAACTCGACTGCGATTTCCTCGCCTTCTCTGGACACAAGATCTACGGACCGACGGGGATCGGCGTGCTGTATGCGAAGCGGGAGATTCTCGAGGCGATGCCCCCGTTCCTCGGTGGTGGGAAGATGATTCGGGAGGTGCGTGAGGACGGTTTCTCTCCCGCGGATATCCCTCTGCGCTTCGAAGCGGGAACCCAACCTGTTGCCGAGGCAATCGGACTGCGCGCCGCGATTGAGTGGGGAGAGCAGTTCACGTGGAAGGACCGCATTGCCCACGAGCGGGAACTCTTGAAGCGAGCGACATCCGTCCTCTCCGGCATCGATGGAGTATCACTCCTGGGTCCGCGATCCGTCGATGAACGTTCGAGCTGCATCAGTTTCACTGTGGAGGGAATTCATCCTCATGACCTCACCGATATTCTTGGCAGGAAGGGCATCTGCATGCGCGCGGGACACCACTGCACGCAGCCACTCCATCGCCGCCTCGGCATCATCGCTTCGACCCGCCTGAGTGTGGGCATCTACAACACGCTCGAGGAGATCGATCGCGTGGGACCCGCCATTACCGATGCCCGCGCCCGCTTCGCCTGACCATCATGGACCTCTACGCAGAGAACATCCTCGATCACTACAGGAACCCACGTGGGAAGGGGGCACTCCAGCAGCCCACCGTCGCGCACGAGGAAGTGAACGTCGCCTGCGGCGATGCGCTCACCGTAGAATTGAAACTCGAGAAGAATCAGGTTGCGGACCTCGCCTGGACGGGAACCGGCTGCGCAATTAGCCAAGCGGGCATGTCGATCTTGAATGAGGAACTCCGGGGGAAATCGAGTGACGAGATCGAGGCGCTGAAGCGTGAGGATATCATCGTCCTCCTCGGCGTCCCCATCTCCCCTCGCCGACTCAAGTGCGCGATGCTCTGCCTGCACACCGTGAAGAATGCGCTGAGGAAAGCGCGAGGCGAGGAGCCGCAGAGCTGGCTCATGACCGTGGGGTTGGAGGCGACGGACTGAGTGAACCCAACAAGCCATGCTTTCGGATTTCTCCCTGCAAGGCTTCAATATCGAAGGTCACCATCTCGTTTTCGGGAATATCAACAGCGGTGGCTATGATCTCTTGAATCTTCCCATCCAAAATTGCTTGCAGAAATCGCCTCTCCGCTGCTTGGTACTCGCCAATATTCCTGTCAAACCATTTCATGGCAGCTGCTATGGTACTGATGGTTTTTTCAGCTGCCTCGGGCATATCCTCATTCTCCTATCGTAGAAGAAATTACACAAACGTTCTTTATGTCTGGAGCCGCCTCGGGGACTCGAACCCCGGACCTACGCATTACAAGTGCGTTGCTCTACCACTGAGCTAAGGCGGCAAGATGTACGGAGATTTTGGAATGATCAGATTCTCGATCAGCGTGACGTTCTCTCTCTACCACTGCCCGCCCCGCGAAGTCCGCCGCAGCGGACGAAGTGGGGAGCGAAGGCGACAAGATGTGAACTACTGGCAGTGTACAAGCTGTTTCGTGAGGGAGGAATCTACAGCGGAAAAAGTGCAATATCATTGAAATTTCGCTGAGGGAAGAGCATACTAGGACTTCCTGCTCCTTCGATGATCGCTACGTACGCACGTACGTAGAGGAACGTCCGGGCACCAGCCTTCGCGCAAGCGAAGTGGGTGTCAGCCGACCTGGCGCTTGCGCTACGGCCGGCAAGCCACCGGAACGCCATGCGGGTAACGCCCGCCCACGCACAGATATCCGGCAAGGGTGCGTGAGGACTAGTGCCACAGAGACGAGCCCCCGCAAGGGGGAGTGAAACGCCTCGGAGTACCGAGGACTGCGGCTCCAAAGTTTGCAGTCGGTAAACTCATGGTGGTGCAAGGAGGATTTGGGTACGCGGGGTTCGCGATGGTTCCGTCGCGCCGCATACCCCTCCGCTCGAGACGCCGGGCAACCGGCGCCCTAGAGAGATGATCATCACC
The DNA here is from genome assembly GCA_030649955.1 of Candidatus Peregrinibacteria bacterium. GTDB lineage: Bacteria > Patescibacteriota > Gracilibacteria > Peribacterales > Peribacteraceae > JAUSFD01. The sequence goes on along the minus strand of JAUSFD010000005.1, from coordinate 28,855 downwards.
CTGTAGTGACACGCAGTGTCTACTACGGGGTACAGAACCCGGCGTATGAGGGGGCAGGATACAGAAGAGGATACGATCCTCCTCTTTTGTATGCCCTCAGAGCAGAACATTGAGGAGTGCCGCTACCAATGCTATCGTTCGGGCCTATGCAGGAGAAAGTGGAGATCCAGGAAGCGAGCCCGCAGCCGGCGAACTACGAGATCGCGATCCATGACCATCGGGTGTACCGGATGGTGCACTACGCGCTAGGGATCGCAGAAGTCCTCCTCGTGTTCCGGTTCTTCCTGCTGCTGCTCGGTGCCAATCCCGCGAGTGGATTCGCACGGGTCGTCTACACGCTCTCGGCGGTCCTCATGTTCCCGTTCTCCGGACTCTTCAATGTTGCCCGTATCGAAGATGCAACTACGGCCGAGAATACGATCCAGAGCGTCTTCGATCCCACGATCGTCGTCGCGTTGATCGTCTACGCCGTCATCGCCTGGTTCGCCGCCCGCCTGATCCTCATCATTCGGTCGACGCCGACGAAGGACTGACAGTACGAGTTACGCCGACTTCTCCACCTCAGAAATAGGAGAGTCCTCTTTCAGCAGATCCGTTCGCAGAGCGTAGGCATTCGCTTCCGGATAGGTGATGGGAATGTTGCGCGTCCTGTTATCGATCTGCGTAGGAATCGCGGGCATCTTCATCATCCCCCGCTCTCGCCATGCGAGATGGAGTGCCTGGTCTCCGCGCATGAGCATGATGAGCATCTCATGGAGATTATGCATGAATGTGGGAATATCTCTGATAGGCTCTGATTGCCATTTTGCGAGTAGCGGAATCGTGCGATTGAAGAGAGAGAGGAATGCATCCTGGTCTTCGTCCTTCACGAGGATCTGTTTACTCACTTCCTGTCCCAATGTCGGTGCCGGGTGAGTGATGTCATACGACTTCATGCCCTGCAGGGGAACACTGACCGGTATTTCTTCATAATCTCCCCCTATGCCCACGTTCACAGTGCGACGAACAGGAACGGGTGAAACGACGTTAAACATGCGACTCCCTGTTTCTAGCGAAGGATCGACGGGAACGAAGAAATGGGGAGCGGCGAAGTGCTCGTAGTTCATCCACGACATCTTGCCACTTACAGAGAAGAGGAGCCGCTCCTGCTCGAGTGGACTGAGTTGCATTTCGTCCGGGTTGAGCGCGAGCTCATCCTGGATCGCACGAATCCGCGCATCATCCGCGCGAGTAATCTTGGCATTGTAGGGGGAAACAACACTCTCGAGTTCAGGATTGCAACGCTGCCAATTCCACTCCCAGGGAGAAAATCGTCTCTGCTGCTCATGTGCGAGGCTCACGACACGCGAGAGGGATGCGTCATAACGGGCGATGTCTGACACTTCGATGGGAATACGCATCTGCTTCAGCTGTTCTGGAGAGAGATCGGGGAGCGCACTGCCCTCGCGAGCGAGTGCTTGAAAGAACTTCGCTGCTGCCTGCTGTACGAGCGGTTCCATTGCAACACTCCTTGCCCGTAATGTCTCCTGCTGTTCATCGGTGTACTCCTTGCTACCGGGGTGGAAGGGCATAGGAGAGACAGTGTGTGGAAAAAATGATCGAGAAGCAACCACTTTCCATCACGCGCTCGTAGTACACTAGGACGGATGAAGAAATCGGAAGCACTCTTCGGGATCGCGCGCGTCCCCTTAGACTCTCTCGCGGTCTTCGCGGCACTGCTGCTGAGTTACCGGCTGCGCGAAGCGAGCATCGACCTGCTCCCGTGGATGCAGCTCCTGGAGCCGCCGACGACGCTCCCATCCGTGCAGGAGTACCTGCAGTCCTTCGTTGCACTGGGGATTCTCTTCTTCCTCGTGGTCGCAGCACTGCTCAAGCTCTACACGATTCGCGCAACGCTCGGCGGGTGGGCGGAATTCGGACGGGTACTCGTCGCCGCGGGCCTGTGGCTCGTGCTCGTCATGGGATGGCACTTCCTCGTGCTGCGGGAACTCTTCTATTCGCGCGCGCTGCTCCTCCACTCCGTCTTCTTCATCGTCGTGTTCGTGTCACTGGGGAGAGCGTCCCTAATTCTCTTGCAACGGTCACTCCTGCGCACGGGCATAGGACGGTTGCTCGTCGTCTCTGTCGGCGGACAGGCACTGGCTCACGCCGCACTGGATACTCTGGGAACCGATCAACGCTATCGCTACCTAGGGCACCTGCCCGACATGGAAGCGGTGAAGCGTCTCACACACCAGCAGACGATCGACCTCGTGGTGCACACAGATCCCAATCCGCAGAGTGAGGCAACGCTCGCGCTCATCAACTACTGCCGCAGCCACCAGATTGGATACGCATTCTTGCCTCCCGTCCTCGCAGATGTCCCCCATCAACTGACGGTAGAACGCCTGGGCCTCCTCCCGATGATCCGGTTCCAACCGACGCCTCTCGATGGGTGGGGACGGATCTTCAAGCGACTCTTCGACATCGTCGTGAGTGCAGTGGTCCTGATCATCCTTTCGCCGATTCTCATCGGCATCGCTATCGCCATCCTCTTCGAGACAGGAAGACCGATTTTCTACATCTCTCCGCGCATCGGCGGGCAAGGCAGGCGACGGTTCCCCATGTTGAAGTTCCGGTCGATGATTCATGGAGCGGATGGCGACAAGACGAAGCTTACCGAACTCAACCACCGCAGGGATGGTCCGCTCTTTAAGGTGCGCAACGACCCGCGCGTCACAAAGGTAGGGAAGTTCCTACGTCATTGGACGCTCGACGAGCTTCCTAATCTGTTCAATGTCCTCATCGGCCAGATGTCTCTCGTAGGCCCGCGTCCGCACCTCCCAGAGGAAGTCGCCTCCTACTCCCTCGAGCAGCGCCGCGTCTTCGCGGTGAAGCCCGGCATGACCGGCCTGGCCCAGGTCTCTGGCCGCTCCAACCTCCCCTTCGATGAGGAAGTCCGCCACGATCTCCAGTACATCGAGGAATGGTCTCCCCTCTTAGACCTTTGGATTCTCTGGCGCACCGTATTCGTGATCTTCGGAGGAGCGGGGGCCGACTAGAATATTGAATGTAAAATGAAGAATGTAGAATGTAGAATTCGGAATCAACATTTTACATTGTACATTCAACATTCACACTGTGTGGTACACTCCCCGACCGATGCCCAGTCGCTCTCCCATCCTCAACCTCACGTTCGCCCTCGTGGCGTTCACCGCTGCGGTGCTCGTGTGGCAGACATTCCTGCGACCGGCACCACAGGCGCGGCCGGAGGAACCCATCGTGGAGGAGGAATGTGTCGGCGAGCCGATCGTTGTGGCGTACGCGTACGAGGGTACCGTCGTGGAACCTCACGCGTGCTTACCACAGTGCAGCGATGATCTGCCGCGGTATGTGCTCTACACCAATGGCAAGGCGACGCAGTGCGAACCGCCTCCCGGATGTAATGACTTTGGGGAGGATACGGGAGTGACATGTAAGGTCCCAGCGATGAGCACGCTGTGATGAATGTAAAATGTAAAATTTACAATGTTCAATGGATGTTGATTCAAGAGAACGGACATTCCACATTGTTCATTCTACATTTTACATTTTCCATTTTACATTTCAGAAGAGTTTCTGCTGCGCAGTACTCTCCTCCTTCTTCGGCTTCCCCTTCGGTGTGCTCTTCACCTTCTTCTGGAGCGGAACCGCGGTGAAGATCTTCTCTGAGGCGAGGCTGTGGAGGTACGCCGATATCCGCTGGCCGTAGGACCGCGTCTGCAGGCGATCATCGAGGACATGCACATCGCCACCGGCGGCGCGGGAGCGGCAGAAGGCGCGAACGAGGCGGAAGAGCCGGTGCTCGAGGCGCGGGAGGAGGTACTGGGCAAAAGCATCCTTGTAGCGTGCGGCGCGTCGGCTGATCACTGGGTGCGATGGGTGATCGAAGGGGAGTGCGTAGATCACGAAATGATCGATGCAGCCCTCAGGCAGGTCCATCGCCTCCAATGCCCACGGTGTGACGAGCCATTCAACGGGTGCCGGCGCTGCGAGGAACTGTGCTTGCATTCGCCCGTGCCCGCCGCTCACTCCCTGACAGATGAGTGTGACACCCTTCGCTTCGAGCGACTCCACGTACTTCACGTACACATCCTCGATGGTGCCCTTGCTCGGCACGAGGATGAGAGTCTTCCCCGGGAGAGGGGTGGTGAGGAGATGATCGAGCGTGACGTTCGGCGTGATCGCGAGGGAGAGGACGGAATCCTTCTTCACCGGAGCCGCGAGGCTCGTGATGCGGTGCGATGGCGGTAATATTTCAGCAAGCGTGTCCGAGGCACCCCTCGGAATGATCATCGTTGTAGGGAATCGCGTGTAGAGGGTCCGTTCCAGGAGAGTGGAGACGTGCTCGGGGACGGAGTGCAGGAACTGGCTGCCATTCTTCCGCAGCTCGATCCACACGAGTCGATCTTGGAGATTCACAGGATCCAGGATCGAATCGACAGCGACGAGGAGCGCATCGGCCTTCCCTGCCTGTTCCGCTGCTCGTACTTCCGCGATCTGTTTCCGGAGTCCCTTCGCTTCCGGTCCCTGGAGATCCGATGGTGTGAGGTACCGCAGATCCTGAGATGAGCGCGTCTTCTCGATAAAGAGCTGCAGATGATCGGTGAACTTCGTGAGGAGGGCATCCCCCTCCGCAGCAGCGCGCAGATCGTCGATGGGACACTCCCATCCGTACGCACGGGTGGCAGCATCTTCCAGGTACGTCGCATCGCCAATGACCATGTGGAGCTGATCCTCTACCTCGGTGAACGTCTCATCCACCGGACCCTCTGGTGTGCCGGGCACATCCGCGAGGAAAGGGAACAGCTGGCGATGATCGAGGATGAGCACGCGCGGCAGATCCTTGAGCTGCTCACGGAATCGCTTCGAGGTTTCCGTGCACGCGATCTTCCCATTCCACACCGCTTCCTCTCCACCGTGCACCGGAACATCCGAGCGAACAACAGGGTTATACCACAGGAGTTTGACTGCGAGCGTCGCCTCATCAGCGGTGAATGTTTCCTGCGCGAGGAGTCGCGACACTGCTTCCGGATCGGGGAGCGACTGCGGAGCATGGAGAAAGCGGATCGCCTCGTCCTCACCCTTGGCGACGGAACGGCGGAAGAACGTTTCCGCATTCCGCACGGCAACCCAGTGGTGCTTGGAATCATCCTTCAGAAGAGCAGCGATGGTCTGCTCGATCGCCTGCGAATCCGGCTCCTCTTCGATGAGTTGCACGTTCCCCTTCGCGGGAACGGATGCAGCGAGTGGCTCGAACTCGCGGAACGACGGAGCCGTGCTCTGCGTGTGCCGTGATCCAGAGAGCCACTTGGGGGCAGATTTCGCACGAGTGTGAGGGAGTGCCGCGAAGAGCATCCGGTACCCCGGTGACGCCTTCTCCATGATTTCCTTCGCCTGCTCCGCCATCGCAGGCGTCACTTCTAAAAGTCGCTCCCAGCACTTGCTCAGGAGTTCGAGCGTCGCACGCACATCCCCAAGCGCGCGGTGCTGCGGCTCGTGCATGAGGTGGAGGACAGTACTCACGTACCCGAGCGAGTAGCTCTTCAACTCCGGGAAGACGAGCGACGCGAGCATGGAAGTATCCACCCACGGTCGATCGGTGAGGTCGATCCCCTCCCCCTTGAGCATGGAGAGATCGAAGGGTGTGTTCTGCCCGACGATCAGCGTGTCCGGTCCGATGCGCGTGAGGATCTCTTCCCGCTTCTCCTCGAATTTTGGCTTGCCCGAGAGGTGCGCAGGCCGTATCCGCGTGATCGCCTGCACATGCGAGGGGATGTCCTCTGCGTGGAAGAGCTGCTCGTACTCGTCGACCTGCTTCCCTCCCTCGAACCGGACCGAGGCGAACTCGATCACATGATGCGCCCGTGGGACGAACCCCGTCGTCTCCGTATCGAGGACAACGAAGGGCAAATCGGGGAGATGCATGGGAAGAACGGTACATGACCTGTTGATTGAATCCCAGACAAGCTTTTATGATAAGCTTCCACGGAAGGGAGGACGTCACAGCCCAGACTGAATAGAACCGTATGCCAGAAGATATGATGATCTGAATATTGATTGATTAACGTAATAGTACATCATGCATGTATGGAGAAAAATGAAGAGAGATCATGGCCGCCTGATCGGATTTCTCCAGAAGAATGGCAGGCTGCAAGGCAGGATTTTCTCAATGTACTGATAGAATGTAGCAACCAAGAGGAGAGGGACCGGTTGCGATGTTTTGCACATGAACATGTGCACTTCTCATTGCGGTCACCATTCTCAGCCAAGAAGGACACACCATTTTTGGCTGCGAAACTTGAGAGAGGAGTGGAGCAGGATATGGAAAATGTTTACTTTTCTGAGTGGGAAGGAATCTACGTGGGGCAGGAAATTCTCGCAAAAGCGCTAGGAAGGCTGAACCTCGAGACTCGAAAGAGAATTGCCAATTCCCTTGCTCGAAAAAATCTGCGCCTGCTGAAGCACACGTATCAGAAATTGATGGAGAGCATGACCAGACTTGCCGCCTACGGAATCAGTAACGATTCAGGAGAAACACAGAGAAAGAACATTATAACAAATCTACGATCGAACATCGGGCAAATCCGTCATCAGTATTGTCTTTTGCTCCAAGGAATCATCTTCGAAGAACTCGATGCATGATACGTTCTCTCATTGGCCTCCAGAGCGTGTGACCGCGCAAGAGTGTGTACGTGCACGCGCAGCGCTACTGGAAGAAATACTTGAGCAATTATCCGAGCATGAACGTGATCTGCTCAAATGTTTCCGAGGGAAACATCTAGAGTTGAGTCTGATGAGAGCAACGGCGCCTGTGCAAGAAGCCGGCTGCGATATGCTCATATCTCTCGTTCGAAAATACAGAATCGCATACGAGGGGATGCGCTACTGGAAGACCACGGTGATCAATGTGAATGATAGTAGCGCTGCAATTGCGCTCGATCAACTTCATGAATCAAATCGACACATTATCGCGCGATCACTCATTGTGCATGAGCTCGACGAGCTGCGGAATCGTGAAGTGGAAATGCTCAGTATGTGTCCTATCGTGCACAGAGCAAAAACCTCAGATAAATACAAACGTATGCGATCTCATTTACGGGAACGGTTCCTCATAATCATCGAGGGGAGGCTAAGTGACTTTCAATAATATTTTTGCAACTCATCCGGACTTCGTTGGGTCTCAACGCGCCACTTACGCCGCCTTCGCCACTTCCTCGGTGCCGGTCTCTGCAGCAGGAGCATCCACTGGGGCAGTGACCTCAACAGCTGGAACCTCCTCTGCAGCCGGCGCTTCGGGAGCGGCCCCTTCTGGAGCTGCTGCTTCGGTAACCGATGCTTCAGCACCTGTGTCACCACTGCGCAGTTCCGCGAGCTTCACCTTGAAGGCGGGGAGCTCCTCGTAGTTGTACATGTCGAGCTCGTAGCTGGTGAGCTCCGTCGCGAGGCGGATGTTCTGGCCCTTCTTGCCGATGGCCATCGGGCGCTGGGCTTCCTCGACGAAGACGGCTGCACGCTTCTTGATGCGGCGACCCTGATCATCCAGGTGTTCCTGCGCGTTCACGATGATGACTGCGGAGATAGCAGCAGGTTGGAGAGCGAGGGAGATCAGTTTAATCGGATCCTCAGACCACTCGATCATGTCGACGCGCTCGCCGTTGAGTTCCTCCATGACTGCTTGGATACGCACGCCCTTCTGTCCAACGCATGCACCGATGGGATCGATGCGCGGGTCGTGGCTGATCACCGCAACTTTGCTGCGGAACCCCGGATCGCGCGCGATCGCCTTGATCTCGACATCACCATTGCGAACTTCCGGAATTTCCAACTCGAGCAGCTTATTCACGAGGTTCGGGTGCGTGCGCGAGATGCGCAGCTGCGGTCCCTTGCCTGTGAGTTCGACGCGATCGAGGAACACGCGGAGGCGCTTGCCCGTGTAGTAGTGCTCGCCGGGGATCTGCTCCCTCCACGGGAGCGACACCGTCATCCCCTCGATCTCCAGCGTCACCCAGTTGGGATCCACCTTCGTCACCGTTGCTGTGAGGAGCTCGGACTCGCGATCCTTGAACATCTCGTAGAGGCTCTGCTTCTCCGCTTCCTGGAGCTTCTGGAGGATGACCTGCTTCGCGGCCTGCGTCGCGATGCGGCCGTACTCAATCGGCGTCACATCGATGAGGATCTCGTCCCCCACCTCCGCATCCGGCTTCACTTTGCGCGCGTCCTTCAGGCTGATCTCGAAGCTGTCGTTCTCCACGTCCTCCACCACTTCTTTGACGAGGAGGATGATCGGCATGTCTTTCCCCTCCTCCAGCTCCACACGGATATCGAGCTCCTTATTATTGCCGTGGTCCTTGCGGTACGCGGTCGCGATCGCGAGCTTCACCGCCTCGATCACCTGATCGGGGTCGACGTTCTTCTCGGCGCAGATTTGGTTAATGGCGGCTAGGAATGACGCGCGCATAGGATGGTTGGGAAAGCGGAAAACCACCGTTCCAAACTAGAGTGGAACAGTGAAAACTGAATCATCGAAGACAAGTACATTGTACATGGTACCAAGTTACAATGGAAAGGCAAATTTTCCGAGGACAAGGTGCTCCCTCCTCTCGTGCCCCGTAGCGCTTTCCTGAGCCAAGAACCGCTTTCATCGATCTCTCGAAAATGGAGAATCTTCTTAGCGCGAAGGGGTATGACATGCCGCGGAGAGCAAGAGGAGTTTTGGCTCTGTTACATGCCATCCTGCCCCTTTGCGATCCCTTTAAGGAACACCTTCGCATGCCGCCCACGCATCGTCGGAAGGTAGGAGAGGAATTGGTACGCGCGCATTTTCCATCCGCGCGGCAGCCGATCGAGCTCCGGATTCATGCGACTCACGGCAACGACGGATCGTCCGAGCGTTTCCATCCTCGCAAGCGAGTCTTCAAGTGTCACATGATGATGGTGATGCCCGATTGCATCTGGTTCGTAGTACAAGCGCACTCCCGCATCACGCAGCCGAAGTCCCCATTCCACATCCTCCCAGCCGTAGAGTGTCACATCCTCGCGAAATGGGTACCTGCGCGCGATCTCCGTCGGAATGCTGATATTGCTCGTATACGTGAACTGGTGCTGTGAATCTCGAGGCAAGAACCCATGTGCGTAGCGCTCAATTTTCGAGTATCCGAACTGCCACCCGGTCCGTTCAAGCCAGCGCATCACGTCGGTCACTTCGATCGAAGGATCCCATGTGGTGTAGCCGAGTGCAGCTGTCAGCGGCCAGCTGTCAGCGGTCAGTAACGAGTCTTCCCTATTTCGCTGCTCGCTGCTCGCTGCCCGCTGATCGCTATGCACCTTCACATGCTTCTCGCACGCTTCCGGCACAAGGAAAATATCATCGCTGATAAACAGGCAAAGAGGTGCACTCGCTCTCTCCACTCCTCTATTCCGTGCAACTCCCTGTTGGGCTTTTTCGATTACAATATATTGAAAGTTTCTTGGAAGTTGAGAGTTGGAAGTTGGAAGTTTTCGCATGAGTTGCTCGGTCGCATCATCAATCCCATCACTGACTACAATCACCTCGATCTCCTGCGCGATTGTCTGATTCCGCAAACAGTTCAAGCAAAGCTCGAGGATCGGGGCTCGCTTGTGGGTGGGGATGATGACGGAGAGGGAGGGCACGACGGTAGTGTAGCGAGAAGCTGGGCAGCTGCCCTCATCCCCCGACCCTTCTCCCGGACGCGGGAGAAGGGGGCGATTCAACAGAACAACAAACAGTTCCCTCTCCCGCGTCCGGGAGAGGGAGAGGGCTTGCCCGTCCGTAGCCCCGCGCACGGGGCGGAGGCGGGTGAGGGCACAAGCTCAATACATTTCCTCGCGGGAGAGGAGCTAGGGGTGAGGGCACCAGTCCAGTACCCTATCCCCGTGCCCACCCTCTTCCTCGACCTCGCCTCCCACTCGGGCCTCGTCGCCTGCACGAAGGACGAGGAAATCGTATCCTCGAAAGCAGTGGATCACCGGATCGCCGATCATGAACTCACGCCGATCATCGAGGAAATGCTGAAGAAGGCAGGATGGAAATTTGAGGATTTAACGCAGCTCGCGTGCGTCAGCGGTCCCGGAGGATTCACGAGTCTGCGCGTCGCGGTGAGCACGATCAATACGATGAGCTACCTTCTCAACATCCCCTCCGCTGGTATCCACTTGAGCGACCTCTACCGTGCACGAGTAACGGAGGAGAATTTCCTGTGGCTCCACTCCACGAAGAAGACGGAGATTTTCGCTCGGGGATTCGGGGAGTATACCAAGGATTTTCCTGAGGCTGTGTGCCTCCCGATCACGGACCTCACTGAGCGCTATCCCGATGACGCTCCGTTCGCAGGGGAGCTCATACCGGAGCACCGTGATGTTCTGAAGGAGAAACTCCGCGATGCGACGCTGCGACCGATCGGAGAAATCCTCCCTCAGTTTCTCGCATCGCAGCAGTATTCCTCAGAAATCATCACTCCGTGGTACGGGAGGGGGTGGTGAAGCTCCGAGTGCTATCCCGCGCGAGGCGTAGCGATGCGGAAAACCGGGTCCCAATGATGGAAGAAGGCTGTAGACAGGCTCCAATCAGTGCTATCCTCTCGGTCTCAGGAATTCCCTCAATAGAACAGTGTCTTTTCTCGAGACCCTCAACCGGCTCCTGGGCGATCCCAACGAGAAGGAATTGAAGCGGATCCGCCCGATGGTCGCAGCAGTCCGCAGGCGCGGGGCGGAGGCTGATATCCGCGCACTGACACTCGAGGATGTACCGAAGAAGACGGCGGAGCTGAAGGCGAAGGTGCAGAGCGGCACCTCTCTCAATGATGTCCTTCCGGAAGCATTCGCTGTGGCCATCCGCGCATGTGAGTTACTGCAGGGGAAATCCATCCACATCGGGAAGCAGGAGTTCACGTGGCACATGGTGCCCTTCGACGTGCAGATCCTGGGCGGCATCGTGCTGCACCGGGGGAACATCTCGGAGATGAAGACAGGAGAGGGAAAAACTCTCGTGTGCACACTGCCGATCTACCTCAATGCGCTGACGGGGAAGGGAGCGCACGTCGTCACGGTGAACGACTACCTCGCACGACGCGACAGCCAGTGGATGGGCATGCTGTATTCAGCGCTCGGGATGACCGTGGGCACGGTGGTCCACGGGCTCACGACGGAGCAAAGGAGAGAAGCCTACGGGTGCGATATCACGTACGGGACGAACAACGAGTACGGGTTCGACTACCTGCGCGACAACATGGCGACATCCCTGGCGCACCAGGTGCAGCGCGGCCTCCACTACGCAATCGTAGACGAGGTGGACTCCATCCTCATCGACGAAGCCCGCACGCCGCTCATCATCAGCCAGCCGGCAGCGGAATCCACCGTGAAGTACGTGCAGTACGCGCAGCTGGTGCGGGGACTGGAGGAGAAAACGCACTTCACGCGCGATGAGAAGCAACGCACTGCAGTCCTCACAGAGGAGGGCATACGCAAGATGGAGGAACTCCTCGGGGTGCAGAACATCTACACGGAACGCGGCTTCGAGGAAGTGCACCACATCGAGCAGGCGCTCCGTTCACACGCTATCTACAGGCTCGACGTCGACTACGTTGTGAAGGAGGGCGAGATCATCATCGTCGATGAGTTCACAGGTCGCCTGATGCCGGGACGGCGCTACGGGCACGGTCTCCACCAGGCGATCGAAGCGAAGGAGGGGGTAGACGTGCAGCGCGAGAGCCGCACACTCGCCACCATCACCTTCCAGAACTACTTCCGCCTCTACGACAAGCTCGCCGGTATGACGGGAACCGCGAAGACGGAGGAGGAGGAATTCGAATCGATCTACAAACTCCGCACGATCGTCATCCCCACGCATCGACCGATGGTCCGCAAGGACAAGGCGGATGCGATTTACAGGACTGTCGCTTCGAAGTTCCGGGCAGTCGCGAAGATCGCGAAGGAGAAGTACGCCCTGGGACAGCCGGTGCTCATCGGTACGACCTCCATTGAGAAATCGGAGGCGATGAGCGTTCTGCTCCAGGAGGAGGGTGTCCCGCATCAGGTGCTCAATGCGAAGCAGCACGAAAAGGAAGCGGATATCGTGGCGAATGCTGGGCAGAAGCAGTCGATCACCATTGCCACGAACATGGCCGGACGCGGAACGGACATCAAATTAGGTGAGGGAGTGCAGGATCTAGGAGGTCTCTGCATCCTCGGCACAGAGCGTCACGAAGCACGCCGCATCGACAACCAGCTGCGCGGCCGCTCCGGACGCCAGGGCGACCCCGGCGAGAGCCAGTTCTTCGTCTCCATGGAGGATGACCTCATGCGCCTCTTCGGTGGCGACAGGCTCAAATCGATGATGGAGCGTCTGCATGTTCCCGATGATCAACCCCTAGAGAGTCGCATGGTGTCCCGGTCGATCGAGAGCGCACAGAAGAAGGTAGAGGGGCGCAACTTCGACATCCGACGCCACGTCCTCCAGTACGACGACGTGATGAACAAGCACCGCGAGATCATCTACAAGCGCCGCCAGAAGATCCTCGTGAAGATCACAGAGGGGGCGAAGGATACGGAGAACACAAATGGAGAATCCCCACTTCATGCAGAGATCCTGGAAGCGATCGCCAAGGAAGCGCAGGGCATTGCCAATACCTACGCACTCAATGACGATGCGGAGCAGTGGGATCGCGAGAAGATCCTCGCCGCACTCACCGTCCTGCTCCCCGGGAGCGCGGTACCGCTGACGAACGAGGAGATGATGAAGTTCCCGGAGAAGGAATTCCTCGTGCAGCGTCTGCGCACGATCCTCATCGATACCTTCGAGCGGAAGTGTGCGGAAGTGGAGCGGGAGACGGCGGCTCGAGCGGAGAGCATCATCACCCTGCGTTCCATCGACGCGCACTGGATGGACCACATCGACGACATGTCGCACCTGCGGGAGCAGGTAGCGTTCTCTGGGTACGCGCAGCGCGATCCGCTTATTGAATACCAGGACCAGGGCTTCCGCCGCTTCGGGCAGCTCCTCGCAACGATCAATGCCACCATCGTCCGCGCGCTCCTGCAGACGGACTTCGCCGAGTTCGCCACTCCGCAGGTGCTGGAGGAGGAGAGCGAACTACAGAATCTGGAGACGAATGCAGAGGCGATCGAGCGAGAGCTCGAGAGCACGGGAGCAGCCCCAGTGGTGCAGAGCCAGCCTCTCGAGGGGCAGGGCGTCGACCTCATCCGCGTGGCACCGCCACCGCAACGTGCAGCACAGAACAAGCCGAGTGCCATGCAGCAGGTCGGCCGAAACGATCCATGCCCGTGCGGTAGCGGCCGCAAGTACAAGAAGTGCCACGGGCGATAGAGACGCGCGATTCGGTGGAGACGTGCGATTCGCACGTCTCTGCACCAATCCGCGCGTCTCCATCCTTGAGGTACACGCGAGTCGCACCCTATACTCCCATCGTGCCTTCCCTCCTCTCTCGTCTCGTATCCGTTGCAGTGGTGAGCCTGTCTCTCCTGAGCGGACCCTCCGCAGCCTTCGCGCGTGCGGCGGCAGATGAACTCAGAATCTACGCGACGCAACCCGGACCGACGATGCGTGGTGTTGTACCGGAGGAGAAGAAGGTGAAAGTGCTCTCGATCACGCTCGAGAATGGGTGCCTCGCGAAATTCAACGTGGAGTCGCTGACGGTGCACCATGCAGGTTTCGGGAACCTCACGAACCTGGATTGGATCACCCTGAAGGAAGGGGAGACGTTGCTCGCGAAGGGACTCTTCAATCCGGAGCGAGCCGATGTGCACCTTAAGCTACCCTCCTACTACTCCATCGCGGCCTGCGAGAACGTCGTCCTCGATGTCTACGTGGACTTCACGCGCAAGGCAGTATCTGGAGCATCGCACACGTTCCTGCTACGGGATGCCACGAACATTGTGACATCGCATAAGAAGATGCATGGGGTCTTCCCCATCCGCTCCGCACCGTTCATCGTGAATCCCACGCGTTCGCAGCTCCTACGTGCATGCCTGCAGGAGAGCAGACGCGTGCCATCCTCGAAGAATCGGGCAAATGCGAGGCAGCTCTGCAGAACCTTGACCTCTGCGAAGCAGTCGACGCCATGAGGAGACTCATACGCCTTCGCGATGAAAACGTGACTAATGTCTGTATGGTCATTGATGTTTTCAGAGCTGCGATATCGCTACGGCGTACGAGAGGAGGAAGTATCTGGTTTTCTGGAATAGTTGCCTTTCAATTGCAACTTGGTATCACCATCGCGCTGGCCATCCTGCTCTCCCCCACAGTCTGGGCGCAGGAAGGGATTCCGTACGAGCTCGAGGGTGAGCGCATGGCAACACCGACAGAAATTCAACGCGAGGTGGAGAGCGCATTCGAGCGCAGCGATAGCAACGGCATCGAGCAGGAGAGTTCGCTCTTCACGTTCCGCGACGGCGGCAGCCATCTGCGCATTCGCTACTCTTCCGCGAATCCCGTTCCGGTCCTCTACGGCCCCTTCGACGGCAGAGCGACCTTCGATCCGCTCCTCACTATTCTGCCACCATCGGAAGAAGGAGATGTCCTGATACCACTCCTCGCATCTCCATGGTGGAATCCGCGGGAGTACGCGTTCGTCGTGCGGACGTACAACCTCAAGAGTGCGAACCCCACTATGCACAAGGTGACACTCGAGAGTGTTGCGAGTGCAGGAGAACGCATCGGTGCGTACGCATCGCACCTCGCCGCAGACGAGCGCTTCATTGGCACGTCGATCAACGAGCTCTCCGGGTACAGCATCGGCGGTTTCTCCTTCACGATCCTCCTGGGAACTGCCTTGCTCCTCATCACAGGAATTTGGCTTGCACTAGGGCTCCCGAAGCGATTACTCCCGACGATCGCCCTCGTCTTCATCCTCGTCTACGCTGCGCGATTCTCCCTCAATATTGTGAGGAGCGCTGCTGCAGACGTGAGTGCCTGGCGGACGGATGGGACGTACGCAGATGCGATCGATATGTATCCATTGATACAGAAACTGAAGCTTGAACTCGTCATCTCCTCACGACCGGAATCGGTCGCCGTGTGCGGAACGTTCGCCACTCCTCTCCGGTACTTCCTCTACCCCACCGAAATCAAGACCATGGGTGATGGATGGGATGACGCAACACTCGTTGCCCTCTTCGCACCATGGTCCGCTGAAGGCGGACTTGTGACATGCGATGGGAAATCGAGACCGGGAGAGATCATCGCGACATTCCCCGCGGGGAGCGCTATCGCCCGACTCCACTCACTACCGTGATCGCAATCCTCTCCTTCATCGGCATCACTGCACTCCTCTCAGGCGAAGGGCACCTGCTCCTGCGAGGGATAACACGACGGAACGACGCCGTCACGATCGCACTCTCGTACCCTCTGGGAACGCTGACGAATGCACTCGTCTTCTTCCTCGCACACATCCTGGGACTCAGATGGACACTCCTCTCCATCGGGAGCATTCATGGCGTACTCATCATCGCACTCCTCGTATGGTTCCTCACGAGAGGACGCAGGAAGACAGCAGCCGAACACGAGCGAATACCATCCTCTCATCTTTCTCCGATTCTAGCTTCTGTCTGCGGAATAGTTGCACTCGTAGCCCTGCTCTCCGCTGCACTCTATGCACTCGCATTCCCCACTTTCTTCTGGGATGCCTTCACGAACTGGGCGATGCGATCGATGCAGTCGTACCAGGCACAGTCCCTCGTCTTCGACGGGATAGCGAAAGCACAGTACCCCATCCTCATTCACAGTCTGCACGTGGTTTTTGCCCTCCCCGGTGGTTGGTCCGATCGGCTCGCGAATGCGGCAACATTCCTCCTCTCTACGACGTCTCTCCTCACCCTCTTCCTGCTCATCCGCAGACAGTACGGGAATCGGTGCGCTCTCATCGGCATCACGCTCTTGCTCGCAATCCCCCTCGTCGTGATCCACCTTCGCCAGGGGTACGCGGATATCCACGTAACACTCTTCATTCTGCTCGCCTCGCTGTTCCTCCATGAGCATGTGACATCGGGAGATGTGACATCACTGACGATAAGCGGACTCCTCGCAGCTGCAGCAGCATGGACGAAGCTCGAGGGTCTCTACTTCGCACTCCTCCCATTCATTGCCCTCGCCCTCGTCACCAGTGTGCAGAGGAAAACGCTGCACAAAGGAATACGCAGAGGCATTCTCCCTGCATGTGTACTCGGTCTCGGCTGGGTCGCGTTCCTTCTCGCCTCCGGTCTCCCACTCTCTCCCCATGGCAGCAGCGTCGCGTTCCATCCGGAGGCGATCCGGCTCGTCCTCGTGCAGCTCTTCGTCACGGGATCCTTTGGTGTGCACTGGTACGCGATCGCACTCGGGATTGTCGCCCTGATCGTGGTGACGAAGCGCAATCCGCGCACGCTGTTGCAGGACACTCCCTCCCTCTGGGGAATCGGGTCCCTGCTCCTCGTCCTCGCGATCTACCTCTGCACGAAGGAAGTAGAGTTCCTAGTGAGCGGGAATACCTTCGGCCGCACAGCACTCATCCCCACGATGCTCCTCACACAGGCGCTCTGGCTGCGGTTTGGCTCCAAGGAGTAAAGAAACGGTACAATGCCTCGGTGAGTATTCAGCGCGGGGACATCATCGGCCATGAACAGCACCTCCATGAGCTCACGCAGGATCTTACGAACGGGAACGTAGCGCACGCGTACCTCTTCGCGGGACCGCGGCACGTGGGCAAGTTCACGGTCGCCAAGTGGTTCTCGCAGGAGCTGCTGACGCATGGCCTCTCTCCCGAAGACGCACGCGCGGCAGTGCATCAGGCGGAGCGACTCATCCATCGAGATCTCCTCATCCTCGATCAGTTGTGGATGGAAGAGGTGTCCGAGGATCTAGAAGTACTCGCTCGCTCGACGAACGTCCCGCAGCAACACCGTATGAAAGCGCGAGCGAAGACGAACATGATCTCCGTCGAGGATGTACGTGCTCTCCAGCGCCGGCTCGCGGAGGTGGTATCGAGCCCTTTCCGCTGCTGCCTCATCCGTTCCGTGGAACGCATGCAGGACGAGGCCGCTAATGCGCTCCTGAAGATCCTGGAGGAACCACCGGAAGGCGTCGTCTTCCTCCTCACAACAGAGTCCCTCTCCTCGCTGCTCCCGACCCTCATCTCCCGCTCCCGCGTCCTGCGGTTCACCCGTGTCCCGTACCGGCAGCTCAAGCCGCTCCTCGAGGATGTGGATGAGCAGGATGCACAGTTCATCCTGCACGTAGCACAGGGAGCACCCGGTGTCGTCGAACGACTGCGCGATTCCGATGCCCTGCGAAAGGAACGCCAGCAGTACAACCGCGCACTCTCCTTTTGGAACGCCACATCATTCGCGGAGCGAATAAAGGGCATCGAACCCCTCGAGAAGAAATCGGAAGAGGCGGACCAGTTCCTCCTCCATCTGGCCCTCGCACTGCGAAACCGCTCCCCCCTTCCTGTAAAGGAAACTAGACACCTCGTACGACTCCTCCGAGGATTGAAGACGAACGCCCAGAGGAACCTCCTGTTGCAACAGTTTGTGTTGTCAGTTACGGGAGGGAGCTAACGCAGAGCCCGAATGGGGAACAGGGAACCGGGAACGGGGAACCGGGGGGATCAGGGAAGACGCAACAGCGTTAGATAAACCCTGTTCCCGGTTCCCTGCCAGTTGCCCTTCCCCCAATTCTGTTCTCTTGCTCCACTTTGTTCGCAGTGCTAGGCTCTCAGCGTCCTTCTGAGCTCTGGTCTACGTCTTCGTCCTCTTCGGGTCGCTCTTCGGCATCTGCGCCCTCCTCGGCGCGCGTGCCCTGCTCCGACATCGCTCGATTCGGAGGTTCGTGAGGAGCATCAAGCAGCGTCTGCAGTGGGCGGAGGATCGGGGTGTGCAGTTCAGTGAGGAGAAGACCATCGAGAAGCCACGCAAGAGCCCGCGTACCTCCGCGATCGAACTCCAGAAGGTCCGCTCGCTCGTGAGAGCTGCAGAGAAATCCATCGCGCAGGGGAAGATAGAAGAGGCCGAACGCTTCTTCATCCAGGCCCTCACCATCCACCCCCACGCGTACGATGTGCAGGCACAGCTCGCGAAGCTGTACCTCACCTCTGATCGCGAGTCGAAAGCGGAAGCCCTCTACCGGGAACTCCTTCAAGACCGGGACGATGTCTCCTTCCATGCGAACCTGGGCCTCGCCTACTACCGCCAGGAGAAGTACGTCGAGGCATGCCATGCATACCAGGAAGCGCTCAATCGTGATCCGCAGACCCCAGAGCGCTCCGCAGCCCTGGGCCGCGCCTGCATCGCAGCCAAGAGGTTTGAGGAAGCCGCTCCCCTCCTCGAGAAAGCCAGCGTCCGCCTGAGCAGAGACACCGTCATCCTCCATTTGCTCGCAGAATGCTATCTGCAGCTGGGGTACACGGAGAAAGCGGAGGAGACCTACCGACGCATCAACAAGCTGGAACCCTACGACGAGGAGGTGAAGGCGAAGCTCTTGTCGCTTGCAAGAGTGTGATCCACCTGAAAAGGGAACAGGGAACCGAATATCAGGGAACAGGGTCCTGTTATTCTGTTCCCTGTTCCCTAGTTAGTACTCAATCACTTCCACCGTGACATCCCCATGCACCTGACTCTGGCAGCTCAAGCGCTCGGGATCGTTGACGACACCCATGTTCTCCTCGCGGTCATTGCGCGGACTCAGGTGCTCCATCCCCTGCTGTACCTTGCACATGCACGTGGTGCAGAAGCCGTTGCCTCCGCAGGCGTGCTCCATCGGAATGCCGGCATCGAGGGCAATCTGCAGGATCGCCTTGCCGTCCTCAGTTTCGACAACCTTCTGCTGGCCGTTGCTCATGACGAAAGTGACCTTGGGCACGAACGTAGAGTAACAGAATAACCGAGTACCAGAGTACCAGGATCCTGTTCCCTCCTGTTATTCTGTTACTCTGTTATTCTGGCCCTATGCCCCTACTAGAAATCAATAACCTGAAGATCGCCGTGGAAGGCAAAGAAGTCGTCCACGGGATCAACCTCACGGTGAACGAGGGGGAGATCCACGCGATCATGGGACCCAATGGATCGGGGAAGTCAACCCTCGTGTCGACACTCATGGGACATCCCAAGTATCAGGTGCTCGGAGGGACGGCAAAGCTCAAAGGAAAGGATCTCCTCGCAATGGAGCCGACGGAGCGCGCGCAGGCGGGACTCTTCCTCGCATTCCAGTACCCGAAAGAAATTGCGGGAGTGACTCTCAGGAGCTTCCTCTTCGCGGCATACAAGGCACAGATGACAGTGCGTTTCCCCAAGCGGAAGATGCCGACCATCCTCCAGTTCAAGAAGACACTGGAGACGGCGATGAAGGAACTGAAGATGGATCCTGCCCTCGCGGAGCGCTCCGTGAACCAGGGCTTCAGCGGAGGGGAGAAGAAGAAGGCGGAGATCCTCCAGATGTCCATCCTGGAGCCCGTACTCGCCCTGCTCGATGAAACGGACTCCGGGCTCGATATCGATGCGCTGAAAGTCGTCGCGGAGGGTGTGAACGCGATGCGCTCACCGAAGTTCTCCGCCATCCTCGTCACGCACTACGCGCGCCTCCTCAGCTACATCACCCCGGACCATGTGCACGTGATGGTCACGGGGAAGATCGTGGAGAGTGGAGGGAAGGAACTCGCGCACACCTTGGAGAAGGAGGGGTATGCGAAGTACGGTGAAAGAGGAGAGAGCGCTGCGCTAAGCCTCGATATTGTATGATGTGAGCTCTTTCGCACATGCTAAGTAAGCGTACAATGCGGACACTATGGACGACACCCGCACTCTCACCATCCGGCCACCGGTGTGGCTCCCCATCATCGTCGCTGTCATCGCGAGCGGCGCGTACATCATGGGCAAGACCATTGAGGTCCGCGACCAGGAGCCGCCGACCATCACCGTCACCGGTGAGGCCCGCGAGTTCGCTCCGCCCGATATCGCTGAGCTGAGCTTCGGGATCCAGACGGGGAGGCTCCCAACGCACAAAGCAGCAATGACGAAGCTCACAGAGGGGATGAAGCAGGTGATCGCCGCAGTGAAGAAGGCGGGCGTGGAGGAGAAGGATATCCGTACAGAGTACTTCTCGCTCCAGCCCATCAACGACTGGACGCAGCAGGGTACGGTCTTCCGCGGCTTCGAGGGGAGTCAATCTCTCAGAGTGAAAGTGCGCGATCTCGATGCGGTGAGTGATGTGCTCGCTGCGGCGACGGAGGCAGGCGCAAACCAGGCGAACTCTGTGAACTTCACCATCGATGAGCCAGAGGCTATCAAGGAGAAAGCGCGCGAGAAGGCGATCGAGCAGGCTCAGGAGAAAGCGCAGAAGCTCGCCAAGGATCTTGGTATGAGCTTGGGCGTCATCCGCGGCTTCTCCGAAGGCTACGGTGGCTACAATCCCCCCATGCCCATGATGATGCGAGCAGAGACAGCAATGGATGCCGGCATGGTCAAGCAGGAGTCCATCCCCGCGGGCGAGCAGGAGGTGACCGTTTCTGTGACGATCACGTACGAGCTGGAGTAGCACCCCTCACCCTGTACGACCACGGGCGGATTCTCGAGAACCCGGCATTCCCCATGAACTGAGAGCATGGATTTTTTGGCTTCATTGAGCTGAAAAATTAGAATTGAAGTAGATTTCATTGTTAATGTGCACTTATCAGGGAACTATGCGCGCATGACGTTGCGACCGCAGGAAGAAGACACCAGCGGCGGGGAACAACAGAAACCGAACCAGAAACTGCTGGATGGGACACTGCACTTCGCACGAGTGAAGTTGGATCAGCTTGCACTGTCCGAGGATGACCTCTCCGAGGACGCCATCCTATCGTACATGCAAATGTTTCGAGTCCGTGCAACAAATATTGGAAAGCTTGCCTTAGATAAACAGAGTAGTGCCATCAATGATCTCAACACGGAGATTATTACTCTCCTACGAACCTTGGATCGTTCCAATCAATTGAATAATAATAGTGGAGAAGGCAAAACCTACACGAGCATATGCCATTTTGCGGAATTTGGCTTCCGCGACAATAGTGGACTAAGGGGGGGCTAGAGGTAATGACCCACACTGAAAGGGAATCCAATAACTGAATACTACTTCAACACCCTGTAGTATAGTGACAGGAGTATCCCTAAATTCAGCTCAAATGACCCTTTTGCTGTGGATTACGCTGAATTTCCTTTATTTAATAATTATGGTATAATATTATTATGACACTACAACCAGACAAACAGAAAGACCTTTCAACAGATGTAGAGAGGAAAACAGGCGCCGACTTAGTTTCCCAGATCGGTGAAGTCCGGAAGGAACTGGAAGAGAAATTGAGGAATGCCGGACTAGGTCATGAGCGGGGAATTGTCGAAGGAGAAACAGCGAAGCGCTTCCAGCAGTACATGAGTGTTGCGGAAGGGAAAACGGATGATCTGCGCCTGCCTTCACGAGAGGATGTTACAGATCGAATACGAGCAGTGAGCGAACTGCTACGGAAGAAGGCTCCCCTATGGAGAATTCTCGAATTCATCGACGTCGATGTAAAAGCAGCATCTGAGCAACGCGCTGCAGACGCAGTGAAGGAGGATGATGCACGAAAAGAGTTTGCGAATACTGGCGAGTGGAAGAAATCCGCACCCAACCCGGGTAATGAGTGGCGGGAATCAATCCCTGAGGAGAAAACTGATTGGAGGGAATCCATTCCGGAAGATGGGCCTGGCTCAAATGATTGGAGGACATCAATCCCGCCGGAAGACACTAGTGAAGACTGGCGACGGTCGCTCTAGTTGATCTACCTCCTCGCCTGGAAGATGTAGAGGGGAGGGATGTTCCGGAGTTCCCGATCCGTGTGCACGGAGAGGAAGTATTCCTTGAGGTAGTCGCGAACGCGGAGGCGGAAGAGGTAGACGATGAAGGTACCGTCATCGCTGAGGACATCGCGGGTGTTCTCGAGGATGGAATTACGGAGGTCTTCAGAGAAGATAGAGAAAGGAATGCTCGAGAGGATGTAGTCCGCGTGGGTGTGTCCACACTGTTGCAGGATCTCTTTCACGTTCTCGGCGGAATCGCAGAAGACCTTCACACGCGGATCGTGGATATTCTGGCGCAGCATGTCCGCAAACTCCGGAGTCTTCTCGATGAGAATCACTTCACTGTCATCGGTGAGCTTCCCCTTCTTGAGAAGTTGCTTCATCAGCACGCCGGTCCCGGGGCCGTACTCCACGATCACCCGCTTCTGCGATCCATCGATGAGATCGATGACGCGCTTCACCGCGATCTGCGAGGTGGGGATCACGGAGGAGATATCCCCCGGGTGCTGGAGGAAGCCCTTCAGGAAGGCGATGTTCTCGTGCATAACCTGCGTACTCTAGCACAAAACTGATGCCTGTTCCCTGCTCGCCCCCCGAAGCCTTGGCGAAGGGGGGTTCCCTAATAAGCAGCAATTCAGCTAACGAACCCTACAGTTGTCAACTATACTCGACCCGTGTCCTCCACCCCGATCTTCTCTGGCCTCTCCCGCGAGATTTTCGATACCGCAAACCCGACACCGTACATGGAGGGAGTGAAGAAGGGGCTTAGCGAGGAGCTCGTGCGGAAGATCAGCAGTGATAAGAGTGAACCGGAGTGGATGCTCGCGCATCGTTTGGAATGCTTGAAGATTTTCCGGGAGAAGCCGATGCCCACGTGGGGGGCAGATCTCTCGACGCTCGACCTTGATGACATCGTGTACTACGCGCGCCCCGGGACGACGGAGACGGACGACTGGGGGAAGGTGCCGGAGGAGATCCGCAGAGTGTACGACCGCCTAGGCATCCCCGAAGCGGAGCGCAAGGTGCTCGCCGGTGTCGGCGCGCAGTACGAGAGTGAAGTCGTGTACCACAATCTGAAGGAAGAGTGGGAGAAACTGGGCGTCATCTTCCTCGATATGGACGATGCGCTCGAGCTGCATCCGGAGATGGTGCGGAAGTACTTCATGAAGTGCGTGCCACCGACGGACCACAAGTTTGCGGCTCTGCATGGGGCTGTCTGGTCAGGCGGGACATTCCTACACGTACCGAAGAACGTGAAGATTCGCGAACCGCTCCAGGCGTACTTCCGCATGAACGCGCGGAACATGGGGCAATTCGAGCACACGCTGATCATTGTGGAGGAGGGAGCGGATGCGCATTACATCGAGGGATGTTCGGCTCCGAAGTACGGCTCGCAAGCGCTCCACGCGGGACTCGTGGAGATCTTCGTGAAGCCGGGAGCGAAGGCGCGATACGCATCCGTGGAGAACTGGAGCCGCGATACGTACAACCTGAATACCAAGCGCGCGATTGTGGAAAGGGACGGAACGATGGAGTGGATTGGTGGGAACATGGGCAGCGGTGTGACGATGCTCTACCCCTGCTCCATGCTCGTCGGCGAGGGCGCACGTTGCGACCACCTGGCGATCGCCTTCGCGAATGCAGGGCAGTGGCAGGACACCGGCGCGAAGGTGTTCCATATGGCTCCGCACACCTCGAGTAAGGTCATCTCCAAATCCATCAGCAAGGGCGGCGGCGCGGCTATCTACCGCGGAACGCTCAAGGTCGCCCCCCACGCGCACGACTGCACAGCGAGCGTCGAGTGCGATGCACTCCTCCTCGATGAATTGAGCCGCACGGACACGATCCCAGACATGCAAATCCGCAACAACGACGTGACGATCGCGCACGAAGCAACGGTGGGGAAGCTCTCTGAAGAAGATCTCTTCTACCTCACCAGCCGTGGCATCCCGGAGGAGCAGGCGAAAGCAATGATCGTGAATGGCTTCATCGAACCCATCGTGCGCGAGCTGCCGCTCGAGTACGCAGTGGAGATGAACCGCCTGATCGAACTAGAGATGGAAGGGAGTGTTGGGTAAAGAAATATCTGCGAGTTCATCGCGGCGTAGTCCGCAGACGAAGCCGGATGAACAGGTTGATTGAATTGGAGATGGAAGGAAGCGTCGGGTGAGAAAAAAACAACAAACAAGCGCGGGCATACTTGCCCGCAGTGGGTTCAACAAATCCCATGCACCCGAGGAGCGCCCGTTCGGGGCGCGGTCCCTGAAGATCAGATCTTCCCTTCAAACGTGCCATTCGCTGACCCCTCGGTCCCCTTCCGCTCTCGTTCATATCCACTCTTCAGCACTTTGTTGACGCGAGGACGGGTCTCCGCCAACCGAAGGAGAATGTCACGATGGAGAATAGGGAACGCCTCTTCCAGGACTTCCTTGAGACCACTGGTGAAGGAAGGATTCCTCTCATTCTCACGAGATTCCGCCTTTGCCCGAGCGAGTTTCTGGTGGAATGCACTCAGTTGGGTGGCAATGAAGCGTGGATCATTGAGATCTCTAAGCGATTTCCACCACTCAACAGCACGTTTTGAATCGAGGGAGGCGGAGTACACCTCGCCCGTCACGTCGTACTCGGTATCCGCTTCGAAGTGGATGGTGATCTTGGTGGAACGCATATTCTGCGAATCTTTCTCAAAGCGAATCTCGCCACGGATATCCTTCTCTTCCTCTTTGAACTCGAACTTCACCGTCTTCTCCGTCCCAAGCTCTTCAATCTGCGCTCGCTCTTCTTTTGTGAGAGGAGAGACGCGCTCATTAAACGCCGCCTTCGCAGCATTCAAATCTAGAGGACCCTCTGGGGCTGGTCCGAAAACATCTCCCTGTTGCCGCTTATCAGGCGGTGCACCGATTCCAGGCATGAGCGTGTGTGGTATGTGTTAAGTATATTATACATTCTTTTCAAGAATAATCAACTATGGTGCCGTCGATCGACGGGGTGCTCCATTCCCTCCATACTCCCCTCATGATCACAAAGGAGGAAGTACTGGCACTCTCGTCAGCCCTTGGCGAAACGGATTTCCTGAAGTCCGCGCGACTGCGCGCATTCGAAGCATTCATCGCATTGCCCCCTACGAAGTCTGCCTCTCTCGAGCTCCCGATCACCCTGCCAACGGAACAAGGGGAAGGCACAGGTCTCGCGTTCTCGACACGAAAGGAAATGATAGCTGGCATCTTCGGGCAGATGCGCACGGGAGATATCAATGAGGAACACAAGAAATTTTTCGAGGAGAAATTCGCATCACTGCTCCCGCAGGAGGAATCCCCGGAGACACTGCGGCACTACGCGTTCCTCTCACTCGGGTTCTTCCTCTACGTTCCTCCAGGAATCACGCTGAAGGAACCCGTGCGCCTGACGTACACGAACCGCCACGAGTGGGCAGCGACGCACATTGTGATCATCGTAGGGAAGGGATCCAAAGTCACCTTCGTGGAGGAGCTCTACAACGACTTGGGGGGGATTGATCGACCAGCTCCACGCGACGCGAAGGGATTCTGGTCGCACGTCACGGAAGTCTTCGTCGGGGAGGACGCAGAGCTCGAGTTCGTGTCGCTCGAACTCAGTGATCCTGGGGAACGACTGTGGATTCAGCAGCGGAGCAGTGTAGGGAGCGGAGCCAAAATTTCGTGGCGCAATGCGACGCTTGGGGGGGCTGCCGTAAGCCACGATTTGAAGTCTGCGATCACGGGAAGCTTGAGTGAGAGCACCGTGGATTGGATGTTCTACGCGCGAGGAACGGAGCGATACGACCTCTCTGTGCGGAATACATTCGATGCTCGTGAAGGCAGTGGCGAAATCACGATGAAAGGAGTTGCCGAGGATCGGGCGCACGTGCGCTCACGCGGGATGATCGAGATTGGTGAGGGGGGACAGGGGACGGATACGTACCTCACGCAGAATGTCCTCATGCTCGATCCGACATCGAAGGTCGATGTAGTACCGGGGCTAGAGATCCGCACGAATGATGTGAAGGCGAGCCACTCTGCGACGGTCACGCGCGTGACAGTGGAAGATCTCTTCTACTTCGCAGCGCGGGGAATCCCCGAGCGAGAGGCGCGAAGCATGTACGTACAGGGATTCCTGGGCGACCTCACATCACGCATTGCGCACACCGCTACTCGGGAGCAGATGCAAAGGGCAGTGCAGGAGAAATACGAAGAGCAGGAGCAGTGAATCAGGAGCTATGGCTTATCTAAAAAACCCTAAATGACCCTTGCATGGAAAGGAAAATTGATGCAGCGTCGGCGCTTCATGGAAAGCGTCCATTCACCCCAGATTCGGCAAGTACAAGCCAACGGAACACCTACAAGGCGCCACGACCTCCTCGTAGCGCACCGGGAATGGCTCCCCGCTCACCGCGATGAACTCCGTCAGATGGTAGAGCTGGGACGCCAGCGACTGGAGACCATCGTTGGGTGCGCAGACTGTCGCACCGTGCACGCGAATGACCTGGGATGGCCAGGATTGGGACTCCTTTCCGGGGAGACAGCGTTCTCTGAAGCCGCACCACTGCAGAGATCCAAGAAACCCTTCATTTACCAGTCTCACCATGACTGCCTCGCCATGAAGAGAGTAGCGGAAGAAGTACAGAACTCCTTCACTCCAGAGGATGATGAAGAAACTCGGTGGCGCTTCTCACGCGAGGGGATCACGGAGACGTGGAGACATCTCTCAGCAAAAAAACTGGGAGTTGGTGAAGCACATCTCACGGAAAAGGAGATGCGCAATCCTCCGTTCGAGGGGAATGTCCTCTACGTCGACTCAACCAGGGCATTCACTCCTCAGTTACCATTCCCCTCTGGCCCCCGAGTGAGTCTCCTTGCGCCAGAGGACATCAGTTGGTGGATGGAGATTCGCTTGCGCAATAGAGTCATGGATCAGCTGCTGCCCTCCATTCACTTTCTCCTTACGGAAATGCAAAAGAAGCACAAAGGAGCGGTGACCATCGCCGTGGTTCGCGATAGCAATCACGATGACCTCTCCAGTGCAGTGCAAGTTGCTGCAGAGAAAGCATCGTACGGTCACCCCGATACCAAAGTCATTTCTTTCGATGAGAACGCAACGATGTACGAGCGGCTCACCACACGAGATATCGTCAGTGTTTCGCGCTATCCGTCAGTGGAGGAACTTGGGTAAGATGGGAGCACTCTCTCCCTTCCTATGCGCCACCACAAAGGTCTGACATCCGTGAGTTCGAAGCAC
This sequence comes from Candidatus Peregrinibacteria bacterium, assembly GCA_030649955.1. GTDB lineage: Bacteria > Patescibacteriota > Gracilibacteria > Peribacterales > Peribacteraceae > JAUSFD01. The sequence goes on along the minus strand of JAUSFD010000005.1, from coordinate 1,762 downwards.
CCGTTCACAACGTTCTCGAAGTGGACCGCGTACGCAGCGGGACATCCCGGAGCGTTCATCACGGCAGGACTCATCATCGTCGCGTGGCTCATCACTGGCCCGATGTTCGGCTTCAGCGATACGTGGCAGCTCGTGATCAATACAGGAACGACTATCGTCACGTTCCTCATGGTGTTCCTGATTCAGAATACGCAGAACCGCGACAGCCAGGCAGTGCAGATCAAACTGGATGAGCTCATCCGCGCGAGCGACCGAGCGCACAATGCGCTCCTCGATTTGGAAGAACTCACGGAGAAGGAACTTCTCATGGTGAAGGAACGCTACGAGAAGCTCGCCCGCCAGGCACGCGATGATCTGCGGAAGGGGAAGACGGACATGGGATCACCGGAGATCTGAGAGAGTTCCCGTGCGCTATCAGCAGGAGAACAGAAGATCTGCTGAGCTCACTTTTGGCTTTCGGAAAGGGGAAATAACGGGGTCACCCAAAAGTATTTGCACTCTCGATATTCATCATTACACTGCGCGAGATTTTTGTTTCCTTCTCTACTTTTCTCATGCGCGAACGTATTCTTCCGACAACGATGGAACAGGAGGCGCAACAGAGGCAAGGGTATCTCCCGACGTTCCGGGCCGTCTCCTCCAATGGGAATAGCCACTCCGAAGATATCTCTGCCGGACGCGAAACCGTACCAGTGGACCTGGCACTCCTCGCTCAATACCGAACTACGTTCTTGCAACGTGACTTACAAGACCAATTGCGTGCACTCGCACACATGACTCCCGATGAGCAAGTCCGCCTCTGCCACACGCGCAACGGTATGGGGGAGAGGCTCGACTGGCTGAGGACGCAATCGCACGATTACGCGAACGCCTCCGAGTGAAGTTCTCACAGCATCATTAAAAAACCCGCCTTTCGGGCGGGTTTTTTCTGCTTCCACAAAAAGCTCATCACCCCATCGCGTAGTAGAGAAGTAACCCGAGCCCAGAACCTCGTCCCCTCTGAGGGAAGGGAGGAAGCACTGGGAATGCTTCTCGGTCAATTTCATACACTTGGTGGCTTCAAGCATTGTCCAGAGCAAGTGACACCCATTCGAGTCACTCCGCAGAGCGAAGTGGCCGATGGGCCAGAGATAAATCCCTGGTAAGGAAAAGTTCCATCCGCAGGTTCTCCTACGGATACCTTGTTACGACTTAGTCCCAATCAGCAGTTTTACCGTGATACCCCCCCTTGCGGGTAAGGGTGCTTCAGGTACCCCTGCCTTTCATGACTTGACGGGCGGTGAGTACAAGACCCAGGAACATATTCACCGTGGTGTAGCTGACCCACGGTTACTAGCGATTCCAACTTCATGAAGTCGAGTTGCAGACTTCAATCCGAACTGAGACCGGGTTTGATCGGATTTGCTCACCCTCGCGGGTTCGCTGCCGTTTGTACCGGCCATTGTAGCATGGGTGTAGCCCCAGGCATAAAGGACACGCTGATCTGACGTCATCCCCACCTTCCTCCGCCTTGGAGGCGGCAGTCTCCCATGAAAAAACAACATAGGATGAGGGTTGCGCTCGTTCGCTGACTTAACAGTACACCTCAAGGCACGAGCTGACGACGACCGTGCATCACCTGTCTTCGGGTTCCTTGCGGCACCCCCGCGTTTCCGCGGGGTTCCCGAGATGTCAAACCTGGGTGAGGTGCTCCGGTTACCATCGAATTAAACCCCATGCTCCACCGCTTGTGTGGGTCCCCGTCTATTCCTTTGAGTTTTAG
>JAUSFD010000003.1 GCA_030649955.1 Candidatus Peregrinibacteria bacterium | reverse complement strand
CCCGGTCCCGCTGCGACGATAACTTCAACACCACCTGGTCCCGCTCCAACCACACCGGGTCTCCCCGGTCCCGCTGCGACGATAACTTCAACACCACCTGGTCCCGCTCCAACCACACCGGGTCTCCCCGGTCCCGCTGCGGTGATCATTCCGTCCGCAGCATCGAGTGCTGCTGCCTCAAGTGCAGCAACCTCGTCCGCGACGGCTGTCCCGATTTCCAACAACATGCAGCTCCTCGAACCCATCGGGGGCACGACGATGATCCCGGCGCTGCCGAAGCTCGATACGTTCTTCGCGTACATCAACACCCTCTGGCCCTGGCTCTCGGGAATGGCTGCCGGAGTTGCGGTGTTCATGGCGATGGTCGGCGGTATCCAGGTGATGATCTCCGGTGGGGATCAGGCGGCGCGGCAGAGCGGTCTCGACCGGTTGTACTGGTCGCTCTTCGGATTGCTCATCCTCGTGTTCGGAACGTTCATCCTCCGCACACTGAATCCCTCGTTCTACATCTAGATGCTCCCCCTCCTCACATTCCTTACGGCGCTCCTCCGGACAGTGCTCATTGATGCCGCATGGGCGGTCGAGGTGCTCCCACCTGTGATCTGCGAGGGACTCGCGAACTGTCCGGGAGGTGGTGCGCAGTTCGTGCAGCCGCAGGACGTCCTCTTCGAGAAAACCCTCCCCGAAGCCATCCGTATCCTTATCAACCTCGCTGCGGGCGGCGCGGTGATCTTCACCGTGTGGGGTGGTGTGCAGATGCTCCTCTCCATGGGCGACGAGACGAAGATCACGAAGGGGAAGCAGGGAGTGATCTATGCGCTGCTCGGCCTCGGACTCGCGCTCGTCTCCCAGACCATCGTCGAGTTCGTTTCCACGGAGAACTATGGCCAGGGCAACAACGAAGAGTTCCTCTTCGGCGGGCTGCTGCCCGCTGCGGTGCGGATCATCCTGCTCCTGTTCAACGTCGCCTTCCTCATCGTCCTCATGTTCGCGGGCACCCGCATGGTGCTCTCCGGTGGGAAGTCCGACGAGTATACGAAGGGCACGGCCACGATCCGCTGGGCGATCATCGGCGCGATTGTCGTGAACCTCGGTCGGGCGCTCGTGGAAGCCTTCCTCAACCTGAATCTATGACGACCGCGATCATCGCCTTCTCCATTGGCATCCTCATCCCCGACGCCCTTGCTGTGGCTGTCGATACGATCGGCAGTAATGATCCGAGTATCGCAGCGATGTGGACACAGATCGGACGGGTGCTCCCGTTCTTCGACGTCGGACGCGAGGCGGTAGGTATGGACCCCAACAAGTCGTTCTTCATCAAGGCCATCCGTTTCATGATGGAGCTCATCGGCGGAACCGCCGTCGCTGTGCTGATCTACGCTGGTATCAAGATGATCATGTCGCAGGGCAATGAGGAGGGGACGACGGAAGCGAAGAAGATCGCCACCTACGCGATTGCGGGTCTCATCCTCGCAATCCTGACGGACACCATCGTGAACTACCTTGCGGGTGTTGTGGTGCGGTCGACGTGAGAGCCTGTGAGGATTAGGATTAGGATTAGGATTAGGAGATTCGTCCCAAATCCCAATCCAAATCCCAATCCTTTTCTCGGACTACCGATCGCATGCCACAGCGCCAGTACATCACGACGGCTATCGACTACCCCAATGCTCCTCCGCACATGGGGCACGTCCTGGAGAAGGTCCTTGCGGATGTGAGCGCGCGCTGGTTCCGGTTGCGCGGGGATCCCGTGCGGTTCCAGATCGGGACCGATGAGCACGGCATCAAGATCCAGACGACGGCGAAGAAGGAGAACCTCACACCGAAGGAACTGGTCGATCGAAATGTCCCGCTCTTCCGCGATCTCTACGCGAAACTCCAGATCTCTTCGGATACATTCATCCGCACAAGTGATCAGCAAGTGCACTGGCCGACGGTGATCGAACTCTGGAAGCGATTGATGAAGGCGGGTGCATTGGAGAAGCGAACGTACAGCGGTCTCTACTGCAGTGGGTGCGAGCGCTTCGTCACGGCGAAGGATTTAGTCGACGGCAAATGCCCGGACCACAATCTCGTCCCCCAAGAAGTGAAGGAGGAGAACTGGTTCTTCCTCCTGGCACGCGAGAGTGACTGGCTCACGAAACTCCTTGCGAAGAGCTACCACATTGTCCCGAGCTTCCGCGCTCAGGAGACGCTCTCCCTCATCGAACAGGGACTCGAGGATGTCTCCTTCTCCCGCCCGAAGTCGAGTCTCTCCTGGGGCGTTCCTGTTCCTGATGATCCCAACCAGGTGATGTACGTGTGGTGCGATGCCCTCACCAATTATATCTCTGGTCTCGGGCTCCTCACCGATCATGCGGAAGGGGAGTGGTGGGACGATGCGGAAGTTACTCACGTCATTGGGAAGGACATTGCGCGCTTCCATGCGCTCATCTGGCCAGCGATGTTGAAGCACGCGAAGGTACGAACTCCAGACCGGCTCCTCATCCACGGTTTCCTCACCAGCGAAGGGCAGAAGATGAGCAAATCGCTCGGGAATGTCGTCGCACCAGAGGAAGTGCTCTCGAAGTACCATGTCGATGCGCTGCGCTTCTACTTAAGTCACGAAATTCCCGTGGGGAATGACGGGGATTTCTCGTGGAAGCGGTTCGATGAACTCTACAATGCGAAGCTGCGCAATCAGCTAGGGAACTTGCTCAATCGTGTCCTCGTTCTGCTCAAGCGAGAGTCAGCAGAGATGAACCGAGGAAATATGAAGACCGAGCTCTCGAAGGAAGTCGACGTTGCCTGGAAGGGATACGCGGAAGCAATGAACACGTTTGCACTCCATACAGGAATCCAGCAAGCGATGACTCTCGTCGAGCACGCGAACGTCGCGATGCAGACCACTGCGCCGTGGACGATGAAGGGGGAAGAGAAAATGCAGGTGCTCTCGAACTTTGCGGAAGTCCTCCGCCACGTGTCTCTCCTCCTCCTGCCATTCATTCCAGAGACTGCGCAGAAGATGAGCGTGCAGTTGGGACTCCCGTACGCAGACCAGATGCTCGCGAAGGACTTCGTTCTCACAGACGCGATGAAGACATGGGGTGGTGTGACGGATTGGAAGACAGTAGGGGAACCTGCGATCCTCTTTCCACCGCTCACGTAGAGGAACGCGGATGGGAGGCGGATGTTGCAATTTATCGATTTACTGTTACACTCTCTTCGCTCTCGTACCCCGAGACCACAGCATGACGCTGGAGGAGCAGGCGAGGGGAGCAGCTTCTATTCCTTACTCATTGTTCGTATGTTCGATCCTATGTCTGAACTCACGGGGGCAACCGGTCAGGATGACGGTGTCGCTCCTCCTCCCCCGCGTCAGCAGGGTGCTGGCGGTGGCGGTGGCGGTGGCGGTGGTGGTGGCCGCTTCGCCCAGGATGTGCACTCCATCACCATCCACGCGCGTCAGCGCACCTTCTACATCGACTTGAAGGAGTCCGGTAACGGCAAGTTCTTCAAAGTCTCCGAGAAGTCCCGCGGTGGCCAGAAGACCACGATCATGTTCGACGTCGAAGATCTCGAGAAGTTCATCGAGGCCTTCCAGGAAATGAAGGGGAAGCTCTGACCGGAATGGAGAATGAACAATGGAAAATGAGCAATGTTGTTCATTGTCCATTTTCCATTGTTCATTTTTTCATTCTCCCCTCGTTCCTCGCCTCCACGACATCCCACTCATCGGCTTCTTCCCCGGGGGCTGTACGGAGACCAGGTAGATGGTGGAGTCCTCCGCGCAGGGCACTGCCAGTGCATTCTCCGTTTCTGCGAGTGCCGTCTCGAGGATCTTCAGTTCGTGCCCGTCGATCGTCACGGTGACGCCCGGCCAGGGGACCAGGGCGCGGACATGGCGATCAATCTCTACTGCACTCATCGTTGCGGGGTCTATCTTGCCGTCCTCGCGCTTGAACTTCTTACACAACGTCACGCGATTCGCATCCTGCGCTCTCTCCTCCTCCGGGAGATGCCGGAGGGTCTCGAGGAGGAGCTGCGCTCCGGCATCTGCTAATCGCAGCGAGAGAGTCGCCGTCGTCTCGCGGTCGGAGAGTGTGACCCCACGTTGTGTGAGGATGGGGCCGGCGTCGAGCTCGCGGACCATCCGTTGCACAGTGACGCCACTCACTTTGTCGCCCGCGAGGACCGCGTGGTGTATCGGTGATGCGCCGCGCCAACGGGGGAGCAGAGACGCGTGCACGTTCAGGGGTGCGATGCGTGGGAACGCCAGTACTTTCGTGGAGAGGATCTGCCCGTACGAGACGACGACCAGGAAATCGGGTTGCGCGATGCCGTCCGTCACCGCTTCGAACTCCTTATTGAAGTTCGTGGGCTGTGCGATCGGGAGGGAACACTCCTGCGCGAGGATCTTCACCGGTGGAGGAGTCATGTCTCCCTTCCGTCCTACGGGTTTATCCGGCTGCGTGATGACGAGTGCAATGCGGAAATCTGGCGCGAGTGCGAGGGCACTCAATGTGGGGAGAGCGAAGGCGGATGTGCCGCAGAAGACGATGGTACGGGGGGCAGTTGGCATTTGTGGTAGTGTAGCAGTACTCCGACTTTTGCCCTATGGCACGCAGACCCTCCATGCTGGCTTCCCTCGTGCGCGAGATCATCGCGCCGGTACTGCGTGAGTGTCCGCGGGAGTGTGGCATGGTCGCGATCACGGAGGTGCAGGTGTCGAGTGACTTCTCGTATGCGACCATCCTCATCAGTGCGCTCATGCATCCAGAGAGCGCACTCGCATTCCTCCACCGTGAAACACCGCGACTGCAGCGCTCCCTGAGTGCGATCGCGCGCAAGCGCATTCCGCTGCTGCGCTTCCGCATCGACCCACGCATCGAGAGAGGGGAGCGCCTCGATCGCGCACTCGAGGAGAGTGACAAGCAATCATCGCGCGATGACGTAGGGCCGCATGACAGTTCTCGATCCGTGCAAGAGCAACTAGATTGAAGGGAAGCAAGTTCAGCGCGTAGACTCCGTTCCTTTAGACCGTGCTCGTTTTTGTGAGACTATGTCTCCCCTCGCACAGAGTGACGCGCTCGCAACACAGGACCTCCTCTCCCGCGCGCATCGTGCGCACTGCATCTGCCATCGCAATCCGGACGGAGACGCCATCGGTTCGCTCCTCGGCATTGGGTTCTTACTCGAGAGCGCACACCCCCATCTCACGGTTTCCTACCACTGCAAGGATCCCGTTCCAGAGACCTTCCACTTCCTCCCAGGGGCATTTCGTGTGCAGGGACCTCCCCCCGTTCCGCGTGTGGATGCGGATGAGCGCACGCATGCAGAGGACGTGTACATCATCGTCGATTGCGCGGAGTCGAAGCTCACGGAGATGGACGAGACGCACCCCCAACTCTTCGACGGCACGTTCCCCATCGTCTGCATCGATCACCATCCCATGAACCCGGGGTTCGGGACGGTGAACATCATCCTTCCTGATGCTGCATCGACATGTGAGATCATCGTGCAGCTCGCCGACGCTCTGCAGTGGACGATGGATAGTGACATCGCGACGTGCTTGCTCACTGGTGTGTACACCGATACGGGGGGTCTGCTCCACAGCAACACGACAGCGCAAGTGTACCGCACCGTTGCACGTTTACTTCGCGAGGGCGCTCGCCGGCAGGAAATCGTCACAGCGGTGTTCCGCACTGCAAAGCTCTCGACACTCCAACTGTGGGGCCGCGTGCTCGAGAAGATCGTGATTACAGAGGAGGGAGGTGCCATCTCCGCTGTGACGGAGGGGGACTTTCGCGCTACCGGAGCGGCCTACTCCGAACTCACGGGCGCGATCGACTACGTGAACGCCGTCCCCGGTATGCGTTTCTCCCTTATCCTCTCTGAGAAGGAGGGAAAGGTGAAGGGATCGCTGCGTACCCTGCGCGATGACGTCGATGTATCTCAAATGGCGGGTCGCCTGAGCGGAGGAGGGCACAAGAAAGCCGCAGGGTTTGCCGTAGCGGGGAAACTCAAGCCGGAGGTTCGTTGGAAGGTGATCGAGGCGGAGGAGGACCAGAGGGATGCTGTGCCCAAGGAGAATGGAGCATAATGAACAATGGAAAATGGACAATGAACAATGGAATGTTGTTCGATGAACCAGGACGTTTCTCATTCTCCATTCTCCATTTTACATTTTCCATTCTCCCTATGGTTTCGGTTTCTCTTCCGGAGCAGCTGGCGGAGTCGGTTCACTTTGCGGGGGAGCTGATGGGGACGATGGCGGAGGAGTTTCCGATGCCGGTGCTGCTGCAGCTGCCTGTGGTGGTTCAGGAGGTTTCGCTGCAGGAGCCTCAGGCGGAGTGGTCGCTTCCGCCGGGGGAGTCACAGGAGGTGTCGGCGGTTGGAGTATCGACTTCACCGGTGCACTGGGAAGGGGTGCGGCGGTCTTCTGCGCTTCGATCGTCTCCAGATCCTTCGCATGCTGTTCCTGGATCTTCGCGAGCACTTCCTCGGGTTTCGTCGTGACGATGCGCGTCTCCTCTGGGCTCGCGACCACCTGAATAGCCACGTGCTTGTTCCCGGCGAAGAAGATGCCCTGGCCGACGCCGGAGTTGAGGAGGAGGTACTTCTCGCCCTCCGTTAAGTAGAAGAGCTTCTGCATATTGTCGATCGCGGTTGGGGATTGCCGCAGGAGAATTTGCAGTGACGAGTTCGTGAGGATGGGTTTCCCAAACGGGGAGTTCACGAAGTCCTCCACGTCCTGTGTGATGGTCGTGATGCCGAGGAAGTACTTGCGTGCACGCTTCACGAGACCGTAGAGGAAGCGCGCGGAATCCTCGTGCTGCATGAGGTTCCACGCTTCGTCGATGACGAGGAAGCGCTTCTTCATCTCTCCGCGGATGCGGTTCCAGATGTAATTGAGGATGATGTAGATGGCGACTGGTCGGAGTTGCTCCTCTAGGTCGCGGATCTGGAACACGACCATCTGCTTATCCAGCTCCACGTTCGTCGGATTATTGAAGATGCCGGCGAAGCTGCCATCCGTGTACTTCTGAATGACCATCGCCATGTTCTCGCCTCCCTGCGTCGTCATGAGTACGTCGACGATGTCGTGCATCGTCGGTGGCTCGAGCGTCTCGGGGTGCTCCGTCTCGAGCGTGATGCCCTTGAGCGCGTAGGTATCGAGGATCACTTTATCCAGGACCCCGTCCTCGGACGGTGTTAGCGTCCCGAGGATCAAGCGGAAGAGACCGTGGAGGTTGATCGCAGCGGCACGCAGCACTTCGCCGCGCTCGGTTTCCTCCCCGTGAATCGACTTCGGGAGATCGAAGGGGTTGATGGAGTGCGCACTCTGGAGTGACATCGGCACGAAGGAGCCGCCAACGGTCTTGCAGAGATCGACGTACTCGTTTTCCGGATCGATGACGATGACATCCGTGCCGTACATGAGTGCACGGAGGATCTCGAGCTTCACCGTGAAGGACTTACCCGCACCGGATGTGGCGAAGACGTTCGCGTTGGCGTTGGGGAGATCGAAGCGGTCGAAGAGGATCAAGCTGTCGTTGTGACGATTGATGCCGTAGAGGATCCCGTGATCGTCCGTCAGGTTGCTGCTCGTGAAGGGGAAGCTCGTCGCGAGCGGCGATGTGTTCATGTTGCGGCTGATCTCCAGCTCATCCAAGCAAAGCGGGAGTGTCGAATTCCACGCGTGCTCCATCTGGAAGATCGCGGGCTTGCTGAGCACCAGTTTGCCGCCGAGGATGGACTCAATGTCCGTCTGGAGCTTCTTCAACTTCTCCTCGCTCTCCGCGTAGAGGGTGACGTACATTCCGAACTGGAAGAGCTTCTCCTGTCCGCGCGCGAGCAAGTCACGGAGTTCCTCTGCATCCTGGAGCGCTGCCTCTAGCGATGGATCACGGACGACGCCTCGCTGCTCGAGCACGCGAATGGAGGAGCGGAGTTCCGCAACCTTGCGTCGGAGCATCTTCATGATCGACTTGTTGCTCGTGGGGTAGATGAACTGCGCAATGTCCATCTGCGCGTCGATGTTGATCGTGTGCGAGAGCCAGTTCGGGTAGATGTAGTTCGGCCAGTTGTAGACGTAGAGCGTGCGAACGTGGAGGTCGTTCAAGACGATCTCGTTGTTCTTCACCTCGATCCCCGATGGGGAGATCAGGTCGAGCGTCTTCTGCAGTCCCTCCTGGTAGTGCTTGATCGCGAGCTTATCGGGGTCCGAGAGTGTGTCGTCCGAGGAGGAGGGTGGTGCGCCGGGTACTTTCTGCTTCGCGGGTGCCGTTTCCAGGCCCATGAGGACATCCATCCAACTCATGAACGATCCGCTCGTCTTCTTCGCGGGATTGGCAGGCGCGGGGGTGGGTGTGGGAGCCGGAGAAGCCATCTCAATAGTATAGCAGAAATGGGGGTTTTGCTCAATGGGATGCTCAGAACGGCTAAGGGAACAGGGAACTGGGAACAGGGAACAGGGCCGGAATCTGAGGCTATTTCCTCCTATCCCTTCATCCCATTTCCGGCATGCCATTTCCGGTGCTTTCTCTCCCTGTTCCCTACTGAGGTTCTCCGAAAGGACTCGGCTCATTCCGGTCTCGATTGCGCTCCGGTTCGCGGATGACGCCCAGGTCCTCGAGCCCCGGGACGTTCTCGACACTGAGGCCTGCGATGAGGACTTCGCGATTCACCTCGATCGCCTTGAGGCGCCGCTCACCGATTTCCAGGAGGTCCTCGAACGCGTCGATCAAATCCTCGATGCGATTATTGAGGGAATCCGATTTCGTGAACGCCGTCTGCGCCTCGAGGAGATCGCGCTGGAGCGCCCCCGCGAGTGCGTAATCCTGATCGCGTACCGCAGTGTTGAGTGTGCGCTGGAGGTCATTCACTGTTCGACGCTCCTCTCGGAGCTTCGGTTCCAGTATGTCCAACCGCGTCTCCAGTTCCACCGTGTGCTGCTTACTGCGCGTACCGACAGCTTGGAGATTCGCCGTGTAGTCGTTGAGTGTCTTCGGGCGGTCTGTGGAGCGATTCAGGAGATCGATGACGTTGACCTGGAGGATCGCGCCGAACTCCTGGAGCAGCGAAAATGTCTGTTCCAAATCATCCTCCGTTACCGCGAGTGGGGAGAGCTTGAGCACGGCCGTTGTGCCCTCCACTGCCGTGGCGATGGGCGTGTGCAATCCACGGGACATGAATGTCGAGACGTAGACTCCCAGTGCTGCCGATGGTCGATTCTCCCGCAGAGCTCCTCCGGGGAGAGTGGGGGACTCCACCGCAGGAGGAGTTCCTTCAGTCGGTGTTTCCTCGTTGGGACGATCAGCGTCACCGCCGCACGCGCTCAAGGCGAGCAGGAGGAGGATGATCCCGTACGAGGTCGGGCGGGTGTTCACGGGGTGGTTATTTGATGTTCTTCTCTGGAAGAAGTATAGCGTATTCTTCGATTTTCCGCAATGTACTGCCATATTCGCAGTGGAAAGCCGTTTTGACTTTGTAAAGAATTTGCTCAGCGATTGTGCACGGAATTGCTTCGAAAATTGCCTGCATAAATCCGGTGAACGATCGTGCACACAAATTGTGTTCAGATACTCAGCGGAAAACGCTGCAAGATCAATTTTTGTTTTCATGTGTAAACACCTCAGGTGAGTGCTACATTCTGCGCACTTCTCTGAGTAGTTCCTTTGTTCAGACAAGGTACTCGTCATGTACGAATCCCTCACTACACAGGCACGGAAGATTCTCGCGAAGGACTTCGCCCTCCCCGATGCACACATCACATGGCAACGTCCGGTGGACCCCAAGCATGGAGATGTGAGTACTGCGGTCGCATTGCAGGTGAGTAAGGAGCTCAAGCTGAGGCCGAAGGAGATCGCGAGCACGCTCGCAACGCACCTCGCTTCTGTTGAGGGTGTTGCGAAGGCGGAAGTTGCCGGTGCGGGGTACGTGAATGTGTGGCTCACTCCAGCTGCCCTCCTGATGGAGCTCCAGCAGTCGCGCACCGCGCACACGGCGAGTGTCACGCGCAAGAGCGACCGACCGGTGATTGTCGAGTACTCGCAGCCAAACATCGCGAAGCCGCTCGGCATCCACCACATCCTCTCGACGGTGATCGGACAGGCAATCACCAACCTCTACCGCCATCACGGTTACAACACCATCGCGATCAATCACCTCGGGGACTGGGGCACGCAGTTCGGCAAACTCGCTGTGGCGATGCGCAAGTGGGGGGAGGGGAAGACGGCTACAGAGCTGGGACTCGACGGACTCCTCGCCCTCTACGTCCGCTTCCACGAGGAGGCGGAGAAGGAGACGATGCTCGAGGACGAGGCGCGAGCCGCATTCAAGAAATTGGAGGACGGCGATGCGGCGATGAAGGTGTTCTGGGAAGAAGTTGTCCAGGTGACGATGGCAGCGCTCGAGCGGACGTACGAGCGCTTGCACGTGTCCTTTGACTTCGTGCACGGCGAGAGCTTCTACATGGACAAGATGCAGCCGATCCTCGAGGAGGGGAAGCGCAAAGGTGTCTTTCACGTTGGCGAAGAGGGTGCGCTCATCGTCGAGTTCCCGGAGGGAACGAACTTGCCGCCGTACATGGTGCTCAAGGGTGATGGAGCAACCCTCTACTCCACACGCGACCTCGCGACAGTGCGCTACCGCGTCGATCAATTTCACCCAGAGAAAATCCTCTACGTTGTCGATGTTGCACAGCAACTCTACTTCCAGCAACTGTTCGCGGCAGTGCAGCAACTGCAGTGGGATGTGCCGATACTCGAGCACGTCTCCTTTGGCCGTATGAGCTTCGCGGACAGGAAGATGAGCACGCGGAAGGGGAATATCCTCCGCCTCGAGGAAGTCCTGGATGAAGCGGTGCGCCGCGCGGATGCGATCATCGCTGCGCGTGGCGAGAGCATTCAGACAGAGGACCGCCCATCCCTTGCGACGATGATGGGACTGGGTGCCGTTGTGTATGGCATCCTGAGCCAGAATCGCAAGATGGACATCGTGTTCGATTGGGACAGGATCCTCAGCTTCGAGGGCAACAGTGCGCCGTACCTGCAGTACACGCATGCACGCGCCAAGTCGGTTCTCCGCAAGGCAGAAGCAGGGGAAGACTACGACCTCCCCGCTCCATCGGTTCCCCTCACAGAAAGAGAGCGCGTTCTCATCGGGACGCTCCTCCTCTTCCCGCAGGTGTTGCGAGAGGCACTCGATACGCACATGCCCCACAAAGTTGCGAACTTCCTCTACTCCCTCTGTCAGGACTTCAACGCGTTCTACAACGCGGAGCCGATTCTCCAAGCAGAAGGGGATACACGGGCCGTGCGCCTGGGGCTCACCGCCTGTACCGCCGTCGTCCTGAAGACCGGCGCCGAACTCCTGACCCTCCGCGTCCCCGACCGGATGTAATCACTCCCTCACCTCCTTCCTCCCATGAAACGGTACTCCTCCCCCCGCTCGTCTCGGGCAGCGCACTCTGCCCGCTCTCCACGGTCCTCCCGGTCGTCCCGTAGTGGACCGCTCGTCGCGTTCCTCCTCATTGCCTCCTTTGGCATCCTCTTCGCAGGGTGTGGACCCATCCAGGGGCCAGAAGCGGTAGAGCCGGAGGAGTTCACGTTCACAGAGGAGGATGCCATGCGCTTCCAGGAGCTCGCGAATGAGGGAGAAGATGCCGTACCCCTCACGGGGACGAAGGTGCTCCTCAGCGTTGGTGGACTGACATCGACGGGCACATCGCCGCTCGACCTCCCGTCGCCCGAAGCGCTCGACCTCACCCTTGCGGATACCTACGAAGCGCTGCGCGCAGACACGACAGGGGGAACGGCGGACACCTACCGCGTGACGAATGAATTCGTGAATATACGCTCCCAACCCTCCGTGACTTCTCCGCTCCTGGAGCGCTTGGAACAGGGTGCAGCACTTACGCTGGTGGAGTTCGTGAACGCCGCGTGGGCGAAGGTGTCGATGGCCGGTGGGAAGCAGGGCTACGTCTCGTCGCGCTACATTGCGAAAGTGACGAGCGACGATCGGCTCGCGGAGGAGAAGAAGGTCTTCGAGGGTCTCTACTACGTGAACTTCGGGTTCGTGAACGTCCGCAAGGATCCCGATGCGCAGAGTGAGAAACTGGGAGAACTCCCCGGCCAGGCCTTCGTGCGGCCTCTCAGCACGGATGCTGTGTGGGCACGTGTGCCCTTCGAAGGGAAGGAGGGGTACGTAGCGATTCAGTACCTCTCACCGTTCTCTCCCGGCTTCCTGGTGCGCCAGGAGCGCTACACGCTCCCCATTCTCCACTACAACATCGCGGAGCAGGGAGTGATCGATGCGATCAGCCGGAACGTGGATGCACTCAAGCGTGGCGGGTACCGCATCATCACGCTTCGGGACTTCTACGATCTCGTGCTCCGCCAAGAGCTGCGTGATGTTCGATTGGATCCCAAGAGCGTCGTCATTGCCGTCTCCGGGATTACCCCAGAGAACGTGCGCGCTCTCTCTGATGCTCTCAATGCGAAGAATGTCCGTGCGACTCTCTTCCTCCAGACGCAGCATCTGAACTTGAGCGGCATCACGGAGAAAACAATCCTCACCCTCGTCGCCAACGGCTTCGACATCCAATCCGGTACCCATACCGGGGATGATCTGCGCTCCCTCGTCGACCAGCGACTTGCCCTCGAGCTCGAGCAGAGCAGGGCCATCCTCGAGGAGATGACGAAGAAACCCGTCTTCGCCATTGCCTACCCGCAGGGCGGCGTGAATATTCGCGTCATGGAGCTCGCGAAGAAGGCGGGGTACCTCTTCGGCATTGCGCTCCCCGATCCCGCAAAGCCCAAGAACACGCTTACCCGAGCAGAATTCCTTTCGAGCCCGGGAACACCGGTGAGCTCTACCCTGAGTGATGAAGAATTCCTCGTTCTCGTGCAATGAGTTTCCTCCACATCCTCCGCAGGCTCCGCGTCCCCCTGCCACCGCTCGTGGGGCTCGTGCTGCTGCGGCTCGCGCGATTCATCCACCTGCTGTCGTAGCGGGCAAGGTAGAGGGAAGGATTTCCGTTTATTCGTTGATTGGTTTACTCGTTTATTCGCTAAGCAACAATTCGAATAAACGAATCAACGAGTAAACGAATAAACGAGTGACCGCGCATTCGCCCTCACCTTGCTGGGAGAAACCGTTCGAATCCACTCTTCGTCATCTCCGCCGCCTGCTTCGCCGCTTCCGTCGTCACCTTCGTGAGGAGTTCATCGCCGTGGTGGTACACGTACCACGCGAAGTAGAGGGTGATCGCCAATGGGATGAGTCCGAGGATGCCACGGATGGTCGCTCCCATCGTCCGCAGACGGTCTCTGCGGTCCATGTGGTGGAGGTAGAGCACTATTCTATCGAGTTTCTCCTCAATCGATTCCTTTGGGGGCGGTTCTATCTTCGACATATGTGGTGAGTATATCGCAGAAGGACAGTGTGAAGTGGACAACGGACAGTGGACAATGGCCAACCGGTTTCCTGCGGCAGAACTTCAATACTGGATTGTCTATTGTCCACTATCCACTGTCCACTCGTCAGAAGCCTCTCCTCCACTTCCTCCACTGCTCGATCAGGCGCGTGGCTCGGTAACGTGGAGAGAGCGGCAGATCCACGCATGGCTGCAATGAGAGAGACTTCCCGCCGAAGCCCGTTTTGAAGGTCCGGACGCCCGCGAAGGGGTGCTTCTTCGCGCCCTCAGGAGAGATGCCCCAGAAGTTGTAGATGCGATCACCTCGTCTGCGTGCATCGCAGATCGCTGTCCATTGGAGGAGGTAGCTCGCGGGAACCTGTGCGTACTTCGCCGTGCTCGCACCGTGGTGGTAGCTCGTCTCCCCACCGAAGTGCATGTGGATGGAGGCAGCGATGACCTCCCCCTGATAGCGCGCGAGGTAGAGGGAGCACTGGCTCTCTGGGCTGAAGTGCGCGACTTGCTCCCGGAAGAAGCGGTCCGTGTACGGCGTGAAGCCGTGGCGCTTGCGCGTCTCATCGTGCAGAGCAAGGAAGTGGGGCAGATCCCCTACAGGATCGGTCGAGGCGGAGACTGTCACGCCCTCCCGCTCCGCACGTCGTACGAGATTCCGCGTTGTCTTGCGCAGTTCCATCAGGAGCTCTTCCTCCGGACGAGCGGTACTGACATCGGGCGCGTCTCCTCCAACCTGTTCCCACGGATCGACTGTGCGCAGCGGCACGTACCATAAATGCTCCGCGAGGAGATGGAGAGGGGAGTGCTTGAATCCTCGCGTAGAAAGGAGCGCATCGTTCTCCGTAGAATCAAGCCAGAAAGGGCTCATCCGGATGAATGTGCAATTCGTGTTTCTTGTACGTTCCTCGAGTGCCGCGAGGAGGGGAATGAGGAGTGCTGCATCTGGCTTACCCGCGAACACCGGTCCGTACGGAATCGACAGGTGGCGGCCTCGCCGTGCCGACACGATGTGTCCGAAGCAGATCCCGAGGAGATTCACACCATCACGGATTTCTATGCGAACAGGATCCTGTCCGAGAGCGCGGTACACCTCGCCCATCGTCCAGCTCTGGAGGAAGGGGGAAGCGGCTCTCCCGGTGAGGAAGGCGTCCCATTCTCTTGCGTTGGTTGCTTCAGTAATTGTCATCGGGAAGTGAAATTGGAATTAAGAATTATGAATTAAGAATTACGGTTGGTATTCATTCCTAATTCCTAATTCTTACTTCGTAATTCTCTCATACAAACATCAATTGTTGCCACTAACCTCTGTGCCTGTGCCATGGTCATCCCCGGATGCGTTGGCAGCGAGAGGATCTCGCGCGAGACCTGCTCTGCAGAAGGATCCGCTCCGGTTTGGTACCCGGCAACAGAGGGATCGACACTCGCAGGACAGATCACGCAGCTGGTCCAGCCGTCATCGAGGTGGATGTTCTGCCGCTTGAGCGAAGCGCGGATCTGCGCGGCTCCACGCACGAAGATCGGGAACTTCTGCAGTGGCAAGTTGCCCTGTGCAGCGGGAACGGTCTCCCACCCGCGTTTCCTGGCCGCATCAGCGTAGAACGCTGTGAGTGATCTGCGATGATCGTTGATGCTCTTCCGTCTCCGCCACTGCGCGAGAGCCAGCGCAGCACACGCATTGGGGATGCGGGCGAGCACAGGGCTCATGTGCCCGCGCTTCTCCTCCGCATCGAGAATCGCGGGCAGGAGATGGAGCGCGCGCAGGACTTTCAAGTACGCTTTCCCGATCCCGAGACCGATGAACGGTCTCGCCTTCGCGTATGCGAGTGGGTAGAGCATCCAGCGGAGTGTTGCGTACAGGGAGGGTGAAGATGCCCGTTCCTCCGCTTCCCTGAGCGCAGGATGGAGTTCACTTTTCCGAGAGATGAGAGCACCACCTGCGACACCCGAGATCGCCTTGTCCCGCCCGAAGCTGAGCATGAGGAAGTCACCGTACTTGCCAATCTCCATCGGGCCTGTGGCATCGGGCAGCACGTGGGCGCAGTCCTCGATGAGGATGATGCCCTTCGCATCGCAGAGCGCGCGGAGTTCCTTTACGGGTGAGGGGATCCCGAAGGTGTGCTGGCACAGGAGAGCGCGCGTGCGCGGCGTGATCGCCTCCATCACCGTTACGAGGTTCAGGTTCAGCGTCTCGCGATCGATGTCGGCGTAGACTGGCACTGCACCGGCTGCGTGAATGGCATTCGGCACAGCCACGCATGTGTAGGCTTGAACGATAACTTCTTCACCGGGTCTGAGCTTGAGTGCTTTGAAGAGACAGAGCAGCGCTTCGCGACCGGAAGCGAAGAGGACAGCATCGCCGTTGAATGCTGTGGAGAGTTCGCTCCGTAGTTGCTCGATAGCCTTCCCCCGTTGGAGTCTCCAAGGTGTGAGGATGAACGAGAGCGCCAGTAAGCACTGCTGCCAATCAGCGAGAGGTGCGAACGTGTGGTGGATCGGGCGGAAGAGCATGAGAATCTAGATGTGCGGGAGAAGCTGACGGATGAATGAAGAGGGGAGTCGGCCGATGCACATGAGCAGCGATCCTGCACTCACCGGTGTTGCATTGTCCATGGAGCGAGCCACATCTTTTCCGAATCCCTCTCCAAACCATCGTGCCTTGCTCGGGTGCAGCACGATCGCACGAGTGAAGATGCCGGATGCGAGCGCGCCGAGCTCTCGGTGCACGTGTTCTTCCTCTGTCCCCAACTCAATAATGCCAGGAGTGATGAGCACTTTCTGCTCTTGCGTCTGCTGTTTTGCCCATGCGATCGCCGCGCGAAAACTCTCCGGACTTGCATTGTGTGTGGCATCGAGGATTGTCACTCCTCGCTCCTCTCGAACTGTGAAGGATTTCTCGAGCGGGCGGAACGTTGCGAGGAGCGTGTGCATGCGATCACGCGTGACGCCCAGGTGCTCCGCTGCTGCCATCGCAAGCAGGACGTTCACCGCATTGTGCGTTCCGTGGAGGGGAATGTCGTACGCAGTACCATCCACTTCCATGCGGATTCCCGTAGGTGTTTCCGTCACGGAACGGGCGCCAAGTTGCGCTTCGTTCACAGTACCGACGAGGATGACCGAACATTGCGCACTCTCTGCGAGATCTCGAACGGGAGGGGAATCGGCATTGAGGATCGCGAGGCCATCCGTTGGCAGCGCATGGATGAGTTCCCCCTTCGCCTGCTTGAGTTTCTCCGGGGATCCGAAGAGTGCCAGGTGCTGTGTGCCGATAGAAGTGAGGATGCCGATGGAGGGAGCCGTGATGTCGCAGAGGAGAGCGATTTCTCCACTCCTGTACGCGCCCATTTCCACAATCAAAATGGTGCGGTCACCTTGGTTTCTCCGCGAGAGCACGCCGATGAGCCACTGCGCAACACCCATCTCCGAATTCACATGCTCAGGGGTGACGAGAGGGGACTGATCGCTCAGGAGGTGTGCCAGGAGTTCCTTCGTCGTCGTCTTCCCCACGCTCCCTGTAATTCCGATGACAGTGATGTTCGTGAACGACGCGCGTAGTGCCTTCGCTCGTGCCATGATCCTCTGCTTCAGCAGGGCATCGAGTGGCCGGAGGAGCGCCCATGCGACGACGATGAAGAATGGTGCGAGGAGTGGGAGGATGAGAAGAGCGGGTAATGCTGCTCGAACGAAGAGCAATCCAGCGATGATCGCACCGCCGAAACTGACGAGGACGATCGCGATGGCCTTGCTCGTCAGGACCGGCATTGGCTGTCGCTTGAGGACGATCTGGACGAGGGTCAGCACTGTGAAGAGTGCGAGTCCTCCTAGGACGACGGCATCTCGAGGCACTATCTGGATCACCATGAAGAGGAGACTTCCGAGAAACACGATCGGGCGGACCTTCCCGAAGAGCGATGGCAGCATCCCTTCACTGCGGAAGTGTTCGCGGAGCCTGTCCCACCGCCACTCCTTGCGCTGCCAGAGGCTCGCGAGCGTGAGAAGGGGGGAGAGCGCGCCGAAGAGGGCGAGGCCGAGGGCGAGGGCGGAGGTGCCTATCCGCCCTAGTGTACGTCCTCTCTCGGCAATAGAACGAGGAATGTGCTGATCTGGGCTATTGTAAAATATACAAAATATGTTATAATATGCACGTAACACAAACTTCCCCACTGTGACTATGCGTCTCCTGCAAACCAGTACTGTCGTCTTCAGTGTCCTCGCCGTGACCGCCGGAGCATCGCTCGGCATCATCGCCCCGAACTTCATTGGCGATACCGGCATCCCCTCGGTCACCCAGTGCAATAACGTCCTGGATGACGATGGCGATACCTTCATGGACCTCGCCGATCCCGACTGTCAGGGGAATCCCATGACCGCTTCCGAAGGCATGCCCCAAGCACCAGTTCCCGTCACGCAGTGCAACAACACCATCGATGATGATGGTGATCGGTTCATAGACCTCGCGGATCCCGATTGCCAGGGGAATCCTGCACTGAACTCGGAGGGAATTCCTGTTCCTCCGTCGGTGATTACCCAGTGCAACAACACGATGGATGACGATGGCGATACCTTCATGGACCTCGCCGATCCGGATTGCCAGGGGGATCCTGCTCTCAATTCCGAGGGGATTCCTCCTCCAGCTCCTGCCGGGACGACACCGCCGACTATGCCCTGAAGGAACAATCTCCTCACAATCCCATGGCAAACCAACAGCGCTACGCACTCCTCACTGGCATCATCATTGGTACTGTCGCGACGATGCTCGGGTCCCTCGCATCGCAGTACGCGGCGCTGGTGATGTTCGTGCCTATCGCCCCCACACCACCTCCGACAATTTCTCCCGCGCCAGGGAGTACCACGAAACCGACACCTCTGCCGGGGACAACGGGTGTGACGTCCACTCCGGGATCGACCTCCACGACTCCTGCCACTCTCCCTCCAGTCTTCATTGATCCGCAGTTCTCCATGCCCGCTGCAGTGCAGCCCACAGGCGGCGTTTCACCTAGCTTTCAACAGTATGGGATGCCCAGTGATCTCGCAGTACCGATGAATACCACTGTCCCGGTCACCGTCCCGATGGGAAGTGCTCAGGTACCTGCGACAGCTCCCGCTCTCGGTTCGAGTCCGGTCGTCACTCCTGGCTCCCAGGGGCAGGGGACTGTTCAGGTCTATCCCTCAGCTCCCTCTGCACAGCCGCTACCCATTGCTGGAAATAACGGAACAACGGTGATGAATGCCACAGCACCAACGGGTAATTGCAGTGACATTGTGGATAATGATCAGGATTCCTGGATAGATTTCGCTGATCCTGACTGCCAGGGAAATTCCTCTTGGGAACTCCTCAAGCAGGAACCGGTAGAAGTGACCTGCAATGACGGCCAGGATAACGATGGTGACCAGTGGACTGATTTCGCTGATCCTGACTGCCAGACACGCCCCAGTGCTCCGCAGCAGCAGCAGAACTCCCAGACGGTGCAGACGCCCGTGGATGTGACGAGCCCTGCTGCTAATGCTCCCATGAACTTCGGGAACTTCCTGTTCCAGATGCTCACCAAGCTTTTGGCCTTCTAGCCTCTAGAGCGAAAGATGTGAAACTGCTCTCCGTTCTGCCATTATTTGCTCTAGGAGAAAATTGACTAGTTGGAATAATTTATTGTACATTCATACCGAATGGCGTCTGACTTCCAGGAAGCACAGGCGGATGGCGCCATCGCCGTTGAAGGCGAAGAGGGACAAGCGAAAACAGCAGATTATACAGTTCCCTCTCCTGCAGTGCAGGCGTTCTCAGATTTTGCAGAGCGTGCGGGAATTCTCAAGCAGTATTCCCACGCACTACAGCTCCTCCCCCCTGATGCGACGAATGAGCACATCGTCGCCATGATACGTGTGAAACTGGGATCACAAGCCTGCGCACAGAAGCTCTTTGCGTTGTTCCAACACTCGCAGAGCACTGGAGGCACATACAGCGTTCCACATCTCGGTCTCACAGATGATGATTACGCATTCATGTCCGCTGGCAGTGGAGGATTTGGACATGTCGTTGGGTATGTGCGCCGTGTAGATTCGCCTACACAAGGGATCGACACTGAGCAGATGTCTGAAACAGTTCGTCGTTCTCTTGAACCCGAACTCTCGGCTGCGACGTGGACGAAGGATGATGGTACGATTGTCGAGCTCGAAGCCGGAAAAGTCGTCGAGCGAAGACCGCAAGACGTCATCGCTTTCGAACGCGAGCTACGAGGTCTGAGTTTGGATCTGCCCTTCGTTCCTCACCCGCTAGGTGCAGGAGTGACACACGATGGTGTCCCCTTCATTCGCATGCAGTATATCATGGGCGAGGATCTCTCCCGAATTCTCAAGTGCGGTGCTCTTCCTACTCACGCACGACGGGATGCACTCGCGCAGATATTTCGCATGGCTGCGATGTTCTACGCGGCGAAGGAGAATTTCGTCCACAGAGACATCAAACCGGCCAATCTCGCGTTCACGCACGATGGCTTACCCAAGCTTTTTGACATGGGTCTCGCCCGCAGCGTGCACACCACCCAATCCCCCGATTCCGCAGGGAGCACTCAGGACGGTGTCGTGAAGGGCACGTTCGATTACATGGCTCCGGAGGTGGCGAATGCACAGAGGGCAACAGTGTCATCAGACATCTTCTCGTTCGGTGCGCTCGCTATTGAACTCGGGACAGGACGCGTACCCTACAAGATCGACAACACCGATCTCATGGCCGTTCACTGTGCCCGCGTGAATATCAGTGCTACGGAACGTGTGGATCTCCCTCGAGAGGAAAACGAGCACGATCCACGCAATGCACTCCTTCGTCGTGCCGAGGAGGCATTCCTGCAGATGACTATAGATCCGAATCCAACGCGTCGCCCGACTCCTCGAGCCTGTGCCGCTTTCTACCATGCTATCAGTTCCTTTCGCATAGCACCGTTCGAAGACTGGACTGCCCTGGCGTCGTACAGGAAGTACCATCTGGACCTCACAACCGCTAGCGCACCGGAGGAGCGCTCACCGCAGCCCTACGGGAGCCCAGAAAATCTACGCACTGCTCTCATCGAAGGGGCGGAGGAACGTGCAAACGCTCTGGAGGATGGTGGGAGGATGGAGTCCCTGCTCGAGGCTCTACGAAAGTGCGGTACGGATGGGCCCGCTCTCGTTCGCTGCGTTCTCGAGACATCAGGAGCGCTGCGAGAAGAGGATTCCCAATTTCTCGACGTACATGAGCAGGGGAAGACTGCTGAAAAGAAACTCCGGCTACGTGCACTGATGAGGAAAGCGGGCGTGGGTGTTAGTATTGCCGCAGCCGTTTCGCTGGCGGTATCTCAAGCGGGGAAAATCTTCCAGAAGAAGGAGAATGCCCCCGATCAAGGCAATGGAACTACGGAGGTAATTCCCTCTGCACCGCAGTCTCAGATGCATTTGGAGTTCGACGAACAGGGACAACCTATTCGCTTACAGCTCTTTGCGAAGGACCCGGTCATTTATGAGAAAGAGATGCTTATCCCTCTCTTCAGCAATGGTAGCGTGAACGGTCTGGTGTTCGGTACCTCACGCGAGCAGATGGCGAAGTTCAAGCAGATCGAGTTCATGCCGTACAATCCTGATTGGCTAAAACAGAGGAAGCCCGATCCCATTCAAGCGGCTGCGGGAGTGGTCCTCTTCCCTCACAAAGGGGAAGCACCCGAATCCACTCTCGGTGATACTCTGCTCATCAGTGGAAATATTGGAAGTATAGTGAATCTCCAAAGTGGAGAATCTCGACTTTTCACCAGCGATCTCCATCTGAGGGAGAATAGGAGAATGGGAAAAGAGAAGCCGGGAGTGGTAGAGGATGCATACAAAGATAAAGATGTCTTACGGATCCTCCAGGGCACACCGACTATCAAGCGTATTGGAAACATCTCTCCGGAGTTTCGTGCAACGTTTGATATGCTTACGAAGGAGAGTGATGGGATGACCGGCGAAGACAAAGTTCGTTCCATGGTGAACTCGATCATCAACAATTACCGAATTTCTGCTGAACAGGCTCAGGCTGTTAATACTGCAGCGGTTTCGAAGAAATAACCTCCGCAATCTCCCTCGCCCTCGCCCGGTGCACCGCATGCCGGACGCTGGGGTACGTGTGGAAGGTGCTGCCGCGGATCTGACTGTGCATGTACTGCCCATCGGAGAGGGGAGTCATGCGATCATCCTCACCCCAGAAGATGTCTGTGGGGATGGCGATTTCCCTTAAGTACTTGCGGAAGTCCTCGCTCGTCACGCGGATGAGCGTCTCACGCATGACAGGACTCGCACGCTCGTAGTCGTGCACGCGGACGAGCTTGTAGAGGAGCTTCCTCCCGAGGGGAGCGAGTGCACGGAGGCCGGGGATTGCGAGGAAGAACTTCCCTGTCTTCGCGAGTGTGAGGCCGATAACCCGCTTCACATGTCGAGGGTGCTTGATCCCGGCCGATGCGCAGAGGAAGAGATGCGAAACAGGAACGTTTCCCCGCAGGGCGATCTTGATAGCGATGCGCCCGCCGTGCGAATGGCCCAGCAGGAGAACGGGTTGCTGGTTTTTAGTTTCTGGTTTTTGGTTTTGAAGCCAGCGCTCCACCCACTGCGCGTAGTCATCGACTGTCCATGGTTCCTTCGGCTCGGGAGTGGAACCGAAGCCGGGGAGATCGGGCGTGAGTATGTCGATCTCTTTCCCTTGTAACGCCGCACGGAGCTCCGTGAAGGATTCCTTCGACCCTCCCCAGCCGTGCAGACAAACGAGAACAGGTTTCATATGCAGATTAGTGGAGGAGCAGTAGTGGTCGAACCAGACGCTTCGCGTCGGTTCACGGCACCGCCATGGAGACAAACCAGTACGGATTTCATCACGGGTAGTGTACCGAATCGCCAGGGGAGCGGGATATGCGTAGAATGGTGCTTATGCCGAAGAAGAAAGGCCTCTCCCTCGCATCGATCCGCGCATCTGCCGCCCGTATTCTCGCTACGGAGTGGACGGTGTCGTGGGAAGAAACGGCATTCCTCCTGATTCTCGCAGTTGCAGTCCTAGTGCGCAGTTATGCCTTCGGAGATATCCCACCGGGACTCAACCAGGATGAAGCATCGACAGCGTACGATGCATTCTCAATCCTGAAGACTGGTGCCGATCGGCATGGCATTCACTTCCCGGTGATGCTGATCTCCTGGGGAGATGGGATGTACGCATTCGCGTCCTATGTTGCCATCCCTTTCATTGCGCTCTTCGGTCTTTCTGTGTGGAGTCTCCGGTTGCCACACCTCATCTTCGGACTCACCTCACTGTTTCTCTTCTACACCCTCGTTCGAGAGGTAACGGACCGCAGAACAGCTCTCCTAGGGCTCTTCCTCCTCTCCATCAACCCTTGGCACATCATGATTTCCCGGTGGGCTCTGGACTCGAATCTCTTCCCATCTGTTTTCCTCCTCGCCACGACGCTCCTCGTCTTCTCTCTGCGGAGAGCGTGGCTCCTTCCCTGTGCGTTTGGTACCTATGCTCTCTGCCTCTACACCTACGGCACTGCATACGTTGAAGTCCCTGTTTTTCTTGCTCTCACTTCCGCCTATCTCCTATTCTTTCGCAAAGTTCACTGGCGAATATTCCTCTGTAGTGCCCTCGTTTTCATGGTGATTTCACTTCCGGTATTCCTCTTCGTGATCATCAACAAATACTCTCTCTCTACACTCGCAACACCCTTCTTCACGATTCCTCGACTGACGTCGACTCCACGGTTTGAGACTATTGCTTCGCAACCGAAATTCACTTTCGATTTCCTGCGCACTGCATCGTCTAATCTTTCCATTCTCTTCCGGCTCCTCGTCACACAGAACGATGGGTTGCTGTACAACGCACTGCCACAATTTGGGATAATGTATCTATTCTCTTTGCCCTTTGCAATTCTCGGCTTTCTCACAGCTCTCCCTTCACTTTTTCGGCGAAAATTCCAATGTCATGCACTATTCATTTTCTGGTTCATCGCTGCATTGCTACTTGGAGCGGTGCTCGCTGCGAATATCAACCGATTGAATATCATTGTCTTCCCTCTCATCTTCTTCCTTGCAGTCGGTATCCGTTATATTTGGGCTTCACCAGCAATGCCTACAGTTCTGATTGCAGCCTACCTTCTTGCATTCGGTCTCTTCTGCCGGACGTATTTCACGACTTTCCCCCGTGAGATTGCATCCTCGTTCTATGTTTCATTCGATGAAGCCATCGATTTCGCTTCGGAAGCACAAGACGGAGATATCTGCGTTACCGATCGTCTGAACATGCCCTACATCCAGGTGCTCGTGCACCGGAGCATCGATCCCATTCTCTTTCTGAGGACGCGGAGGCTCGATCCGCATACGCTCCACCTGGGTGTCGAATCCTTTGGCCGCTACACATTCGGCATCAACCGCTGCGATCGCGAGAACACAGCCGCGTACGTTCTGGAGAACAAGGAGCTCCCAGACTTCCTCCGCACAGGCGAGTTCGACATCACGCACTTCGCGTACTTCTCCGTCGCCATCCCGCGCCTCGCGCCTGGTACCCCTGGTGAAGAGGATGCCGTAGAGTAGGAAGCTATGAGGTTCACCAAGCTGCTCGCTGTGCACTGGCCGCTGACAGCTATCAGCGATCAGCTATCAGCTGTCAGCATGCGATTGTTGGTCGTCGTGTTCTTCGTCCTGCTCCTCCTCGTCGGCGTGCTCGCCAACGATGACTACGGCCTCTCGTGGGATGAGAAGACGCAGTACATGCTGGGGCAGGAGGCACTCTCGACGGTGATCGATGGAGATCCGTGGACGCAGGAGCCTGGACGACGATTCCATGGGCCGGTGTTCGAGATAGTTCTCACCGCGACGGAGAATGTGTTCCATGTCAGCTCTCCCCGCTCCGTCTTCCTCCTACGCCACTTCATCAACTTCCTCTCCTTCTACCTCGGTGCAGTCTTCCTGTACCTCCTCGCGAAGAAGCACTTCCGCAGCCGCGCCTTCGGTCTCCTCGCCACTCTCCTCCTTGTCCTGAGCCCCGGGGTCTTCGGCCACGCGTTCTTCAATAGTCGCGACATCCCCGCGCTCTCCCTGTTCGTCGTCTGCATCTACACGCTGCTCCTGTTCGCGGAGAAGGCCACGCTCCCCCGTGCGCTCGTACATGCGTTTGCGACGGCAGCTCTCATCGGCATCCGCATGACGGGAATCCTCATCCCCGTGCTGACGGTGGTCTACATCCTCGCAGAACTCCTGTTCCCACCGGTGAGGAGGGAAACGAAGGATTCCTGGCGCAGAGTGTGCGTGCTGCTCACTGTGTACCTGGTGGGGGTTTGCCTCTTCACCGTTCTTGTCTGGCCGCTCCTGTGGGAGCAGCCCGTCCGGCACTTCCTGGATGCGTACGCGTACATGAGCTCGAAGTCCGCCGGAGGGTTCTTCTTCGGGAAGAACATCGAGAGCAATCCGTGGTACTGGGTTCCCGTCTGGATCGGCATCAACACCCCCCTCCTGTACACAGGACTCTTCCTCGTTGGCATCGCCGTCCTCGTCCGTGACTTCTCCCGCCATCCCTTCGCCTTCCTTCGTGAACAGCGAAGAGAGCTCCTCTTCCTCGCGTGGTTCTTCCTCCCGATCCTGGCGATCATCGTGCTCAAGTCCGGCATCTTCGATTCCTGGCGGCACGTCTTCTTCCTCTACCCGGCATTCCTCTTGATCGGACTCACGGGCTTGCGCTGGATCCTCAACCGGTTCCAGGCGATTCGGTACCCTGCCGTACGCGTGGGATTGCCTCTGATCTTCGCGCTCTCGCTCCTCTCGACGGGCATCTGGATGGTGCGTAACCACCCATTCCAGTACATCTACTTCTCGCTCCCCAAGCAGTACATCGAGGGGAACTTCGAGCTCGACTACTGGGGGACCTCCTTCCGGCAGGGGATGGAGTACGTTCTCGCGACAGACGACAGCCGGTACATTCCCTTCTTCGTGACGAGCAGCCCCGGTTGGCTCGTCATCAACATCCTCACGTCGGAGCAGCGATCGAGGGTGCTCCTCGTCGACGATCCCAAGGACGCGAAGTACATTCTCGATAACTTCCGCTGGAACAACTACGTGCACGACGCACCCGAGGAGTACAAGGTGCACGCCATCACCGCTGGGGGCATCGAGATCCTCAGCATCTACCGCAATCCTCACTGGAACGACAGCATGGTCGATCCCCGCATCGCACTCCCGGTGGATAGGATCGTCTTCTACTTCGAGTGATAGGAGATAACCGAAGAACGTTGCGTGGGAAAGGAGTGTGCCTTCGCATTCTTCCTCTCCAGGTCCATCAGGAATTTCACCGTTGCTCGCGTCGCTTCGAGGAGTCGCTCCGGTTCGTAGTGTTCCATCGTGTCGTGCTCCGTGTGATGAATGAACATTTCGAGCCAGTGCTTCGCTGTATCCCCGTTGTGCTGCGCGTACTTTTCCAGATTCATGCTCATCAGAGCGACGGTGGGCACATCCCTTGTCGCGAAGGGTACGTGGTCTGAGCTGAACTTCCTCAAGTCGACTGTGGGGAAAGTGTAGTCCAGAGAGCCCGCACTCTCCTCCATGCGTTGAACAAGTTCTGCATCGGCGTCGCGCCCCCGTGCACCGCGCCAGATGAACGTGTGCGTGCCGTAGCCCACGGTATCGAGGCAGATCACCTGCTCCAAGTGCTTGAAAGCTGCCTTCGGTAGACTCGCAGCGAAGAATTCGCTGCCCATGAGATTCGCTTCCTCCAAATCGAATGACGCGAAGGCAATGTTCCTCTTCAGCCGCCTTCCCTGAATAACGCGAGCAATTTCTGCGAGTGCTGCAAGACCGCTCCCGTTATCCGTCATTCCCTCCCCGCCGCGGTAGTCATGGTGGGCAACGACGAGGGTAGAAATACGATCGCTGTTGTTCTCCGTGAAGAGCCCATTCGTTCCTGCGTACTGATCTTTATTGAAGGGCTTCATGTATCTGCCGTACCCCAGTTCAGCGAAGATTCCCGAGAGAACGAGGAGCCTGTCACGTGCGGAGTCCCTGTAGAATTTGAGAGCGGTAGGTTCCAATTGGCTCGGGTGGCGTCCATCCGAGGGGTACTTCCTCGAGGAGTCGCACACGCGTTCGAGGGTGTTGTGGAGCTGCTTCTCGTCGACTGCGTCGTACATAGAGTATATCTATACTTCAATTTTACATTCCTTACAACTATCACCGTCGATGGCTACTCCGCCGCCACTTCCGCTGTCGCCGTCCCTGATCCGTCGTGCTCCGGTTCGCGTGGAGGGGAGAGTGGCTCACCGCGACGCGTTCGATGGGCACGATCCCCGGTGCGTGCGTGATGGGGAGGGTTGCCCGGATGAGGCGTTCGATGGACCGGATGTCTGAGCGTTGGTCGGGCAGGGCGAAGCTCACGGCGGTCCCCTCGCGGCCCGCGCGTCCCGTGCGACCGATGCGGTGCACATAGTCCTCCGGGTTTTGCGGCAGGTCGTAGTTCACCACGAGTTCGATACCCTCCACGTCAATACCGCGCGCCGCGATGTCCGTGGCGATGAGCACACGGTACCTGCCGGACTTGAAGCCGGCGAGTGCCTCCTTACGCTGCGGGAGCGAGCGGTTCGCGTGGATCTCCGCCGCAGGGAAGCCCATGGTATCGACGGTCTTCTTGAGCTTCTTCGCGCCGTGCTTCGTGCGCGAGAACACGAGCACCGACCCTTTGTGCTTTTCGAGCAGGAGCGCCAAGTGCTTGTCGCGGTCCTGCCGGTGGACGATGAGGACCTCCTGGTGCACCCTCGCTGCTGTGGTGCCCGATGGGGCGACTTCGACGCGCAGCGGTAATTTCATGTGATCCTGCGCTATGCGCGCGATCGCAGCTGGCATCGTGGCGGAGAAGAGCATCGTCTGGCGCTCCGTGGGCACGACTTTCAGAATTTTATTCACCTGCGGCGCGAAACCCATGTCGAGCATGCGATCTGCCTCGTCGAGGATGAGCACGTTCACCTCGTGGAGGGTCACGGTGTTGCGTTCGAGGTGATCGATGAGCCGACCGGGTGTGACGATGAGGATGCGAGGATTTCTCTTGAGCATGAGTCGCTGCGCGTGCATGGACGCTCCGCCGATGAAGACCGCCATGCCGATGCCAACAGCTTGACCGATGGGACGGAGCGCCTCCTCGACTTGCAGCGCGAGCTCACGTGTTGGGAGGATAATGAGGCCGCGTCCGCCCTTCTGCATCAGCGTCTGCATCATGGGGATGCCGAAGGCGAGAGTCTTGCCCGTCCCCGTCTGGGCGATGCCGATGATGTCCTTTCCATCTATACCCGCAGGAATAGAGGAAAGTTGGATCGGCGTGGGTGTCGTGAACCCCTCGCGGTCGAGGACCTCGAGGATCTTCGGTGTGATCCCCAGGCTATGGAATGTCGTGTTCTCTGGTGTCATGTACGGCGAGTGTAGCGGTCTTCATCAGCAGAGGACAGCAGAGTTGAGAGGATTGTCGAGGACTAGACTCTTGGTGCATCTCATTGTAGAGTATCCCTCTTATCCACTCCTCCCCCATCTTCCTATGTTCACCGCCAAACTGAAGGTGCTCGCTGCTCTCAGTGCGATCGCGGCCATGAGCCTCGCGGTCGTCGCTCTCTCGCAGACGTCACCTTCCATCCCCACGGCCACCGCCGCGACGTCGGACTACTTCCTCAAGCTTGAGGGTATCGATGGCGAGATCATCGTCGATTCCTTCAGTTGGGGTGTCATCTCCCCCCGCGATGCAGCCTCCGGTCTCCCCACAGGTAAGCGGCAGTACGAGCCCATTATCATCCGCAAGCGCGTCGACAAAGCATCGCCCCTCCTCTTCAAAGCGGCAACGGAGAAGCAGAACCGCATGAAGAGTGTGACTCTTACGGGAACGAATGCACAGGGCGCAACTTTCACGGTCTCGTTCTTCGACGTGTTCGTCGATATGTACAGGCAGAGCGGCGATGCCGGCTCCACGCCCACGGAGTCCGTGAGCTTCACCTACCAGAAGATCGAATGGAAATGAGTTGAGGACTTTCCTATCGCTCTTTCCAACGAACACCCCGCTCGAGCGGGGTGTTTTCGTTCATGAACCGTCAGGGAAGTCTGTGCGCTCTTCTCCTGGAGCCGGGTCTTCCACTGTTTGCTCCATTAGCAGGCTCCGCACGAGACCCTCCCGTACCCCGATCACAGTCTGTGCGAGAATCTGTGCCATGTTCTCCCATTCGCCGTACGTCTGACGCAGCGCAGCGCGCTTCCGGAGGTAGAGCTCCTCTGCGACCTCTCGATCCACGGGCACACCGCGACGGGTTGTGCGAATGGCATCCAGTGTGTGGCGTTCATCGAAGTGAAGGACGTAGGCTACTTCTCGCGGACGAGGTTTCAACCTGTCTGACGGATGCAGCTCGGATTCCAGGAAAGGAGGTCGCAGGAGGACGCTCACCCGGGGAAGGTGCTTGCTCGCGCCTGAAGGCTTGCTCGAGTGTGCCCACAGACCATGTTCGTGCACTTTGTTGTGGAGAGCCAGGCGTAGATCCTTCTCGTCCGCTTTCATACGTTCGAGCATCTCGACATACGCCGGTGTCGGCTCGAAGATCAATGTTTCCTGAGCGTAGTACCGAACCTTTGCGAAGGTCTCTTGCGGGAGCTTCCATTGCTTCAGAAGTCCGTGCTCTGCCGTCGTCAGTTTCCTGCATCCCGGAGGCATGTGAATACCGTTGATGATAATCGGTTCCTGTTCCATGAGGCCGGCATTCTCGTGAGCCTCCACGTAGAATGCAACACTTTTTTTGTGTGATCTGGGGATGAGATCTCCTCTGCGATTGCGTTACGGCGTTCCTCAGATCTGGCTCCTCCTTCGGAATAGCTGTATACTGTAGGGATGGACGGATGGGCGGAGAACACTGGCAAACTCGAAGCATTTCGCCATGCGCAGGCTGCTGCTCGATCATACATCAAAGAGCATGAGCTCGACCCCGATGCGTGGGAATTCCCAGACGAGCACCCACCTCTCACCATTGCCTTACAAGGGGAAGTCAACCCGTATGCGATGGAGGGGAGTACTGCTTCCTGGAAGAAGCGCGTCATTGCTGTACAGAGAGAAGAGGGGTTGGAAGCTCTGCTCGTTATCAACGCTCACTTGTACACGGGGCATCCCACTTCGAAGAGTGTGAGTTTGCTGAAACTCGAGCATCTCCTCAATGAGTGGATTCGATACGTCAGTCTTGTGACGGAAGCGTATCTGCAGAATGGGCCATCAAGGCAGAAGCACCTCCTCGAGCAGGCGGAGGAGTACCGCACGACATTGGAGGATGAACTCATTGGACACACATTCCTCCCCCGTACTGAGGTACAGCGCGCGAAGGAAACCGAGTACCTTCCCATCCTGGTGGGATTGGGGCACTTCTTCTGGAAGAAGCTGCAGCAGATGCTTGAAAAGCTAAAGAAATGAGAGGTAGCCGGACTGCTCCTAAGAAAAACTGAATTGAGGTGTATTCCCCTGAGAAGGAGGAATTCCCTATTCCTAATTCATAATTCCTAATTCATAATTCTCGTACGCCACGGTAGCTCCCACCTACGCCCGCTGTAATTTCCCTGTCAGGGGGTAAGAAAAATGAATAACTTGTGTGGGAAGGCTTCGGTGGGCGAGAGTGGATACGACAACTGCTTCGATCTTTCTTCCTCATTTCCCTGCCACGGTAGCTCAGTTGGTAGAGCACAGGACTCATAAGCCTGGGGTCGCCAGTTCAATCCTGGCCCGTGGCACCATCATTAATACTAAAAATAAATTATTTTAATTTTATAGCAAATCCCTATCATCTGCCTATGAAGGTAGATATTATAAAAGCTGGCGGGAGTGAGTTGTGCGGAGAATCATTACCCACCCTGGCAAAGTATCTACATCAAACTTCGACAAGAAAAGATACAAAAACACTTTTTGTTTTCGGTGGTGGTCCGCAAATTGATGTTCATTGGAGGATGAAACACTTAGAGCCTCGACCTAAGCGAGATGGCGTCGGCATTACATCAGAAGAAGTATTGAGAGACGCAGTTGTGCCAGCATATGCCGCTATTCGGGCGGCGCTGCAAGAATTACTCCCGCTGCTCAAGATTCTTGAGCCACAGGATCTTCTATGTGAACGAAATACGGGTTTGGGCTTTGTGGGAAATGTGAAAGAAGTAAAGAACATTCAATCACACAAGATAATTGGCATCGGATTCGTAGGCAGTGACGGCACAACAGAATTGAACGTCAATGCCGACAGCATCGTGAGCACATTGGCTCATATATACTCATCCTCAATTGGCGAAGTCATGTTGCTCACAGAATCCGGAGGAGTACTTGATCGATTCAATCAAAGAATCCCTCAACTTTCTCGAACCGAAATTGATCGCATATTGAAGGATGAGAATCCCGATATTTCAGCAACCGGTGGAATGAGAAAGAAATTGGAAGAAATTAGATTAATGCTAGAGCACGTGCCTTCCGTACTGATGCTAAAAACGCATGAGCTTTTACAAAAAGAAGCTATGAAAGCAGGCACTTTATGCATGAGAAATCCATGCTTGTGAAGCATTATCAGTTTTCACTAGATCTGTTCCAAGAAATAATGATCAAGTAATAACATTGGCAACCCACGTCACCATTCAACTCGCGTCTAAGACACTCGCTCATCGCAAGCGTTCGATTTTTTACGTTTCCATCACTGGTTTTCTTCAAAGGAACTTCTTGGCCGTTTCGTACACGACCGATCGATGTTCAATGAGGAAGATCAGTACTTCGGATTCTCGTATTCGGTAGATCACGCGGTAGTTTCCTACTCTCAAACTCCAGTACCCACGCAGAGAACGGCGCAGCGGTTTTCCAAAGAGATCGGGTTCGCCTGTTAACTTCTGCTCGATGCTCCGTTTGACTTTCCGGAGATCTGTCTTGGGGAACCCCGACACTGCTTTTGGATTCAGGAGGGAAGAGTAGCGGATGGTGTAGGTCATAGCACCTTCGACCAGAAGGCATCATGGGAGAGAAATTTTGCACTTGCTCTGTCTCTCTTCTCCGCTATCTTGCTGAAGTAGTCATCCTCGAGGAGTTCGAGCGCGAACTCCAAGAGCTCTGCCGCTTTCGTTGCCTGTGGCACGTCGTCCCGGAGGGCAATCTTGTGCAGGAAGAGGGCAATATCTTTCTTCAGCGTGATGTTGATGCGCTTTTTCGAGGTGGGCATGACTGAGGAAGTGAAGGAGAGGAAACGCATTAAGTGTATCAAAAGTGTATCACATGATCAAGATGGAATATTCTTGCAAAAAAGGCAGGTATGAGACGTCGACGTCCGCCGGGCAGGTCGCCAGTTCAACTCGTCCTGAGCAAATGGAAAGGATCCTGGCCAGTGGCACTACTTGTGTCTGCTCCGCCGTGATGAATGTTCAGGACATCTACTTCCTCGACCGTTTCTGCTTCCCCACTCGCTCGTAGATTTCCCTTCGATGACCGATGGTAACAATGTCGACTTCACTGCTCGCTCGGACACGATACAGTATTCTGTAGGTCCCCACTCGGTGCGCTCGCAAGCCTTTCAATGGGCCCGACAGAATTTTCCCAATTGTCCAATCATCGCATAGCTCCTTACACCCTAGAATGAGCTGGCGGCGGATAATGTAATCCAACCTCTCCAGGTCTCGTTCCACAGATGAACGCAGCTTCATTCTGACCATAGACGTTTGAAAACTTCCTCAGCTGGCACCAACCTATCCTCCTTCAAACGCCTCTTCACCTCAGCAACAAACGACGGCTTGAATTCTCCTTCCTCCATCTCCAGCCCGCGCTCAATGAGTTCAAGCGCCTTTGCCGACTGCGACACTTCGTCGCGGAGTGAAATCTTTTTAAGAAAAACAGCCAACTTCTTTGGCAGTGTGAGATTGAGGCGCTGCTTGGAAGTGGGCATGGGAACGGAAGGAGAAAGGTGTAACACCAGTGTACCACAGGTGTGCTCTCCATGCAAATAATCAGAATCCTTGCGAAAAAATGTGGCATGCGATTCTTACATCTCTCAGAGCAGTACAAACAGCGCCAAACTCGAGAGGAGTATCGCGAAGTCCCGCGCTCCCATGTCGTTCCAGCCAACTTGCGTGAGGATCCCCACGAGGGAGAGCGCGATGCCGATGGCGCCTACTTGGCGGACGCGGCGGTTCGGGATCAAGAGGAGAGTTGCGAGGACGATCTCCCCAACACCGATTACTTTGAGCCATGCATTCGCGTCCATCCCGAAACTCCCGTCGAGCCAGGGCGGGATCCACTGGACCCAGTTGATGGGCGCCACGAACTTATCGATGCCGAAGGAGGCGTAGAGGATGACGAGTGCCGCGGTGAGGATGTGGGCGGCGAGACGGTTGCGATCCATTGCCGCAAAGGCTAGCATAAACGCTCTGTATTCGGTACCCCTTTCCGTATGAAACGTCTCCTCCCTCTTCTCGGAATTTCCCTCACGCTCGTACTCGTTGCTTGCGAGCCCACGCGGACGGGCGATGCGGACACAGGCTCCGATTCTTCATCGACCGTTGCTGGGACGGAAGAGGAATCCTCTTCGAGTACTGAGGCAATGGAGGGGGAAGCACGCACGATCCGTGTGACGACGGAGAACTGGAAGTTCACCCCGAACATCATCCGCGTGAAGAAGGGCGAGAAGGTGACACTCGAGGTTGTGGGAGGGGAGGGGATCCACGGATTCGCAGTCCCTGGACTCGGCATCAATCTCGCGATGCAGCCTGGCGAGACGAAGACGATCACTCTCGATACATCTGTTGCAGGGGAATTTGAAGCGTTCTGTTCCATCCCTTGCGGCTCCGGTCACAAGGACATGAAGGCCACGGTCATCGTCGAGTAACCCCCTCTCCCATGAAACGCGCTCTCCTCGTCATCCTCCCTCTTCTCCTCGCAGCGTGTGGTGAACCAGCCGTGAACCCGGATCCCAACCACACACATGCGGACTTCGCGGTGTGGGTCGATGGGCAGAAGCTCGATTTTAGTGGTGAACTCTTCATGTCAGGGAGTTCCAAGGACGAGCCCGGAGGCCCGCACGAGAATGAGCAGCACAAGCACCCGTACTTCCACCTCCATGATGGAGTGGGTCACGTGATCCATCGGCACAAGCCAGGGCTGACGCTCGGCGATTTCTTCGGTTCGTTGCCATTCTCCTCCGCGTACTCCGGGAGTCAGCTGAGTTTTGCGGACTCACCCGTTGGCAAGGAGACATACGAAGTTCGCTTGTTCGTCAATGGAACGGTGAATCTCGACGGCAGTCGATACGTCTTCAATGATGACGATCATCTGCTCATCACCAATGCGACGCAGGATGATGAAGTGACGTCCCAACTCCATCTCCTGACGGACGACTCTTGCC
The DNA here is from genome assembly GCA_030649955.1 of Candidatus Peregrinibacteria bacterium. GTDB lineage: Bacteria > Patescibacteriota > Gracilibacteria > Peribacterales > Peribacteraceae > JAUSFD01. The sequence continues at coordinate 30,271 of JAUSFD010000003.1, read as the reverse complement.
TCTACTCCCGCACCTGTCCGGAGCGCGGCGATCCTCCTGCAGAGAACTGCATCGCCGATCCGGAGGTGCCGTGCGTGGTTCCGGAAGGAGATCTGTAGATTGCGTGATACTTCCTCTTGAGGAGCGGGTCTTCCGACCCGCGATTGCAGTGCAGGACATCCGCAGGTCTGAAGACCTGCTCCCCAGAAAAATACCCGCTCTGCAATGGAGAATAGGATGGATGACCTTCCCCGATGGAAAGGAGAGTGTACACTGACCCTTCTATGGAAGGCGTCATCACCTGTCCCCATTGCAGGAGTGCCGCACTGCACCCGATTCCCCGGGACTGCTGCCAGTACTGCGTGATCTGCGAGGACTGCAATGCGCGCATCATCCCGAAGCCGGGCCAGTGCTGCGTGTTCTGTAGCCACGGCGATCGACGGTGCACGGTAGCGCTGCGCAAGTACGAGCTCCTCGCAGCACAGCGTTGATACTCCCACGCAGAAGAGCGGACCCCTGCGGGATCCGCTTCTGCGTACGGGTTTCGATACTGAGGGACTAGAGCAGCTCGTCGATCGCTGCCTGGAAGGCGCTCGTGGCCTGCGCGCCGGAGACCAAGCGACTCTCCTTCGTCTCCAGGTTGTAGACGATGTTGCCAGGTGTTCCATCGACACCGGAGGCGGAACCTCCGTTCATATCATCCGCGATGCTCTGGGTGTGCTTCTTCGAGGAAACGCACGCGGTGAACTTCGCCTCGTTTACACCAATTTCCTTCGCGATCGTCGCGAAGTCGAAGCGCTTCCTCTCGAAGACGATGTCCGCGAACTCCCAGAACTTCTCATTGCCGCCCAACTCTGCGACGCATTCCGATGCTTCCGCTGCGGGCTGCGCATTTTGGTGGAAGCTCAGGGGGTAATGGCGGTAGACCCACATGATCTTGTCACCGTAGAGGGTCATGAGCTGCTTGTACGTGGGGTGGACGCGCTGGCAGAACGGGCACTCGAAGTCCGAGTACTCGATCACGGCGACTGTCGCCTTGGGGTTTCCGCGGATGTGCTCGGTCTTCGTATCGACAGGAATGACATCAGCTGCAGCTGCCGTCGGGACGATGCCGGACGGTGCCTCGGGGGCGACTGCTTGCGGTTGCTGAGGTTGTACAACGGAGGGGGTGAACGAGGTGTTCATCCGCGCGACGCCGAATCCGACGATGAGGCCGAGTAGACCGAGCGAGACGCCGAACCATGGATTCGCTGCGCTCACCACAAGTGGATTAGACCCTTCGGCGCGGCGCAGGGCAGGCGAGCTCTTACTGTCGGGCTGCTTCAGGTGAGGGGATTCCTGTGGTGAGTCTTTCCATTGGAGGGTTGCCATAGTGCGTAAGTGGTAAGGGGTAGGGGAACTAGAGGACAGTGAAGCTTCCGCGGACCATACCCATCGAGCAGCTGAAGGCCAGCTGACCGGTGCGCGGTGCGGTGAATTCGATGATGTTCTGGCCACGGGTGAGAGATTTCAAAATATTCAGATCAGGAATCACGAGCTGGCTCGTGCAACCCTCTGCCCCCTCACCGTCGACAGTCCAGCGAACGGGAATGCCTGCTTTAATCGTGAGGTTGCTGGGCTCGTACCCGTAACGAGTGACCTTCATGGCGACCTCTTGCACGCCGGCATTCATCATGGGGATAGAACCCGCTACAGACGTGGGACTCTGGAAGAAGGAATCCACGTTGAGCCCGGCGAGGGCAAATCCGCTCCGGAGATTGAAGAGGGCCAGGAGCAGCACCAGTGCGCCCGAGAACCGCAAGAATAGCCGCGAAGTAGTACCGCGTGCTGTTGAAGCTATTGTGCTCAGGCCGATGAGGGAAGGCAGAGTACCGAGTGCGAAGATGAACATCGTGAGGGCACCGGTGAGGAAACTCCCTGAGGCGAGAGCCACGAGCTGCAGTGATTGCGTGAACCCACACGGGAGGAAGAAGGTGAATGCGCCTAGCGCAAAGGGGGCAGCAGGCTGATCACTCTCAGAGAGAGAGTGAATCCAAAGGGAGAGCCTCTTTGGAGGACGGAAAGGGAAACTTCCCTTCGGGAGGATCTGGAGGATATTCAGTGCGAGGTAGAACATGATGCAGGCGATGGCGATGCTCATGTACCCTGTCATCTTCGTTTCGAGCGTAATCGATTGCCCGAGCAGGCCCACGAGGCCACCGAGGAGGAAGTACGACAGGAGACGACCGAGATTGAAGTGTAGGAGTGGCAGGAATTTCTGCCACGCTGTCTCAGCTTGATGCATCTCATTGTGTTTTGCAGCCAGCGCGACCAAGAGCCCACCCGTCACGGCGAGGCAACTCGAGGCACCGGCAACCAGGCCGATGAGGAGGATCCCGCTGAGCGTGAGCGCTCCGGATGTCGAGGGTGCGAGAGACACGATGTCGAACGCCCCCAGGAGCTTGCCCACACCGAGGACAATCAGCAGTGCTGCGCCAATCTCCAGCCATTTCTGTTTTCCATCGTAGGAGTGCATGGGTGTGCCTTCATCGAGGCGGTAGCCCGCGCGCGCGATCACGTCTTCGATCGCTTCCGCAGAAGGAAGCCTCTTTGCGTATGCGGTAATATTCGCAGTCCCCGTGCGGTGATTGAGTTCTGCATCAATGACGCCGGGCACAGCCTTCAGCTTGCGCTCGAGGAGGAGCTCGCAGCTCTCGCAGGTCATGCCGGCGATGCGGAGAGAAGTACAGCGGTACTTCGAAGGATTGTGTGACATAGTATTGAGAAAGGAATGAGAGTGAACACGCGAACGCGTGTTGCTCTCATACCGTCAGCACAACCGCAGAGAGGAGTTTCTGGAGAGCAGCCCCGGGTGAGAGGCCACTACCCTGATGGACATGTGAAGAGAGAGTCTGCGTATGTTGAGAGTACGCAGATGGGGAAGTGACTAGCGGTACGGAGCCACTGCTCTGGGGCTGTGCAGCGGCAACATCCTCCTGGCCGTCATCGGTCGCCTCGATGCAACGGTCCGCGGGGCACGGCTGACGCGGTCCTGTGTGGAGCATGCTCATGCGCTTCGCGAGCGGGTGCTCCCACTCGCAGAACGTCGGTGCATGCGTCATGAACGCGTCGGCAGACGGAGGGGGTGGTGGGTCGTAGCTCGCCTGTGCAAGCGGAGCCCACGCACAGGAGAGCTGCAAGAGGAATGCCAGAGAGAGTCCGATTCTCGTGTGCACGGGACGCATTGTAGCCGATGGAGGAAGAGGGAAGTAGGTAAGTAGCGAGGAGGGCGGTAGCGCAGTGGGAAACAGATGGGCAGGGTTCGTACTGCGCTACCGCCCTACTGCGCTCATTCGCTACACTCCCCTCATGCGCTGGCCCCCCGCAACGATGGCAACCCAGCATCCGGACAATGCGTCCGTTCCGTGGTGGCGGCAGGATGCCTTCATCCCCACGCAGGATGAGATCGATGAGCTGCTCCTCCTCTTCCGTGAGCTCGATGTCGCTGAGTACATGTGGGACTGGGAGGGGAAGTACGTCGACGAGGCGGTGGGGGAGAAGCTCTTCTCCCGCGCGCAGGATTTCTTCCAGAGTCATCCGCTTGGCGAGGACTACCACCTCACATACCGCATCCCCGCCGTGGAGGGAGAGCGCATGCACCGCATGGCGCGCGCTTTCATGAACGTCCTCTCCCTCGCAGATCTCGCTGTGGACGTCGGGCTCCCGCGGCCGCCGGTTACGGAGATGTTCCTCCCTCTCACCGTCTCTGCAGATCAGCCCATTGCTGTCCGCAGCGCATTCCGGGAAGTTGCTGCCTACCACCGCGCAGTGTTCCACAAGACGAAAGCAGAGGAATCGGAGATCCTGCAGCACTTCGAAGTGACTCCCCTCGTCGAAGATGTCGACTCTCTCTTCGGCATTGAAGGAATCGTCCGGCCGTACTGGGAGGCACTGCTCAAAGAACGCGGAGGACCTTCTGATCGGGGACAGCGCATCTTCCTCGCGCGCTCTGACCCCGCACTCAATGCAGGGCTCGTTCCTGCGGTCCTCGCCGTGAAAGCGGCGCTGAGTATCACGGCCGATGTTGGGGAGAGCCTGGGATTCCCTGTGTATCCCGTCCTGGGCACCGGTTCGCTCCCGTTCCGCGGTAGTGTGAATCCTCTGTACACAGAGACATTCCTCGCTCAATACGCGGGAACGCGCACGTACTCCATCCAGTCTGCCTTCCGCTACGACTATCCTCTCCCACTCGTGAAGGAGGCGATCGCCGCGATCGAACGCGAAGCGCCGAAGAGGAAGGTGCTCAAGCTCTCTGCCAAAGAACTCACCGATCTCCAATCCCTCTCCGGACTCTTCTCCCAGTTCTGGAAGCCGACGATCGAAGCGCTCGCTCCGCTCATCAACACCATCGCCGCATCCGTGCCCTCGCGGCGCGAGCGCCTGCAGCATATCGGCCTCTTCGGCTACAGCCGCGGGGTGGGGAAGGTGAAGCTCCCGCGCGCAATTGGCTTCACGGCTGCGCTCTATTCGCTTGGCATTCCTCCCGAGCTCATCGCGACGGGCAGGGGACTCAAGGCTGCGGAAACTGCGGGTATGCTCCCGCTCCTTAAACGAACATATCCAGCTCTGGAGGAGGATATCCGCCATGCCGGGAAGTACTTCAACCGCGAGAACCTCGCTCTCCTCGAGCGGCGCGATCCCATCTTCTCGGCGATCGCTGAGGACATCCGTGGCATCGAGGACGTACTGAAGATCACGCTGGGGCCAGAGAAGCCGCACCACACCATCCACCGCAACATCACCTCCACGATCTTCCACCGTCTCCACGGGGAGGAGGCGGGGGAGGCGCTGACCAGGGATATTGTTGATGCGGGGGTGATTAGGAGGAGTTTAGGGTAAGAGGATTGGGATTTGGATTAGGATTAGGGCATGTAAATGTTGGCCAATGTTTGTTGGAATTCGTCCGTTTGAGCGATACGCAAAGGCCAAATCCCAATCCCAATCCTCGGTCTGGATGTTTTTTTGCTACCATGGAGCTATGGACCCCCTCAAGAAACCTACGAAGGATCCAAAGAAAGACCCTCCTACAAATGGGGGAGCCGTGCCCGCGCCTGATCCCTCTGCGAACACACAAGCACTCGAGGCGCAGGTGAAAGAACTCAAGGAGCAGGTGGCGAAGCTCACCGAAATGGCGGCGCGAGCGCAGGCGGATCTGCAGAACGCGAAGATCCGGCTGGAGAAAGATTCCGGCGAGATCCGCAAGTACGCTGCCGAGTCGATCCTCCGCGCTCTCCTCCCCACCATCGATAACTTCCAGCGTGCCTTCAAGCATCTCCCGAAGGAACTCGCGACACATGACTGGGTGAAGGGTGTCGCTGCAGTCGAACTGGACCTCATCCGGAGGACCGGGGAACTAGGGCTCAAGCGGATGGAAGCTATGGGACAACCTGTCGATTCTGCCCAGCACGAGATCCTCCTCATGGGTCCTGGCAAGGAGGGGGACATCACCGAAATTATTGAGGATGGCTACACCCTCAACGGGAAAGTTCTGCGACCTGCGAAGGTGAAGGTGGGGGATGGGACCGGTACGACAGTGGGGTAGATCAGTGGAGGAGTCCGAGGAACTTCTCTTCCTCTTGGTTCGTCGAACCGCTCGTTTACTGCACAGGATCTTCGGCATCTTCTCCCTCTTTCTTTTGACTACCGCTCAAAAGAAAGAAGCAAAGAAAAACCCACCGCCGCCAGACCCACTGACCACTGACCCCAACACCCCTCCGTGGCGGCGGACCCCTCCATGAGGCAAGAAGGCATTGTTGCCTTCTGAGGTCATTGGGACTTGTATTGCAAAGTTCCCTCCCCCCTTGTGGGAGAGGGGCAGGGTGAGGGGGGGGATCCGGGCTCCTGGGAATCTTACTGAGGAAGAGATTATCCCCCGAGGATGCACCGCCTGAATTCTCCCCCTTTTTCCTCGAAGTTCTTGAACATCCCGTAGCTTGGCGATGCAGTGGAGAGGAGGCAGATCGTGCCGGATGGAGTGTGCTCTCTGGCAATTGCCACTGCTGATTCCATGGAGGGGGCGTCGAAGAATTCAAGTCGGGGGCTGGGGGAGGGGGCTGGGGGGTGGGGGCATTGTGCAGCTTCCAGCGCAGATCGAATCCTCCCCCCGCTCCCCGGAAACAGAATCACTGTTTTCACTTCTGACGCAGCAATCCGCTCCGCCAATCCCGTGAAGTCATTCCCCCGATCCTGTCCTCCGAGGATGATCGTCGTGACGCGATCCCCGAGCGCGTCCAGTGCTGCAATAGCCGACTCGGGCGTTGTAGAGATCGCATCATCAATCCATTCAATGCCGTGATGGATCCCCAGGGATTGTAAGCGGTGGGGGAGTGGCTCAAAGCTGCGCACAGCTTCCGCAATGACCTCATCAGGAATACCGAGGCTGCGCGCGACGAGTGTTGCAGCCGCGATGTTGCTCTCGTTGTGTGCACCGAGGAGACGCGTCTCCTCAAGCAGAACAATTGCATCCGTGGGGGAGAAGGGGATCTGCTCTCCTGCGCTCTGCTCCGCGATTATCCGCGCTCCATCCGAGGCAGCGTTGTAGAAAATGCGATCCTTCAGTTGCTGAAAGTGCGCGATGTGCGCCTTTGCCTCGCGATACGCGGCGAGCGACCCGTGGTAATCCAGGTGCTCCGGGAAGAAGCTCGTGACCACCGCGATTTGCGGACTCACCGTGAGATCCATGAGCTGGTAGCTGCTCAACTCATGGACGAAGAAGGCATTCTTGCTTGCCTTCCCGACGAAAGAAATCGCAGGAGTACCAATGTTGCCTACGAGGTACGCATCGCGACCGTCGGCACAGAGAATGTCGTAGATGAGCGTCGACGTCGTGCTCTTTCCCTTCGATCCCGTCACACCGATGACGGTCGCTCCCGTTCCCGCGATCGAGTCGAAGAAAATCTGCGTCGCTGAGGTAAGTCGGTCCTTTACTCCCTCGAGCTCTGACTTCGGAGGGATGCCCGGAGATTTGATGATCACATCGAAGCGATCGAGCTTCTGCAAATAGTGTTCACCACTCTGTACGGGGCATTCTGGATCTTCAGAAGGCGGATGTTGATCGGCGATCGTGATGCTGGCAGTGGGGGCGAATGTACGAAGGGCATCGAGCATTGCGTGCCCCTCACGCCCGTATCCCAGGATGCAGATCACTTTGCCGTCGAGGTCTTGGATGCGCATGACGGAGGATTTGGATTGGGATTAGGATTAGGGGTGAATTCCAGCAAGTATCTTGGAGAATTCTTTTGGGATCGCGTGTTCCGCTGATGCTGTGAGTGCGTTCTCGACCAGAGCATCTGCATCCGTGATCGATGGAAGGACTTCGCTTTCGAACAATTTCATCACGGGAGTTCCTTTGGCATCACCTCGTTGATGTGTGAGGAGCAGAGCGGCTTTCGTCTCGTCTGAAGTTCCCACGCACTCGAATGGTTTGAAGCCCTCGAGTCCGAGGAGTTCCTTGTAGAGTGGGAGGAGCGATGCATCGTCGAAGAGGTTCTTCCCGAACGTACGAGCGACGTCCTTCATCGGGAGGAATGCTGCCAGGAGCGCGAAGACGAATGCACACTTAGGACATTTTGCACACCACGTAGAGCCGCTGCGCGGCCACGTGGCGCGGCCATTTCCTTTTTTCTGAGCGTCGTCTTTCAAGAGTTTCCAGTTCTCGTTGCAGCTGGTTGCCAGCGGGAGGTACTGCGGGAACTGCGTGAACATCTTCGCGATGTGCAGCTCAGAAAGAGGACGGAGGAGGCTGAAGTACGCGACGTCCTTGGTCACCGATCGCGCGAGGTACTGTTGGAACATCTGCTCGAACGCGAGGCTCTTGCTCCACTGGTGATTGATCTCGCGCCCGCGGTACTGAACGTTCCCCTCACTTGCGCTGCGCTCACTGCTCATCACGACCGCGCCGAAGTCGTGGAGGAGAGCGACGATGACGGAGAGCACGGAAAGGTACGCGGTGATCGGCACGTGACCATTGAGAGCGCCCTGTGCATTGAGATCGAAGAGGACAGGGGAGAGTTCGCGCTTCACCGTGAAGAGCGGGAGTTCCGCTTCCTCAGCCTGCGCCTCGATGATCGGATGATTCCCGACGCGGAACAGCGTTACGGGTATATCAGCTTTGCGAAGGAGTTCCACCGTGACGAGGGAATCCTTCCCTCCGCCGATGGGGACCAGGATCCTTTGATTCTTTTCTGCATTGTCCATTGTCCATTGTCCATTGTCCATTGCGTCTGTAGTGGAGGGGAATCGAATGAGCCCCTGGGGCTCCATCTCGTTCTCGTAGAAGAACTGCCCAAGGCCTTGCTCGTAGATTTCCATCCAGAATGCTGCATCCTCCGCACTCAGCAACCCCGACTTGATCACGATCTCCTTCGGGCAGCAGGTTTTGTAGTAACTGACTCCGCCGATGAGGTGGAGCGCGAAGAGCGCATGGTCGAGAGCAGTTCCTGGTCCATGCTCAACTTCGGGCACGGGTGGAACGGTCACCGTTTCGCGGAAGTGGAGCTCTCCATCGAGGCTGTAGTGCAGCGTGATCTTCCCGGTTCCCTGATCGAACGCGTAGGATTCAAAGATGAAAGATTGATACTGCTTCATGTGTGGATGGTGACCATGTACCCAAGGGGTGTTTCTTCTATTGTACCGTCCCATTTCTCCACGTCCTCCTTCATGAAGCGCCGAACATCCCCGAAGTCGCGGAGAAGGAAGTGGTCACCATCGATCTTCTCCATCGCGAGTCCGAGTTGAGTGAAATACGCTCGTGCGATTGCATCCGTGAATGCTTCTCCATAGACCGATAGGTACACCGTTTTTCCGAGTTCCTTCATGTTCGCGATCGCCGCATTCACATCCGCGATGTATCCCAGTGTGTTGTTGAGACAGAGAACGGCATCGAATGTATTTAATCGAGTGGGGAGAGTTGCATCGGTGATATCTGCGTGAACAGTCTGCACCTTCTTCCCCACTTTCTTGAAATTCTCCTTCGCAATTTCCAATAGTGAAGCGTCGATGTCCAAGCCAGTGAGATGGAGGTCGGGCCTTCGTTCGAGGAGGCGGAGAATACGCGTCCCATCCATGCATCCAACTTGGAGTGCAGACGATTGCTGCCGGAGGTTCCGTTCGAGGAACGACAGTTCATGCAGCCAATTCTCCCGATTCTCTACAGGGAGAGACTCGAGAACGTCGCAGTGGATGTACACGTCTTTTGCGAGCGGCATGCGGAGAGAGGAGAGGCAATCGTACTCTCCTTTCTTCCCTCTGGGGAGCCCAGGGCGTATCCTTCAGTACACAGGCCATGGTGGCGGAACGGTATACGCGCGCGACTCAAAATCGCGTTCCCGTAAGGGATTGTGGGTTCAAGTCCCACCCATGGCACCATCCGGCTTCGTCCGGCTGCTCTAAGCAGCCGAGACTACGCCGCGATTGTTGCTTCATAGCCGGATGCCGCGGCGAAGCTCGCAAGCGAAGCCGGGCTCAACTACAATCGCCTGCTATGCATTTCGTCTACATTCTCGAATCCGAAAATCAAGAGCATTGGTATGTTGGTCTGACTGATGATCTCGATTGGCGCTTGGCAGAACATAATGCTGGTAAGAGTTCACATACCAGCAAGTTCGGTTCATGGAATCTCAAGACATATGCTGCTTTCCGAGATCGAAGTCGTGCGGAGGCATTTGAGCTCTACCTGAAATCGCACTCAGGTCGTGCGTTCATAAAGAAGCACTTGTAAATAATCTGGACCTATCGTCGCATCAAAATCAAAGTACCTTAATATCCCTACGTCACCAGCAGAATATTCTCAAGATGGCTCTCATTGAACAGCCTGAATGAGATATACTTCGTAACGATGGTCCCAGGAGAAAGCCAGAGGCCCATGACCGACGAGGAGGTGAATCAGCTGCCAGATTTTGAACTGGATGAGTTCACCCTATCAGAAGCAACAGATCCGTGGCTTCAAGAGCTGGTAGCAAGATTGGATCCTCTGTCAGACGCAGAACTACGAGTAGTGATAGATAGTGCAACCGGTCCCGAACGTGAGACAATAGAAGTACTCTTCGGTTATCGGTTAGAGGAATATCGGAAACGTCAGGGGACGGTACAATCAGAAAGTACATGAAGAGTCTCTGGTTCAAAGCGAAGCACTACGGTTGGGGCTGGTACCCAGCGACGTGGGAAGGGTGGCTGGTGATGCTCGTCTTTGTCCTCCTCATCGTGGGAACATCCATTCTCTTCGATCTCGAGCAGCATCCTGAGCGCATGATCCCGTTCTTCCTCACCATCACTGCTCTCGTCCTCGCCCTCCTCGTCATCTGTTACCGCACAGGAGAGACACCCCGGTGGCGGTGGGGGAAGGACGATGCTGAGCGTTGATCGTCGTTGCCTAGGAACGGTCCTTCGTACGTCGAGCTACCTAGCGTGGCTCCCGATTGTCGTTGAATCCGATTCCCTGTAGTCTATTCCATCCTTCTCCTTCTTGTCAGTACATACCATGAGCATCTGGACTGAAACCATCGATGCCGAGCACGAGGGTCTCCCCTGCTCGCGGTGCAAGAAGAATGGACGTCTGTGGGACCGTATAGAGAGTGTGCCTATCTGCCCCCCTTGCACGGAGAGCATATGCATAGGGGAAGCGGAGCCGATTATACTGCAGGCTCGCACTCACTGCTGTGCGGTGTGCAATACAATGGCGACCGTCGACTACCGCACAGTGCCACAGCAGCAGGGGCGTGAGCGCTTGCGGCTCGTCATTCCCCTCTGTGGCTCTCATCTCCGTGGCCTCTTCCGCCGCTGCTTGAGCCCGTCAATTTTCCACCGTCTTTGCGGAGAAGTTGCCGAATTGGGTGTGAATCCGGACAGTATATTCCTCTTGCACGATTCGTTCTACGATGCGAAGGGCCGTGCACTTCAACCCGTCGTTGAACCGTGGTGATGCCTCATGCACTACGTCGCCCTCCCTTTCGGTATACTCCGATTAAGTGCACGCGTGCTCTTTGGAGCGGTTTGCGATCCAGGAGTTTCTCGACGCCGCATGCGAGATGGAAGAGGGGTTTGCCAAAGCTCACGTACGTCGGGTCGCCATTGAGGTGGAGCTCTTCACGAACGAGGCCGATAGGGGTGAGGAGCTTCTCGATCGTGCGGATGGAGTTCACGCGGTAACGTGTGGGAAACGTGTCGTGCTCTTGCCGACCGTAGAGCCGCGTTGTGAGAAAATCGTGGAAGGCATTGGGGATTGCACGGATGATCCACACGTTGTAGTTCCACGTGTTCGGAGTGAGGAAGATCACCCTGCCTCCTGGTTTGAGCACTCGATGAATCTCCGCAAAAACCCTCTGCGGATCCTCTAAGTGCTCGAGCACCCACGCGAGAGTCACGAGGTCGAACATCGCATCGGGGAAGGGGATTGCTTCCGCACTTCCGCACACCAGGTTTCGCAAGACGGTATTGTGCTCCAGCGCTCGCGCATCGGGATCTAGCCCGTAAGTGTGCGGTGTCCGCTCGAAGACCTCGCGGAGGAACTCCGTGTGCCCGCAACCGATATCAAGCAACGCTGTCTGCGGCGTCACGTACCTCCCGATGAGTTCCCGGTACACCGTCTGGCTGTCCTGCCACCCGGGCCGTCGGGCTTTGTACTGCTGCCTCCAGTACTCCTGGCGGTTCATGAGGGCATCGTAGCATGCGATCTTCTGTAGTTGTGGAGGAATGCGCCCATCTACTACACTCCCTCTGCATGCCCCGCTACTGGTTTCGCCGGAAGAAATCTGCACTCTGCGCCATGCCCTGCAGGGTCGAGGGGTGGCTCTTCACCGTGGGGATGGGTGTTCTCCTCGTCCTCATCTTCGTGAGTATCGACCGGAATCAGCACTCCGTGAGCGATACGCTCATCGCCTTCGCGCCCTGGCTCCTCATCCTTGGCGGAGCGTACGTCGGCGTGCTCCTCTGGAAGACGGACTGGGGGAAGAAGTGATTCAGCGCGCACTTGGTAGTTTCTCACTGTCCGTTCCATCGGAATCGGGTGGTTTGCTCTTTCCCAGCAATACCCAACGTAGCCCCTGCACGTGCAGCCGCGCGATTGCCTTCCAATGCTCCCCAACGGAACTGGAGAAGCCGTGGAATGTCTCAGCGTATAGGTGCCGGATTGCCCTCAAGTGTTCCGCAACGGCACGGGAGCAGCCACGGAGGATACCCTCGTTTCCGTCCTGTTGCCTGCAATGTTCCCTTTGCTCCATAGTTTTCAGTGAATGGTTGGACGCGCTAGTACGGAGTCTTTCTGCAGTAGTGTAATGACATCCTCATCGGTGAGCTGCGGGAAGTCCCGATACCACTTCCCGACGGCTTCGAACGGCTCGGGGTTCGCGAGGATGCTCACTTCATCTGCCTGTTTCTCGAATGCCCTCTCCGTATCGAGGGGGCTCACCGGGAGCGCGACGATGACCTTCTTCACGCCCTGCGCCCGTACATCCTGGATCGCCGCGAGCATTGTTCCCCCGGTTGCGGCACCGTCATCGGTGAGGATGACCGTCTTCCCCTTCAGTGGAGGTCGAGCGGATGTGAGGTACGCGCTCTTGCGACGTTCCATCTCCGCCGTCTCCTCCTCGATGACGGGTTCGAGATCCTCCCACGTCGCCTCCATCATGCGCATGGCGTCCTCATCCAGGTACGTTGCGCCTCCCTCCGCGATCGCTCCGAGCCCGTACTCCCGGTGCAGCGGGTGCCCCAGCTTGCGGACGATGTACGGGTACAGCGGCAGCCCGAGGGCATCACGAAGTGCAGCTCCGATGGCAACACCGCCCCGGACGAGCGCGAGGATGATCGTGTCCCGCTTACGCGCATACGGCTTGAGTTCTTCTGCAAGGAGAGAACCTGCTTGTGCTCGATCCTGGAAGGGCACGCGTGCCATATTCCTCATTCTACTCCTCACCCTGCGATCGCGAGTGGATGCCCAGCAGAATTCTCAATGTGATTTGTGTTTTTCTGCGATTCCTTGGTGATATTCATCATGCGCCAATACTCCCCATGCGTGAGCTTCACGGTGTCAGTGAATGCAGCCACACACTCCGCTTCGCCAGCAATAGTGAATGAGCAGTCGTCTTTCACTTGTTCTACGGCGATACACTTCGGCGCCTTCGCGAGTACCTCCCCGAATCGCATCTTGAATGACGTGTCCTTTAGTCCCTGCTCCACGACGTACGTGAGGAGAGCACTGTTGAAGCTGTACTTGAGCACGGTGTACCCCTCCGATGCTTCCACATGGTTCCCCGGTGTTGGTAAGGCTTCCGTCACGGCCTCCAACCGTAACTTGTTTCCTTCGTGATGCAAGGAGATCATGCCTTCGGCGTTATGCGTATCGCCTCCCTCTCTCCAGCGGCCACCGAAATCCTCTTCGCTATTGGGTGTGGGAGCGAGATCGTGTGTACGGACCAGTTCAGCAATTTCCCGGAAGAGGCGAAGAGCATCCCGAAGCTCCGTGGCCACATGGAGGTGAAGAGTGAGGATCTCCGGCGATTTTCCCCCGAGCTTGTGCTCACGGGAACTGCGGTGCAGACGGGAGTATCGGAGCGCCTGAAGAAGGAGGGCTTCGCGGTGATCCATCAGGATCCGCGTTCGATTGAGCAGATCTACGAAGCAATTCGTATCCAGGGGACACTCACGTCTCGCAGTTCAGAAGCCGAGAGTATCGTCCTCACGATGCAGCAGGGGTTCAATGCGGTGAAGAAGAAGGCGCAGCTTCTTCCGTCACGTCCTCGAGTGTATGTAGAGGAATGGCATCAACCTCCGATGGCGAGTGGGAATTGGGTTCCGGAAGTCGTACGCATCGCCGGTGCAGAACCATTTCCGATCGCAGCCGGAGAGTTGAGTAGGGAAGTCACCCTCGATGAAGTCCGTGCATTCGACCCAGCACTCATCGTCATCTCGTGGTGCGGAGCAGGATCTCTCGCGGATCGAGAGCTCCTCCTCAAGCGTGATGGGTGGGATGTGCTCACGGCTGTGCAGGAGAAACGAGTGCGCGTTCTCGACGATTCGCTCTTCAATCGGCCGGGGCCGCGGTTGGTGGAGGGGGCGCAGAGGGTGTTCGGGTGGGTGTTTGAGATGCTACATTAGCGCAGTAGGGCATAGCGCAGTAGGTTGGTAGCGCAGTAGCGCGCAAGCGATTCTCTGACTAGATGTTTGCTTATATCGATCTCAGGGCAACTACATCCCTACCAACCTACTGCGCTGCCCACACGAAGCACTTCCGGCCAGGCTGGGGCGAGATTGAAACGTCGCTCCCTTTCTCGTACGATTCCCCCGCACCTTCCTCCCCTCCGATGATCACCCTCTCGTCCCTCGATCCGCAGATCGCTGCACGCTCGCTCCTCAAGCACCCGTTCTACCTCGCATGGTCCAAGGGTGAGCTCACGATTGAAGATCTGCGCGTGTATGCCAAGGAGTACTTCCACTTGGTGGAGCGGATTCCCGGGATCGTCGCGCGCATCAAGGAGCGCGAGACCGATGCGGCTCGGCGGGAGATGATTGCGCAGAACGAGCAGGAGGAGCGCGAGCACATCGTGCTCTGGAAGCGGTTTGCCAAGAGTCTGGGTGTGACGGAGGTGGAACTCACGGCGCACGTTGCATCCGCGAAGACGGAGCAGGCAATTGCCTCCCTCGAGCGTATAGCAGAAGAGGGACTGGAGGAGGGGATTGTCGCGATGTACGCACTCGAACTCGAGCTCCCGGCGATCGCGAAGACGAAGAAGGAGGGACTCTGCTCGTACTACAATCTCGCATCGGAGGATGCCCTCGCATACTTCGATGAGCATGAGAAGGAGGAAGAGCACTTGAAAGTCTGGAGGGGCTACCCCGTCAGAGAGAGTGCGGCGGAGCGTGCGTCCGACGCGTCGGTCTCCGCGCAGCACCAGGTTCTCGATGCCGTGTGCGAGGCGTGCGGGATCAGCACGGTCTGCATGTAGGGGAGTTCGGTGCACTTCCTCCTTCCCCTGCGCTGGCGGCAACGACATCCTCTCTCCACTCCCCCCTCCCCCGCCATGGCCAAACCCACCCCGTACACACGCTTCCAGAAAAACCTCAAAACCGTCTTCGCACACCTGAAGCTCACGAAGGCGGAGCGCTCACTCTTCCTCGAACCGCACCGCATTCTCAAGAAGGATATCCGCCTCAAGCGTGACAGTGGCAAGGAGGAGAAGTTCCCCGCATTCCGCGTCCAGTACAACAACGCGCGCGGCCCATACAAGGGAGGCATCCGTTTCCATCCGCAAGCAGACGAGGATGAGGTGAAGGCGCTCGCGGCGCTGATGGCGGTGAAGACTGCAGTTGTGGACATTCCCTTTGGTGGGGCGAAAGGTGGCGTGCAGGTGGATCCGAAGAAGCTCTCGAAGCGTGAGCTGCAGACGCTCTCCCGCGCGTACATCCGCGCCTTTCAGGAGCACATCGGGCCGGATATCGATTGCCCAGCGCCGGACGTGAACACCACTCCGACGATCATGGGCTGGATGCGCGACGAGTACGAGAAGCTGACGGGGTCGTACGCTCCCGCGGTGATCACGGGGAAGCCTCTAGCGTACGGCGGATCGCGGGGGAGAGACACGGCAACCGCGCGCGGGGGATTCTTCATCCTGGAAGAGCTCATGGACTTCGATGCCCTCGATCGCTCTGAGTTGCGCGTCGCCATCCAGGGCTTCGGGAACGCTGGTGCGACGATGGCGCGCTTCCTCCACGAAGCCGGGTACACCGTCGTCGCTGTCTCCGATTCCCAGGGGGGCATCTACTCAGAGGAGGGGGTGGATCCCGTGCGCATCGAGAAGTACAAGCGCAAGACAGGCTCCGTTGCGGGGGAGTACTGCGAGGGCTCCGTTTGCGATACGTCGAAGATGAAACTCGACAACGTGCAGCACGTGAGCAACGAGGAACTCCTGGAACTCCCATGCGACATCCTCATCCCCGCGGCGCTGGATAACGTCATCACGGCGAAGAACGCCCCGAAGATCAAGGCTCGCTACATCCTGGAGCTCGCCAATGGTCCCACAACACCGGAGGCGGACGCGATCTTCGAGAAGCGGGCGATCCGCGTGATCCCCGATGTGCTCGCGAATGCAGGTGGTGTCACCGTGAGCTACTTCGAGTGGTCGCAGGGCAGGAGCGGCGAGCAGTGGACAGATGCGCAGGTGGATGCGGAGCTCAAGCGCATCATCCTCGCCGCGTACCGCGCTGTCCGCCGCGAGGTCCACCGCGAGAAAATCTCCTACCGCCAGGCGGCGTTCCTCCTCGGGGTGCGGCGAATGCTGGAGGCGATGAGGATGAGGGGGTGGATAGACACGTAAGGATTCAGAAGAGTCCGACGAGACCGAGGAGACCGACGAACGAAACATGCACCACTCCCGGGATGTGGGTGACTGTTCCTCGGACTCTTCGGAATCCTCGGTCTCGTCGGTCTCCTTTCTCGATGCCAACACTTTGCACCTCGCTCAGAAATTCCCTACGCTTACACCGATGTTCGACGTCATCATCGTTGGCCTCGGCTGCGCCGGCTACACCGCCGCTGTCTACACTGCGCGGTACAAGCTGAAGACGCTCCTCGTGGGGGCGGAGGAGGGGGGGATGGGGCTCACCGCTGCCGAAGTGGGGAACTGGCCCGGGATCATCGACATCAAGGGGCCCGATCTCATGGAGAACTTCAAGAAGCATGCCTTGAGCTTCGGAGATATCGTGACCTACGAGGTGGTCAAAATTGAGAAGATCGAGAAGATCAGCGGCGGATTCCGGCTTACCTACCAGAATGGGAAGACCGCGGAGGGGAAGACGATCATCTTCGCAACGGGATCAGAGAAACGGCACTTGGGAATTGCTGGTGAAGTGGAGTTCAGTGGGAAGGGGGTCACGTACTGCGCGACCTGCGATGCGTTCTTCTACCGGAACAAGACGGTCGCGGTGATCGGGGGAGGGGATAGCGCTGTGGAGGGAGCGGCCATTGCCGCGCAAGTGGCGAAGACCGTGTACCTGGTTCACCGCCGCAGCGAATTCCGCGCTGAGCCGTACTGGGTTGACCGTGTGAAGGCACGTCCGAACGTGGTGTTCGTCCTCGAGCGCACGCCTCTGGAAGTCCTCGGAAAGGAGAAGGTCACGGGGCTCAAGCTGAGTGCACCCTTCAATGGTTCCGATACGCTCACCCTCGACGGTGTCTTCATCGAAATTGGCTCCAATCCTTCGGTGAAGCTCCCCCTTGAGCTTGGTTGCGCCCTCGATGAGCGGGGATTCCTCAAGGTGGATGACACGATGCGCACAAATGTTCCCGGTGTCTACGGAGCGGGAGACGTCACGAGCGCCTCTAACCACTTCGCCCAGTTCACTACTGCGGCGGGGGAGGCGACGGTGGCGGCGAATAGTGTATTTACCTATCTGGCGACGAAGTGAGCTTCCAGCTTCGAGCGATGGGCACGTATCTTTCTCGAAGCTCGTAGCTCGTAGCCCATACTACAAGTGGTACTGCATCGAACATTTTCACAGATCCGCACGGTATACTCTCGTCATGTGGCTCCTCCTCCAGTGCCTGGCAGTCACCTTGTGGGCAGGGGTCAATGTTCTCGATTCGCTCCTCGTGCACCACTACGAGAAGCACCCCATCATCCTGATGTGGACGCAGAGCTGCTTCACGGTGCCTACGCTCCTCACTACTGCGATCCTCTTCCCCACACCCCCTGCATACGTCGTCATGCTCGTGGGTGCCGGAGTCGTCGCGTACACGGGTGACCTCGTGTTCTTCCGCGTACTCGAAGCGATGGATGTCTCCGTCACAAACATCGCTTGGGCGATCCTCTCCGTATTCCTGAGCGTGCTCGGCGTCGTCGTCCTCAGTGAATCGTGGACGGCCCTGCAGACCGCTGGTGCTGTCTTGGTATTCGCCGGAGCTGTGGCGCTCTCCCTCTGGCAGAGACGCGTCACTGCCGCGCGGTCACTTCTCCTGCTCCCATTCCTCGCACTCCTCTACACGCCGTTCTACTTCGTGCAGGAGGTTGCACTACGGAATGGCGATAGCATCATCGCGGTCTCCCTCTGGTCGCTCCTCGGACGCGAATGCACGGCGTTCTTCTCCCCTTGCTTCGTGCCCGCATTCCGACGTCGCATCCTCACCTTCCTTCCCCGGTCGGATCTGCGCTTCTGGGTGATCAGCGGATCGGTCATTGCCCTCTTCCTCACGGCGACGGTCCTCACGAGCGCAGCCTTCGCTGTAGGGCCCCTCTCCCTCGTCGCCGTCGTCGGTAACATCCAGCCCTTCATCGTCCTCGCACTTGCCTATTTCTGTGTCCGGCTCTTCCCACGGTTTGCCCCGCGGGAGATCCTCACCGCCTATTCGGTAACCATCAAAATTTTCAGCTTCTCCGCTGTTTTCGCAGGGCTTGCGCTGCTTGCGTTCTCCCGATAGAGTGTCGCTGTTATGCCAAGAGGAAAGCGCACCGTTTTCGCCATGTACTGCACTGAGTCGGGGAACCGCGTCGGGACCGTCCGGCTGCACCGTCAGAACTCCAAGGGTATCGGCTGGAAGGACTTCAAGGTCGCGAAGTTCTGCCCAGAGTGCAGGAAGCGAGTCCCTGTGAAGTTGAAGGAGGAGAAGCACTCGAGCTGATAGTTATCGCCACGGTGAAGGGTTTCTGTACTTGTTGAAGTACGGGGAAAAATCACAAAACCCAAAACCCAAAACCCAAAAAAGTTCCAACCTCCAATTTCAAAGCACAAATCACAAACAACACTAGGGAGCAGTGTAAAGCCTGACTTTGATTTTTGAGATTTGGAACTTTGGAGTTATTTGGGCTTTGGGTTTTGTGTTTTGGGTTTTTTTCAAGCGTGGCTAGCTCATTCCAGGCCTGAACGCCTATAGTTCTCCCGTGACGGACATCTACCGCCAAGCGGCTTCTATCCTGCTCCTCCGGAAAGCGAAGGGGGATACGGGCGAACCCTACCAGCTGCTGCTCCTCCATAAGCCGCGGCGACGCGATGCGTGGCAGCTCCCGCAGGGGGGCATCGAGGAAGGGGAGAATGTCGAGCAGGCAGCGCTCCGTGAGCTCTTCGAGGAGGCGGGAATCCAGGGGGTCAGCGTGCTGGGGAAGAGCGAGAAGTGCTACAAGTACGATTTTCCCGCGTCTTACCGTCGCTTTCGCCCAGACAACGTCTGCGGTCAGTGCATTTCCTACATCTATGCCATGGCACCGAGTGATGCAAGCATCCGCGTCGATGAGAAGGAGATCGACAATCATGTATGGATCTACCCGTCCGAACTGAAGCGGTACCTCAAGCGCAAACCCTACCTGACTCTCGTCGAGGAGCTCCTCCAGGAGGGAGTCTCGCTCGCGGAGGGGTGAGTGCACTCTTCTCCATGCGCATCCACACGCTCACCCTCCGGCAGTTCCGTAACTACGCCGACGAGACGATCGACTGCTCGGTATCAGATGTGCACATCTTTGTAGGTCCCAACGGGAGCGGAAAGACGAACATCCTCGAAGCAGTGTCCATTCTCTCGCTCAGCAAGTCCTTCCTCACGCTCGAGGAGGAGCACCTGCGGCAGTGGCGCACGGAATTCTACCGCGTCAGTGCGCGCTGCATCAGCGAGCAGAACGAGGAGAAGGAGATCGAAGTGGTGAGCCAGGAGCTCCCCCGTAAGCAGAAAGCCTGCTTCATCAATGGTGTGCGCGTGCAGGGGAGTGCCCTCGTGGGGCAGCTGCCTATCGTGCTCTTCCTTCCACAGGACCTCTCGCTCTTCGTCGGTCCGCCGGCGGAACGCCGGCGTTTCCTGGATCAGCTCCTCTGCCAGGTGGCTCCGGAGTACTTCGCCGCACTCACGGATTATCAAAAGGCGCTCAAGCAGCGCAATGCCTTGCTGAAGCGTGTTGCTGCTGGCGAAGCGAACCGCGAGGACCTGAGCGCGTGGGATGCAACTCTCGCACGCACGGGCGCTGCGGTGACGATCGCGCGGCTGGAGCTCATGGAAATCTTTCGCCTCTCGCTCGAGGGCGAAGTAGAGTCCCTGGGAGAGAGGGGAGACATCGAGCTCCACTACGAGCGGCGCGGGACGCAGTGTGAACCTGCTGCACTTGAGGCTGAGCTCCTCACACTCTTCGCCGCGTCTGCTGAGCGCGACATCCTCCTCCAGTCCACGACTGTCGGCCCGCACCGTGACGACTGGCAAATCCGCGTCGACGACCGCCCGCTCCACTCGTTCGCATCTCGCGGACAGCAGCGGACGTACGTGCTCGCACTCCTCTTCCTCCAGGCATCGTTCCTGGAAGTACGACGGGGCGAGAAGCCTGTCATCCTCCTCGACGACGTTCTCTCTGAGTTGGATGCGGAGCACCAGCGACGACTCCTCAGCGCGTTCCGGGGCTATCAGGTGCTCATGACCTCTGCGCATGTTCCGCCAACGGTAGAGGGAGGGACGGTGTGGGAGGTGAAAGAGGGAGCGGTAGCAAGAGCTGGAACAGCTGTTCACTAGTGGTGTTTTGATGAGCGATGAGCTTTGAGCGATGAGCGGTCAGGCCTTGTTCTTCTCGATATCACCACTCACAGCCCAAAGCCCAAAGCTCACAGCTCATAGCCATCGCGGAAGGAGTTGCCGCACACAGTCTGGTAGAATCATTCTATGGATCAGCGCTTGCACCTCCATGACGCCGAACGGCTCCTGTGTTCCGTTCGACCGTCCTCGGCGTTTCTTGTGTGGAGTCTGCTGCGCGGTGTCGTAGACGGTCTGATCGTCGGTATCCCGCTCGCGCTCGTCATCGCCATCGTGTTCGGCATTCTTGGATGGACGGGGTCGATAGGGCTGGCAGTGAGCATCGTTCTCATCGTGAGCCTCCTCGCGGTGTGGCTCCGGCGATGGTCTCACTGGCGCGTATCTTCTCTCAGTGTCACCACGGAGAGGATCCTCCTGCAATACCCCTCCGGTCCCACGGTGATCACGAAGTCGGGGGCGGCAATCCGCGAGCGCGTTCTGGTTCGCAGTGGCGGGTCCGTCCTCCACACGTCACTCCGGACAGTCAAGTGGAGCCAGTACCAGGAGAGCGTGCTCGGCGGGAAGACTATGTTCGATCTCGTCGCCGGTTCCCGTGCCGTCTGCATTCGCTACGGTACTGCCGATGCGCAACTGGAAGCCTGCTACCCATCACTCCCGTACGCGAGTGATCTCAAGCACTACCTCGACAAGGCGGATGCAGCCATCCGCAGCGGGAATGTCAGTACGCTCAAGCCATTCGTCCTGAAGCCTCGCGGCAAGCGCGATTGATCAATGTGGATGCACGCACCTGTGCGGGAGGAGTGTTGCGAGGTGCTCTCGAACGATGCGGTCCTCTTCACTGACCAGGACTTCGATCCCCGGGGAATAATCACAGAGGAGTTCCCGGCACATGCCGCACGGTGGGGCGATGGCGGCTCCCAGCGCAGGTTTGTTCTCTGGGTACCACACTGCGACGATCGTTGTGAATGCCTTCTCTCCACGCGAGAGCGCTTCACCGAGGACGATCACCTCCGCGCACACGGACATGCGACCAATGGATGCCCGCACGCTCATTCCTGTGTAGATCTTCCCCTCCGCTGTGCGCAGTGCAGCTGCGACGATGTGTCGATCGGAATCGAAACGCTCCGCGAGTAGCGCCTTCGCACTCTCGATGAGCTCTGCATCGTCGGGACGGAGAGGGGTCTGCATGTTCCCCCCATTCTACCATGTTTTCCTTCCATCGACGAGTGCCGCGAGGCGGTGATTGAGAGCGCCGTACAGAGCGAGGCCCAGGGCATCTGCTGCGTCGTCGGGGGTGGGGATCGTCGTGAGCTTGAGTGTGCGTACGATCATGTCGAGCACCTGATCCTTGGGCGCTGCACCGTACCCGGCGATGCAGGATTTGAGTTGCAGCGGCGTCGGTTCCAGGAGGGGGATCGCGGCTTCTGTCAGCGAAAGGAGGATCACACCGCGCGCCTGCGCCACGTCCATCGCCGTCCGTTTGTTCGTGGCGAAGAAGAGCTTCTCGACGACCGCGAGATCGGGTTTCACTTCCTGGATCAGTTTCGTGAGGTCTCGGAAGATCTCCCCCAAACGCTCCTCGCTTCGCATACCGGCGGGGGTGGTGATCGTCATCCACTCCACAGCCGTCATGTCATGGGAGGAGCGGACATCCACGATGCCGATGCCGACCGTCGCGAGGCCGGGGTCGATCCCGAGGATTCGCATGATGGGAGTCTATACGGCACCCTCTGAGATCACTACTCGTGCAATGGAAATTGTGCTGTATATGAGGAAACTCTTTCTGCATGTATGCAAGTTATCGGCGGTTCCGCGAATGCTGTTTCTCTGCTACAATGAGAGGAAAAATGCATATGAACACACACACAATTTCAGGCATTCACCCGTCTTCGCCCGAGGCCTTAACCGTGAAGTCAGGAATGGATGCATCGGAACGGGAGGAAGTTCGCTACGCCGGGTTCCGCTCGCGCGCCAAAGACGCGCAGTCAAGAGGCCCTGGCCGTGGTGCCCATGAGCTTCACCGGCACTGGGTTGTCGCCCCCGTTCTCGTTGTCGCTCTCCTCTCCACAAGCCTGGGCGTCCATGCGCAGAACATCCGCGCATCGATTGTGGGCGATACTGTAGTGGAAGACGACATGGAGATTGTGGCTTCCCCAGATGGTACACGCGCACTCCCCGATTCTGGTGCGCAACTGACGAGTGAAGGAGGTCAGCTTCGACTGGAGGAAGGAGGGGCGATTATTGCCGGTCCAGGCAGCGTCCGCATTTCCTTTGGTGACATCGTCGCGAGTGCATTTGCAGGGGCATTCTATGCAGTGAAGCACGGGGAGATCGTCACGGTCGTGGCTCTCGATGTTCCGGTGATCCTGGAGACGAACGGTCGCTTCTTCCTCATCCCCGTCTCCATGCAGTGGCGTGGAGCTTCCAGTGTTCCGGTTGCTCCCACGGAAGAGCTCCTGCAACTCCCACAGCGCGTACCGCGGGATTTCCTCGAGGAGAAGCTCACCGCTATTCCCGATGCTCTGAGGAGTGTCGAGGGAATTCTCCCCTCTGCGCGGAGCGCACCTCCATCGTCGATCGATATTGCTTCTTCCTTCCGCCTTCCGCTCGCGGAGAAGCGCATGCAGGAAGAGAGGACAGGAGCCCTGTTCGGATACCTGCGTTGGCTCGTGGAAGAGGCTGATGTCGAGGGGGTGAGTGCCCTCTTCGCCGATCCGCAGTACAGCGAGTCAATAGCACAGTCAGCGCTCCGTTGGAGAATCTTGCCCCCACTCGCGGCAGATGCAGCAGACAGCGCACCCATCATGACGCACCTTTTGCCAATCCTCCTCGAGGACTCTACGTTCCTCATCGTCGCTTCCCTACATCCAACGCTGCGCTCCCACACCTGGACGCAGATCTCTCCGTCAGAGACTCCCGATGCCGCTTCTCAATTCCGCATCCTCGCATTCCCCGCAGCCGATACGCTCCCGGAAGCGACACCAGCCTTCGTTGTGGAGCGCTGGGCAGAAGAGGTGAAGGGGTTCCTCGCTGCCACGACCGATCGCCCCGCGTTCCTTACATCACTCATACGTATCACTGCCTTCGCTCTTCGCACTTTCGACGATCAGGGGTACCCCGAGCGCGCCCAGCGCTACGTACAGACTCTCCTGTCGCTCACGGAGCCCTACGCAGATTCCCTCTCCTCGGATGATCGTGAAACGCTCGATGCCCTGCGCGCACGCGATCAGGTGAGCATCGATCGCGTTTCTCCTCCTCCACCTGCCGCAGTGGAAATTGTTCCTTCCGCAGAAGTATCTGAGGAACAGATTCCGCAATCGCATCTCTCTCCGGAAGCGGTGGAGAGCGAGACGTACAGTGCGATGCGTGATGCCGGTGCACTCTTCACAGTCCAGACGACGATAGCGGCAGGCGCCCCGGGGACGGCAACGGTGAAGGGCATCCTCTTCGCAACGGCGGACGGTGAGCGCTCGTTTGATTTCCTCTACAACGCAGAAACCGGCGATATCCTCGAACTCACTATGGAGGGGAAGACCTTTCCCTTCGACCTCACGATCGGGAAGTTCCGCGAGTGGCTAGCGGGAGGGGTCAAGTAACTGTGATGGATGGTCGCCGTCCAGAATGGTTGTTTCGACTGTTCCCCCGCAGAATCGGGAAATGAGTTCTTTGAGCTGTGCGAGTGCAGCATCGAGCTCCGTTCGAGTCGTTGGAGGCACCGCCTCGATCAAGAGCACTGCATTGCGTGTCTTCTCGGTCAGGCACGTCCGCGCCGCCTCTCGCCAGTTGAACTTCCGGCACAGCACGCCTGCATCATCGCGATAGAGGACTTCCCCAGGATCTGGAGGTTCATTCTCCGTTCCCCCGAGCGGGATGAAGCTCTCTGTTCCCTCTGCGATTGTCAGATGGATATCCCCCGTGCACTTCTCCAGATCCTCCCCGCCGACCGGGAGCACGTATGTGAGGGAGATCACGTTGTAGAGGTCGACCAGTGGATTGATGCTCGGGAGCTCGCCGCCCTTCGCAACGCGCTTGCACAGCGCGTGTACGGAAGACGGGAACTTGTTGGGATTGCTCTCGAAGCTCCGATGTACCTCCTGCCACGCAGCGATGGTCGGGTGAGATTTCAATGCTTCCGGATCCGAATACTGAGCACGGATTTTTGCCTCTGCGCTGCGGAGGAGTGCCCCGATCTCTGGAGAGGATTTCGTGTTGTCGACACCTCTGCAAATCAAGAGACCGACGAGGAGGTGCGGGTACTTTGCAGTGATTGCAGGGTCGATGCGGAAGTGCATGTGAGGGGAGTGTAGCGCATGCGTTTCTTCCTCTGATACAGTTCTCTACGATGAAGAAGCGATGGAAGTACATGGTGATCGGCGCAATAGTTCTCGTGCTCGGGGAGCTCCTCCTCGAGGGTATTCCGTACACAAATCCTCCGGAGTGGTTCAGACCAATCTGGTTGGTTCTTGCCATCTTCGTCGATGTCATCACTATCCCCGCACACCTCGTCGTCGATTATCTGACGATGTTCTTGGGATTGCCGCTCTTGGTGAAGCCCACGTTCGCTGAGATGGGCCCTCTCGGTGTCTTTCTGTTGCTCGGTGCTGATGCCCTTGAAGGTGCTCTTCTTGGATGGTTAGTTTGGATCGTGAGAAAACATCGAAGGAAGCATGATCGAAGCTAGAGGAGGCCAAGTTGTGAAACATTGCGTAATATTAATAAAATTGTATAATACAAATCCAGGAAGACGGTCTTCCTGATCGATCACTCACACCGAAAGGAGGTTCCCATGGTATGGGAAGTGATCGGTTGGTTCGGGGTAGCCATGCTGCTCTTCGCTTACTTGTCGGTAAGCGTTGAGTGGCTCAAAACCCACTTCACCTTTCAGGCACTCAACGTTTTGGGGGCCTTGGGGGTGGGGGTATCCGCCTTCGTCAAGGCGGCATACCCCGCAACCGCGTTGGAGGCGGCCTGGATTCTGATCGCCGTCGTGGCGGTCATCCGCCTCCTCCGCAAGAAGCCCCAGCCCCAGTAGGTTGGGGCTTTTTTTAATGTCATTCGATTCGGCGAAGACGTGCCCGAACCCTGAGCTTGTCGAAGTGCGAGGACTATGAGCGAGGATGAAGGCGGCGCCACGTGAGCGCGCCCAAGAAGCCACGTAAAGCAGCAAGCAGCCACGTGGCACGTAAAAGCAAGCTGCGCGCTTTTACGTGGTGGGCGATGATGGATTTGAACCATCGACCTCGACATTATCAGTGTCGCGCTCTAACCCCTGAGCTAATCGCCCGAAGGCTTGGAGAGGGTACCTTCTTCAAATGGGTTCAACAAGCCTTCCTGAGGCGTTTCTGCACTCAGGAAGGCATCCGGGAAGGCTAGGGGAGTTGGATGTCCTCAGGACGAGACAGACGAGGAGGACGCTGAGGAGCCGGTAGACGAGGCAGAGCCCTCAGAGGAGGAGGTCGAACTCTCAGACCCTGTACTCGCGCTCGAACTCGTTGAGGAGGATGAAGAGGACGACGATGAGCTGCTCGCAGCGGAGCGGATCAACTTGCTGTGAGACTTCTTGTTCCTGTTCAGGTGGAGGCACTTCGCGCGTCGAAGACCCGTCATCCCTGCGCAAACGTCCTTCACCTTCACGCGGCGATCTTGCACCACGTTCTTCACGACCTTCTTCACCACTTTGCGGAGCTTGTTGGAGGCGCGGAGGCACTTCACCTTCTCGAGTCCCGTCTTGCTGTCGCAGGAAACAAGGCGAATGCGCGCATCGGCGTTGATACGGACAGAATCCTCTGCAAAGCCGGTCGTTGCGAAGGTACTGGCGATGGCTGTTGCGGTGAGGAGCGTTGCGAATTTCTTCATACGAAAGGGGGAAGTGATGTCCCGCGCAGTGTAGCGACTGCGCGAGGGGAGAGGCATTGCCAAGATGGAATTCTTTACTCCTTGTATATATCTGTGACACTCTGCCCTTGCTCAATGTGCTCCACGACCTTCGCGAGGAGCGGGGCGATGGGGAGGATGACGAGGCCAGGGAAGGACGCGGGATCGTTGGGAATACTGTCCGTCACGACGACCTCCTTGAACGCAGCACTCTGCAGCCGCTCACATGCGGGTCCGGAGAAGATGCCGTGCGTTGCAGCAGCGTAGACGTCAGCGTTCGCTCCTGCACTGAGCAGCGCCTCCTTCGCAGAGAGGAGCGTGCCAGCAGTATCGATGATGTCGTCGAAGAGGATGCACGTCTTTCCCTTCACATCGCCCACCACCTCGTGGATCTCTACTTTCTGATGCTCTGGCCTTCCCTTATGAAGAATCGCGAGCTCCGCGCCCAGGATATCCGCGAATTTCTTCGCGCGCTTCGCTCCGCCCACGTCCGGTGCAACCACCATAGGCTTCGGGAGCTTCTTCCCGCGGAAGTAATCCGCGAAGATCCGCCGCGCGTCGAGGGCATCCGCCGGGATGGAGAAGAATCCTTGGATCTGATCCGAGTGTAGATCGAGCACAATGACGTGGTCTGCGCCTGCTTCTTCCAGGAGGTGAGCGATGAGCTTTGCGGAGATGGGCTCGCGGGGTTCCGTCACCCTATCCTGACGCGCGTAGGGAAAGTGCGGGAGGATCACATGCACTGTTCGCGCGAAGCTCAACTTCGCTGCTTGGCAGAGGAGGAAGAGCTCTACGATGTCCTCGTTAGGGGAGCGTGTTGCCGTCTGGAGCAGGTAGACATCCTTGCCGCGCACAGACTCCTCGTACTTCACGTAGTGCTCTCCACAGCTGAATCGCTTGAGTGTGACCTTTCCCAACGTAACACCCAGTTCTTTGCTCACGCTCTGAGCGAGGGCTGGGTGCGATGTTCCCGCGAAGAGGTGCATGGGGGAGTGGTGACGGGAGAGGGGTAGCTCGAGTATAGTGTATCAAATGCACGTACGCCTCTCCACCTGCCTTGGAGTTCCCTTCGTCGAGGAGGGGAGTGACGAGACCCTCGGTGTGCTCAGTGGCATCCTCATCCACCCAGACACGGCGAAAGTGGAGGGCTTCTTCGTGCGGTCGAGCAGCTTCCTGCGTGGAGAAGATCTCTTTGTCTCTGCACTCGATATCCTCCGGTGGGGTCGGGCGATCCTCGTCTCCGATCGCGAGGCGATCGCGGCGATTGAAGACCGCATCCGCCTCCAACCACTTCTGGAAGATGGTCGTGCTCTGCTCGGACAGCGGATGCAGACGGAGTCCGGCCGGAAACTGGGGACGTGCGCGGATGTGCAGTTCGATACCGTCCACTTTCTCGTCGAGTGGCTCTTCCCGCGCCGGTGGTTCAAGTGGGGCATCGCCGTGCCCGTCTCCGATATCCTCGAGGTGCGCAAGGAAGCCATCATCGTCCGTGAACCGCAGGTGCCGGTGACGAAGCCTGCGGAAGATCTCGCCGTGTTCGAGCCGATGCAGGAGGCCGTCTGATCGGACGAAAAATGGCGCACCACCGGTGCGCCATAGCTTTTCCACGTTGGCGTGTTTCAGTCTACCTGACCGGCAATGTACTTCGTCACGAAGCCCACGATCACGCGAGCGAAGAGGATGACGATCAAGCCGATGACGACGTAGAGGATGGTCTTCTTCGCCTTGTCCTTCTCTCCCTCTTCCCCCTGAGAGATGATGAGGCGGATACCTGCGACGATGATGTAGATCACCGCAAGGAGGGCTAAGAAGTTAAGAATCGTCGTGATGAGTGTCGTGATGATGGTGCGAACAGAGTTGGGATCATCGGAAGGTTTGGCGGTTCCCGGGAGATCAGGAGTGGGTCCACCGAAAGCCGCGAATGCGGTCGTTGCAGAGAGAAAGGCACTCGTAGCAACAGAGGACGTGAGGTCCTTTATCTGGGAGAGACGTGCAAGCGTTGTCATGGAATGGAGTGGGGAATTTCGACCATTCTTCCATCTCGTCAACGATTTTCGCAAGTATTCACGTTCCGTGACACGACGAAAGATCTTGACTGCGATGCTGATTATATTCTGTTATTGATGAATCCGATGCCGATGAGGAGGAGCGCGGGGAGCGAGAACCACAGATCCTGATTGAGAGCCATGAGTTGCATCAGCTTACTCTGCGCGAGGATCGGTGCGAGCGATGGGGTTGCGGATAGCGCGGGATCCAGGAGCGGTGTCCCCGCGACGAAGGTGAGCACGATGACCACGAGGAGTCCTGCAGTCGCAAAGCCCACGAGTGCAGTGAGGAGCACGTTCACGAGGGTGCCGCTTTCACTCTCGTAACTCACGCTCAGACCGGAACGTACGGCAAGGAAGATCATGAGGGCGGTGAAGGTGACCAGTTTGAGCATCGAGAAGAGTGACACGTCGACCGGAATTCCGAGGATGCGGAACAGCGGCGACGGCTCGCCGAGCAATCGCTCAAGGACATTGCCGATGCCCTGCACCGCGACAACGGCGATGTACGCGGAGAGGATGATCTTCACCGATTCGTGCTTCCCGATGATGAATCCGTAGCTAATGACGATCGCGGAGAAGGCGATGACGAAGAGATCCCAGCTCAGGGTGATGGCCATGGGATGATGCTACCGGTGGCAGGAGCGGGAGACAATTCAGGGACGTTGTAGGTCGGTAGGTTGGTAGGCGCAAGCGATTAGCTGAGCAAGCGAAGTCTGAAATGATACTCAGTGCCACTACTTTCCTACCGTCCTACCGACCTAATCCACCTACTCAGCGCACAACCTCCCGGTCTACACTTCTTCCATGCGCCACGGCTTCCTCCTCCTCGATAAGCACGAAGGTCCCACGAGCCACGATATGGTGAGCGCTGTGCGTCGCACACTCGGGGAGCGCGATATTGGCCACCTGGGAACGCTCGATCCCGCAGCATCTGGTCTGCTCGTGCTCGCTGTTGGTAGAAAAGCGCTCAAGGTTGTCGAGCTCTTCCGCTCGCTTCCCAAGGAGTACACCGCAGGGATCACCTTCGGGAGGGTGAGCACGACGTACGATCGTGAGGGGGTGATCGAAGATGTTCAGCGCAAGCCAGGCTGGGAGGTGCCAGAGCAGGCGGTCATCCAGCGCACGATCGCCGATCGCTTTCTCGGCAGGATTGCGCAGGTGCCGCCCGCGCACTCCGCAGTGCACGTCGGCGGTGAGCGCGCGTACCGCAAAGCGCGGCAGGGCAGGGGAGTGGCACTCGCCCCCCGTGATGTGGAAATTTCCCGCTGCAAAATTCTCTCCTACGATTTCCCCGCGCTCACCCTCGATGTCGCCTGTGGATCGGGCACCTACATCCGCTCACTCGCGCACGACCTGGGTGCGGTCCTCGGCTGCGGCGCATTTCTCTCCTCCCTCCGTCGCACGAAGGTTGGCGCCTGGTCCATCGATGCAGCAGTGACCGAGGAGGATGTTGCGTGGAGTGCCGTCCTCCCGCTCAAGGACGTGCTCCAGTCCTTCGTTGGGGTACCACTCACGGATGCACAGTGGGAAGATATCTCCCATGGCCGGGACATCGCTCTCGATGTCACTCCCGATACGATTGCTTGGCATGCGGAGCTCCCCGTCGCGATCCTCGTCCAGGCCGGTGAGGGGAAGGCGCATGCGCGGAAGGTGCTCTAAATATCAAGCTGATCCGCGAGCGCGTCCGACAATGCGGATGAGTTGAATCGTGGGTCAGGAAGGATTTGAACCCACGGCTTACCCCCCCCAGTGATTGCACGAGACTTCGATGAGCAACTCAACGATTTTTCAAGAACTGGTAGATCGCAACGGAAACCTCTGCCCTTGTGAGTTTCTCGCTTGGCCGCAA
>JAUSFD010000030.1 GCA_030649955.1 Candidatus Peregrinibacteria bacterium | reverse complement strand
CCGTGCGGACGCGAAGGGGAGCGGGATTATCGAGATCATCCACGCGCAGGACGCAGGCGAGGAAGCGCGGATGGTGATCGAGAAGATTGCTGCACTTCGGAGCGCCGCAGGGAGTTCTTGGTCATGGAACGACGTGGCGATTCTCGTCCGCGCGAATCGGCAGGCCGAGCAGTTCCTTCCCATACTCAACGCCGCAGGCATCCCATACCAGTTCATGGCCTCGCGCGGCCTGTATCGGAAGCCGATCATTCTCGACCTCCTTGCGTACCTCGAACTCCTCGATGATCATCACGAGAGCACCGCCCTCTATCGCGTGCTCAATTTTTCGGTTTTCGGGTTCACCTACGACGAAATCCTCACGCTCACCAACTGGGCAGGACGAAAAGCGGAGTCACTCTACGCCGTCCTCCGGAATGCGGCAGCAGTTCCCGGGGTCACACCCGAGACCATGAAGAAGGTTCAGCGCGTCCTCGATTGCATTGCGAAGCATGCGGAGATCGCGCGACAGAAGCCGGTGCGCGAGGTCATCCTGGCGTTTTTTGAGGATACGGATTACCTCAAGGACATCACGAAGGAAGAGAGCACGGAAGACCATGAAGCGGTCGGGTTCCTCAACCAATTCTGGAAACGCGTCGAGGCATTTGAGGAATCCGTGGCGTCGCCGATGCTCCCGTCCTTCATGGAGGCGATGGCGCTCGAGCGCGAGGCGGGGGAGGAGGGTGCGCTGCCCGTGGATCCCAATGCCGGACCGGAGGCCGTGCGTGTGCTCACCGTGCATGCAGCGAAAGGTCTCGAGTTTCGACATGTGTTCGTCGTGAACCTCATTGAGCAGCGATTCCCATCGACGGACCGTTCAGATCCGATCGAGCTCCCCACCGCGCTCACGAAAGTCATCATCCCCGAAGGCGACATGCACATGGCCGAGGAGCGCCGGCTCTTCTACGTCGCGCTCACGCGCGCGAAGGAAGGACTGTATCTCTCCTACGCCGACGACTACGGCGGCACCCGTACCCGCAAGCCATCGCGATTTCTCAAAGAAATCGGAGTTGATAGTGGGAAGTTGATAGTGGATGGTTACCGTCGATCCAATGACTCTCCACTATCCACTCTCCACTCTCCACTCGGCAATGCAGTGTCGGCCGCGCCGACGCACGCATTGCCGTCGAAACTTTCCTTTACGCAGCTCAAGGCGTACCAGACGTGTCCGTGGCAGTACCACTACGCCCACATCCTCCGTATCCCAATGCGCGGCCGCTTCGTATTCTCCTTCGGCCAAACGATGCATCTGACGCTGCAGCGTTTTTTTGAGACGATGCGTGAGCGATCGAGTACGGCGCAGACCACGCTTTTCTCCCCCTCCCACCGGGAGGGGGAGCGTGAGGGGGTGGGGAAGGAGGAAAATATTCCTCCGCTCAACGATCTCCTCGCATTCTATGAAGCGGCGTGGATTGATGATTGGTACGAGAACGCAACGAGCAAGAAGGAGTATTTTGAGAACGGGAAACGCATCCTCAAAGAGTTCTACGCGAAACACGAACGAGAAGGCTGGCCAAACGTCCTCTCCACCGAACAGCCGTTCACCGTGAAGTTTCCTGTAGCAGGTCCGGGAGGTTCCCCCACGATTTCCGTCATCGGAAAAGCAGACCGCATTGACCGATTACCGGATGGAAGCGTGGAGATCGTTGATTACAAGACCGGAAAAGCGCGCACGAAGCTCGAGGCAGACGACAAGATGCAGCTCCTCATCTACCAAGTTGCGGCAACGCAAGCGCTCGGACTCACACCAAAAGTCCTCTCCTACTACTACCTCGAGACGAACGAGAAGCGCGAGTTTATTGGTACGAACGATGAACTCGAGAAGCTCGCCGCGACGGTTGCCGATATCAGCACCCGCATCGCGAGCGGCGACTTCACCGCCACCCCCGGCCGCCACTGTCAGTTCTGCGACTTCAAAAAGATCTGCCCCTACGCACAAACGTAACGAGCGCGGCCCTCCCCCTCGTTTTGTGGGGGAGTTGGTGGGGGTGCGGTCTTGCACATACTACATACCCAATACTGAATACCTTATACTTCGAGTATTGACACCCCAAAACCGCTAAGATACGATGCCGATATGAGACCCCTCCTCATGGGGGTCTCCCACTGTTGAGACCTTCGGGTCTCTGTTCTTTTTCGCGGGTTTTCCCCGCGACAACCACCCAGGGAGGTGACCAATGCACGCAGCAGCAGTTCCCGAGGCCGGACCCCAGCGATCATTCGCGCATCCGCAGTGCGCACTCTGCGCAGGTGCCGCGACGGGCCTCGTGGCCGGGACCGATTCGGCGAAGGCCGTCGATCGCTTCGACCTCGAGGAGGCCCGACCGGACGGTTCGCATCTCATCTTCTTGCTCCACGGACGGCACGAGACCACGAG
>JAUSFD010000024.1 GCA_030649955.1 Candidatus Peregrinibacteria bacterium | reverse complement strand
CCCGTGCGCGGGGCTACGCCGGACGAGCGGCCTGGAGAAAGTATACCTGCTTGCGGAGTCGATGGTCTGATTCCCCGGAGCTTGCTCCGGAAAAAGGAGTCCAGAGCTTGCTCGGGGGTTCATACCATTGATTAGAGCAACGAACAGTTCCCTCTCCCGCGTCCGGGAGAGGGCGAGGGCTTGCCCGACCGTAGTCCGCCTAGGCGGACGGAGGCGGGTGAGGGCAGTTCACCAGCATAATTTATGGCTTTCTTAAGCCAAGTTCGCCGCTCTGTGCTGTATTGCTAAAAATAGGGAATTTTGGTATAATTTCATTAACAATGACACACACTCCCACCGGTGCTCAGACGGGTGATCAGCAGGTGCTCCTGGAATTCTACGATGCGTTCATGGCGATGGTGGAGCCGGACTTGGTGAGCGCGAACATCGCGACGGTGTACGAGAAGTACAAGGATGAGACCGATGCAGATCGCACGACGAGAGGCGAGCGCTACGCGAAGGCGTACGACCTCTTCGCGCAGACATTGGATAGTCTCCTCGATCGCTGGAAGCACGACGTGGCCCAGTTCAAGAAGCACGCGTACGAGGAGTACTCCCAGACGAACGCCAGCGAAGAGAAGGGCCGTCTGCAGCAGATCGATACCGAACTCCAGCAGTCATGACATACTTCAATGCTCCTCATGGGCAGCCGCAGTTCCAGCCGGGCATGAACCCGAACATGCAGCAGTACCCGCCTTCCATGGACTGGATGAACGGAATGTGTGCAATGCCGCAGATGCCACAGTGGCCGGGAATGCGTCAGCAATTGCAGCAGAATCCCAACATGGCACCGCAGGCGATGAACTACTTCCTGCAGCAGGCGCAGCAGGGGTACCAGCAGTTCAACCAGCAGCACGCGTTCGGTCAGATGCAGCAGCAGCCCTTCATGCAGCAAGCACTTCAGTCGCCGTACGGGCAGAGTTTGAGTTCCTTCCCGAACTACTGGAATAGCGCGCGCCAGTCGAACACCTTCATCCCACCGCAGTATCAGTATCCAGCGACCGGCTACCCGCAGCTGCAGTACCTCCCCCCCGGGAATCGCCCGTTCCTCTTCTCGCAATCACCCTCGCAGTACATGCAGCCGAGCCCGCTCGGCACGGGGCAGTTCGGGATCGTCCGCGGTGGTCCTCCCATGGGGCAGAATCCCGGTGGCCAAGCGGAGCTCTACCCAACAGCGGGTCCGCGTCCGCAGCTCCATCCGCTCACCGGAGTGATGCCGTACGGAGCATCTCCTGTGCAGTACCCCAGTCCCTACGCATTCCCCTCCCGCGGTTTCCCACCACCCAGCCCGTACGCAGCGAGTTACCCGCAGAGTCCGTTCTACAACTCACCGGTGTATCCAGTAATCAGCCCATTCGGTGGACCAAGAGGGTACAGCGTCCTACCGCTCGCGAGTACTCCGCACCTGCGCGAAGCGCAGAATAGTTACGGCGTCTACCCCTGGGCAGGGGTCCACAATTACGCGCCTCTCCCGGAGGGGAAGGACAAAGAAGAACTCAACCTTGCAGGTTCTCTTGATGTGTTCCAGGGATGTGCGCACTTGGATAACGGACGGCAGATGCCTGTGCATGAACTCGTCGACATTTTGGCCGAGCGTGAATCCCCCATGTCGCGTGAGTTCATCGATAAGTTGTCCATGGCAATTGATGCCCAGCTTCGTGACATGGGCTACGCGAATTTCAGCAGGAAGACTGCTCTCACACGCTATTACACTGAGCAGAAGAACCGCCTTACGAAGCTGCGCAGAATCAAGGCGAAGGAGAATGCGGGTCAGTCCGTGCCACTGTGGGTTGAGCAACTCAAGCGCGATGAGCAGATGGCGAAGACGCGCGATACGATGTTCATGACGCGCACGACACCACTCGGTGAGCTCCAGAAGGAGTTCGATCGCCGTCGTGCAGCGCGCATCATGGAACGACCGTCGAATACACCGGAAGGTGAGCGGGCGTTATCACAATTGCAGGCACTCTACGGTGAGGTCCAGGACTACAAGAAGAGCGGGAAGAGCGATCATGGCGACACCATCGATATGCTGGAGAACCAGATGTTCCGCGTCATCGACAAGGCGACAGCCAGGAACAACCGCTTCGCCACGAATCCTACGCTCACCGAGTGGGAGCTCGTGGAGAGCGAGAAGACACTCCGGCGCTACTGGAATGGACTCCTCGCGATGGACAAGGACGATGGTGAGAAGGATGACAGGGACGATGGCGAAGAGGACAGACGAGAAGCTCCACCGAGGGCAGATGTCTCCCCTTCTGTTGCAAGTACACCTCCTGACCGCATCCAGGTGCGGGAGAGCTGGGAGAGTGGTCAAGTGCGCTCACTCCTCACGACTCTCCAGGCGGACATCAATACGAGGATCGACCTCCTTTCTCCAACATCTCGCACTCAGGCGGAATACATCCGCAATAACGTTTCGAACTGGCTCCAGCGATTCAGCCCGAACCGTCCGCCGGTGACCCTCGCGCGCGCAGTCATGGAACGGGACTTCTGGAACACGATCGTGAGGACGCATGAGAAGTACGACATGCGGAGCCGTCAGGTGGATATTGACTCCCTCAATCGCTCTCGGTCGCAAGTGCGGAATTACAACCCTCCTCAGCGGAGGGAGGTGTCTCCTGCGAGACCGTCGCCCGGTGGAGAATTCAAAGTACCGCCGCCGGATAGATCTGGTGGTGATCGGCCTGCGGATCGTTCGGGGGATCGACCCACTGATGGATCGCGTGACAGATCTGCAGCAGAGCGAACAGAAGAGTTATCTCGCTTGCGACGTGATCTCGCAACGAAGAAGATAGGCGCTGAGAATGCAGCTCGCGATATGAAGGAAGCAGAAGATCTCCTCCGCGATTCTCGAGCTGCACCTGCTTCAATGACGAGCATTCATGATCGCATTCCTCAACTGGAAGAGAGAGTTCGGAAAATTCAACAAATCAACAGTGACAATCAGAAAGCAATGGCGGCACTCGAGAAGAAAATCCGCCAGCTCGAAAGTCGCTAATGTCAAACACCGCCGCTCCAGGGGAGCGGCGGTTTTGCTGTGGGGGGAGAATTGGTTAGTAGGGAACCCAGACGTTGGGTTCCCGATACGAACCAGCGTACCGGCCGCAAAAATCGTACATGTGTACGATGCGGCCGGGTGCCCAGTAGCCGGAGGGGGCGCGGTAGTAGCTACCGCTCCGGCTACTGCTCGAAGCCGAATTCAGGTTTTGGCTAACGTTACTGTTACGAGCCGAACTGTTGTTCGTGTTCGTAACGTTAACGTTAACCTGAACCGGCTTCGATAATGCGGCATCCACCCTGCCGCTGAGGGTGCGGAGCTCGTCGCGGTTGCGAAGAGACTCCGCCTCAGTGTTGGCAAGCCGACGCTCCAAGCCATCGAAGCGCGCATTCAAGCGCGCTTCGAGCTCTGCGAGGTCGGCTTTCGTAGCCGGGGCCGCCGGGGGAG
This sequence comes from Candidatus Peregrinibacteria bacterium, assembly GCA_030649955.1. GTDB lineage: Bacteria > Patescibacteriota > Gracilibacteria > Peribacterales > Peribacteraceae > JAUSFD01. The sequence goes on along the minus strand of JAUSFD010000024.1, from coordinate 168,723 downwards.
CCGGCGGTGCCGGTGCCTGCCCGAAAGCAGACCCGGCGAGGAGCAGAACCGCGACGAGCGTCGCGGTGGGGGTGAGCTTTTTCATGCTCACCTCCTTTCTTGGGGTTTGAGGAACCCCCACAGCTTCCCTCTATCCATGTTGAATGGAGAGAAGGTATGGGGGTGGGATGATGACAAAGAACCTGGAAGAGGATATAGTACAATGTAAAGTAAAATTGTCAATATCCTCGAATTCTGGGGTCAATCATCGCTGAGGGGAGGAATTTTGGAAGGGGATTTTTTTTGTTCTTGTTTTGCCACCTCACCCCTACCCCCTCTCCCATCTCCCACAGGAACAACGGAGCGAGTTGAATCGAGAGAGCAGTGTACAGGGGAGAGGGGCATGTTTTGTTCTGTCTGTGCAACACCAAACACAAACAATACATCCCCCTCTCCCCCGTCAGAGGCTCGTGCATGAGGGGAGCCCTTTCACTTCTTGTAGGGGACGGGAGAGGGGCTAGGGGTGAGGTAAAGAGCTCGATCTTTGCCACGCGCCTCCCTGCGTCGTATCCTTGTCTGCTATGCCAAAGAATTCTGCGACGGCCTTGATTCCCACGGAGCGCATCCAGAAGGCGATCCTGCTCATCCGGGGGCTGAAGGTGATGCTGGACCGCGACCTCGCGGACCTCTACGGCGTGGAAACCCGAGTGCTCGTACAGGCGGTGAAGCGGAATCAGGAACGATTCCCAAAAGACTTCATGTTCCAGCTAAGCAAGGAAGAGGCCGAGATCTTGAGATCACAATTTGTGACCTCAAGATCCTGGGGAGGACGGCGGTACCCGCCGTACGCTTTCACGGAGCAAGGGGTCGCGATGCTGTCGAGCGTCCTGCACAGCGATCGGGCCGTCGAGGTGAATATCGAAATCATGCGAGCGTTCGTGCGACTCCGGGAGATGCTCGCTTCGCACAAGGACCTGGCTCGTAAACTCGCAGAGCTGGAGGAGAAGTACGACGAGCACTTCCGCGTCGTCTTCGATGCGATCCGTCAGCTCATGGAGCCGCTTACATCTCGCAAGAAGAAGAGGCGAATCGGGTTCCGGCTCAGTGAGTAACATTTCTCCGTTCTCTCATTCCTGCTTCCCGCTACTTCGTGTATCTACCCGAGGTCTTTTCCTTTGCGAATTCCTCCTGTAGCCCCTCTTCCTCCTGTCCTCCTTCTCCCCCTTCTACAGGGGGAGAAGGAGGGACGTCGTTTTGGGGGTGTTAGGATTTCGGTAAGTGTTTGGTATGCTTAGCGCGATGGCGACACTCGTGCTCGCGGATGGGACGCGCATCACCGGCGAGGGCTTTGGAGCCAAGGTCGATAGTGATGGAGAAGTTGTTTTCAACACGGGGATGGTCGGTTACCCAGAGAGCCTCACGGATCCCAGTTACCGGGGGCAAATCCTCGTGTTCACCTATCCGTTAATTGGGAATTACGGAGTCCCGACGGAGGAGAAGAACGAGTACGGATTCTCGAAGAATTTCGAGAGCGAGGCGATCCATGTCCGCGGTGTCATCGTTGCTCAGGTGAGTGAAACGCACAGCCACCACGCAGCAGTCGGTTCCTTCAGCGACTGGCTCACGAAACACGGGATTCCGGGAATCACGGGAGTCGATACGCGCATGCTGACGAAGAAATTGCGGGAGCATGGGGTCATGCTTGGTGGTATCAGACAGGAGACCAACCCTTCGACTACACTCAGGGCAGGGGAGACCGAAGCCGTTCAGGCCCTGAGGGCCTTCAGGCCCGAACGGGAGATCAATGAGCCCGAGGAACAGTTGTCATTTCAGGATCCAAATCTATTGAATCTCGTTGCTGAAGTGAGCATTCCCGAGCCGATTGTCTATGAGCCGAAGGATGGGAGTGCAGTGAAGACGGTCATTGCGTACGACTGCGGAATGAAGAGGAATATTCTCCGGAGTTTTCTCAAGAGGGGAGTGCGTGTTGTGCGTGTGCCATGGGACTTCGATCTCGCATCGTACGATGGGAAATTCGATGGCGTGTTCATCAGTAATGGCCCGGGAGATCCGAAGACGTGCGTGCCGACGATCAAGGCAATCCAGAACGCGATAGAGCAGGGGATTCCCACCTTCGGGATCTGCCTCGGCAATCAGCTGATGGCGCTCGCTGTTGGGGGAGACACCTATAAATTGAAGTACGGTCACCGCGGGGCGAACCAGCCTTGTGTGGAAGTTGGTGATGATGGGAAGGATATGCATCGCTGCATCATCACCTCGCAGAACCACGGGTTCGCTGTGGATGGGGAGAAGCTCCCGAAGGACTGGCGCGTGTGGTGGCGCAATGCGAACGATGGCACGGTCGAGGGATTGCGACACAAGTCCGGGAAGTTCTACGCCGTGCAGTTCCATCCAGAGGCGACACCGGGACCCGAGGACGCGAACTACTTGTTCGATACATTCTTAGAGACACTCCGGCAGTAACGCATGCCCGTCCCTAGTTTCCAGATCACCTGTACCGCTCGCGACGTGATCGCGCGCGATGTGTACGAAATCCGCTTCGGGAAGCCAGAAAACTTCACCTTCAAGGAGGGGCAGTTCGTCCTCTTCGATGTTCCCCTCGTCGACAATCCCGCCGATATCCAGACGCGTGCCCTCTCCATCGCATCGACACAAGGTGAGGAGGAGCTCCTCTTCGGGCTCAAGCTGAAGCCGGGAGGAAGGGTGAGCCGGTGGGTGGCTGAAACTCTCAAGATCGGGATGACCGTGCGCATTCAGGGTCCCTTTGGTGTCTTCGTTCTCGATCCCGCATCCGAGCGCGAGCGCGTGTTCGTCGCGACAAGCGCCGGGGTCGCGCCGTTTCGTGCGCACATCAAGGCTGCCCTCGAGAGAGGAGATCAACGGAAAATGGATCTGATCTACGGCGTGCGCAGTGAGGAGGATCTCTTCTGGCATCGCGAACTCGAAGAACTGTCGAAAGCGTACCCAAACTTCTTCCTCCACCTCGCGCTCACCATTCCCTCACCAACCTGGAAGGGCCATGTCGGTCGCGTCCAGACTCTCGTCCCCCTCGTGATTCCGGATTTCTCCCAGAAGGAAGTCTACGTCTGCGGCAATCCGGACATGACCACCGAGGTGAAGAAGCTCTGCCTGGAGCAGTGGAGGGTGGAGAAGAAGTACCTCCATGTGGAGGGGTACATCTGATGAAGAGACAGACGGAAGAGTCCATTGTCCGTTAACTCGTTTACTCGTTGATTCGTTTATTCGCTGTGCAGCAATGCGAGTAAACGAGTAAACAAATCAACGAATAAACGAGCTTTCAGGCGGAGTTATCGATTCGCAGTTTCCCTGTTTCAAGCATTTGCAACACCTTCGGGTACCACTCCTTCTCCAGTTCCTGCACCCGCCCTTTCAGTGTCTCGGGTGTGTCATTCGGCAGTACGGGACACGATTTCTGCAGGAGAATTTTCCCTGTATCCATCCCATCATCAATGAGGTGAATCGTCATGCCGGTTTCTCTATCGCCGGATTTCAGCACATCTTCATGGGCGTGCATACCGGGGTGTTTCGGGAGGAGTGATGGATGCACATTGAGAATCTTGCCACGGTGATCCGCAACGAAACTTGGGGAGAGCAGCAGCAACCAGCCGATCGCTGCGATCACGGTGTTCGCATTCCCACCCAGGTCATCGATCGCAGTACTAATGCGCGCGTCGTACGCCTCGCGTTCCTCTCCCTCGATGCGCGTCACGACTCGCACGGGGACCTTTGCCGCTCGTGCTTTCGCCACACATCCACGATCCTCCCGATCCGCAATGAGTCCCAGGAATTCTGCCGTCAGCGCACCATCCGCAGTCCGATCGAGAATCCCCTGGAACGTCGTGCCGCGGGAGGAGCTCAGGACAACGAAATTCATGGTGCAAGCGTATCACAGGATGCGCAGGGCAAACGGCAAAATGAATCATGAATCTTGAGTCATGAATCATGGAGAACAAGAAACTCGTCCCATGATTCACGATTCACCATTCAAGATTCACGTTCACAGTATTCCCCGAAACAAATCCACCCCCGCATCAATCCCCTCCACCCACCCCTCAAATTTGCTCATCTGCAAGCCATGATCTCGGATGATGACCGCTGGGGTTGCCTGTGCCGCATTGCCCATGAGGAAGTTCCCCGCAGTTGCGAGCTGATCACTGATTGCTTCGGTGGTGATGTGCAGCTTCCTCCCGTACAGATCTTCTTTCCCCGCCTGATCCGCGAAAGGATCAATGCCGCTCGCGGCGAGGGCGAACGCTGTGACGCCGAGCCTCCTCGGACTGCAACGAGAATCGCTGATGATAACAGCGATTGATCCATCAGTGTGTGCTTCGAGTGCAGTGCGAAGTGAGCGAGCACTCATCGGAGGATTCGTCGGCCACCCGATAGCGCAGCCCACCGGTGCATTCGATTCATCGAGCCCCGCGTTCGCGGTGATGATGCTTCCCCTGGAGAGCCCCTCGGGAAGCACCTCGGTGAGGAGTGCGCCAGGACAATGACTGATAACCTTCCCGTTCAATCGTTTTGTCTCCGCGAGAACGGCTTCGCAGAATGGAGGACTCCGTCCCGTCTTCGCTGCCCACTCCAGTGCAGTCGGTGAAGGAGTGATCGAACGGAGATCAATGAGCGTATTCTCCGCAGTTGCAACAGCCTTCGATGAAACAATGATGATGTCGGCCTCCTGCAGGCGAGTTGAGCGGAGGAGCGCCTCCGTGAGCGAGTCACCCGGATGAAGGAGGCCGGTTTTTATGGGAAGAAGCTGCATCTACCAGAGTGTCGTCTTCTCCTGCTGGATGAGGATCACGTCGTCGAGGATATTGCCGCTCTTCACGTGGATCCTTTTCAGGTGGACCTTCAGGGGAATCATCGAGGGATTGTGAATGACGAGGTGCAGAGGAGCCTGTGGAATGCGGAAGGAGACGATGGCCCCGCTAGGGAGGCGGTGGCGCGTGAAGCCGAAGGATGCGGGATCGGACTGTATGTCATCGAGAGTCGCATGGCGTACCTGCCGGATGTGCCACGTATCCGGTGTGCTGATTGCCACTGCATCCTGGCTGTCGTGCGAGAGTTCAGCGATACCACCCTGGCCTTCATCTGCGCTGATCGAGAGGTTTAGGCTCAACGAGGAAGTGTGCTCCACGCCCAACTCCACGGTACCCCCCGCGGTCTGTGCGGGGCGAAAGAGGAGGATCGTCGCAGCGCAGATCGCGAGGATGAGCAGTACTGTTGCGGTGGATGCCAGGGACTGGGAGACGAGGGGGGCCGTCGGTCGCACGGTAGCCATGGGGGCTTAGTATAGCTTGTCTCCAGCCATTTACCGTAGCCGGGGTTCGTCTACCCCGGCGGGCCTGCGCGGGTAACCCTTCGACTCTTCTCAGGGCAGGCCGAACCCTCGCTACGGTTGTGGGGATTTTCTTTGAGAGAAGCTCCGTTTATGCTAGAATGAACTATATGGAACTGGATCCGCACACCCTCCAGCAGATCATCCAGAGAATCTACCAGCAGATGCGCTGCCCCCAGTGTGGGAAGAGGGTGCCCATTGACTTCGCCTCCGTCCGTCTCGCCGGTGATGACTTCATGCTGCTCCAGCTCAAGTGCGAGACGTGCGATGCGCACATCGTCCTCCACGCGAGTCTGCAGGGTGCAGAGAACTTGGGCGTGCAAGCGAAGGTGCAGGATGGCCTCGTGAACGAGTCCTCAACACTGCATTTCAAGGAGGATGAACTCGAGCTCCTGCGCAAGGCTCTGGAGGAATCCGGCGGGTCATTTGAAGACGTCTTCAAGAAGTTCGGGACAGATGTGGAGAAATCCGCGAAGGATGCGCCGGGTACGGAGATTGCCTAGAGTGAAGGGCAGCGAGGGCAGGGAAGGCAACAAGGGCAGCAGTGGTGATTTTGCGCTGCCCTAGCTGCCTTTGCTGCCCTTACGAACAACCTTCCAAAAGCGTCACTTCTACGCTATAATACTAAGAAACCCACATCCACCCCACCCCCATGGACGCATCTGCCTTCATTTCCAAGCTCCAGTCCTTCACCTGCGTGCCCGCCTCGTTCGTTGAGATGCTCGCCGCTGTGGGATCGAAGCTGAATTCTGCCCAGCAGAAGGTGATCCTCTTGGCACTCGAGCGCGGGCAGGACAATGAAGAGCAGATCCTGGGAGAAGGAGCGGATCGACTGGAATCGGTGTTCGACAGACTAAAGTCCGCATCGTGGACGGAGAGCGAGGAGACTCCTCCACTCGCACTATGAAGATGTTCTTCGCTGAGTCTCGGCTCTTGCACTTCTCCGAAGCTCCTCCGGAGAATCCGGCGGAGGATCGACCAGATACACCCGAGGATCTCCAGGAGAGCGGTCAGACTCCGCAGGCACCGCGCATGTCCCGGGCCGACGAAGATGTCGAGAAACCGAAGGAGACACCTCGGGAGCGCGTTCAGCGCAAGTACGAGAAGCTCTCGAAACTCGCAGAGCTCTGTCGTAAGCGTGCGGCTATCCTCATGGAAGGCAGGAACCGCGATGGCACGGCGACCACGAGAAATGAGAAGCAGGAGGAGGCAAAGATGAAGTTCTCCAAGGCGATCGAGGAGCTCAACACCATGACACAAGAGCTCGAACAGAAGCTGATGGCGAACGAGGCAGAGACGATCCAATCCATCGAGAAACTCCTCGACACTATTCAAGCGGACATGACGGAGTTCAGTGATTGGCAGAAGCGCATGCGTGCGAAGACCGTGACTGTGCGCGAAGTCGTGCGCGAGGACGGCGGGGTCTACATCGACGTGCAGATCCCGTACAAGTACTACAACCTCTGCTCCCGCTACCCGCTCCCGAGTGTGCGAGGCGAGTGGATCAAGAACCGTCGCGGCGTCTACATCCCCGGTTACGAGAGCTACGCGACGTCCCAGATCTGGGATAACCGGCTTTCCGCACAGAAGAACCAGGAGAGGGGAGCGCACAGCTGGGGCCGCAACTGGCAACTGCGCCTGCGCCCCGGTGCTTCCGTCACGCTCAGGGTTGTCGATAGCGAGACAGGGCAGCCCAAGGAGAAGTCGTTCACGGCTCGCCAGGAGAAGCGCTCCCGCACGGAGGGCAGGTTCGGCGTGCCCAAGGTCGCGATGCCAGATTTCTCGAAGGTCCCTGAGAAGAAGCCTGAAGAGAAGAAACCCGAGGAGAAGAAGAAGGAACGCAAGCTTCTTCGGCCCGAGCGATTGCCAGAAGGAGAACTCCCGAAGGGGCAAATTATCATGCCCGGCGAAGCGATCACGTTCGATGTTCCAAAGGATGCGACCGAAGCATCCATCAGAGCTCCGGAGGACATCGCCGATCAGGCGACCTTCTTCGAGGCAAACAAAGAGAGAGCAGAGCTCGGATACCCCGATGTGAAGTTCGAGCGCAACGAGACGGGTTCGACGATGACACTTCGCGCAAATCCGAGGGCGCTGCCGGGGCTCTACAAGATTCGCGCAGCCGGGAAAGAGGGGAGATTTCTCATCCGTGGACCGGAGGGTCTGCTCGCACTCTCGAAAGAAGAGAACGCGTCATTCTTCAGGATGATCCTCGCTGCGCGGAACGGAAAGCAGGGGGATTTTCTCATCTTTAAGAAAGAAGTGAATGCCGTTTTGGAACGAGCGAAGACGTCACAGGATCCCCGGCACAAGGAGCAGGCCGCTGCCATCATCGAGCACATTACGAAGTATGAAAAAGAGCCCTTCGACTGGGATTCCGCCTTCAAGCGACGGTTGATCGTGAAGGATGGCCTCATCGATTTTGAGAAGGTAGAGGAGTAGTTCACAGGAGAATTCCGCAGCAACCGTACCCGAGGACGGGTGCTGCTCAGGAGGAAGAAGAGGCATCATGCAGAGCAGCACTGCTCCGCGGTGCGGTTTGGAATATTAGGATTTTCTCATTGGAAATTTTTGGGATTTCCTTGAGATCTTCCAAAAAACTCCTTGCAAACGTGTCGAATTTTCGTAGAATTCCCCCACTACACCGGAGTTCCTCCTGCGATTCAGACGATCGCCCCGGGGGAGCTGCGGTGCTTCGTATGTGGACGGAAATATTCATTTCCTCTCCACGAAGCCATTTTCTCCCAGTCCTATGCCCCCGCCAGCACACCAGAAGTCCGCCGCGACCGACTCCTTCGACGCCGTCGCCCTCAGTATCGCGAGTCCCGAGGACATGATCGCCTGGTCCCGCGGGGAGGTGACGAAGGCCGAGACGGTCAATTACCGCACCCAGCGCGCAGAGCCTGATGGGCTCTTCTGCGAGCGCATCTTCGGCCCCACGAAGAACTTCCAGTGCTTCTGCGGGAAGTACAAGGGCGTGCGCTACAGCGGGGTCGTATGCGAGAAGTGTGGTGTGGAGGTGACGCGCAGCATCGTACGCCGCGAGCGGATGGGGCACATCAACCTCGCTGTTCCAGTCACACATATCTGGTTCCTACGCAGTTCCCCTTCGCGTATCGGTTTACTCCTCGATCTCCCCATCAAGACGCTGGAGCAGATCGTCTACTTCGCGGCGTACATCGTCATCACAGTCGACGAGGAGGCGAAGACGGAAGCGGAGAAGGAGGTGAGCATGTCCATGGAGGCCCGCAAGAATCAGATCAAGCGTGAGTACGAGGACGCGAAGAAGAAGATGCAGGAGAGCAAGGCATCGCGCGCACAGCTCGACGCACTCGACAAGGAGGCTGCGCAGAAGCTCGAGAGTCTCAAGGAGAATCACAAGGATGCACTCGATGATCTCAAGGCACTCTCCACAGGATCGGTCCTGAGTGAGCTCAAGTTCCGCGAGATGAACATGAAGTTCGGTCACGTGTTCCGCGCCGGCACAGGGGCAGAGTCGCTCCGGGAGATCATCTCTGCTGTCGACCTCGAATCGATGATCATCAGCCTCGATAAGGAGCGCGAGCAGAGCAGCGGACAGAAGCTGAAGAAGATCACGAAGCGCATCAAGCTCGTGAGCTCGCTCCTCCAGGCGCGCATCAAGCCGGAGTGGACCATCCAGACGCGCCTGCCCGTCATCCCCCCGGACCTCCGTCCGATGGTCCAGCTCGATGGCGGCCGCTTCGCGGCATCGGATTTGAATGACCTCTACCGACGCGTCATCAACCGCAATAACCGTCTGAAGAAGCTCATGAGCATCGGCGCGCCAGAAGTCATCTGCCGGAACGAGAAGCGCATGCTCCAGGAAGCGGTGGATACCCTCCTCAATAACTCTGGACGTGGCGGGAAAACGCTCTTCACTGCGGGGGATCGACGCAAGCTGCGATCGCTCTCGGACATGCTCAAGGGGAAGCAAGGGCGCTTCCGCCAGAACCTCCTCGGCAAACGCGTGGACTACTCCGGACGCTCGGTCATCGTCGTCGGCCCGCACTTGCGCCTGAACCAGTGTGGTCTCCCGAAGGAGATGGCGATGAAGCTCTTCAAGCCGTTCGTCATCGGTCGCATTATCAGGGACGAACTCGCGCACAACGTGAAGGCTGCAGAGCGTCTCGTGCAGGATGGCGGCAAGGAAGTGTGGGACATCCTCGAGGACGTCATCAAGGATAAGCATGTCCTCCTCAACCGCGCGCCAACCCTCCACCGTTTGGGTATCCAGGCTTTCCGCCCGCAACTCATCGAAGGTCTCGCAATCCAACTCCACCCACTCGTATGCGCCGCTTTCAACGCGGACTTCGACGGAGACCAGATGGCTGTGCACGTCCCGCTCTCCGCAAAGGCACAGGAGGAGGCGGCGCAGCTCATGTCTGCCGCGAACAACGTCCTCAAGCCATCGGCAGGGGAGCCAATCATCAACCCAGCTCAGGACATGGTCCTGGGTTGCTACTTCCTCACCCGCGTCCATGACGGGAAGAAGGGCGAGGGGATGGCCTTCAGTTGCCCGCAGGAAGCGTTCCTCGCGTACGACCACGAGGTCGTCGCGTTGCAGGCGAAGATCAAGGTGCGTGTGAAGATGGGGGAGCAGGAGGAGATAGTCGAGACCTCTGTGGGTCGCTTGAAGTTCCAGGAGATCGTGCCCCCCGCACTCGGATTCATCAATGAGACGATGAAGAAGAAGAGCTTGAGCGACTTGATCGCCACCGCTCTGGAAGTCGTTGGGCGCGAGGAGACAGTCGCATTCGCAGACCGCATCAAGGACATCGGCTTCGCTTCCGCAACGATCTCCGGCATCTCCATCGCGTCGTCAGACATCGTCATTCCGGAGGAGAGGAAGGACATGCTCGAGAAGGCGAACGAGACCATCCGTCGCATCAACAACTTCTACTGGAAGGGACTCGTCACCGCGGACGAGAGGTACAACCATGCAATTCGCATCTGGAGCGAGACGAAGAACGAAGTGACGAACGTCATGGTGAAGAACTTCCTCAAGCATCCGGAGAACCACATCACCTACGTCATCGACTCCGGCGCCCGCGGCAACTGGGGCCAAGTCACCCAGCTCGCTGGCATGAAGGGGCTCGTCGCGAATCCCTCCGGCCGCACCATCGAACTCCCTGTGCAGAGTAACCTCCGCGATGGCTTCAACGTGCTCGAGTACTTCATCGCCACGCACGGAGGACGCAAGGGGAAATCCGATACAGCCCTGAAGACTGCCGAAGCCGGCTACCTCACCCGTCGCTTGGTCGACGCCGTGCAGGACATCATCATCCGCGAGGAGGACTGTGGAGCGAAAGATCACCACGTGGTCTCCCGCGAAGAGTCAGAGAAGATCGGCGAGAAGTTCGAAGTCCGTCTCGCAGGACGCACACTCTCTGAGGACCTCGTCATCGACGGCAAGGTCATCGCCAAACGCAATAGCGAGATTGATGCCATTCTCATCGAGACCCTCGCACAGCGCGGCATCGAATCGGTGAAGGTCCGCTCCATCATGACCTGTCGCACCCGTGGCGGCATCTGTGTGAAGTGCTACGGGCGCGATCTGAGCAACAACAAGACTGTCCGCATTGGTACTCCCGTGGGAATCATCGCTGCGCAGAGTATTGGAGAGCCAGGTACACAGCTCACCATGCGCACCTTCCACATGGGAGGTGTCGCCGAAGGGGCAGACATCACGCAGGGTCTCACCCGCGTCGAGGAACTCTTCGAGGCGCGCTCTCCCCGCACGCCCGCAACCCTCTCCGATATCCGTGGTCGCGTGAAGGTGACGCACCAGGGCGGCAAGACGACTGTTGCCGTCACTGCAGAGGAGCCGGGCGAGGATACGTACATGCTCCCCGCAGGTTTCGAGGTCACCGTGAAGAAGGGGCAAGTTGTGAAGGAGCGCATGGTCGTCGCGAAATCCGTCCGGGACAAATCGACGGTGAAGGCGGTCATCGCAGGAACGGTCAGTGCGATAGAGCGCGATCAAGTGCGTATCCGCCACAGTGAGATCCAGGAGCGTACCTACGAGTTCGGCTCGCGAGAGTCCCTCCTCGTGAAGAACGGCGCGCTCGTTGAGGGGGGCCAGGCCCTCAACGTTGGTCACTACAACCTCCAGGAGCTCCTGGAGAAGAAGGGTGCGTACTCCGTGCAGAACTACATCGTCCTCGAAGTGCAGCACATCTACGCATCGCAAGGACAGACCATCAATGACAAGCACCTGGAGATCATCGTCAAGAAAATGTTCTCAAAGGTGCGCATTAGCGACCCCGCAGACACGAAGTTCCTCCCCGGCGAGACCGTCGACATTGGTGAGGTGCAGTACGAGGCCGATCACTTGGGAGCCGGCAAGAGGGGGGCGAACGTCGAGCAGCTCCTCCTGGGAATCACCCGCGTAGCGCTCGCCACCGATTCCTGGCTCGCTGGCGCCTCCTTCCAGGAGACCATCCGCGTGCTCGTCGAGGCGGCCACGACCCGGCGCATCGACATGCTCCAGGGCCTCAAGGAGAACGTGATCATCGGCCGCCTGATCCCAACGGGCGAGGTCTACCGCAAGCGCTTCCTCTCTAGTGTTGATGGGGATGGCGGAGACAGTGTTAGCCCAGACGAGGAGGAATAGCCCTCCCCGCCCTTTACTTCCCGCCCTCTCTTCCCTAGTATTTCGGCTCTCGTATCCCATTTCCTTCACCCCTGTGCCCACCGTCAATCAACTCATCCGGAAGTCGCGCAAGGACAAGCGTCGCAAGAGCAAGGCTCCGGCCCTGCAGACGGCGTGGAACGCTCTCAACATGCGCGATATTAAGTTGCCGAAGGGCTCGCCCTTCAAGCGCGGGGTGTGCGTGAAGGTCACCACCATGACGCCGAAGAAACCGAACTCCGCTCTCCGCAAGATCGCCCGCGTGCGCCTCACGAACGGCTATGAGGTGAAGGCGTACATCATGGGTGAGGGGCATAACCTCCAGGAGCACAGCGTGGTCCTCGTCCGCGGCGGTCGTGTGAAGGACCTCCCAGGAGTTCGCTACCACATCGTCCGCGGCGTCCTCGATACCGAGGGTGTCCGCGACCGGAAGCAGGGTCGCAGCCGATATGGTGCCAAGAGGCCGAAGGCCTGATAATGCCGTTAATTCGTTTACTCGTTTATTGGTTTACTCGCTCCTCACTCTCCTCGTTCTCGAACTGCTTCCTATCCAATAAACGAATCAACGAGTAAACGAATAAACGTCTCTCCTCGTTCTCCCCTTTCCTCCCCTATGGCAAAGAGAATCAAGCAATACATTCCCGTGGGTTCCGATCCACTGATCGAGAAGTTCGTCTGCTGCCTGATGAAGCGTGGCAAGAAGTCGATCGCGCGGCAGATCTTCAGCGATGCCATGGAGGTCATCAAGACGCGCACGAAGGATCCGCCCATGGAGGTCTTTAGCAAGGCACTCCTCAACGTTACCCCTCTCGTCGAAGTCCGCCCCAAGCGCGTCGCTGGTTCCGTGTACCAGGTTCCAGTGGAGGTGAACCCCAAGCGCCAGCAAACCCTCTCCATCCGTTGGATTCTCGGGGCTGCCCGCGACCGCAAAGGTGTTCCCATGGCCCAGAAGCTGGCCATGGAGCTCCTCGATGCCTCCGCGGACCAGGGTGCTGCCATCAAGAAGAAGCAGGATGTCCTGAAGATGGCCCAGGCGAACAAGGCGTTCGCTCACCTCGCGAAATGAGATCATGGCTAACAATGTTGTCGTAATGGCTGAAATTCCTGAGTATTCCCATTTCGTTCCTGAGACATTTCAGCAGTTTGTAACGGAGAAGGACATGCTCGGTGACAAGGAAGACGTCGGACAGCTGACAAAGGAGGAAGAAGATCGACTTGAAGTCCTGAGGACCATTGAAACTGTTGTCGAAGAATGTGGTCTGCGTTTTGAAGATGTTCGAAAATTTTCCACGCCAGAGGAATTGGATGCATATCTGGATTTCTTCGACAACTATCACTACGGTGGATTTGTTGCAGAGCTTTCTGAGTCAGCTGGCCTATCTTCCACTGTTCTCGAAATTATGCGTGGTCAATCAGAAGAGCTATTTCAGAAGAAGATTGGAGAACGGAAAAGTGAGGAAAAGGCTTCAGGAATACAGCCGTGAGTGCAGTATTGTCTATGAAGAGCATGAGTCATTACCCATTGCCATACTCGACGTTTCTCTCTATAGTCTCGCCACGTTTGCGATGCTTTGGCATCCAGCGATGGGTGTTGAATTTTCCTAGCCCAAATCATAATCCTTGCCCTCATTACCATGGATCTGAAGAACGTACGCAACATCGGGATCATCGCCCACATCGACGCAGGGAAGACGACCACGTCCGAGCGCATCCTCTTCTACACGGGGCGTCTCCACAAGATCGGTGAGGTGCACGAGGGCGAGGCGACCATGGACTGGATGGAGCAGGAGCGCGAGCGCGGCATCACCATCACCTCCGCAGCGACGCAGTGCCACTGGAAGACGAAGACGGACAGCGGAGAGGAACTCGATACCACCATCAACCTCATCGATACTCCAGGCCACGTCGACTTCACCGCTGAGGTGGAGCGCAGCCTCCGCGTGCTCGATGGAGGTGTCGTCGTCTTCGATGGTTCCCAGGGTGTCGAACCTCAGAGCGAGACGGTGTGGCGTCAGGCAGACAAGTATAACGTCCCTCGCATCGCGTTCGTGAACAAGATGGACAAGACGGGAGGGGATTTCTACATGTCCCTGGATAGCATCTTCGACCGCCTGAGCAAGAATGCGGTGGCGATCCAGCTGCCCATCGGTGCGGAGAGCGATTTCAGTGGCATCATCGATATCGTCGGAAAGAAGGCCTACACCTTCACGGGTGAGCATGGCGAGAAGCGCGAGGAGATCGAAATCCCGGAGGACATGAAGGAGAAGGTCACGGAGTACCGCTCGCAGCTCATGGAGAAGGTAGCGGAGAACAGCACAGACGATCTCATGGACGCCTACCTCCAGAATGGCGCCCTCACGGATGATCAGCTGAAGGAGGGGCTGCGCATCGCGACCGTCCACAATAAGATCTACCCCGTCCTCTGTGGCTCCTCCCTGCAGAACATGGGCGTGCAGCTGGTGCTCGACGCCGTCGTTGCCTACCTGCCATCGCCCATGGATATTCCTGCGATCAAGGCGTCGGATCCAAAGACCGGCGCAGAACTCCTGCGGACGGCGAACAACGATGAGCCGATGACGGCGCTCGCGTTCAAGATTGCCTCCGATCCCTTCGTCGGCAAGCTCACCTTCATACGCGTGTACTCGGGAGTGCTCACCTCCGGCACCTACGTCTACAACAGCCGTACGGGGAACAAGGAGCGCATCGGGCGCTTGGTCCGCCTCCACGCGAACTCCCGCCAGGAGACTGATAAGATCGAAGCTGGCGATATCGGCGCGGCGATCGGGCTCAAGGACACGCGCACGGGAGATACTGTCTGCGATGAGAACCATCCCGTACTCCTGGAGGCCATCACGTTTGCCGAGCCCGTCATCAGCTTGGCGGTCGAGCCGAAGACGAAGGCAGACCAGGAGAAGATGGGCATCGCCCTCCAGAAGCTTGTAGAGGAGGACCCTACCCTTCGCGTTCGCTCCGATGAGGAGACGGGACAGACCGTCCTCTCCGGCATGGGCGAACTCCACCTCGATATCATCGTTGACCGCATGCGGCGCGAGTTCAAAGTGGAGAGCAATGTCGGCAAACCGCAGGTTGCGTACCGCGAGACGATCCAGAAGGAGGTGGAGCACGAGGAGAAATACATCAAGCAGACAGGAGGTCGTGGCCAGTACGGTCACGTCGTCTTCAAGCTGATTCCCCAGGAGCATGGGAAGGGCTACGAGTTCATCAACTCGATCGTCAGCGGCCGTATCCCCAAGGAGTACATCAACCCCTGCGACAAGGGCTTCCAGGAGGGCATGAGCCGTGGCATCCTTGCCGGCTACCCCGTGGTGGACGTAGCAGTGGAGCTCACCGATGGCTCCTACCATGATGTGGACTCCTCCGAAATGGCTTTCAAGCTCGCAGCATCCATCGGCTTCCAGGCTGCGGCGAAGAAGGCGGATCCCGTCATCCTTGAACCGATCATGAAAGTGGAGGTCGTCACCCCAGAGCAGTTCTTCGGCGATATGATGGGTGATATCAACTCACGCCGTGGTCTCATCCTGTCTACATCAGATCGTGGAACCGCGAAGGTCATCACGGCGAACGTGCCACTCTCCGAGATGTTCGGTTACGCGACGGACATGCGCTCCATGACCCAGGGTCGCGCGAGCTACTCCATGGAGCCGAGTCACTACGCCAAAGTGCCGAAGAACAAGGCTGACGAAGTCATCGCAGCGCGCACGGGCGGGAAGTAACCCTTGCGGTGAATGCATCAAACGCGCGCCAAGCCCGTATGTTGTTCGAGACGGATGATGCGATCTTCGTGTTGCTCCAGTCGGTCCTTGAATATTCCATTGAAATCATGCACGAGTTTTTCAGCGACAACATTGAAGTGCTGTACGAGTCGCGTCTCCATCGTATCGAGTTTCCAATCCATGTTCGTCGTTATTCTTTTCTCCATCTCCTTCATCTCCTTTCGTAGGTCCTTCTGCGTTGTTCGCATGTCCTTTTGCATTAGGCGTACGTCCTTCTTCGTGGCCGGCTGATGGTTGTCCTTTGGCATGGGAGTGGAATGTATTCCAGGAAAATCTGTGCTGCAATTGACCATCGGTCGTTATCTCTGAGGGGCAACCTGTAGAGAAGACGACGATCAGGGATACGTGTCCTTCGTGTAGTTCTGAGTTACTACATTGACACATCTGCGCGCAGCGACGTAGGATGCAATCTATGAAGCGACGTTTCACCGAGGATAGTTGGCGGAAGGAGCCCTGGTTCCGGGGGCTCGTGAATGCGTTCACCTCGTGCTCGACTGCGGAAGACACCGCAAACTTCCTTCGGGATATTGCGACCCTCAGCGAGCTCAAAGCATTGAGCGAGCGCCTCGAGGTTGCTCGCCTGCTCGCGAAAGGCCTCAGCTACCGCAAGGTCGCTGAGCTCACTGGTGCTAGCACGACAACAGTCACGCGCGTTGCTCGATTCATCGAGAACGGAGAAGGGGGGTACCGTAAGGTCCTCAATGTCCATCGGCACCACCGCAGTGTTGCAAAGAAACCTCTCGACACTCCAATGGAAGCCTCCCAGCAGCGAGAAGCGAAGCAGGAGATCGCCTCCTCCGTGCTTCAGAAGTACCTAGCGAAGCGGGGGAATACCCCTCAGTAGGCTTCATGCGATAGAGTCCTTCCTTCCGCGCACGCTCTTTCGTAGAGTGCATTCAATGAGTGACGTTCACTTCATACATCGGTGCCTCGAGCTCGCAGTGCGGGGGAGAGGGAAAGTAGGGAATGGTGCCATGGTAGGCTCCGTTCTCGTTCGAGAAGGGAACATCATTGCCGAGGCGTACCATGCGGGTTTTGGCAAACCCCATGCAGAACGTGCTCTTCTGGAAGCATTCCCAGGGGAAGTTCACACAGACGACACCCTCTATGTGAATCTCGAGCCCTGCTGCCACCATGGCAAGACTCTGCCCTGTACAGATATCCTCCTCAAACGAGGCATCAAGAAGCTCGTCTACGGAATGGCCGATCCCGATTCTCGAGTAGAAGGGAAGGGGATAGCCCTTCTCCAGCAGAAGGGTATTGCAGTTCGAGGATCATTGGCTCGAGCAGAGTGCGAACGCTTGAATGCAGGCTTCATCTCCACTCGAAGGGTGGGACGACCCTTCATTACAGTGAAAATGGCTATGAATAGGGCTGGATCGATATCAAAGAATGATGGTTCCCCTCTGAAAATCACAACCGAAGATCAGGATGAATGGTCTCATACCTACCTTAGAGGTCGTAGAGATGCGATCCTCGTAGGAGTGGGAACAATTCTCGCTGATGATCCATTACTGAACACAAGATTTGCTCAAAAAGAGAATACAGAAGTAGAACAGTTTTCTCCGCTAATAGTAGTTCTGGATCCGAATGGGAGAATTACTGTAACTGCAAAAATATTGCAAAATTCTCCGCGGAAACCCATCATCGTAATAAAAGAGGGGATTCCGCTCTCGCCTGTACTGCGCGATAAGGCCCAAGTCATCGCCTGTCCTATCAGAGAGAACGGGCTTTTTGACTTCAGTACCCTCTTCCATCTCCTCATTGAGCCCCAAAACTCCTTCCACGGATTGACGTCCATCCTGGTTGAAGGAGGAAAGCGGACGTGGGATGCCTTCCTCCGCGCAAGAGTGGTCGATGAACTGATACTCCTCCGAGGAGTCTAGGTGCACTCGACTATGCCTTCTTTCCCTGCACGATCCTCAGACCGATGCTGTACAGCGTCCTGAAGAGCCTCTTTCGCAGAGGCAGCGTTCCATTCTCTGCGTAGTGCGAAACAATCTTCGCAAACGATGCGCCCTGTCTCTTCAAGGAGGCGAGGCTCTCCGGTCGTTTGTCGACCACCAGCCCGAAGTTCCCCTTCGCTATGACGCACTTCGGTTCGTAGTGGCAGTTGATGTAGGTAGCCCCGAAGTACTTGAGCGCCTCTGGAACGAACCTGGTCGTGATTCGCATGAGTCCCTTCCATGCGGTTTTCGGAGCTCCACCGGTGAAGATCAGGTAGAACGGTTTTCCTGCGAGCTTTCCCCACAATTTCGTGGTGTCGAATGCGAAGCTCCCCATGCGATCGAGGAGGTTCTTCAAGTGCGCGGGCACCCCGAAGTTCCAGATGGGTGTCGCCACGACGATGCCGTGTGCGCCTTCGATGAGCGATTGGATTCTCCGGAACTCTGGCTCGTGCTGATAGGTTCCGGAGTAGCAGTCGAGGGTGAAGTGCTTGAGCTCAATCTCCCGCAGGTGGACGGTATCGACTTCGGCTCCCTCCTCGCGCATACCTTCGGTGAAAGCAGCAGCCAGCATCGCACTGTTGCTCGGGTCATTGGTGCCAGCGATGATGACGATGACGCGCATCGGGGGAGACGATAGCAGACATCGAGCGTTTGGTTTCCTCGCTCGTAACTTTCCTTTGCCCGAGAAAAAACTCTGTGGTTTAGTCGCACATTCCCGCATGTCGTGCTCTGCAGTTTTCCTCCTGCGTGAGCCGCATTATTCTCTGGAGCTCCTCCAGGCTTACGAACCTTGACCAGGCTACTGCGGTCCAATATCTTGTGTCATTGTGGCCCATTTGGGTCAATATGTTGTGTTCCGCACCGAAATCCTATGAATCCCATATCTCCGTCCACGGTCTCCTCCTCCTCCGGTTCCCGCCGCTCGCAGGCCCTCGCATCTCCACAGGATGGCCGCGGTCTCTCCATCCGCCGCATGTTCACAACGCCGGGGAATGATCCCCTGGATGAGGTGACGTACGAGAGGCGGACGAGCCGCATCACGAACACGGATGGGTCTGTCGTGTTCGAGATGGAGGGTGCAGAGATTCCTGCAGACTGGAGCCAAGTGGCGACGGACATCGTTGTGAGCAAGTACTTTCGCAAGGCGGGGGTGCCGCAAGTCGACTCCCAGGGCAATCTGCTCAAAGATGAAAAGGGAGAGGTGATCACGGGACCGGAGCGTAGCGTCCGCCAGGTGGTGCGCAGACTCGCGGGTTGCTGGCGGCACTGGGGGCAGGCGCACAAGTACTTCGAGACCGCGCAGGACGCCCAGGCGTTCGAGGATGAACTGAGCTACATGCTGGTGCATCAGATGGCTGCCCCGAATAGCCCGCAGTGGTTCAATACTGGCCTCCACACAGCGTACGGCATCACCGGTCCTGCACAGGGGCACTACTACTGCAAGCCGACCACGGGGGAGGTGAAGCTGAGCGAGGACGCGTACACGCACCCGCAGCCGCACGCGTGCTTCATCCAGTCTGTCGCCGACGACATGGTGAATGAAGGGGGCATCATGGACCTCTGGGTGCGCGAAGCGCGCCTCTTCAAGTTCGGTTCCGGGACGGGAACGAACTTCAGCAACCTGCGAGGGGCTGGAGAGCCTCTCTCCGGGGGCGGGAAGAGCTCCGGGCTCATGAGCTTCCTGAAGATTGGCGACCGCGCAGCAGCAGCCATCAAGTCTGGCGGCACGACCCGCCGTGCGGCGAAGATGGTGTGCCTCAACGTCGACCATCCGGATATCGAGGAGTTCATCAACTGGAAGGTGAACGAGGAGAAGAAGGTTGCCGCTCTTGCCGAGGCGGGGTACGACACGGATTTCAACGGTGAAGCGTACCTCACAGTCTCCGGACAGAATTCCAATAACTCTGTGCGCATCCCCCAGAAGCTCTTCGAGGCGGTGGAATCTGACGCCGACTGGCACCTCTACTGGCGCACGGAACTGCGCAAGGCGAAGGAGGAGAACCGCGAACCCCGTCCCAGCAAGACCCTGAAGGCGCGTTCCCTGTGGGACCAGATCGGCTACGCAGCCTGGGCGTGCGCGGACCCTGGTTTGCAGTACGACACGACCATCAACGAGTGGCACACGTGCCCAGAGGATGGTCGCATCAACGCGAGCAATCCCTGCAGCGAGTACATGTTCCTGGATAACACGGCCTGCAACTTGGCGTCCTTGAACCTCCTCAAGTTCTACGATGAGGAGCACGGCACGTTCTCCATCGAGCGGTACCGTCACGCAGCACGACTGTGGACCATCGTGCTGGAGATCTCTGTCCTCATGGCGCAGTTCCCGAGCAAGGAGATCGCGGAGCTGAGCTACCGCTTCCGCACGCTTGGCCTCGGCTACGCGAACGTCGGCGCGATGCTCATGCGTATGGGCATCCCCTACGATTCCCCGCGCGGCCGCGCGATCTGCGGCGCGATCACCGCCATCCTCACAGGCGAGTCGTACCTCACCTCTGCGGAGATGGCGCGCCACCTGGGGGCCTTCTCGGGCTACGAGCGCAACAGGGAGCACATGCTCCGCGTGATCCGCAACCACCGCCGCGCAGCCTACGATGCACCCGCGCGCGAGTACGAAGGCCTGGGGGTGATCCCCGTGGGCATCGATCAGCGAGAGTGCCCACCGGACCTCCTGGATTCTGCGAAGGAGTGCTGGGATAAGGCTCTCACACTCGGGGAGGAACACGGCTACCGCAATGCTCAGGTCACCGTCATCGCCCCCACGGGCACGATCGGGCTCCTCATGGACTGCGACACGACGGGTGTCGAGCCGGACTTCGCCCTTGTGAAGTTCAAGAAGCTCGCGGGCGGTGGCTACATGAAGATCGCGAACCAGTCCGTCGCCCCCGCGCTGCGGAAGCTCGGCTACATCGAGGCGGAGGTGCAGGACATCATGCGCTACGTGTCAGGCACATTGAGCCTGGAGGGTGTCCCCCACATCAACCGCAAGTCTCTGCGGGAGAAGGGCTTCTCTGATCAGGACATCGCGAACATCGAGAAGACCCTCCCCACGGTCTTCGAGATCAGCTTCGCTTTCAACCAGTGGACGCTGGGAGAGGAGGCGACGAAGCGCCTGGGGATCACGAAGGAGCAGCTCGCGGAGCCACACTTCTCCATGCTGCGTGCACTCGGCTTCACGAAGGAGCAGATCGACGAGGCGAATACCGTCATGTGCGGCCACATGACCGTGGAAGGGGCACCGCACCTGAAGGCCGAGCACCTCCCCGTCTTCGACTGCGCGAACAAGTGTGGCAAAATCGGCAAGCGCACGATCTCCACGGAGGGGCACATCCGCATGATGGCTTCCGCGCAGCCCTTCATCTCCGGCGCGATCTCGAAGACGATCAACCTCCCGCATGAAGCCACCGTGGAGGATATCAAGAAGGCGTACTTCCTGAGCTGGAAACTCGCCCTGAAGGCGAATGCACTCTACCGCGATGGCTCCAAACTGAGTCAGGCGCTGAGCAACAAGTCCGACGCGAAGCAGAAGGTAGAGAAGACCGTCGTGATGGAGAAAGTCGTGATCAAGGAGGTGCCGCGCCGCCGCAAGCTTGCGGAGGAGCGCATGGCGATCGCCCACAAGTTCGCGGTTGCAGGGCACGAGGGCTACATCCACGTTGGCATGTACGAGGACGGTTCCCCTGGTGAGATCTTCATCAAGATGAGCAAGGAGGGCTCTACGCTCTCTGGCGTTATGGACACGCTGGCGTTGAGCCTCTCCATGAACCTCCAGTACGGCGTGCCACTCGATGTCCTCTGCGGAAAGCTAGTGCATACACGCTTCGAGCCGATGGGCATGACGACGAACAAGGAGATCCCGATGGTGAAGAGCATTATGGACTATCTGGGCCGCTGGCTCGCCCTCAAGTTCATGAGCAAGGAGAAGGCGAAGCAAGTGCACAACGCGGAGCTTGTCGAGAAAGCGTACCGCGAGGGAACGAAGAGCAAAGAAGCCTTTGCCATGCGTCTGGCTGTGCTCGATGAGGGGATGCCTGCGCCAACGAATTTCCTGAGCGACGTCGAGGAGAAGACGGAGCAGGAGGTGCAGAAGCAGGTGGAGGACGTCGAGACAGCCGAGAGCAAGCAGCAACAGGCGAAGCTCCAGGGATTCACCGGTTCCATCTGCTCTGGCTGTGGCAGTCTGCGCATGAAGCGCAACGGTTCCTGCGAAGTCTGCCTCGACTGCGGTGCGACGAGCGGATGCAGCTGAGGTAGCATGCATCCATGCCCTCCTGGCTCGATCACCTGCCGTCACACGAGCGCGAGAAGATTCGCAAGAGACTGCGCAGTCCCGAGGCGTATGAGCGCCTGCGGGAGAAGGTGAAGGGCCCTGAGGACCTCGAGCGAGAGATGAAGACGAACGAAGCCCTCGCTGAGTTCAAGTTCGCTCTGGAGACAGAGCCAACCTTCGCAGAGAGTCTGCAAAAGACCGTTCAGGAAGACATCCAGGAGCAGGGGGTCGATGCCGTGCTCGAACTCCCTCCGCATCTCTCGAAAGCTGCGCAGGAGTCCATTGCGAAGGGGAACTTTACATTAAGTGTGGTGAGCGCAGCGACAGGGGAGGATCGGCTGACGGTGGTCGCGGAGGGCAATGTCCAAGAACACATCGCTGTTAAGACGAAAATGACCGAGCGCTACAGCGGTCAGCTCATTCGGCTCCGCGACAAAAACATCAGCAACAGTTGATGGAATTATCTCTCCAATATCGGCGTAGCGATATCGCTACGCCGCAATACGGGTAGCTTTGGAACAACATTCGTTATGTTTACTTCGCGAAGCCGTATCAGGGGGTCTGGGGGCGCAGCAGCAGCGTGAGGCATGCAGCGCCGATCGCTTCAGCGAGGACTGCTTTACTCGCACGTCCCATGCGTACCACTGCATCGTTGTAGCAATCCGTCTGTGCGCGAATACTGCCAACAAGCGTTCCCTCCTCATCGTGAATATCGAGGTACCCATTCTCGACGACGCGACCCCACTCTATGCCCGCTGTGGAGCGGACGACCCCGTCTCTCGCAGTGGCAATACGTTCACCATCGGCGGAGCGCACGATCGAACTTCCGCTGCCGTCCACAGTGAAACCACCGACGAGTTTTCCTCGTGCATCGTAGAGCGATACATCCTGCAATGAACTGCAGGCCGTGAGCAGTAGGAGCACGAGGGGAAGGGTGCGGCCCATACCCTTCGATCCTAACGAAGAAAAAATAGGAAGCAATATCATTGGGAGCCTAGAGGGAAGGTGAAATTTATGGACAAAAAAGTAGTACATCTATTTCCCTCCCTCCTCGAGCAACACGGAGAGATCGTCATCAGGAGCCGCTTTGTTGGAGCAGGTCTTCTGGCAAAGGGCGCAGCTGTGCACAATGATCCAGCCCTTCTTGCTGCGCTGATCGAGGGAGATAGGTTCCATCAAACCCCCGCACGGTGATGCTCGATCACCTGGGCCAAGTTCATCAACATGCTTTGAATAAAGGCATCGCGGACAGTGGTTACGGTAACTCCCACGTACAAGAGGATCGACGTGAGCACCACAGTGCTCGCAGATGAAGGGCTCTTCGCGTGCGATGAAGACCATAGGGCAGATCTTACAGCGGCTCGTGGACATTGCGCATCCACTCTGTACAGCGTTCCCGATGATACTGCGCTTCCACCTCCACTGCCTGATGATCCAACTGATTGAGCACTCCGACGAGAAGGCGATGAGCATCCAGTACTGCTCTCTGATGCTGCAGACTTTCCAGGTGCAGTTCGACTGCAGTCTCTTCGTCAATCCATGGCAGGATCGGCCCACGCGTGAGACCGCCGTCGAGCGGAAGCTCGCCATTCCCATTCTTAGAGAGTTGAGAGTCGTAATGCTGGAGAGATTGCATAGATACAAAATACTATAAAAAAAATAAATGTCAATTACTACACATTGAACCGGAAGTGCATCACATCGCCATCCTTCACGACGTAGGATTTCCCTTCCTGCCGCAGTTTGCCGACTTCCTTTGCCTTCTGCTCCCCGCCACAGGCGACGTAGTCCTGGTATCCAATGGTCTCTGCGCAGATGAAACCCTTCTCGAAGTCCGTGTGAATGACTCCAGCAGCTTGCGGGGCAGTCATGCCCTGCGTGATCGTCCACGCACGTACCTCCTTGGGACCTGCGGTGAAGTACGTGATGTACCCGAGGGTCCGGTAGGCTTCCTGAATCAAACGGTCGAGACCGGAGGATTCCACCTTGAGTTCGCGGAGAAATGCCTGCGCTTCCTCCGGTGAGAGTTCCTGCAGATCTTCCTCGATCTTCGCGGAGATGGCGATCACCGCGGCACTCTTGTCGAGACCCAGCAGTTCGCGAGCTCGATCAGGACTCACCGTTGAGAGCTCCTGTTCGGAGACGTTCACGGCGTAGATGATGGGCTTGCTCGTGAGGAACTGAAACGTGGCTAGGAGTGGAGCTTCGTCTTTGTCCAATACCGCTTGGGATGCAGGAAGACCTTGTTCGAGAGCAGATGCGACTTTCGTCAGAGCAGCCATCTCAATAATCTTCTCCTTGTTACCCGTGCGTGCAGCCCCCTGCGCCTTGTCGATGCGCTTCTTCACGCCGTCGAGGTCCGCGAGCATGAGTTCTGTTTCCACGATGCCGCGGTCCCGGAGGGGATCAACGGATCCCTCGACGTGGATGATGTCCCCGCCACTGAAGATGCGCACAACGTGGCAGATCGCATCGACCTCGCGGATGTGACTCAGGAAGGCGTTGCCCAGTCCCTCGCCCTTGCTCGCACCGCGAACAAGACCGGCGATATCTACGAACTCGATGGCGGCCGGGACGATGCGCTCTGGCGAGACCATCTTCGCAAGGGTTGCGAGACGCTCATCTGGCACCTCGACGATGCCAATATTGGGGTCGATCGTGCAGAAGGGATAGTTCGCCGCCTGCGCTCCTTTGCTCCTCGTGAGAGCATTGAAGAGCGTCGATTTCCCGACGTTCGGCAAGCCGACGATGCCTATCCGGAGCGGCATGGCGGGGGGAGTATGGACGAGTGGAAGGCCAATGGGAAGGCAGGATTGGCTCTGAGGAGGAAAACGCGATTAGCTCAGGAAACGGCCCTGCCAGCAATTGACAAATACTAATATTATATTATGATAGTTTCCCTCATGCGCAAGCTCATCTGCTTGATCCTGGCCCTCTCTCTGGCCATGCCACCTCTGGCAGCCGAAGGGGCCACATTCCCCGATGTCGAGAGGACCCCTTACCGCGATGCTTTCGCGTACGTTGCCGATCGTGGCGCCGTGAAGGGCTACTCCGATGGGACGGGCCGCGCGTACGGACCCATCCGCAGAATCGAGGCCTTGAAGGTCCTCCTCGAAGTGAATCCTGCAACTCAGCTCCGGGTCCGTTGGTTCACGGGAAACCTCCCACCGCTTCCACTCTTCACCGATGTCTCGCAGCAGGAATGGTACGCACCGTACGTGGAGACGGCGTTCCGCGCGGGGATCATCAACGGTTATGACGATGGGACGCTACGGCCGCAGCAACTCCTGAAGACGGAGGAAGCACTGGCACTCATCATGCGCACAATGAACGTGAGAGTGCCGGCGGATCGCGAGCACCAGTGGCTGTCGTACTACACCGCCCAAGCACTCGAGAAGAATCTCATCGCAGAGAGTACCGTCCTCAAGCCAGGCCAGATCATCCGCAGGGGGCAATTCTTCGAAATGGTGCGTCGCATGGACACCGTGCGATCGAAGACGCTCACCGCCTTCGATGGCCTTGGGCCAGATCAAGCCTTCCCCAAGCCCACACCTCAGCCGGTTCGCATCGCCGTTCGACCCGTGCAGCGCACGACGACTACAGCGAGACCAACGACCCTCGTCGCGCAAGTTCCCCGGGCAACGGGAACGAGCAGCGAGCGCCCTTCGAATCAGTACTTCTCCGTTTCCATTCCTTCACTCGGCATTCAAGACCTCACCATCTCGCACCCGTCCGATCCCTTCTCCAGCGACGGGCTCCTCGAGCCCCTTAAGCAGGGGGTAGGGCACCTCTTCAGCTATCCGGGTGGTGGGGGAAAGATCATGGTCTACGGTCACTCGAGCGGGTACCCGTGGGATGTCAGCAGCTACACGAAGATCTTCCGTCGCGTGAACGAGCTCAACGTCGGTGATCGCGTGAACGTGACCTATGCAGGAAAGCTCCACGTGTACGAAGTTTCCTACGAGGAGACAGTCGCCGCGAACGACACATCGGCATTAAGCGGGGGAGGGGAGGAGCTCATCCTCTACACCTGCTGGCCGCCGGATTCGATCTCCAAGAGATATCTCGTGCATGCAGTGCCCGTCGAGACGGTTGCTGCACGGTGAGGACAATTATTGTGACGACTCTTGTCGAAGGTACTTTTTGACAGCAGCAATGTCTTCTTGCTGGTGCTCTCCTGTGAGCATCTCCTTGTAGGCAATGAGATCGTGAGGATCGACGACGGGGACGATCGTTCCGAAGAGCTGCTTTTCGTTCGCCGTTAAGAGGTCGCAATGAACCGGAGTCCACTTCGATGTCTTCCCATCGCGTATGCGCGTCCCCTCCGCACCGCCAATATCGATGAGTTGACCTCTGTACTCCAAGGTCATGAGGAATACATCCCAAGCCCCATCTTCATACCGTGCAGGGCCGAACACTCTGTACTGCTGGACATCGGGGACTACAGCAGAAATCGCCTCTTCTGGCACATCGATGTCGATGTCATTGATTGGTCGTTGCGAACCGTAGAAATGTGCAGCGAGGCCTCCCGTTACTTGGAATGGAATACGGTGTTTCCTCAAGATGGCAATAATCCATCGCAGTGCATCCGGTAGGTGGGGATGATGAGACATTGCCACTGCGAGTTACACTCCAATCCTCCGCATAATCTCGCGGTTCACGAATTCTCTCGGTCTGCCGTACGTGAGACGCGAGAGTTGCTTGAACGCCTCCGATGCCTGCGCGTCCTTGGGGTAGGTCGTGTCCTTCCACGGCGCGGGAACTTCGATCGAGAACGGCCGTGAGGATTGTCCATTGATACAGAGCTTCATCGCTCCTTTCAAGAAGTCGGAGTTCACGAGGTCCTGCTCGGAGAAGACGGGGGCCATCTGCTTCGCTGCCACCTCCGCATCCTGCGGACCGATGCGGTAGAACATCATGGAGCCGACGTTACCGAAGATGGCGCCCTTCAGGCTCACCGCGCCACTGAGCTTGCTCTCCTTCTCCAGCTGGTCGATGTACTGGTGGGCGAGGATGAGGCCGAGGCGGTACTTGCGAGCCTCGGAGAGGATCGACTCGATGGAGGGCGTGACGAAGTTCTGGAACTCGTCGATGTAGAGGAAGAAGTCCTTGCGCTTCGCGGTATCCTCGCGCTGGCGACGCATGGCAGCCACCTGGATTTTGTTCACGGCGATGAGACCCAGAAGGTTACTGTTGATGTCCCCGATGAGACCCTTGCTCAAGTTCATGAGGAGGATCTTGCCGTTGTTCATCACGTCGGCAACATCGAAGGCGCTCTTCGTCTGCCCCACGATGTTGCGGATGAGGGTATTGGT
The DNA here is from genome assembly GCA_030649955.1 of Candidatus Peregrinibacteria bacterium. Lineage (GTDB taxonomy): Bacteria > Patescibacteriota > Gracilibacteria > Peribacterales > Peribacteraceae > JAUSFD01. The sequence continues at coordinate 141,384 of JAUSFD010000024.1, read as the reverse complement.
CGTGAACTGTCCGAACTTCGCTGCGAAGTACGGGATCATCTCCTGCTTCTCGCGCTGGCCCGTTTGTGCCATTTGCTTCTCCCAGAAGGACCGCACGATGGGGTTCTTCACCTTCGTGACCTTGTAGCGCTGCCATTCATCATCCGTGAAGAGGCGCACGAGATCGGTGATCGCGCCGCCCTCCTCCTCATCCTCCATGAGTGTGAGGCAGCCGTTGCGGAAGTAGTCCTGGATGCGCGGGCCGAAGATCTCTTCGCCGAACATCTTCACCATCATGTTCATGGCGTCGAGGGCGATCAGGTCCTTCTCCTCCGGCGTCTTCCCCTCGAGGAGGTTGAAGCCCATGGGGCGCTCGGTATCCGCGGGGTTGAAGTAGATGACGTCGTCCGCGCGCGAGCGGGGGATGTAGGGGAGCAGGTCCTCAATGAGCGAGCCGTGCGGGTCGATGATGGCAACACCCTTCCCATTGTGGAAGTCCTGGCGCGCCATGAGCTGGATGATCGAAGATTTTCCCGTACCCGTCTGACCGATGATGTAGAAGTGACGGAAGCGGTCCTCGTTCTGGATGTGGATCTTCCGCTTCTCTCCGCGGAACGCGTTCAAGCCCAGGAAGAGGCCTTCGTTCGGGAGATCCTTGGGAGCGGGCGACGTCTTGAAGTTCTGCCACTTGATCGTCTCCACCTTGTTGTACTTGATGTTGGGGAGGTGGAAGAAGCTCGAGAGCTCCGTGGTTCCGAGCAGGAGGGTAGGGGAGGTGAGGGCAGCGTACGGGGAGCGTCGAGGGGAGCGGCGGATGAATCCCTCCGTGATGGTCTGCTTGGTCACGATCTTCGGGATGTGGAAGCTGTTCCCGCGTACATCGTCGAACTGGCGGAAGGAGGCGATGAGGTCCTCCAGGAGCGCGCTTGCGCGTGTTTGCGTACTCGCCGAGGTCACGAGGCGAATGACGCAGGTGAAGCCGGGGTTGTTCGCCTTCTCGTCGATCGACTTGCTGTACTCCTCGACCATCTGCGACACGCGCTCGCCCGTGGATTGATCGCCCTTGAGGTCGACGGGCTCTTTGCTGTCCGTGAGCGCAGTGAAGATGCTCCCGATCCAGCTCAGGGGATTCCACCACTTCACCCCTTTCTTCTTCGGGTTGATGAGGTGACGGGCCTCTTCCTGCAGTTTTCGCTGCCATCCCTGCTTCACCGGGCGCAGGACGAACTGCGCAGCAGCACCTTCGTCGTTCTTCAGCTTGGAGAAGGCGTTGGTGATATTGTTGAGCGGGTCGCTGCGCAGCTGCTGGTAGGTCTTGAAGACGGAAGTCCAGCGCTTCTTTGGGAAGAGCGTCTGGCAGGAGACAAAGGATTCGCGCGTGAAGATGTTATAGTCCTCCACTTCGTCAACGATGACATCCGGGTAGAAGGACGTAATCTGCTTCTCGACCAAGCGTGAGACCGAGCGCGGGCATACGATGAAGAAGAGGATCTCCCCCTCGAGTGCTGCGTATTCCACGGAGAAGAACGGCTGCCCCTTCCACAGCCTGCTGATGCGGTGCTTGAGCATGCTGTGGAGCGCCTGGAACAGGTGATCCATCACACCGAGCACCTCGCGGAAGTCCTTGCCTGTGGAGAACTGTTCCGATTCCACCTCCTTGTCCTCCTTGCTCTCCTTCTTCGGCATGAGGAGCTGGAAGAATACGAGGTCGCGCTCGCGCTTGATGTCGTGCCGCCAGCGCAGGTACAGCACAGCTGCAGCACCGAAGGTGCCTACGATCAGGAGTGTCCCGATGATGGCGAGGAGATCGAGCAAGGGTCTCTAGAGAGAGCGGGTGTATCGTACCATTCTACCACGTTTCCTGCTCTAGGGTGAGGGCGATTTGCGGGAACAGGGAACAGGGAACTGGGAACAGGGACAGCAAATTCCGTCTCTTGTTCGACCTGTTCCCTGTTCTCAGTTCCCTCCTCGGAATCCCTTCCAACGACTAGAATCCCCTCATACCCCTCCTTCGATTCCTCCGTCGGCACCGCATACGCGTCGCACTGCGGGGCATCCTCAGCTACGTGTTCGGGAAGCGCGGCCAGCGGCGCGTGCACGGGTGGAGACTCCTCTACCGCTTGCGCGTGGAGATGATCCTGCGCACGAAGGCGCCCATCGTGAGCGTCATGCGCAGGGCAGAAGTGCGGGTGTGGACGGAGCACGAGGCGTTCGATCGCATCGAGAAGCTCCTCCGGCGCGCACGGCACACGATCATCATCCAGATGTTCATTTGGAAGGATGACGACACCGGAAGGAGGATCGCAGCGGCACTCGTGGAGGCGGCGGACCGCGGTGTGCTCGTCGACATCACGAAGGAAGCGGTAGGCGATATCTTCGAGGCGAGCGGGGATTTCCTCAGTACGCAGAATACTCAGAGTGGCTTGTGGAAGCGGTTTTGGAATCACCGGAACATCCGCGTTCGCCATGCCGCGGACCACGACCACACGAAAGTCTACGTCATCGACGACCAGCTCCTCCTGCTCACCGGTATGAACATCGGCAATGAGTATCACGGGGAGTGGCACGACTACCTGGCGGAAGTGCGCGGTCATCGGTTCGTGCAGCAGTACCTCACTGCAGATGATGCTGATGCACAGGCGCGTTCCTCTTCTTCTATTCGCCTCGTGATGAATACGGCACTGCGGAAGGACGTACGCCCCGCAGTGACGGAGTTCCTCGAGTCTGCTCGTACGTCAATCGTTCTGGAACAGGCGTACATCTCCGACGCGAAGATCATCGAGACGCTCATTCGCCTCAGTAATGAAGGCATTCGCATCACCCTCATTCTCCCAAGTACACCCGATGTCCACCACCACGCCAACATGGTTGCCGTGAGTCAGCTCCTCGCGGGCGCTCACCCACGCTCTCTCCAGGTGCTGCTCTACCCCGGCATGGTCCACGGGAAGCTCATTCTCGTCGACCGTAAGCGGGTGTTCCTGGGATCTGCAAACCTCACCTCCGCATCCCTGGACGAAATGGGCGAAGTGAGTCTCTTGATCGAGCGTGGAGAGCTCCTCGCCCTGCGCACGATCCGCGATGCTCTGCGCGTGGACATCCTCAAGAGCACCCCGCTCCTGAGCCCACCGTACTTGGGATGGTTGGCGAAGTGGCTGGCGTGGTTCGGGCTCTAACGAGAATGGGTACAGTGGACAGTGGAAAGTGGAAAATGAATTCATTGTCCACTGTCCGTTATCCACTTTCCACTCGTTGCTCCGTTCACGAGCTCTTCTTCTGAGCTAACAGACTTTCCACCATATCGATGAGCGACCGGATCGTCATGTCCTTCTTCACGAAGTACCCCTCTGCCCCCAGCTCCTTACCGCGTGTGCGGTAGCGCTCTTCCTCGAAGTTCGTGAGGAGGACGACCGGGAACGTGCGCGACTCCTTCGGCACTTTCTCGAGCACCTGGAATCCATCCATCTTCGGCATGTGGATATCGAGGACCAGGACATCGGGGAACTGCTGGTGCAGTGCCGCGAGGGCTTCCTCCCCGTCGGCGGCTGTCCGGATGGTGTACCCCGCAACGGAGAACTTCTTCACGTAGAGGTTCCGCAGCACTGGATCATCTTCCGCGATGAGGACGTTACCCTTGGCCATCGCGAAAAAGTATACAGTCCTGCGTGAGCAGGTAAAGGATGCGAGAGATTTGCGCGCGTGCGTTGACGATCACTGCAGGGCATTCCCACCCTCCGCAGAGCGCCCTCCTCCTCACCTCCAAGCCAAGAAATAGCAGTGACTGGGAGGGAATTTCGTGCTAGAATACTGGGATACATGCAAACAGATATCCACCTGTCTCGGGTGTTCACCGCGGTGAGCTTGTGCCTCATCCTCGTCCTCTTCTCTTCGCAGCGGAAGGACGTGAGTGCTGTGGACTGCGCGGGGAAGCCCTACGGCTTCCCGGGCTGCCCGACGGAAAATGAGACGCCAACGACCTGCGGGAATAGGGTGGTGGATGCGGGGGAGGAGTGCGATGAGGGCGATTTCAATGGACTGGGTCTCCACTGTAACAAGAAGTGCAAGTTCCCCTACTGCGGCGATGGTGAAGTGACACCGGGGAAAGGGGAGGAGTGCGAGCCGGAGAGCGAGAAGTACTACGCAGAAGACGGGAAAACAGTGGAGCACCGCTTCGCTGCTCCCCAGTGTGGCAAATACTGCAAGCCACCGGAAATCGACTCCCAGGGACGTGAAGTCGGAGGATGCACGTGGGTGTTCTCCAGTGAGGAGTGCTCCGCGAAGCAATCAGCTTCAACATCTGCTTCCGGCTTTCCCTTCCCGCCTCCAGCGCAGCAACAGCAGAGCGAGGCAACTTCTGCAGTGAACTCCGCTCCAGCATTCGAGCCACCAACACCGCCTCCAACTCCAGTATCGCCCACGCGCTCCGCGCGCTGCGGCAATCGGGTGGTCGATGAGGATGAGCAGTGCGACGACGGGAATCAGGTGAATACCGATCTGTGCACTGCCGCATGTGAGCGTGCGCGTTGTGGCGATGGCATCGCACAGCGACCGGCAGGAGAGGACTGCGATGACGGGAACCAGAACGCCTTCGACGACTGTCCCAACGACTGCCGCCTCGCCGTTTGCGGCGATGCCGTGCGCGAGGGCAAGGAGCAGTGCGACGATGGGAACGCCATTGACCGTGACGACTGCCCGAATACCTGTCAGGTCGCTTACTGTGGGAATGCCATTCGCGAAGGCACAGAAGAGTGCGACGACGGGAATCAGAATGCTTTCGACGACTGCCCCAACGACTGCCGCCTCGCCGTCTGCGGCGATGGGGTGCGCGAGGGGAAGGAACAGTGCGATGACTCAAACGTCATCAGCAACGACGATTGTCCGAACACGTGCCAGGTTCCTGAATGTGGGAACACCGTTCGTGAGGGCAAGGAGCAGTGCGATGACGGGAACCAGAAGGACAACGACGGCTGCTCAAACTCCTGCACGCTCCCGTCCTGCGGCAATGGTCACAAGGAAGCATCTGAGGAGTGCGACGACGGCAACCAGGTGGATAACGACCTCTGTTCCAACAGCTGTCGCAATCCCATGTGCGGTAACGGCGTGATGGAGGGGGCAGAGGAGTGCGACGACGGGAACCGCAGTAACAAGGATAGCTGCACCTCTACGTGCAGACTGCCCGTCTGCGGCAACGAGATCCGCGAGGGGGCAGAGCAGTGCGACCACGGACCCGACAATTCCGATACGCGCTCGGATGCCTGCCGATCCACGTGCAAGTCCCCTTCGTGCGGTGACAAGGTGAAGGACAAGGACGAGGAGTGTGACGGCTCCGAGCAGTGCTCACCGGACTGCAAGGCGCTCAAGGCAGCAGCACCACGCGTGCGAGGACCACTCATCGGCGGAATCTTTCTCATCACCGTGGGTGTTCTCTCAGGATTGGGATACTTCTTCCGCAAGAGCTTGACCTCACTCCTGAAGCCCTCGAAGAAAGGGGGGAAGGGGGATCGCTCCATCGACGACATTCCGTTGGATGAGATCGAGATGCCGTGGCACCAGTGGTAGGGATCAGGGAACCGGGAACAGGGATCAGGGAACGAAAAACATGCTTCACTTCGTCGTGAGTCTTTTCCCGGTTCCCTCCTGTTCCCTGTTCCCAGATTCCTGATCCCTTCTCAGGACACGGACAGCCTCATGTACGCCACAACTACCGCACCTGCCAAGTATTCTTCCACAGACTTCTGGGAGTCCTTCACAAACGGCTGCTTGAGGAGCGCGTTCTCCTCGCGGAACTTCCTCTCCTTCCCGGTCATGATTTTCTCCACGATTGCAGGGGGTTTTCCGTCCTTCTTCAGCTGCTCGGCCCAGATCTCCTTCTCCTTCGCGAGGAGCTCCAGAGGAGCTTCCTCTGGATGGACGTAGAGGGGGTTCATCGCGGTTGCGTGCATGGCGACGTCGCGAGCCTTTCCCACATCACCGCCCTTGAGACCAATCACCACGGCGATCTTGCGATTCGAGTGGACGTACGTCCCCAGGACGGGCGCTTCGATCAAATGCGCTTCGCCGATCGAGATGTTCTCCCCCAGCTTCTGCACGGCATCGGGGAGGATCTTCTCCGCTTCCGCGCGCATTGCCGCTTCCCCCTTTGCGAGGAGGGTCTTCGCGAGTGCTTCACCGATCGACTGGAACGTTGCATCGCGTGCGACGAAATCCGTCTCGCACTTGAGGAGGAGCACACCTACCTTCGAGCCTGACTCTGCAACGAAGATCAACCCTTCGCTCTGATCGCGCGCGGACTTCTTCGCCGCTTGCGCGATGCCGCGCTTGCGGAGGATCTCTATGGCTTTCTCCTCATCACCTCCGGCTTCCTCCAGGGCTTCCTTACACGCGAGGATGGAGACGCCGGTGCGGGCGCGCAGAGACGAGACGGCGGAGGCGGAGACGGGGGACATGGTGAGGTTGGGGGAGGGGAATTACGCTGCGGCAGCTTCTGCGGGGACGAACTCTTCCTCTTCAGCCTTGGGTGTGCGCTTCGTGCCTTCGAGGAGGGCTGCTTCGATGGTATTGAGGACGAGGGCGACGGCTCTCACCGCATCGTCGTTCGCTGGGATGAGGGTGGTGAAGTGATCGGGGTCCGCATTGCTATCGCAGATGCCGAAGATGGGGATCTTCAGGGCGGCGGCCTCGAGGACGGCGACCCGGTCGCGGACGGCGTCGACGACGAACACGGCATCGGGGAGGCCAGTCATCTTCGAGACGCCGGAGAGGGCGTTATCCAACTTCGCGAGCTTCTTCCGGAGGCTCGTCTGCTCTTTCTTCGTGTACTTCTCGATCTCCCCCGTCTGGAACGATCGCTGGAGCTCCAAGTAGTACTTGAGCCGGCGCTTGATGGTCGACCAGTTCGTGAGCAGTCCCGGGATCCACTTCTTCGTCACCATCGGCTGGTTCACAGCGGTAGCGAGTTTCTCCAGCAGCGGAATCGCCTGCTGCTTCGTGGAGAGGAAGAGGATCGTCTTGCCCTCATCTTGGAACTTCTTCAGCGCTTCGCAGGTTTTGCGCAGATGCTCAACCGTCAGCGTGAGATCGAAGATGTGGACGCCCTTGCGCACCCCGTAGAGGTACGGCGCCATCTTCGGGTTCCACTTCTCCTTGCGGTGACCGAAGTGGCACGCAGCGGCGAGGAGCTCTTTCTCGGAGGGAATGGTCATGGAGAGGATTGGGATTGGGATTAGGATTTGGGCTAGGCCTTGGACTCCGTGTCCAGAGACCGAACCAGTTTCCTGCTGTGGAGAAATCCTTGGGGCAGACCTTCGACGTCTTCTCGTACGGGGGCGGAGGATATCCTTTTGGGCCACCCTTCTCTCACTCCCACCTTCGTCCGCCTCAGCGGACTTCGGTGGGCAAGCAGGGTGATCCCTTCGGGATCAGGACCGCGACGATCGGTCGGAGGTGGTGTGAGCACTCTATACCTTCATAATTTGCAGAGTGCAAGCGGAATTGGCAGTTCTTGACTCCGAAGTGGAATTCACTGACAATGAAAAATATATGGAAGTTTCAGACAATGAATTGCTAACCTTCATGGCTGGTAAAGCTGATGCCGAGCTAAAGAGACGTATCGCTGAGCAGATCAAAGTCCCCGGTAGCTTCGTCCAGACCTGGTTACGAAAACTCTGCGATCGGGCAGGTGACCCATTCAATGTCGATTACCGCCGACTACTGGAAGGGGCATCCATGAATGATGGTGAGGAGTGAACAGCCAGGTGAGCTCACAAATTCTCTTGATGGAGTTTTTCCGGACTAATTAGGCTTTGAGCTGCTCCAGTAAGGAGCCGATTGAGAGTCTCACCTGCTTCAAGGTATCCCGATCGCGGATGGTCACCGTGTCCTTTTCCCCCTGTTCTGTATCCTCTCCCAACGTCCCGAAGTCGACCGTGATGCACGACGGGGTGCCCACTTCATCCTGGCGGCGGTAGCGCTTGCCGATGGATCCTGTGACATCGAAGTCGACGGTCAGGTCCGTTTCCTGAGTAATTTTTTTGTACAATTCTTGTGCTTTCGCAATGAGGTGTTCCTTCTTACTGAGCGGCAGGATAGCGACGTCGATGGGCGCAATTCTCCGGTCGAACTTCAGGACCGTTCTCGGCTCCCCATTCTCGAGAGTCTCCTCCGTGTACGCTTCCAGGAGGAGCGTGAGTACAGTGCGTGTGCAGCCGAACGCCGGTTCCACCACGTAGGGGAGGAACTTCCGCGTTGGGTCATCGGGGTCTGTGTACTTGAGGTCCTCGCCGCTGAACTTCTCGTGCTGCGTTAAGTCGAAGTCCCCGCGGTTCGCGAGGCCGACGAGTTCCCCCCATCCCCAGGGGAACAGGTACTCGATGTCGTAGGTCATCGAACTGTAGTGCGACCGCTCCTCCATCTCGTGCTCGCGAAAGCGCATGCGGTCCTCCGGAATCCCCAGGTCCCGGTACCAGTTCCAGAGTTCCTTCTTCCACGCCTCGTAGTGCTCGTTCTCCGTCCCCGGCTCTACGAAGTACTCGATCTCCATCTGCTCAAATTCCCGGGTGCGGTACGTGAAGTTGCCCGGCGTGATTTCGTTTCTGAAGGACTTCCCGATCTGCGCGACTCCGAAGGGTAATCGAGGACGCATCGTCTGAACGATGTTCTTGAAGTTCACGAACATACCCTGCGCTGTCTCTGGTCGCAGGTAGATGTCGTTCCCTTCCCCCTCGACGACACCCTGCTGCGTGCGGAACATGAGGTTGAACTTCTTCGCAGGTGTCCAGTCGACGGCGCCGCACGAAGGGCACGGGATTTTCTCTGCCATGAGCATCGGTTGCACTTGATCCAGTGTGAGAACAGCTGCTGCTTCCACACCGAGCTTCTCCTCGAGGAGCTTATCGCCGCGGAAGCGCTCCTTGCATTTTCTACAGTCGATGAGAGGATCGCCGAAGTTCGATACGTGGCCGCTCGCTTCCCACACCTTCGGGTTCATGAGGATCGCAGACTCGATGCCCATCATGTCCTGACGCTGCTGGACGAAGCACCGCCACCAGTGGCGCTGGACACGGTTCTTGAACTCGATCCCCAGCGGACCGTAGTCCCACGTGTTCGCCAGACCTCCGTAGATCTCTGATCCCGGGAAGATGAACCCCCGCCGTTTGCAGAGGGAGACGAGGGCGTCGAGGGTGGGGGCGGGCATGGGGAGAAACGCGGGATGCTTGCGTATCTTTCATGAATACGGCGTGGAAGGCTACTGTACATTTTGCATGAAAAATGATATAATAATATGAACATGAACCTCAACTCCCTCGCCTTCGATTTCACCCTCTCGCGCGGCGTGATTGCGCTGATTGGGGTCATCGCCGTTGCCAGCCTAGACCTGGCGGGGAGGCTCAAGCACAGGAACGAGCACTACCTCTTCGCTTGCGTCCTCGGGACGGTACTGTCCGTCGGATTGATCCGCGTTGTCGATACTCTCCTGAGCCCGGGAATCCGAGAGAATGCTCACTCAGCAGCGCTCGGTATTCTTCTCATCGCCGTGAGCTGGCGGATGCTCTTTGGACCGTGGGAGCCGAAGACGAAGGCGACAGTCCTCGGGACATTCGTCTTCTGGATCGCCTTGCATGTCCTGTGGAAGGAGTCGCCTGCCGACCGGTTCGCCCATGCACTCGCCATCGGCGTTGCACTCGTCCCCGCGGTGATCTGGTGTGCGCTCTTTCTGGAATACCACCGCGAGCGACTGAGCGCTGTCATCATGATGTTCTTCGCGGGAATGGCCTCGACGGTGCCGATCCTCTTCTACGACACGCTGGTCCGCAACGGCATCGAGTTCCAGTTCTTCCTCCTGCGTATTGTCCCAGAGAGCTTCAGTGCGACGACGGAGTCGTTCGTCTCCGGGCAGATCACGGGGATTTCCGGAGTGCGCGGAACACTCCTCTCCGTCTTCCTGTCGTTCGTTTTCGTTGGCCTCATCGAGGAGACGAGCAAGTTCTGGGTGCTCAAGCGCTCGGGACAGCGGGTGTTCTCCAGCATCGATGAGGTGATGGAACTCGCGATCATCGTGGCGATCGGTTTCGCTTTCGCAGAGAACATTGCGAACCCCGGGTACTTCCTCGGGTTCGTGAAGGAGTACCTCCTGATCCCTGCGGACAAGGATTGGATGGGGTTCTTCGCCAACGTGCTCGGCCGCTCCATCCTCACGAGTATGGTGCATATCGTTGCAACGGGAGTCTTTGGCTACTTCCTGGGGGTAGCGATCTTCGCGGAGCCGTACCTTGAGGAGGGGAAACGTACCGGGAAGCGTCACTTCCTCGCAGAGGGGATCCATTCCCTCTTCCGGGTCCAGACGAAGACGGTCTTCCAGGTGGAGATGGTGATCCTGGGGATCGTGAGTGCCACGCTCCTGCATACCTTCTGCAACTTCATGGTGACCCTTCCAGAGATCCTCCCGGGGAACCCACGCACGCTCGGGGACCTCATGGGTTCCGCACCGGATTCCGTCCTGCGCTACGTCTCACTGCTCCTCTTCCCCTCCCTCCTCTACGTCGTGGGGGGATTCTGGTTGCTCACAGGTCTCTTCGCGAGCAGAGAGAATGCGAAGGAGCGTGGCAGGAGAATTTCCACTGAAGCATTTGTCACTGTGGAGGGGGTTGTGTGATGCCAAGTTGCATGCGCAGGATCATTCTTCGTGAGTACCAAATGCTTTCTCCTCTCGCCTGCCCGTCCGTAGCCAAGAGGCGGAGGAGGGTACCGCGTAGCGTTTCCCGACAACCCAACAAAGCGACACAATAGTTCGTCGTGAAAGGGGTTGTTCGAAACGTGAAGTGGTATACCATGGAGCCCTCGATGCTCCGCCCCCGCACAATCAACGACTCCACAGTTTACAGCCGTTTTTCTCGGTACATGGCACGCCCGCTCGCGGCGCTGCTCATCGTCCTCTCTCTCCCGTCCCCGCTCCTGGCGGCAGACGCAACTGTAGCGAGTGCGGATGCAGGGACGATCTCGCGCGGATCCTTCATCAAGGATGCGGTGGATACTCTCTCGCTGACGATCACAGAGAAGGGGACTGTTCCGTACACGGGAGTCCCCGCGTCGCTCCTGCCGGCTGTGCGCACGGCGCACGCACGGAGTGCTCTCAGTGTCTTCGGGAAGGACCTGAAGCTCACGGAGCCCATCACGCGGAGCCAGGCAGTGCAGGTGCTCGTGAAGCTCCTCAGTCTCCCGGAACCCAAGACGACGCAGGAGTTCAGCGATATTCGCCGCAACACCGTGGAGGCGCGCGCGATCCAGATTGCCATCGATCGACAGTGGCTCAAGCCCCTGCGCGCGACGGTCTTCGGCGCCAAGCGACCGCTCACCCTGCGCGAGTCGCGCCTGCTCCTCAGTAGAGTCAAGCGTTCGGCCTCGATGGAGGAGGAATCGGATTCCAAGGTGGAGGTCATCCGGGTGAAGATCGCCCCGCGAACGCAGCGCGAGCTCCCCAACGGCGAGATCCTCCAGACGATCTGGAACCTCCTCAACGACGAGTACCTCTACAAGGACAAGATCAAGGCGGACGAGGCCTCCTTCCGCGCGGCCGAGGGATTGGTCCAGAGCCTCGGCGACCCATATACGACGTTCATGCGCCCCGCGAGTGCGCGCAACTTCCAGACGCAGATCCAGGGTGAGGTGACGGGCATTGGTGCGCAAGTGGAGCAGAAGGGGACAGTCCTCATCATCGTCTCTCCCCTCCCTTCCTCCCCAGCCGAGAAGGCAGGGCTCAAACCGGGGGATGAGATCATTGCCGCGGATGATAAGAGTCTCGCAGGGTTAAGCTTCGAGGATGCGGTCAGCCGCGTTCGCGGTCCCAAGGGGACGAGTGTGAAGCTGCGGATTCGCAGGGAAGGCGCGGAGTTCGACGTGGAGGTTCTGCGCGACCTCGTGCGCGTACCAGAGATCATCATCAAGTTCCAGGGGAATGTCGCCGTTGTGAAGATCGTGCAGTTTGGGCAGACGACGGATCGCGATCTCCGTGGTCTCATGGAGGAGGTGGCAAAGCAGAAGCCGAGTGGGATCATCCTCGATCTCCGGAACAATCCCGGTGGGCTCCTCCACGCTGCCGACGTCGTCGCGAGTAACTTCCTCCCGGAGGGCAGCACGGTCGCGAAGATCGTTGCGAAGGGAGAGACGCGCGAGGAAGTGACGACGGGTGCTCCGACCATCGATCCCTCCATGCCGCTCGTCGTGCTCGTGAACAGAGGTTCCGCGAGTGCGTCGGAGATCGTTGCAGGTGCTCTCCAGGACGCGAAGCGGGCGGTGCTCGTAGGTCAGAAGAGCTTCGGGAAGGGGACAGTGCAGCAGGTGCTCCAGTTCAATGACGGCTCGACTCTGAAGATGACCGTCGCCGAGTGGCTCACACCTGCGGGACGCAAGATCGACGGCGTCGGCGTGATGCCGGATCACCTCGTCGAGGAGGGGGAGAGGGACGAGCCTATGCTGAAGGCGCTGGAACTCCTCCGGTAGGGAAAACCCAAAACCCAAAACCCAAAACCCAAAAAATTTCTACATCACAAGTTCCAAAAATTTTGAAATTTGGTCATTGGAAGTTGTTTGGGTTTTGGGTTTTGGAACTTGGGATTTCTCCTTCGGAGCTACATGTGAGAGTAGAACTGCTGCTTCTTATTCTGCGCGCGGAACTCCTCGCGCTTGAGGGCGCGGAGCCGCTCGAGGCGGCGCGTGCGCTTGCGCTTGAAGGAGGAGCGCTCGCGGAGCATCTTCAGAAGCCCCGTTTTCTGCATCTGTTTCTTGAACCGCTGTTGGAGGCGGTCATTGCTCTCGTCGCCGTGCTTGTGCGCGTGGATGGCCATGCGGTTGGCGTAGAGTAGTGCAGAATAGTATGGCACGCAAGGGGGGTACGACTGGCAAGTTTTCCTCAGCGGAGAAGAGGGGTTTCCCCGTACGCCTGCATTGCATCGTCCTCGCTTCCTCAGTACACTCCCCGAAGATATGGCGACCAATAAATACACCGCTGAGCAGATCCAGGTTCTGGAGGGCCTGGAACCCGTCCGCAAGCGCCCGGGTATGTACATCGGATCGACGGATACCCGGGGCCTCCACCACCTCGTCTACGAAATCGTCGACAACGCCATCGATGAGGCGATGGCGGGACACTGCACGGAGATCTCGATCACCCTCGAAGCCGATGGAGCGGTGAGTGTGGAGGACAACGGCCGCGGTATTCCCGTAGATGTCCACCCAACGACCAAGCGCCCAGCGCTGGAAGTGGTGCTCACCACGCTGCATGCAGGAGGCAAGTTCGGCGGCGACGACAGCGGCTACAAGGTCTCTGGCGGTCTCCACGGGGTCGGTTCCTCCGTCGTGAATGCGCTGAGTATCCACATGCGTGCCGAGGTGTACCGCGACGGCAATGTGTACGTGCAGGAGTACAAGCGCGGGAAGCCCACGATGGATATGAAGAAGGAGGGGAAGACGCAGAAGCACGGGACGTTCATCCGCTTCATGCCCGATGAGGAGATCTTCGACGACGTGATCTTCAGCATGGATATGATCCTCACGCGTCTGCGGCAGCAGGCGTACCTGACCCGTGGGGTCACGATCTCCATCATGGACGCACGCAAGCAACGCCCAGAACTGGACCTGGTCCACCCGCGCCTCTACCGCTTCCACTTCGAGGGGGGAATCTCCGCGTACGTAGCACACCTCAACGAATCCAAGGAGCGCATCGGTACGCCAATCTGGTTCGAGAAGGACACGAGTGACGGCTTCGTGGAGGTCGCGCTCCAGTACACACAGTCCTTCCAGGAGCACGTCGTGAGCTTCGCGAACAACATCCACACGGCCGAGGGCGGACACCACCTCACGGGGTTCAAGGCCGCAATCACACGCACCATTAATGCGTACGCGCGCAGCTACGGGATTCTCAAGGAGAAGGAGGAGAACCTCACCGCAGATGACGTCCGCGAAGGGCTCACTGCTGTGATCGCCGTGCGCCTGCGTGAGCCCCAGTTCGAGGGCCAGACGAAGGGCAAACTCGGGAATGCCGAGATGAAGACTGCAGTCGAGACCGTCGTGAATGAGAAGCTCAGTCAGTATTTGGAAGAGCATCCTTCCGAGGGCAAGGATATCGTGGCGAAGTGCCTCCTCGCGGCACGCGCTCGCATGGCTGCACGTGCAGCGCGCGACAGCGTGATCCGCAAAGGTGCGCTCGAAGGCATGACACTCCCGGGCAAACTCGCAGACTGCTCGAACAAGGACCCCGCCCAGTGCGAGCTCTACATCGTGGAGGGCGACTCCGCCGGTGGATCCGCCAAGCAGGGGCGCAACCGCGAGTTCCAGGCGATCCTCCCGCTCCGGGGAAAGATCCTCAACGTCGAGCAAGCCCGCTTGGATAAGATGCTCGCGAACAACGAGATCAAGGCGCTCATCATCGCGCTCGGTGTCGGGATTGGCGAGGTGAAGGAGATCGCAAAGCTCCGCTATCACCGCATCGTCATCATGACCGATGCCGACGTCGACGGCGCGCACATCCGCACGCTGCTCTTGACCCTCTTCTTCCGCTACTACCCGGAGCTCATCGATGGCGGCTACCTCTATATCGCCCAGCCGCCGCTCTACAAGATCCACCGTGGCAAGGATATCCGCTACGCCTTCTCCGATACGGAGAAGGAGTCGACACTCAAGGAGTGGGGGATCAAGGCCGAGGAGCTCGAAGTGACCGACGTCGGTGATGAGCAAGCGCCGGAGGAAGGAGCTGCAGACGAAGAGGGACCAAAGAAGGGCGCGAAGCCCAAGGTTGCCCGCGTGAACATCCAGCGCTACAAAGGTCTCGGCGAGATGAACCCCGAACAGCTCTGGGATACGACGATGGATCCAGAGAACCGCATCATGCTGAAGGTGACGATGGATGACGCCGAGAAGGCGGATGCCGTCTTCACGACGCTCATGGGATCAGAGGTTGCCCCCCGCAGGAAGTTCATCCAGACCCATGCGAAAGGAGTCAAGAATCTCGACATTTGAGGTAGGATTTGGATTAGGATTAGGATTAGGATTTGGATTTGGGGGTTTTTCCTCGAGTGTATGTTTGTATGAGGCCGGTGAGCATTCTTCCAAATGTCTGTACAGAGTGCAATTGCTGGTTGTATCTGCTCATCTGTGACTATTTTCAGTCGCTTGCTCACAAGGAGGAGAGCATGCGTTTCAGAGCATTCTCCTCGAGCAATGATGTACTTGTTCGATTTGTCCGCGGAACCTGCTCGCGCGAAACCCTCTGCAATGTTTGCGAGAATGCTAGAGGAAGCTCTTCGTAATTGGGAGGTGAGGCCGTACTGCTCATCTTTCTGGTACTTCTTCGTGAGGTTGTAGACGATCTCTACAAGGTCCATTGTCTTCTGCCACGCAACAAGATCGGTGAATTGCATAGTCCCCAATCCTAATCCTCGTCCACGTCCCCAATATGATCCCTCAGCACGTAAGTATCGAGGTTCTCTTTCCCGAGGAGCTTGATCACTTCGGGAATGACGTCAGCGAGCTTCATCTCCTTCTGCTTCCCCGCCTGCATGTCGCGCAGAATAATCGTCGAGTGCTTCACCTCCATCTTCCCGAGGAGGAGCGTGTAGCGGGATTGGAATTTATCCGCGAGGCGCATCTGGCTCTTCAGACTGGCTTCACCCAGGGCTCCGACAGTGTGCACCCCTTTCTCGCGGAGTTCCGACACGAGGGTTAAGCACTGCTTCTTCGCTTCGGGGCCAAGTTGTGCCACGAAGACATCCACTTGATCCTTATTCGGCACTGTCACTCCGGCTTCCTTCATGTGCCAGATCATGCGCTCGAGGCCGCCTGCGAAGCCCACACCGGGGGTAGGCTTGCCGCCGAGGAGCTCGATCAACCCGTCGTAGCGGCCACCACCACCCACCGCGTTCTGTGCCCCGGTCGATTGGTCCCAGAACTCGAAGACCGTCTGCGTGTAGTAATCGAGACCACGCACCAGCGATGCATTCTCCATGTAAGGCACGCCGAGGGCGGTGAGATACTCGAGAACCGTCTCGTGGTACTGCTTGCTCTCCTCGGAGACGAACTGCGAGAGCTTAGGCGCATTCTTCACGAGGATCTGCGTGTCCTCCTCCTTCGAGTCGAGGAGACGCATAGGGTTACTCTCCAGGCGGTTACGGTCGATCTCCGGCAGGTGCCGCTCCTTCCCAATGAAGTAGTCCTTCAGCGCATCTGCAAATGCCTTCCGGCTCTCCGGCTGACCGATGTTGTTGATTTGCAGCGTCAGGCGACTGAAGATCTTGATATCGGAGAGGATGTTCTTGAGCACGTGGATCAGCTGCGCATCCAGGCTGGGGTCCCGGAGGCCGATCACTTCCAGGTCGAACTGGTGGAACTGCCGGTAGCGCCCCTTCTGGGGACGGTCGTGTCGGAAGCACTGTCCGATGGCGTAGAGCTCGACAGGTTGCGGCAGTTGCTGCATCCCATGCTCGATATACGAGCGGCAGATGCCTGCGGTGAATTCGGGTCGCAACGCGAAGACCGGTGCCGCATCTTCTCCCCCCTCACGCTTGCTCCCCGAGACGAGGAAGAGCTCCTTCTCCACGATGTCCGTGTGCGCACCGATCCCGCGTTCGAAGATCGCGCGATGCTCGAACATCGGAGTATCGATGCGCTTGTAGCCTGCCTGGCGGCAGCGGTGACGCACGGCTTTCTTGATGTACGTCATGTACTGGTGATCCTCTGGGAGGACGTCGTGCGTGCCCTTCGGTGTTCGGAATTCAGTTTGTGACATCAGAGTGCAGGAGAGGAGCAATGACCCGGAGACCCCGCGTAGCCTTGCAGAGCGGGGTTGGCGGGCGGAATTGTGGCTCGGAAATACAGGAAAGAGGGTTCGTACCATCTCGATGGCACGCTATCAAGCACCGATCCTACCATCTGTTCTCTCCATTGGGAAGGGGAAGGATCCTTGCCTGTCCGTCGCTTCCCGTGCACTGTGAGTGCGATGACATCGGGCTCACGACGCATCCGGCTCCTCCTTCTGCTCGCACTCCTCCTGGGACTCCTCTGGTTGCTCTTCGATGCGTGGAAGGGAAACCAGGCTGATGAGGGGAATCTTGCGCGCACCGCGAGTGGAGCAGTCTTGAACTGGACGGTGATGCTCCCCGATGGCTGGGGGGTCAAAGAAGTTTCGGACGAGTCGATCACCATCGGTTTGGTGAATGGGGAAGTCACTGCCCGGAGTGCCAATGACCTTCTGGGTGATGCCGTCACTATCGCGAAGGGCCCCAAGGAAGAGTGTCCCGGGAAGCGAAGGGCAGAGGATGTGATACCGCTCTCCATCGGCCCCTCGAAGACGACCTTCTACCGCTATGCAGACCTCGTGCGAACGTACAAAGTCGTGCACTGGTGTCGCATTCAGAATGAGGAGAGCGCGATCTTCCTCACCACGACTTCCGTGGATCAGAAAGTCCTCGCGGACGTCGAGAAAATACTCCTCCCGCAGTTGGTGCCGCAGAGTGGAGAGTAGTGGGGCGAGCGATGGGAATTGAACCCACGACCTTCTGGGCCACAGCCAGACGCTCTAACCAACTGAGCTACGCCCGCCACGATGAGCCAATATTATAGGGTAGATGCGAAGATAGAAAGAACATGTTCTTTTCTTAGACAGGACCCCTAATCGGCCATTCGCTTTTTCTCATAATCAAGAGCTCTGTGATTCGAAGTTTCTGAGTGTATCCACTTGGATGCTTCAGAAAGTGCTCTCGTTTCTGCTCATTACCATCAAGTATCTCCTCAATGTATGCGAGGAGCAATGGTCGACGGAATTTCGTTGACCTGACCTTTCCGGCAGTATGTTCTAAAAATCTCTCATAGAACAAGCGTTTCGTCTTTCCGATGTACCAGCCGTTATCTTTCTCGCTCCAGAGCATGTATACGAATGCCATATTTCAAGAGTACCTCACTACCTTCTGGAGGGTCTAAGACCGGCCTTCGGCCCCAGACGCTCTAAGCCCGAAGGGCGCCCTTCGGGCCCAACTGAGCTACGCCCGCCACGAGAAAACGAGGAATGAAAGCAGACTTGTCCAACTGCTCGCCCACCGTAGCCTTGCACAGAGGAGGGAACAACTGCATCAGCCTCGAACGATGTTTGAAAAGGGCGAAGGTGGGAGCTACGCCCGCCACGCGCAGGGCATCCTAAGCTATTTGAGGCTTTCCGTCACGCAGCTTTCTTTGTGCCCTTTCCGCCCTCGTCCGCTTTCTTCCTCGGGGTTTTCTTCACAGGTTTCTGCTGCTCCAGGCTATCAGCACGGATGATTGCGATGGTCGTGTCGTCGCTCTTCGGTTTCTTCTCAGGAGCTTTCGGTTTGACCGGAGGTATATCGACCATAGGCTTGGGTGCTGCTAGTTTGGGTGCAACAGGAACTGAGGGCGGGGTCTCCTTTTCCAACACTTGTGCTGGCGCAGGAACGGTTGCAGTGGGACTCGTCACGGCTTCTGCCTTCCGACGCTTGAGGTTCTCCTGGTAGCGGTGACGCTTGCGACGCTTGCGCTCACGCTCGCGGGCCAGCTGCTCTTCCGTCTTCCCCGGATTCACCATCGCTGCTGGTGCTAACGTGACGGGAGGCGGGAGAGCGGGTGGAGGAGTCGGTGCGGGGAGAGACGCGAAAGGTGTTGCAGCGGGGAGTGTGGGTGGTGGAGTAGATGGCTCAGGCGCGGGAGCGGGCAGCTCCGGTTCTGTCGACGTTTCCGCAGATGGGGTGCTCTCCTCCATCGCACTCGAAGCGGGTTCCGGTGCCGGAGTGGGCAGAGGGGGAGGTGGAGGTTCCGGAGTGGGGACGGGTTCGGGAGTGGGAGTCTGAGGAGGTGGCTCAGTGGGTTCAGGTGTTTCGGGGACTGTGGGGGCTTCTGCGGGTGGAGGTTCTGGAGGCGAAGGAGGAGGAGCTGGTTCCTCAGTGGGCGCAGATGGTTGCAGCCACGAGGGGACAGGACCGTCTGATGGTGCGAGTTCGGGAGGAGTGGACGGTGGCGATGGTTCCAGTGTCGATGGCGGAGGACTCGCATCTTGCTGCAACCACGGAGGGAGTGTGCTCTCCTCTGCAGGAGCAGAGGTGGAGCTCATGGGCGTCTCCGGGATCGATTCCGTTGGAAGAGGAGCAGGAGATTCTGGCGGAGCGGATGGAGGTGGGGGTGTGGGCTCAGGAGTTGGTGGAGGTTCCACGGCTGCTTCCGCAGGCCCGCTCGATGAGAGTCCGCTCTTCAGCCACGCAGGAGCTTCGTCGATGTTTACCCCAGGGGTGGAAGGAGGTGGCGGTGGGGGGGCGAATGACGGCGCCTCCTGTACCGGTTCTGGCGGTGCGGATCCCTCTGTTTGCTGAGACCGTGTGAGTTCCAGCGGTGGCGCTACATCAATGATATTTCCAGGAGTGCCACTTCCCTCTTTCTCCATAATCTTCGATTCCATCGCTTCAAATGTCTCCTGCAGGGAACCGCCGCGCCTATTTCTCCAGAACTTCCAGAGGAATGCGATGAGGGCTCCAATGATCATCGCCACGAGGAGGACGATCACGGCGATGACGATGTACCGCAGGATGCTCCCTCCGCCGCCGCCACTCGGTTCGGGCTGCTCTCCTCCTGTGCCAGGAGTCGGCTGCGTTGGCACGGGAATGCGTGGTCCGCCCTTCGCTACGGTGATGGGAGAATCTCCGGAGTAGATCACCTGCCCCGTTCCCAGATTTACGACATCGACGTGCACCGTGTAGCTCCCGGATTGGGCGTACCGGTGCTCCGGGGTAGTCAGCATGCTCCACTCGCCGTCACCGAATGACCACTCGTACAGGAGCGGTGTTTCCGGGAAGGGATTCTCTGTACGCAGAGTGAAGAGCACCGTGCCATCGGGCGTCTCCAGTGCGCTGATGTCGTCGGATGTGACGACTTCGCTAGGGGGGACGCCCACGCTCAAGCGGATCTCCTGCGAGAGTGTGCCACCGTCGGTGAGCTTCGCCGTGACGCGGATTGTCCGCGGTTCCGGGAGAGTGGTGAACCAGAGGAAGAGCGGCGTGCGTTCCGTGCGGATGAAGGTTTTCGCAGTGTCGTTGTCGTTCGCCGGATTGCCATCCTCATCCGCATCGACAGTCGTATCGAGGTCGATGGTGAGCTCTTCGATGTCCGTGCGAGCATGGACGATGCGCACGATCTCCCGGTCTTTCGGGATCACCATCGAGCCGCGCAGTGTGGAGGGGTCGGTGAGCACGATGGTCGAGGGGTCTTCAGGCACCGGGAGGTTGCCTCCCGTCGCGAAGCCAGGACCGTTGTCCTGGAAGGGCTGCACATCGAGGAGAATCGATTTGCGGAACTGCACCTCTGCTGTGGTGGAGTAGATGTTCGCATCGAGGGTGTGCTTTCCCGGTCTGCTCAAGCGGACGCGGAAGTGCTGCTCGCGACCCGCGGCAATGAAGCTGCGATCCTGAATCAGCACCCAGCTGAACTGCGGCTCCGGAATGCTCGCGACTCCCATGATCTCGAACACCTCCCCCACTTGGATGCCGATCTTCTCCTCCTCAGGTGCCGCTGCGTGCGAAGAGGTGATGAGGGACGCAGCCGCCTTCAATCCATTCTCGAAGAGCGTTGCCCCGTCGCGCACACCGCCCACTGGCACCAGGGCCGCCGCGATGGCGAGGAGGAGTGCTCCCCGGAGCCAGCGGTTGAGGGTGCGGAAGATGCGCATAGAGGGACGCGAGCTCAGACCTGAGAGGCGATGTACTGCGTGACGAAGGTCACAATGACGCGAGCGAAGAGGACGATGAGGAGGCCCACGATGACGTAGATGATGATCGTCTTCGCCTTGTCACGGGATGTATCTGAGCCCATGCCGAGGATCAGGTAGAAGCCGGCGACGATGATGGCGATGACCCCCGCGAGTGCAAGGTAGTCCATGATGGCAATGAGGACGTTCTGTGCCGCCATGCGGGGATCGTCAGTCTTCGAGATTCCTGGAATGGATCTCGCGAAGTTCTTACCCGCCTCGAGGCCATCCCCTCTGAAGACGCTCGCGGTAGCCCCGCTGACGCCGAAGACGAAGACCATGAGGGTGATGCGTGCAACGCTGAGGAACGTGCGGAGGGAGTGCTTCTGCATACGTCTTGAGGGGAGTGTGTTTTTCTCTCTCTATGATAGCATAAAAACCGCTTCCAATCCACCTCCTCCATGCGTCCACGCACCCCTCAACCCCTGCTCCGTTCGGCTGGCACGCAGGCCTTCCTGGTCTCTGACTTGACGAACGTCCGCTACCTCACGGGAATGGCTCTCACTGCGGGAATTGTGCTCCTCGCGGGGCGCCGACAAACCCTCATCACCGACGCTCGCTACACGGAGCGGGCGCAGCGCACCCTCCCAGAGGGCTGGACCGTTGCCGACGGGGCAGAGACACAGGCCCTCCTGAAGCCACTGCGGGAGTGCGGGATCGAATCAGAGACGGTCACGGTCCAACGTCTTCGCTTGTGGAAGAGGAAATTCCCGAACACAAAATTTGTACAAACAGAGGGGGTCGTCGCGGAATTCCGCCGCGCGAAGGAGGAGAGCGAGCTCAAGCAGATCCGCCGCGCACACAAGATTACGGTGGAGCTCCTGCGAAGAGTGCCCTCCGCACTCCGCAAGGGAATCACCGAGGAGCAGGTCGCGCGCAAGCTCAAGATCTGGGCACTCGAACTCGGAGCAGATGGACTCGCATTCGATCCCATCGTCGCATTCGGCACGCACACCAGTAGCCCTCACCATGCGCCTACATCGCGCGCGCTCCAGAAGGGGCACATCGTGCAGATCGATGTGGGTGCTCAAGTGCAAGGGTACTGCGCCGACAGGAGTGAAGTGTATTTCACCACGCGACCGACTGCGGAAGAGGAGAGGATGTACCGCGCCCTCACCGAAGCGAAGGAAGCGGCGAAGTCCCTCGTCCGGGCTGGTGTGAACACGCGAGCACTCGATCGCAAGGCGCGTGAAGTTCTCAGGCAATACGGTATCGAGAATGCGTTCACTCACTCCCTCGGTCACGGAGTCGGGCTGGAGATCCACGAGGGAGTGTCGCTCTCGGAGAAGGCACCAGATCGCAAATTACTCGCAGGAGAAGTGATCACCATCGAACCCGGGGTCTACTTCCCCGGCAAGTTCGGGATGCGGTTGGAGGATATGGTGATAGTGCGGTAGACGAGGGAACCGGGAACAGGGAACAGAATAACAGGCTCCTGTTCCCTGATATTCGGTTCCCTGTTCCCTTCTCAGGGAAGCCGAGACTGTCGCCCAGATTTGTGCTACAATGACCGGATACATGCACACACATAAACTCACAGCACTGACGCTAGTTTGTGCGCTCCTCACGCCACTGCACATTGCTGCGCAGGAAGTTCCCGACGCACCGTGGGAGCAGGACTTCATGATTACGGCGTACTACTCGCCGCTGGCGGACCAGTGTTGCTACGTCACCGGCACCTATGCGCAGGACAAGGTTCTGAATGGTGAAGGTCTTCGCGGTGCTGATGGTACAGAGGTCTACGCGGGCATGGCCGCTGCGCCTGCAACGTATCCCTTTGGCACGCGCATCATCCTTCCCGGCATCGGGTCAGTGACCGTGCACGATCGTGGCGGCGCAATTCGCGTCCTCGAAGATGGCGTGCACCGTCTCGATCTGTGGGTTGGTCATGGGGAGGAGGGACTCGCGCGTGCTCTCGCCTTCGGTGTGCAGCGCGTGCGCGGAACGGTGTACCCACCGGGCACCGCGCAGCCGGGAGAATCCCTCGATCTCCTCTCACTCGCTTCCCCCCTGGATATCCTGAAACCCTTCATGGCTCTTGATCCTGATTTGCTCGCGCTGAGGCCAAAGAAAGGGGATCGCGGTCCTTCCGTACAGCTCCTGCAGGAGCACCTGCGTGACGCGGGATACTTCCCGCGATCTATCACGGGATTCTTCGGCGAAGAAACAGCGGATGCATTCCGCGCATTCCTCACCGATTACGGACTCACCGCGGAACCGCAGGATGCCCTCTCGGAGAGGAGTGCCGCGTTCCTCGTCGCTGCTGTCCGGAGGAAGACCGCGACGTTCCCCATTCCGACGACTGTTGAGCGGACGAGCAGTGAGCAGACAGTGGGCACAGCACAGCGCACACTCCGCGCGCTCGGCTACTATAGCGGCCGCACGAACGGTGTGTACGACGACGCACTCTTCAATGCGATCCTGCAATTCCAAATGGAAGCAGGTCTCGTTGGTGATGCATCGATGCCCGGGGCAGGTCGTATCGGTCCGCGCACGCTCGCAGTGCTCACGGTACGCTGGCGGAGGATGCACGCGGAGACGTACGCAGAGCGCCTCATTGCCCTGCGGAAAATCGATCTCCTCCTCGCCGAGCGCGGCCGCACGATCGGAAAGTTTCTCTCGAAGGGGGATCGTGGGAAGGATGTCACTGCCCTCCAGACATTCCTCACTGAGCAGGGATACTTCCCGGAGGAGCGGATCAGTGGACTCTTCGGAGAGGTGACAGAGGAAGCGCTGCGCACGTACCAGATTGCTGCAGGCATCATCACGTCGATCACCGATCGCGGTGCGGGCATTGCGGGTCCTGCAACTCTCGCATCCGTGAGGCGCGCTCAGCGGAGGAGCGCTTACAAACTCGTGCGCGCGAACGGGTGGAAAGTTCTGTAATGGAGATTTCCCCAACCGGGATGTGATGTTCATTCAGTCGGCGGGCACGTATGCCCGCCCTCATGGGTTTTGTTGAGGTGTTGGCGACGAGCCCACATTCACTCGCTCTGACCATTGTACTTTCGGGATCCCATCTGCATGGTGGAACTGATGCGTACTGTTACCGTCCTGACCGGCGTTTTCTGCTGTGTCTTGCCGATCATAGCCAGTGCGGCGGAGGGGGAAATCAGCAGGCGCGAGGGCTTCCTTCAGCTGTGGCAGAGTATCCAACGCCCTGCGACATCGACACGGGAGAAACCGTACGACGACGTCCCTGCGGGCTCCGCGGGTTTCACAGAGATCACGTTCGCGAAGTACCGTGGGATTCTCGACACGACGCCGAGCTTTGAACCCGATGCGAAACTCACGCTGCGCGATGCACTCCTCTGGCTCTACCGAACTCGGAGCGTTGCCGCGATTGAGGATGCGCAGATGGTAGACCTCCCCGTGCTTCTCGAACGCTACCCTCTCGCCCACGCCGAGAATCCTGCAACTCTCGACAAGTCGCTGACACAGGAAGAGCTCACGCTCCTCATGCAGCGGCTGGATACGATGCTCCGGGAGGAGGAGCACGAGGTGAGCCTCTACGCGGAGAAGTTCCACGGGAAGGGGACGGCGTTCGGCGAGACCTTCGATATGCACGCACTCACCGCGGCGCACCGGACGTTCCCGCACAACACGCTCGTCCGCGTCACGAATGTTTCGAATGGCAAGAGCGTCACCGTACGCATCAACGACCGTGGCCCCTTCGTCGAAGGGCGTGACATGGACTTGAGCCTCGCCGCGTTCACGAGCATC
This sequence comes from Candidatus Peregrinibacteria bacterium, assembly GCA_030649955.1. Lineage (GTDB taxonomy): Bacteria > Patescibacteriota > Gracilibacteria > Peribacterales > Peribacteraceae > JAUSFD01. The sequence goes on along the minus strand of JAUSFD010000024.1, from coordinate 116,900 downwards.
GAAGAGAGGAGCAAGGGGAAGTTCATGGCGCGCTTCGAGCGACTCGGCGATGCATCCGTTTCGCGATCTTGCTCGGTGGAGAAGCGTATGCAGCAGCGCATCACGAAGTCCGTGCGCCTCGACGGTGGCATTCCTCACACGATGCCAATGGGTGAGGTCCTGACGCTGCGCGCAAGTGTTCCCTTCGTCGTCAAATCCGTCATCTACCCTGATGGGAACAGCGTACGTCTGCAGGAGTGGATTCATCCCGGAGAGCACTACACGCTCACACCCTCTGGAGAAGGGGAGTACCGCTTCCGCCTTGGTACAGCAGAAGGGAAGAGCCGGGAGATGCGGATGCGAGTGGTAGCCTGTGGGTAGGGAATAGGGAACAGAATATCAGGACCCTGTTCCCCTCCTGTTCCCTGTTATTCGGTTCCCTATTCCCTGTTCCCGCTTTCACAGGTCTGGAAGAAACCTCGAATCCGTGCTATAATCTTGAGATTGTCCTGTATCTTTCTCCTCCCGAGAACTGACCCGTGGTCGCCGTCCTCCGCCTCTTCCTCTGGCCGCTCCTGTGGGCCTCCATCTGGCTCATCACTTTTACGCTGGACCCGCAGTTCTGGACTGGAGCGTGGGACTGGTTCCGCAGTGACCCGCTACAGAACTCCCTGCTCCTCCTCACGGCGTATTACCTATTGAAAGTATTGAAACTGGACATGCGCTTCTACTACGCGTGGTTCCAGTCGCGGAAGCTCGTTTCCATGAAGGTGCTGCTCCCGCGCTCGGATAGCAAGATCGATCAGGAGAAGCGGACGGAGAAGGATTTCAAGGAGAAGGTTGCCATCATGGAGCAGCTGTACCGCGCGCTATGGGAGGTGAAGAACCTGACGTTCTGGCGGCTCATGCACTTCTGGATTTTTCGTTTCAACTCGATCTGCTTCGAGCTCTTCGTGGAGAAGGGTGAGCTCATGTTCTACGTGCTCACGCAGCCCAGCCTCGTGTCGATCCTGGAGAAGCAGATCACCGCGTACTACCCGGATGCGGAGGTGGCTCTCCAGAAAACGCCCGATATTTGGCCGAAGGGCTACAAGCTCGTGGGGTACAACATGATCACGAAGAAGAAGTACTTGTTCCCCATCCGTTTCTACGAGCAGATGCAGGACGATCCGATCAACGACGTCAGCAACGTCCTCAGCAAACTGGAAGTCGACGAGACTGCGGCGATCCAGGTGATCATCACGCCGACGTTCTCCGAGAAGTGGAGTAAGAAAGTGAAGAACTACGCGAGTATGAAGTTCAAGGGGAAGCAGGATCACTGGGCGGGGAAAATTCCCATCCTCTCGTCCTTCATGAAAGTCCTGGGAGGTGTTGCTACCGGTGCCAACGGAGAAACCTTCGCCCCGGGTGCGAGCAAAGGAGATAGCTTCGTCCGTATGATTCAGCCGGAGGAGGAGCTCTACAAGCGCATGGGCGAGAAGGCGGGTATGAGCGGCTTCCACACGACCGTGCGCGTCCTCGCGGCGGCGAAGACGTGGGCGCGTGCCTTAGACATCACGAACAACATGCAAGTCGCCTTCAACGTCTACAAGGATATCTACGGCAACTGGTTCATGAACCGCCGCATGTTCTTCGACTTCTTCCCGCTCTTCCTCAATGCCCCCATCATCCACTGGCTCTGGAAGAATCGATTGAACGGCTTCATGCACAAGCGCAACCTCCTCGTGGAGCGCGAGCTTGCGGGGCTCTACCACTTCCCGGACAGCCGCTACAACAAGATACCGCTCATCCAGTGGATTACGTACAAGGTCCTCCCGCCGCCGCCGAATGCGCCGACGGAAGGGGTACTTCTGGGGCTCAACAAGTACCGTGCGCTGGAGACGCCCATCCGCTTCATGCACAAGGACCGCACGCGTCACCAGTACATCATCGGGAAATCCGGTTGCGGAAAATCTTCGCTCATCAGCTACCAGGCGCGGCAGGATGTCGAGAACGGCGAAGGCATCTGCGTCGTGGACCCGCACGGGGACTTGATCGAGGACATGCTGGCACACACACCCAAGGAACGCGCAAAGGACATCGTCGTCTTCGACCCCGCGGATACCGAGCGGCCAATGGGTTTGAATCTTCTGGAGGCGAAGACGGACGAAGAGAAGGATCGCGCGTCCCTCGATGCCATGGAGATCTTCATCAAGCTCTTCGGCTCAGAGATCTTCGGCCCGCGCATCCAGCACTACTTCCGCAACGGCTGCCTGACGCTCATGGACGATGAAGAGGAAGGCGCGACACTCATCGATGTCCCGCGATTGTACGTCGACGAAGAGTTCCAGAAGTACAAGGTGAGCAAATGTAGGAACGTTGTCGTGCGGAGCTTCTGGGAGCATGAAATTGCCAAGACCGGTGCACGCGAGAAAGAGGAGATGATCCCGTACTTCTCCGCCAAATTCGGCCCCTTCGTGACGAACTCGACGATGCGCAACATCATCGGGCAACCGAAGAGTGCCTTCAACATCCGAAAGATCATGGATGACGGGAAGATCCTCCTCGTGAACCTGAGCAAAGGCAAAATCGGCGATGTGAACGCACAGCTCCTCGGCTTGATCTTCGTGAACAAGGTGAACATGGCCGCGCTCTCCCGTGCGAGTATCCCGCAGAAAGACCGCCGCCGTTTCTACCTGTACGTCGACGAGTTCCAGAACTTCGTGACGGACGCCTTCGCCACCATCCTCTCCGAGGCCCGCAAGTACGAGCTCGGTCTCATCATGGCGCACCAGTACATCGGCCAACTCGTGGGCAAAACCGGTGAGTACGAGCAGGCGTCGACGAAGATGCGCGACGCCGTCTTCGGTAACGTGGGTACCATCCTGAGTTTCAAGATCGGTGCCGAGGATGCCGAGTACATGGCGAAAGAAATGGCACCGGTTCTCAGTGAGCAGGATGTCATCGGCATCCCGAACTTCCACTGCTACGTGAAGCTCAATATCAACAACACGACTTCACGTCCCTTCAGCCTTGCGACCATCTACGACGAGAGTAAGAGGAATGACAAGCTCGCTGTCCTCATCAAAGAGTACAGCCGCATGAAGTTTGGGCGGAAGAAAGTCTTCGTCGACCAGGAGATTGAGGATCGAATAGGCATTACGCGTTGAGAAATCCGTATCTCCCCACTCTGCGCAACAGACTGCTTTACTTTTGTGGTGAATCTGGAATTATTCCTGCCCATGGAAAAATCGTCTACAATTCCTGAAAGATTGACGGACATGCTGAATGGACCGTCTCCCAGAGCTGCTCTGGAAGAACATCGTGAGTCACTGCAGCAGAGAATGGAGCAAATCAAGAAGCACCAAGATGCAATCGGTGGCTACATCATGGGTTCGGTTATCCTGACCGATGACAGGAAAGGTCGGTCAACAGGAGGTTCTATCATCAAAAAGGATGGGAGGAGAATGGTTACCCTTCCTCTTACGGTGCAGGAGCAAGAGCTTTCGAGGAGAATCGATATTTTCTCAGAGCACTTGGAAGCTCTCCGTGACGAGATTGAACAGTCAATGCAGCTCCTCATGGATTTGCGGGACTAGAGTTCTGTTTGTGTAGAGAGTTTCTGCTACCATTCTGCTATGCCGTCCTTTGCCCAGCTTCGGAACATGTACCGCTTCCAGCGCGACGCAAAGCGTGTGCGTAAGGAGTTGAAGCAGATCCACGTAGAGGCGGAGGCGCAGGGCATTCGCGTTGTCGTCACTGCGGAGCAGGAGATCGTGAGTATTACTATCGGTCCGGAGGTTCCGCGCGAGTCGATCCCAGAGTTACTGAAGGATGCACTCAACCGCGCGCTCAAGAAAGCGCAGCTGGTCTCTGCGGAGAAGATGCAGGCGATCATGGGAGACATGGGAATGCCCGGTGCAGCGGAGTGAGAGGAGGGAACCGGGAACAGGGAAGCACTCCATGGATTTTTTCTGTTCCCTGTTCCTTGTTCCCAGTAGGATTCTCAACGTGCTTCGCAAACTCCTCCTCTTTCTCGCCCTTGCCCTCGTGGGAGGGTATCTGTGGTATGCGCATGCCCTCTCCGCAATCGGTGATGGAGAAACGCGGAAAATCGTGAAGATCCCAAAAGGAGCTTCAATGCAGAGCATTGCAACACAGCTAAAGGAGGAAGGCGTCATCCGCTCCGCGCGGGCATTTTCCCTCTACGTTCGTCTCCACGGCGAAGATTCCTCTCTTCAGGCGGGAAGTTTCGTCCTGCGTCTTTCACAATCTGTCTCGGAGATCGTCGAGACGCTCACGACCGGTGCTTCTGAGGAGATCAGCCTTACGATCCCCGAGGGCTACACCGTGAAGGATATCGATGCACTCGTGGCAGGAGAGGGACTAGCGGAGACAGGCGCGATCCTCACTTGCGCGCAGACGTGTGACTTCTCCTCCTTCGAATTCCTGCCACCAAGAACGGATATGGCGAAGCGCGGCGGAAAGATCGAGGGGTACCTCTATCCAGATACCTACTACGTCTCTCCTGCAGATTTCCATCCGAAGTTCTTCCTCGAGCGACTCCTCACGACGTTCCGTCATCGGGTGGTCGAAGAGAAGAAAGCGGCAATCGATGGCTCTGATCGCTCTCTCCACGCGATCATCACGATGGCTTCGTTAATTGAGGAGGAGACACGGAAAGCGGGTGAGCGACCGATAGTTTCTGGCATCCTCTGGAAGCGGTTCGACAACGGCATTGGGCTTGGGGTCGATGCAGCAGTGCGCTACATCCTCGAGAAGCCTTCCAGTGCGATCACACTCGATGATCTGGAAGTCGACTCACCGTACAACCTCCGGAAGTACCGCGGCCTCCCACCGGGACCCATCGCGAGTCCTAGCCTCTCGAGCATCGAAGCTGCACTCGCGCCGGAAGAGTCGAAGTACCTGTACTACCTCCACGGGACGGACGGCGTGATCCGCTACGCGGAGACGAACGACGAGCACAACGAGAACAAGAAGAAGTACCTCCGCTAACAGTCCTCATCAAATTCATCGATACCGAGGTCTTCCTTTGTGATGAGGTCCCAACCTTGGAGGTACTGCTCAAGGAAGCGGGCTTTCCTCAGGGAGAGTTTTCCCCTGACGAGAGTTTCGAGAACTGGTTGCATGATGCCTGCAACGTCCCCCCGGGAGAGACCCGGTTTGATGTTCAGCAGTGCTTTTGTTATGAAAGCCTCGTCTCCGGAGAAATCGAAATAGAGAGGATTGCCCTCTTCTCGCATCTTCTCCAAGCGGAATTCGAGAGTAAGGAAAATTGTCTCCCCAGTGTAGAGGAAAGTTCTGTCCACCTTCTGAGGCTCCTCTGATTTCAAGTGCATCGCACCCAGTAGCGTACGTGGAGAAGGTGGTGACGATGGCGGAGGCGTTTCCTCCACCAGAACATCTGCAATACGTTCACGAAGAGCGGGATGAATCTGGAACCCTCATTCAAAGCACTCCTTCTCGTAGATGCGAAGTTCCTCTCCATTTTTAGCCTTCAATGCGGCTCGCAGTCTTTTCTTCAGCTCTCGGGTACTTATCTGCCAGATCTCTGAGGGGAGAGGATTTGCAGCGTCTGGAGAACCCATAAGAGCATGATAGCAGAGCGATAGCCTAGGAAGGAGTGTTTTGCTTATTAATTAAAATATGTTATAATATACAAATGAGGTTCCTCCCTATTGCCTTGGTCGGCCTGTACATCTGGGTAGGCTTCGTGCCCCCTCCGGGCGTGAGTAAGGCAGCGATGGCATCGCAGATCGGGAATGTGTTCCTGGAAGCCGCGAATGCGCTCGATGCCGAGCTCGAGCAGTTGCACCTGTCCGAGGTCACGGGAGGCGAGGGCAGTGCGAAGGAAGTTCAAGAATTAATCACGCGGGCAATTGCCTCCGGTGATGCACGCAAGTGTGACTTCACTGATGCGCAGATTGGGGCGGGTGGAACGAAAGGGGATTGGATTGCCTTCTGCATTGCTCGCGTCACACGCTCTCGCGAGCGTTGCGCGCAGATCGATGCTACACTGGGCTCCGCTCTCCGGAAGTTGTGCGAGGAGGAAGTTCCCGAAAGCAAAGTCGATCAAGTCTTCTCCCTGCTATGGCACACCATCACAAACTGAAGATCGGCGTCATGGGCTCTGCGAGCGGTCCGCAGATCGAGGACCTGACAGCGCGCGAGAAAGCGCGGAACATTGGGCGGGAGATCGCGAAGCGCGGGCACATCTTCATCAACGGAGCCTGCCCGGGGTTACCCAATGATGCACTCCTGGGTGCGAAGGAATTCAACGGGTTCACCGTGGGCATCTCTCCCGCATTCTCTGAGTACGAGCACGTGAACGAGTATCTCTCCCCCCACGCCCATGACATGATCATCTACACGGGGATGGGATTCATGGAGCGCGACATCATCAACATCCGCTCTGCAGATGCAGTCGTCATCATCGGCGGAGGCATCGGCACGCTCAACGAATTCACGATCGCCTACGACGAAGGCCGTCCCGTGGGCGTGCTCACCAACAGCGGTGGCATCAGCAATTCCATCATCCACGTGGTCGAGGAGCTCTGCCAACGCACCATGCCTCCCAACATCGTCCTCGATGATGATCCTATGACGCTCATGGATAAATTGGAGGTCGTCGTGAAAGCGTTCCCGCTGCCGATCCGGGAGGACGGGAGGGTGAAGGATATGAGGGAGGGACGCGGTTAGGAATAGGATTGGGATTAGGATTAGGGGTCCTCATTTCCCAAATCCAAATCCTAATCCCAATCCAATTCTAGCCTCTCTTCGTCACCCATCTCACCGGCGTTCCATCGAATCCGAAGGTTTCGCGTAGGCGATTTTCCAAGTATCGAAGCTGCGTGACCTGCACGCGCTTGGGATCGCTGACGAACAGGATGAACGTCGGCGGGATATCCTCGGCCTGTGTGAGGTGCTTCGATTTTGCAATGACGCCGAGTGGTCTGCCATGCGCTGCATCCGTGAACCAGCGATGGAGCTCCTTCGTTGGGATGCGACGCGTGCGGTTGCGGTGCACCATGTCGACCAATGCGAAGAGCTTCAGCAATCCTTCGCGGTTGAGCGCGGAGCAGGGGAGGATGGGTGCGTAGCGGCAGAACGGCAGCTCGAGGCGAATTTCGTCTACTTTCTCCGTCCGCTGCTCCGCCTTCAGCTTGTCTATTTTGTTGAGCGCGATGATGAGTCCCTTCCCCTCCTCCGCAGCGAGCCCCGCGATACGCTGGTCCTGTCGACTCACGGGTTCTGTCGCATCGAGAACGAGGATGGCAACCGAGCACTCCTGCAGTGCCTGCGCTGTTCGGAACGCCGCGAAGCTATCGATGCCCTCCTCGCGCGGCGCGTGCCGCTTGAGTCCAGCGGTGTCGATGAACACGTACTCGCGGTCCTCGTGACGGATGATAGTGTCCGTCGCATCGCGTGTCGTCCCTGCGACTTCAGAGACGAGCTTGGGCGAAACCTTGCGCTGTGCATCGGACATCAGCGCATTCACGATCGAACTCTTCCCCACATTCGGTTTCCCAATGACGGCGACGCGCGGTGGTCCCTCTGTCTCCTCCTTCTCTCCAACCTCTTGAAAGTGGAGCTTCGTGAGTTCTTTCTTGAGCTTCTCGCGCAGTTCCTCGATGCCGATTCCGTGCGGTGCGCTCAAGGGAATGATCGTGTCCGCAACGCCGAGTTGGTAGTACTGCGCGAGCACCTCCTCCAGAGTTGCAGGGTTATCGCACTTCGTCACCACGAGGATCACCGGTACGTGCCGCCGACGTTGCTTGCGGAGGATCTCCACAATCGCGAAGTCACTCGATGTGAGTTCCTCACGACTATTGATCGTGAAGAGGATCACATCCGCATGACTGAGCGCGAGGAGTGACTGAGCGTGCACATCACTCTCGATCTCCCGATCCTCTGTGCCCCCACCCATCCCGCCCGTATCGACGAGGAGCGCGCGCATGCCCTCCAGATCAATCGACCCCGCAACGTGATCGCGTGTCGTTCCCGGCACATCACTCACGATCGCCTGCCGCCGCCCGACGAGCCTGTTGAAGAGCGTCGATTTTCCCGTGTTGGGTCTCCCGATGATTGCAACAGTTGGTGTACGAGCCATAACAACAGAGGGGAGCCGACCTGCTCGGCGAAGCGGAAGTGTAGCAGAGCTTGGTGGAGTATGCTCGGCGGATACCTCTCAGAAGTACGATTGCTGAGCCAGAACAGTCTTCGGTGGGAAGGGATGCTGCTGAGCCACACTGTTGAAAATTGTGCTGTAGCGGAACTTGTGCGGTGACGAGGGGGAAGTGAACTCCAGGAGGTCGCCCACGAGGCGCTCGGGCCCTCCCTGCTCCACGGTGCGTTTCTCCTGAGTGACTCCCCACCCGAGGAGGTTGAGTACATCCCGCTCTCCACGGAAGAGTGTGAAACCGAGGATGCCGGAAGATCCGTACAAAACCCTCCCGAAAGTGTCCTTCTCCCGGAGCAACTGGAGCATCTGCCCTCGGGTCCAGGGAATGCGACCGAGAGGGGGGTAGAACTCCTTCTCAATCGCGAGTGCCCTCCCATCAAGTACGGACGCTCCGTATCCCTCTTCCACGTGCTCGGGTCTCATCCACTCGACTCCGTAGCGTGCCTGTTCGTCCTTCCCCGTTTCGGTCGCTGTATCCTTCCCGTGGAGTGCGAGACACTGCATGACGCTCTCCACAGTGGAGAGCATGCTATTCAGTACGATTCTCGCATGCCACACTTCTTCGGGACGAAGGGTGATGCGATCACTGAAAGCGTTGAATAGACCAGTCTTTATATAGCCTGTGGGTTGGGCATTGATGGCATCACCCATCCTGGACCACAATGTCTTGTTACATTCCTGCGGGGGATCGAGTACTTGTGTGCTCTGAATTCTCTCGTAATCAGTGTACCTGTGCACACGGACGTAGTTGGCGTCATCGCGGAAGTCCTTCAATGCTTTGTAGCCGTTCGCCATATGTGGTACTGAAACGCTTCTTTCGATAAGTGTCAACGCATATTCCTCTCGCGGTAGAAAGCCGATACTATGGAGCAGATGCAGGAATTCTACGACCCAACGGCAGTGGAGACGAAGTGGCAGGAGAAGTGGGCGAAAGCGAAACTGCACTCCGCAGATTTGCAGAATGCGAAGAAGCCCTACTACGCGCTCGTCATGTTCCCATACCCAAGCGGGGACAAGCTCCACGTGGGGCACTGGTACAACTTCGCACCAGCGGATAGCGCTGCGCGCTACACGCGCATGAAGGGCTTCAATGTCTTCGAGCCCATGGGTTTCGATGCCTTCGGGCTGCCGGCGGAGAACTACGCGATCAAGACGGGCGTGCCACCAGCGCAGTCGACGGCGAAGAACGTCGAGACGATGATCAAGCAGCTCACGCGCATTGGAACAATGTATGACTGGGAGAAGCTGGTGAACACCTCTGATCCCTCGTACTACAGGTGGACGCAGTGGCTGTTCCTCCAGATGTATAAGAACAATCTCGCGTACAAGAAGATGGGCATGGTGAACTTCTGCCCCAGCTGCCAGACTGTCCTTGCGAATGAGCAGGTGTGGGAGGGGAAGTGCGAACGCTGTGAAACGGAAGTGGTGCAGAAGCCACTTGAGCAGTGGTACTGGAAGATCACGAACTACGCACAGAAACTCGTGGACAATTTGGATCAACTCGATTGGCCCAAGAAGACGAAGGTCATGCAGCAGAACTGGATCGGTAGGAAAGTGGGTATCGATATCACGTACGAAATCGAAGGGACGACCGAGAAGATCGTGTGCTTCACCACCCGACCCGATACGAACTTCGGCGCCACGTTCATCGTCATCGCTCCGGAGCACCCGTTCGCGAAGAAGGTTGCTGGAGGAGAGCTCAAGTCGCAGGGAGGAGATCACGCAAGTGAGGTCAGTACGTACGCACAGCAGGCAGCGAAAAAAACAGAGCTCGACCGCCAGGCTGAAGGTCGTAAGAAGACGGGCGTGTTCACGGGTTTCTCTGCAGTCAACAGCTTGAATGGGAAGAAACTCCCCATCTGGGTATCGGACTTCGTCCTCGCGGGTTTCGGCACGGGTGCTGTTGTCGGAGTGCCTGGGCACGATGTCCGTGACTTCGAGTTTGCGACACAATTCGGCATCCCGGTAGTGCGCGTCGTCGTCGCTTCCGATGGGGATACGTCACCGATCACTTCCGCAGAGCAGGTACAGGAGAAGGAAGGGAAAATGATCAACTCGTCGTTCCTCGATGGTTTGGATATCCGCGAAGCCACCGTGCGCATCATGGATCATCTGGAAGAGAACGGTTGGGGGAAGCGAGTGACGACGTACCGCCTTCGTGATTGGTTGATCTCGCGTCAGCGCTACTGGGGCGCGCCCATTCCCATCGTCTACGATCCGGAGGGGAAGGCGCATCCGATTCCCGAGAAACATCTGCCATGGTTGCTCCCGACGGATGTCGAGTTCAAGCCGACGGGGAAGTCTCCGCTCACAGAATCGAAGGAGTTCATCGCGCGGACGGAGAAGATCTTCGGCAAGGGCTGGCGCCCAGAGTTCGACACGATGGATACATTCGTGTGCTCCAGTTTCTACTACCTGCGATATTTAATGCCAAATCCTAATCCAAATCCTAATCCTCCTTCGAAGAAAGATTTCATCGATCCCGCTCTGGAGAAGAAGTGGATGCCCGTTTCCATGTACATCGGCGGGCCCGAGCACGCGTGCATGCATTTGATCTACGCGCGCTTCGTCATGATGGCACTCAAGGACTTCGGATTGGTTTCGCATGAGGAGCCCTTCCAACGTCTCGTGCATCAAGGTCTCATCACGAACAAGGGCGCGAAGATGAGCAAGAGCAAGGGGAACGTCGTGAGTCCCGATAGTTTCATCGACCGTCACGGCTCCGATGTCTTCCGCATGTACCTGATGTTCATGGGACCTTTCACGGATGGAGGCGACTGGAGCGACACGGGCATCAAAGGGATTGATCGCTTCGTGCAAAGAGTGTGGAGATTGTTCAGTTCTTCCTTAGATGAGGGAAAAAAGTCGAACAAAAAAGTTGATCAAAAGGACGCTGATACAGAGCGCGCTCTCCACCGCACAATCAAGGCAGTCACCGATTCGCTTGAACGACTGCACTTCAATACGGCGATCTCCTCGCTCATGGAATTCCTGAACCTGCTCGAAGCGAAGGGGAGTCTCACTCCCGATATCGCGAAAACCTTCGCTCTCCTCTTAGGTCCGCTCGCTCCCCACCTCGCAGACGAGCTATGGGAGATGACCGGCGGAAAAGGCTTCGTCGTCGAGCAATCCTGGCCGACGTTCGATCCTGCGATGACCGTCTTCGACGAAGTCACCGTTGCTATCCAAGTGAACGGGAAACTCCGCGGTGAAGTGGTCGTTGGTGCGAACGCACCGCAGGAAGAGGTGCTCAACGTAGCGAAAGCGCACGAGAATGTGCAGAAGTACATTGAAGGGAAGACTCTGAAGAAGGAGATATATGTTCCCGGAAAGCTCGTGAGCCTTGTTGTCTAGCTCATACCGACAGAATGCACAGATGTGGCGTTCTGCTGTTGCCCGAGCATGTTCGCGACTGAAAGTCTCATACTATCCGAGCCGAGTACGATCGCTCGCCCGGCTCGCAACGGGAGACTGCTCACGTTGGGGAAACCTGCAGTGCGGAAGAGTGCTTCTAACTGTGATCGAGTGAAGCCGTCGTGTGTGCTGAGCCATCGTTCGAAACCACCGCTCCTCTCAATTTGCGCTTGCTCTGTTCTGCTTGTTACGAGTTTGCGTACGAGCGACGTATCAACTCCGTGGAGGGTGTAATCGATGACCACAGAAGATTGAGCGATCTTCCGCATGCTCTTGAGTGCTGAAAGAATTTGCTGCAGATCGAAGTGGTGCAGGTAGAAGGCAATCAGTGCAATATCGACGTGCACTTCCTCTGTTAGTTGAGAGAGCTGAGCAGTCACTTCTTCAGGGGTTCCCTGGACTGTGTGTATGAGCTGCGGCTTAATGTTCATCCAACGCAGCATGCCCTTTCCCACTGAGCTCTGCCCAACTTTGCTTACAGTGAGACCAGTACGAGGCATTGGCGTTCTTTTCATTTGCTCTGAAAATGCGAAGATTTGTAGCGCCGCATCTTCCGAATTACCCGTTGTGTCTACTCCCGTTTGCATAGTTCAACTCTAGTACAGGGATGTAAAGCAAACAACACGTCGCAGAAGTTTCATGATTGCCCTTTTTCTCGAGGGAATCCATGCTTCAGTCAATGGAGAGAACTCCTCACCTTCATCCTTTCGACCGCTACGCGCCGTACACAGATCTCCCCGCACTCCTTGCTGCGTCGGATCGACCTCTACGGAAGAGCATGCGGGTAAACACGCTGAAGAGTTCGATCCCGGCATTCCTCGCATGGGCGGAGCGGCGGAAATGGGAGGTGACCCCAGTGCCGTGGTGCCCGGAGGCATTCTTCATCGAGCGAGTCGATCGGGAAGAAGCTCTAGGGAAGGATCTCCTCCACCTCCTGGGACACACGTACATGCAGGAGGCGGCGAGCATGCTCCCCGTTGCCCTGCTCGACCCCAAACCAGGCGAGACTGTCCTCGATATGAGTGCTGCACCGGGGAGTAAGACAACGCAGATCGCTGGGCGCATGCAGGGCAAAGCCGCCTCCGCCAAGGCTACGGTGGCCGGGGGAGTGATCGTCGCGAACGATGTGCAGGAGAAGAGATTGTGGACACTAAAGAGTTCTCTGCATCGATTGGGAGTCACGAACGTTGTGGTGACGAAGAAGGTGGGGCAGTGGTTCAGTAAGAACATGACGGAGCGGTTCGACCGCGTATTGTGCGATGCTCCCTGCACGGCGCAGGGGACTGCGCGCAAGGACTCGGATGCGCTCACGTACTGTTCTCTGGAGAACATCGGGAAGATGGCGCGGTTGCAGCGGGAACTCCTGGAATCCGCGGTGAACGCCGCCAAAGTCGGCGGCACGATCGTGTACTCCACGTGCACGCTCACACCGGAAGAGAATGAGGAGGTGGTGCGCTCAATCCTGAACAAATATATTGATCAACTCGAAATAGTCGATCCTCGGTCGATCGGTGCGGATGCATGGGGTCTCGGGAAAGCAATCGAGGACTCGATGCTTGTGCAGGAGAAGGCTCTGGGAGTGGATTCACCCATCCCTCTCCTCCGCCTCTGGCCGCAGACGTACGACACAGAGGGATTCTTCGCGGCTGTTCTTCGCAAACGAGCGCCAACGCGCGCACCCATTGAGCTCGATTGGGAACCGTACGAGGAGAAGCCACTGCCGCGATCACGGCAGAGGGAGATCGCAGGAGTGCTCGAAGAGCGTTATGGTGTCGCGTTCGTCCAAGAAGGAGAGCTTCTCCTCGAACGGGGCGATCAGCTGCTCCTTTCGACAGGAGAGGTGGGGGGATTCGGCCTCCCGGTGCACGATTACTCTCTCGGTCTCCCATTCGCGCGTCGATTGGACAGTAATCGCGTTCGCTTGAGCCAGGAAGTGGCGACACTGCGGGGCGCGGGAGCGACGAAGAACGCACTCACCCTCAACGATGCAGACTTGAACACACTCCTTCACGGTGGCGATCCGATGTGTGCGGGAGAACTCCGGGGTGATGTGCTCCTCCTCTACCGCGATCTGTGCGTCGGTTCCAGCCTCGCGCAGGAGGGGAAGCTCAGGAACCGCTTGCCACGGTGGATGGTGGCAAAGGCGTGACAAGCAAATGTACAATGGTGAATGGAGAATGTTCAATGGAGGAGGTTCTGTATTTTCACAATCAACATTCCGATCAAATACCCCACGTCGCCCTTCGTTCATTGTACATTGTTCATTGTTCATTTTACATTCAGTATTGCCTGTCCATGGATGACGTCTCTGCCATCAAGGCGAAGCTGAGTATCGAGGAGCTCGTCTCCGGATACACTGCGCTCACGAAGAAGGGGAGGAACTTCGTCGCACGCTGCCCGTTCCACAACGATACGCATCCCAGTTTCATCGTGTCGCCGGATAAGGGGATCGCGTGGTGCTTCGCATGCCAGAACGGGGGCGACATCTTCAGCATTTACCAGAAGATGGAGGGGGTGGATTTCCCCCAGGCGGTGCGCGACCTCGCGGAGCGAACGGGGGTGACCCTCGTCGAGAAATCCATTTCCCACGTGAATAAAGACGAGCGCACGCGTGCGCGTGAGTGCCTGGAGGTGGCGCTGACCTTCTACCGCGAGCAGCTCACGAAGACCCCGCACGCACTCCAGTACATCGAGGGGCGACGCGTCCCTGTGGAGCTCCAGGATCGGTTCGAGATTGGCTACGCGCCCGATTCGTTCTCGCAGACATACGAGCACCTGCTCAAGCGGGGCTTCAGCAGGAAGGAGATCCTGAGTTGTGGGCTGGGTGTGCAGAAGGAGCTCAGAGACGAGCGCATCTACGACAGGTTCCGTAACCGCCTGCTCTTCCCCATTCGCGATGTGCAGGGGGCCCTCATCGGGTTCGGTGGCCGGACACTCGGCAATGACGATGCGAAGTACCTGAATACGCAGGAGAGCATCCTCTACCACAAGTCCGCGGTGCTGTTTGGCCTCTCCCTCGCTCGGGAATCCATGCGGGAGAAGAAGGAAGCCTTCCTCGTCGAGGGGTACTTCGATGTCCTCGCCCTCCACAAGTGCGGCATCCCCAACGCTGTTGCCGTGAGCGGAACCGCACTCACAGAGCAACACGCGAAGCTCCTCAAGCGGTACGTGACGACCGTCGTGCTCTGCCTGGACCAGGATGCTGCGGGGGAGCAGGCTGCCGAGCGGGCATTCACTCTCCTCTCAACAGAGGGACTCGTCGTCGAGACGGTGACCCTCCCGAAGAAAGATCCCGACGAAATCGCGCGCGAGGATCCCGCGCTGCTCACCTCTCTCCTCACTTCTGAGCGCATGCCGTATATGCAGCGTGCACTCTCGCTCCTCGAGCTCTCCCCAATGGCGTCGCCGGCGGTCCGCCGTGATGCTCTCCTCAAGTTCCTCTCGCTCGTGAACGCTCTCCCACTCGCCGTGGAGCGAGAGGAGTACATCAACCGAGCGGCGGGAGCGCTGGGGACATCGACTGTTGCCCTCAAGGAGGATCTCGACCGCGTGCAATCCGTAGCGCAGACGATCACGGGCGATTCTCGAAAGAAGGGCGATGCGGAGCGCAAGCCGGAGGGCTTCTCGAAGATGGAGATCGCCTTGGGACTCTTCTTCCTCTACCCGAGCCTGCGTCCTCTCCTTTCGGAGCTGATCGAGCCAGATACTCCCTTTGAGAAGGCGGTACGAGCGGGGCTTCTGGCGGCGAACGATGGGCAAATCCTCACCCTGGCTACCATCGAACTCCCCGAGGAGCTCCGCGAGCACCTGGGGGTGCTCCTCCTCTTTCTAGAGCAGCATGGGTTTGCGGAGTGGTCCGAGTCCCTCGCGTACCGTGAGGTGAAGAAGAACTGCATCGCGGCGAACCGGGAGATCCTCGCGCGCAAGCAGCATGAGATCGCGCAGCGCCTTATGGAGGCGAAGAGAGGAGGACGGCGTGCTGAGGAGGAGCAGCTCACCACCCAGTACCAGCAGGTGCTGAAACTGACGCAGATGGTGTGCTAGAGACGTGCGAATCGCACGTCTCTAGCACACCCTGAACGAATAACGCTGTAGCCTCGTTTTCCCCTTTCCCTCCGCCCGTTTCTTGCGTAGTCTACCGTGTGACTTTTTGCGCCCAGCGGGGGATGCTCTACACTGCTCTCTGAATGGCTTCTCACCCACGGAAATTCATCGCCCAGCCGACGGAGGAGGATCTCAAGAAATTCCCGGAGAAGGTGACGCACCTCATCAAGAAGGGGCGCGAGCAGCGGTACGTCACGCACCAGGAGATCATCTCCGCTGTGCCGAATGCTGAGGAGAACGTGGACCTGCTCGACGATATCTACACACTCTTCGTGGATCTGGGTATCCAGGTGATCGATGTGAAGGATGCCCTCATCTGGGAGAAGAAGGGCAAATCGACCGGGCATACCGCTGCAGAGCCAACGGAGGACCTCACGGAGATCGTGAGTAAGGGGGAACCCGCGGAGGCGACGGAGGAGGAGACGGATGAGGACGGCGACGAGGAGAAGGACGGCGACGAGGAGAAGGATGAGAAGGTGGAGGTGATGGACGCTGATACCGATGACGAAGCCATGCGCACCATTGCCATGGCGGGCATTGCTGTGGACAGTGACAAGGATCTGAGCGAAGAGGAGCGCAAGAAGCGTCGACGCGAGCGGGAGATCGATTTGCTCGAGATCAGCAACGACTCCGTGCGCATGTACCTCTCCGAAATCGGTCGCGTGCCGCTCATCGATGCACGCAAGGAAGTGGAGCTCGCCCGCAGGATCCGCAAGGGTGACGCCGGCGCGAAGCAGCAACTTGCGGAGGCGAACCTCCGCCTCGTTGTCAGCATCGCGAAGAAGTACATCGGCCGAGGGCTTTCATTCCTCGACTTGATTCAAGAGGGGAACATCGGCCTCTTCCGCGCGGTCGAGAAGTTCGATCCCGAGCGCGGGTTCAAGTTCTCCACGTACGCGACCTGGTGGATCCGCCAAGCGATCACGCGCGCCATCGCAGATCAGGCGCGCACCATCCGCATTCCCGTGCACATGGTGGAGACGATCAACAAGCTCACGCACACGCAGCGCCGCTTGGTCCAGGAGCTCGGCCGCGAGCCGACACTCGAGGAATTGGCCGTCGAAATGGAGATGGATATCAAGAAAGTCGCCCACATCCAGAAAATCTCGCAGGATATCATCTCTCTCGAGTCGCCCGTGGGGTCAGAGGAGGACAGCAAGCTCGGGGACTTCATCGAGGATGAGGAGGCGGTGAATCCTTTCGAGGCCACCAATCGGCAGCTCAGGAAGGAGAACGTCCACGCGATGCTCGAGTTCCTCACGCCACGTGAACGCAAGATTATAGAGATGCGCTTCGGATTGCGCGATGGTATCGGGCACACACTGGAGGAAGTTGGGAAGGAATTCGGCGTCACTCGCGAGCGCATTCGCCAAATCGAAGCGAAGGTCCTCCAGAAAATGCGCGATCACCCGCGCTCCCTCACGATTCGCGAGCACGGTGGTCTTCCTAAGCGCGTCGGCTTCTCTGCAGTCACTTCCTTTGCCCAAGGCAAACTCTGTCCCGAGTGTCGCAAGGGAACGCTCGTCGACATTGTGCAGGATGGGCGGGCACTGCGGAAGTGCGATCACTGCGCGTACGAGGTGTTGGATGAGATGTAGGGAGCGGAGTCCTTATACTGGAGCCTCAGAGAAGGGCACCGGGAACCCCTCTTCGCGAAAGCTTCGAGGGGCAAGCAGGGAACAGAGTAACAGGGGCCCTGATATTCTGTTTCCCGATCCCTGTTCCCGCGTTCAGGCTTTCTTATCCCACTTGCACGGGCACTTGTAGCTGAAGATCTTGAAGACGCCTGCCACGCCGATCAGGACGTACGCCGCCCACTCCACGAAAGGCCAGTTGCCGAGGAGCATGTACGCAACGTTCCAGTCCGTGCCGAGGAACGCACCGATGCCGATGAGGCCCCAGTTGATGGCACCGACGATGACGAGGATGTGCGCAGTTTTGCACAAGCCACACAAGCTAGAGAAGGACTTTTCCATGATGAGGGGAGGGGAAGGACGAAGGGACTGTAGCACCAGTGCCTCTGGGCACCACATTGACAAAGCTCCCTTCTCTGGAGGGTATTGAGTATGTTGTATGCAGTATGGAGCAGGGTGCGACAGACAATCATACGACATACTACATACCCATTTTGGCTGATCTGATAGCATGACAGTGTGCCAAAGGCTGCTCCCGTTCGAAGGCAGATGGAGAAGCGTCCGAGTGACGGACGAATGTCCCCAAGGCTCGCAGAATCGATGCGCTCCCTCAACGATGCCCAACGCACTGCGGTAGAGACGATCGAAGGGCCGGTGATGGTCGTTGCGGGACCGGGGACGGGGAAGACGCAGGTGACAGCACTCCGTGTCGCGAACATCCTCCAGCGCACGCAGGTGTATCCACGGAGCATCCTTTGCCTCACGTTCTCGGTGAGTGCGGCAACGGAGATGCGCGAACGTCTTCGATCGGTGATTGGAGCGGATGCATACGGAGTCGCCGTCCGGAATTTCCACGGTTTCTGTCGAGACTTGATCGAGGAACATCCGCATGTCTTCCAGGAATTCGCAGCTCTCGAGCTCATCTCCGACCTGGATCGATACCGAGAAGTGAATAAAATAATAGATCAACTTCTTCCGCACATACGACTGGTGAATCGGAAGAACCCCCATGCACTCACTGCGAAGATTATCGGGAGGATTAGCGACCTCAAGCGTGAGGGGAAAGCGGATCCTGTTTCGCTCCTCAAAGTGGCTGATGCCTTCGACGCGGAAATGGCGGGGGAGGGGAGGGAGGGGACGAAAGTCCGTGAAAGAGCGGAGCTCTCCGCTCGGAAGTTCCGCGACCTGATCGAGGTCTTCACGCGCTACCAGGAGATGCTCACCCGCACGGGGCGCTATGACTACGACGACATGATCCTCACGGTGATCAGCGCATTGGAGCGGGAGGAGTGGCTGCTCGCGACGCTACACGAGCGCTATCAGTACCTCCTCGTAGACGAGGTCCAGGATACGAACGGTGCACAGTACCGTCTGATCGAGCTTCTCACGACGTACCCGACTCTCGATCACGAGCCCAACCTCTTCGTCGTGGGGGATGACGATCAGGCGATCTACCGGTTCCAGGGAGCGAACCTGCGGAATATCCTCGCCTTCCACGAGCGATTCCCGAAGGCGCCGCTCATTCCCCTCACCGTGAGCTACCGCTGCAGTCAGCCGATCCTCGATGCAGCTATGCGGCTCATCAGTCACAATACGGAGCGGCTCGTGGGCAAGATTCCCGGACTCATGAAAGACCTCACAGCAGCGTCGGGTGCTGGGGGAGAGCAACCGAAGCTCCTCCTCTCTCCGAGTGACGTCACGGAGCCGTATCTCATTGCCGATCTCGTGGAGGAACGCCTGAAGGCGGGAATGCACCCTGGGGAGATCGCGATCCTGGTGCAGACCAACAGCGAACTGCAGCCTATCGAGGAGGTACTCCACTCGCGGGGAATTCCCGTGCAGATGACGGGCAAGATCGACCTGCTCGCCCATCCCCTGGTCCTCCAGGCACTCGCGATCGTGAAGGCTATTGTGCACCCGCAAGACAGTGCCGCCCTTGCTACAGCACTGGGATGCGCGTGCTTCGGGTGCCACCCTGCGGATTTGGGACGCCTCTTCGCCGCACGCCGCGACCGCAGCGCGAACGTGCTCACGATTCTCCTCGCTCTCGACGATTCTCAAGACCCCCATTCTGCACTCACGCTGCACGATCGAACGGCGCTCCTGCGTGTGCGGGATCTGCTCCTCGATCTCCATCACAAACTCGGGAGCCTCTCGCCCCTCGACACTCTCGATCGTATTCTCCGCGACACCGGACTCCTCCCCACGGCAGAGCAGGTGACGAATGGATCGTTCAATCCCGTCGATTTCGCAGCGCTGCAGGAGCTCTTCGAGCGGGTGCGGAGCCGAACGAAGGAGGGGAGCAGCTACACGCTTGCGGATTTCGTCTCTGAGCTCGAGTACTACGAATCCCGTGAGTATCGTGAACTCCGGCTCACGTACGACCTCCCCCACTTACGTACGGAAGGAGTCGAGCTCATGACGGCACACCAGAGCAAGGGACGCGAGTTCACGTGCGTGATCCTCGCAAACTTCCGCGACGGTCACTGGGACCGGCGTCGAACACCACCCTCGATCGCGATTCCTGAGGACTTGCTCTTCGATTGGTCGGATGAAGTGCGCACCTTCGAGCGATCTCAGGATGAGCGCCGCGTCACCTTCGTCGCTATGACCAGGGCGAAGCGTGAGCTCCTCATGACCTGCCCGAAGGAGACGACGACGGGCGACCGGACTCGAACGGTCTCCCCTTCCGCGTTCTTTGCTGAGGCAGGAGATCTCCCGGAGGAGACGCGTGATCTCCGCAATCCCGAGCGTGCGACCCTCCTCCTCTCGCGCCCACCGCTCGTGCTCGATGAAGCATTCACGGCGTTCGTGCGCGAGAAGCTCGAGAATTTCTCCCTTTCCGCGAGTGCCCTCAACCGCTTCCTGGAGGATCCGCGACTGTTCCTCGATACCGATCTCCTCGGCACACCGACGGCGATGGGTACGGGATTCCTCTACGGCAACGCCGTGCACGCAGCACTCAAGGAGTGGGGACTCTCTGCACAGCGCAAGACCCCGATGGCAAAAGCGGAGTTCATCGGTGCGTTTTCCGAGCACCTCCGCGAGAGGGAGCCCATCGCCCCCGGTGCACTTGCAGGACTTCTTTCCCTCGGAGAGGAAGCGCTCTCGCGGTACTACGACCTGCGCTTGAGTGGGGAACCTCCCATCATCCACGCAGTGGAGTTCACTCTCGCTGCGAGGCTAGGCGACATCCCGATTAAGGGAACGATCGACCGCATCGATAGGGAGGGCGAGACGTCTGCACGCGCCCATGTCATCGATTACAAGACGGGGCACCCGCAGACGGAATCGGAAATCCGTGGTGGAGACTACTACCGTCAGCTCGTCTTCTACGCAATCCTCCTCCAACAGAGTCGCTCCGTCCTGGAACCCGTCTCCTTCACCCTCGATTTCGTGGGGGAGGGGAGTGACCACCCCGTCGAGCGCACCTTCACCATAGCGGAGAGCGATCTCACGGAGCTGCGGACCCTCGTTCAGCAGGTCTGGGCGAAGATCACCGCGTTGGATTTCATGCCACTCGGAACGTAACGCGATGCATCATTTGCGTGGCACAAGCCGCAGCAGCTTGTCATCTCCCTTGCGAGCAGACCCTCGTCCGTCTCTATTACTAGTCGTGAAGTAGAGTGCGCCATCTTGACCCGCGAGGACATTCCGAATGCGCCCAAGGGAGGGGAGTGGCACTTCCTCTGCGAGGAGGATCGCATCGGGGTCATCTTCGGAGAAGACAATGCGCCAGAGCGCTTCACCGCGGAGCGCGCCGAAGAAGAATTCTCCATTGTAGAATGCAGCTGAGGCAGGAGCCTCCGCGGGCGTGTAAACCTTCAACGGATCGATGAGTCCCGCTGCGCTGCGCTCATGGCTCACGATCGGCCAGCCGTAGTTCCCGCCACGAATGATCCGATTCACTTCATCGCCACCGCCGGGACCATCGAATCCAGAGGGGCCATGCTCGGTTGCGTACATCTCGCCCGTCTCCGGATGCCACGCGATCCCCTGTGGATTACGGTGACCGTAGCTCCAGATCGGAGAATCGGGGAAAGGATTGTCCTCTGGAATAGACCCATCAGCATTGATCCGGAAGATCTTGCCTGCGAGACTCGAGAGATCCTGTGCGAGTGCGCGCTCCGTCGCATCACCCGCAGTAATGTAGAGCTTCCCATCGGGCCCGAAGGCGACAGCGCAGCCGGCGTGGAAGCGCGCAGCGGGAATGGCATCGATGATCGTCCGATTGACGACAGCGCGATTACCCTCATCCGTGAGACGCTGGACCTTCAGAACCATTCCCTGATTAGTGGTGTACGCCAAGCAGACGTAAAACGAGTGATTATCCTCATAGTCCGGGTCGAGGGTGATACCCATCAAGCCTTCTTCGCCTTGCGAGGAGACCTCGGGGAACGTGAGGAGGGGATCGAGCTTCAGGATGCCGTTCTCGATCAGTCGAAGTCTGCCTGGTCGCTCGGTCACGAGGATGCGATTCTCCGATGCGAATGCGATGCTCCACGGCACTTCCAATCCCTCTGCGATGGTCTCGAGTGTGAAGTCTTCCGCGGAGAGTGGGGAGACCTTCAAGGAAGCAGTGCTCGAGAAGCTTGAGGAACGGGAGCTGCTGCTTGATTCCTCACCTGGTGTTGTGGGGATGTTTTGGGGACGTGGGGAGCAGCCCACGGTCACGAGGCAAACGCCGATGATCATGAAGAACCTTCGCATAGCGCAAGGATAACAGACTCCTGATGCTGTGCTCGAGGGAGAGCGACGGGATTTCTACGAACGCGGGCTTTTCCTCTGGGACTGCGGGCAAGGCACGTCACTCGCCACAGTCGTTCGCGAACGACGTGGCTCGCGAGTGACGTGCCAAGTATGCCCGCGCTGGTTGGTATGATTGTTGGAACTTCCAAGGTTTACCGATGCGTCGAGAGATCCGCCAAGTTCGTCTCATCTGTGATGTACGTGAGGAACTGCTGGAGCGCGCGCCCGCGATGGCTTGTACTATTTTTATGTTCAATGGGAAGGGCTGAGAATACCTGTTCGTAGCCATCGGGCCGGAAGCAGCCGGAGATGGGGAGACCAGGGAGGTACGGTGCTTCGAGGGAATCGGTGATCGTCCCCTCGCACGTCCCCTCGAATGTTGTCAATCGCCCCGTGTCATCGATATAGGCGAGCGAGCAGACGAAGCGCGCGCGTTTATTCTGCTCCTTCTTCATGCGGTCGAGGAAGAAGCCGATCCACTCCTCATCCGTTGCCTCTGCTCCAGGGCCCCAGCGGCGCGTGTGGATTCCCAGCTCTTCTTCGAAAGCTTCGACGAGAATCCCCGAGTCATCCGCGACGGTTGGGAGCTTGGCGCGGTTGTAGTAGAACTGCGCCTTGGCAATCGCGTTCTCCGCGAAGCTGATGCCGTTCTCCTCTGGCACTTCCTCGATCTCCAAGTGCTCGGGCGTGAGGAGCGTGAACGGGAGGTTTGAGAACACTTCGCGGATCTCCACGACCTTGCCCGTGTTGTTCGTTCCGACCAGGAGCTTCATGGAGGCAGTCTATACTCTGGAGCACAGTGATGCACTTCTCGGTGAACTGCAGCAAAATCCCGATGAATTTTCAGATGGAAACTGGTTCTCCTGAGAGAAAATTTCCTTTTTTCATCTTTGATGATTATAGTGAGAGAAACTTTTCCCTTTCCATATCATGTCCTTTACGAAAATGCCCCCCTGGCTCCTTGGTGGGCTGGTAGGAATTGTGTACTTGGGGTTGAATGTAGCACTTGAGTATTCATGCGAAGTGCGGGGAGGTTATGGGTGCGAGCTCTCTCTTTTGGTGTTCGACTTTCCTGCCGTTCTTCCAGTTATGTTCCTCGTTGACGGATACTTGGAAAACTTCCGAACCGTGAATGACTGGGAAATTTATCTCTACCTTGCTGTGACAAATTTCGCACTCGGTGCCATTCTATTCAGTGTGATTCACCGGTTGTGGCGGTTGTGGAGAGGAGGAAGCGTGCGTTTATCAAAGTGACATTCGTCAAGCGGCCGTTTTCTCCACATATACCTTCCTCGCCTTCGCGCCATCCGAAGGACCAATCAATCCTTTCTCCTCCATGATGTCGAGCAGGCGAGCTGCACGCGCGTAACCAACTTTGAGCTGGCGCTGGAGGAGGCTTGCGGAGGCCTTTCCCGACGCCTGCACTACCCGTAGGGCTTCGAAGAACAGATCATCGCCGCCGTTGTCATCGGCATCGAGATCGATGTGGCCGTGGACGCTGTCCTGGTTCT
Organism: Candidatus Peregrinibacteria bacterium; assembly: GCA_030649955.1. Lineage (GTDB taxonomy): Bacteria > Patescibacteriota > Gracilibacteria > Peribacterales > Peribacteraceae > JAUSFD01. Next base: position 93,327 of record JAUSFD010000024.1, on the reverse strand, counting down.
CCGTTCCCGCTTCCTCTTCCTCGCCCAGTCCGATCTGCTCCGTGAGCCTTCCACCTCCTGCGATTTTCACGGCGTTGATGACGCGCTCACTCTCCTTCGTAGAGATGTAAATGCCCTGGATGCGGATGGGCTTGGGGGTCAATGCGTTCATGTACAGCATGTCACCGCGCCCAAGGAGGTCCTCCGCGCCGATCGAGTCGATGATCGTGCGCGAATCCACCGAGCTCACGACGCGGAAGGCGATGCGCGTGGGGATGTTGGCCTTGATGAGACCCGTGATGACATCGACGCTCGGACGCTGTGTGGCGATGATGAGGTACATGCCGACGGCACGCGCGAGCTGTGCGATGCGCGCGATCATCGTCTCTGTGTCTCGCCGGAACTGCCGCATCATGAGGTCTGCGAGCTCATCGATGACGATGACGATCCGTGGGAGAGCCGACGCTTCCTCCGTCTGTTTCTCGTTGAACTCATCGATGTTGCGCACGCCTTGCTCGGAGAGGCGGTGGAGGCGGCGGCCCATTTCCGCGACTGCCCACCGGAGCGCCTGGAGTGCGCGCTCCGCCTCCGTGATGACGGGCGTGAGCAGGTGGGGGATGCCGTCGTACGGCATGAGTTCGACCCGCTTGGGGTCGATGAGGATGAACTTGAGCTCGTGCGGCGCGTTCTGGAAGAGGAGTGCTCCGAGGAAGGTGTTCATGCACACGGATTTTCCGGAGCCGGTCGCTCCGGCAATGAGCAAGTGGGGCATGCTATCGAGCGTCGCCGTGATCGCATCGCCGGAGACGTCGCGCCCGAGCGGGAGCGTGAGCGGCGATTCACTCTGTGCGAAGGAGGGGCTCTCGAGGATCTCGCGCAGGTGAACTGTCGTCCGGACGGAATTCGGCATCTCGATTCCCACGAGCGCTTTCCCCGGGATTGGCGCTTCGATGCGTAGGCTCTGCGCGGAAAGAGCGAGCGCCAGATCATCCTTGAGGTTCGCGATCTGACTCAGCCGCACGCCCTCGGCCGGTTGCAAGGTGAACTGCGTGACGGTCGGGCCGGGCCGCGCATCCTTCATCGTGACGTCGATGTCGAACTCCTTGAGTTTCTCCTCGATCATCCGCGCCTGCTGCTTGAGCTCCTCGTCGTTGACAGTCAAGTGCGTCTGGGCGTTCTCGAGCAGGTCGAAGCTGGGAAACGTCCACTCCTCGTAGCGCGTGTCTTTCATCTCGAGCGTTTCCTCCTTCTTCGCTTCCTTGCGGATCGTCTTTTCTGCCTCCTTCTCCACGATCCTCTGCGCGAAGACCGGACGAACGATATTGAGCTCCGGCGCGTCACCGTCGTTCTCCACGAGATCAGCAGCATCCTCATCCGCTGTTTCCTCCCACTCGTCCTCGTCATCCGCGACGGAGACCACCCGGTGCTTCTGCGGCTTGAACGACCGGACGACGCTTCGCATGAACGACCGGTACTTCCCAATGTCCGGCTCGAAGGCGATGAGTAGCCCGATTGCGAGCATGCAGGAGAGAACGACGTACCCGACGGCCTTGCTGAGGAAGAGCACGAAGGGCACGCTCATGAGGAACCCGATCGCCCCCGCGAGTTCGTTCCTGTTCTGGCCAATCTCCTCGAGCGGCGCCCCGACGTGCATCAATCCCAAGAATGAGATCAAACACAGGAGGAGGCCCAGTGAGCGCTTCGCTTCGATCCGCCGGTCCGGCGAAATCCAGTGGACGATCCCCGAGAGCACGAGGAAGACGGGGAAGATGACCCCCCAGGATCCGAAGAAGAATGTGAGGAATTCATTGAGGGAGTCGCCCACTCTGCCCGCGCGATTCTGGATGGCGAGGAAGAGGAGTACCCCGATGCCGACCTGCACGATGCCGCTGATGGCGGAGCGCGTCGAAGATTTGAGATCGAGCCTCATCGAGGAACGAGATCGCGATCGGCGCTTCACTTTGCGACGAGGACGGGGCATTAGCCTCAGTGTAGCACAAATTCTCCTCTACCAGATGAATGCTGCGCTTCTGCAAGCTATATCTCCGTTTCAACGAATTCTGCTGAGTCGAGGAGGTGTTGAATGAGTGCGTAGCAGTGGCCATGCCGTGTGAGGGTGTCGAACTGTGAAATTCTCCTGTCGAGCCAGGCATTCCTCTGCTGCATCGATGTGTGATCAGCGAACCCTAGATAGTGGAGGAGACCATTCAGCTTCGTGCGTACTGTATCGAGGAGGGACAGCACACGCGAACTTTCCATCTCGGAAACTTCTCTCCGAGCCGTCGTGTACATCGATGCCCATTCAGGCAATTGCTCTGCAATAAGGCCACGTCGCTGATCGCAGAGAATGTACAAGTCCGCCAATTCGTCGGCTGTCATATTGAAGTTGTCCAATTGCTCACTGAATGTGAGGGCGAAACTCTGGTTGTCTTTCATCGATACCTTCACACCAAGAGACTCCCGATCAAGGGTAGTCCTGTCGTGCAGTTCAACGCCAAAAATTTCCTTGGTGAGGAGCAGAAGATCGTTGAGCCTGCGCCCTGCAAGCATCATCTGCTCCCGTGTTGGCACGGCACCGTCCTCCTCTGGTTGGTACTCCATGTATGGATTATGAACGAAAATTGCAATCAGTCAAATTCCATCGTAGTGGCTTCCCACCATGGTTATCAGTACTATAGTTCCATGAAGATCCTCGTCTTCGGTGCGAAGGGATACTTAGGCTCCCAGTTCCTCACTCGCTTCCCAGGTGCCGTCGCATCGGATGTAGATATTGCAGATCAGAAGGAGATAGAACGCGTGCTCGATGCGGAGAAACCGGATGCCGTTATTAACGCCGCAGGCAAGACGGGCAAGCCCAATGTCGACTGGTGCGAGACGCACAAGGAGGAGACGCTCCGGAGTAATGTCACCGGTCCACTCTTGCTTCTTGATGCGTGTCAGAAACGTGGCATCTACATGGTGCATTTGAGTTCGGGTTGCATCTACGAAGGGGACAATGACGGAAAGGGATTCACGGAGGCCGATCCCCCGAACTTCTCCGGCAGCTTCTACTCACGCACGAAAGGCTGGGCAGATCAGATCCTTAGAGACTTCCCCGTGCTCATCCTGCGACTGAGGATGCCCTTCGATGGTTCGCAATCCGACCGGAACTTGATCATGAAGCTCAAGCGCTATCCGAAAGTCCTCGACGTGCAGAATTCCCTCACATCACTACCCGACTTCCTCACTGCTGCTCAGACATTGATCGAGAAGAAGAAGACGGGCACTTACAACATCGTGAATCCCGGGAGCATTTCTCCCTACAGAGTTATGGAGCTCTACCGAGAGATCATCGATCCCGCGCACAGCTTCGAGCGGCTCACTCTCGATGGATTACCAGGTGTCGTGAAGGCAGGGAGGAGCAACTGCATCCTCTCCGGTGAGAAATTGAAAGGGGAGGGGATTACGCTTCCTCACGTGGAGGAGGCTGTACGATCTGCACTCGGACTCATTAGACTCGCTCGCTGACTGCCGAGTCTTCGTCATTATCCAAATCTGGGGTGAAATCTCTTATAGGCAGGATGTCTGGATCCGTTGGGAGAGGCGCGAGGGTGTCCTTGGGACCGCCGTGCTCTCCACCGAATCCGGCCTGTACATTCCACTCCTGGATGAGCCTGTCCATCATTGACGTCACGAGCGCGAGTTTCTCCTCGCTCCTCATTTCAGGATCCTCTCCCTCGATCTGGACACCATGGCAATGGACAATGATTGCATGCTTACCGCCGAGGACCTGTCGAAAGCCCTCTTCGATGTCGGCAGTGATCGGCTGGGTGTTGATCATCAGCCCACCACTTCCGTACGCTAACTGCACTCCTTCATTTCGGAGAGCATGGGCTGCTGCACCTACGAAATACTGAGGGGAATCTGTTTCCGGTAGTTCGCCGCGGTAGAAGTGACTCATGTGAAGGAGGGGAGAAAATTTGCCTATTGATAGCGTGCGTTTTGGGGAAGTCAACAATTTCCCACTCTGTGTCCCCTTCGGACAGCGGAGAAATGGCGTAGAAACCCTTGACGCCGAACGCACACTCGATATGATTAGCCACTCTAATCATTCCAGGGACTCAGCATGAAGAAGCAGCTCGTCGACAGCATCATCTCGCTCACGTTCGAACTGAGTCGTGTCGTGCGCAAGCGCATGGCGAGGGCATCGACGCAGATGCACGCAATGAACTTCCTGCAGCTCCACGCGCTCCTCCTCATTCTGGAATACCCAGGCATCACGATGAAGGAGCTGGCTGTGGGAATGAAGATCACATCCCCCTCCGCAACGTCGCTCATCGAGCGCCTCGTCCGGTCGAAGCTCGTGAGGCGATCTGCGGATACGAAGAACAGGAAGCTCGTCCGCTTGCGCGTGACGCCGGAAGGGCTGAAGATCCTGCGCTCGGCGATGCGCCAGAAGCACGAAGCGGTGCGCGACATCATCGAGCATGTCCCGGAGCACGACCTCGAGGAATTCGCACGTATCCTCGCTACCCTCCTCTCGTCTTACAAGCTCGCCCACGGCGAGTGAACCCTCCTTCTTTATTCTCCTGACTATGCGCATTCTCTCAACTCTCAAGCGGCACAAGTGGAAGACGCTCGCAGGTGCGATCGTCCTCTTCCTCATCCTCCTCGCATTCTACGCGCTCTCCGGACCTGCTGAGCCGGAGTACGTCACGTCCACCGCAGTGCGCGGAGACTTCGTGCAGACCGTGGAGGCTGTGGGCACAGTCATTTCCGAGAAAGAACTCGCTCTGCAGTTCCCACGTTCCGGTGTCGTTGCCTCCGTCTCTGTGAAGGAGGGGGATAAAGTGAAGGCAGGTGCGCGTTTGGCGCAGGTGAGGAGCGGAACACTCGCTGCCGATGTGTCTTCCGCCGTTGCTCGGCTCCAAGCAGCGGATGCAGACTTGCGTGCCCTGATGGAAGGTTCTCGCCCTGAGGATATTGCCATTGTGGAAGCGGAAGTGGAGAACAAGCGCGCTTCCCTCGCGGCAGCGCAATCAACACTGAAGACGGCGGAGCAATCGCTCAAGGATTCTGAGCAGAAGCTCAAATCTCTCGAGAGTGAGGCGCAGATCGGCCTCGTCGGCTCCCTCGGCAATGCGCGTACGAGCACCCTCGCACAGATCGCCGCAGCGGAGAACACGCTCGGGGTGATCGACGATGTGTTCTCCGATAACGACGTGCTCGATGCCGTCATCAAGGATCAACCTGCAGATTACAACCTCGTGCGCCTGCAGCAGGGGAGTGTCCGCACGAACTTGCGTGCTGCGCGATCCGCAGCGATCGCGGCCCAGGAGTACAAGGATCTCCTCATCGCAATGGAGGATGCCCGTGGTGGCGTGAGTGCATCCACAGAGATCGTCATCCGCTCGTTCGACATCGTCTCGAACCTCCAGATTACCGGGTACCTCACTCAAGAGGAGCGCGAGGAGCACAAAGCGACAATCTCTTCTCAGCGAACATCGATTCAATCCGCGCAGAGTGCGCTCGAGTCTGCCCTCAAGACGTTCCGCGATGCATCCGCAGGGTACGAAACGCGCATTGCAGCGGAGGAATCCTCCCTCACCACTGCGCGTGGCACACGGGAAAGAGCTCTCGCGGACATCACGACGTACGAGAGCACCCTGCGTATCGGTGAAGCCCAACTCGCACTCAAGAAAGCGGGAGCTCGACCCACAGATATCGCTGCAGCAGAGGCGAATGTACGGCAGATGCGCGCGGCAGTTGCCCGTGCTGCTGCGGAGCTCTCCGATACCCTCATCGTCGCACCGATCGATGGCACCATCACCGCTGTTGCGGTGAAGGCTGGAGAGTTCGCTCCCGCGGGAGCGGCCATCACGATGTTCGGAGAAACGCCCTTCCGCATCGAAATGTTCGTCTCAGAAGTGGATATCCCACGCGTGCAGGTAACGCAGTCTGGATCCATTGAGCTCGATGCCTTCCGCGGGCAACCTTTTGCACTGCACGTCAGTGAGGTCGACACGGCATCCACGGACAAGGACGGTGTCTCCAAATACCGCGTGAAGCTGGACTTCATCACTCCGAAGGAGAATGTGAAGGTGGGGATGACGGGCGATGCGGAGATCATCACGGGAATGCGCAGCAATGTCGTGAGCATTCCCAGGCGTGCTGTCCTCGATTCCGGTGAGGGGAAGCGCATCGTCCGCGTCCTCACGGAGGAAGGGACGATGGAGGAACGCGCGGTCACGGTCGGGATGGAGGGCGGTGCGGGCGATGTCGAGATCATGACAGGGGTAGAAGAGGGGGAAACGGTCATCGTCCTCGAGAAGAAATGATGCGCAAGTCCTCACCATCCATTAAGGCAAAGGGAAATGACTCTCCGCTCATCGAGACGCGGAAGCTCAACAAGTCCTACGTGAACGATGATGTCGTGACCCCTGTCCTCCACGATGTGGACCTCATGATCGAACGTGGCGAGTTCGTCGCGATCATGGGACCCTCGGGCTCTGGGAAGTCGACGCTCATGCACATTCTCGGGTTCCTCGATACGCACTCGAGCGGGAGCTACCTCTTCCAGGGCGAAGCCGCTGGTGCAATGGACGATGACGCGCTCGCGCGCATCCGCGCAACCAGAGTGAGCTTCGTCTTCCAGGCATTTAACCTCCTCCCGCGCACAACTGTCCTCGAGAACGTGACGCTCCCACTCCTGTACCACCCAACGATCCCTGTATCGGAACGACGGGAACGCGCACTACGCGCAATCGAGCTCGTTGGCCTCACGGATCGCAAAGATTACCTAACGAGTCAACTCTCCGGCGGGCAGAAGCAGCGCGTCGCCATCGCCCGCGCGCTCGTTACGGAGCCCGATGTGATCTTCGCGGATGAGCCGACGGGGAACCTGGACTCTGCCTCCGGTATTGCGGTGATGGACGCGCTCCAGACACTCCACGAGCGTGGTCACACCATCATCCTCGTCACCCACGAGAGGACCACAGCGGAGCATGCCGAACGGATCATCCACATCAAGGATGGGAGGATTGATTCGGATACGAAAGGTTTTAAGCGCGTTGTTGCGAATGCTGTTCGTTCCCTCAAGTGAAGGGATTTGGATTTGGATTAGGCCTAGTCCCAAATCCTAATCCTAATCCTAATCCTCTCACATCTCATGCTCCTCTCCGATACTCTCATCACCGCATACCGTGGGGTAACTGCAAACGTCTCGCGTGCATTGCTGACGATGCTCGGGATTATCATTGGCGTGGGATCGGTCGTCCTCATGAGCGCGATCGGTGCGAGCATGCAGGGAGTGATCCTGGGACAAATTAGCTCCCTCGGCGCGAAGAGCATGGTGATCTTCCCCGGGCAGATGGAAGGGGGCCCCAATTCCGTGGGGGCAGGACACGACAGTCTCACGTTCGATGACGTCGAAGCCCTGCGCAAGCTCCGCACGATCGAGAACGTCGCGCCGGTCATCTTCGTTACGGGAACGAGCTCGTACGGCAACAGCGAATCGTCGCCTCAGGTCTTCGGCGTGACGGAGGATTTCTTCCTCAATCAAACTATCAGTGCCACAGAGGGTCGCCTCCTCGACGCGAGTGATGTCGAGGGCGGCAAGGCCGTTGCCGTCCTCGCGCCCGATGCGAAGGAGAAGCTCTTCGGCTCTGTTGATCCGCTCGGGAAACGTCTGAAGATTGGTTCTCTCCACTACACGGTGGTGGGCGTCTCCAAAGCGCTCGGCTCGCAGTTCTTCCAGAACGCCGATGATCGCATCTACGTCCCCTTCACCGTCGCGCGCACTGTCTCCGGACAGAAGTTCGTCAACTACATCACCATGCTCGCGACGGAGAACTTCGATATCGCGTTCGACGATGTGAAGTCCCTCCTCCGCCAGCGTCACAGCATCGAGAACCCGGAAGATGACCCGAAGGATGATGATTTCATCGTCCGCTCATCGGCACAGGCCAATGACATCCTGGGGTCCGTCTCCCTGGGTCTCACGCTCTTCATCACGACGATCGCAGCGATCTCTCTCCTCGTCGGTGGCATCGGCATCATGAACATTATGCTCGTCTCCGTCACTGAGCGCACACGGGAGATTGGACTGCGGAAGGCAATCGGCGCACGGCCAAAGGACATCCTCTTCCAGTTCCTCATCGAATCCGTCCTCCTCACCGTCATCGGCGGCATGATCGGGATGGCCTTCGGTATTGGTATTGCCTTCCTCGCGGCGGTCGGCATCTCTGGCCTGCTCTCCACGTACCACTTCGCGGTCTCTATGCCCTCGATCCTCGCATCCCTCCTCATGGCGGCGATCACGGGACTAGTCTTCGGCATCTCGCCTGCCCGTCGAGCCTCGCGCTTGCATCCAATCGACGCCCTTCGCTACGAGTAGTATGCACCTCTCGGACACCATCCAAACGGCAGTGACAGGGATAACGGTCAACAAGACCCGGTCCGTCCTCACAACGCTCGGGATCATCATCGGGGTCGGGTCGGTGGTACTCATGGTCTCCATGGGCAACAGCTTCCAGGGGTACATCCTCGAGCAGATCGAATCCTTCGGCACGAACACGATGGACATCATCCCCATCGGTCTGGAGAAGTTCGGCGGGAATGTGGAGAGCCTCACCGTGGAGGACTTCGAGGCCGTGAACCGGCTCTCTACCGTCGAGCGCGTCACGCCCGTCATCATCGTCTCGGATATGGTCCACTATGGTAATGAGGAGTGGAGCCCCCTGGTCTTCGGCACCAGACAGACGATCTTCGGGAACTACGGGCTCTCCCTTGCGCGCGGCCGCCTCCTCGATGAAACGGACGAAGACGGCGCTCGATTCGTCGCCGTTGTCTCGCACCAGACGGCGGTCGATCTCTTCGGTGATTTGGATCCCCTCGGGAGGAAAATTCAAATCGGCGAATTCGCGTTCACGGTCGTAGGAGTCCTGGAGGGACAGGGTTCGCTCCTTATGCAGGATCTGGATAAACCCGTGTACATTCCCTTCTCCACAGCCCGCGCGATCAGCGGCCAGAAGACCCTGAGCTTCGTCACTCTCAAGACCATTGGCGATCCTGCACTCGCCAAGGAGGATATCACCCTCCTCCTGCGGGAGCGTCATCGCATCAACAATCCGGAGAACGATCCGGAGAACGATGACTTCATTGCACGCAGCGCTGAGCAGGTGACGAGTATCGTGAACACCGTCACGCTGGGGCTCACGGTCTTTCTCTCCCTCGTCGCGGGCATCTCGCTCCTCGTCGGTGGAATCGGCATCATGAATATCATGCTCGTCTCCGTCACGGAGCGGACGCGCGAGATCGGCCTGCGCAAAGCTGTCGGTGCCCGCAAGCGCGACATCCTCCTGCAGTTCCTCCTCGAAGCCGTCTCCCTCACCCTCACCGGTGGGATCATCGGCATCATCGGTGGTGCGACGATCGGGTGGCTCCTCTCGCGTCTTGCCTCGAGTGTCCTGGGTGAGTTCAGCTTCGCGCTCTCCCTCTCCTCCATCCTCCTCGCCGTCATTATGGCCGTGGGGACGGGCCTCGTCTTCGGCATCTATCCCGCCCGCCGCGCAGCGGAATTGAGCCCTATGGAGGCGTTGCGGTACGAGTGATATCCATGCCCGTAGAGACGTGCGAATCGCACGTCTCTACGGGCATGCCTTGTGGGTGAGTGTTGTGGCAGGGGTACTCCTTGACGTACTATTCCCTGCCTCTGCTCTCTCTCCCTTCACCCATGGACGGCCAAGCATCAGAGACGGATGAGGTGTTCCTCAGGGCTGAGGGACTGTCCCAGAAAGGGCAGAAGGAGAAGGCAGCCGATTTGATGAGTTACTTGATCTGCAGTGCTAAGGAACAGGACGTGAAAGACCGTGCCTCGGCACTCTTCGACGAGTACTCCGGTCAATGTCCGCAGCAGACGAGGGTAGCCAAGCGGAAGCAAGCGCCAATCGAGCTCTCTCCTGCGCAGCACGGGACATCGAAGCAAGAGCATATCCTCTCCTTGATAGCGAAGAGGGAGGAGCGTCTCAAAGATACATCGATACCTCGTGGTGCGAAGCTCCGTCATCCTCTGACTGAGCATCTCGTGCGGTACATGCGCATCACCGATCATACGCTCGTCGTCCCCGAAGCGATCTTGCGGGTAGTCTCCGACCTCGAAGCGAAAGTGGGCGAGTTGCCGGCGAAGCGGACGCAGGTGGACGTGCACGCTGTGCTCAAGAGCTTCGTCGACCGGCTCTGTCAGACGCCTGTCGGAGTGGAGGTTTTCAATGCACTCGTGAGCGTGTTCTATGCGAGCGAACTCATCAGCATCGAACGCGCGCAGGATCTCTCCGCCGCCCCGAAAGTATCCTACGGCCATTCGAGGACAATTCGACAGTTGCTCGAGGGCGAGGATTGACGCTGCAAAATCGCAGCCAGATACCATTCCCCGTATTGAATGCCCACACCAAATACCGTAGAATAGAGCATGTGGGTCGGTACCGACGAGTCCCTCGTAGCTCTGCATCGCAGAGCGAAGGGGGAAGCGGTCCAGCCTTCGTCCGCCTCGGCGGACTTCGGCCGGCAGGCAAACGGGCCAGGTCCTCTCGTTCATTCTTCTCATCATCGCATTTCGTGGGTCGGTACCGAAGCGGTCAAACGGGCCAGACTGTAAATCTGGTGGCTTACGCCTTCGCTGGTTCGAGTCCAGCCCGGCCCACCAACCTCCGCAGGAGGTTGTCCACCATAGCCTCGCCGCAGCGAGCGAAGGTGGACTATCACGCAGGACCTCCTGACTACGGTTGGCAGGCCAAGTCAAGAATGCTACGTCCCTCTCAGCTCACGTATTTCGAAATTGTGTTTTTTTACAAACCAATCATCGAGATAGGGAAGATATTTCCGTTGTAACGTCTTTGGCAGTTTGAAGAAATTGCCCTGATAGATTTTGCGGCAATGTTTGCTTCCACAATGACACTCAAACATGCCGTCGTTATCACCATTGATGGAGTAGTCATACGCAATTTCTTCACCTTGAGGAATGTCTCTCATGGCATAGACTTTTCGGGCACCATTTTCTGATTTGACGAATACATTGGGATCACAGGAATGATTAATGTATTTCTCAGGAGCCTGCATCACGACAATTCTGTCTTCGAGATAATCCAGATCGAAAGCATGTTGCTCGGAAGTGAGCGATGATTCATCGAGGACGATATGGGAGTCATCTATCGTAAGGATGCAATCTCCTTTCTTTAAAGCTCTCGTAGCAAAAACACCCTTTCCTTGCACAGTCGATGTTCGAACTTGAACAGGAGGATCAATCATCGTCGGCAAAGTAGCGGAAAGATCACTTCCTCAACCTCCTCCTCGACGACCCTCGGGGAGGGATATCGAGAGGAGACTCAGACATGATCGTCGCATTGGGCTTCGTCGCGAGTTCAGCGAGATCGAACGTGACTTTGCTCCCCTTGATCTTCCCTATCGATGAACGCTTGATTTTCCCGGGCATCACAATGGTGTACTTCCAGGTGACGATGCCCTTCTGCTCCTGGAGATCCTTGGGGGAGAGCGGCTCGTCCTCCGTCCCCATAACGCGCAGGACATCACTCACGCGGTAGGTGAAGGTCTCTCTCCCACTGCTCTTCCGCGACGTGAAGGCAGAGCGGGGGAGGGGGGTGGATTTTGCGCGGATGCGCAGCACACCCTCATCGACCATTTCGCAGGTGACGTTCGAGAAACTCTCCTCGAGTTTCGTCGTGAACTCATCGCAGTTGAACTCGTCCATGGGGGAATCGGTCAGGGAAGTTTCTCTGCCTTCCTGTGCTTCCTCGAGGCTCTCCGTCAGGGAGTCCGTAAGAGACTGAATCTGGCTGGCATCGAAGACGAGTTCCATCGAAACACTCCCATCCTTCCCAATCGTCTGCGTCGCATCGATCTTGATGCACCCGCAGAGGAGCAGAGAGCACGAAGCGAAGAGGAGTGCACGCGATGTTCGCATGAAAGGAGGGGGAGTGAGGCCATAGTACCCATCCGTACGCGGAAGACAATCTACCGAGCGCTCGGCGCGAAGGAGCGGATGGAGAACGAGGCGAGTGCTCCCGTCCGCGAGAGGAGTGCGAGCTCGGGCATGGTCATCAACGAAGGGAGGACGGCGGAGTACCGCTCCTCAGAGAAGATCAGCACATCGGATGGATACGTACGCAGGAGCGCGCGGACGATCGAACGGGATTGTGCATCCGATGACGATGTCTCGAGTGCCTGAAGATTCTTCAGGACGTCAGGATCTGTGAGGTACGTGAGTGAGGGATCGATCCCCAACGCGTAGCGGAGGTCTGGCCGCAGGTACACGAACGCGAAGAAGAGATCCCAATCTGCATTGAGGACACGCGTGTGTGGTGGAATGCTCTCGATGCCCGCAAGTGGCTCCAGGGAATTCTGTGCATCTCTCTTGAGGAGCATCGCGGGGACGATGATGATCTGGAGTGCGACGAGAATGGGGAAGAGGATGGCGATCGCTCGCGAGCGGGGGAGCAATTGCAGCAGATCAAGTGGTGCTTTGGGATCGATCGAGACGATGCGCGCGAGCAGGGCGATGAGGATGGGCCAGAGGATGTCGATCATCCGGATCCAGAGGGCGAAGCCGAGCGTACAGAGGATTGCCGCACAAGCGAGAAACGTGACCTCTGCGCGGTGGAGCTTCCTCCGCGTACTCCGCTTCGACTTGAGCGACGCAGCAGTGAGGAGAATGATGAGTCCGAGGGCGATGGCGACGCTGATTCCGGTCAAGTGAAGGAATCCGGAGTGCATCTCGTTCGAGAGAGGGACGTCAGCTTTGAGGAAGGGAATGCGGAGAAAGACTGTCCACAGGTACGTGAGGTACTCCGCGCTGTGTGGGTGGAGGGCAATGCCGATGCCGGTTCCCGTGATGCTGGCGATGAGCATCGCAATGCCACTCGGTCGTTCCTGTCGAATGGTGCAGAGCCAGATTGCGCCACCCAGTGCGAGGAGGAGCGTGAAGACGAAGAGCTGCGAGAGGAGGGGTGTGGCAACGGCAATGGCGAAGAGCAGGAGCGTGCTCCGCTTGTGCACTGCGTAGAGCGTGAGCACGACGAACGCCGTGAGCAGCGCATACGGTCTGCCGAGGAGGAGACGTCCCAGGAACTGCTGATCCGCGAAGAGGAGTATCAGGAGAAAGATCGCACTTGTTCGCGCGCGGAGTCCGTACGATCGCAACAACAGAATGAACGATCCGCTGAGTGCAACGAGACTCACGAGTGCCGAGATCTTCAGGGCGATGTGTGCGGAGAGGGGAGTGAGCGGGAGGAGGAGTACGTGTGAGAGGAACCACGGATCGAGGACGCGATCGTGGAAGTAGCCCTCGTAGAGGAAGGCATTCCACCCAGGTGCATTGGCAATACCCTGCTCTTGCAGTAAGCGCGCCATTGCGAAGTGACGCAGTCCATCATCAAGAGCTACGGGATTCCGGAGTAGGAAAAGCGTGACGGCGAAGAGGAGTCCAACTGCGAGGACGAGGAGGACGTCTATTCCCACGGGCAACTTCCTCCTGAGCTTCCACAGTCTGCCGAATGTTGCTCTGCGTCGGTGAGCGATGGAGAGTACTGTAGCACCAGCGCTACATTCGCATACATTGAATACAATAGTTGATCAGATATTACTCTATGCATAAGCAAAGAACCCCTTGCGGGGGTCCTCGCTTCTTTTCTCCGTGAAAGCTGCGATCAGCTCTGGTAGCTTGTCGATTTCACTACGGTCTCCGGATACTCGATCCACTGGAAGGCGATGCCATCGGAATCCTGGTCATGCCATTCAATGTGACTTGAGTGGGGGCCGAAGGTTCCCGTGAGAGACATATCACTGAATTGCTGCAGCGACACTTGCAACGTTGAAGTGGATACAGAGCTCACCTGGGCATTCAGGACCCTCGCCTCCAGCACGAATGTGCTATTTGTCCCCTGGTCGATAGCGACATTGACCTGTGAAGTGTGTATGCCAGAGCAGCGGACCATGTGTGCTCCCTGGACGGTACCCGTAGCGATCTGATTGTCCTCACTCATGACATCGCAGTGGTGCTTCGCGGAAACGTTCGCTTTGTTGTAGAAGAAGTACTGCGCACTATCCAGCTGCACGTTCGTCGCAGTGATGTTGAAGATGACGTCGGAGATCACCGCTTTGTTCAAACCATTGAGCGAATTGCTATTGGGAGCTGCAGAAAACTTGAACTGGCCGATGGGCGCAATACCCGTCGGCACGTTCGTGCCGTTGGCATCCGGATTCGCATTCGTGATTGAGGAGATCTTCGACATCACCGTCATGTGCGACACGCCAATGATCTCCCTATTCGAGGCAGGCGTATTGGTTCCGATGAAGATCTCTCCTTCCGCAGTATTGTTGCCGTTATTCGCAGCGAGACTGTTCGAGGAGGTGACACCGCGTGCACGGACAGCACCTTCGCCCGTCGTGTTGTTCGCAACCGCTGCCCCAGATATTTTCACAGAGAACCGATCGTAGCGCATACCACCCTCCACGTCCGTTTTGATACGCGGGCGGACGAGGACCGTCACATCCTGCCCTCTTGGGACGATGAGCTGGCGGTTCTCCATGTTCGCGCAGAATGTGTTCGCTGGAACGATGTCGGATCCACAGCCCCCTCTCGTTGCACTTGCGAAGGCTGTCGTCTCCCCCGCTTTGTACAGTTCGAAGCGATCGACAGAGCGGAGGATATCTGCGGTATTCCCGCTATTCTGTCCCTCCCCTGTGAGCTGCAAGTCGGTGACGTCGACATCCTCGTTCTCCGCATGGAATTGGAGGTGGAGGATGGGATCACCCAGTGTCCCTCCGAGGAGCTGGCGAGAACGCACGGGTGTAGCGCTGTGCGTGACGAAGAGATCCCCACCGCGAATGATCGTGTAGCGCTGCGAAGGTGTCGTGGTGAGGAAGATTTCACAGGAGGTCGACGTGCATTGATTATCGATGGAGATGCCCTCGAGGCTGACGCCATCACCTGAGCGTTCCGCCCCAATGCCGAGCGGGAAAATCTTGAGCTGGAGCGTGTTCGGTGTTGCAGGGGATTGGGCAATGTCTGCATGGATCTCGAAGAGGACGGTACTCCCCCTTGGAACGACGTACCCCCCTCCGCTGAAGTCACTGAAGGACATATTGCCCAATACGGGAGAGAGATGATCTTGCAGAACGGTATCCACCACTCCGTTGCCATCCGTATCTACCCAGAGTGAGAAGTTCTGGGCATTATCGAGAGATGTCTGTCCGTCGGCAGCGGGATCGATGCGATGGAAGAAGATGTCCTCAGCTTCACTCGCGCGAGCCTCGAAGCGCAGCAGGTTCACATTCTTCTGCCCAGTGACTACTGTATCTGTGGTGCCAATCGTTTTCACGCTGATGGCGAGAGTAGCACCGGCAATTTTGTGGAAGTTCCCGGAAATGGTTCCCCGCGGTGTTGCGGTACGGATTGGAGTACCCAAGGTGTGATCGTTCGCCTGCAGTGCGTACGCGTTGGACATGGAGATGAGACCACCGAAGGTGCAGGGAGTGGGGTTTGGTTCTCCGTCGACGTGCGTCGGCTCGCCGCAGATATGCACGCGGACAGAGTCACCGCTCCGTGGGGAATTCGCTGCGGTGTTGTCTATGAAGTCTGCTCTCACTTCCCAGGTGTCTGGACGGTCGACGGTGATATCCCTCACCAAGTAGATTTGGTAGGTCTGCGCAGTGGATGTCCCCAGATCGCCACTCCATGTCAGTCGCTGCGCATCGATCGTCTGTCCCGTACGCACATTGCGGAGCTCGACATCCTCGAGAATCTCATGGATGTTATCGGTCTCTGTCCTATTCGTCGCTTGCAAGCCGCGGTTGTCATTCGTCTTCGCTTGGATAGCGAAGTACAGACGGCGGAGGTCGATGATGTCGCGCGAGGGAGAGAGGACGATGTTCGCGAGAACAGCGTCATCCTGCTGACGAGTGTAGTTCTGCTGCGCTGGTCCATCGATAATGACGTCGAGCGCGGATGAAGACGTAGCGCAGGGGACGGTGAATTGCGTCTCTGCAGCGTTGTTCTCCGTTAGAGGATCACCCTGAGGGGTCTCACTCACACGTGCCCGTATGGTGTATGTCGCCCCGCACGCGATGTCGATGGGAATGTAGAAGACGACACCAAATACATCTCTTTCTACTGGACGAAGCTGATTGCTCACACAGCGGATACTGGAACCTTCCTGCGAACAGCGATCGTCGGAGTGCGGAGTGAAGAAGGAGATTCCCGGAGCTTCGAGAATGAAAGCGATGGGGGACGAAACAGCGTCTGGACCGTTGTTCACCCCAGTGAGTTCGAAGGAAGCAATGTTTCCCGGGAGCACTGCAGAGGGACCGCTTAGTGTCACGCCGATGTCCGTGCCCGCCGGTGCACAATGGAGTGCGTGGGTGAATGCAGCGATGTTATTCTCAGGATTTGGATCCTCTGTCGTGGAGGAGGTGGCGACCACCTGCTCGAGCCCATCGACGCAGGAAGCGTCGTCGTTCAGGAGGACGGTGAACGTCGCTCCGCGTCCTTGACCACTGGGAATAGACCCAAAGTCGCAGAGGACCTGATCGATGGAGTGGTCGGTGTTCCCCGCAGGATCGGTACTGTCATTCGTGTGATCGATTCTGCAGGATCCATCGGAGAACGGCATGAACGATGCGTCGGGCATGGGTGGGAACACGTGCATAAAGACGCGCTCTGCGACACCGGGTCCAGTGTTGGTGATGGATGCGGAGTAGCTCACCACGTCGCCGGGGCTAACATCGGGAGTGGAACTCTCCAGTGTGATGCGCAAATCTGCGGCCGCATTGCAGACGACTCTCGTCTCCACAAAGAAGAAGTTATCGTCTTCATTCTCGTCCACTTCTGATCCGGACACGAGAGAGGGCAGCGCGAGCGGGTAGTCGCAGGGGACGCCCTCGGGCTTCACACTGATGTCAAAAGAAATATCTGTGGATTCCCCAGTGGGCAAGTCCCCAATCCTGCAGAGGATGTTCTCCTCCCCCCACACCTCGTTGTCGCCATTCCAATCATACTGCCTGGTCACCTCGCAGCGAGAATCGTGCACACGCTTCACACGACCGTAGAACGCGGGCGCAGAGGTGTCGAGAAGGACGTTCGTGGCGTCATCTGGTCCGGCATTCGTGATAGTCAAGGTGTACGGGATCTCTCCCCCTGCGGAGACTTCTTCGACAGGGGTCTGCGCACTGACACGGAGGTCTGCCTTCGAAGCGCAGAGGACCCTCGTCTCAGAGACGACAGTGTTGTTCGAGGAATTCGTGTCGAACTCCGCGTTGTCCACTTGGGAGAAGATCGTGAAGTCCGCGGGACACGCCATCCCTGCGGGGATGACGAAGGCATAGGTGATCTCTGTATCCAGAGGAGGATTGCTGCAGATCACCGATTGCTCACTGATCTCGCAGCCGGGGGGGAGGTTCGTGGGGAGGAGGTTCTCCGGGATGAGCGTTTGGAGGACGATGTCCCTCGGTGCATCCGGACCAGCATTGTGCACAGTCTGTCGCATCGTGAGTTCCTGGTTCCCGTCGTGCACAGTGAGTTCCACGGTTGAAGTGAGCGAGAGATCCACGCGCGGGAGACGGACGAGGCGCACGGCGTCTGCGCCCACAGTCCCCCCGACGGGCGGCTGGCCCTGGAAGTTCGCATTCGAGATATCGACCACGAGATTGGGCTTCGTGACCATGAACGTGCCGAGCTTCTGCCATGGACGTCCTTCGAAGACCTCGCCACTCGGCTCTCCGCGCTGGTTCACGAGGAGGGGAGCTTCGGTGAGGTTCCTCTGCACTTCGCGGATGCGGACGGGCGCAG
Organism: Candidatus Peregrinibacteria bacterium; assembly: GCA_030649955.1. Lineage (GTDB taxonomy): Bacteria > Patescibacteriota > Gracilibacteria > Peribacterales > Peribacteraceae > JAUSFD01. Next base: position 75,512 of record JAUSFD010000024.1, on the reverse strand, counting down.
CCGTCGCCATTTGCTGTCCGCCCTTCCATGTCATGTACACGTCGTAGGGACCAGGATCGATGGAACGGAAGTGCCAGAGCGCACGCGCGTAGCGCGAAGCGACGGACGATGGGACGTAGGCACTCGCCTTGAACTGGTTCCCGCGGAATCCCCCCTGCGTGAGCCGCCACATGGATTGCAACCCGGGGTACCGAAGCGGGAATTCCACGTGCGTCGTCCACTTTCCAACCATGACGCTCTTCCCGTTCGCGTTCTTCCCGGGAACGAGGAAGCGTTCGATGCGCTGGAAGAGCTTGGGATGGAGGTTATCCACGACCAACTCTGGAGGTTGCTGGAGGAATGCGGACCGTACCGCGCCGAAGCTGGCTGCACCGAAGATGAGGGCGACCGCGAGCACGACAGGTGCGCGGCGGACCGAGGAAGGGGAGCGTCCCATAGGGAGTGGGGGATGAAAGTGTGTTTCTCCCTATACTAGCATTTTTTCACGTCAAAAGCAATTTCCTTCCTCTCGCGAGGGAGGGAATCGTGCCCTACAAACTGCGCATGCGCTTGAGCGTCCGGTGACCGAACCACCCTATCCCGAGGAGGCTCACAGCGAGAACGACCCAGACCTCTGGCCCCGTCTTCGTATGCGCCCGTGGTCGGTACCTGTCCAGGGGAGCACCAGCATGCGTCGGCCCGTCGAAGAGATCGTCAATCGGCTCGCCACTACCATCGAAGGGGTGCTGACGTCCTCCGGCAACGGTGTAGGGATTGTGGGGAATCAAGTCCTCCTGCGAAGGTGGCAGTGACGATGTGCTCCCGTTTCCCGGTGGTGGGAGGAACGGAGGGATCACCTGTGCAATCGCCTGCGCTGCTGATGCAGAGGAGATCGCTTGAGCGGCGGGGAGCTCTGAAGGGAGTGCTGTATGCGCAGCGGCCATTGTTGGTGCGGAGGATTGCTGCTTCGCAACTTGAGGTGCGGATGCGGTACTCTTCGCTGCGGTCTTGGGAGGTGCGGCGGGCTTCCTCCCTTCGCCGCTCGGCAACGGGATCTTGCTGAGTGCTGCGGAACCGAACGGGTCAGGCACCTCCCCATCGCCGGGGGAACTCTGCGCTAGGGCAACGGTAATTTCCCCCTGGATGTCCTTGGATGTGGAGGATGTGTACTCGTACGTGCCCAAGTTCTGCTCGGGAGAGATGATGAAGCTCTCGCGCTTGCCAGAGAAGATTGCCGGTGTGTAGAGGTACTGCCCTGTTTCGTCGAAGAGGAGCTTCGACTCGAGGATATGCGGCAGCTGCTGCTCGTTGATCCAGATGATCTCCTGGCCGGGGCTCACCGTGATCGACCGTGGCACCAGGCCCTGTTTCAGGGTGATGCGCACTTCGACGGGTGCGAGGGTACCATCGGGAGACTCCCCGAACTCCTCGTCCACCGGGAACTCCTCGTCGCCAGCGAATTCCTCCTCTCTGGACGAGTCCTCTGCGGTCACCCCATCGTCAACCTGTCCCTGGAAAGGGGAGGCATCCGTCGTGATGACGTAGCCAATGCCGAGCACGAGCAGGATGCCGACGATCGCTGCGGGCCGACGGGAGGGGAGTGCCCCCAGAACGGGAACGCGCTTCCCCGCTGTCCTCTGTGGAATCGATGGTATCCCTGCATCCCCCTCCCTCCCGGTCGTGTGCCAGTGAGGGTGGAGGTCCATCATGGGCGGACGTAGGGCGCGGCGAGCTGCCGACGGAAGGCGAAGGCGGTGCCGATGATCGCGGAGCCCAGCAACAGAAGCAGGAGGATCGAGGATGCCCCCGACTCTCCAGGGACTGTGCTCGTGATCGGTCTGCCGTCTGGGGTATCGAGCGGGTTCTGACCATTGGGTCCATCGTCTCGGGTGATCTGCCCGACAAGCGGCGAAGTGGACGAACCAGGATCACCGACTTTCACGGAGACTTCCTGACTGAACGCGCTCTCCTCCTCCGCCTCATTGAACGCGCGGATTGCGACGAAGTACGTCGTCCCCTCGGGGAGGCCTCGGAGCGAGATACTGTTCCCCGTCGAGGCGATGCTCTTCCGCTGGATGTAGCGACCGGTTTCTGAGCCGTAGTAGATGTTGTAGCCGCGGACATCCTGGCTCGCGAGGGGGTCCCACGCCACGTAGATCGTGCTCCCCTCTGTCGTTGCGCGAAGGTTCTGCACTTGCAGGAGGATGAATGCCGTGCGCTGCCCTGTGGAAGCAGCAGATGAGCTCGCGCCGCTCGCAGGTGTGCTCGCTGCAGCCTGTGATGTTGAGGAGGAGAGTGCTGCGCTGGAGACAGATGTTCCAGTGCCACTCGCCGAGCTGACGGATGCAGCGCTGGAGGAGGTCTCTGTAGAGCCTGCAATGCGGACGATGAGTCCGCCGAGTTCCGTGGGGAGGATGTTGCTCTCTTCATTTCCTGCAGGCACGGCGAAGGTGTGTCCTTCCAGTCCTTCCTGGAGGTCGTAGAAACTGAGTGGTGTCCTCCCGCCCCCCGGTGCCTTGAGGACCGTGAACTGCACGCGGGCGATGGGAATGATCTCACCGTCGACCGGGGACACTGCATCCGTACTTACGCCGATCTGGGCATACCCGTCTGCACTCGAGAAGTCCGCTTCCCCTGGTGTAATGATAGGGAACTGCTCGTTCACTGTGATGGTGACTCCCTGCAAAATCTGCGGATCGTAGGTGATCCAGGTTCGCACACGGCGAATGGGCTCGCTGCTCCGGTTCACGAGGACGAGATCCACATCGAGAGACCCTCCCACGGTCAGTTCTGGCGTGCGGAGGTTCTCGGGATCATTGATCTCGAATGCTGGGCAGTCTTCCTGCTTCTCCAGCTCGCAGTGCGGCCGGAGCAAAAGGACCGTCTCCTGGTCCTGCGCAGTGACCGTTGTCACGGACGAACAGAGCGCGAGTGCAATGCTCGTGAGGAGCCGCACGCAGGTACGGGGAGAGTGCCAGCGGATGGACCCAGAGCGTTGCATGAGACTAGCGGATGGCCAGTGTGCGCAGGAGGCGGAGCGCATCCTCGACCGTCAGTTGGGAATCTCCGTTGGGGTCAGCCTTCAGTTGCGCAGGAGTCGCTTCCGCGTATCCCTGTGCGATTTCGAGGAGCGCGATGATATCGCTGAGATCCACCGCGCCGTCGTTGTCGAGATCGCCTTGGGAAGACACGATACTTGCCTGCAGCTCTGTCGCCTGGCCGTGCTCAACAGGTTCCAATTCGCCGACGGTTTGGACACCGATGACGAAGGACCCAACGATGCACGTCGCGCCGAGCACGACTGCGCGCAGCGTCGTGCGAGAGAGGAGGGAATGGAGGTATGTGTGCATATTTCCTAATAGTATAGCGAATTTCACCCTCCCCCTCCATTCCGATGGAATTGCCAAGTAGATAAAAGAGTGCATAACCATAAGATTTTCCTCCCTCTCGAAGCCAGATCCTTTCCCTCTAGAAGCCACGAAGGTACCCTGTGGCCATCACTCAGCTGTTCTTCCTGACTGGCGAGAACGCCTTCCAGTTGCGGGAGGAGAAGCAGCGCTGGCTCCAGCAGTTCACGGAGAAGCATGGCTCGGAGAATCTCCAACGCCTCGATACCGCCTCCCTGACGCTACGAACGCTCCTCGATGAGGTCGCGACGATGCCCTTCATTGCGGAGAAGCGCCTGATCGTCATCGAAGGGATGCCCAAGTTCACGAAGGAGGAGTTCGCCCTCGTTATCGGGAGTGTGCACCCCGCATGCGTTCTTCTCTTCGTAGACGGAGAACCGGACAAGCGCTCAACCGTGTACAAGGAACTCCTGAAGACAGCGAAGGTCACGACGTTCGCTCCGCTCAAGGGTCGTTCCCTCCTGCAGTGGCTCGTGCCATTCGTCACGCTGCAGGGGGGGCGCGCCGAGGTAGGTGCACTCGAGTCGTTGATTGCCATTGTCGGTGAAGATCAGGAGACCCTCGCGCAGGAAGCGACGAAGCTCTGCACGTACGCTGCGGGCCGGACGATCACGACGGTGGACGTCGAGCGCATTGCTGTCCCCTCGGGAACGCAGATCATCTGGCACCTCACAGATCTCCTTTCCGCGGGGAAGGGGAGAGAGGCTCTCTCGTACGCACGGACTCTGCTCGAGCGTGGTGAGGATCCCTACTCCCTCTGGAATGTGCTCCTCTGGATGCTCCGGAACCTGATCACTGCAGGAGGTCTCGCTGTGGATGGGAAGGCCGACGTGCGCAACATCGCCAGCTTTGCGCGCATGCGTCCGGACATGGCGCGTGCACTCGCTTCCCTCGTGCAGCGTGTCGATCGAGCAACGCTCACCGCATTCGTTGAGAGGACGATTGCCGATGAGATCGCCCTGAAGACCGGCGGCATCCGCGCGACGGATGAGGCACCGGAGGAGCTCACGGCGGTCATCGATCGATTCATCATCGGCTGTGCAGGGCTAGTGACTCCGCACGTGTAAGGGAACAGGGAACAGGGAACGGGGAACAGGTGGGAACAGGGAAGGAATTGGGGAACAGGAAGAAACCGCTCGCGGTTTCATTCCCTGATCCCTGTTCCCAGTTCCCCGTTCCCTAGGGGAGGTTTCCCGCCTCAATCTTCCGGAGCACTTCCTCCGCTCGCTGCTGCTCCTCCGCCATAGCGGAGCTCTCCTTGCTCGTGCGAGCTTCGCGGCGCTTGCGACGCTCCTCCTCTGTCTGTTTCACCAGTTGCGTCTCTCCAATGCGCTCGATTTCCTTACTGTACTTCTCGTCGATCGCCGCGAGCTGCTTCTTCTCATTGTCCAAAATATCCCGAAGATTCTGCAGCTGCTCCGGCGTCATGATCGGGAGGATGTTCACCCAGTACTGCCGCTCCTCGTCGTTCATGCTCTCCGAAGCGACGATGAGGGCGATCAGGTCGGGGTGTTTCTGCTTGAGCTCCTCGGAGATCACGACAGACGACCCCCCTTGCTTCGGAGGGGGAGGAGGGGATGGCGGTGTCGGCGGGGGAGTGGGGTCTGACATGCGGCGTGAGAGTAGCCTAGCAGTGTCTCACTACTGAGCATAGCGAAGGGCAGGAAAGGCAGGAAGGGCAGCTCGCGAAAACATAGTCTGATGCGTGCTGACTTTCCTGCCCTGTCTGCCCTTTCTGCCTTGCTGGTCAGTGACCCCATTCACCAGCCAATGCTACGGCTCATGCGACATTCAGCACTTCGTACTTCAGCATGCCCGAGGGAGACGGGACTTCGATGACGTCGCCCTTCTTGCGAGAGAGCAGTGCCTTGCCGATCGGTGACTCATTGCTGATTTTGTGATCCAGCGGATCTGCCTCCGTGGAACCGACGATCGTGTACGTCTCCTCGTCGTCGTTCTCAATCTTGTTCGCGAGGGTGACGGTCGACCCGATGTCGATCTCCTTCGAGCGCTTCGAGTCCGTCTTCTTCTCTACAATGATCTTTGCGTTCTTGATCTTCTGCTCGAGCTCGATGATGCGGCCCTCGACGAACGCCTGCTCGTTCTTCGCCTCCTCGTACTCGGAGTTCTCCGAGAGATCGCCGTACGAGATCGCTTCCTTCAGGCGCTGTGCCACCTCCTGCCGACGGACGGTCTTCAGGTAGTCGAGCTCCTCCTTGAGTTTACGTAACCCGTCCTTTGTGACGAGCGTGCGGTCGTCGCCGGCGAACCCGGCGGAAGCGGCGTCGTCATCAGTGGTGAAATCGTCTGCCATGGGAGATGAGGGAGTGGAGGTAGCGGCTATTGTAGTGCAAAATCGCGTGGAGGCAATGCTCGGATGGAAAGGCAGGAAGGGCAGGAAGGGCAGCGAAGGCAAAGAGGGGACTGAAGGGCAGGAAAGGCAGACAAGGCAGGAAAGGCAGAATGTAAAAGACCTTCCTGCCGTTCCTGCCCTCGCTGCCCTTCCTGCCCTTCCTGCCTTTCCTGCCCTTCCTCAGGTTGCCCTCAGCAGGTCCGGCCACTTGAGGATAGGGAGCTCCTCCACGTTCTCCTGGGCCAGCGCCTCCACGAGGCGCTTCGTGAGTTGGACGTTCGTGAGGAGGGGGATTCCGTGATCCGTCGCGATGCGGCGGATGAAGTAGCCATCCGTCTGCGTGTCGCCGCTCGAGTGCGTGGGGATGTTGATCACGAGCTCGATGCGCTTCTGCTCCAGGTACTCCCGAATGTTGGGACTACGCGGCTCAGAAACTTTGTGCAGCAGTGCAGAGGGGATGTTGCGCGTGTTGAGGAACTCGTGCGTGCGCTGGGTTGCGAAGAAGGAGAAGCCACGCTCCGCGAGGGTGCGGATCGAGGGCAGGAGATCCATCTTATCTTCCAGCCTCCCAATGGTGACGAGGATGTTCTTCTTCGGGAACTTGAAGCCGACGGCGAGGAGTGCCGTGAGGAGCGCCTGCTCCGCATTACTCCCGAAGCACGCAACCTCTCCCGTGCTCGCCATCTCAACGCCCAGTCGCGGATCTGCACCCTTCAAGCGGCTGAAGCTGAACTGCGCAGCCTTCACCGCAACGTGATCGAGGTCGATCGTCTGGTAGCGCTTGCTCGCGGGCGCGCGCCCGAGGAGCGCCTGCGTCGCGAGGGAGGCGAAGTTCTCACCGGTTACCTTGCTCGCGAAGGGGAAGCTGCGACTCGCGCGGAGATTGCATTCGATCACCTTGAGACGATTATTCTTCGCGAGGAACTGGATGTTGAACGGGCCGGAGATCCGGAGTCCCTCGGCGATCTTCTTCGCGATGTTCTTGAGTCGTCGCAGGGTTGCCAAGTTCACGCGCTGCGGCGGGAGCACGATCGTCGCATCACCGGAGTGCACTCCGGCGTTCTCGATGTGTTCAGAGATCGCGTAGAGGAGGAGGTTGCCCGCCTGCGCAACGCCGTCGAACTCGATCTCCTTCGCGCCCTGCTCGAACTTGGAGATGACGACTGGTGCCTCCTTACTCACGAGTGCGGCTTGCTCGAGGTAGGCCTCGAGGTCGTCCCCGGAGTGGACGACGGCCATCGCCGCACCGGAGAGCACGTAGCTAGGCCGAACGATCACCGGGTACTCCACGGACTGCGCGAATGTTTTCGCCGAGGAGAGGTCCGCGAATTCCTTCCACTCCGGCTGATCGACCTTGAGCGTATCCAGCAATGTCGAGAACTTGTGGCGATCCTCCGCACGGTCGATGTCTGCGGGATTCGTCCCGAAGATCGCGATGCCCGCCTTCGCGAGCTTGGGGGAGAGGGAATTCGGGATCTGCCCGCCCATGGACACCACGACGCCACTGGGTTCCACGAGAGTGACGATGTCGCGAACGCGCTCCTCCGTGAGCTCCTCGAAGAAGAGCGCATCGCACTCGTCGTAGTCCGTGCTCACGGTCTCGGGGTTCGAGTTGATCATATGCACGGCGAACCCCTGCTTCTTGAGCTCGTGCGCTGCCTGGACGCAGCACCAGTCGAATTCGACCGAAGAGCCGATGGAGTACGGGCCCCCACCGAGGACGATCGCGCGCGGTAATGAGCTTCGAGCTTCAAGCTTCGAGTTTCGAGCTGACCGCTCATCGCTCATCGCTCCTTCGTTGTTCGTGAAGGTCACATCATGCTCCGTACCATGATACGTGAGGTACAAATAGTTCGTCTGCGCGGGGAACTCTCCGCCGAGGGTATCCACCTGCTTCAGCATCGGGACGATACCCTCGCGGATGCGGTCATCGCGCACCTGTTCCATCGGCACATCGCGGATAAGGGCGATGGCGCGGTCAGAGAATCCTGCGCGCTTACACGTGCGGAGGACATCCGGCTCAAGTGCGTGCGCCTTCGTGAGGAACAGCTGACGAGCGAGATTGCTGCAGCGCTTGATGCGGTCGAGGAACCAGCGGTCGATGCCCGTCGCGATGGCAACCTCCTCTGTAGTCCACTCTCCATGGAGTGCTTGTGCGACTGCGAAGAGGCGGCGGGGTGTGGGGCGCTTTACTTCCTTCGTGAGATCATCGAACTTGAATGCCGCTGGGTAGAGTCCCTCCGTACCAATGTTAAGCATGCGAATAGCTTTCTGCAGCGCCTCCTCGAACGTCCTCCCGAGCGCCATCACTTCACCCACGGACTTCATCTCACTCGTCACCTGATCGGAGACATGACGGAACTTCTGGAGATCCCAGCGCGGCATCTTCACCGCTACGTAGTCGAGGGACGGCTCGAAGTCGCTGCACGTCACTCGCGTGATGGCGTTCCGGAGTGAGGGGAGTCCGTGCCCGAGGGCGAGCTTTGCAGCGATGAAGGCGAGCGGGTATCCCGTTGCCTTCGATGCGAGCGCGGAGCTCCTGCTCAAACGTGCGTTCACCTCGATCACGCGGTACGCGCGGGAACGAGGATCGAGAGCGTACTGAATGTTGCACTCCCCGACGATCTGCAGATGTCGAATGACGCGCAGTGCGATCGAGCGCAGCATCTGGTACTCGGTGTTATCCAGTGTCTGGCTGGGGGCGATGACAATCGACTCTCCTGTGTGGATGCCAAGCGGGTCCACGTTCTCCATATTGCACACCGTGATGCAATTATCGAACTGATCGCGGACGACTTCGTACTCGATTTCCTTCCACCCCGTGAGATCCTCCTCGACGAGCGCCTGCGGTGATTCCACGAAGGCAACTTTCAGGATTTCGCGCAGTTCCTGCTCGTTCATCGCCCGTCCGCTCCCTTTCCCACCGAGCGCGAATGCCGCGCGGACGATGACGGGGTACCCTATCTCCTCTGCAGCCTTCACGGCATCCTCGATCGTATTGCACGCTTGCGACGTTGGCACAGAGACATCGATGCTCCGCAGCTCCTTATTGAAGAGTGCCCGGTCCTCTGTCTTGCGGATGCTGTCGACGGATGTCCCGAGGACGCGGAGGTGATGCTTCGCGAGGATGCCCTGCTCCTCCAGCTGCACGCCGCAGTTGAGCGCAGTCTGTCCACCGAAACTCAGGGCGATTGCATCCGGCTTCTCCTTCTCAATCACGCGCGAAACGAACGCCGGAGAGACAGGCACGAAGTACACTGCATCCGCGAGCCCCCAGCTCGTCTGGTTCGTCGCGATGTTCGGGTTCACGACGACCACCCGCTTTCCCTCCTCCTTAAATGCTTTGATCGCCTGGCTGCCGGAGTAGTCGAACTCGCCCGCTTCCCCAATCTTCAGAGCCCCAGAGCCCAGGAGGAGGATCGAGCGCACTGCGGAAAAATCGTCCGCAGCACCCTCGCGGGTGCTCGCGGAGCCACTGGCCGTGTGCGCGTGCATGTCTGGCGGAGAGTACGCGAGCGTCACCGATGGGGCAAGGGATGACACGCAGAGTTTCTGTGGAATTCCCGGCTCTTCCTTTCACCCACGCAGAGCACACTATAAGGAGGAGCCCCCGCACTCACGGTGTGACTGTTTGCGAAGTCGAGTGATCGCACGTTGCATAACAAATCCCTTCACCGGAAAGACAATGTGTTTGTTGTCACAAATGAGGACTGGAAGAATCCTCCTTCGGTATTCGTTGTTTCTCCGTGGTACGTACATTCCCTTCACTCTTCTCCACCTTCCCCTATGGACACCTCCCGATTCTCCGCTGCATGGACGCGTTTCACGGAACGCCTGCGCCTCCTCACGAGTATGTCGCTCATCGTCTCGATGCTGGCACCGAACGCTGCCTTCGCCGCCGAACGCTACTGGCGCGGCGATGCGGATGACCGCGGACAGCAATGGGACAGCACGGACAACTGGGCAGCGACGCCCACCGGCGCCACAGGAGCTTCCGTTCCGGGTGCAGCGGACACCGTCAGCTTCGATTCCAGCATCATGATCCAGCGCGGCACGGGTCAGTGGATCAGAATCAAGAACACCACTGCCGTGGAGAAGCTCATCCTCTCCCCCACATTCACGGGACGCCTGCTCGTCGGTACATCGACGCTCATCGTCGGGTCGGGAGGAGTGCGCATCGGGAGCGGGCGGTTGAACTTCGGCACGGGCACGAAGTTCAGCATCTCCGGGAGCTACATTCAGTCCGGAGGAGTCATGAGTAACTCCGTCGCGAACCACGTCTTCTCCCTCTCCGGTAACTTGATCATCAAGCAAGCGGGGCGCTTCCGGTACTCCGGTACGGTGCTCTTCGAGGGATGGCAGGACCAGAATCTCGCGTTCTCGGGCTCCATCCGCGATGCGCTGCCGGACACACAGGCTGTCGGGCAGGCGATCTTCTCCGGCATCATCCTCAACAGCGTGGGAGCAGCGGGCAGCGACGACCTCATCGTCAGCGGCGCGACACTGCGTATGAAGAATTTAACCATCACGAACGGAACCTTCGACATGCAGCAGCGGGATGTCAACCTCGTCGCGAGCGGTTCCATCACGCTCGCGAACGACGCCGATGCGACACTTGAGGCGGAGGAGAACATCACTGCATCGGGCAGAGTGTGGGTTCATGACCTGGCGACGATTTCGATCTCGGGAGGAACCTTGCGGTTGAACGGCGGAGTGGACCAGATCCTCGATCTCGACGGCCAGAGGATGAATAACTTGACTATCGACAATGGCGGGGGAGGTACGAATGATGACATCATTGCCTCTGGAGGGACACTGCAGCTGTCGGGATCCTTAACGGTGACTCGAGGAAATCTGGATTTGGACACGCAGAACGTCGCGCTCATTGTGGAGAAGGGGATTACACTCGCTGATACTGCACAGGCAACGCTGACGACGGATGCGAATATGACTGTTTCTGGGACGATTCTCGTGAACGATGCTGCAACCATTACCGTGACTGGTGGGACCCTCACTCTCAATGATGTGGGAGATCAATCGGTGGACGTCGATGGTCAGCGTCTCTACAACCTCACCCTCAACAACGCTGGTGGAACAACGGATGACGATGTGACTTTTGCAGGGGGAAATCTGATCACGCGCGCCATCACGGTGACTCTAGGCAACCTCGATTTGGCGACGAATAGCCTCACACTTTCCGCAAGCGGAGGGATCACCGTTGCGAATAGCGCGCAGGCGACCTTCAGCACCAATTCAAATCTGTTCATGTCGGGCTCACTCAGTACCGGAGCCGCTGGCCGCTTCACCCTCTCCGGCGGAACGCTCACGATGAATGGGATCCGTCAGGACCTCGACGCGGAAGGCGTGGAGTCGAACATCCACAATTTGACCATTGCCGCAAATAGCGGCGTCTACCTCACGAGCAATGTCCGCGTGCTGGGAACCCTCACCATCAACACAAGCTCCGTACTCACGCACGCTGCGAACACGCTGTACCTCACCGGTGCCACGTTCACGAACAACGGCACGCTCCGGCAGAACACCGGGAAGCTCGTGCACACCGGTTCCACCTTCATGATCACGAACAGCAGTTACGCCGCAGTCTCGGAAGTGAAGACCGGAGAAACCGCGTATTTCACCCTCACGGATAGCGATGGGAACATTAGCGGAACGGCCTCAGACACCCTGGCGATTACCGTCGCACTCGCATCGGGCGATTCGGAATCCGTCACACTCACGGAGTCCGCTGTGGCATCGGGCATCTTCCGAGGCTCCATCGCCCTCGCGAACGCGAGTGCAACGTCGAACGACGGAACGCTCCAGGGCACCGCTGATTCCCTGATCACCGCGACGTACACGGATGCGCAGGATGCGAAAGTCAATGCGGATACGGCCAACTTCACACCCATCGGTTCCGCCACGACGAGTGCCACGGGCGGCGGTGGTGGAGGGGGCGGTGTGCGCTCCGGTGGAGGCGGAGGGGGGAAGAGCGTGCAGAGCCCGAAGCTCGCTGCGCCGACTGGCGTTCTCAAGGAGCAGCTGAAGAGCCTGACACCCGAGGTGCGCAAGATGCTCGCGAAGGAGAAGCGTGAAGCGCGCATCAACGGACGCAAGGCGCGTATCAACGCTCGCAAGGAAGCGCGTCTGTCGAAGTGGAAGACGAGCGGGCGGAAGTAATTCTCTAGAGGAATGGAAGAGGAAGCCCCCTGCACGGGGGCTTTTCTGTAGGCTGAGTAGTTTCCTCCGCGCGCGAGGAGCACGCGGAGTGATCGCACGTTGCATCACAAAATTCCTCACAGGAAAGGCAATGTGGTTGTCGCTCTGCACAGGGGAATGGAACAATGACCGGTAAGTTTCCGCGGTTTCTCCGTGGAACGTACATTCCCTTCACTCTTCTCCACCTTCCCCTATGGACACCTCCCGATTCTCCGCTGCATGGACGCGTTTCACGGAACGCCTGCGCTTCCTCACGAGTATGTCGCTCATCGTCTCGATGCTGGCACCGAACGCTGCATTCGCCGCCACGCGCTACTGGCGCGGTGATGCAGATGATCGTGGGCAACAGTGGGACAACACGGATAACTGGGCGGCCACGGTTACCGGCGCTACCGGTGCTTCCATTCCAGGCGCAGCCGACACGGTAAGTTTGGATTCGAGCATCATGATCCAGCGCGGCACTGGCCAGTGGATCAAGCTCAAGAACAATACGCAGGTCGAGAAGCTCATCCTCTCTCCCACGTTCTCCGGTCGACTCCTCGTGGGATCATCCTCACTCATTGTCGGTTCGGGGGGAATTCGCATGGGAAGCGGACGATTGAACTTCGGCACCGGTTCGAAACTCAACATCTCCGGCAGCTACGTGCAGACAGGAGGCATCATGAGCAACTCCGTCGCGAACCACATTTTCTCCCTCTCCGGTGATCTCATCGTCAACCGTGCGGGTCGCATCCGGTACTCCGGTACGGTGCTCTTCGAGGGATGGCAGGACCAAAACTTCGCCTTCTCCGGCTCCATCGCCGACGGACTCCCTGTAACCCAGGCCGTTGGACAGTCGATCTTCTCGGGAATCATCCTGAATAGCGTCGGTGCGGCGGGGAGCGATGACCTCATCGTCAGCGGCGCGACGCTGCGGATGAAGAATTTGACTATCACGAACGGAACCTTTGACTTGCAGCAGAGGGATACCAAGCTCAACTCCAGCGGCTTCATCGCCATCGGGAACGACGCTGATGCAACGCTCGAAGCGGAGGAGAATATTCGACTCTCCGGCTCACTCACCACGGGGGCCGCGGGTCGGTTCATTCTGTCGGGTGGAACGCTCATTATGAATGGCAAGTACCAGAACCTCGATGTGGAAGGTGTCGCCTCCGAAGTCCACAACCTCCAGGTCTCCGCATCGAGCGGTGTCACGCTCACGAGTAACATCCGCGTCCTGGGAACGCTCACCATCGACAGTAGTTCCACTCTGACGTTCGTCGCGCAGACCCTCTACGCAACAGGCGCAACAATCACGAACAACGGTTCCATCAAGGAAGACACGGGTAAACTCGTCCACTCGGGTTCGACCTTCATGATCACGAACAGTAGCTACGCCTCTGTGTCCGAAATCAAGTCAGGGGAGACGGCGTACTTCACGGTCACCGATAGTGACGAGAACATCAGCGGAACGGCCGCAGACACGCTCACGATCACGGTCGCCCTTGCTGGAGGGGATTCGGAGACCGTGACTCTCACGGAGACTGCTGTAGCATCCGGTATCTTCCGAGGATCACTCCCCGTAACTAACGCGTCTGCTACGAGTAGCGATGGCACTCTGCAGGGTGCGGCGGAAGCGGTCATGACTGCAACGTACACAGATGCGCAAGATGCGCGGAGCATCACAGACACGACCAACTTCTCGCCCATTGGGAGTAGTACGACGAACGCGACGGGTGGTGGTGGAGGAGGTGGCGGTGTACGCTCCGGGGGTGGAGGTGGGGGCAAGAGTGTGCAGGCTGTGAAGCCCTCTACGCCCACAGGCATTCTTAAGCAGGACTTGAAGAGCCTAACATCCGAGCAGCGCAAGACTCTCGCACGGGAGAAGAGAATGTCGCGCATCAATGCCCGCAAAGCCCGCGTCAACGCGCGCAGAGAGGCCCGTCTCGCGAAGTGGAAGAATGCGAGCGGTCGGAGGTAATCCGCATTCCGTAACAATAAAAGCCCCCCCCGAGATCGGGGGGCTTTTTCGTTGTCCTAATGGTGGTGTCGCGGGTGCTGCCGGATGTGGCGCTCGTGCTCCTCGGGGGTAGCGTGCACACCGATGAGTTGCAGCAGGAGAACTCCCAGTGCGATGAGTCCGCCTCCGAACATGTGGTACCAGGCGAATTGCTCTCCCAGGTAGAAGTGTGCGAAGAGTGTCCCGCCTACGATGTTCATCGTGGAAGCGAGGGAGACTGTTGCAACCGGAATGCGATCAACCGCCTCGTAGAAGCTGATGAGGAGCAAGAAGCGTGCAATGAATGCAAAGCCGAGAAGTGCTGGCAAAAGCTCCAGGGGGAATGTCCGGATCTCTTCCACGAGGGGATGCGTGATGAAGGGTGATACGAAGAAGAATGCTGAAACGGCAACAACGGAACGGAGGACCGTGACGACTTGCACGGGAACATCGTGCAGGAAGCGCTTGAAGATGATGCTCCCGCTGGCGAAAACCACGCTCGCCAGGAGGATGAGAGCATCCCCCCACTGGAGTGTGATGCTGACAGAGAACCCTCGAAATGCGACGAAGATGATGCCGGAGATCATCACCGCTCCAGCGATGATGTGTTCACGCTTGATTCTCTCCCCCAAAAAGAGAACCGCGAAGAGAATCATCGCGAGCATTTCGCTGCGACCGAAGAGCTCGGCATTGACCGCACTGGTGGATCGCAAGCCAATGAACCAGAGAACGGGAGCGACGATGCCGTTGATCACCCCCAGGACGAGCATAGGGAGTAGATGGCGTTGCTGGAGGGAGAGTATCTGCCGCACGAGGGGGACCGTGCCGAAGGAGAGCAGGACGAAGAATCCCGTCAGCACTTCGCTGACAAATATCAAAGAGAGGGGAGACAGGCCCTCTCCGAGCTGCTTTGCAAAGGAGTTGTAGGAGGAGCCTGCGATGATACTGATGATCAGCGCTACCCATCCGACAGCGAGTGCGGAGGGAGCACTGCTGCGCCACTGCACGAAAGGCCAGCGAGTGAGGTGGATGTGGAGCATGTTTCATATTATTATACTATGTTTTTGTATTTACTGCAAATAGATTCAGCGATACGAACCGATCTACGTAATGGGGAATTGCTTCATCAGCATTTCTCTGCGAAGTAGTGGCCCGAGCACCGAAGGTGAGAGGACCATGAGCGAGGAGTGAGCGTAGTGAACTGCGAATCGAGAATTGGCCCTTCGACTACGCTCAGGGTCATTCGATTCGCGCAATAAGAGAGTCGAATGGTTTACCATGAGTGAGCCCGAACGGAGTGAGGGCGAATCGAATGGTGCCGCTGCTCGGAATCGAACCGAGAAGCCCGTGAGGGCAGGGGATTTTAAGTCCCCCGTGTCTACCGTTCCACCACAGCGGCGAGTGAGGATTAGGATTAGGGTTAGGATTAGGACGAAATGAACGACTCGGAGGGAGTATATATACTCTCTCTCCATGAACAGATTCCCTCAAACCCTAATCCAAATCCTAATCCTAAATCGGGAGGAGTTCTAATGGCACATTCGGCGTATCACGCTCGGATTGAGCGCCGACCTCGAGGGCGATGCCGGTGATGGGATCTACTTCCTCCGCAACGATGATCAACCGTCGGAGCGTTGTCCCCACGGGTGTGCACGTCATGAGTGTGGAGAGTCGTGCATCCGAGGGCTGGTCGAGGACGGAGATGTCCGATGGGCGAACCTCTTTCTTCTCGCGAATGACGTAGCGGTGCTTATCCCCACCGTAGTACACCCAGTACTCGTCGCCGACATGGAGCTCCTGCAGCCGAGCGAAGACCGTCTTGTAGTTTCCATCCGCCCACGGGTAGTACGAGCTATGGCCAGTGACGAAGAAGTTGCCCGCCTGACCCGGTCGCGCAGTGCCCGGGTAGTGGACAACTCCGTACTGGAGTGACGACTGGATATCCGTCTCGACCTGTGCCCAATCCTCCTGCAACAGGGCTTCGAAGGGAGGAGTCACGAGGGGGACGTTCAAGTTGAGCTTCGCGATGATGAGGAGATTCTCGGGCGGACCGACCTCGGGGAGGTAGCTCAAGAGGTTCCCCTCCGCACGCCCTGCAGTGGAGAGCGACGGGACGTGTTTGAGCTTCTCCTTGAGAGCGCTATCGAAGCCACTCGCTTCCTCCTCGGCCCCGGGGAGATCCCTCAGGGGATTGAGATTTGCACTGAAGATCTTCCAGAAGCTCTCGTAATTGAGCGAAACGAAGAGCAGGAGGAAGATGCCGGCGAAGGTTCCCCCGAAACGAACAGTATCGATGAGGAAGAGTGTCCCCCTACTGTACTGCTTCACCGTGTGATTTCGCGCGGGAATCCAGACGGGTTGTGCGAGGAAGGACCAGAGTATTCGCGAGAGGGACTTCGACCCCGTCTTCATCTTCACCCACAGCGTCGTACCGTCGCGCAAGCTCATGCGGTATTGCTGAGCTCCCTCCGTGAGGAAATCACTCGCGACACCGCCGATGCGGCCGCGCACCTGCCGCCACAGCGCGTCCACGGTCGGACGCTCACGCTGCGAAACAGGATGTGTGGGTGGAGGAGCCAGTTCTAGAGGTTCCTCGTAGCGCTGCACCTCCGGCGGGGAGGGCAGAATGATGTTCCCCTCGCTGTCGTACTGTGCCTGGTGGGAAGGGGGCATAGGAATCAGAGTATTGTAGCATATCTTCCGCATCTCTGCACTGCAGAAGGGGAGCAGTATAGCGCTCCCGTCCGCCGGAATCGAGCGGTCAGCCCATAGTTCCACCCCCCACGACTTCGCGGCCTCTGTAGAGCACGAGTGCTTGCCCGGGAGCTTGAGGTGACACGGGATCGGGGAAGGAGAATCGGGCGGTATTCCCTTCAATGGAGAGCGTTCCGCTCCTCCTTGGAGAGAGTGAGCGAAGACGACACTCAAACGCGTGCTCCATGCCTGGTTCGGGAATCCAGGAGACGAAGCGCAGATCAGTGAGCGTCACTTCGTCTGTGTGCACTTCCCCTCGTTCCGCGACAACGAGTTCATTACGGTCGGAGTCCTTGGACACCACCTCCAACGGAATCGTGAGCCCGCCAATCCCAAGACCACGACGTTGACCGACCGTGTAGAGCGGTAGCCCCTCATGATCTCCGACGACGGTACCATCGCGCCGTACGATCTTTCCGGGCTTCAGTGCATCTGTGAGGTGGCGCCGGAGGAACTGCTCGGGCGTTTTCTCTGGGAAGAAGCAGAGGTCCTGACTCTCGCGGTAATACTCATCGTATGGGACGTCATAGCGCTTCGCGAGCGCGTACACCTCTGCCTTCCGCATCGTGCCGAGTGGGAAGACGGCGCGCGCGAGCTGTTCCTGCGTGAGTCCGTAGAGGTAGTAGCTCTGGTCCTTGCGCTCATCCTCGGCTTCCAGCAGTAGCATCCGCGTGGATCCATCGGAGAGCTCCTCCGTTGCTGTGCGCGCGTAGTGACCGGTCGCGAGCCGCTCGCAATGAAGCTCCTCCATGAGTGAGAGGAGTTTGCCGAACTTGATCGATCGATTGCAGCCGATGCACGGGTTCGGCGTCTTCCCTGCGCGGTACCCTGCGAGGAATGGGTCCACGACAGCTCTCTTGAATTCCTCAGAGAGGTCAACGATGTGCAGCGGGATCTTCAATGCCTTCGCAGTCGCTGCGGCTCGGGCAGCCGTCTGTGCATTGCAACACTTGTTCGGGAGGATCTCCGCGAGCGCGGGTGCGAGAGGATCACTCCATAACGTGAATCGCACACCGATGAGCTCGTGCCCCTGCTCTGCGAGCATGTGGGCGACGGTGGAGGAGTCGATTCCGCCGGAGAGAGCGACGAGGATGCGCATGGGTCTGGGAAACAGTAGACTCACGGATCATAAGTTCCAAAACCCAAAGCCCAAAGACCAAATAATGAACAAGTTCCAAGTTTGAAAATTGGAATATTGAAATTTTGAACTTTTTTGGGAGTTGGGTTTTGGGCTTTGGGTTTTCTTCTCGAGAGAAGAAGCGGTTGAAAAAAATGGGGAATTGTGTATCCTGTGCGATCGTGAACGTTGATCAGGCTCTCGCACACTGGCAGGACGAAGGACTCCTCACGGAGAAGAAGGCGCAGGAGCTCCGCAAGAGCATTCAGAGTGGCTCAGGGGAGATCCCGCACCGTGCGATCAGTATCTTTTCCGCAGTGGGAGCAATCCTCATAGGACTGGGAGTGATCCTCTTTATTGCGAGTAACTGGCAAGAAATGCTACCCGTAGTCAAGGTGGCGCTTCTCCTCCTCGGCATGATCTCCACTGCAATCGCAGGGTACTACCTCGCATTCGAGAACAGAGCGTTCGAGAAGACGGGCCTCGCGCTCCTGTTCGTGAACGTGTTCATCTATGGTGCGAGCATTTTCCTCATCGGGCAAATCTATCACCTGCCGCTCACGTTCTGGTGGGGAGCGCTCCTCTGGTTCCTGGGGACAGCAATCTTCGCGTACGTGCTGAGATCGAAGCTCCATCTGTGGCTCGCCGTCCCGCTCCTCCTCCTCTTCCTGGGGTGGCTGCGCAGTTACGCAACGAGCGGCTTCTTCTCTGAACTCGATTTCCTCTTCGATAACCGTCGGAGCATCCTCACGATTCTCCCGATCATCGGCATGGGGCTCATGAGCTTGGGTGTCCTCCACCGGCGAGCGAAGGGACTCTCCTTCGGGTCCACAACACTCTTCCACTGGGGCATCTTCCTCATCATCCTCCCGGTCGTCGTTTCCACAGCGGATGAGTCGGTCTTCTACGGATTCTTCCGCTTCGCGACGGATCCGGTTGCCATCGTCGTGACCTTGGTCTCCCTCGCACTCTTCCTCCTCGCCGTCGGCTTTGGCGTCTTCCAAACGAAGCAGGGGGTATGGGCGCTCCTGGCTCTCGTTCTCTACGTTGCGTACCTGTTCATCGTCACCCGTGTGCCGGAGTGGTTGGGCTATCCCCTCGGTTCCGATGGTCTTTCGTTCTATCTCTTGAATGGAACGAATGGGACGCTCTTCACCGCGTTCTTCGTGATGCACATCCTCCTCTCCTTCGTCTTCCTCCTCACGGTCATCTGGTACGGCACCATCCTCCACATGACGCCCGTTGTGAATATGGGGATGCTCGGGGTGGCTGCTGCCATCATCGTCCAGTACTTCTCCTGGGTCTTCGCGCTCTTCGACCGCTCCCTCGCCTTCATCATTGGGGGCATACTGATCCTCGCCCTCACGATGACTCTCGAGCGTAAACGGCGTCAAATCCTCACCACGATGCGGAGATGAACAGGCGCACACTCTTCCTCATCGGCTTACTCCTGGAGCTCGCGATGGTGTTTGGGCTCTTCCTGCCCTACGTGCTCCACATGCGCAATGGAACCGTCATCACGCTACGCACCGAGCCCATCGATCCCATGTCCATCTTCCGCGGGCAGTACGTGGTCCTGGGGTACCAGGCGGGCGCAGATCTGCCGGCGAAGTGGGAAGGAGGACAGACCGTGTATGCAGTACTCGAGAAGAAGGGGGACACGTTCGAGCGCGTGCGCTTCAGTGAGGAATTCCCCACTCTTGGCCCAGGTGAGGTGTGCATACGCGGCCAAGGGCAGTACCGCAGACTCATCTTCCCGGATATCGCGCAGTACTTCGTCGAGGAAGGCTTGGGGCAGGAGCTCGAGCAGGTGCGCAATGCCCGCCGTCTTCTCGTTGATGTTGTCGTGAACCCCTCGTGCAAAGCCGTCATCCGCGGCGTGCGGCTGGGGCCGGAAGTCCCTGCATCGGAGCTCCCGGAGTGGATGCGTCCCCCGACAGTAGAACCGCTTGAGAAGCCCACTGCGAAGCCGGTGCCAGCGCGCTGAGTCTCCGGTAGGATGTGGCCATGCTCGAGAAGCTCACCGCGCTGCAGGAAGAGTATGCGTCCTTGGAGAAAAGCCTCCAGAACCCGGAGGTCTTTGCGGATACCAAGCGCTTGATCCGCATCCAGAAGCGTATCGCTGAACTCAAGCCCCTTACACTCCTCCTCGAGGAGTACCGACGTTGTGAGAGTGCCATCCGGTCTGTTGCCGAAGTGGAGAACGATCCTGAGCTGAAGGAACTTGCAGAAGAGGAAGCTGCAGCTGCGCGAGCACGTATGCCCGTACTCTTAGAGGAGATGAAGGCATTCCTCGTCCCGCGGGATCCCGACGACGACAGGAGTGTTATCCTCGAGGTGCGTGCGGGAACGGGCGGCGAGGAGGCGGCACTCTTCGCGGGGGAACTCCTGCGCATGTATCTGCGGTACGCGGAGCAACGCGGATGGGCGACGGAACTCCTCGATAAGTCCGATGCGGACGGGGGAGGAATCAAGGAGGCATCGTGCAAAATCGACGGTGCTGGTGCATACGGCGAGCTCAAGTACGAGTCGGGTGTGCATCGCGTACAGCGCATCCCCGCGACGGAGAACAAAGGCCGTGTGCACACCTCGACAGCCACGGTCGCTATCCTCCCGGAAGCAGAAGAGGTTGATGTGGAGATTCGCGCCGAGGATCTGCGTCTCGATACGTTCCGCGCCAGTGGTGCTGGAGGACAACACGTGAACAAGACCGAGAGCGCTGTGCGCATCACGCACCTTCCCACGGGCATGGTAGTTTCCTGCCAAACTGAACGCAGCCAGTTGAAGAACCGTTCGCTGGCGATGAGTGTGCTCCGCAGTCGCCTCTACGCCTTCCAGCAGGAGAAGCTCGCGAAGGAGAGGGGAGATCTACGTTCGGGTCAGATTGGCACTGGTGATCGCAGCGAGAAGATCCGCACGTACAACTTCCCCCAGGACCGCGTCACCGATCACCGCATTGGGGAGAACTTCAGCAATTTGCCGCGAATAATGGAGGGAGGGATCGGAGATATAGTCGCTGCTCTGAAGAAGGGAGATGAGGAGCAGAAACTCGCAGCTGAAAGCAGAAAAAGTTGAATAATATATTAGTACAATACTGCAAGTTCTCCTTGTTGCTCGCACGACAGATAGCGATGAAAACGCAGGGAATTATTCGCATAGTGCTTCCCTGGTAAGGATTTGACAAAATGAATATTTAATTCAAAATACAAAGGATGGAAACTGAAACCCAGGATCCCTCTAGAGAAGGATATCGACGCCCTTCACGGAGAGAACTCTTGCGAGCAGGGGTTCAAGGTGCAGTCTTCCTGACTCTTCTCGGCATCAGGACAGACGAGAATATGGAAGGGAAGATTGATTCCGTTGAAATTGAGGAGAGTAGTTTACCCTTGGAGAGATTGGAGAGGGAGATTCCAAAGGAACTCTCCACGAATCCTCGCATCGACCATTTTCTCAGAGAGTCCTTCGTCGCATGGAGCGGCAATGCACCAGTGGAGCGCGCACAGGTACTCGGTTTCGGTGATAAACATAGTGATCTTGATGATGCTCTCACTCTTTGGGCACTCCTTGGGAGCATGGTTCGGGATGAAGATATACTCCTCGTCGAGAGCACGAGTGATGAGAAAGCACAAGCACACCCCCTTGTTATGGTACTTACGAAAACTGGCAAACACCCCACCGTGCACGGGTGGGATGATGCGAAGCTCGCCGCTGAACACGATCAGGCAATGCATGAACTCCATGACCTTGTGAAGGAGGCAAACGAAACTCGCGACATCACCCGTCACACGGTCATTCTCCGGAGAGTGACTGCGATCAAGCTGAGGATTCTCCGCATTGGGAAGAAGCGCAACAATCGTCTGCTCGACTACGTGAGCAATGCGCGAGCAGATGACAAGCGTGTGTTCATCTCAGCGGGATTGCTCCATTTCGCTGGTGAGAGCAGATGGAAACCCCTCCTGAAAGATACTCCGTATCTCTTCCTCTCTCCGAAGGCAGCTTTCAAAACGGTCTCAAAATTGCTGAAAATGGAGGAATAATCCATTGATCTGTCCCTATTCCCGTAACTTCCTCAGCATTTCGATGCGTCGTTCAATGAGCTTCGCTGTGCCAATATCCTTCCGATGACGCACAGGTCCCTCCACTTTTGCGCAGAGTTCCTCCGCAATCCGTTCTGCCTTGGCAATCGTGTCCGCAATGCCGACGATCCCCGCGGTCCTCGATCCTCCCAGGTGGAGTGTGCCATCATCGGCTTGCGAGACATCGCCGTAAAAGATGCGCGCGTTCTCCGGAATGTCTTTGGGAAAGGTCACTACCTGTCCTTTCTCATTCTTCGCATCCGGGTAGCTCTTCGGTGTGATGTACTTGCAGACTGTTGCTTTCTTCGCGAACGAAACGAGTGATTCGTTCAGCGTTCCATCGATGATTGCCAGACAGATCGCGACAAAATCCGACTCGAGGAGTGGGAGGATGTTCAGAGCTTCAGGATCACCAAAACGCGCATTGTATTCAATCAAACGTATTCCATCCTTCACCGCGATGAATCCGCCGTAGAGAATTCCCCTGTACGGTGTTCCGCATTCCTTCAAGAGTGCGTGAGCCGTCAATCGATTGATCTCCTTCGCACGTGCGACGTCATTGGGCGTCAGGAAGGGGAGTGAGTGATTTGCATCGGTGTAGGTTCCCATTCCGCCAGTGTTGGGTCCTGTGTCTCCTTCGAACGCACGCTTGTGATCCTGCACGATGGGCATATCCACGACGCGGTCTCCCGAGACGAAGGAGAGGAGACTGAATTCAACGCCGATGAGCTTCTCCTCTATCACCACTCTTCCACATTCCTCCAGGCACTCGATTGCGTACTCGACTCCGTCAGCTACCGCCTCGAGGTGATCGCCGGAGACCTTCACGCCTTTCCCACCCTTCAGCGCGTCGTACTTCACAACGTAGGAGGCATGCAGATCATCCTCGATGAATCGGTGAATCTCCTTCCTCAACGCATCGAGATCCCCGCCGCTCTGTTCTCGTGTGAAGATGCGGAAGTGAGGAGAGGCATCGATAGCATGACTTGCGAGGAGATTGCGCGTGAATCCCTTGCTCGATTCCACCTGTGCGAGAGATTTGAGTGGAGCGACACTCGGGATATCCAGTTTGAGCAGCTCATCCGCGAGGCCGCCAGCAATGGGATCGTCAGGCCCAATAATGGCAAAGTCAGGCTTCACTTCCGCAGCGATGCGGAGAACGGAGGGGAAATCCATGATGTTCGTCACGTGCTGCTGCGCAGCGAGAGCCTTGATGCCGGGATTGGCTTGAGGACACACGGAAATGATCTCCGGCGTCTGGGAACTCCTCGTGAGAGCATCGGCGATGGCGTGGCCACGGGCGGAGGAGGAGATGAGGAGAACACGCATCAGAATGAAGAATGAAAAATGTACAATGTAGAATGGATTACTTATGAGATGATTCCCAATTCTACATACATTCTACATTCTACATTCTCCATTCTCCATTCTCCATTCGACATTCAAATTAGTGTCATTGCCCTCGCTCCCTCCTCTTCCTCCTCCTTCGCATCGCCCGTCTCCCGCGTCACGTTGCGGTTACTGCCCAGCTGCAGGAGGATTTTCTTCGTGATGTCTGGGGTCGAGTAGCGACCGTTGAAACAGCCCGTGCAAAGGCGCTGGAGTTTGCGATTTCCTACGCGGATGGCCTTCACCATGTCCTCGACCTTCGCGTAGTAGAGCCCATCCGCACCGATCATCTCGCGTATCTCCTCAATCGAGTGGTTCGAGCCGATGAGCTCCTCCGTCGTCGGGATGTCGACCCCGTATGGGCATGGACCTGTGAGGGGAGGGGAGGCGGAGGCGAAGTACACCTTCTTCGCTCCCGACTCGCGTGCCATCTCCACGATCTTCCGGCTCGTGTTGCCGCGAACGATGGAATCATCAACGAGGAGGACGTTGTTGCCGCGGAACTCGAGCTCGATGGGATGGATCTTGAAGTGGAGGCTGCGCTGGCGCAGTGCCTGTCCCGGCATGATGAACGTACGGCCGATGTAGCGGTTCTTCACGAATCCCTCACGGTAGCGAATCTTCAGCTTATCGGCGAGTCCGGCTGCAGCGGCACGGGAGGAGTCCGGAATGGGGATGACGGAGTCGATGTGGATACCAGCCGTGCGGATTTGAGGAGCGAGTGATTCGCCCATGCGGATGCGGGCCTTGTAGACGCTCACATTGTCGAGGATGGAATCGGGCGCCGCGAGGTACACCCACTCGAAGGAACACGGTGCCAGATGTCCGCGCTTGCAGACGCGGGCGTGCACCTTGTTCTTCCGGTCGATGAAGACGCACTCGCCGGGGAGGAGATCACGGACGAACTCGTAGCCAAGCGGCCTCAGAACCGTATTCTCCGAGCAGAGCATGAATTCCTCCTTCATCCCGTACTTCCGCTTCCCCAACTGCAGCGGGCGGATACCATAGGGGTCGCGGAAGGCGACAATGCCCTGCCCGCCGATGAGGGCGACCGCCGAGTAGCTCCCTCGACAGCGACGGTGCACCGTTCGCACAGCGCGGAAGATGTGCTCGGGTTGGAGCTTGATGGGGCGCTGTTTCTGGAGAGCGAGGGCGAAGACGTTCAAGAGCACCTCCGAGTCGGAGGTGGTGTTGAGATGCCTGAAGTCTGTGTGGAGGAGGTCACGCGAGAGCTCCTTGGCATTCGTGAGGTTCCCGTTGTGCGCGAGCGCGATACCGAAGGGGGAGTTGACGAAGAACGGCTGCGCCTCGAACTCGCTACTGCACCCAGCAGTGGGGTAGCGGACATGCCCGATGCCCATCGGACCGCGAAGCCGGTCGAGAGATTGTGCATGGAAGACGTCCCGCACCATGCCATTCGCCTTCTTTAGATGGAATTGGTTGTTGTAGGTGACAATGCCCGCGGCGTCCTGGCCACGGTGCTGCAGGACGATGAGGCCGTCGTAGAGATCCTGGATCGCGTCGCGGAAGCCGGAGACGGCGAGGATCCCGCACATACTACCTGCTCACTCTCCGCGGAACATGCACCGTCCTCACGGGGACGATCGCCGGAGCGAGCGTCACGAGGAAGCGCGCACGCAGCGCGGCAAAGCAGGCCAGTCCGAGCGTCCGGAAGGCCGATAAAATTGTGGAGGGATGTACCACAAGGGCATTGTAGAGCGAATTCTCACAGGCGCAAGGAAAGAAGGAGATTTTCCTTGGAGAGAATGTGGAATATGGAATGTTGAATGGTGAATAGCTTGATGCGAGGCTTCTACATTCAATATTCAACATTCAATATTCTTTCCTTTGCCGCTCCGCTGCTCTGACGCAATTGCGAATGAGGCTCGCGACCGTCATAGGGCCGACTCCTCCGGGGACGGGAGTGATTGCCGACACGATCTGCTTCAGCTCCTCAAAATCGCAGTCGCCCTTCAGTCCCTCCTCATCCCTACTCACCCCGATGTCGATGACGACCGCACCACGCTTCACCATGTCGGCCTGTATCAAGCGTGGCTTGCCAACAGCCGAGAAGAGGATATCCGCCTGACGCGTGTACTCCGGCAAATTGACAGTCCTGCTGTGGCAGATGGTGACAGTTGCCCCTCGGTTCAGGAGCATGATCGCGAGCGGTTTCCCGACGATATTGCTGCGGCCGACGATCACCGCATGCCGTCCCTCAATGGCGATCTTGTAGAAGTTCAGGAGTTCGATCACGCCAGCGGGGGTAGCGGGAGGCAGGTGCTCAAACTCTGTAGAGAGGAACATCTTCCCCAGGTTGTACGCACCGAAGCCATCGACATCCTTCTTGGGATCGATAGCCTTGATAATCTGCGGCTCAGCACCGTGGAGGTGCTCCGGGAGCGGGAGCTGGACGATGAAGCCTGTCACATCCGGATCTGCATTGAGCTCCGCGATGAGGGAGAGAAGGGTCGCGAGATCCGTCTCCTTCGGGAGGTGTCTGTGTTCCGCGCGCAGTCCTACGGAATCCGCACTCTTCACTTTCTGCCGGATGTAACTCTCACTCGCAGGATCGTCCCCCACTTGAACAATGACGAGCTTGGGATTCAGCGCAGCGATCTTCTCCTTCAAGGAAGCGAGGAGCGCATCTGCGGCGGGTCGGCCGACGAGGAGGAGCGCGGGCATGGCGGAAGTATACAGGGTCTCAAGCAACCTCGCGTGCGAGCACCTCCTGGACGATGCGCACGATCCTGTCACTCGCTTCCACTTTGTCACCAGATGTGTCGATCACGTGGGTATCGGGTTCACTTTCACTGAGCTGCAGGTATGCGCCATACACATCTGCCCGAAGACTATCGTCTTCGAGCATGTCTCTCGAGACCCGGCGAGCGAGTCGCTCCGTGCAGACGGCGAGCGGCGGGAGGAGGTAGATCGTCTGATCAGGTTGTATAAATTTTTTGTTCACTTCTCTGAGCCAACCTATGTCCAAACCGAGAGCGCTCCCGTAGGCAAATGTGGAGGGGATGTAGCGGTCGGTGATCACCGTCTTCCCTTCCGCGAGTGCCGGGAGGATCACCTGCGAAACGTGCTCAGCCCGATCCGCACAGAAGAGGAGCTGGAGGGCTGCGCCACCCACTCCACCCTCCGCGAGGAGCGCCCGGATGCCCTGCCCGATAGCATTATCCGTCGGCTCCGCTGTGAGAATCACCTCCACCCCATCTGCCGTGAGTCTCTCCGCGAGGAGACGGCTGTGGAGGGTGGTCCCTGCCCCGTCTGGCCCCTCGATGACGATGAAGCGCCCTTGCATGGAGAGCAGAGTACGGGAGGGCAGGGAGGAAGTGAAGGTCAGGGAGAAGCCGAGGATTAGGATTTGGATTAGGGCCCAAATCCTAATCCTAATCCAAATCCCTCCCCCTCGTCGCAGCGAGAGGGAGGGAAACTTTCCCGAAGTTCAGTGCCTCAGTCGTTGAAGTTCAGCGTGTCCTGTTCCGTCACCGTCTCCTCGGAGTGGCTGGCAACAGCACCTTGTGAAATCGTTAGCAGGGAATCGCCGACGCGGACGATACGCTCGATGTCGCGACCGTAGCCGAGGGAGACGTCACCGGACTTGAGATTGTTCTCCTCATCGTAGTGGGTGATCTCACCCTTCTTCTGGAAGCCGTCCTTCAGCGTCAGTTCGTACACGTAGGCACCCTGGAACACGGGAGAGCCGTACGCGCTGCCGTCGTTCCCGGTCTTCTGTGAAGCAGGGATCTCCGCCACTGTGATCGGGAATGCGAGCAAGTCGCGATCCTTCTCGAAGAGGAGTGCTTTGTGGTTCCAGAGGAGGGGACTATCCGTACCACGATCACCGATCGTCACGGCATGGAGCTCCTTCGGATTCTCCACATCGGAGACATCGAACAGTGCCATCTTCATGCCCTGGTACCAGGCGAAGTTGGGATCCTTGGCAATCACCGCATCCTTCCCGAAGCCGAGGATGTGGTTCTCGTCGTAGGGGTGCAGGTAGTTCGAGTACCCAGGGATCTTCAGCTTCCCGAGGATCTTCGGATTGCGAGGATCACTCGTATCGATGACGAAGAGGGGATCGATGTTGCGGAAGGTGACCATGTACGTGCGGTCACCGAGGAAGCGCACGGAGTAGATCTGTTCACCGGGAGCAATCTCCTCAATCTTTCCGGTCTCGTCGAGCGCCATGTTCAGGACGTAGAGGTTATTCGTCGAGGGGCGCTCAGCGTCCCACGAGTAGCCCGTGGTCGTCGCTATACGGAAGGTATTCTCGTGCTCGTCCATGGAGAACTGGTTCAGGATGCGACCGGGGACGGTGCCCTGTGCTTCCATGGAGACGCCGTCGTCCTCGAAGGCGAAGCGGTAGAGGTTCGTCTTCTCCGTGGGCCCCTTCTCCGCAACGGGATCCCAGTAGTACCGATGCTCCGTCGTCGCGATGTAGAGGTTATCGAGTGAGGAGTACACGTTCTCCGCACTGCCGAGCACCACCTCGCGCTCCACTTCAGCATTGGGACTGTCGAGGTCGATCACGCCGACCGTGAGGTACTGTGGAGAGGGGACATGTGGGATCACGGAGACACCATCGCAGCGAGTGACGGGCTCGTCTTCCTCGCCGTTCTTCGAGTCCTCGAACCGCGGGAGGACATCATCCTCTGTCGCTTCGATCAACGGGATCGGACGGCCCCAGTAGGGGACCTGTTGGTTCACGACGAGGTAGAGTTTGTCCTCAATGCGGCGTGTAGTGACGGCATTGCCATCGAACGCAACCTTGCGCTCGAGCTCGGGCTTGGTGCGATCGGAGATATCGTAGATGCGCACCTCCGCCTTCTGGGAGTTGTACCAGGGTCCTGGCCAGATCGTGAGACCGATGCGCTTCTCCATGATGTGCGGTTGGTCATAGTTCACCCACCGATGGCCTGTGATGACAAGCCGATCGCCGAGGATGTAGAGATCAGAAGGGGTGAAGGAGACTTCCTCGAGATCGATGACACTCGCGAGGGTGAGGGTATTTGCAGGATTCACACGGACGATCCTCACTTTCTGGCCGGAGACGATGTAGAGGTAATTGCCATCGGCCTTCACGATATCGGCTTCATCGACGCCCTCGACCTGGACGTTCGTCTGGGAGTAGTCGCCTCCGCCGCCGGTTTCTGGAGCATCAGCAGCAGTCGTGTTTTTGTTGGAAGCTGGAGCGGTGGGTACACCACGGGTGACTCCCTCCTGGAGGAAGACAGCATCGTCGAAACCTGTGCCTCCACTGCGCGCTGCCTCAGCAGAGAACGCAGAGAGATCTGCACAGGTCTTCGCCACCTGCACAGCATCCGATGCGGTATTGATCGCCACCTCCGGGTACTTCACGTTCACGTAACCCTTCGCCGGCTGATCTGTGATGCTCTCGGAGAGGCGCCACATCATCTCCACCATCTCGCCGCGCGTGACGAGCTTGTCCAGACCGGCAATGCTGAGAGGGATGGCCTTCGAGCTCTCGAGAGCGCGAGCGTATGGCTCGTACCAGTCGGGTGAGTACATCGAGACGTCTTGTTTATAGGCGAGTGCGAGGATCTTGCTCGCCTCGACGAAGTTGATCGGTTGTTCCGGTCTGAAGGTGCCATCCGGGTAGCCTTGGATGATGCCCTCATCCTGAGCAGTGCAGACGTACTTGGCGTACCAGTCATCGTCGACGTCTGGGAAGCAATTACTGCCGGAGAAGGAGACATCACCGCGCGCCTCGAGGATGATCTTCAGGAACTCCGCTCGGTTGACGTGGGCTGTCGGTTTGAATGTTCCATCACTGTAACCTTCGATGACGCCCTCCTCCTCCATTGCCTTGATAGCCTTTTCGTAGGAAGTGCTGGTTCCGACGTCGCTGAAGGCGAATGCGGAGAGGGGGAACTGCGCCATTCCTAGAGCTACTGTCAGGGAAGCCGCTAGGGTGCGGGAAGAGAGGAATCGCATAGGATGAATGGGAAAAAGTGACAAGTGTCACCTCTACTAACGATAATAGCCGAAGAACATAACACTAAAATGTACTATTTTTGATTTTCTGCAATTCCATGTGAGAGCGCAGTGCCGAGCTTTCCGCAGCCAGATGAGCTGCGTGCCTTCAGGAAGACCCCGATTTCTGCTATACTCGGGAGATTCTCATACCCACTTCATGCTCCTCCTCGCGCCCATCGTCCGGCCGCTGATGCTCCCCTCGATCTTCCTCGGGACGTTCGTGCCATGGTACTTCCTCGAGATGCCCGTGCGCATCGTCACGAACTACTTCGCGTACGCAAGGGCGTTCATCGACATCTTCTCGTTCACGTTCCTCATCCGCACACTCTTCTCCCCTTGGAAGGGAATCACCGATCGCTACCCGAGTCAGATGCTGCGCTTCGGCGAAGTTGCCCAGACCTTTGCGCTTAACATGGTGAGCAGGATCATCGGATTCCTCTTCAGAATCATTGCGATCGCCATCGGCATCGCTGTGGAGATTTGCCTGCTCCTCTTCTTCGCCGCGTTCCTCGCACTCTGGCTCGCGTTCCCGATCGTGTTCGTCTACGGATCACTTGCAACTATCGGTTCCCTCACGACCATCGCGCAATGAACGAGACGCACCTCTCCCTCACGGCAACGCGCGTGTACGCAGGAGTCTTCCTGAAGAAGATCTTCTTCCACCCCATTGCGTGGCTCATCTACGGGTGCATCCTCCTCCCCTTCGTTGTGATCGCCGCAGAGACAGGGGATTGGATGATTCCCGTTTTCCCCGCGCTCATCGTCCTCTTCCCGCTCTGCGTTCTCGATACCTTTCTGGAGCAGAAGTTCGAGGATGAGGAACATGTGCTGGATGACAGTGTTGCCCTGGAAAATCTCCTCGCATTCCCCTTGGTCGCTGCTGTGCGGAGCCCAACGACCGCGAACGTCTACGACCTCGTCTTCGCCGCAGTCGACACGCCGTGCGGCGTCTTCATCCTCGATGAGCTCGGGATGGAGCGCGAGACGCTCCTCACACGCGTGCGCGATGTCCTGGGAAAGAACGGAGGGATGGATACCACCGCATTCCTCGAGGAGTGCCGTGCCGCCATGGTCGCGATGGGCCGCACGCGCATCAGTGCGAGCGTTACGCTCTCTGTGTTGCTGCATAATCCCACATTCGAGCCGCTCCTCACGGAGTGCGACATGGGCATCGACGAGCTGAGTGCCATCTTCCAGTGGGAGTGGTTCCACCATCATGTCTACGGGAAGAGCGACGGATTCTTCTCGCCGCAATCGCTCCTGAAGCAATTCGGTGGGATGGGGAGATCGTGGGTGATGGGATACACGAACGAGCTCGACCGCCTGACGAAGGACCTGAGTGAATCTGTCCTGTGGCGACCGCGGAGAGCTGCGCGCATTCACGGGAAGGAAATCGAGGAGGTGATTCGTATGCTCGGGCAGTCCTCGAGTCACAACGTCCTCCTCCTCGGGAAGGTCGGCGTGGGCAAGCGCACGCTCGTCGAGCACTTCGTCTATGAATTGCGCAAACACGAGCAGGAGCGCGGGCTCCCGTACACGCGCGTCCTCATGCTGCGCACAGAGGAACTCCTCTCCTGCCAGGATCGTCCTGATGCATTCCTTCTCACGGCTCTTCGCAAAGCCGAGGAAGCGGGGAAGTTCGTCCTCGTCATCGATCAACTGGCGCTCGTCCTCCGGGCGGGAGGTCCGCATCTGCGAGCCGTGATCACGAAATTCCTCCAGACCGCGAATGTCCACGTGCTCGGCGTCGCGAGCATGGAGGACTACCACACGTTCGTGAAGACCGATCCCCTCATCGATAGCCTCCTCGAACGTGTCTACGTGGAGGACAGTACAGAGGAAGAGACGATCGGTGTCGTGATGGAGCACTATTTCCGCATCCAGCGGCTGTCGTGGGGGAGGGGACTCGTGCGGTCCGTCGCTGTTGCGAAGAATTTCCTGCTGCGTGCGTGTGGTATCCCTGTGCAGCTGCTCCCGAAAGAGAGAGTGCGGGTGACGTACAAAGCGATCCGCTCCATCATCGCACTCGCGCAGCGGTACTTGGGCAAAGGCGGATTCCCCGGCAAAGCGGTGAACGTCCTCGAAGACGCCATCTACCTCGCGCGCAAAGCCTACGATCCGTACGTGCGGGAGGAGCATATCCGCGAGGTGATCTCCTTGAAGACGCACATCAACCTCTCCGGCGTTTCGCAGGACGAGAAGAAGAAACTCCTGGGTCTCGAGGATACTCTGAAGCAGGAGATCGTTGGCCAAGAGCAGGCGGTCCGTGCACTCGTCTCCGCACTCAAGCGTGCACGGTTGGAAGTGAACACGGGAAACAAACCCTTCGGGACATTCCTCTTCCTCGGTCCGACTGGTGTCGGAAAAACGCACACCGCGAAGGTTCTCGCGCGCGAGTACTTCGGCTCCACCGATGCGCTCGTTCGCTTGGATATGAACGAATTCAGTACGGAGGCCGGCGTCGCCGGCATCATCGGGACGACCGATCCCAGTGCGACCTACCACGAAGGGTTCCTCGCGCAGAAAGTGCAGGAGCGACCGTTCACGCTGGTGCTCCTCGATGAAATCGAGAAGAGTCACACGAAGGTTCTACACCTCTTCCTCCAGGTCCTCGATGAAGGCTTCCTCATCGATAGCCGCGGTGTGAAGACGGACTTCCGCTCGACGATCATCATTGCCACTTCCAATGCTGGAGCGCTCTTCCTCCGGGACTACCTCAAGAACAAGCCCCATGTCGATCGTCTCGAGCTCAAGCAGAAGCTCCTCGACGCCGTACTTCAGGAGAAGATCTACTCTCCGGAGTTCTTGAACCGCTTCGACGAGATCGTCATGTACGAGCCGCTCACGGAACCGCAGACGAAGCACATCGCGGAGATGATGATCGACGATATCATCGGAGATCTCAAGAAAACGCGCGGTCTCATCGTGGAAGTGGAACCCGATCTCCTCGCAGAGATCGCCGATCGTGGGTATTCCCCCGAATTTGGTGCTCGCGAAATGCGAAGAGTTATGAGCGCCACCATCGAGAACTACATTGCGGATTACCTCCTCAATCACGATGTGAAGAGGGGGGATAAGATTGTGATTCGGAAGTCGGATATTAAGTGGTGAAGAACAATGAGAATATTTTTCATGGGGAGCGGGTCTTCGGACCCGCGAACATGAAGGAAATTCTTTACCAACCGAGATCCTGTACTTCCCACTTTCCGCTAGCAGATGACCATGGATAGTCAGAGGGCTCGTCACATAGATGAGCTTTCACTGGATTTCGATGAATGTAGAGCAGAGCCTCCTGTGAGTTGTTGGGATACTTCACGTGGAATCTTGATTGCCATATTGGACCCATGCCAATGTTCCTACTCGTGCCCATTTTGAACTTCCGCATGAGTTCGGAAATGGTCTGAGGTGCTTCAAGGCAGAGCAGAAGATGACAGTGATCCGGCATGATGGCGAATCCGAAGAGTAGAAATGGATAAAATTCTTTGATGCGGTAGAGCGTCTCAATCGCCTCTCGAGCGTACGCTGAATTTCGAAAGACAGGTCTCCGCTCCTGGATGTTCGTCGTCACGAACATCGTGCAGCCGTTTTGGACCGGGTGTCGCTGAAACACAGGAGAGCGAGTGTACTTTCGAAAGGTACTGTTGTGTATACCTCAGAACCCGCGGGTCAGAAGACCCGCTCCCGAAGTTGAGAGAGTATTTATAGAAAAAAAGCCGCCTCTCGGCGGCTTTCTTTGATTCCTCGAATATTAGAAATCCTCCATCCCCCCACCTCCACCCGGCATCGCCGGCATGGACTCCTCCTTCTTGGGAATCTCGGTAACGGCAACCTCGAGGGTGAGGAACATGGCGGCGACGGATGCGGCGTTCTCGAGGGCGGAGCGCGTGACCTTCTTGGGGTCGATAACCATAGCCTTCACAAGGTCCTCGTACTTCTCGGTGTAGGCGTTGTAGCCGACGTTCCCCTTGCACTCGTTCTTCACCTTCTCGACGACGATCTTGCCCTCGACACCTGCGTTGTTCGCGATGTGCATGGTGGGAGCGGTAAGGGCGCCCTTCACGATGTCGACGCCGATGCGCTCGTCCTCGTTCTCCACCTTCACCTTCTCCAGCGACTCGATCGCGCGGATGTAGGCGGTGCCTCCACCGGGGACGATGCCCTCCTCTGCGGCAGCACGTGTGGCGGAGAGTGCGTCTTCCACTCTGTGCTGCTTCTCCTTCTGCTCGACCTCCGTGGCTGCACCAACCTTGATGACGGCGACTCCACCGCTCAATTTCGCAAGGCGCTCCTGAAGCTTCTCGCGGTCGAAGTCGGACTTCGTATTCTCGAGTTGCCCCTTAATCTCGTTCACGCGTGCCTCGATCTCACTCTTCTTTCCGCCACCATCGATGATGAGCGTTGCATCCTTTGATGAGACCACGCGGCGAGCGGTGCCGAGGTCGTCTATCGTCGCGTTCTCCAGCTTGAGGCCCACCTCCTCGGAGATGAAGCGACCTCCCGTGAGGGCGGCGATGTCCTTGAGCATCTCCTTCCGGCGGTCACCGAAGGCGGGGGCCTTCACGGCGAGCGCAGAGAAAGTTCCACGGAGTTTATTCACCACGAGAGTCGCGAGCGCCTCACCTTCCACGTTCTCCGCAATGATGACGATCTCCTTACGACCCTTCTGTGCGAGGCTCTCGAGGAGCGGGAGGATCTCCTGGATGGAGCTAATCTTCTTATCGGTGATGAGGATGTAGGCACGTTCGTAGACAGCTTCCATCCTGGCGGGATCCGTCACAAAGTACGGCGAGATGTAGCCCTGATCGAACTGCATACCCTCCACGAACTCCTTCTCGAGCCCGAGCGTCTGGCCCGCCTCGACCGTGACGACGCCGTCTTTGCCGACTTCGTCGATGACCTCGGCGATCACCTCGCCGATTTCCTCATCCTGCGCGGAGATCGTGGCGACAGCCGCGTACTCCTCGCGCTTCGAGACGTTCTTCTTCTGCGTTTCGAGGTGCTTGCTCACTGCGGCGACTGCCTTGAGGATGCCGTTCTTGATGGAGATCGCGTTCTTGCCAG
This sequence comes from Candidatus Peregrinibacteria bacterium, assembly GCA_030649955.1. Lineage (GTDB taxonomy): Bacteria > Patescibacteriota > Gracilibacteria > Peribacterales > Peribacteraceae > JAUSFD01. The sequence continues at coordinate 41,176 of JAUSFD010000024.1, read as the reverse complement.
AGCCCAGGTGCTTGAGTCCCTCCTGCATGATGGCGTGCGCGAGGACCGTTGCAGTCGTCGTCCCATCACCTGCTGCGTCGTTGGTCTTCGTCGCGGCCTCGCGGACGAGCTGCGCGCCCATGTTCTCGAACGGATCGGGGAGTTCGATTTCCTTCGCTACGGAGACGCCATCCTTCGTGACCATGGGGCCGCCGTACTTCTTCTCGATCACGACGTTGCGCCCCAGGGGGCCCATCGTCGCGGAGACGGCAGAGGCGAGCTTGGCGACGCCTTTGAGGATCTTCTCGCGGGCTTCGCTTCCGAAGAGGAGTTGCTTGGCTGGCATGGTATGAATGGAGGAAAGAGTAGGGGATTACGCGTTCTGGACAACGCCGAGGATGGAATCCAAGTGGAGGACTTTCACTTCGATCGTCTTGCCGTCCTTCGTCTTCAGCTTCACGTCATCGCCGGCGTACTTCCCAAAGAGGACCTTGTCGCCAACCTTCAGGAATTCGGTGGGATTCACGGAGTCCTTGCCAACGCCGCCCTTGCCCATCGCGAGTACAAGGCCCTCCTGAGGCTTCTCGCCGCTGGCGGTATCCGGGATGACGATGCCGGAGGCAGTGGTCTGTTCCTTCTCAATCGGGTGGACGAGCACGCGGTCCCCGAGCGGGCGAATGCTCACGGCAAGTTTAGGAAGAGCTGTCATAGGACGAGGGGAAAAGAGATGACGGAGGATGGATTTAGCAGTCCGTATTCTAGAGTGCTAAAGAGCGGAGTCAAGAGTGCAGGAGGAGAGAACACTTGCGCCCTGCTGTGTGTCCCCTAGACTCCCAGCCCCCATGCGCGGTCTCCCGATGCTCCTCCTCGCTGTCCTCATCCTGCCCGTAGCGGTCTACGCGGGCACGACGACGAGTTCTGGTCAGTCTTCCTCCGCGTCATCGGGACGCAGTTCCTCAACTCGTTCGAGTGCCTCCACATCGACGCTGTCCATTCTCGAGCGCATCCGTGAGCAGAACCGCCTCCGAGGACTCAACAGCAGCGCATCCTCACGGCGGAGCACGAGCAGTTTCGAGGGCTCAGAGGTCCTTGCGCGGATCCGCGCATCGCGGAGCAGCAGTAGCTTTGGAGGATCGGAGGTACTCGCACGCATCCGCGCGCAGCGCTCCTCTCATAGCAGTGTGCCTAGTGGATCCGGGATCCTCGCACGGATTCGGGAGCGAAATGCCGTGGAAGCTTCACAAGGTACGAATGTGGCAGCACCGCGCTCGCGTTCAGGGCGTTGCACGGGTCGGGATATCATCGATGCCTTCGGTCCGCTCACCTGCGGCAGCGGCATCGCCGTCCCTGGTCTCATCTGGGGCGATTGCCCGGTGAGCGCTTGCATCCTTCGTGTCCGCGATACTGATGGGGACTTCGGGGGACCGTTGAATTTCGATTGAGAAACAAAAGGTAAAACTCGCAACATTCTCTCTCCAGGCGGTAAGAATGCGTGGGATGCATCGTCACATAATTCTGTTGTTCAAGATTTCTCGCTGTGTTTTGCTGTTTTCCCCCATCCACTATGACCGATACCGCTTTCGCAGGCGACGTCGTCTCCTGTCGGATGCAGGCGTGCGAGGCGCAGCTCCGCCTGCTGGAAGTCCGTGTGCACCACAGTGCAATGCTCCCTGATCACAAGGCCGGACTCGTGCGGAACCTCCGTGACAAGTGGGAGACCCTGAGTTCCCTCCTCGCGACGCTCCACGACACCGGCCGTGATCGCCGCCAGGATGTTCGACAGTCGATGGACCGCGCCTTCGCCGATTTCCGCGGTGCGCTGGAACGCGCGCGCGCGGTGGTGTGCTGACTTCAGCGCTGAGTCTTCTTCTTCACGCCGAGTTCCTCGAGGGTGATGCCAGGCAGTGTACTCGGATGGATCTCGATACCCTCCTCGCGGAATGTCGGCAGGAGGGTCTTGAGTGCTGTAGAGAGATCCGTATCGGGATCCTCGAAGAGCTGCTCCGCGAGTTTCCACACCGGAGTCCCTTCTCTGAACTTACCCGCGCGCAGGATCATGCTCAGATTGTGCCATGATGGCTTCCAGCCAACTTTGAGACCGCCCACTGTTGCGGAGAGCAACGGCACGGCGTACCCGTGGGCAACAGGCATCTTCCTGGCGAAGGCAGTGTTCGTTGGTGCGTTGCCCGCGATGATCGTGCAGAGCATGCGTGCGAGCGGGTCTTCCACTGGATCTTTCTCACGTGACAGTAAGTGCTCAGGATAGTCCACATACCAAGTGCGCCTGAGCTGAGCCTCGAGGGCATCTGCATCGCACTGCCACCCCATCTTCGCCTGCACGTTCTTCACTGCCTGCACCAGGAGAGGGAGAGGAGGAATGTCATTACCATTGATGGTGTTCCGGAGGCGCTGCGCATGCATGCCAAGGGAGCTCCCCGTCGTGCTCCTCGTTGAACCACGAGTTATTCGCGCCGCTGGCTTCATTCCCCCCGCACTCTGCACCAGAGCCGCGATGTACGCAGGAATGGAATCCACAGTCCCGAGAGTATCTGGCATTGTCGCCTTCTGCACCTCTGCTTGTTCCTTTCGCTCAAGGGCCGCTGCAACTTTCGCCTCACCGAGTGTTTGAATGGCCCGGAAAATACTCATCTGTTCCTCGCGGTTCATGGGGGGCTCCATTCGCTGTGCGAGTGCCGTAGGAGAAGTGTTCCGCGCACCCTGCTGGGGAATTTCTCCAAGCTCGAAGCGGAGCAATCGCTTGTGTATCCGCTCGACATCCGCAGGGACTTTCTGTGAGCGCTTTGCTTCGAGTGCACGACGGCGATCGCCTGTGGGATCGCAGAGTTGCCATGCAAGGTCATGCGCACTCACCCCCGCGAGATCTCGCCCGATGCGCACGCTGAGCTGCGGTGCATTCCGTCCTCCGTGCACCGCGTTGCCTGTGCGACGATAGTAGTCCTCCCGATCCCTCCGGAACGAACGGATGAGCGCTACCTTCTCGAACGTCCCTTGTTCATCTATCTGCACGTTGTCCCTCCCGACGAGCTCGACGAGAACGAGTGGAGGTGCGACCTCGGAGGCACGGCATTGATCGATGATCTGCCGTACTGCCTGGGTGGGATTGTTCGTCGTGGATCGGTCAATTCCTGCAAACGCTGCGAGTTGTGCTGTCGTGATGCCCTGCGCTTCCATGCTCTTCATGAAGTGTTCCTTGAAGTGACTGCGTGGAGTTTCCTTCACTTGCTCGACGAACCACTGCGTGCGAAATGCTTCCAGCTCCGCGGCGGGGATAACCTTGCGCACAAGTGCCTCGAGTTCCGGGCACCAGGGAGTCATAGTACACCGCGAGAGTGCGAACGCTGTCTCTGTAGGAACCTGTTTCTCGAATGCTTCTCTGTTCGAAAAAGGTTTGCCCTGTGAGCGGACATACTTCTCATACTCTGTGAGGAAGCGAACGAGGACATCCTCTATGCCACGGCTGTGGAGTTCCTTCTGTTTGTCCAATGTCCAGAATGTCTTCGCATCGTCGAGGAGCTGCCGTTGTTCTCCTCGCATTTCTTTTTCTCGTCCGCGGTACCGTTCTCGGACTGCACTGCTCGAGAACAGAGTGCGAACGATCTCCTGGGGTTCCAAGTAATCGGGGACTGTTCCCTTCTCGCGGCGTACGGTGAGCTTCTCGCGAGGGAGACCCGATGCGGCCAGAAGTTCTGGACCGAACTTGTAGTGCAGTCGCTCGAAGAAGCGGTCGAGACCTTCCCTATCGGCGACGAGCAGATCGAGGATGCGATCTACGGTCTCCTTTGCAATGCCCTGCATTTCGAAGAAGACCGTGAGCTTCGCGTAGTTCGCATGGAGGTGGGGACGGGACGGATCCTCCAGAGCTGTGAAGAATCCCTCCCATTCGCCTGCCTTCCTGTCAGCTCCCTTACGTGTCATTCCCAGTTGCTGCCACCGCACTTCTGCGATGAGTGTGGCGAGCGGATCCCCCTTCTGCCGAACCGTCTCGAGCACTCGTTCCCCATACGTGTTGGAACTCTTCCGTTGGCCATCGAGGTTCACGTGCATGGAGGAAGTGGGGAGGGAAGCTGTCCATCGTACCTCTTCAGTCAAGGGGGAGGAATCTGCGTAATTTGCACAGTTTTCGAGGACCAACGAGAACATTGACATAGAGTGTAGAAGAGGGAGAATCACAGACCAATGTCTGTCGACTCCGCTCTCCGGCCGCTCCCCGTTACGGAGGGAACGCAGGGTGTGACTCCATCGAAGAGGGCACTCATCATCGCTCGGAATGGGGAGTACAACGATGTCCTCGAGAGGGAGGACAGGCTCCTCTCCCTCCTCGCACACATCCGCTGGGTGATCTTGCAGCTGAGTCGTTCTCGCTACGCAGAACGCACAGGGGTACGTTCTGACCTCGTCGAACAGAGTGAGAACGACCGCTTTTCGCCGCATGCCACACACCTCTCACGTGAGGTGTATTCCGCATTCGTGCGTCTGTGGAATGGAACCGAAGTCCCGCAGGAGTTCGTCCGCGCTGTGATCGACGAGATGCTGGGGGATCAGCGTAGGACGGTGTACGGCCTCTTCGAGGAGTTCGAGCTACGGATGGGGCCGCATAAAGTCGAAGAGAGGACAGGAGTAAGCCTGCCCGCGCTGCGCGAACGACGGGATCAGGGGCACTTGACGCCCTTCCGCGACCTAAACCGGGTCCTCTGCTCCTTCCCTCCACGCGAACACGGCGTGGATGTGAGCCTCGTCCGATCAGTGTGGGTGACCGAGGCGCGCTCCATCCTCGAGGGCAAGCGTAGCGTTCCGCCAGTCCTGGCAGAGCTCCATATTCGGGACCAGCTCTCGACGAGGCCAAAACTCACCCGCGCTAGGACTCGTTTGGCCCCGAGTACCAGACGAACACCGGAGTTTGAACTCGCCCGCTTCAAGATGCCTTCTTGGGACAAGGCACTCCCCGTTCTCACGAAGATCGTCGGTCAACAGGGAGCCCAGAAACTTCGGGAGAGATACGAGAAAGCGTACGCAATGGAGCAAGTGCGCCCGCAGTTCTTCGTCGCACTCCGCGAGAAGCAGCGCCAACGGGGAATCAGTGATGGGATGATGAAGACCATCCTGCAAGCGGAGGGTCGCCCGAGCTCATTCCTCCGAGATCCCGCTCTCGAGGGGAAGGAACTCCTCAATGAGACTGCTCCTCCGGCAGTTCTCGCTCACGTCGTCGCTGAGATGCCAGAGGAGGCGGAAGAACTCATCGCGTGCTTCCGCGAGGAGCGGACACTGTACCGCAAGCGGCTCGGCACGGATTCTGCTGGTCATCCATTGCGCTTGGATCGGGAACAGTGGGGTGTGTCGAAACGCTCACTCATCGCGATCATCAACGATGTGCGAGAAGATGGATCGGAAGAAGTGAATACTGCACTCGCGCAGTGCAAGGAGATGGATCCACCGTTGACAGAGCGAGACATCACTCTTTTCGAGAATTGCCAAGGTGCGGAAGAGAGGATTTCCAATGAAGTGGCGGAAGCGCTGAGTATCATCGTGCATCACCTGGGGATGACCAAAGCACACGAGGCAATCGCCATTCGTGACAGCTTCTCGAAACCTTCCACGGTGAAGGAGGCGATTACCCGTCTCTCGGAACGTGCCGGTGCGCGCATCTCCACCGAGTTCCGCCAGCTCTCTGATGCAGTGCGTGCAACACTGCCAGAGTACATCGGTCCCATGTTCGCTTCAAAGCATCACATGCGACGCTTCGCAGAGGGAATCGAAGTTCCCTCCTGGCCCCTCCTCGAGCACATCGTCAAGTGTATGGGGGGAGAGATGACCGATGCGCTACGCGCAGATTGGCGAGATCGTTACACCGAGCAGCTCGCGGGAACGATCGCCGTTCCCAAGGGGAGGAAGGCTCCCAAGCTGCACCCCACCCCGAAGCGTCTCCTGAAACCTCGTGCTCTGGAGCCGCTCGCTCGTGTCCTTCACCTCACCATGGAGGAGCTCGAACACAACATGCGCCAGTTCAGCGATCGCCGCTTCGGCGGATCAGCCTCTGCACCCGACATGGTTGCGTACTGCCTGCGTGACTGTAATGCAACTGCGAAGGCTCTGGAGAGTGGACGAGAAGAGCAGAAAGAATGGAAGGACCTCTGGCCACAGATCGAGCGCATCCTCCTCGCCGCTGACATCGCGAAGGGGACCCCTCGCTGGGAGTTCGTTCACTGCCTCTACAAAGCGAAACAGGATGTTCCTGCTGCCCTGTGCCAATGGCGGGAGATCCTCCGAGCGCAGGGATTGGATCCTGAGGAACACGATGAAAGTCTGGCAGGCCTCCTCCCCGCAGAGCGAGGGGATGAGTGATACCACTTCGCTTTCAAAGTGATACTGATCAGTACTTGTCTTCCCTTATCATTGAGCCATTGAGTGAAAGCTACGCGGTATCCTTTTGAAATGGAAATGGAATGAGAATACCAAGAGCGTGCTACTTCAGGTTCCGAATGGAATTCATCGCGATGTCGTGCGAGGCTTTCACCTTCGTCTCTGCACTGTCTCGTGCAGGACCATCGGGGAATCGTGAGAGCGAGTGCTCTGCGGTGACGAATGCGGAATCTACAGTCTGAACGAAGCCATTCGGCGCAGCTCCATGGGCGATTGCTGGGCAGAGGGTGAGGAGAGCGACGGAGAACGAGAGGAGGGTGGTTTGCATAGGGAGCGGATCCTCCTCTTTCCCATAGAGGACACAAGTCTCTTGCATTGCCAGGAGAGGTCAATCAGGATACGGCACTATGCAGATGCTGGATCGCTTGATGGTCGTCACCCCGTGCCGGTCGGGGAGCACGATGGTCCTGCGTGCATTCAGGAACCACCCGCTGAGTGTTCCTGCGGGTTTCCAGTCCGTGAAGGAGGGACAGCGGCGCGAGGGGAAGGCGGACTACGGTTTCTTCGAACAGGAGGTCCCGCCGGGGAAGGTCCTCGTAGGGAAGGAGACAATTGGGTACGGGACAGAGGAGGACTGCACGCTCCCGGTCTTTCCAAACAAGGAGAGCATCGGGGCTAGTCGGCAGCTCTTCGTGTTCCGGGAACCGCGGTCGACGTACCAATCGTGGCTGGAGAACAACCTGGTCCCTGAAGGTGACCCGCGTCTCTTCATCACGGCGTATCGTCACGCCTACGAGCTCCTGTGTGATGCGAAATTTGTGCGGCCGGATGCCGTTGTCATGACCTACGAAACGCTCTGCGAGCATCCAGAGCGCGTTCTCCAGGAGATCTGCAAGAGGATTGGGATACCCTACGATGCAGCCATGCTCGACTGGAAGGATGATTTCCTCGCTACACCGGGATTGGACAGAGAGGGAGTAGAGCAGGGGCACTACGACAGCGTGGCATCATCGCGGACGATCCAGCGTTCGAAGAAGGAGGGAGAACTCCTCCCAGACCATGCGGAGGAGATCGATAGGAAACTCCTGCGTTTCTACAACGAAGTGAGGAAGTGGAGTGAAGATCTCCTTCTTCACACCCTGCAAATCTGTCCGTAGAACGCTCCGAACCGAATGTTCGCCTTGCCGTCCCGGAACGGTCGAGAGGAGAAGAGGAACTGCGGGGGTGATCCCATCAGCGCGTACGTCATGATGTCGAAGGAGAACGGCTCACTGTTAAGCTTAATCGATGGTGGCGGAATGTACTGCTGCACCGTCCATGTGCTTCCGTCTCTCATGCTCTCTTCCTGCGTCTTGCGCAGTTCGCGAAGAGCTTCATCGACGGGCGTGACGGCGTAGTCGAAGATCTTCACATTCGCGCCCGAACTCCCCAGGTTGCGCTTCACGACGACCCCCGTCCAGTCGCGCACGAGCGGGAGGTGCTCCTCGAGCTCGGCGAGTGGGAAGCAGGGGATGAGAGCTCCGTGGAGGAGTGCGAACTCCTCTGTCGTTAACCCTTCGAAGTGGTCCATCCTCGAGAGGACCGTGAGGAACGATTTATTCGTGAAGAGCATGTTGGACCGCGGCGGAAGGAGCATGATCCCGCGCTCCGCGAGCCAGCGCGTGAAGGTCTCCCGGTGCTGCATGGTATTGCCGGGATTGTGGAAGAGCGCATCGAGATCGCTGATCGTATCGATGGATTGCGGGACCTCGCGGAAGAGGTCGAGTGTGATGCCGTCCTCGATGGTGCAGAGGACGGGCTCCCATCCCACTGCGCGCACTTCTGGGCTGTAGAGGTTCGCCTCTGCAAGCGGGAAGAAGCCGCCGTCATCACGTGCGATGAGGCCGAACGTGCGCACGTCACCTCCGACGCGATCGACGTACTGTTTGAGGGCGCGGATAACGGAACCAGGCTGGAGCTTCGCTGCTCCATGGGGAGGGGATGTATCGAGGAACTCCCCGAAGAACGTGTCGATGCGGCCGTGTTCCGGGAGTGCTCCTGGAGAGGTATTCGCTTCGATGATGGAGAGCTCAAGCGTTTGTGGGTGCAGGTAGAAATCGATGCGGAAGTACTCCATCCAGAATGGGCTCCCCAGGATCGCTGCGAGGAGGGCGGGGTAGTTCTGGAACGGGAGGGTCAGCGCATCCTTCAATGCTGCATCCGTCTGCATCTGCTCGTGGCACGTCTTGCACGCACGGTAGAAGAGTTGCGCAATTGTCGCTGCACGATCGAGGATATCGCCCCGTACGGCAACGCACCCGGGGAAGACGGGAGGGGTGTACCGATCGTTGATGACGCCATCCGATCGCAGTTGTGCATCCAGAGATGCAGTTTGCTCTGCAGTGAGAGCGATGCCTTCGTACGGTTTTTTCTGCACGGCCAAGCAGCACTACTTATAGGAGAGTGCAGGGAAAAAGGGAAGCTACTCCCGCGAGGTTTGCTCCGCGACGACGAGTTCACTGTGCTGCATCGCGCTGGAGACGATGGCCATCGCGAGTATGATGATCCCGCCGATGAGCATGCGGGGAGTAGGGATGTCTCCGAAGATGAGTGCAGCGAGGATGAGTCCGTACACAGTTTCGAGTGTGGTGATGATGCTCGCAGTCTGCGCACGGACGTACCGCATCCCTTTGATGAGGAGGGAGTGTCCGCCTGCTGTGCAGACGGTGCCGAGGAGAATGAGGAGAAGAAGATCCTGTGTTCCCACTGTCGGTGGCGACACGAGGATGAACGGGAGGAGAACGAGGACGGCGACGGCATCTTGGTAGAAGGCGACCAGCAAGCTCGGGTACCGCGCGACGTGCTGACGATTGAGGATGCTCAAGATCGCGAATGTGCACGCTGATCCCAGTCCCCACAGTGTGGCTTGTGTTGCGGCACTGCTGATATCGAGAGAAGGGGCGACGAGGCTGACGCCGAAGAGAGTGATGCAGGCGATGATGAGCTCTTTCATCCGTATGCGAGTGCGTGAGAACAGTGGGTCGAAAAGCACGACGAACACGGGGAATGCCGCGAACGTGATGATGCCGATCGCGACACTGGCGATGTAGACCGATTGGAAGAAGCAGAACCAGTGGAAGGGCAGGAGAACTCCGAGGAAGAGGAGAGAGAGCGCATCCTTCCGCGAGTGCAGACGCAACGGTATCTTCGCAATGCGGAGGAGTACGAAGAGCGCGAGGGATGCGAAGAGGACTCTTCCGAAGACGATCTGCACCGGCGTGAGGGTCAGGAATTTGCCAATGATCCCGACGAATCCGAGGATGAAGCTCGCAATGTGGATTTCGAGGAGTCCCCGCGTGTGGTGATCCATAAGTGCAGAATAGCACGTACGCACAGAATAGGCCGTTTGCTCGCTTCCTGGATAGAAAGGCGGTAAGAGTTCGGCCTCTCGATCGTCTCAACAACAGACACAGTTTTGTTCTCTCCCCACTACTCTCATGAAGGAAACAACTATGCTCCGCATAGCCACCGGCACACTCTTCACTCTCCTCCTCACGAGCCTTGCACCACCGGCGAATGCTCAAGGCCTCACGCACTACACTGATGTAGACGCGGGTGTGTGGTACGAGGAAGCCGCTGATGCACTCCTCGGCCTCGGTGCCCTCGATTCCGCTGAGGCACGCCTCCGCCCGAATGATATCGCGACACGTGCGGAGCTCATCAAGCTCCTCGTCCGCGTCTACGGTCTCTCGCTCGATAACCCCGAGACGCCGAGCTTCGACGACGTTCCCAAATCCGCGTGGTACTACCCGTACGTAGAGACGGCAGCAATCCAAGGATGGGTCCGCGGCGACCGTGACTGTTACAAGGATTCGCGACCCTGCACCGCCCGTCCTCCTGATTCGGTGAATCGTGCAGAAGCTGCAGCTCTCCTCGTTCGCGCGTATGCCCTCCCACACACAGGTTCTGCTCCCCAGTTCCCGGATGTGCATGAACGCGAATGGTACTTCGATCCCATCCAAGCGGCAGCTGATCACTGCATCCTCCAAGGTGATGATGCGACTGGTCGTGTTCGTCCCGCTACCCTCATGAATAGAGCGGAGATGATCGTCATGTTCCACCGCGCGTCCCAACATCTCGACTACAGCAACGACTGCGGACCAGCGGAGGAAACCCCCTTCATCTCCGATGTGCGCGTGGAGTCGAATACGAAGGTGCGCGTCACCTTCAGTGAGGATCTCAACGAAGCGACCGCTGAGGATAGGGATAACTACACGGTGATCAGCGTAACGGACTCTGCGAAGGCCATCGTGAGTGATGCTCACCTCGTCTCCGACCGCACCGTGGAGCTCACGCTGACGAATGCCCTCCGTGCAGACCGCTACCGCGTCTCTGCGATTAACCTGCGTTCAAAAGCAGGAGTGACGTTCTCTTCGGATCACGTCTTCACCATCGATGAGGATCCCACGGCGGAAATCATGTCCCTCACAGTGACAGCAGACAACCGCATCACGCTGGCATTCAATGCGGATATCGACGCTGTGCGAGCGGAAGAAGTCTTCCGCTACCAGCTCGCGAGCCAGACCGGCTCCGTCGCGATCGACCGCGTCGTGTCGCTGAATGACAGAGAAGTAGAACTTCGCCTCAAGGAGGATCTCCGCTCGCAGGCGAGCTACACGCTCACCGTCACCGGTTTGAGAACGGAGGCCGGTGTCATCTTCTCCGATGCGAGCACCTTCCTCCACAACGATTCCGGTGTTTCCTTCACGGCAACACTCACGGGTGCACAGGAAGTTCCTGCAGTCACGACGACGATGACGGGAACGGGAACCTTCACCCTCCTCGAGGATGGCTTGCGCTACGACATCACGCTGAAAGGTACTGGCAGCACGATCACCGCTGCCCACTTCCACCTCGCGCAGACGGGAGTGAGCGGAGATGTGGTGGAGCCGATTGTCTTCATCGGCAACCGCGCGACGGGTACCTGGACGGGGCTCACTGCTGCGGAGCGCGATGCGCTCCTCCGTGAGCGCATCTACGTGAACGTCCACACCGCTGCGAATCCCAATGGAGAGATCCGCGGACAAATCAAACCTCAGTAATTCTCAAAGCGAATCAGCCAGCCTACTTTAGAGGGGCTGGCTGTTTCGTCGTTGTGTGGAACGTGAACGCATTGCACACTGCCTCTATGAAGTTCAATCCACTCACTCCCGAAGAAACCCGCATCATAGAGCACAAGGGGACGGAGGCACCGTTCACCGGTGAGTACGACACTTTCTTCGAAGCTGGTACGTACACTTGCAGACGCTGCGGAGCTGAGCTGTATCGATCCGAAGATAAGTTCTCCTCTGGCTGCGGTTGGCCAAGCTTCGATGACGAGATCCCCGGAGCGGTGAAGCGGATCCCCGATGAAGATGGAATGCGCACGGAGATTCAATGTGCGAACTGTTCTGCACATTTGGGTCACGTCTTCAACGGTGAACGCCTCACAGAGAAGAACACACGCCATTGCGTGAATTCGCTCTCGATGCGATTCGTACCACGATCTTGATTGCAAACATTCCGGTACGAGGGCGGGAATCATTCATACGGATTCTGATCACACACCACCAGGTATGAGGGCGGGCATACTTGCCCGCCGCTTTATTGCGTTGGAACCCCTTTCAATTGCCATTCCTTAATGGCCTGAATCGGTGTGAGGAGCATGATGATGTTTAACGTGAGGTTATCCCGTATTGCCCAGAGCATCGCGAATTCAATCACGATGAGGAGCCCGAGAGTCCATTTCCACGAGAAGCGGTGCGCCATCCAGAACCCGACAAGTGCTGATAAGACATCCCCGAGCGAATTCAGGATGCTGTCACCGAAGTACTCGAGCGATGCCGTCTGCGCCCGGTAGCGTTCGATGATGATCGGGGAATTCTCGAGCACTTCCCATCCCACTTCGATTCCGAGGGCGATGAGCAGTCTGTATTGAAGAGGGATGCGTTTGCGAAAGAGGTTCAGTACAGCGTAGAAGATGAGCCCGTGCAGAATGTGCGAGAGCGTGTAGGGATCGACGAAATGTTGTGAAGTTGATGTGCTCCATGCACTCGTCTCGAGGAGTCCGAACCCACATTCACACCATGGGATGCGGCCCATCCAATGGAGTGTGAGGGCAAAAAGGGCGAGGACAATGATGATGGTTATCGATATGAATGATCGAAGCCCAAGAAAGTGTGTTCTCTGCTCTGTCATAGCAGCATTCTACAGTGCTTTCACGAAATCACCCGAAATGCCCCATGATGTAATCACGCGTGAGCTGTATGCGAGGATGCTCGAACATTTCCTCTGTTCTCCCAAACTCCACGAGTTCCCCGAGGTGGAAAAAGCCAACAGTATCCGAGAGGCGCTTCGCCTGCTGCATGTTGTGCGTGACGATGATGATGGTGATCTCCTTCTCCAACTTCTGGAGGAGCTCCTCGATTCTCGCAGTCCCGGTGGGATCGAGTGATGCGCAGGGTTCGTCGAGGAGGAGCACTTCGGGATCCACAGCGAGAGTCCGAGCGATGCACAGTCGCTGCTGCTGCCCTCCGGAGAGTGCGAATGCGGATTGCTTCAAGCGATCTTTCACCTCGGGCCACAGTGCGGCTCGCCTCAAGCTCTCCTCGACTCTCTGATCCAGCGTTGCTTTGTCCCGCATTCCCTGGATTCGCAGGCCGTATGCAACGTTATCGAAGATGGAGAAGGGGAAGGGATTGGGCTTCTGGAACACCATGCCGATCCTCCTGCGCAGGGTGACTTCACTCATCATCGGCTGGTGAATATCCACGCCGTGGAAGAGAATTTCCCCCGTGCGTCTGGAGTTGGGGATCAAGTCATTCATGCGGTTCATCGCTCGCAGGAAGGAGGATTTTCCGCAACCAGAAGCGCCGATGATCGCCGTAATGAGGGTGTGAGGAATATCAATGGAGACGTTCTTCACGGCGTGGAGGCCGTTGTAGTAGATGTTCAGATTCTTGATTTCGAATGCGTTGCTCATGAGAGATGGGCGTGGATTCTCCGGTAGAAGTAGTTCCGCAGGAGTATAGCGAACGCGTTCAGGAGCAGCGTAATGGTGAGCAGGACGATGATCGCGGCGGCGGCGTTGCTGTGGAATCCTGCTTGCGGGCGGGAGACCCAGTTGAAAATCTGGATGGGCAGGGCGGTGAAGGGGGACGAGAGCCCGTCGGGAAGAAAGGCGATGTACGTGAGTGCCCCGATAGCGATAAGCGGTGCTGTTTCGCCGATCGCGCGTGAGAGGGCGAGGATGATGCCCGTCAGGATGCCGGGGAAGGAGAGAGGGAGGATAATGGTCCTGATGACCTGCGAGCGCGTAGCACCCAGAGCGAACGCCGCGTCTTGTACGGAGGAGGGGATAGCACGGATGGCTTCGCGTGCGGTGATGATGATGATGGGGAGGACGAGGAGCGCCATCGTGAGTGCCCCCGCGAGCAGGCTGCGACCCATGTTCAGTGTCCGCACGAAGAGCCCCAAGCCCAGCAGGCCGTAGATGATGGAGGGGACGCCGGCGAGCGTGCCGATGTTCATCTCCATCAAAGTGTTGAACCAATTCTTCCGCGCGTACTCCTCGAAGTAGATCGCTGCGGCCACGCCCAGGGGTACGGCGAATGCCACAGTCAGCGTAATGAGGTACACGCTTCCCACCCAGGCGGAGAGGATCCCCGCATCCTCAGGATTCCGGGACGGGAAGTGTGTGAGGAACTGCCAGTCCAACTGCGAGAAGCCGTCCACGAAAACTTCCACGACGAGGACAGCCAGCATCAGGAGGGCGACACTGAGGGCCAGCAGAGCAGAGAGAAAGAAGACGCTCTCTGCGCTCTTCCGATGTACGGTGCGTGCCATTGCTTCAAAGTTACTATGCATAGGTGAATTTGAATGATGCCCGCAACTTCTGCGCGAGCATGTTCAGGATGAACGTGAGCACGAAGAGGACAGATGCCACAGCGAAGATGCTCCTGTACTCGAGTGTTCCCGCCGGTGTATCTCCCAGGCTCACTTGGACGATGTACGCAGTAATAGTCTGTACGGGTACCAGAGGGTTCAGGGTGAAGGTCGGCCGCATGCCCGCGGCGATGGCGACGAGCATGGTCTCTCCGACCGCCCGGGATACTGCGAGGACACAGGCCGCGATGACACCCGAGCTCGCTGAGGGGAGGACAACGCGGAATGCAACCTGCAGTCGCGTAGATCCCAGACCGTACGCGGCCATCCGCAGGCTGTGCGGCACAGCGGTCATCGCATCGTCCGTCAGGGAAACGACGAAGGGGAGGATCATGATGCCCATGACGATCCCTGGAGAAAGCGCATTGAATCCGGAGAGGCCTGGGATGATCTTCTGGAGGAATGGAGTAACAGAGAGCAGTGCGAAGTAGCCGAAGACAATGGTGGGGATGCTTGCGAGGATCTCGAGAATGGGCTTCAGCGATCGGCGAACTCTCGCCGATGCGTACTCACTCAAGTACACGGCAATGAGGATCCCCAGCGGAATGGCGACGATCATCGCAATCGCGGATACGAGGAGAGTTCCGAGGACGAGGGGCAAAATCCCGAAGTGTTTCTCCGTGAAGAGCGGCGTCCACTCCGTACCGAAGAGGAACTCCACCACCGATACCTCGCCGAAGAAGTGCGCTGCTTCCGCGAAGAGGACAACCGCAATCCCCACCGTGACGAACAGGGAGAGGAGACCGCACAGCTTGAAGGCCCATCCCACCATCTGCTCCTTCACGTGCGACGATCCGGGAGTCGCACTGGTCATCGCGCTTCCCGGTTGAGGAGCTCTTCTAATGTGACACCGACTTGAGAACCAGCATTCTCGAAGATGGAGCCGATGGTCCTCTCCTGGAAGCGCTTCCTGATGACGGTGTAGAGTTCCTCTGGGAGGGGAACATACTGCACTTCACTCACGAGCTTCTCTGCATTCGTGGGATCGATGTAGAAGCTCACGAAGCTGGCGACTGCCGCATCGTCCGCTGCGCTGCGACTCACGTAGATGAAAATGGGACGAGAGAGCGGCTGGTAGTAACCGTCATTGATCGTTGCCGGCGCTGGGAGGATGGCATCCGCAGCAGTGCCTTCAGCACCTGGGGCAATGGGGATCAACTTCAACTTCTCCTTGTTTGCGTCGTAGTACGCGTACCCGAAGAAGCCCAGCGCATTCGGGTCAGAGGCGATTCCCTGCACGAGGACGTTATCATCCTCGCTGGAGACGAAGTCCCCGCGACTGGAGCCTTCCTTCCCGACGATCGCCTGTGTGAAGTAGTCGTACGTTCCAGAGTCCACGCCAGCTCCGTACAAAGACAGGGGCTCGTCCGGCCACTCGGGACGGATCTGATTCCAGCGCATAACGGTGTTCTGGGCTTCGGGCTCCCACATCTTCTTCAGCTCCGCCACGGTGAGGTAGTCCACCCAGTCATTGGAGGGGTGGACCATCACCGCGAGTCCGTCGTACGCAATCGGGAGCTCGATGTATTCAATGCCCTTCTCTGTGCATGCGGTCGCCTCTGCTGCCTTGATGGGACGCGAGGCATCGTTGATGTGCGTCTCGCCGCGACAGAATCTCTCGAACCCGCCCCCCGTGCCGGAAATACCCACGACGACTTGGGTGTCGGGATTCGCCTTCTGGAATTCCTCCGCCATGGCTTCCGTGATCGGAAACACCGTACTGGAGCCATCGATCTCTACTGTGCTCTTCTGTGTTCCGGGCGAACACGCCGCAAGGGAAATGAGCGGGAGCAGGAGGAGTGCTGCGCGAGATTTCATGGGGAGAGGGGAGAAGAGACTTCCATGATACGGGCAATGGCTCCCCGGTTCAGTTGACGGAGAGGGCAATTGTTGGAACAAAAAAAGAGCGGCAGGGCCGCTCTTTTTTGTTGCTTCAGAAAAGGGACTCAGGCAGCTTCCTTTTTTGCAGCCCGCGTCTGTGTAACAGCTCTTTGGAGTTCCGGATTCATCGTCAGAATATCCGTTTCCTCTTTTTCAGTCACTCCACTGAGCAAAGCATCTGCGAATTTTGCAACACCTTCAGGGTCCCTATTGAGGGTTTCGGTATCGATGCGTGGCTTGTCCTCAAAAGGCAGCGTGTCCGGTGTTTCTAAGTCCCTTGCTTCGTTTCCCATAAAAATAAGGAGGAAAAAGTAAGTGCATTATACTTATCATCGACAAAGATGCAAGCATTTTCTCCTACGAATTTGGCCTCTACATGACCTTCCTGTACACGGCGAGCTTCGTCGCGAGGAGCGCTCCTAATGCCGTACAGACGAGGAGTAACTGCACGAGCCAGCCCAGAATGGGAATCAACGTGAGGAGAGCCATGGCGATGTACACGCCAAGGCTCACGCCGAAGTGGACGAGCTTACTCTTGCTGAGTTTGTAGTGCTCTTGGAGCCACTTCCCGAACACGAGTGCCGTGAACACACAGGAGAAGTAGAGGACGAATGCGTACATCATGAGCACGAAGAGCCCGAGCGGGATGCCGATGAGGGAGAAGCAGAGGAGGACTGCGAGCACGGGGACAGCGATGAGGTACAGGAACCCCCAGAGCATCATCTGCAGCGGCCGATCCTCCACTTCCTTCGCAGCGTTGCGGAAGAAGTTCTTCGTCGCGAGGACGAGGATGAGCAGCAGGAGCAGGCCGGAGAGGAATGACCAGAGCGCCAGAAGACCGAAGGCCTTCATAGCGTCTCGCTTCCCCACATTCCTATGGGGCTGGAGTTCGGGATCGAATGTTGCAGTGCCGCCCTGGAGTGAGGAGCCAAATTCCAATTCTCCATTTTCCTGCCAGTACGTCACATTGCCACCGAAGGATGCGCCTTCCTGGAGCTCAATCTTCTCCGCGACGAGCGTGCTCGGTCCCGCGATGCGCCCGGCGACGACGACTCGTTCTCCTTGCATATCCGCGCTACCGAGGACTTCTCCATTGAGTGTGATGTAGCCGGTGCGCGACTGCAGATCACCACGCACAATGCCGAGGACCGTCACATGACCACCGAAGACGACGAGGTCACCCTCAACCGTTGTGTTCTCCTCGATCACGACACTACCGCCGAAGACGATGAGATCGCCGCTCAGGGTGCTCGCGATCGTCACGTCACCACCAGCAACGCGCGCATCATCGCCGATTGTTCCGCGCACGGAGATATTTCCTCCCGCTGCGATGAGGTCTCCTGCGACAGATTGCGAGACGGTGATGTTCCCTCCCGCAATAACGAGATCGCCATTCACCGGTTCGCTGATGCGAAGCATCCCGCCCGCAGCGTAGAGATCATCGTTGACCGGAGCGGAGATGGAGACCTGCTTACCGTGGAGGAAGGTCGCGGCCTCACTCACAGGGAGTGCAGGTGCAACGAGGAGGAGAGCAACGAAGAGGGAGCGGACGATCATCGTGAATGGGGGGGGATGTATTCCCATTCTACTCCCATTGCGAGAAGACGCGCATGCCGCTCAAGCCGGGAGCGATTAATGGTGGCATCATGAAGCGCACGGAGGTGGCGAAGGCTCCCATCTTCGCGATCAACGTCTCCTCCATCGACGACAAAGTGAAGGAAGTCGAGAAGGCCGGTGGAAAAGTCGTCATGCCGAAGATGGATATGATGGGGATGGGCTTTTACGCATACGTCACCGATCCCTCCGGGAATGTCGTGGGATTGTGGGAGGATGCGAAGAAATAATTACAAATCCGCATCCGTCGGCAGCGCATCCGTGATGAGTGCCATGCTTGCGTACGTCGAGCAAGTGGGCAGCTGATCGGACGCCCCTTTGCAGTCCGTGCCGTTGGCAGAGACGATGAGGAACTTCACGCCCTGGGGAGTGTCGAGCCTGAAACCGAAGGACGTCCCCGTCACCCCATCCGCGTCGAACCACTTGTGCTTCAGCCAGTTGCTCGTCTGCGCTGTCGCTTCGAGAGTCGAGCGAGAATCCTCGAAGAACTTCGTGAACTGCGCTCGAGTCATCGTGGACGTCATGAACTCCGCTTGCAGTGCCTGTGCGGGGATCACGTGGTTATCGTCGATGTACATCTCCGTATCGTTCGTCCCGCGCTCCGGGAAGGACCACGTAAGACCAGGTGTCCATGCCTTCACCATGGCCCATGCATCTGCGTTCGTCTTCCCCTGTGGGTCGACGGCTTCTTCCGATCCAGCGCTCGAAGAGGAATTCACTTCCGTTGTGACAGAACTGGAGGAATCGGCACTCTCCTCAGATGGTGCGATGGCACTCTGACACGCAGCGAGCGTGAGTGTGGAGACGAGAAGAGCAGAGAGGCGCTTCGACATGGTGTAGGGGGGATGGAATGTTCGACGTTCGCATACCATACGTAGTCGACTGATAATTGTACAGAGAGAGATTGCGCTAACCCTTGTTCGAGGGAAACTCCTTGACTAGTCTCCGCGCTCCGATTTTTTTCTGAAGTAGAGGGATGAACTTTCGATGCGATCCGTCCAGGAAAACTCCATGCGAAAATTTGACATAACTCAATATATGTGATATTTAATCTAGCTATGGAAAATGGCTCCCAGATGCGATCGGCTCCGGATTTACGCGAGATTCACCAGAAGCTCCGTGCGCTCTACGAACAGGCGTACCCGAACGGAGCTCCACAGCTCTACGAGCTGCTACTCACGCGACTGCCTGAGTTCATCCAGAATCTCGTTCGCCGCCAGTTGGCAGCGATCGTACAGGAGGAGGTTACTCACGCATCGCCCCACGGAGATCTCTCCTCAGCAGAGGGCAAGAGCCTCGCGGTGTTCCTGAATCCAGTTGTGCTTCAAGCGCACATGGAAGTCGGGCGTGATGCTGCGCTCTCCAATAGGAACCACTCGATCGCGCACTTCGACACGCAACCTCCCATCGTTGCCTACAACCTCATTACCGTCGCTTCGAGTGAGAATCCAGCTCCTCTCGAGCGCATGGGCTGCGTCTTCTTCGATGTCGATGGCACGAAGACGATTGTGGAGTGTACGAGTCACGCTCGTGTGGGGAAGTACCTCGAGAAGATGGCGGAGTTCCTCTGCAAGCCGCCACCAGAAGTACAACGGTGGCTCGACGAAAGGAAACTTCATACAGAAACATACGCTTACGCTGGCGATGAGTTCATCGTCGTCGTGCGCTCACAGGATCGAGCAATCGACAAAAGTACTCTTAATGCTTTTGCTCGTGTTGTTCAGCAGGCTATGGTGGATGACCCTACACTGAATGCAGCCGTCACCTTAGACTCCGCGTTCGCAATGGAGTTCGACGACTGGAGCGATGAAGATCGGGCAGCTTACAAGCGGGATCCTCCATTGATGGAGGAGAAGCTCCGTGCATCGCAGAAGAAACTCATGGACCGCTTCATCCCATCGGTGAGCTACGGTGTTGCAACGTTCCTCGAGTCGCTGGATACAGCGCTCTCCCCGGATACGGAAGAAGCGAAGACGCTCGAAGAACTGGGTGTGAACGCCTTCCGCTTGATGGTCGAGCTCGCGGACACGCGCATGAAGAAAGATAAGGAGGACTTTCGCAGGAATATTGAGGACCCGCTCTGGAAATCCTTCCTGCTGCGCAATTCTGAGAATCGTCGTCTGGAGGCGGAGAGGAGCGCACTCGCTACTGAGCTCCAAGAAGAGCGAGCGAAGCGCAGAGCGGCTGAGGAGGAGAAGTTCCAGGTAGAAATGAAGCTCAAAGCCTCTGAAAATCGAGAGCGTATCCTGCAGGAGCTGATTCTCAACTTCGAGACGCAGCTGCGCGTCGCGTTCGAGGAACGAGATGCGGCTCGCCGAGAAGCTCGCGAAGCACAGCAGCGTGTCGCTGAGTTGCAGAGGGCGGGGTGAGATGAATCATGAAGGCGCTGCGCAAACTACTTCCTCAGAGTCGCTATCGATCTCTTCGGTTTTCAGGAAGAGATCGAGAGCATCGATGGAGGATGCGGAAAAATGCGTGGCCAGAGTAAGCCCGCAGAGCTTCACTTCGCCGTATCGATGATCGACCGCACGATGGCATCAACCTCCTGCGGCTTATCGCCCAGATTGGCGTGCGGGAAGAACTGCGGGAGGACGATGGGACGCATGCCGGAGAGGAAGACCTTTTCCTCATGGATGTACACATTGATTTTGCAGGGCATGCAGAGACCGATCTTGGGGTCGGCGCGGAGGAACTCGCTAGCGTACTTCGCGTTGCAGAACTCCACAATCTTGTACGGATCACGGTTGATGCCTTTCTCCGCGAGTGTCGCTTGCACGTCATGAATGTGCAGCACGCGCATCCCTGCCTTTGCAATTTCCTCCTCGACGCTCGTGACTGCCGAAGCAAAGTCCTTGCCTGTGGTGACGGTGTATTCGAAATCCATAGGTGTATACTACGGGACGTTTCCCCTTCATGCCATGCTCCGTCGTCTTTCCGTCGCCATTCTCACCGGCTCGCTCTTCCTCTCACCCTTCGCCTATGCACAGGAAGCGGTGATGGCACCTTCCGACGACCATACCGCGCAAGAGGAAGCAGAGGGAAAAGAAATCTGGCAGAAGATGGAGCGAGACGAAGTGGGGTGCAAGGATCTCACCGACGAACAGTTCGCCGCGCTCGGGGAGTTCTTCATGGGGGAGATGACTGGTGACGCTCATGAGGCAATGAACGCGATGATGACGCGCATGATGGGCGAGGAGGGGGAAGAGGAGATGCACGTTGCCATGGGGAAGCGCATGAGCGGGTGCGGAGGAGGAGGGTCATTGCCCATGGGGAACGCGGGCATGATGATGCCCATGATGGGGATGATGGGGGGAGGTTGGAACAGCGCATCCCCGATGATGGGAAGTTGGTCAAACGGCTACGCTCCTGATACGATGTCGTCCATGATGGGTTATGGACTTGGCTTCGCGCCCTTCGGTTTTCTCTTCATGATCCTTTGGTGGGTTCTCATCATTGCTGGGATCTTCGCACTCGTGAAGTGGCTCTCACGCGCTTCGGGTATGCAGGGAGGGAAATCCGCACTCGACATCCTGAAAGAGCGCTACGCCAAGGGGGAGATCGACAAGAAGGAGTTCGAGGAGCGCAAGAAGGATCTCTCCTGATACCAAGTTGCAATAGCAACGCGACTATTCCGAGAACCACATACTCTCTCCTCTCGTACCCCGTAGCGTTTGCCCAAGCTAATAATCGCTTCCATCAAGCTTTCATAGATTAGTAGCGTTTCAAACGCAAAGGGGTATGACACTCCTTCGCCCCGTCTACGAGGATTGGTGGAGATGACTGTGTAGTGGCAATTCGTTGGAGCTTGAGCGATGTAGACGAACCATGGCATAGCGGTCGATGCAAGCAGATCCTGTTTTGTTCTGTTGGGCTCTTCGACTCACTCCGCTTCGCTTCGTTCGCTCCCTTAAATTTCGTCAGGGTAAACAGAGTCATTCGACTCGTACGGAATCGAATGGTTTACCATGAGCGAGGAGTCGTTGCGTGAGCAACGACGACGAGTCGAATGGTGCCGTGGAGAGGACTCGAACCTCCACATCCTTGCGGATACACGCTCCTGAAGCGTGCGCGTCTACCAATTCCGCCACCACGGCATGTGCAATAAAATGATCGAACGAAAGTGTGCCATCTGCGAACGACCCTGAGCGTAGTCGAAGGGCGCCACCACGGCATGTATCGAATGAGCAGCCGACGGATCGTACCACACCTATCTCCTCTGGCGAGTGTTTCCCTTCCTGTTCAGCGCTTTCCGAACTGCCGATCCTATCTTCTTCACACTCCGTGTCGAGCGATATGCGCGCTTCCTCGCGCTCGATCTGGAATTGCTTTCGCTCGATGCATTCAGCTTCAGATCTCCGTACATGGGAGCAGGGGAGTACATCGCATTCGCGTTCATGTGGACTGCAGCTCCACCGAAGCGGGCGGAGGCCTGGAGAACCAGAACCGTGAGGAGCCCGAGGAAGAAGAGGCTCAGGGTGAAGACGCGGGGTGGGTGTGGATTTCGCATTTCCCCTGAGTATAGCGGTTCTCTGCGTTTCTGTACATGTGGCATACTACCCTGGATGAAGAGACTCTTCACACTCATCCCGTCGTACGCACCGTGGGCGTTGCTCGTGCTCATCATCTTCACCCCTCTTTGGAAGGGGGGAAAGACGCTGGAGGCGACGTGGTTGCTCGCAGCTGTGGCTGAGCTCCTGGTGCTGTGGACGTACTCCAAAGGGATTGATCGAGGAGAGAAGGGAGAGCAGGTGCCGCTCCCGGTCTTCGTGCTCGGGATCGCCTTCGTCCTGTGGACGATCCTCAGCTACGCGACATCCACGACGCAGAATTACGGATTCGATGAAGTACTGCGCGAGGGATCGCTGATGCTCATCTTCTTCTGGATGATCCGGTTCCGATCACGCATCGACCCGCAGACGGAGAACAGGCGCATGACATTCACGGATCAGTTCACGCTCGCACTGCTCGTGAGCGCTTGCATCGCGTGCGTGGTCGGCGTTGCGGTGTACATCCTGGAACCCGTCGAGCGCTTCGTCGGGACGTTCTTCGATCCGCGGTTTCACACGGACTTCTGGCCAAACGCATGGGCGCAGTTCCTGCTCCTCGTCTGGCCCATCGCTCTCTCCTTCGCGCTGCGTGCGGAAGCGGAGCGCAATCGACACAAGCCATGGGGATTCCTCGGCTTCCTCATCGGCTGCATGCTCCTGAGCTTCTCGCGCGGTGCGATGATCGCATTCAGCGGCCAGCTGCTGCTCCTCGTCATCCTCGCATCCCTCCCGCACGCGCGGCATGCTAGTGTCGAACTGCGGCGCGTTGGTGATGCACTTCTCAAACACATCGCTGCACTCTCCCTCACTCTCGGTATCGCCCTCCTCACCTTCGTCGCTGCGAACTTGATCCGTGGACAGATCTACCCCGTGACATCTGTTGTGGAGAAGGTGACGTTCGCTGCAGATGAGGGGAATACATCGGTGAATGAGCGCAGTGCGTTCTGGTCGCAGTCGTTCGCACTGTCGCTGGAGAAGCCCTTCCTCGGCTGGGGTCCGTACAGCTTCCGTTTCATCCAGCCACGCCTGCAGGAGCACGTGCTCGCGACATCGGATCACCCGCACAACGTCTTCCTCAAGCTCGCGATGGAACGCGGGTGGATCGCAGCTCTCCTCTTCGCCGCTCTCCTCTTCACTGCGATTGTTCCGTCACTCAAGTCATACACCGTTTCCTCGATGTCTTTCCACTCGCGTATCGAACCGTACGCGCTGATTGGGATCGCGGGGGTGCTCGCGCATAACCTAATCGATTACAACCTCCAGTTTGTTGGGATCGCTCTCCCGTTCTGGCTCATGCTCGGACTCATTGTGAAGGGGAGGGGATTACCACTCGAGGAGAGGACGGCGAAATCCGTGCGAACGGTGGAGATCGCACTCGTGAGTGCACTCTTACTCCTCGCGGTTTTCGAGGGGAGATTTCTCGCACTCTCGAGCATGGGGAGGCACGCGGAAGCAGCGGGGCGTGGAGAGGAGGCACTCCTCTGGTACGACCGAGCGAGCATGGAGCGTTTCTCCCGGGACATGCACTTAAGCCGAGCAAATTTGTTGATCATCTTTGAGCGCTTCCCCAAGGCACAATCAGCTCTCGATGCGTACTTCTCAATGAACGCAGAAGACGCGCGCGCATGGAAGCTCCAGGGTGATCTCGCAATGCATTTAAACGACCCCGGTCGAGCGCTCTCCTCCTACGAGCGCGCGTACGAATACGGAAAGTGGAACCGCATCGGAGCGCTTGCGGATTACATGCGCATACTCGAAGGAGAACCGAATGGTCTGGAGACCATTCAGGGCATGCGCGCGGAGATCGATACCCTCGTCGACGAGTACGCGAAGGCGATCGTTCAGAACACCCACTTCATCGCGCTCTCCCCGAACGTCGAAGAGTTCCTGGCGCTGATGACGAAGCTCGAGGTGCTCTTCCCTGACGATGCTCCGCGCTACGAAGTCCTCGGTGCACGTGTGGACCGGCATGCGAAGGAGGAACGGGAGAAGGTGAAGGCGAGGGCGCCGGGGTATCTCTGGTGAGGATTCCGAAGAGACCGAGGAGACCGAAGAGTCCGAGGAACAGGGAGAAAGAGAACCGATTCTCGGGATGTTTCGTTCGTCGGTATCGTCGGTCTCTTCGGACTCATCGGTCTCTCTACTGGAGGAACGATAACCATCAACCTGCTACACCTCTGTCCCCGCCTCCCACGCTGCATTGAAGAGCGCACGCTGGGAGTTCGCGAGCTGAGTATTCTCAATGACGATGGCAACGAGATCATCCTTGAGTGAGAACATCATGATCTTGTTCCCGATAATGAGCATGTCCGTATTGGCGAAGGGGAAGCGCTTCGTATCGAGGATGCGAATGTGGTGGTTCTTGCCCGTTCGCGGGCGAACATTCTTCGCATAGGTGACCGCACGCTCATCGCCGTGATTGAGCTCGCGCATGCGGTAGTCGCGTGGGAGTGTGTTGAGCGTTGCGTAGAAGCGCTCCAGAATCTCTGGATGTCGCTCCTCCAGATCGCCGATCGCCGTGAAGAAGAGTGCTTCCTCGCGCTTGGTGGTGATCGATTCGTAGAGCTCATCGTAGAGCTGCATCGTTCCCTGGAGTCCTTCGTACACACCGACGCGAGGTCGGCCTTTCGGTTCGTAGTACAGAGCTTCGAGTTCCGGGAGGACGCGCTCCATCTCGTGCTCTCGCGTGCGCATTGCCTGGAGGAGACGGCGCGGATGCTCCGCAGCGTACGTCGTACGTTTGCCGTTCTTCGTTGCAGTGACGAACCCGCGCATGAGCAGCTCATCGACGAGTAAGTACGTTGTCGGTCGCTTGAATGCTGCAGCCTTCGCTAGCTGTGTCATCGTTGCGGGACCCAGCTGCAGGAGAGTGACGTACACCTTCGCTGCTTTCGCAGAGAGACCGAGGGTGGTGAGGAGGATTTCCGTCTGCATGAAAGCAGAGTAGGGAAGGCGAAGGTATGCGTCAACAATTCTGACGTCACAAAAGCTAAAGTATGAAGAAAATCGAAATGAATGATCATTATGAGCTTTCTATACGACAGGGATATTGACGATACCTGCCCATTATCTAGAGTGAGTGCATGGCTATCTCGTGCAGAGTCTGCAGGAAGGCATTCGAGGATGCGCCGGAGGATATCGCTCTCCGGAGTGATGTCGCACCGGTCCTCGGTGGAAAGAAGTACGATATTCCTCCTCCTACACTCTGCCCGGATTGTAGGGCGCTGCGCAGGATGTCCTGGAGGAATGAACGCACACTCTACAAACGCACATGCAACGCAACGCAGAAGTCGATCGTTTCTGTGTACTCCCAAGATAAACCCTTCATCGTGTACGAAAACAAGGCTTGGTACGCGGGAACATGGGATGGACACGATCAGGGGAGAGACATTGATTTCACTCGCCCGTTCTTCCCGCAGTTCGCAGAGCTGCTGCGCGCCGTGCCGCACCTCGCTCTATCCGCGATTGGAACGCAGAATAGCGATTACGTGAACCAGTGTGGCTGGTGCAAGAACTGCTACCTCCTCTTCGAAGCCGATGTGGACCAGGACTGCATGTACGGCAACTTCCTCTACGATTCGAAGAGCTGCGTGGACATGCTCCAGGGGAAGGAGTGCGAGCTCTGCTATGAGTGCATCGACTGTCGCAAGTGCTACAGCCTCGCGCACTCGCAGGACTGCGAGAACTGCTCGAGCTCGTGGTTCCTGAAGAATTGCATCGGTTGCATGGACTGCATCGCGTGTTCCAATGTCCGGAACAAGAAGCACTGTATCTGGAATAAGCAGTACTCCGAAGCCGAATACAAGAAGATGAGGGATGATCTCCACCTCACGTCTTCAGCAGCGATCGCGAAGCTTGGTGAGCAGTTCTCGGCTTGGATACAACAGTTCCCGCAGCGGGCCATGCACGGCACTCAGAATGAAGATTCGAGTGGCGATTACCTGTGGAATACGCAGCGCTGTGTGCATTGCTTCGATCTCCTCGACTCACAGGACTGCAAGTACGTCGCGAGCGCGCGCAACATGAAGAAAGTGCACGACACTCTCGTCTTTGGTGCGGAGAAGGGCGCGGAGTTCTGCTACGAGAATCACGAAGTGGGTGAGGGTGTGCGCGGAGTCGCCTTCTGCGATCAGCTCTGGACGAGTGTCAGCAATGTCTACTACTCCAAGCTCTGCATGGAGAACAGCCACGATCTCTTCGGCTGCATGGGGTTGCGCCATGCGTCGTACTGCATCCTCAATAAGCAGTACACGAAGGAGGAGTACGAGCGGCTCGCAGGCAAACTCATCGAGCATATGCGAAGCACAAACGAATGGGGTGAGTACTTCTCTATGGAGATGTCGCCCTTCGCCTACAACGAGACCGTCGCGCAGGAATACTTTCCTCTATCTGAGGAAGATGTGAAGAGTAGGAGCTGGAAGTGGCGTGATGAGGAGGGAGAGCGAATTCCCGCGAGTCAATCTCCTTCTCCCATACCAGAGGCGATCGATCGAACATCTGATGATATTTTGAAGTCCGTCCTGCGCTGCGAGCGGTGCGCGAAGGCGTACAAGATCATTCCTCAGGAACTCTCATTCTACCGACAGATGAATGTCGCAGTCCCTCGCGAGTGCTTTGACTGTCGACATCTTGCGAGGATGGCGCTCCGTAATCCGCGGAAACTGTGGAACCGAAACTGTGCGAAGTGTCAGCGCGACATTGAGACGAGCTATGCTCCGGGTAGGCCGGAGACGGTGTATTGCGAATCTTGCTACCTTTCAGCCATATACTGAAGAAAAAGCATATTGTGGTGAATGTATACATTCTCTATAATCTATACTATGAGTATCACCTCTCTCAAACTCCATTCCAATGGCTCTGTCACCCTTCCCAAGGCGTGGCGTGAGCAGTTCCCCACACACCATTTCATCGCGCTCGTCAGACCAGAAGGATTGCTCCTAAAGCCTCTCCTCGATGTCGTGGAGTACGAAGGAGAAGATGGCAGCTTCGGTTTGCGATTCCCAACGGGTATCCCCGCGGAGGAACTCCTGACGATGGTTCAGTCAGGGAATAGGGCACTCGAGAAGAAGGGGAAATCATCCCGCAAGCGCTCCAAGCGCCATGGATAAAGTCCAGAAGTTCCTCTCGCGTCTGGATGCGAAGCTCCGCAAACGGTTGGAGAGAGCATTGCAGCAACTCATTGCAGGGGAATGGAACTCCCTTGATGTGAAGTACCTGACGGGGAAGAAAGGACTCCTCCGCTGCCGTGTCGGTCAAGTGAGGATCATCTTCGCACGAACGACGACAGGAATCATTGTTACGGATATTGGATTTCGAGGTGGGATGTACAAGAAGTAGTACTAGGAGATCCAGTGATTGAGCGATGAAAGACGAGTATAATCCCAGGCATGAATCGTTCCTGCAAGGCATGCTCGGCCCCCTTCGATATTACCGATGCGCACCTGGCGTTCTACGACAGCGTGGCACCGGCGTTCGGGGGAAAGAAATTTTCCCTGCCGCCACCCACTCTCTGTCCAGAGTGTCGGCAGCAGCGACGAGTCGCGCAGGGGAATCAGATCCACCTCTACAAGCGCAAATGTGACTTCACGAAGGATTCGATCATTTCGAATTACCATCCGGGTTCTCCGTACACCGTCTATAAACAGGAAGTGTGGTGGTCCGATCAATGGGATGCAGCCACCTACGGGAGAGATTTTGATTTCTCCCGTCCATTTTTTGAACAGTACAGGGACCTCCTTATCGCAGTTCCCCGTTACGCGCTCCACACCACCTACCAGTACGATGAGAATTCGGAGTACATCAACTACTGCACGAAGAATAAGGATTGCTATCTGATCTTCGACTCCGACCTCAATCGAGACTGCTACTACTCGTACAGCATCAACAATTCACAGAACTGTATGGACTGCTACCGGATCGGGAAATCCGAACTGAGTTACGAATGTGTCGATAGCGTCCAATGCTACGATTGTGCGTTTCTCCAGGACTGCCAGAACTGTTCGGGGAGCATGTTCCTGAAGAATTGTACCGGTTGCCAAAACTGTCTGATGTGCAGCAATCTCCGCAATAAGGAATACCACATTGAGAATAAGCCCGTTTCGAAGGAAGCCTTCGAGCAGGTGCGGCTGATGCTCACCTCACGCGAACGTCTGCTGTCTGCGCGGGAACGGTTCGAGAAACTGAAGCTCGAGTATCCGCAGAAGGAGGTGCACGGCATTCAGAATGAAGATGTTCTCGGGGACTATCTCACGAACTGCAAGAATGCGCATTTCTGCTTCGATTCGCGCGATTTGTGGGATTGCACGTACAACTATCAAGGGTGGATGGCGACGAAGAGTTCAATGGATGTGCAGGAGGTAGGGGACTGCCAGCTTCTGTACGAGTGTAGTTACTCTGGTGACCGATCGCAGCACATCCTCTTCTGTTCACACTGCTTCGAGGATCACGATTGCTACTACTGCAGCTTCTGCATGCACAACAAAAACCTCTTCGGATGCGTGGCAATGAGTCGAAAGGAGTACTGCATCCTCAATAAGCAGTACACGAAGGAGGAGTACGAGGAGCTCGCGCCTCGGATCATCGAGCACATGGAGAAGTCTGATGAATGGGGCGAATTCTTTCCCATTGCGCTTGCCTCGTTCGCCTACAACGAAACGCTCGCTCAAGATTACTTCCCCCTCACCAAAGGAGAAGCGCAGAAGAAGGGGTACGTCTGGCGGGATGAGGATGCCAAGGAGTACTCCGGATCTACGTACGCAGCCCCTGATACCATTGGGGAAGTGCCGGATACGGTCACGAAAGAAGTGCTGTGTTGCGCGAAGTGCAAACGCAATTTCCGAATCGTACAGCGTGAGCTAGATTTGCTCCGTCAGAAGAATCTCCCGCTCCCCCTACGCTGCTTCTTCTGCCGCCATCGGGAGAGAATGCAACAGCGCAATCCCCGGAAATTCTGGAAGCGAGAGTGTGGGAAGTGTAAGAAGGAGATCCAGACGACGTACGCTCCTGAGAGACCAGAGATTGTGTACTGCGAATCCTGTTACCTCGCTGCTGTCGATTGATGTGTAACATCTTTAGTTTTCCCTATGAATACTTCTTGTAAGAATTGCGGACTGGCATTCACCATTACCGATGGTGATCTGACGTTCTACGAAAGCGTTTCACCGGTGTTTAATGGGAAGAAATACACGATCCCAACTCCAACGCACTGTCCAGATTGCCGCCAACAGCGACGTCTAGCACTCTGCAATGAACGGTTCTTCTACCCAGCGACTTGCGGACTCTGCAAGAAGCGAACGATCACGGAGCATCCACCGCACAGTGGGAAAGTGATCTATTGCAGGGAGTGCTGGCACAGTGATCAGTGGGATCCCTGCTCGTACGGCCGTGATGTCGATTTCTCCTGGCCGATCTTCGATCAACTCAAGGAACTCTGGCAGGACGTTCCAGCGCAGAATCTCCTGAGCGAGGGAACGAACATCAATTCCGAGTACATCCACTACGCGGGATTCGCGAAGAACTGCTACCTGATCATGCACTCCGATTACTGCGAGAATTGCTACTACGGCTACGGATTCAAGAAGGACATTTCCTGCGTCGACGGCTTCTACAACCTCCACTGTGAACTCTGCTACGACTGCGTCGACTGCCACAGGTGCTACGGATTGCGGGGATCCCAGGACTGCATCAACTGCCACTCGAGTGGCTTCCTGCGCGATTGCATTGGCTGCAAGAGTTGCTGGTTGTGTGTGGGATTGCGCGAGAAGGAGTACTGCTACGAGAACGAGCAGCTATCAAAGGAAAAGTACGAGGAGAAGATGGGAGCGATCAATTTGAGTTCTGCAAAGCAGTACGGGAATTTTCGGAAACGTCTGGAAGAACTTGCAGTTTCACATCCCTTCAAGGAATTCCACGGACATAACCTCGAGAACTGCTCCGGTGATTACCTCCAGAATTGCAAGAATACATTGGAGAGTTTCGATTGCGAGGATGTGGAGGATGGAAAATTCCTCTACCAGGTCGTTACGGGAGCGAAAAATATCTACGACATCTATCAGTATGGTCTCAACCTCCGCGAATCGTACGAGTGCTCGATTGCAGGGAACGATGGGTATCACATTCTCTTCACTCACAACGCGCACATCAGCTGCTCGGATCTGCTCTACTGCTGGTTCATCCAGAGCTCAGTATCGTGCTTCGGGTGTTTCAACATGCACCATAAGAAGTACTGCATTCTCAACAAGCAGTATTCGAAGGAGGAGTACGAGAAGCTCGTGCCGAAAATTCTCGAGTATATGAAGACAACAGGGGAGTGGGGCGAGTTGTTCCCCATCACGTTCTCTCCCTTCGGGTACAACAGGACGACAGCGCAAATGTACTATCCACTGACGGAGAGCCAAGCAAAGAAGAATGGATACACTTGGGACACTGTGGATCCTGAGCCGCCGAAAGTGACGAAGACTATTCCCGCAGCGAAACTCCCAGATGATCTCAAAGACATCCCAGACGATGTGCTGAACTGGGCAATCCTCTGCGAAGAAACTGGAAAACCATTCAAGATTACACCACAGGAGCTCACGTTCTACCGTGAGCAGGAGATCCCCCTCCCGCGCCGCTCACCCGATCAGCGCCACCTCGATCGCTTCCATCGGAGGAATCCTCGAACATTCTGGAAGAGAACGTGCGTAAAATGTGAGAAGGAGATTGAGACGACGTACGCTCCAGATCGTCCTGAAATCGTCTACTGTGAGCAGTGCTATCTGAAAGAGGTATACTAGGCCCATTGCAGAAAGCATGCGCGAAATGCGGCACGAGTTTCACCGTCACGGACGGTGACCTCGCATTCTTCGAGAGTGTGTCGCCAACGTTCCAGGGCAAGAAGTACACAGTACCTCCACCGGCATCCTGTCCTGATTGCCGCTTCCAGGAGCGTCTAATTTGGCGGCCTGAACTCCACCTCTTCCAGCGAAAGAGCGATCTGTCTGGGCAGCAGATGCTCTCGAAGTACCCTCCGGAGGCCCCCTGTAAGGTGTATTCCCCCGAAGAGTGGTGGAGTGATTCCTGGAATCCCCTGGACTACGGGAGGGACTACGATTTCCAGCGCCCCTTCTTCGATCAATTCCGGGATCTCCTCCGAGAAGTGCCTCTCATCGCTCTCTCGGTAAGTGGCAACGTGAACAGTGACTACATCAACTCCGCGAGCTGGTGCAAGAACTGCTACCTCATCTCAGGTGCGAACCATAACGAGGACTGCTACTACGGGAATTTCGTGAATTACTGCATCAACTGCATGGACTGCAGCTTCATTGACCACTGCCAGCTCTGCTACGAGTGCATCGATTGCGCGAAGTGCTACAACCTGCACTATTCTCAGAACTGCAGCAACTGCTACGATTCTTCATTCCTCTACAGCTGTCGTGGTTGCAAGCACTGCTTCGGATCTGTGAACCTCGTGGAGAAGGAGTACGTCTACAAGAACAAGCAACTGACGAAAGACGAGTACGAGGAACGCTTCGCCGATCTCCAGCTGCACAGTCGCAGTCGTGTTGCAGAGGCGAGCGTCTTCTTCGATAAGCACCAACTCCAGTACCCGCACAAGTTCATGATCGGAGAGATGAACGAGGATGTGACGGGAAACGGCATCCTCCGATCCCGACGTGTCTACGAGAGCTTCGATGTCAGTGACTCCGAGGATTGCAAGTACTGCTCGTGGTTCCATCAGGCGAAGAATTGCATGGATTGCTACGCGTGGGGATTCCCTGCAGAAGAGTGCTACTCGTGCATGGAAGTTGGCAACGACAGCCATCGCGTACTCTTCAGCCTCCTCACGTACAACGGTGCCGACCTGCTCTACTCCTACAGTTGCAGGCAGGGGTGTCAGCACCTCTTCGGCTGCGTATCACTGCGCCGCAGCAGCTACTGCATCTTCAACAAGCAGTACACGAAGGACGAGTACGAGAGGTTGGCATCGCGTATTATTGAACACATGCAGAATACAGGTGAGTGGGGACAATTCCTTCCCATGTCTCTCTGCCCTCTCGCGTACAACCAAACCATTGCACAGGATTACTTCCCCATTACGAAAGAGCGAGCAGGAGAACTCGGTGCACGATGGAGCGATCAGGAAGCTCCTCAAAGTCCAAAGATTTCCGTGCCAGTTCCTGACTCCATTCAAGACACTTCGCCAGACATCTGCTCAAAGATTCTGACCTGTGTAGCAACGCGGAAACCGTACAAGGTCACCCTGCAGGAGTACAACTTCTCCAAAACGAATGGGATTCCTCTTGCGGATAAGAGTTTCTTCGCTCGTCACGAAGCACGTCTCCGTAGGCGCAATCCACGGAAGCTGTGGGACAGGAAATGTGCTCAATGTCAGAAGGCTATCCGAACTTCCTTCGCACAAGATCGCCCTGAAATTGTGTTCTGCGAGCAGTGTTACCTGAAGGAGGTATACTGATCGCCTCATGCAAAAGACCTGCGCTTCCTGCTCTCAGAGTTTCTCCGTCGACGACGCGGACATCGCCTTCCTCGACAAACTGTCCCCGATCATTGCGGGAGAGAAGCAATCACTCCCTCCCCCCACGCGTTGTCCCGATTGTCGACAGCGACGTCGTCTCTCCTTCCGCAACGAGCACCACCTCTACCGCCGGACGTGCGATCTGACAGGAGCTTCGATCATTTCCGCGTACTCGCCGGATAAACCCTTCAAAGTCTACGAACCGAGTGCATGGTGGGGCGACCAGTGGGACGGACTGTCGTACGGACGACCGTTCGACTTCAACCGTCCGTTCTTTGAGCAATTTGCGGAACTCCAGCGCGAGGTACCGCGCATCTCTCTGCACGTTGTCAGCGTGGAGAACGCAGACTACGTGAACCTCTCCGGGTACTTGAAGGACTGCTACCTCCTCTTCGCTGCCGAGTACGACGACCACTGCCTGTACGGCACACAGGTCATCAAGTCCGAGCACTGCGTCGATACTCTCCAGTGCATTGAGTCCGCGTACTGCTACGAGGTCGTTGACTGCGAGAAGTGCCATTCGCTTTCCTATTCGCGCAACTGCGTGAACTGCAACGATTCTCTGTTCTTGGCTGATTGCCGCGGTTGCCACGATTGCATCCTCTCCACGAATCTGCGGAACAAGAGCTACGTCGTTCGCAACGTGCAGAAATCGAAGGAGGAGTTCGAAGCGGAGAAGACGACCATTCTCAAAGCCCTACGGGAGGGGAAACTCCCTGAATTCTGGGAGGAATTCGAAGGCATCGAGAAGAAGAGCATCCACCGCGCTCTCGAGCTCCAGAATTGCGAGAACGTGCGGGGGAATTACCTCACGAATTCCAAGAATTTGAAGAACTGCTTCGACCTCGCCTACGCGGAAGACTGCACCTACGTGACGACAGGCTTCAAGAACAAAGATCTCATGGATGTCTGCCACACGACGGAAGCGGAACTCGGATATGAGGGGATGAGTCTTGGGTACGGCGCGTACGGGATCATCGTGACGAGTGGTGCGTGGTCGACGAGGGACTCAATGTATACAGAGATCGTGAACAGCTGCCAGAACCTCTTCGGGTGCATTGCCCTCAAGAACGAGCGGTACTGCATCCTCAACAAGCAGTACACGCAGAAGGAGTACGAGGAACTCGTGCCGAAGATCATCGCTCACATGCAGAAGACGCGGGAATGGGGTGAGTATTTCCCGGAATCCCTCTCGCCATTCGCGTACAACGAAACACTTGCACAGGACTACTACCCCCTCTCCAAAGCGGAAGCGGAGAAGTGCGGATTCCGATGGCGGGAAATCCAGGACGAGATGCCGGATGTGAAGAAGAGCGTTCCCGCTTCCCAAGTTCCCTCTGACATCACAGCCATCCCCGATGATGTCCTCGACTGGGCGCTCGTGTGTGAGGGTACGAAGCGGCCTTTCCGCATTGTGAAGCAGGAACTCAAGTTCTACCGGGAGCGGGGAATTCCCCTCCCGCGCCTCCACCCCGATGAGCGCCACCGACGGCGAACACTGCTGCGTCGGCAGAGGCTCCTGCACACAGGGAAGTGCTCGAAGTGCGGGAAGGCAATTGAGACTACATTTCAACCAGAGCAGAAGGTGAATGTGTATTGCGATGAGTGCTACTTAAAAGAGGTATACTGACGCCCATGCATCGAGAATGTGCACAATGCCACAATACATTCGAGATCACACAGGATGATCTCGAATTCTACGACAAGATTTCACCAGTCATTGCAGGAGTGAAACAGGGGATTCCTCTACCAACTCTCTGTGCGCTGTGTCGTATGCAGCGTCGTCTCGCACACAGGAATACTCGCCATCTCCACCACAGTTCTTCAGCGCTCACAGGCGAACCGTGCATCACTATGTACGATCCTTTGGCAGGATTAACGGTTTACACGCAGAAGGAGTGGTGGAGCGATTCTTGGGATCCTCATATGTATGGTCGGCCTATCGATTTCTCACTTCCATTCTTCCCTCAGTTTGTTTCAATGAGGAAAACCGTCCCACGATTCAATGTCTACAATAGAGAGAGTGAGAACAGTGAATTCGTGAACTATGCTCCGCACAACAAGAATTGCTACTTAATCTTCGGATCGTGGTTCAATCAGGACTGTCTCTACGGAGACACGATCCTGGAGAGCCGGAATTGCATCGATTGCTTCTGTCTCGAAAAATCTGAACTGAGTTACGAGCAGGTCGACTGCGATAGGAGCTACAATTGCGCACATTGCCAGGCTTGTAGTGAGAGTAGTGATAGTGTGTTCTGCTTCGATTGCCGCGGCGTGCGCAACTGCATCGGATGCTGGAACCTTAGGAATAGGGAGAATTGTATTTTCAACGAGCCAGCCTCGAAGGAGGAAATCAGCACGCTACGGAAACAGTTCTCATCGTGGATATTCTTACAGGAATTCCGCACGGAGTTCCAACGACGGAAAACAGAGCGCGCCATTCACAAGGCGACAACAGGGGCGAACAATGAGAACTGTACAGGGGATTTTCTCTTCCAATGCAAGGATGTGACATTCTGCTTCACCGTGTATCGCGGGCAGGATATCCGCTACTCCTCAAGAGTTGCGGATCAGAAAGATACCGCTGATGTGGAAGGTGCAGGGAATGGTGAGCTTCTCTATGAATCCATGAGCACGGACTTCAGCTACGGCTGTGTTGGCTGCACGACGTGTGAGAACCTCCACAACTGCTTCTATTGCGATCTTTGCTTCAATTGCAATGACTGCTTTGGATGCATTAGCTTGCGTCGCAAGCAGTACTGCATTCTGAATGTCCAGTACACAAAAGAGGAGTATGAACGTACCGTGTCGCAACTCATAGCACTCATGCGTTCCACAGGAGAGTGGTGCGAGTTCTTACCTGTTACACTGTCGCCATTCTGTTACAACGAGACCGTTGCCAATGAGCATTTCCCGTTTACGAAGGAAGCAGTTCTCCAAAGGAAATGGCAATGGAAAGATCCAGATCCAAAGCAGTACATGCCGCAAACGTTCAGCACTCCTGATGCAATTTCCGATGTTCCTGACAAAATCTCAGTAGAGATTCTCGGGTGTGGAAAATGTACGAAGAATTACAAGATTACTCCACAGGAACTGAGCTTCTACAAGGAGCACAGGATCTCCGTACCGCGAAACTGTCCCGATTGTAGACACATGGATCGTTTGAATTTGCGCAATCCTCGTAAGCTGTGGGATCGAAAATGCTCCCAATGTGAGCGGAGAATTTCAACGAGTTACGCCCCGGATCGGCCTGAGATCGTCTATTGCGAAGAATGTTATTTGATGGAGGTGTATTGAGGAACTGCCCTCATCCCCGGCCCTTCTCCCGGACTCGGGAGAAGGGGGCGATTCAACAGAACAACAACAGTTCCCTCTCCCGCGTCCGGGAGAGGGCGAGGGCTTGCCCGTCCGTAGCCCCGCGCACGGGGCGGAGGCGGGTGAGGGCAGCAGCTAACTCTCCCTCCTCCCCACAACATCAAACAAGAAATGGAAGATCTGACTCAGTTCTGCCTGCTTGATCCGCAGCCCCATCTTCGCGCCTTTGAGACAGGCGATGTACACGGTCCTCCCCACGAGGAAGATCGTTGTGGTACCCCGAGTCATGGGAATGCTCTTCGCGTTAATTGCTGAGTGAGGAACAGAGCGCAGGCGCTCAGGGACGAGACTGCCTGTGACTTCGAACAGTTGGATCGTTATCTTGCGTTCGTCGAGATCTGCGAGGAATTCCTCAACAACTTCCTGTAATGCCTCATCGGCTGCTCCTTCCTCGAAGGTATTCGCGGTGAGCAGACGGATCTGCCGGATATTCTCCTCCTTCGCGGTGAAGACGATGTCGCGGAAGAAATTCTTGATGCCACTCTCTCCTTCGTAGAGCTCGAGCCTGGGAATCACATCCTCCTCCGCCTTGAGAGAGTGGAGGAGATTCGCAGCAGTGGGGTAGAGGGAGAGGAGTTCCTCGAACTCCGTGAGCTTCTCCTTGATGTTCGCTTGCAGGTTTTCGAAGCTCTCGATCCCGAAGCATTGGACGGAATCGCGGAAGTAGACTTTCACAAAGCCACGATCCGCGAGTTGCTTCAGGTGTTTGTACGTCGTGACGCGATCGAGCTTGCAACGGCGGGCGATCACGGAAGCTGGCTGCACGCCCAGTTCCGCGAGGACCAGGTAGATCGTCCGCTCCTTCGTATCCAGGCCGAGTTTTTCTAAGTAGTTAGCGAGCATCTGGTGTTGTTCTTTCTAAAGAACAGTATACAGGAATATGGCGGAATAGTATATGTATGATCGCTTCAATCATCCATTACGGCATTTTCTTCTGTTTACCTCCTAGAACATTCCCCAAGTCCTATGGCAACCTGCAAGAAGTGCTCCCAGCCATTCACTATCCACCCAGACGAGGAAGCATTCCTCCAGAAGATCGGGTTCATGTACGGAGGGAAGACTGTCCATCCACCCAAGCCGGTGTACTGCCCCGATTGCCGTTCGCAGATCCGGACATCCCACAGAAATGAGCAGAACCTCTACAAAGTTCGTTCGTCGTTCTCTGGCAAGGACATCATCGGGCTATACGCAGAGGAATCTGTAGATGGGAAAGAACCTCTGAAGATCTTCTCGCAGGAGGAGTGGCGCAGCGATGCATGGGATCCTATGGAGTTCGGGAGGCAGTTCGACTTCAAACGTTCGTTCTTCGAGCAGTTTGCAGAACTCCAGCGAGCGGTCCCTCGTATGGCGCTCATCAGCATCGGCAACGAGAACTCCGGGTTCACCACGGGAACGGGTTACTGCAAAAACTGCTACCTCATCAACTCCTCGGAGAATTGCGAGGAGTGCTACTACGGCAAGCTCCTCCAGAAGTGCAAATCGAGCGTCGATTGCAGCTACCTCTACGACAGCGAGCTCTGCTACGAGTGCTTCTCCGTCTACAGCTCCTATAACTGCCAGTACCTCAGCTTCTCGCAGAACTGCACGGACTGCCTGTTCTCGAGCAACTTGAAGTCCTGCAAGAACTGCTGCCTGTGCACAAACCTCGACCACAAGGAGTACCACTTCATGAATCAGCCGCTCTCGAAGGAGGAGTATGCGAAGCGCGTCGAAACGTTCCACGGTTCGTACCAGCGAACGCAGGATATGCGAAAGCTCTCGCGCGAGGCGATGACCAAGATGGTCCGGAAGTACGCGAACATCGTGAATGGTGACAATTGCACGGGGGACTACATCGAGAATTCCCGGAACTGCCTCGATTGCTACGATGTCACGGATAGTGAGGACTGCCGCTATGTGTGCGTAGGCGTGAATGTGAAGGACAACTACGACTGCTCGAACATGTACCTCAAGCCGGAGCTCTGCTACGACACCCTCGGGACGATCGAGGTGTACAACGCGGCGTACTGCCTCTTCGTCTTCCACTCGCA
The DNA here is from genome assembly GCA_030649955.1 of Candidatus Peregrinibacteria bacterium. Classification (GTDB taxonomy): domain Bacteria; phylum Patescibacteriota; class Gracilibacteria; order Peribacterales; family Peribacteraceae; genus JAUSFD01. The sequence goes on along the minus strand of JAUSFD010000024.1, from coordinate 2,897 downwards.
ACGGTTGCTCTACTGCGACTACTGCTTCAACTGCAGTGACTGCTTCGGCTGCACCGGACTCACACGGAAGAAGTTCTGCATTTTCAATACACAGTACACGCAGGAGGAGTACGAGAACCTGGTCCCAAAGATTATCGCGCATATGGAGAAACTGGGCGAATGGGGACTCTACTTCCCACCAAAGTACGCACTCTTCGGCTACAACGAGACACTCGCAGAGGAGTACTTCCCGCTCACAAAAGAGGAAGCCAAGAAGCAGGGCTTTCACTGGAGAGATAGCGACGATAAGCAGTACCGACCGCAAACAGTGACGCTACCTGATCACATCAAGGATGTTGAGGAATCCATCACTCAGGAGATGCTTGCCTGCGAAACGTGCAAGAAGAACTACCGAATCATCCCGCAGGAACTTAACTTCTATAAGACGATGACAGTTCCTGTCCCCCACACCTGCCCGGAGTGCAGGCACCGTACTCGAATGCAACTACGCAATCCTCGGAAACTCTGGGAGCGAACCTGCATGAGCTGCAACAAGGCACTGCAGACCTCGTATGCGCCAGATAGGCCGGAGACAATCTACTGTGAAACTTGCTACTTGAAGCACGTGTACTGAATACGGGGAGAAGAGTGTTACTTAAAAAAGGTATACTAGATTCCAATGCAGAGAACATGTACCACATGCGGCACGAACTTCACTGTCTCTGAGGCAGATGAACACTTCTACGAGAAGATGGGTGTGCCTGTACCCACACTCTGTCCAGATGACATGCACCGAGCTCGGCTCTCGTTCCGCAACGAAGTGGATCTCTACAAGCGAAAGTGTGACAAGAGCGGGAAGGAAATCCTCACGTACTACCCACCCCATGCACCACAGCCCATCTTCGAGAACAGTGTGTGGTGGAGTGACCAGTGGGATCCCATGGAATACGGGATGCCTGTTTCGTTCGAAAGGCCATTCTTCGAGCAATTCGTCGAATTGGAGCGTCGAGTGCCGAAGTCGAATATCTACGTAGTCGAATCAGAGAACTGCGACTACACGAACTACGCGACGCACAACAAGAGTTGCTATCTGATCTTCGGCAGCTGGTTCAGCGAAAGCTGCCTCTACGGGCAGAGCGTCTACCACAGCCTCGGGTGTATCGATTGCCACTACGTGGAGAAGTGCCAGTGGTGTTACGAGTGCATTGATTGCTTGGAATGCTACGAGACTGCTTTCGCACAGAATTCACAGAGCTGCACGAACTCGTGGTTCCTCTTCGACTGTCGCAACTGCGAGAACTGCATCGGGTGCTGGAACCTGCGCAGGAAGGGCTACCACATCTGGAACGTTCCCGTGAGCAAGGAGGAGTTTGAGAAGACGCTCCAGAAGCTCAGGACGTCGAACGAGTTCGTTGAGCTCTTCCAAGAGAAGTTCCGCAAGCATGTTCAGGAAGATGTGATTCACCGCGCGATGATCGGAGAGAATAATGACAACGTCTCCGGGAATTTCATCTACCACTCGCGCAACGTTGTCGATTCGTACAATGTGCAGGAAGCGGAGGATATCGGGTACTCGGACAGGACGCTCAAGCAGAAGGACCAGTACTTCTGCACAGGCGTGCATTACGGGGAACTGGCGTTCAACTGCCTCAGTGTGGACTTCTCTCACGGGATCGTTGGCTGCATGAATGGCGAGCATCACACGAATACTGCGTACTGCATCGACTGCTATAGCGTGGAAGATTGCTTCGGGTGTGTGGGGTTACGTCAGAAGAAATACTGCATTCTCAACAAACAGTACGAGAAGGAGGAGTACGAAAAGCTCAAGACCAAGATTGTTGAGCACATGAGGAAAACCCCACTTCGCTCCCCTACCGGGAGCTCCGAGGGGCAAGCCGGGGAGTGGGGTCAGTATTTCCCGGTAGCGATGAACAACTTCTACTACAATCGAACACTCGCGAATGACTACTTCCCTCTCTCTCGCAAGGAAGCGGAGAAACGAGGGTACCGGTGGAAGGAGGATGAGCCTAAGGCTCCGAAGGGCACACACTTAACGATTCCGGATAGCATCGCAGATGTACCGGATTCCATCACAGACGAGGTCCTCCTCTGCGCAAGCACACAGACGAACTACCGCGTGACTCCGCAGGAACTCGCGGCCTACAGGAAGATGGGATGGCCAGTACCTCGCGAGAATTGGCAGTACCGCTACAGTAACCGACTTGGGCTTCGGACCCCTCGGAAGCAATGGCAACGCACATGTGCCAATTGTCAGAAGCCAATACAGACGAGCTACGCACCCGATAGACCGGAGATTGTTCATTGTGAACAGTGCTACATGAAGGAGGTTTACTGAATACTTGTCTGTACCTATCGGTCGCCTCTCAGCCATTCTTTTCGGGAAACACCTGCTTGACGGAGGATGCGCGCAAGGAGGTCTCCGCTGAATCAGCGTGCGACGGGAAACAGGACCGAGCCTGGTCATGCAGCGAGGAGTGCATTGAGATTGTACTTCCGGACAGTAGGGACGAACCCCCCCTTGCGAATCTTCAGGAGCAACCACTCCTCGAGGACTTCCTGTAGCTCCTGTTCACATTCTGCGAGTGTTCTCCCCTGCGCCCACACACCCTTGAATCCCTTGATGGAACCATAGTGGGGCTTGCGATCCTTGATCACTTCGTATCGAGCCATGTGCTCCATGATGTAGCGAACGTACTGCGTGAACATGGCTCTATTGTAGCCCATTCCTGTTCGTCTCACAATCCATCCCAACATCCTCAATCCGACTTCGCCCCGTGCGCGGGGCTACGCCGGACGAGCGGCCTGGAGAAAGTATACCTGCTTGCGGAGTCGATGGTCTGATTCCCCGGAGCTTGCTCCGGAAAAAGGAGTCCAGAGCTTGCTCTGGGGTTCATACC
>JAUSFD010000023.1 GCA_030649955.1 Candidatus Peregrinibacteria bacterium | reverse complement strand
CATTACGTGGACCGACGCCGTGCCAGAATCCTCGGGGTACGCGACATGGGAAGCACGATTCTTCGAGCTCGCACGACCGCAAGCATACGAGATTCGTGTCCAGGCCGAGGATTGGGCAGGGAACCGATCGACCGTCAGCGTTCCTGTGACGGTCACGCTGACGGAATGATGAAGCCCGAATGTCGAAGTGAATCACCAAGGACCAAATTCTTCGTCAAAGGCGGATCCGCCTCTGGCGGACAAATTCCAAGGGAATAACCGATGATCGAATCACCGGAATTTGGAAATTTGGGGATTGGTGATTGGTGACTTCATTGGAATTTGATGCTTCGGTGATTGGTGATTATCAATGTGTCTTTCCTCAAATCTCCCAAACTCATCATCGTTCTCGGCGCTGTGGTCCTCGCGGCGCTCGTTGCGCTTGTTGGCCGGGAGTCCATGCTCCGACGGAGTGCGAGACGATTGCCGGCGGCGATCGCGGATCTTGCGCCAGAGCGGATGCGCGAACTCCAGGAGGACGTCACGAAGCGTGAAGCGGAGATTCAGAAGAACATCAACGATTTCAGCGCGTACGTGGCGCTCTCGCTGGCAAAGACGGAGCTCGGCGACCGCGATGGTGCAGCGGAGATATACCGGACCATGAATCAGCTCTTTCCGGGCAACTACCTCTCGTTCCAGAATTTGGGGAAATTGTACGAAGAGACGGGGAAGTACGAGATGGCTGCGGAGCAATTTCTCATCGCCATTGATCACGCGCCGCGTATCCCGCACATGTATCGAAACCTCGTGAATCTCTATACGTACCACTTGAAATCCCGCACAGAAGACATCCCCCGCGTCCTCCAGAAGGGGCTCGGTATCATCCCGGGATCCGTGGACCTCATGGCCATGATGGCGGTGTACTATCGCGACCGTGGAGACCTCACGCAAGCGATCCACTGGTACGAGCTCCTCCTCGTCCATGACCAGTCGAACGGAACTGCGTTAGAGGAACTGAAGGAGTTGAAGGCGCAGATGAGCAGCGAGAAGTAAGCGCCCCCCTCCATCTTCGTCATTTCGAGCGTCGAGCGAGAAATCTCACCCATGTCCGAACGACGGTACTACGTGTACATCCTCACGAACGCAGCACGAACGGTGCTCTATATTGGCATGACGAATGATCTCGTGCGGCGGGTGTGGGAACACC
>JAUSFD010000021.1 GCA_030649955.1 Candidatus Peregrinibacteria bacterium | reverse complement strand
CCCGTTCTCCGCTGCGGCCATCTGCGCTTCTTGCTTCGAGGAACCTTCTCCCCGCGCGATGAGATCCGTGCCGATGTAGATGCCGACCGTGAACTGCTTCGCGTGATCCGGGCCCTCTTCTCCCAGCACGCGGTAGCTCGGTGTGGCCCCACTCCGATCCTGCGCGATCTCCTGGAACCGCGACTTCGCGTCAATGTAGAGTTGGTTCTTGAGAATGTGCGGCAGCTTCGGAAGCAGCACGCGCTTGAGGAACGTTCGCGACGTCCGGATCCCCTGGTCGAGGTAGATCGCCCCGACAATCGCTTCAAAGGCGTTCGCGAGGATGTACTGCCGCGCCTTCCCGATCTCCTTGGACTCCCCGCGAGAGAGGAGGAGATGGGGTTCCACGTTGAGCTCCCGGCACACCTCCGAGAGCATTTTCGCGTTCACGAGGGAGGCGCGCCAATTTGTGAGATCACCTTCCGGATTCTCGTAGTGCTCATAGAGGTTCTCCGTGACGACGAGTTCGATCACTGCGTCACCGAGGAACTCGAGCCGCTCATTGTGGCCAACGGTGAAATCCGGATGCTCGTTGAGATACGAACGGTGGGTGAGTGCCTGCGTGATGAGATTCCTATCTTTGAAAGTGACCCCGAGGCTCGCCTCGAGGGTGGGAAGGTCTTGTACCATGTCGGCTCCAGATGTCGTACTCATGACTCCGCCGCTGGTGGTGCAGCGTCCTGCGCACCCTGTTCCATTTCCAGCTTCTTACTCTTTTTCTTCTTCGGTTTTTCCGGTGCGGGTTCGTCTTTCGCCTCTCCCCGCTCCACCATGTCCTTGAAGATTGCGCCGAGCACACCGTTCACGAATCGCCCCGACGCATCGCCACCGAACGTTTTTGCGAGTTCGATCGCCTCGTTGATAGCGACCTTCGGCGGAACCAACCCACCGGAAAACTTTAGCTCGAAGACCCCCAGCCGAATGACGTTCCGATCAACATTCGTAATCTGCTCCATCGGCCAGTGCGGCGCGCGTTCCCGGATGAGCGCATCAATCGCATCAAGATTCGCTTCAACCCCCTTCGTGATATCGTACGCGAAGTTCGCCTCATCAACACCCGGCGCAAACTCCGTGATGTTCGTCGCCGTGATCGTTGCAAGTGTTCCCGGCTGACGTCCATTGAAATCCCACTGGAAGAGGGACTGCATCGCGACGGTTCGAAGGAGATGACGGTTCGCCATAGATCTCTATCCTCCGAAAAATGAACCTACTTCTTTGCTTGCGGCTTGCGGCGATCGGCTACCGACTTCTTCACTTCCACCACTTTCTTTCCGCCATACGTCCCGCAGAACGGGCAGGCGTGGTGCGGGAGGACGGGCTTCTTGCAGGCCGTGCACGCGGAGAGATTGATCTTTTTCAACGCGAAATGCGCCGCTCGGCGCCGCTTGTCGGAGGAGGTCCGACGATGTCCGGGAAGGGCCATAGGTGGAATGCAGAATGA
>JAUSFD010000019.1 GCA_030649955.1 Candidatus Peregrinibacteria bacterium | reverse complement strand
GGGCATCACGGTTCCCGCGTACTGCGGCGTACCGGAAGAAGTTTCCAGTCGCGGTACTGCCTCTTCACAGTCAAGCAGTGCTCTTTCACATTCGTCTGCATCCAGTGCACCTGGCTGCTCTGCGGGGAAGTCCTGCAACCGTTCGACGTGCCGTTGCGTCACTCCATCGTCCTCATCGCGGTCTCGATCGACAAGCAGTGCATCCTCTTCGCGGAGTATCTCCTCCTCGCGATCTGCCAGCACCTCGCGATCGGGCTCCTCTCCTTCCTCCTCCTCGCGATCCTCCTCCGTGAGCGTGAGTGCCAGCTCCTCCCCGTCGTCCCTGCCTTCATCCTCTTCATCGTCACACACAGATGGATCCTCATCGTCATCTGCCTCCCCCCTCAAGCGTGGCATCTGCTGCGAGGAGGATCAGTGCGATCCCTTCGGGGCGTGCGATCAGCCATTCCCCGCTCTCGACGAGTGCTTCGCGCTGTGCGGGGGTGGATCTTCCTCACAACAGTCGAGTGTGCAGTGCACAGTGGAGCCGCCCCAGGAGTGTTCTGCGTGCAGCAGCTGCGGGGAGGGACTCTTCAACCTCTGCGATGCGAATGAGTGTGCAGGATTGGGACCATGTCTTTTCGACCCCGCGTCGATCCTCCCCGGTGGTCTCTGCACTCCCGATCCCAACATGTGCTCTGGGGAGCGACCGTGCAGCAGTTCCTCGTCCTCCCAGTCCTCCACGACGGAGCTCACCACAGACTTCTTCCTCCGCATGGGGTGCGGGTGCTTCCAGGGAATCAGGCGCTGTGATGGGCACGCGGTGAACAGGGGGCCGGATACTGCCCCCTCGGCGGAGATGGAGATGGTGCTCGGTCCGGGGGCGCAGTACGAGAAGGACCTCATGAATTCTGTTATCAAGATAAATGGGCGTGGGGGGGCAGTGCTCGGACACGGGAGGGTGAGGAGGGAGGGGAACCTCGTTACCTGGGATACCAACGGCATCGCCATGCCGCCGAACAGCGACTTCGGTACGTGGCCGAAGATCACGGGACCGGTGGGGAGTACGCGCACGACG
>JAUSFD010000018.1 GCA_030649955.1 Candidatus Peregrinibacteria bacterium | reverse complement strand
GGGCATCACGGTTCCCGCGTACTGCGGCGTACCGGAAGAAGTTTCCAGTCGCGGTACTGCCTCTTCACAGTCAAGCAGTGCTCTTTCACATTCGTCTGCATCCAGTGCACCTGGCTGCTCTGCGGGGAAGTCCTGCAACCGGACGACGTGCAAATGCATCACCCCCTCGTCCTCTTCGCGATCTCGTTCAGCGAGCAGCGTGTCCTCCTCGCGATCTGCCAGCACCTCGCGATCGGGCTCCTCTCCTTCCTCCTCCTCGCGATCCTCCTCTGTGAGCGTAAGCTCGAGCTCCTCCCCGTCTTCCGTCTCCTCATCCTCTTCATCGTCACACACAGATGGATCCTCATCGTCATCTGCCTCCCTCCTCAAGCGCGGCATCTGTTGCGAGCAGGATCAGTGCAATCCGTTCGGATCCTGCGCGAAACCGTTCCCCTCCCTCGATGAGTGCTTCGCACAGTGCGGTGGTGGATCGTCTTCGCAATCGAGCGTGCAGTGCACGGTGGAACCGTCACCGGAGTGTTCCGCGTGCGGCAGCTGTGGCGTGGGGCTCTTCAACCTCTGCGATGCGATGGAATGCGCAGGGTTGGGATCATGCTTGTTCGATCCTGGGTCAATCCTCCCCGGCGGAATCTGCAGCCCTGATGCCGCGGTGTGCACGGTAGAAGATTCCTGTAGTAGCTCCTCATCCTCCCTGCAATCGTCCTCGGAATCATCCACGAACTCGGAACTCATCACAGACCTCGTCGTACGAGTGGGGTGCGGGTGCTTCCAAGGAGTACGGCGCTGCGATGCGCACGCGGTGAACAGGGGGCCGGATACGGCTCCCTCGGCGGAGATGGAGACGGTGCTAGGACCGGGAGCGCAGTACGAGAAGGATCTCATGGTTTCCACCATTAAGATGAACGGACGGGGAGGGGCAGTGCTCGGACACGGGAGGGTGAGGAGGGAGGGGAACCTCGTTACCTGGGATACCAACGGCATCGCCATGCCGCCGAACAGCGACTTCGGTACGTGGCCGAAGATCACGGGACCGGTGGGGAGTACGCGCACGACG
>JAUSFD010000012.1 GCA_030649955.1 Candidatus Peregrinibacteria bacterium | reverse complement strand
ATGAACCCCAGAGCAAGCTCTGGACTCCTTTTTCCGGAGCAAGCTCCGGGGAATCAGACCATCGACTCCGCAAGCAGGTATACTTTCTCCAGGCCGCTCGTCCGGCGTAGCCCCGCGCACGGGGCGAAGTCGGATTGATTCGTTTATTCGTTTGTTGATTGTTATGGTTTATGGATTTGTTGGTTTGCTAGAGACGTGCGAATCGCACGTCTCTAGCAAACCAACACCTGAACATTTCATCAACTGTGGTAACACCCTCCATCTCTGCGTATCATGCAGGGTAATGCCCACGCCACTCGGCACATCGCGCGCGTCGCTGAAGGACTGGCTCTTCGCCCTCGCGTCACTCGCATTCACCGCGGGACTCTTCGTCGACGGCTGGGCGCACAACCACCTCCCCTCGGCTCTCGAAACCTTCTTCACTCCCTGGCATGCCCTCTTCTACGCGGGGTTCTTCCTCTGCGCTGGGGTTCCGCTGCTGTGGACACTCCATCGGCGGAAGCACGTGCAGAGCTGGCAAGAGGCCGTGCCGCCGGGCTACGGATACTCCCTCCTGGGCGCCGCGGTCTTCGCCATCGGCGGTATTTCCGACATGGCGTGGCACACGCTCTTCGGCGTCGAAGCGGACATCGAAGCGCTCCTGAGCCCCACCCACCTCCTGCTCGCCACGGGGATGACCCTCCTCGTGAGCGGGGGAATGCGCGCAACGTGGGAAGGTCGCAAGCTGCGCCCATCGGAGGGCCTCCTCTCCTCACTCCCCTTCCTCCTCTCCGTCGCTTGCACCATGGGGGCAATGCTCTTCATGACGCAGTTCGGGCACTACACGGACCTGGAGGCAGGACCCCTGCCTCCGACGGATCCGGAACTCGCCTCCCATATTCAAGCGCTCTCCGTCCTGGGAATCCTCCTCTTCAGCGTCATCATCACGGGGACGTTCGCGGTCGCACTGCGCCGCGGGTTCCTCCCCTTCGGCGGGATCACCGTCGTCCTTGGGCTCGTCATCGCTGGGCTGAGCTTCATGCGCTCGGGGAGGGAACTCATCCTCCCCGCGATCACCGCTGGCCTCATGAGTGACCTCTTCCTGCTCACCGTTCGGGATTCCCTGCACCCCGTCGCACGCCTCCGCGTCTTCTGCTTCCTCCTCCCCGCGGTGTACCAGGCACTCGCGATGCTCGTCGTCATCCAGACGCACGGCCTCTGGTGGTCCGTACACATGTGGACGGGGGTCATTGTCCTCGCGGGAATGGCGGGACTCCTCACCTCTGTGATTGCGTGGCCAGGGTCGGCGTACAGACCGGAGGTGCGGTAACGAGAATCTGAGCACCGTTTATTCGTTTATTGGTTTACTCGAGTTCTCATCCATTCGAATAAACGAATCAACGAGTAAACGAACGAACGTTTCGTAGGGTGTCATGGTATGATCTGCAACTGCAATGTCCACGATTGCCTCCCTCCCTTGGCTCGATCTCATCGGGATGTTCCTCGCGCTCGTGGGGTTCAGCTTCGGGCTCGGCGGCGTGACGATCATTGATATCCACAGTTTCCTGGGGAGGAATTCCCCGTACTGGATGGAGGCGTCGATTCGCACGCACAAGATCACGAAACCACTCATCTGGACCGGCCTCGCATGCGCGACAGTGGGATCGGTCATCCTCTACCGCGACGAGACCCTGAGCGGGACCATCCTCGTGCAGGCTCTCCTCCTCGTCCTCCTCGCTGGAAATGGTGCGTTCCTCACTTTCAAAATCTCGAGACCCCTCCTGGAGCAGGAGCGGCTAGGCAAAGCGGCCGAACTGCTTTCCCCGCACCTCCAGCGAACGATCGGCGCGTGCTTCCTCCTCTCCTTTGTACTGTGGTGGTCGGAGGCTGTGCTGTTCACTTGGCACTTGGTGATGCGATGGGTGAACTGAGGAGTTGGGGAAGCATTGGGAAATCCATGCAAGGGAACAGGAATCAGGGAACAGGGAACGGGGCCTCATTACTCTTTTCCTGTTCCCTGTTCCCAGTTCCCTGTTCCCTCATTTGGCGAATCAATGATCATACACTCCTCACAATAGAATTGCCCTCCTGCCAATGTCATCGTCTTGGTACACGTTCACGAGGATGGGTACTCTGTGCGCCATGGGGAAACTCATGGAAGGATCCACCGCTCTCTCGCTCGTCGCAGTGCTCATCGCGTCCCTCTCGCTGGGGAAGGTGAGCCAGCTCGCGCGAATTCAGGGTCCGCTGGCGCCCAATTCGACGGAGAGATCTGTTCCTGCTGGAGACACAGTCCTCCCCGATACGTACTACGAGTACTCGCTCTCCGTCCTCGACCGCGTTGCGCTCTTCCCGACTGTACAGCACGTCACCACCGAGGATCTCCTGGCGTGGGACGACCGGATGTTCGCGCTCATCGAGAAGCAGCGGCTCCCGCCGACGGCTGCCTCGCGCATCTACGCCTACGTCCTCACAGGACAGCACGACTTCGTGCGCTTGAGCGAATACCTGCGCGGTGAGGAGCAGGGCAGTATCGGCATCGTCACCGCGGAGCTCCTGTGCCTCTTCTTCCCCGAGGAGTGCGCCGATCTCCAGGAAGGCCTGCCAACGGACCCGTACTCGAACGCGCTCGCTTCAGCTGTCGCAGGACAGGCGAAGCTCCGGATCATCGAGGAGAATGCCCTGAAGAAACCCTACGCCCGCAAGGATGATCCCACCCTCTGGTTCGGGGAGAACCCTGTCACACCCGACGCAGGCTCGTGGAAGACCTGGCTGATTGGTAGTGCGAGCAAGTTCCGCGCCCCGCAGCCACCCGCCTTCGACTCCGCGGAAGACCGCGCAGAAGTGGAGGCCGTCGTGGATGCACTCGCACAGCTCACAGACGATCAGCACGAGAAGGTGCTCTTCTGGGCTGGAGGACCGGGCACAGCGACACCGGCGGGCATCTGGTTGAAGATCACCGATGGGTACATCGCCGGGAATCGCATCGATCTCTCGAATGCACTCGATGTCCGTGCAACACTCGCGATGGGACTCGCGGATGCCTTCATCGTCTGCTGGGACACGAAGTTCACGTACTGGACACAGCGTCCGTTCATGCGCGACCCGCGCATCGCGACCGTCATCCCCACCCCGAACTTCCCCAGCTACACCTCTGGCCACTCCGCGGTCTCCGCCGCAGCAGCGACGATCCTGACGCACTACTTCCCGACCGAAGGATCGGAATGGATGCGCATGGCGGAGGAAGCGCGCGACACACGCCTCTGGTCCGGCATTCACTTCCCCATCGATAACGAACGGGGATTTGAAATGGGCGTGAAGGTGGCGGAGAAAGTATTGGGTAGACTCTGAATCATCGTTTATTCGTTTACTCGTTGATTCGTTTATTCGAATGGATGAGAACTCGAGTAAACGAGTAAACTAATCAACGAATAAACGGTACTACTGGTTCCTCTCCTTCCTCCCTCCAAACCGAAACCACTTGGCCGGGTGCCCTTGCCTGCGCTTCCAGTAGAGGTAAGCGAGGATGCTCGCCGTCAGCAGGACCATGACGACGAGGATGATGGATTCGATGCTGTCGATTCCCTCCATGAGTGAACTGTACGCAGAGATGCCCATGTACCCGAGGATGATGAAGAAGAGATCGCGGAGGTAGAAACCGCAGAACGTCGCGAGGAGGTAGCGCTTCATCGTGATCTTCAGGACACCACACACGAGTGAGACCGGCGTCGAAGGCATCACCGGAATAGCGCGGATGACGGAGAGCGTGATGATGTCCTTCCAGCTCCCTTGAAAATGCTCGCCGAAGTGCTCGAGATCATCGTGCGTGACACCCAGGAACTTCCCGAAGCGCGGAATAATGACATCCTCTGCCTTGTCACCGAGGAAGTAGAACACGAGCGTTGTCAGCGTCTTCGCTGTGGAACCGACGAGCGAGAGCAGGAGGAGGTACCCGATCCCGCGTCCTTGCGCATTCGCGATCGAGCCCGCGAGGCTCATCACGAGCGGTGAGGGAATGGGAGCGACCAGCTCTTCTACAATTGCCCCGAGGAAGATGTAGATCTGCAGCGGAACGCGCTCTGCGAGGGTAGTGAGGTGCTGTGTGACAGTCTCGATCATGGGGGAGGGATGACGCTCGAGTATAGGCAAGTCGGCAGCGACGGAGAAGGGCAAAAGCAAGACGCAGAACCAGAATTGCCGTATACTCGCGAGGATGCATTTCCTCGCCCTCCAGACGGACGTCAACCTGATCAAGAAGCAGTTCATCGCGGAGGGTGAGAAGGAGCTCACTCTCGCTACGTACCATTTTCTCGTCTTCTTCCTCCCGTTCCTCGGATCGGGCCTCGCAACTGTTCTCGTGCTTGCGGGCGTCTTCTATTCCCTCTCCATAGATCTTTTAGGGTTCCTCCCAGCAACGATCTTCCTCCTGATCTTCCTCTTCCTCTACGGCAACTTCCTCTTCAGCATGTTCGTGAAGTGGAAGTACAACTACATCGTCGTCACCACGCAGAAAGTTGTCGTCATCGACCACGTCTCCTTCTTCCACCAGAACATCAATCCCATCCACCTGAACAACATCACGAGCGTGGTGTCCGGGACGCAATTCATGAACCTCTTCACGTGCGGGGAACTCACCGTCAATCTCAAGTCATCGGAAGGTGACATCTACAGGGAGCTCAAACGACGCTACGTGCACAATGCCCAGGGAGTTGCCGCAGTCATCGAGAATAGCCTCGTCCTCAGCAGCCAGGGAACTCTGGAGAAGAAGGAACCGGAGAAGAGTAACAAGGAAATCGTGGAAGAAGTGCGTGAGAAGGGCGAGAAGGTCGTCTAATGTTCAAGCTACTCGCGAGTAGGGGTAAGTACAGCCCTCGAACCATGTCTCGAGATCGCAGTCGACTTCCTCGAGTGCGGTATTCAAGGCCGTCAGTTCGGGAGAGCCAATCCCCGGGCCACCCTCGAAGATGAGCGAGGAGATGTCTTTTCTCTTGGCCGTATCCACGAGTGCAAGTACCTCTTCCACGGGACGGCGGAGGTGGATGCCCTTCACATCCCGAGAATCGACCTTCACCGAATGCACAGGAAGACCGGCCTCAAGAACTGCCTCGAGAACTTTCCCCGAGTTCTCCTGTCCAAAATCGTCGACGAGGAGCACCACTTCCAACTTCACAAGCCGACGCAATTTCTCGATATTCTTCCCCTGGAGTGTCTTCATCTTTTCGAGGAGTTCGAGGCCAATGGTGTTCCCACGGGCAGTGTGCACAGCCTGTTCCACTGATGGCTCGAACGAGGGATCACTGAGGAAGTCATCGTCGATGTTGCAGCAGACCAAACGGCGCTTCCCATCAATGGCGTGCATGTTCGCACCAATTTCCCCCGTGCGCCGCATGACGAATCTCCCGACGTGTGGCATGAGACCACCCTCCTGTGCAGCGGGGATGACCTCCATCGGCTTGAAAACACCTCGTGCGGTGAGGAGTCTGAACAGCACCTCAACACCTTCAACCGTGCTCGGATCTGGCAGTTTATTCTGCAAATCTCCATCCGCCGTTAATCGGAGCATTTGCACACCTGCGAAGAGACCCTCTCCTTCGATCGCTGGTCCTGCCTCCGAGAGAGGCAATTGACACTGTGCATACTGACTGTAGCTCGAGTTCAAGATCACCGCGATGAGCTCATCGCGGAGCGCGGCGTTTCCGTTCGCCATCCCCTCAAGATTGGAAGGAACAATAGCTCTGTGCCACACGGGAAACGCATCCCGTGCGTACCGAAGGCGAGAGTCCTGCCAAACGCCATTGTATAATTCTACAATATTTTCCATATTTGAACACCAGCTAGCATACCCCTCTGAGCAAGTGTTTCGCTGCAGAATTCTGACTTTTGCAAGGATATGCAAAGTTTGAGGTCCCAGGGAGCCCTAGCTTCTAAGGCACTGACACTTATATGAACAAATTTTGTGTTCAAAAATGGGAAACCACTCGGACACCTTGAACTGCAACAGTCGGCTGTGCGGTGTGATGGGGTGGTAACATTGGCCTATGCCAATGTCGAAACAATCGAGTTCGCAGACAGCCATCTTTGCCGCGGGGTGCTTCTGGGGAATCGAGGAAGCGTTCCGTCAACTCCCAGGCATCATCACAACGGAAGTGGGATACACCGGTGGCACACTCGCCGATCCGACGTACGGAGCCGTCTGCATGGGCGGCACCGGTCACGCGGAAGCTGTACATGTGACGTTCGACCCGAAGTTGATCAACTACAAGGAACTCCTCAAAGTTTTCTTTGAGAACCACAATCCCACGCTGAAGAATCGACAGGGTCCGGATATCGGCGACCAGTACCGGTCAGCAATCTTCACATTCAGTGCTGCGCAGAAGAAAATCGCGGAGGAAGCGAAGGAGGAACTCGATCAATCGCAGCAGCACAGTGCACCTGTCGTGACGGAGATCGTCGATGCAGGTCCGTTCTACCGCGCTGAGGATTACCACCAGCAGTACCTGGCGAAACGCGGGGAACAGTCGTGTCATTGGCGATGAGCGGAAAAGGGCAGGAAAGGCAGCACGAGATCCACCTTCCTGCCGTTCCTGCCCTCACTGCCCTTGCTGCCCTTCGCCCCCTGCTCTTGACGACGCTCTTCCTACCCAGTACTTTTCAACTCGATGCAGCACGTCTCGATGTCCACGACGACGAAGACGACGAAGACCACCCCCTCCGGGTCGGCGCTGCTGCAGTAACTCTCCTCTCTCAGAACCAGCCAGCCGCCTCCCCGGGAGCGCGGCGGCCTTTTCTTGCGCTCTCTCCACTCTCTCTCCCATGGATCACCTTGAGAATTCAGCACAGGACCCCCTGGAGATCACTCGCTACCCAGATGATGCAAAGCGCGATCGCGTAGCGGAGCTTCTCGAGCAACTCATAGTCTGTTCGCGCCGGCCCATTTCCCATGTTCACTCTCTCTACACTGTGCGATCTGTGAATAAGAAAGATGAGAAATTCGTGCAGAGGTACATTCCCGTTCGCCCGCAACTGGTCGACATCGGGGAGAAAATGAATGCTGTTGCGGCTCTGCTGCCCGCAGTACACAGTGCAATCTTTGCGTGCCTCGATCAGGGTTCCACTTTGGATGGGAATGCTTCTCGAGGAATTAGCGTGGAGGAACCACTCAAAGCACTCGAGGAACAAGCGGTCCTTGCAGAAACGGAGATTGCGCGCATCGAGGCAGAGGATCCGACATGGATCGATGCCGATCTCCACCTGGGTCTCTCCATTAAAATGAGAATCGTCGTGGATCACATTGAGTGGATACGGGAGGCGCTCGCTCGCATTCCGAAGACCCCGAGCAATGCACCATTCCATGGTGCAGTGTTTGCGTCACCTGAGCTTGCTGAGCAAACTGTATGAGTGATAGGTGAAGCACTTGACTCTTCTGTTCATCGCAGTATCCTGCGCCATCTTTCCCATCTTCATATGATCAATGAAGGAACGCCTGCGTACCATGATTCGCCCCCGAAAACAACGGAACACAGCGGCAAGCTCATCATCGAGATCCCTGAACACGAATGCAAAATTGCTATACCCGTCATCGTCCATAGAACCTCGGATACGGTGAATGCATCGCTCTCGAGTGGAGACCGGCCAGTGAGGAGTGGAGCTAGAGTCGGGCTCTCTGAGGATCCCAAGTTCGCAGAGGGCTACGAAGCGATCTTCGGCAAGAAGAACCTGATTCCAGAGAATCCAGAAGTGAATTGATGCAGGAAAGTGTGGCCTCTCCATCATCTCAAGGAAGCTGGATGGTAGGATACCCTCATCGATTCGTTTATGTACCTCCTCCTCGGCATCATCCTCCTCGCAGTCTGGATTGCGATTGCGGTGAGGCGCCCGGATCTCCGCAAGCACATGCTCAAGGTCAGCATTGGAGGAGGGATTGCAGGACTCCTCTCCGGGTTCTGGTACCTCACGGACTACTGGCGCCCGCCGACGATCGTGGGAACGGGAGTCCCCTCCCCGGAGGATTTCCTCTTCGGATTCGCGATCACGGGGATCGCGGCAACCGTGTACGACCTCCTCTTCCGAACGCATGAGGTGAGAGTGCACGCAGAGCAATTCCGGATGACCGTGGGATTCATCGTGCTCGGATTCCTCTCGCTCCTCCTCTTCACGAATGTCCTGGGCTTGAATTCCATCCTCGTGAGCTCGTGCGCATTCCTCCTCCTCTCTGCGGCGATCGTCATCCTGCGTCCCGATCTCCTGCGCGTCTCCCTCCTCTCCGCGACGGTTACGACCGGGTTGATCATTCCCATCTACATCCTGCTCTTCGATGTCCTCTCCCCGGAGTATTGGAATCGATACTGGCTGCTCGCGGATACTTCTATCGGTGTAACGATCCTCGGCAACGTTCCTCTGACGGAAGTGCTGTGGTACTTCTCGTGGGTGTCGCTCGCCGCAGTGATACCTGCGTTCACCAGGGGGAGAGTGAAGAGTACTTGACATTCCCTCAGGGAAACCCGATCATCCCCTCCTTTTCTTCTTCTCTACATGGCAAATACCATTACGAGTGAAACTAGTCTCCGCGAGGAAGTGCGCACAGTTGTAGCCGGAAAACTCAAGGACATCCCCTTCGAGCGAGGGGGACTAGAGGAGAACACGAATGCACTCATTGCATTCGTGACGCAGGAGTGCAAACCGCTCCTCTTAGAACAGTTACCTGATGACGTACTTCGGTCTCGCATACACGCAGCAGCACAACGTGGTCTGCAGAGCATTATCAACGGCAATCCAATTCCATCGGTAGTACAATCACCGGAAGACGATGCGTCTATAGATTCTTAAGAATGAGGGGAAATCGGATCGAATGCATGGAGATGAACATGCCCTTTGGCCAGAGGGTGCCGATGGTGGCGCCCTGCTCCTCTGCGAGATCGAAGAGCTGCCCCTCGAGTTGCGGCTTCACTTCCGGTTCCAGAGTGGTGAGCAGAGCGAAGCGGAGTCTCTTTGTGAGCTCGAAGAACATACCTCCACGCTGTTGACTCCTTGAGAAGTCGCAGAGGAGGAATTCGCTCCCAGGCTTGAGAATCCGCTTCACTTCCTCAATCGCTCGCCGCTTCACCTCGAGCGGGAGGTGGTGGAAGACCATCGTGCTCATGGCGAGATCGACACTCCCATCAGCAACAGGTAGCTGATCTGCTGAGGCTTGCTCGAACGCGATATTCAAGTCAGCGGATTTCCTCCTCGCCATTTCCACCATACGAGGATCGATATCGAATCCCTGGAGCGAAAGGTCTTGTCGTTGCATACGGATGAGTCGGAGAACCGTCCCTGGTCCGCAGCCGATATCCACAATCTTTCCGTGCTCTGGAGCACGCTGCACAACCTCTCGCGCACTCCTCTCCCAAATGTTGCGAAGGAGCGGCCGGGTAATCATCTCGTACAGCGGCGTGAGGAAGTGGTAGTGAGCTCCCGGCATGAAATCCTTGGGTGTTTCCATGGCTTACGAGTGATGTACCTTGTACTTCTCATCCAGAGATTCAACTTCCTGCGTCCATTTCTGCATGTCCAAATCATCAGTGTGCTCGAGCGTCACCACCTTTTTTGCAATATCGATATCGACGTTCTTGATGGAAGGAAATTCAGAACTCACATCCTCAATGAGCGCTTTGCACGCTTCGCAATGAATACCGGGGATGGAAACAGTGGTTTTCATAAGAAAAATGAGTGAAAAGGCAGGCATCGCGGCGTAGTCCGGTGAAACGGAGTGAAACCGGACGAAGCCGGATGGATGCCGGGGATGGAAACAGTGATCTTCATGATGAAAAGGGTGTGTGAAGTAGGGGCTTTTCATCGCAGGATGCACTTAGTAGATGGGCATGAACTGCGCTCCGAACTTCACGTAGTATCCCGCCAAGAGGAACAGGAGGAGACCCATGCTCACGACAGTTGCCAGGAAGACCGTGATCGCTTCGTCGTAGCGCTTCTGCGCAAGGAGGAGAATAGGGTATGCACCGACGAGAGTGCCGCAGAGCAGTACGGAGAAGCAGAAAAAGAAGAGGACCAGAACGGGATCGACGATGGGGGTGGGGAATTTCCCACTGAAGGCGACGAGACCCAGGGTCAAGACGTACGCGAAGACACCTGCAGCCTGCAGGAAGCCAATGAGGGAGTGGGAGAGACGGTGGTGCATAGATGCGCATCGTACCACAGTACTGCTGAAGTAAGCGATGAACTTGGGCTGTGGGCTGTGAGCTATGAATGGAAATGCTCTCATCGCTCAAAGCTCACGGCTCATCGCTCTCCGCCTCTCAGACGTTGCATCTACATCACCAAATTTATTGAGAAGTACTCCTGACACCTCACTCCCCCATCTTCTTCTTCGCGGCATCGATAGCAGAGTCTGTCAGGTTCTTCGCTTTGCTCCAGAGTCCACTGAGTCCCTGCTTCGCCTTCGTGACACTGTCCTCTGTGAAGAGTTTCGCCTGCGCAATCTTCCCTTGCACCTCGTCACTCGTCACGAGTTCCTGCACCTCCTTCGCGATCTTGCTCCCATCACGGCTCGTGTGTTTCTTGATAACCTCGAGCATCTCCTGCGGATTGCGTGCCTTCGAGAGCTCCTTGCGGAGCTTCGAGTTCGAGAGGATGTAGAACGCCGCAGTGCCGCCGAGGGTACTCATGAGGAGGGAGAGTTTCTTCATGGCTGGATAGTGTACCCGGAAGGACTCGAGGGATGCAAAGCAATGGAGAGCACGCAGGGTTCACAGTGGAAGAAGCACCTTTCTGCAAGATTGCAGAGAAGAGAGTGCGTCCGCTACCGTGACACCCTTCCCTTCACTTCCTATGGAGGAACATCTCACACCAGATAGCTCAGGAGATTCGCAAAAATCTTCCCCCACCCTGTTGGATAAATTAGAGGCGAGAGTCATGACGAAAGCGGACGTCGCGAATGCCATCATGCAGGAAGTGCACTCTGGTTTGCATGTCTACTGCAGCATTCCTGGTGGCTACACGCACTGCACATTGGAACAGCGGACTCTCGACATCGATCGCCTCGACGAGGCGAGGCTGCGAGAACTCCTGGAACATCCACCAGGGGAAATCCTGAATCCAAAAACACCTCATAGTGAGGCGATCGAATTCTTCAACATGATCCTGGAGGGTCACTCGCTGGTGACCGAAGGGAGCGACTGCCTACGTCCAACAGTGGGTGCTTACCTCCAAGGGCCCCCGGGCGTGGGCAAGACGCACATTATGGCTGCATTCGGCCGGTGGATTGAATTCACACTGCATGAGCGTCTCAAGGAACTCATGCTGAAAGTCCGGTCACACATCGATATCTTCTGGCGGCAGTATCAGGTCGATCTGAAGGAAGACAAGTTGCCTGCAGAGCGGGGAACGGTCTACAAGTTGACGAAGGAAGACATTGAAGTACACAAGAGACCGCACGAGAGATTCGAGGAGGCGATGGCAGGCATCAAACGCCTGATTACCAGCAGCGCCTACCAGCCGACGGACATGCTCTACCTTGGTTTCGAAGATCTCTGCCAGCTCTACTCTTCCTCCGATGCCAGGAAAGATGCCATCGGAGCCATTGAGAGCGCTCCCATCGTATTCGTGGATGACCTCCACGGAAAAGGAGATCCTGAACGTCTCCTCGTCATCCAACGGCTCATCGAGAGAAGGTACGAACTCAAGCGTTTCGGCACCTTCCTCACCACGAACATCGATGTCGAGCACATCGGAGGGGATGACGTCAATGTCGGGAAACGTATCCTCAGCAGATCGAAGGAGAGCTTTGCAGTTTTCGATTTCACTGGTTGCGTTGATTGGAGAGAGGAGGTGAAACAGCGCAAGATTCGTCTCATACGGGAGGAGATAAAGCGTCGCATTGCCGCGCGAGCCCAGATTGCTCAAGAGCAACCACCAGAAACTATTCCTCAGGAACCACCTTCCACAGAAGAACCGGAGTGACATTCCCTTATCAATCTCGGGACAACGTGTGCTACAGTACCTTCCAATCTATGAAGAAGAGATTTGCTGCCCTCTCGGCTGTTCTCCTCCTCGCCGCATGCGAATCGACCGCCTGGACTGCGGAAACATGCAACAACAACCTCGAAGCGGACGTCGAGGATTTTGAGGAATATAAGACCCAATTCCGGAAGGCGCAGGAGGGACTCGCGAACGCAGAGCGAACAGGAAACGCGGCGAACGTGCAAGCATTCCAGAAGAGCGTTGGGGAGTGGAAAGGCAATCTGGAAACAATGCTCGGCTTCATCGACAGAGACATGATCCCCGAGTGCGAGGGGAAGTTTAGCCCCGAGCTTCTCGCGAAAGCCGAAGAGGTGCGCGGGTTCGTGAAAGGTGGAACGGGAACTGAAGAGCAAAAGGAGGAGGGAATGCCGGATCTGCGGGTTACGAAGATCGAGTCTGCGTTCATCCCCGTTGAGTTTGATCCGAACGGCGGGTGCAGCGGGCCGTACCTGGAGCTCACATACACCGTCTCAAACCAAGGCGGCGACTTCCCGCGTCCCGTCGATTTGGAGGAGTACGCGAAGAGAGCACAGCAGCCTCCGGAGAACCTCGAGTTCTTCAATGTCTACGGAGAGCTCGATTTCGGAAATGATTCCCGTACGAGCGCGGACTTCGAAGTGAAGGGCGGGAGCGACGGAATGATAAAGAAAGGCGGCTCGCTCAAGCTCAAGAAGAAGGTCCGAGTGGAGCACAACCAGACGCACGCAAAGGCATGGGGCTATGTTCAAAGCTCTGCCCTCCTGAAGAACGGGGGGAACAGCGTCCGTCATGAAACAGCGATCGATGTTCCGATGTGGGATGTCTATGCGGAGTCGCACGAGGTGATCGATGGCATCGATCCGGATACAAAGAAGTACTACATCTCGACGAAAGGCACGGTCTCGAACAAAGGAGCTTCTCCGACTCCGGGGCCAATCAGAGGAAGCTTCGTTATCTACGATGCCTCAACCCGCCAGCAAATCACGAGTTGGAGCGGCGAGACCAAAGGACCCGTCGCGGGGAGCGAACAAATCTTCGCAAGAACGTATTCGACAGTGAAAGTGCCCGCGAAGATGTTCATTCAGTCTTCAGTCGTTCCCGTATGTCCGGAGGGAAAGCCCGGGAGCCTCGCCGATGGCGATACGAAGAACAATAGCCGGGAGCTGAAGCAGGCGGGGGGGAGATGAGGCATCTGGATACACATCCGTACCATGGATGAGCCTGTGGTACACTCTTCTCCGTGACCACTGCAGATGTCATCAAGCACTGGCGAAAAGGTGCACAGGATGCCCTCGATGCTGCGAAACTCCTCGAAGCTGATGCCAAGTACGACCTCGCACTCTTCCACTGCCACCTTGCACTGGAGAAAGCACTGAAGGCTGCCGTGATGGAGAGGACGAAGAAACCTCACCCGAAAATTCACCGCCTCCTGAGCTTGGCAAAGCTCCTGCAGGAGGATTGGAGTATCGATGACCAAGAGTTGTTCGACAAGCTCTCTGATTTTGCTGTCGCAGCACGTTACGATGATCCGGCATGGGCAGAGCAATACGCCACTGCAGAGAACTCGCAGCAGTGGATTCGTCGTACCAGTCAGTTTCTCTCCACGTTCCTCACATGAAGACCCTGACGAAAACCAACGGCATTGCGATTGCGAAAATCTTCCGCGAAGCACTGTTAGACTCCGGCTATCCTGTCCTGCGGGTCATCGTATACGGATCGGTAGCCCGTGACGAAGCGCTGGAGGACAGCGATCTGGATATCGCGGTCGTCTGCGAACCCTTCGCCGCAACACGACATGACGAGAACATGGTCTTCCGTCGCCTTCGACGCACCATTGACCATCGCATTGAGCCATTCACCTTGCATCCGGATGATTTTGGGAAGCCGTACTTCGCACTACCGTACGCAGTGGAACAAGAAGGGGTGGAAGTATGACACGCTCATCCAGATGCATGCATCGTGATCCCGCTCTGTCCCAATGAAATTGCAGGCGACCGGGCAGATGGGGACACGAAGAACAACTTCCGGACATTGGTGCAACAGTGAGGGGGCGCGACAAATGCAGCTTCATCCGAAGGGAATTGAGGAAACAGGGTTTCGGGGGGACATTGCGACAGGTTGACCACTATCTGGTCTTCTGATTAAATGACTCCCAATGGCGAAACCAGGATGCGGACCAATTGCGGCAATTATCGTTATTTTGGTCGGGCTCGTCCTGTTCGGTACCAATGAATTCATCGGCTACTACTTCAGCGAGTGCGAGGAGGAGGAAGTGTTCGACTGCTTGCTCGGTCTCTTTGAGGATGAACCGGAACCGGAGGGAGTGGTTGCCACTGGTGTGTACAGTTACAAAGATTACTCCGTGACCGTGACGGCGAATATTCCCCTGGAGGGTGGGAACGTGACCGGCTCCGTCTCCGGAGCATGTGAAGGGAGTGTCAAAGGGACGTACGACGGGCAGAGCGGAGTGATCAAGGGCAGGTTGGCGGGTTCTTGCGACCCGTTCGTCATAAAGATACCGTCCAGCGCGGACTTCAACGGCTCCGTCAATAAAGCTGGAAAAACTGTGCCGATTGATTTCAATGCCAAGGGTGGAAGTTTCACCCACAATGGCTCCATGGTGCTGACGTATCAATGAACTACCGCGGAGCAAGCTCACGCGGTATCGATGCAAGCTATACAGGTAACAAAGCGAGATGAAACCTTGATTCTGTTTCTCGATTCAAAGCTTGCGTCGTCACTGAAGGAAACGCAGCAAGCTGCGGGGTACTAACCCCGAACGGAATAGTGCTGGAACGACTCACTTTTTACTTTCTTGAATAAGACCCAAAGCGTGATCAGTATCCCGATTGGCATGATGACCCACCCAAGCATGGAGGGCGGTACGAACACAAAAAGCACTATGCCGATCACGTACCCGATGAGCCAGAGCAGAAAGCCCCACCCAAGTGCATCTTTGTAGAATTGTTTGCTCATAGGATGATTCTATCGTAGAAAGGTATATCCGCAGCCCGAAGATTTTTCCTATCACTTCTTCTTTATATCAGCCCATAGAAATACAGAGCCGATAGCAACCCACATCAATACCATAAGCCAATTCTGCGTTTGAATTGCTTGAATGACGGCAACTCCAAAGAACAGTACGAAGATCGCAGAATTTGTTCCTAGTCGCATATTTCTATTGTACACCTCTTCAGAGCTACCAATCCGGCTGCATACCGTCCGTGAGCACCGCCATCTTTCCCGTCTTGTCGGCGATCATGATGTTACAGCTGCCCGCGAGGCCACAGGATTGGAATACGATGTATTTCTTATCAGGACTCCACGATGCCTCAGAGGCACCCGGGCTCATTTTTGCGTCGTAGCCTGAAAATGCATACACCTCGGTCTTCGCGCCATTCTCCGAGGTAGTTCACTGGGCATAACCCCAGCTACGCTGCCACTCTTTCATCTTGTCGATCTCGCGCTGCTGTGCGGAGATGATGTCCCGTGCCAGATTCTTCATCTCGTCGTGCTTCGCATCCTTCAGTGCCATATTCGCCATAATGATGGCGTCCTGATGATGCGGAATCATCAATTGAATGAAGGCTCGGTCAAAATCGTCTCCGGTCTTTCCGCGTAGCATCATCGACATGCCCATGCCGTTTTCCATCATACCTTGCATCATCATGCCGCGTGAGGAGCCGTTATCATCGTCATCAAATCCCATCATCGGCATCATTCGCGCATAGCCAAGGCCGCCCATGCCGTAACCCATCCACGGAGAGCCTTTCACGCCGATAGTGAGGAGGCAGGCAAGAATGCCAACAATGACGAGGCCAATACCCCACGATTTCAACTGCTTTTCATGCAGATGTTTGATCGCCCAGACAACGAGGAAAATGAGGCCGATGCTGAAGGCGATCATGGAAAGGACATGCAGTCCCCAGAGGAAGACAAAACCTGTGTTCCAGCCGGTGTTGTTCATCATATTCATCATAGAATTGTGGGAAGAAAGAGAAGTATACAGCGGATGATCATTCAGACGTAACTTTTGAAATGGATATCGGCTTTTGGGATTCCGTGCCAGTGAACGGTTGTCGGTTGATCGATGCCGTTTTTCACGTTCACTGTAAATGTCGATCCCTGTTTCACCGTGATCGTCGGTCCAGGGAATTGTCCGTTGTAGCCATAGAAAGCGAAGGAGTTGCCGTCAATCGTCTTCTTCACGATCTGCGGGTTCAGGTCGATCGTATCACCATCCTTCACTTCCACGATCTGAGATGGCTTCGCTTCAGGCAGCGTCGAGAGATCGATGTCTTGTCCGGAAAACAGCGTAGAGGTTCCTTCCGGATCAACAGTGGCGTCCTGTCGCATCATGCCGTGATTCATATTCATGTGGTTCATCCCCATGCTCGATGGTTGCGACGTGCACCCCGTGAGGAGAGTGACACCAGTAAGTCCCGTGAGGATGAGGAAAGGTTTTATGGTCGCGTAGGGAAACGGGAAGTGAGAAACAGCGTGAGCAGAGGAATAACAGCCATCTGCAATACGGGTGTCAGACCGATCTGCAGGATGGGGATCAGCGGCATTGCCTCAGTGTACTGCCATCGGTGATCGATGTGGACCGCCCACAGCTCGAAGCTCACGGCGAGGAGAACGCCGATGAGGAGAGTGATGATCCATGTAGCCGGATGAGCGTACGTCGATCTATCAGCAATCCAGAACGGATCTCGATGCACGATCGCCAGAGCAGCGTAGATCGTGAGCATGAAGAGCAGATCGCCCCACGTTGCCTTGAAGCAGATCCAGAAGTGCTGGGGAAAGGAATCAAATCCTTCATAGAGCGGCGCTTGTAGGTTCTCCCAGAGGAGATGCAGAGTGAAACTCCCGCCGAAGAACAGGACAGGAGGGAGAAGCCACTGGTGGGTGCGTGTCATCGTCATGATGCAGTATCGGGAACTGCGCGAAAGAGATCTGGTCTCTCCGGCCCCTCCACGACGATCTCCCCGATTGCTCCGCGATCGATGGAGCGCGTCAGGCTGTGATCGACGAGGAGATACGTGCCGGGCACGTCGACCGTGAACTCTACGACGGCGGAGCCGCCCGCCGGGATGGTCGTCGTTTGGACATTGCGCACTGGCGGGGAGGTGATGTCACCTTCCGGATACACCTTGTCGAACACCGCCCCGATAACGTGGAAATTCGACGACACGAAGCCGCCGACCCCGACGTAGATGCGGATGCGCTCTCCGACCTTCGCCTTCAGAGCACCGCTTCCTTGCAGAGCACCGACCCGACCATTGAAGACGACATACTCGGGTCTCTCGGCGAGGAGTTTCTTGCGCGATAGCGTCTGATACCCTTGCCTGCCGAGCGGGCCCGACGTGTAGAGCTCCCCCTGCATGACATAGAATTCACGATCGACTTTCGGGAGAGCTTTCTTTGGCTCGACGACGATGAGGCCGTACATGCCATTGGCGATGTGCGTAGGTACATGTGGACTGGCGCAATGGTAGACGTAGACGCCGGGCCGGTTTGCCTTGAAGCGGAAGATTTTCGTTTCCCCATCCTTCACCTGTGTGAGCACCGAGCCGCCGCCGGGCCCCGTGACCGCGTGGAGATCGATGGAGTGCGTCTCATGCCCTTCCTCTATCATGGATGTCTTTCCTCCGTCGCCTGCCACCGCTCTCCATGTCTCACGGACGAGCGCGCGCAGGTGGGAACTGATACCGCCGGTCCCTGTCTCCGGATTTTCCTCCGCCAGATCTGAAGCGACTGCCGCTCCGTTCTCTTCATCCTCTCCGACGTGGGTCAGTTGGATTTCCACCGTACTGCCTTCCTGCACACGCAGGAACGGACCGGGCACCGTGCCATTGTACGTCCAGTACTCATAGGTGACGCCGGGAGCGAGTGCAGAGACGACTTCGCGAGTCTCGAGTGTGATCACGACCGTTCCATCACGAGATTGTTCCGTCGGAGAGGTGAGATCATCGCCTGCACGGCTGATCTCCGGCAATTCCTCTGCGAGAAGCGGTATATCTGCCTCTGCCGCGCTGCTGATGACCGCAAAGAGAAGGAAGAGTGCCGTGAAGCCGATCGTCATAATGTACGGCGCGATGGCCGACGGCCAATTGCGCCTCATCGGATGAAAGCCTTTGAGGAGGAGGGAGTTTGTCACGACAGAGACCGAGCTGAAGGCCATCGCCAGCCCCGCGAGCTCGGGGCGCAGAACGAGTCCGAGCGTCGACAATGCTCCCGCGGCGATGGGAATCCCGATCACATTGAAGAAGAGCGCGAAGAACATGTTCTGCTTGATCTTCCCCACTGTTGCACGACTGAGTTTGATGGCCGTCACGACGTCCCGCAGATCATTCTTCACGAGGACGATGCCGCCTGTTTCCATCGCGATATCCGTGCCGGACCCCATGGCAATACCGAGATTGGCCTGGGCCAGTGCCGGGCTGTCGTTGATGCCATCGCCGACCATCGCCACGCTCTTCCCTTGTATTTGCAGTTTCTTCACTTCGTTTGCCTTCTCTTCCGGCAAGACTTCCGCAAGCACATGCTGGATACCGACCTGCCGCGCCAGAGCGAGCGCTGTCCGCTTGTTATCCCCGGTGATCATGTAGACCTCAATGCCCATGCGTTTGAGCCGTTCCACAGCTTCTTTTGAGGTTTCCTTGAGGGTATCGGCGACGGCGATGATGCCGAGAATGTGTTTCCCGTCTGCGAGGAGCATTGCGGTCTTTCCTTCGTCTTCCAGCGACTTGAGCTTCGTCTCGGCATCGAGGGATGAGACCCCGATTTTCTCCATGAGCTTGCGATTCCCGAGGGAGTACATTTTCCGATCAATGGAACCTTCCACGCCATGACCGGGAATCGCCTTGAACTGCTCGCTATCCGTGAGCGCCATGCCTTTTTCCTTCGCATGCTTCACGATGCTTTCTGCAAGTGGATGCTCCGATCCCTGTTCCAGGCTCGCCGCGATGCGCAGGATATCTTCCTTGCCTCCTTTCAGAGCCACAATATCCGTCACCTCAGGCTTGCCTTTGCTGAGCGTGCCGGTTTTGTCGAAGACAATCGTGTTGATCTTCTTGGCCGCCTCCAGTGGCTCGCCTCCGCGGATGAGGATGCCGTGTTCGGCACCCTTGCCCGTTGCCACCATGATGCTCGTGGGCGTTGCGAGGCCCATCGCGCACGGACACGCGATGACGATGACCGAGACGAAGGCGAGGAGCGCGAACGTCAGACCTGCGCCGAGGAACATCCATGCAGCGAAAGTGATAATGGCGATGGCGATGACGGCAGGCACGAACCACGAGGAAATCCAGTCCGCGAACGCCTGAATCGGGGCTTTCGACCCCTGGGCATCCTCAACGAAACGGATGATCTGCGCGAGCGCGGTCTCTGCGCCGACTTTCTCGGCTCGGAACTCGATACTGCCGTGTCCATTCATGGTCGCTCCGAAGACCCGATCTCCTTCCTTCTTCTCGATGGGAATGCTCTCGCCCGTGAGCATTGATTCGTCGACGGAGGTCAGCCCTTTTGTCACGACTCCATCGACCGGAATCTTCTCTCCAGGACGGACGATCACGATATCTCCTGCTTGCACGTCCTCCATTGGAACATCGACTGTTTGCCCGTTACGGAGCACTCTTGCCGTCTTGGCTTGCAGTCCCATGAGTTTTTGGATCGCTTCGCTCGTGCTCCCCTTCGCTCGTGCTTCCAGCCATTTGCCGAGGAGGACGAAGGTGATGAGGAGCGCCGCGACTTCAAAATAGAGATCGCGCATCTCGCCGAACGGCGTGCCGAGCACGAGCGTGCGGGCAATGAAGTTGTAGAGGCTGTAGAAATAGGCCGTAGACGTCCCGATGGCGATCAGGCTGTCCATGCTGAAGGTTCCCATCTTCAGGGTGCTCCAGAAGCCCCGGTAGAAGCCGTACCCGAGCCAGAATTGCACGGGAGTGGCGAGGATGAGGGAGATCAGCCCCATGAAGGGCATGATGACTTCATAGATCCCCGAAGGGGGAAGAAAGGAGAGCACCATGAAGCCGAGCATCGGCAGACTGAGGACCAGTCCGATCCAGAACTTCCGACGGTACATGCCGATCTCCTCCTGCCGGCGCTTCTTCTCCGATTCCCTGTCCTGTTCATTTGCGATCACGGCACCGTATCCCGCCGCCTTCACGGCCGCGATGAGACCTTGCTCGTTTACGTGCGCGGGATCGAACCGGATACGCGCTTTATTAGCTCCGTAGTTCACGTTCGCTTCCTCGACGCCGGGTGTCTTTTTGAGTTTGCGGGTGATGAGTGCACTGCAACTGCTGCAGTGCATGCCGGTGATGGAGAGCGTGACGCGTGAGATAGCCATGAGAGAGGATGGGAAAGTTTCTGAAAAGGCAGCAAACGGCAAAATGATCCGTCAGGATATGGGGTCCACTTTGTAGGTATCGCCCAATTCTTCGATGGCATCGATCCAGCGTTCCTTGGGGAAGCCATCCGCGTGTTCGAGTGTCACCCGTTTCGATGTCGTATCGACTGCAACGCTCTGAATTTCGGGGAAGTCGGTACTGACGTCTTTGATAAGAGTCGCACAAGCGTCGCAATGGATGCCGGGGATGGTGAGAATAGTGATCATGAAATGGTGAGGGAGGAAGTGAGAGAAGTCAGTCGATGACCGTGAACGAACCGGGGTACATCCCCATGGAGCAACTGAAGCGGAGCGTGCCCGTCTGCAAGGGTGTGAATTCGATGATGTTCTCGCCGGGACTCAAGTACTTCGATAGGGAGAATGCAGGGAAGTTGATGCTCGCGGCGCAGGAGTTCGGATCTGTCGCATTCACGATCCACCGCACGGGCACTCCCCGCTTCACGACGAAGGCATTGGGTTCATATCCCCGGGCTGTTTGAAGCATGCGCACGATTTGTACACCCTCTTCCACGGTGCTCGTCGTCTGTGTGGGAACACGGTTCCCTTGCATCTCCCAGAACGGTTCCCATCCCGTCATGCGGTAGCCATTCGTAAGGTTGAAGATGGCGAACGCCACCACGAGCAAGCCCGCCGTCTTGAAGAAAATCTTGGCTCCCAAGCCATGGACGATGGATGTCAGTCCGCCGATGCCGAGGAGACCCGGAGCGGTCCCGATTGCGAAAGCGGCCATTATAATGCCGCCGGGCAGAAAACCGCCGGACGCAATCGCATTCATCTGCATGAGCTGCGTGAACCCGCACGGGAGGAAGAACGTGAGTGCGCCGAGGGTCATCGCACTGCGATGGCTGTACTCTTTCGTGTGGTGCTGGCTGATGCCGAGCGCACGGCTGAGGGCGCTCGGGAGCGTCAACTTGTAGCTATTCAATCGGGGAAAAATCTCCGTGAGCTGCATGCCCAGGAGGAGCATGACTGCCGCGACGAGCATGGTGAGGATGCCGAGCACTCCCGCAGAGGGGGAGAGAAACCCTCCGAGAGTTCCCAGCAATCCCCCCAGGATGAAGAAGGCACCGATGCGTCCGACGTTGAAGAAGATATGCGGGCGGAATTTCTGCAGTACCGATGCTTCCGGATGCTTCTCCGCATGCCTGGCGGAGACGCCGAGCACCAATCCTCCAACGAGCGCCATGCACGTCGAGATACCGGCTGTCAGGCCGATGAGTATTGCAGAAACGATGTCGGTGCCCGCCGCACTCGCCATCGAGAGCTGCAATAGCCCAGACCTACTTGCAAGGATGTACAGGGCGAGAAGAAGCAAGCCGCCGATGGCGAGGTATCCGTACTCGTTCGAGTCACGGGTGAGCCAGAGCCGCTTCTCACTCTCACCGACTTCGTATCCCGCTTCCTCCACCGCCTGGCGAACACGCTCAAGATCGAGCGTGCCGTGAGAATGGATGACTGCCTCCGAGCGGTGGAAATTCACGTTCGCGCTCTTGATGCCCGGAATCCTAAGGAGTGCCCTCTCAATGAGCAGCTCGCAGGATTTGCAGTGCATGTTTCGTATGGGGATGATCGTGCGATCCATGGCAAAGAGGGGGGATGTTATTTACTGGCGAGTTTGGAGACTTTGAGGATTTCCTGGATCATCTGCTGCTTCTTGGTCGCAGAGCCCGTGTCGAGCGCGGTCTTCACGCAGCTGTCCAAATGCCCCTCCATCAGGGAATGATGGGCTGACTTCAGGAGACCGATCACGGCCAGGTTCTGCTGCATCACATCGATGCAGTAGGCGTTCCCTTCTACCATCTTCAGGATCTTCTGCAGCAAACTGCTCGCTTTCTTGAGGGCGATGTAGGCCTTTTCCTTCTGTTCTGTATGCATGGATGAGGGGGAAGAAACAGGGACATGCTACCCCTACCCCAGGTATAGGTCAAGAGCACACATGAGGATTCTCATCGCACACATCACCCTGTTGCAAAAAATGCCATCAGACGTAACTCTCGGAATGAATATCGACCTTCGGGATGCCGAGTATGAGGCACTCTTCCTTCAGTTCTGTGACCGTGACGGGTGCTCCGCAGATGTAGACCCTCGAAGAGGGTACAACCTGAACGATGCGGGGCAGCCGCTCTTGCAGCGAACCTCCTTCGCCATGCCAGTCACGATCTCCGCTCAGGAACGAGACATGCGCATGGAAGTTCGGATGCTCTTGCTCAAGCCTCTTCCATTCATCCTCCCAGAACAGATCCTCGCGCTTGAGAACGCCGAAGAGGAGATGCATGGATCGCGTGTCTCCGTATTCCTTGAGCGCCCAGAGAATCTGGGAGCGAAGCGGCGCAATGCCCGTCCCCGTCGCAAGGAAGAAATAGGGTTCCGGCGTTTCGGTATCGAGCGTGAACGCCCCGAACGGTCCCTGGATGCGGATGGATGTACCTCGATTGAGCGTTTTCTCGATCCATCGGCTTGCCCGTCCGTTTGGTACGAGCTTAATGACGAAAAGAAGATCTGGTTCGGATGGAGCGGAGGCGATGGAGTAGGCTCGCGGCTGCACATCGTTTGCATCTTCAGGCAGCGGAACATCGAAGAGGACAAATTGTCCCGGCTTGAATAAAAATCCGGCGGGTTTCTCGAAGCGCAGTTCGTACACCGAAGGGGCGATGAGGGTCTTCCGCAGGCAGATGGTTGTAAAAGAACGGTGAGATTCCATAATCAGGAGTTGAGCGTAATTCGCAAGCCAGCCGCCATCCACGTAGAGGGTGGCTCGATAGCATGAGTGCGCCCCATGCCTTGGGCAGCACCAGTCACAAGCACGATCTTGTCATGCAACTGGAACATGTTGGGGAGGGGAAGAAGTAAGAGGTATAGGTTGTTCAAACAGTTTGATGAGTTTCTCGCCCCATTTCCTGATTCGCTCCTCCTGCCCGTAGGGTTCGTTCACGACGATAAGCGGGATGAGCGCCATCTTTGCGTGAGAGCATTTCAGGAACCGCATGAATTTTTCAGTGCAGCGCGTCGTGTAGTAGTAGCGGTCATCGCCGAGGCTGATGAAGGCGATCTGCTTTCCCGTGAGATCGATGTCCTGCGCCCGCTCGAAGAGATAGCGATGCATGTATTCGTTGAGCTGCCCTTCCACCCCGCCAAAGTTCCAGGTGCCGGAGCCAAGAATGACCAGATCCCCGCGCAGGAGATCCTCTGGCTTCGCAAGCTCCACGCGTTGCCGCTCAACGGCAATCTCGGGGGTTTTCTGGCTCAGAAACTCGATGAGCGTATC
Organism: Candidatus Peregrinibacteria bacterium; assembly: GCA_030649955.1. Lineage (GTDB taxonomy): Bacteria > Patescibacteriota > Gracilibacteria > Peribacterales > Peribacteraceae > JAUSFD01. The sequence goes on along the minus strand of JAUSFD010000012.1, from coordinate 89,295 downwards.
CACCACGTATTCTGTGTGACCGCTCGTAGAGGCGTAGATGATGTGGATGGAAGACATGCAAACGTAGTAGGCGAACAACAATTAGGTGGGGTTGGACAAGGACATTGTATCGGTTGTCTTCATCATTGGTAGACATGATGCTGAGGGGAAAGAGGCGCAGCGCTCTCTCCTTCTTCATCTTCTTCTTCCGCTGCGCCTCTGATGTAAAGGAGTCTAACCATCACTGGTGCGCCGTCCGTCGGGTCGCCGCGTAGAATTCGGCGGGAGCGGCAGGCGGTCCGAGGAGCAAGGAGCGCGTGATCTGCGCGAACCACACGAAGTGGCGGATCGCGAACGCTCCAGAGTGCCCCGGCCGGTGATGGATGTGCACGCGCATGTGAAGCTCGAAAGCTCCTGCACCATGAGGCCTCCGGGGAAAGACCGCAAGAGGTCAAAGAACACTATTTTGGCTCGGATTTGCCACAATTTGGTCATCGATCGGACCAAACTTCGAGGAAATCCGCCGGGAAGAGTCCTGCGATCCTCATGGCTTGGATATCGGGACTGAGGAGCCGGTAGTTGTATTTCCATTCCAATTCCTTCAGGTAGAGTCCCCTGTTCTTGGGATGGACTCCGTGGTGTTTGCGGAGCCTCTCCTCGACCCACGACCAGAAGCTCTCCATGCCGTCCTGCTGCTTGCGATTGTCGGTGAAGCGGTGAAACGTGCCGTTGCAGATGAAACCGCTGAACGCAGTGGAGGCCTTGCTCGCTTCATCCGGCTCATCTTGCAGGGGTTCGAGGAACACTTTCCCGTTTTTCAGTTCGCGCACGCCGAAGACCGGCGCATCTCCTTCCTGTCTTCCCTTGCATGCATACGCATTGCCGCAGCGCTTGCAGAACTCGCTTCCGTGGATGCCCCGGCAGGACGGCTCGGTATCCTTCATGAGCCGGATCTTTCCCGGCACAAGGTTCTGTCCCGCGAGCAGGCGACGGAATTGCCCATAGATATCAGAAACCAATCGGTAGCGGATTTTGGCAATCTGGGCGGCGCGGTGCGCGGAGAAATCGAGCGTGAAGCAGAGCAGGATATCGGCATATTGTTGCAGTTTTGTTCTGTCTGTTTTCTTTTGTGACTCAAATTTTTTCCCGCAGACGCTGCACTTCTTCCTGCCGTCTTTGAGCGTGTAGAGCTTCGTCCGTGCCTTGCACTCCGGGCACAAGACATGGCGTGAAGCATCGCGTGATCCCTGACGCATTTTTTCCTTGAAGTGTGGCAGGAGAAAATCGGAGTTTAAGATCATCAGGAAGCGGAAATCGCATACGAGTATAGTCCGTTCCAATGCCTAATTGTAGCCATATCTTTCCGTATTGCTCCTGCATTGATTTTGTGTCCGTCAAGCGCCATCATGCTCCGTACACCCCCTTCCATGTTTATCTCCAAGAAAAATCCTCAGGCAGAGGAAAATACAGACAAGGGGCTGTCACCAGATTTCGGCTATCTGTCGCCGCAATCCTGCTACCTCGATTCGGCTTGTCAAACGCTACGTCCCCAGGCGGTGATCGATGCCGAGACCGAGTACTACCTCCAATACAACGCTTGCGGGGGCAGAGTGAAGTACAAATGGGGCACGATGGTCGATACGAAGGTGCAGGAGGCACGGAAGCTCCTGCTCACACTCTCCGGTAAGCGTGAGAAGGAGTACTGCGTCGCCTTCACGCTCAATACCACGTATGGCATCAACCTCGTGCTACATCAACTGCAAGTGGGAGAGTTTTCACGAATCGTCACCTCGGAAATCGAGCATAATTCCGTGAACCTTCCATCTATCACCTGGGCAAAAAGACAGAATGCCGAGCGTCTGGTACTACCACGCGAGGAAGACGGGAGTCTGCGTTATAGCCCTTCGGATCTTGAACGAAGCGTTGTCCTTATCAATTCGATGTCGAACATCGATGGGCGCACCCCGCAGAACCTGAAGCAACTGGCGGAGGATACGCATGCGAAAGGAGGCATCCTGCTCCTCGATGCAGCACAGGGATTCGCCCATGACGTGGAGCGGCTTTGTGACACGGATTTCGATGCCGCGTTCGGGTCGGGGCATAAAATGTACGGTCCTTCGATCGGCTTCATCGTCATCAAACGTTCACTGCTTGACCGTCTCGATCCCTTCTTCATCGGCGGGGGAACAGTGACCGATGTGGAAAAGGACACGTATTCTCTTCTGCGCGAAGGTGAAGAGGCGCATGCGGTGCTCGAAGCGGGGCTCCAAAACTGGGGCGGCATTCTGGGCCTCGGTGCTGCGGTGACGTGGCTTGGGCAGCAGGAGGAGAGGAACGAGCAGGAGAAATCTCTCACAGAGACACTCTTTCATGGCTTACAGAAGAACTCCCGCATGCATCTGTTGAATCGCGTCCCTGCTCCTATCGTGAGCTTCCATGTTGATGGAATTGACGCGCATCAGCTCGCACTCTACCTGTCGGAGCAGGACATCATGTGCCGGAGCGGCTACTTCTGCTGTCACAGCTACCTCCAACATCAATTGAAGCTCCCGCCGCTCCTGCGGGTATCCCTCGGCCTCTACAACACTCCTGCACACATCGAGAAGTTCCTCGGTTCGCTCAAGACTATCCTCACCACTCTCTGATGTTCTGCATTGCCGCCTTCCTCGTCTTCGCCGTCCTCGCGATCTTCTCTGCAAGCTTCCGTCCACTTGCGGCGAAGGCATGGCACTGCGTGCTGCGGCGCGTGACCTTCCGTCCCTGCGATATCAGCTTCAGCGAGGAGATGAAGGGCAAGCTTGTCGGCAAGCTTGTCTTCACCCATCCGCGCCTCGCACGGTTCCTGAATACGTGGATCGACTGGCTCTCCTTCGCATTCGTGGCACTGAGCATCTGGAGCCTACTCTACGTCGCCAATGCCGGACTCAATCTCTGGGTCTACGACACCTGCGACCCACGGAGCGCGGAATCGTGCTCGCTCTCAGGGGAGGCGTGCGGCATCGACCAAGCATCTCTCGGCTTGTTCCAAGCCATTGAGGAACATCGTCTCGGAGAATGGGCAATTGATCCCTTCGTACGCTTCGGGGAGACGATCTCCCGCATTCCCGACAGGTTGAAGGCATGGGAAGCGAAGGAATACCTCGGGCCGACTGCGACGTTCTACAGGCCGCTCGACGAGAGCAAGCCCTACGCGCTGGAAGTCATCGATCCCGGTTGCAAGTTCTGCAAGAAACTTACGAAGAACATGAAGGACGCGGGTGCAATGGATGAAATCAACGTCTCCTATCTGCTCTATCCAATCCCGAAGAGTGGGACAGGTGGCTACAAGTTCCCGCATTCCTTGCTGATGGCCTCCTACATCGAGGCCACGAAGCGTGTACCGCTCACGAGTGATGATACGTCAGTCGCAGCAGACTGGCAACTGCTGGGAAAGATCTTTGCAGAACCTGAAGGCAACGATGTCGATCTCCAGACGAAGTTCAACATCGGCATAACCAGGGCGGATGCCGAGCGGATGCTCAGAACGCTCCTGCGGGAGATCGGCTATAGTCCCGCCGAGATTGAACGCATCGCGGCGCTGGCCGCTTCGGTGGAGGTGCAGGAGAGCCTTGCAGCGCAACGTATGATTGTGGAGGAACGGATTCGGACGATTAAGATTCCCACACTCCTCTTCCAAGGGCGAAGATATGACAGAGTGATTGATACAAAGAAAGTTCAGAGCCTTCTATGAACAAAGCATCAATAACAAAGGCAATGCAGGGGAAAACAATCGTCCTCACCGGCGGGAGCAGCGGCATTGGCTTTGAGCTTGCAGAGCAACTTGCAGCGAAGGGCAACACGGTCTATTCCTTTGATCGGAAGCCGTTTCCGCTGCAACAAAAGGGCGTGCATGCCATCGTGGCCGACATCACCAACGATGAGGAAGTGCGGCAGGGTATGGAGCAGATACCCGGACCGATCCACGTTCTCTTCAACAACGCAGGCATGATGCGACGAGGAACGATCTTCGATGCGTCCGAGGAGGATTTCGACACGCTATTTGGAGTCCATGTAAAAGGATCGTGGCTCATGCTCCACAGAGCGCGTCCCAAACTGGCGAACGACGCGATGATTGTGCAGATGTCATCCGTTCATGCGCTCCACCGCTCAGTGAACCCCGGTCTCTACACACTCGCCAAGCAAGCGGTCGCGGAGATGGCGAGGAACATTGCCCAGCAAGAGCCGCAGTACACCGTGAAGATACTCTTCCCGGGACCGGTCGATACGCCACTGGCACGTTTTGATGTGACGGGGAAAGCATTGGAAGAGAAGAAGAAAATCATGGAAACCGCAGAGAGTGTTGCCGCCAAGATCATCCAGTTTCTCGAATCGGAAGGCGCTGAGCTGCACTATGATTCAGAGACGCAGGAATACCTCGTGCATGAGCAGTGATAGAGCGTCTCCCTTGAGTTCAAGCTGCTATACTGGAAGGCATGCAAGAACTTTTCAGTTCACCGGGCATGATCACCGTTCTTGTGATTGTCCTCATTGTGGAAGCTCTGTCGCTCCTGCTTCTCTTCCTAAACATCCAAATCTTTCGCAGCCAATCCGAGAAATACCGCTTGTTGCTTTCAAACCTCGGTGATCAGAGCGCGTGGGGAAGGCCGGGGCGTATCCTGATCCCGCTCTATGTTTTGATGACACTTGGTGCGACAGCCGTCACGACGATAATTTTCATCTTCCAACCGCATCTGCTCTAACCTATGACTTCGACAAACACTGAACACGGCGAGCATGTAGTGAAAGTGACCGACGAACATTGGGTGAAATACGTCGTGCCGGTGCTGATCTCCATCTTTCTCTTTGCCATTGCGTTCCTCCTGTTCGTGCTCGCGGGGATCACCGCGCACCACTACATGTGGCTGTCCCATGCATCCTACATCGCGGCACTCCTTCTCTTCCTCGTCACACTCCACTGGTTTTTCATGGTACTTCTCAGCGAAGGACTCGATAAAATCATCATCACGAACCGCAGACTCATGCGTGTGCAGTATCGCATCATCTTCCATGAAGATATTCTCGAAATCTCCTTCGATAAAATGAAAACTGTCGATGCCCGGAAGCATGGCTTCATCCAGAATATTCTCCACTACGGCACACTGATCTTCGAGGTTAATAAAGCGCGCGTGCCGCTTGTTCCTCATCCCAATCGCATTGCCAAGATTATTCAAGACGCGATGCAAGAAAAACACTAGATCTCCTCACATCAAAAGCGAGTGACGATCTTCTGTATACTCAAACAATGAAAGTAACTCTGGCACTCGTCGCTACCATCTTCGCCATAATAGGGAATGTTCCCTATCTCCGCGATGTGTTGCGCAAAAAAGTGCAGCCGCATCCCTATACCTGGCTGGTGTGGTCACTGGTATCAGGCATCTCCTTTTTGGGACAGTACGTAAAAGGCGCAGGCATCGGTGCGCTGCCCACGGGTGTGGCGGAGTCCTTCACTATTATCATTTTCTTTTTTTCTTTGCGATACGGGTTCCGCAACATCAAGCATATCGATACGGTCTTTCTTATCTGTGCGCTCCTCGGCCTCATCCCCTGGTACATTACCAACGATCCTACCCTGTCTGTCGTCATCGTGGTCGCCATGGACGTAGTTGCCTTTATTCCTACGCTGAGAAAAACCTGGAGTCAGCCTTCCACGGAAACACCCACGTTGTATAGCATGAACGTGCTGCGGCACATTCTGACGCTCTTTTCTCTTGAAGCATATAACGTCGCAACCACACTTCATTCCTTTGCGATGATCGTCACTAATTCAATGATGACCGCATTCATCGTGAGAGGAAAATCGAGGTTTCGCCGGTAACTGACTATTTCTTTACGCCCGGCAAGTCACACACGATCTGCAGAGGATGAACGACATGCGCTGGTTCTTTTCCGGCAATCCACTGCTCGATGCTCAGAATCGCATCCAGATACATGTTTCGCATACTGTCGTCGGCATAGAATGCGACGTGTGGCGTCGTGACAACATTTGGATGTTTGATCAGCGTCTCGTTCTCCTTAAAGTTCTGCTCATGCTCCAGAACGTCGAGGAGGGCATAGGCGACTTTTCCACTGTCGAGTGCTTTCAAGAGAGCAGCGGAATCAATCAACGATCCTCGGGCGGTATTCACCAGCACTACGCCGTCTTTCATCCGTTGAAATGCCTTTGCATTGAGAAGGTGCTCTGTTTCCTTCATGCCAGGGACATGCAGTGTCAAGATGTCGCTCTGCTGCAATAACTCATCGAAGGACACATATTGCACACCCAGTTCCGTTTCCAATTCCACCGTCCTGCACTGGTCGGTGGCGAGGATACGCATTTCGTAGCCATGAGCGATCTTGGCGACCTTCCGCCCGATCTTCCCCGTTCCGAGAATGCCGATGGTTTTCCCTTTGAGTGCTATGCCCCGCAGCCCGTGGTAGTCGAACGTGCCACTCTCCACTCGATCCTCACCTGCGCGGATGTGACGCAGTGTGGAGAGGAGAAGCGCAAAGACATGCTCCGCGATGACATGGGAGCCGTAATCAGGGACATTGCAAACAGTGATGTCTTTTTCTCGGCAGGCATCGATGTCGATATGATCGTAGCCAACAGAGCGAGTACAGAGCAGCTTCAGTTTTGGAAGCTTCTGGATGACTGAGCGAGGAAAAGGAGTGGTGATGAAGCAAGAAACAATCGTCGCATCCTTGCAGGCTTCTATGAGTTTTTCATCCCGCAGACTCGCCTCTGCAAACACGGCATCGGAGAAATGCTCTCGGACGAGTGGACGGTCGGTTTCCTCCACGTCGAGAAAGAGGGTGCGGTGAGCCATCGTTATTCGTGGAATGTGTACATCTCTTCTAAAGGATTACGCTCATGGCCATTCGAATTCTGTTCTTCGCCCCTCTTAAAGTGTCCGAGCATGAGACCACCGACCACGGTTTCATGTCTTGGCAGTTTCAGGATTTCGTAAGCAGTTCCATGATGAAGAGAGACCCAGCAGCTTCCAATCTCCATCGCCGTCGCACCGAGGATAACATTCGTCATCGCGGCCATGCAGGAATACTCAAGTTCGCGCGGGTTCCACACGATCTCCTTTGCCTTATTCTCCAGTGACCTGTTCGCTGTGACGACGATGAAGACTCCCGCCCCTTCCACAAAATTCCCATAGCAACTCGCCTCCGTCAGCTTCTTGCGCAATTCCGGGTTGTAAATCACATGGAAATGCCACGGCTGGAGGTTCTCGACGCTCGGCGCGAGTCGGGCGAGTTTGAGGAGTGTAAGCACCTCTTCCTTTGAGACGGGCTTCTCATCAAAGTACCGGATGCTGCGGCGATGTTGGCAGAGGGAGTGGAAGTCGTCGTAGGTCATAGTACGGAGCATAGGACAAAGTTGGATTTTATGACACAGAATGTGACTACTCCGAAATGGGTCAGCAATGAATGAGGAAAAATCTTCAGGAAATGGAGGGGCACGTGGGTCACCAAGGTGTTCCACTTGGATAGGCACGTGGCTCTATTAACACCAAAGATTGTGGCTGGGGAGGAGGGATTCGAACCCCCGTATGCCTGCTCCAGAGGCAGGTGCCTTACCACTTGGCTACTCCCCAATGTGAACGGAACCGTATCACGTGAATGACCTGCAAGCGCATCTTGCCCGTCCGTAGTCCGCCTAGGCGGACGAAGGTGGGGCTACTCCCCAATAAAGGGACCGGTAATCTACTGAGGGATTCTACCAGTGTAAACCCCTTCTGTAAGAGGTTTTCTCACAAGGATTCCCTAGGCCAATCCGCCAGCAAATTCACACCAACCCACAATTCGTGTACTATCTTCGGTACCCTTCACCCACTCACCATGGTTCACCTCATCGCGATTGGAACGTACGTCCAGGCGCACATCGTCGGCATCCTCCTCGCCATCGTCGCATCGTACGTCGTTGGCTTCCTCTGGCACGGCCCCCTCTTCGGGAAGCAATGGTTGGCACTCAACAACATCAAAGCACCAGCGAAAGAGGAGATGAAATTTTCGATGATGCTCCCGGGCTTAAGTGCGAACTTCGTGATGATCTTCGTGCAATCCGCTGTTCTCGGTCGTGCGTTCCAGCTCGTGAGCCTCGCGAATATCGGTGAGGCGCTGATCATTGCTACGATCATCTGGTTGCCCTTCTCCGCGCTTCTCCTCGTCAACATCTACGCATGGGGTGGAAAACCGGTGAAGCTCATGGTGCTCGATTCCGGTCACGCACTGGTCTCCATGTGGACGATTGCTGCGGTGCTCTACGCAACGCTGTAATGGGTGTCACTCCAGGAGCCCCATGGCGTACATGACGAGGGTCCCGAAGAATTCGACATTGAAACTGCACACGAGCTTCTGCGGAGACGGTTACGAGATATTGGGATCCAGAGTAAGCATTTCCTATGCCTCCACTCCGGTGCGTTCAATCTCTCGGGCCAGTGTGAAGAACGGGCGATCAAAATCACTGGGGTGGAGTGTCACGGTCTCGATGCGTAGGTCGATATCCTTGCTTGCGAGGAGAATGTCCCCACCTTCACGAATGCGCGAGACGCCAAAGGGATCCGTGACAACAGCGATGTCAATATCGCTGTCCGCCCTGCTCGTGCCCTTCGCGACAGATCCATACAGCACGACACGGTGCACCGGATAGCCTCTCTGCAGGAGCAGTGCTTTGAATCGTCTTGCCAGACGCAGGCCTTCGTCACGCTTCATTGGAAAAGGGAAGAGAGAAGAACATCGATGCGTTTGATCCAGGCAGCAACGTTCGAAGAAGTCGCCTCGCGCTCCGCCCAAACAGGATCGTCGTACCGGGCTGCTACAGCGTATCCCGTTAAATCGGCGAAGAGTTTCTTTTCGTCGTCCGTCCATGTCCGGTTGAGTTGCAAGGCTATCTGCAGGAGGTCATGCGTGAGAGGAGCTGCCTTGCGGTGCTCTTGTATGAAATTCGATTTTAGCGCTTTCTCTACCGCAAGATGACAGTGAAAGAGCGCTGCAGCGTACTGCTTGCCCTGCTGCAGCAACTTCGCTGACTGCAGTTCACTCAGGGCTCCAGTGCGCCAGTGCGCGATGACATCTGCTTCCGTCACGTGGCGGAGTATAGCATGGGTGGCATTTCTGCCGTTCGGAGGTCGCGAGAACACCCCCCCCTCACTCCAGGAGCCCCAGGGCGTACATCACCAGAATCCCGAGGATCATCGAAATGATCTGGAGGAGCGCGGCGCCCAATCCCCTCTCCTTGTGGAGTTCTGGAATCAAGTCCGAGCCGGCGATGTAGAGGAAGTTCCCCGCAGCGAAGGGAAGCATGTACTTGCTGAGCCCCTCGAAGGAGGAGCTCGAGAGGAGGACGAGGACCGCACCCAGAATAGCGGTGAGGGCCGAGAGGAAGTTGTAGAAGAGCGCTCTGCCACGGGAGTAGCCGTCGTGGAGGAGGACTGCGAAGTTTCCGATCTCCTGGGGAATTTCGTGGAAGATCACTGCAAGTGTCGTCGAGAGGCCGACAGGGATGCTCACGAGGAAGGCGACGGCGATGACGAGGCCGTCGATGAAGTTGTGAACGCCATCACCGAAGAGGGTCATCAGTCCAGCGCTGTGGCAGTGGTCATGCTCGTGATCGTTCTCCGGCAGCACGTGACAGTGGCGCCAGTGGATGAGCTTCTCGATGGCGAAGGAGAAGACGATGCTCGCGAGGACGATCAGGAGTGCCGTGCCAAAGAACTCCGCATCCTCCTCCTGCATTTCCGGGAGCATGTGGATGAAGACATCACCGAGGAGCCCGCCCGTAGAGAAGCTCACGACGTAGAGGAGCAACTTCCGCACAGCGCGGCCGCTCACGAGGAAGAGCGAGATGCCCGCGAGGGACACGAGGCTCACGACGAGAACGCTGCCGATGACGTAGAGCGGGGTTTGCACAGTTCCTGTAGCGTACGACGAAAAAGAGCTGCACGGAATAGGAGTTTCGAGTTTTTGGTTTCTGGTTGATGAAGAGACGTGCGAATCGCACGTCTCTGCAAAAAACCAAAAATCAGTAACTAAAAACTAGCAACTCATCAGGGTGTCCTATACAGCGTCGATCGCACCTGTGGGATACCGATGTCCACCCACGAGAAGTCCCCCTCCCCATCGTGCCACTCTACAACTCCGGGTCGTGTGCGGTCAGAGAGCGGTGAGAGGCCAACTTGCAGCGTCATGGCGCTCGGCTCCTCGGGATACACGGGCCGCGCCTTGAGGGCGAGATCGGTGAATCCTCCCGCATCGATAGCGGTGCTGATGCCGCTCGACCCTAGGCCCGAACACGTCACGGTAATGGACCCGGTTGTCATGTTCCCCGTGCACGGGTGCGTCACGGAGGCGTCGAGCGTGTTGTAGAGTGCGTAGCTCCCCACGGGGATCTGCACGTTCACAGCGCTCACGTCGAACACGAGTTTGCGCACTGTTGCACCCCCATCGCTGATGTTGTCGCCCACGGAGAACCGGAACTGCGCGATGGGTGCGGTGCCTGCCGGGACGGGAGTGCCATCCGGATCCGGATTCGTGTTCTCGATGGAAATGATGAGTGCTGCGGCAACGTCGTTCTCGCTCCCGGTGACGATGAGGTTCGCCCCAGCAGTTTTGCGACCGATGAACACCTCACCGTTCTCCGCAGCATTCCCGTTGTTCTGCAGGAGCCTCTTACCCGAGAGCTTCCCACGGGCCTCGATGGCATTGCTCGTCCCCGTCACGGGCGAGAGGGCGAGCGTGATGTTTTCACCTGATCTCCCACCATCCGTATCAGCGAGGAGCACGATGCGGGCGAAGAGGACCGCCTCCGTGTCTTTCGCGACGGTGAAGACGCCATCGCGCGACTGTGCGCAGAAGAGCCCCGCTGTCGGTGTCTCGCAGGCTGTGGTGCGCAGGACCGCGATCGTGCGCGGATCGCCCTTCTGGAAGAGCTCGATCAAGGCCACGCTGTTCGTGCCCCCCGAGAGAGCGATACTCGTTACGATGATGTCCTCCTGCGCGGCGCGGAACCGCATGCCCAGGATTGCATCGGTCTTCGTCCCCAGGAGGAGGATGCGGCTGGGGATGGGCTGCGTGTCTGCAGTGACGTAGAGGTTCCCCACTCCGCTGATCGCAATCGTCTGCGGATCGATGGTGACGACGGCAATCCAGCAGAAATTCTCCGTGCACTCTTCATCATCCGTCTGGATACCGGTGAGGTCGCGACTATCGAGAGCACCCACCGCTTCCGCGTACCGCGGATTCTCCGTCGCAAAGCGCAGTGCGAGCTCCGACTCCGTGACATTCGAGCGCAGGTCCGCACGGACCTGCAGGGGGATGGTGACCCCGTCTGGCACGGCAACTGCAAATCCACTGAAGACGACTTCCTCCCCTGCCACTTTCCCCAGCGCGACAACTTTCTCGAAGACACCATCGCCATCCCGGTCCGTGAGGATGCGGTAGTTCTGGCCATCAGCGAGGTCGCCCGCCTCTGCGGCGAAGATGAGCCCCGTGAGCGAAACATCCTGTCGCCCTGCGGTCGCATCGAGGGTGATGAGGGGCAGCCCGATGGAGCCGGCAGCGCTTCCCGACGTCGGTGTGGGGCGCTGCTCGATCTTCAGTGCAGCGTGACGCACGGGCTCTACAACAACGAGGCAGCGCTCGCTGCACCCGTCACCATTCTCCACGTTCCCGTCATCGCATTCCTCGTCCTCCTCCTCTATTCCATTGCCGCACAGAGGCGCTTCCGTGAGTTCCAGCGATGGAATGTCGTCTGATCCTGGACTGCCCGCGACCGTCTTGATCGGGCGGTCGAGGGAGAGGAGGAGGGCTGCAACCTCGCTCCGGGACATCACGTGGCTCGGAACCTGCGGGAGCTCTGCAAAGACATCCATGTACGAGGCAGTGTCCATGTACGGGTCGTACCAGTTGTCCGGTTCGCGTACGTAGTTGGGGAGCACGATTTCCCACGCAGCGAAGCTCATCTTCAACGCCTCTGCCATGGTCACGAACTTCGCTCCGAGGAACGTGCCATCGGGGTAGCCAGTGATGAGCCCCTTCTCCTTCGCGCGGCACGCATACGTCCAGTACCACTGCTCATCCCCCGTGAAATCTGCGAAGCACCGATAGATCGCCCCTGTCTGAGGAGCTTCTCCGAACGCCGCCAGCGTCACGACTTTCAGGAATTCTGCCCTATTCATCGGCCAATCTGGCCGGAAGCTGCCATCCGGATACCCATTCACGATGCCATGCGCGTACAGCAACTCGATATTGGCAGCGTTCTCATCTGCGGGGACATCGAAGAACGGAACCGCCGCAAGAGCGGAGGAACTGAGGAGCAGTGCTCCAACGAGGAAGGGCAAGCGACGCACAGGGAGTAGTATACCAAGGATTTCTCCGCGCTAGCATCGGAAGCAACTCTTTCACGAGGAAAGTTACTAGATTTTGTTTCTGGTTTTTGGTTCTTCGTTTGCTCCCAAAACTAAAAACTAGAAACCAAAAACTCGTAACTCGTTGTCGATGAAAAGATGCCTGATGATCTCGTCAAAAGGAAAATGGTAGTTATCCTGCGTTCTGCTGCTTCTCTGGTGCGTGCCGGTCCGCAGCCTCCTTCCTCTCCTCCTCCTCGAACAGCTGCACGTTCGTCATCTTCTCCTTCCCGGTGATGATCGCACTCTTCGCTTTCTCAGCGAGCGTCTGCGTCTTGTTCGGCTGCAGTGCATTGAGCTGCAGTTTCGTCTGCAACTTCTGGAGATCCTTGCTCTTCTGCTCCTTCGCCTCCTTCTTCTTCTCCTTCTGCAACTTCACTTTCTGTCTCTCGAGCGAGTTCTGCCACGCCTGCGGATCCGATTGCGGCCGTACCAAGCTCTCATCGAAGTCTTCGTCGTCACGGAGCATGGGAGGAGTATAGCACGCACAAGTTTGCGGTGACGTGAAGAGGAATACCGAAGAATATTGAATGTAGAATATGGAATGCAGAGGAAGTACAATCACCTTGCGATTGTGCCTCCGTAGCTCCCGCCTTCGTCCGCCTCGGCAAACTACGGGTGGGCAAGCAGCTGGTAGAGCACCTGGCTTCCCGCCTCCGCCCCCTTAGCTCAACTGGATAGAGCGTCGGTCTTCGGAACCGAAGGTTGCAGGTTCGATCCCTGCAGGGGGCACCACCCAGTTTTCTCAGTGGGGTTGCGGCAGGCAGTCGGATCAGGCTCGTCCCTAGCTAGCGTTCCGTTTCGGGAGCCACTTTCTCGTGTCCCGAAGAAGTCGGGGAGTTTCACCCTGCCTTCCTTCGTATGTTCATACGAGGAAAATGTTCCGATGAGTTTTCTGAATTTCCCTCTGCAATCCGTGCAGGGTGAATCTCTTTCGAGTCCGTCCTAGCGGAGTTGCATTAATAAGGAATATCTGTTATAGTATTCACTACTATCGCATCCGGTCCTGCTACGTTTAAAAATGACAATATGCTTCACGAGCTCTCACGAGAGGCTGAATCGGGAGGGAGGATCGACTCTGAGCACTCTCGACAGATGCAACATGCCCTTCTCCGCTTGCAGAAGGAGATCCGTGATCAACAAGTGACTACTGTACTGCATAACAGGGAACCCCACCGTACCTTCCCTGCTGCAAAGAAGGTGTGCACTCTCCTGTGGGACTTACAGAAGGATTTTCGCATCCCTCGCTTCCAATTCCCTTTCCTCTCCGTACCGAATCGTGATACACAGGGCATGGAGGATCTGCACGCAGCCTGTGACAACAGGAAAAACGTCTTCTACATTCCGGAAGATGCTTGGTTGGGCACGGGGAGAGATCACTATCAGTTGGGGGATAAAACAGGCGAAGAAGTATTCGGTCATTGTTATCGCTACCATCATCTCTCCAGGAATGGAAATACATCTGGCGAAACTTTCCCCTTGGGGGGGGAGGTGGAACGCGGCGATGTGGAGGAATTCTATGGGTACGTAGGACGCAAGATCTTCTTGAAAATGCTCGTTGAGCAGGGTGCAGTCGATATCTTCTTCCCCCGTAGAATGGTAACCCCACCAAAAGAGGAAAATGCGGTGACGCAGCAGATCAATACGTTGCGTGCGCTCTTGCGTGATTGGCTCATGCCTGCCAAGAAGGCGATCCAGGATGAGATCGATTGCATAGAAAGGCATCGCATAGGCTACGGATGGGCGAACGCTCTCGATATCAGCGCCATTCCTTGGGATCGCATGGCAGACATCTACTCGCTCTCGACCGAAGAGGCAATGCGCCGTTTCTTCCGTGCTGATCCTGATCTGAATGACTTCACGAATTCCTCGTTGCACATCTGCTAACGGCGTTGAAGCAGGATCGCACGCAGACTTCACAGATCCGCCCATGAGTAGCTGGGAATGTCCGCTATTTCTCAGACTTGCACAGACCTGGAAGATGGTGCACGATACGAACGCGTGTACCTGCTCTCCCTCTGGCAGCGGCTTTTCTTCGGAGCTCGCGTCACGATGCCGCGATCGGCGTTCGCGGTCAAACCGGGAGATGATGGTGAAGCGATCGGGATGGAAGTCCGGCGGGTCATCCGGAAACTGTACAAGGGCCGCGCACTGCAGATCCGTGCAGTCGACGGAGGATCGACGAACGCGGAAGAAAGTGAACTGACCATGCTCGGAAACGCCTACTACGATATTGAGCGCTTCGGTTTGAGTTTTGCAGCATCACCCCGCCACGCGGATATGCTCTTCGTGACGGGCCCCGTTACGCGGAATTTGGAAGCGGCCGTGCGATCAGCCTATGAGAGCGCACCGCACCCGTGCATCGTGGTCGCCGTCGGCGACGGCGCCTGCACCGGCGGCATCTGGAAAGACTCCTATGCGGTCGTAGGGCCAGTAGATGCAGTCATCCCGGTCCACATCCGCATTCCCGGCGATCCACCCACCCCAACAGACATCCTCCGAGGCATTCTGCACGCACTCCGTTCCACCGCATGATGCAAGACCTCCTCGTCAGCCGTGGCATCATCTTCTGCATCGTCGGCACCCTGCTGAGCGGTATCGTGGGGCTCGGTGGAAGTACTTCGTTCTGGCATCGCGCTTCGCAGGCACTCCTCGTGCTCTCCAATGTCATCGGCATCCTGGCTGCCGTGTCGTTCTTCTCATCGGGTGCGGACACTCTGCCGCTTTTCCGGTTGCCGTTCCTCTTCCACACGACGTTCGTGCTCGACAAGCTCTCGGGGCTCTTCTTCCTCATGACGACCACCGTCACGAGTCTCGTTGGGCTCTTCGCTTTGCGGTACGTGGAAGGGTATCGCGAATCCTACAACATCCGGGCTCTCGACATGACTGCGGCACTATTCATATTCGGGATGCAGACGGTTCTCCTCACGACGAACATCGCAGCATTCATGCTGTGTTGGGAAGTGATGTCCGTGGCATCCTTCTTCCTGGTGATGACCGATAGGGAGGAAGCGTCGATGAAAGCGGCCTTCCTGTACCTGACGATGACGCAGCTCGGCGCGAGCGCGCTCATCGCCGGTTTCTTCCTCTTGAGCCACGGCAGCGGGCTCGTCGATTTCGCGACGATCGCGTCGACCGCGAGGATGCTCCCCGCGTCGACGATTGTGTTCGCATTCGCACTCCTCTTCTTCGGTTTCGGATCCAAGGCGGGTCTTGTCCCCTTCCACCTCTGGCTTCCCGAAGCTCATCCGCGTGCACCGAGCCACATCTCTGCACTCATGTCGGGAATCATGCTGAAGATCGCCCTGTACGGCTTCCTCCGCGTCGTTCTCTTCCTGCTCCCACCACTTCCCGCAGCGGCCGGACTCGTCGTGCTGACGATTGGCCTGCTCTCAGGATTGTTCGGGGTCCTGCACGCGGTCGTCGATCGCGATATCAAGCGGACACTCGCGTTCAGCAGCATCGAGAATCTCGGGCTCATCTTCGCGATGATCGGACTCGGGATGTACGCGAATAGCATAGGACTGGATGCACTTGCGGGCATCGCGGTGGCCGCAGCTCTCTTCCACTCCGCCAATCATGCACTCTTCAAGAGCGGACTCTTCCTCTGCGCGGGTGCCATCGTGCAGGAGACGCACACCCATCGCCTCGAGGCGATGGGGGGACTTGCGAAAGCCATGCCACTCCTCACCGGTGCGTTCTGCCTGCTCGCGCTTGCGGCTTCGGCACTTCCACCCTTCGGCACATTCTTCGGCGAGTGGACGTTCCTGGAGGCCATCATCGGTGCACTCCCCAAGAGTCCCCTGCCAACGAAAGGCATTCTTCTCATCACCCTCTCGGGCGTCGTCTTGGTGAGCGGCCTTGCCATCTTCGCCATGGTGAAGCTCTTCGCCATCGCCAGCCTCGGCTTGCCTCGCAGCGTAGCCGCATCTCATGCGAAGGAACCCACAGTGTGGATCAATGCACCCATTCTCATTTTCGTCGCACTTTCACTCCTGGCGGGCATTAGCTCCTCGTACATGCTGCACGCCCTCTCACCGGCATTGATCGGCTTTCTGCCGGCTCGCGCGTCCTCTATGACCGTCGCGACGGGGAGGCTGTCGCCTCCCGCTCTCTTCCTGTTGCTCCTCATTGTTCTCGTGCTCACGGTGATGGTGACGCGTCTCTGCGGGAATCGTCTCCGTCGCTCTTCTCACGTCTGGGATTGCGGTCAACCGGTCGACGCAAGTATGGAATACACCGCAACGGCATTCTCCTCTCCGATCCGTTTCTTCTTCCGCTTCCTGCTCCATCACCGAAAAACTGTCACCAGTGTGCCCCTGGTAGCCAACAACCCCTGGATTGCCAAGCACTCGATGTCCGTCAACGCAGACTCCGTCTGGTTTGACACCCTGTACGGTTGGATTGCCAGTCTCCTGCTCTGGCTGAGCACCCAAGCCAAACGCCTCCAGAACGGGATCATTCAGTTCTACCTCCTCCTGATCTTCCTGACATTGGTCCTTTCCCTGCTCGTTGCCGTATGAGCCTTTCCGCCTTCCTCATCCAAGGCATAGTCGTGCTCCTCCTCGCCCCATTCTCGACGGGATGCGCTAGGCTATTCAAGGCTCGACTGCAGGGGAGGAGCGGGGCCTCGCCGTTCTTGCCATACGTGCGTTTCGCGACGCTCCTGCGGAAGGAAATGGTCATCGCCAATACAACCTCCTGGGTGTTTCACGTTACCCCCATCGTCGTCGTCTCCACATCCGTGTTCGCGGCCACAAGTCTGCCGTTGCTGTCGGACGCCGGCGCCCCGGGCGGCCTCGACAACTTCATCGTCTTCTCAGCAATCCTCGCCCTCGGGTCTGTCTTCCTCGTCCTTGGCGGCCTCGATCCGGGAACGGCGTTCGGAGGGATGGGATCAAGCCGCGAAATGACCCTGGCTTCGCTCGTCGAACCCGCGATGATCACGACATTCGCCGCTTTCGCCGTTGTGAGCGGACACTCGGACATCAGCGGGATGCTCAACGTCGGAGGAGCGGCCCTCCTTCAGTACCCCTCGCTCATCATCAGTCTCGTCGCGCTCGGACTCTGCACTCTCGCGGAGAACGCGCGGTACCCCGTGGATAACCCTGCCACGCACCTCGAGCTCACCATGGTGCACGAGGCGATGATCCTGGAGTACTCGGGCGCCTCCCTCGCCTTGCTGGAATACGCTTCGTCGCTCCGCCTCACCGTTTTTTCCCTGCTCATTGCCAACATCGTCGTCCCGCTGCCGCTGTTCTCCGCTGCACTTTCCCTCCCGTCGGTTTCCGTGACGATCGCCGCGGCGATCGTGAAACTTGTCGTGGCGATGCTGCTCCTCGCGATCCTCGAATCCTCCATCCCGAAGATGCGCTTCTACCGCATGCAGGAGTACCTATCCGTGACCTACTTCATTGCTCTTGCAGGTCTCGTCTTCTCTCTCATTCCCCTCTCATGACCACTCTCTTCCCCCTCCACAACGTCTTTGCGGCGGGACTGCTCGGGAGCGCGGTGCTCACGGTCATGAGCTTCCGGCTACGCTCGATGCTGCGATCCTACGCGCTCTCCGGGGTGTTCCTCGCTCTGCTCTCTGTCGCTGTGGGGCTCCAGCAAGGACTGGAGGATCCGTACGCCTTCGCCATCGCCACCGTGCTCCTCAAAGTCTGCACTGTCCCCGCCTTCCTCTTCTCCGTTGCGCGGCACTCCGGGACATCGCTCCGCCTCCAATCCTACGTCCGTCCAGCGTCCGTCCTCTTCATCGCCGTATTGCTCGGTTCCGTGACCTTCGCCATCTCCACGCGCACTGCTTCCCTCCTCCCTTCCTCCACTCCGACGTCGTTCCTGATGCTCGCCATTTACCTGATCCTGCTCGGTTTCTCCATGATGATCCTGAGACGGGACATTCTCTCGCAAATGGTGGGCTTCCTGACTCTGGAGAACGGCATCTCCATGATCTCCATCATCACCGTTGGCAGCTTGCCACTCCTGATCGAACTCGGCGTATTCAGCGCCGTCGCGTTGAGCATCGTCGTCATGTCCTACCTCTTCCGCCGCATCCAAGAACTGTACGGCGCGCCGGACAGTTCTCTCCTTCGCGAGCTCGTCGAATAACCGTATGTCCCCTCTCCCCCTCATCATCACGCTTCTCCTCGGCGCCTGTGCGGCGTACGTTCCCTGGCGCTCGCGCTCCGCTGTCCATTCCACTGCCATTGCCGTTGCGGTCGTCGCGGTCCTGCTGAGTACATCTCTGGGATGGCACGCTGTCCTCACGGGAACTCCTCGGATCACCGAGTGGTGGTTCATCGATGCCTTCTCGGGCCTCCTGACCATCCTGATTTCGCTCCTCTCCCTCGCTGCCGTGATCGTCAGCAGCGGGTACCTGCGCACAGAGGAGAGAGAGCACATCGTTCATCTGCAGCAGATGCGCTTCTACTACGCATCCCTGCACCTCTTCGCCCTCGGCATGCTGATGACGGTCCTCTCGAACAACATCATCATCCTCTGGCTCGCGCTCGAGAGCACGACGCTGTCGACAACCCTCCTCGTCGCATTCTACGCAAAAGAAGGGGCAATCGAGGCCGCCTGGAAGTACATCGTCATCTGCTCGACAGGGATCGCGCTCGGATTGATCGGTATGTTGATCTCGATGTACGCCGCAGCGACGAGCGTGAACCTCTCGGGGCATGCACTCTTCCTCCTCTCCTCCCTGAACGAGAACGCTGCAGCGTTCTCGCCGGGAGTGATGCGCTGGGCGTTCGTCTTCGTCTTCGTTGGCATCGGCACCAAAGTCGGTCTCGTGCCGATGCATACCTGGCTGCCCGATGCGCACAGCAAAACCCCGTCTCCCGTGTCCGCCCTGCTCTCGGGCATCCTCCTCAATGTCGCCCTCTACACCGTACTGCGGTTCACGTTCATCACCGATACCGCTCTGGGATCTTCATCCTGGACGAGCGGGTTCTTCCTGACCTTCGGCCTGTTCTCCATCACACTATCGGCTTTCATCATCTTCTCACAGGAGAACTACAAACGATTGCTCGCCTACTCGAGCATCGAACACATGGGACTGCTGGCCTTCGCTATCGGGCTCGGCCCCGTGGGGGCAGTCGCTGCCGTGATGCATATGATCGGCCATGCGTTCGCGAAGTCCCTCCTCTTCTTCGGCGCAGGGGACATCCTCCTGCACTGGAAATCCACGAAGATTGCGAACGTCCGCGGCATCATGCACTCCACCCCCGTGACGGGCATGCTCTTCCTGGGGGGTCTTCTCGCAATCCTCGCCGTTCCGCCCTCTCCCCTCTTCGTCAGTGAATTGCTCCTCGTGGCGTCGGGCATGTCCGTGCACCCGGTCCTGACGCTGCTCCTCCTGGTCCTGTTGACCATCGTGTTCGTCGGGTTCCTGCGCGCCGCATTCCGGATGCTCTTCTCCAAGCCAGAGACGCCATCCGTCGCACGTCAGGGTCTCCGGTGGAACCGCACACAGGCGATCATGCTGATGGAATTACTCGCTCTCGTCGCGTTCAGCGCATTCTTCATGACGAACGAAGGATACCAATGGGCCACGATGATCGCCCGCTGCTTCACGTTCTCTCCCTCCGCATGAACACCATGCTCGCCAACCTTGGCCTCCATGACACGGATCATTCGATCACTGGAGCCATCCATGCCCGCGTAGAGAGCGCGCGCTTCGCTACGACCATCACCACACTCGTGCAGACGCACGGCCTTCCACTGTCGCTGCTCTACGCAACCGACGAGCGTGCAGTGAACGGGAGCTACGGGTTGCATGCGGTGTTGGCTCACAACGACGAGTGGCTGTTCGTCTCTACGTCGCTTCCAGAGCAGGATCCCCGCTACGACTCTGTCACACGGACCGTGCTCGCAGCCCACTGGTACGAACGGTACGCCATGGACATGTTCGGCATCGTCGCTGAAGGCCATCCGGATCCGCGGCGCCTCGTGCTGCATGAGAACTTCCCCGAGGGAACGCATCCGCTCCGGAAAGACTTCGCCTGGAACTCGCGTCTGCCGCACGCGCACGTGCCCTACCCGATGCACCATGTGAACGGCGAGGGCGTGTACGAAATCCCGGTGGGCCCGATCCATGCCGGCATCATCGAGCCGGGGCACTTCCGCTTCAACGTAGCGGGCGAACGGATCATTACCCTCGAAGGCAAGCTCTTCTTCACGCACAAGGGATGCGAGAAGCTGCTCGAAGGCAAGGATCTTCCGTCCGCGTTGCCCTTCATTGAGCGCGTTTCCGGAGATGCTGCGGCCTCGCATGCTCTGGCCTTCTGCCAAGCGGCGGAGGCGATAGCCGACTGCACGGTGACGTCCCGCGCGCGGGATCTGCGCACCATCCTCTGTGAGCTTGAACGCATGACGATGCACATCTTCGACATCGGCAACACCATCGGCAATGGCATCGGGTACACGGTGCTAGCTGCACACGGCTTCCGGCTCAAGGAGGACATGATGCGCCTCTCCCAATTGATTTGCGGAAACCGCTTCTGGCGCGGCATGATCGTTCCGGGCGGCTGTGCGCGCGATCTGCAGGAACATGACCTCGATACCATCCGCTCGACTATCGGCCACGTCTACGCCGACACGTGCCATCTGTTCGACATGGCCATGAGCAGCGACGCGGTCCGCGAACGGCTGGAGACGACGGGGATTCTCCGCACGGATGCAGCGCTCGCCTACGGCGCAGTTGGCCCTGCTGCGCGCGCCTCGGGCATCGATCGCGATGTCCGTCGGGATCATCCCTACGCCTCCTACCCAAACTGTCCCCTTCGCGTTTCCATGCAGACCGATGGTGATGTCCTCGCACGGCTGCTCGTCCGCCGCGAGGAACTCTCTGGATCACTGGCGATCATCCGCCACCTGCTCAAGACACTATCGCATGGCCCTGTGTCAACACCGTGCACTCCCAATACCGGTGTAGGAGTGAGCGCCGTCGAATCGTGGCGCGGGGAACTGATCGACGTCCTCCACATGAAGGACGGCGTCATCGACCGCTGTGTCATCCGGGATCCGTCCTTCTGCAACTGGCCGCTCTTCGGCGAAATTGGGCCGGGCAACATTGTGCCGGATTTCCCGCTCTGCAATAAGTCGCTGAATTTGAGTTACTCGGGGACGGACCTGTGAACCTTCCTGAATGGAAAAAACGGGTCATCCTTCAGTTCGGGGAGGATAATTATTGACGAGACAGAAATATTAAATTCTGGTATACTTATGGGTAATGCACCTCCTATCGGAAAAGCACATGAGGGAAACTTGGCTCTTAGAGCCTTGACATCCTCGCGCGGATCTGGATGATAGTTCATCAATATTCGACTTCTCTACTTCACACTATGGGGATGAACGCACCATCACCGCAGGGCCCGGAACACGGCTATGGATTGAACAGGAGAACCTTCCTCAAAGTTGGGGCAACTGCTGGCATTACCCTCGCAACCGCATTTGGATTGGGAAAGCTCCTCAAACACGACGAGCACAATCCTATCGAAGTAGGGGTAGCAAAAGATCACAGAAAACTTGTACTCGAGGCGTGGAAGAAGGATCAGCCGATGATCGATGCCATTCACGAGGGGGGCTTCCAGGCCTTCGTAAACCGTCTCGGTGTGCAGAAGAAAGAGCTCATTCTTCCTCGAGAAGTACTGGAGAACATGCCGCTGTGTGATTGCTGCCTCGATGAGGGTATCGAGGATGTCGATGACGATGATGGGAGTCAGCTTCAGCTCGTCCGTCATGCAGGTTCTGGGATCATCCTCACAAATGGAGTGGATCCAAAGGTCATGAAACCTACAGACCCTCGGTACATGAACATGGTTGCTCAAGATCACAACGAGCGAGGATCGGTGGTGGAAGCGGACCACGATCTCTGCGGCGCGCGGCTCGTGGCGTACGGCATTGTTCATGGCATAACGGATCCTGCAGAACTCGATAAAATTCCTGATGAAGAAATCATGAAGTGGGGACAGGAGCACTTCACCTTTCCCCTCATTGATATCCGCAAGAAACTGTTGCGAGCCAAGGGGAAGCACGATCAGGCAGCGAAGATTCACTACAGGAGAATCAAGCAGGAAGAGCTCCATCGCCCAGCTGAAGTGCATATCGCTCGCGTGGTCTATGACATTCAGGACCCCACCATCAAGCCGAACGGCCTCATCCCAAAGGGGTATATCGTCACCGGTCATACGCTCTCCCGCGAGGAAACAGACGCGAATATGAAGGCGGCGGTGAAGATCAACTTAGCAACATCGCACGGTCCACAGGAGCTCTTCACGAAAGAGAATCCTATGATGTGGGTGGTAGCTGGATGCAATCCCAAAGTAGTCGGCGCTCGCGTCCAGCATCTTCTCCAACTCGCGAAAACCCTGCCAGAGGACCGGGGGAGGCGTGTGGTTGTTGACGGATTCGTCGTTTGACGACAATGCTTGAGAGGGGCACCGAGAACGAGAAGTTGTCACTCTAGACAGTAGAGTGCTAATTCCGTATACTCCGCTCATGAACTTCAACAACTACACGACGAAAGCTGCGGAGGCGATCCAATTGACGATGGGGCTTGCTGGGCAACTGAGCCACCAGACAATTACGCCTCTGCACTTCCTGCTCGCGCTCGTCGAGCAACCAGAGGGGCTGGTCCCCACCCTCCTCGAGAAACTGGGGCAGCGACCGCCATCGATTGCGACGACGTTGCGCTACGAGCTGAGCAAATTGCCCAGAGTGTCTGGTACCGGGAACCCTTACCTGAGTCCGGAAGCGAAGAGCGTGCTTGATCAGGCGGAGGAGGAGGCGAAGAAACTTAAGGATGAGTACGTGTCGACGGAGCACCTCTTCCTCGGATTGCTGGAGGATTCCATCGTGAAGAAATTTCTCCCCGTTACGCGTGACCAGGTACTGAAAGAACTCACAGCCATCCGGGGGAGCCAGCGCGTCACGGACCAGAACCCGGAGGGGAAGTACCAGGTGCTGGAGAAGTACACGCAGGACTTCACGGCGATGGCACGGGAGGGGAAGATCGATCCGGTCATCGGGCGGGATGAAGAAATTCGACGGATCATGCAGATCCTGTCGCGCAGGACGAAGAACAATCCGGTGCTCGTGGGGGAGCCAGGGACGGGGAAGACGGCAATTGTGGAAGGACTTGCGAAGAAAATTGTCGATGGCGACGTGCCGGAGACCATCAAGGGAAAGCGAGTCCTCGCACTCGACCTCGGAGCAATGATCGCAGGGACGAAGTACCGGGGGGAGTTCGAGGATCGGCTGAAGGCTCTGCTGAAGGAAATCGAAGGGTCCGATGGGCAGATCATCCTCTTCATCGACGAGCTGCATACAATCGTCGGAGCGGGGAGTGCGGAGGGGGCGATGGACGCGGGGAACATCCTCAAGCCCTCGCTCGCACGGGGTTTGCTCCGAGCGGTCGGGGCGACGACGCTCAGAGAGTACCGCAAGTACATCGAGAAGGATGCGGCTCTGGAGCGCCGGTTCCAGCCCGTGATGGTGGAGGAGCCGAGCATTGAGGATGCCATCTCCATCCTCCGGGGAATCAAGGAGAAGTACGAGGTGCACCACGGGGTGCGCATCCGTGACAGCGCCGTCGTCGCAGCCGTGCACCTGAGCAGCCGCTACATCGCGGACCGGTTTCTACCGGATAAGGCGATCGACCTCATGGACGAGGCAGCGTCGACCCTCAGAATCGAAATCGCGAGCAAGCCGACGGAGCTCGACCGCATCGAGAGGAAAATCCGGCAGCTAGAGGTGGAGCGCGAGGCGCTCAAGAAGGAGAAGGACCAAGCCTCGAAGAAGCGGCTCGCGGCGCTCGAGAAGGAACTCTCGGACTTGAAGGAGGAGCAGCAAAAGATAGAGCTGCGGTGGCGCAACGAGAAGGAAGTCATCGACGTGATCAAGGAATCGAGCGCGCAGATGGACAAGCTCCGGGAGGAGGAGCAGCAAGCGGAACGGAAGGGCGACCTGCAGCGCGTGGCGGAAATCCGCTATGGCCTGCTCCCGGCACTCGAGAAGAATATCGAGAAGGCGAAGGAGGAGCTCGCGAAGGTTCAGAAGGACAGTCCCATCCTCAAGGAGGAGGTGACGGAGGAGGACATCGCGCGCGTCGTCTCGCGCTGGACCGGCATCCCCGTCACGAAGATGCTCTCCGAGGAGACGGTGAAGCTCGCGCAGATGGAGGAGGAGCTCAAGAATCGCGTCGTCGGGCAGGAGGAAGCCATCAAAGCTGTGAGTAACGCCGTTCGACGGAGCAGAGCGGGGATTCAGGAGGAAGGCAGGCCCATCGGGTCGTTCATCTTCCTGGGACCGACGGGGGTGGGGAAGACGGAGCTCGCGAAGGCCCTTGCGGAATCCCTGTTCAATGACGAGCGCCTGATGATCCGCATCGACATGTCCGAGTACATGGAGAAGCACGCGGTGGCGCGCCTCATCGGCTCACCGCCGGGCTACGTCGGGTACGAGGAAGGAGGGCAGCTCACGGAAGCGGTGCGGAGGCACCCGTACACCGTGATCCTCTTCGACGAGATCGAGAAAGCGCATCCCGAGGTCTTCAATATCCTCCTCCAAATCCTCGATGATGGCAGGCTCACCGATGCCAAAGGAAGAACCGTGGACTTCAAGAACACCGTCATCATCATGACGAGCAACCTGGGCAGCCAGGAGATCATCACGTACCGCGGTGAGCGTGTGCTGCAGACGAAGGCCGTGCACGACCTGCTGCGCACAACCTTCCGGCCGGAGTTCCTCAATCGCATCGACGACATCATCGTGTTCCAGTCGCTCGGGAAGGACGAGATCGCGAAGATCGTCTCCCTCCAGATGGAGAAGGTGAGCAAGCGCCTGGAGCGCAAGGGCATTACCCTCACGATTACCGACAAGGCTCTGGAGTACCTCGCAACCACCGGCTTCGACGAGCTCTACGGAGCGCGGCCCCTCAAGCGCTTGATCCAGAACGAGATCCTGGATCAGCTCTCCCTGGAGATCATTGAGGGGAAGATCAAGGAGGGGGATGCTGTGAAGATCGACCTGGTGGATGGGAAATTGACGATTGTGAAAAAGAAAACGTGAAGCTTGAATCATGAATCGTGAATCTTGAATGCCTCGTTCTTCAGGAGCATGTGCCCATGATTCAAGATTCAAAATTCTGCATTCATCATTGACACTCCCTTCACGAGTCCTTACGCTCGAAGCGATGAATGGTGCCTACAGAGTCGGCTTCTCCCCCACTTCCTCCTCCTGCGGACAGCAGAGGGGCCAGAGGGCGTAGTCGAACTTCGCTCTGATTTCCCCCTCTGCAAGCCAGAGATGGTGTTTTTTCGTATTCTCGTTCTCCCACTCCCATGAACCATTTCCGCGCCACTCTCCCTACTGATCAGCCTCCACCGAGCGATCGCGCGATTCCCGCGCCCACCATTCTGTGTGTCCAGACCCTCTCTGAGCAACCTGCGATTGTCGCCAAGTACGAGGCACTCGGCGGATGCGTGATGACCCTGTCTGGAGCCTTCTCGTGGAAGCTCTGGCTCTTCCTCCTCGAAACTATTCGCGTGCACCACACGATTTTCCAGAATCCATTCCTGTTCACCTCCAACACGAATGATCGGCAGGAGGAGGGGCTCACTCCCCTGCTCGAGAGTGCGCTGCACGAAATCACTCGGAGTATCGATGCACTCAAGCACAGGATGAATTCTCCTATGATGACGGGCGAAGATCCCCTCGAAGACCAGATCCTGCGGGAAGTGCATCACCTCAAGCACGTGACGAGGCAGACGAAGACGGGAAGATTTGCGATGTTCAGCGTTATCACCCCTCCAACCGATCGCAATGGCGTTGCTGCCGGGCAGAAGATTGCTCTCCCCAATGCCACTGCGCACTTCGCGAAGGTTGGCTTGCCATCGCCGCGGCCGGAGCCTAGCATTCCCGTGTGAGATCCCTCCGCGTCGCCGCCGCAGTAGCAGCAGCCAGCCTTAGGCTGGAGGGCGTCGCGTAATCCAAGAACTCTACGCGCACCCTCCCAGACACGAGGGTGTTTTTCCAGTACTCTCCCCCCCCCCTCCCCATGACTCCTCCCCTCCTCCCCGGCTTCCGCACTGTACCCCGTACAGGCGTGATCTACGTGTCGCACCGCGCTATGGAGTGCGGATTCACCACCGGCGATTCCACGTGGGCGAACCTGGGACAGGGGGCGCCGGAGACAGGGATGCTCCCCGGCGGAATAGCCCGCATCGACCACATCGACCTCGAGGATTCGGAGCACGAGTACACGCCGATCGCGGGTCTCCGGGAATTGCGCGAGGCAGTCGCACACCTCTACAACACGCTATATCGCAGCGGGAAATCATCCAAGTACACTGCGGAGAACGTCGCGATCTCCGGCGGGGGGAGACTCGCACTCGCCCGTGTTGCTGCGTCGCTCAGTGATGTGAACATGGGGCACTTCATCCCGGACTACACGGCGTACGAGGAGCTGCTCACGATGTTCAAGGCGTTCACTCCGATCCCCATCCTCCTCTCTGAGGAGCGAGGGTACCGCATCTCTCCGGCGGAGCTGAAGCAGGAGATCCTTGGACGGGGGTTGAGCGCGATTCTCCTGAGTAATCCGACGAACCCTACTGGTCAGCACGTGCGTGGGGCGGAACTCGCTGCTTGGACAGAGATCGCTCGCGAATGTGAAACAACGCTCATCGTCGATGAGTTCTACTCGCACTACGTGTACGATGCACTACCGACGGAAACTACGCATGGCATGGTCTCTGCTGCTGCGCACATCGACGACGTCGAGAGCGATCCCGTGGTAATCATCGATGGTCTGACGAAGAACTGGCGCTACCCCGGATGGCGCATTAGCTGGACGCTGGGGCCAAAGAGCGTCATTGAATCGTTGGCGAGCGCAGGATCCTTCCTCGATGGCGGTGCTCCGCACCCTCTGCAGCGTGCGACCGTTCCCCTCCTCGATCCCGCTCTCGTCGTCCAGGACTGCGCATCACTCCAGCGTCACTTCCACAAGAAACGTGATTACGTGCTCTCTCGTCTCCAGGCCCTCGGCATTCGGGTACCACATCCGCCGCGAGGATCGTTCTACTGCTGGGCAGACTTGAGCGCATTACCAGCACCACTCAATGACGGGATGGCGTTCTTCGAAGCGGGACTGCGGGAACGGGTGATCACAGTCCCGGGGATGTTCTTCGACGTGAATCCAGGGAAGCGTCGCAAGCACTCGCGCTACGAACATGCCTGTCGCCTCAGCTTCGGGCCGGATCTGCCGACCCTCGAACGCGGACTCGATGCGATCGCACGCATCGTTACTGCTGCGAAGGACGGGACATCAAACCGCCAGGAGGAGTCTCCTCTCGATCTCGCAGTAGTGCACCAGTGAAGTGAGGGAGATCCACTCTTCTTTACTGTGGATACCGCCGCCCACCGGACCGTAGATGAATGCGGGAATGCCGTGCTTGCTGAAGTGGCGAGCATCCGATGCGCCGTGCTCGCGTCCGATGGGAATCTCCTCCCCCGTCACTTCATGAATCAGGCGCTTGAGTGCGAGGATGCGTGGATGATCTGGCGCTGTTCGGAGTGGTGCTGCTCCGCGAACAAGCTCGAGCGTGCACCCCTCCGGGAGCGCCGCCCGCACGAGCTCGAGTGCCTGATCGACCTGCGTGCACACGTCGTAGGGGAAGCGGATATCGAGGGAAGCAACCGCACGATCGGGGATTTTGTTCACCGCATCGCTTGCGGAGAGCTGGGTAGGGGTGACGGTCATACCCCACTCTTCCTGCAACGGAACGGGGAACGCATCGGTGAGCACTTCGATCGCGTGCGCGAGGAGCGGGATGGGATTCTCTCCCGTCCACGGCCACGACGCGTGCGCATCCTTCCCCTCCACAATGAGCTTCGCCCACGCGGATCCCTTGTGCTCCACAATGATCGCCGGATTGTTGCCGCTATCTGGAGTACAGGCGATCGGCGCCGTGACACCACCCTCCACGAGACCCGCGATACTCGCACCACCCACTTCCTCGTCACTCGTGAGGAGCACGCTCACGGCTGGACGCTTCCCCTCTGCGAGGACAGAGCGCAGCGCACACAGGAATGGGAGTGACGCACCCTTCATGTCCTTCGTGCCGCGACCGTACGCACGATCACCGTCCACCTGCAGGATGAACTGCTCGGGATTCCCCGGCACGACATCAATGTGCGCGAACCAGAGGAACTCCGGTGACGGATGACGCAGGTAGAGGTACGGTGCACCACCGATGTCGCCCTCCATGCGCTCGCCTTCCCACTCTGCAAGGAAGGTTTCGCCAATCCACTGGAGGCACTCGCGCTTCGCCGGCGCGTTGTCCTGCACCGTCGGAAAAGCGATGAACGTCCGCAGCCATTCGATGAGTTTCCGTTCCATCGGGGGCAGTGTAAAGATGCCATCAAGCAGATGCGAGTACTTCTCCGATGATTCTTCCGTACATACAACAACGCCACTTCGTGAGAAGTGGCGTGTGATTCCAGCGAAGAAGGCTGGACTACCGCTTGCGCCTCTTGGTTGCGCTCTTGCGCTTCACAGACTTCCTGGCTGTCTTTTTCTTCTTCTTCGTAGCCATGGGAAAGTTGGGGAATAAAAATAACTCCTACAACTGTACGTGTTCCCGCGGAAAAGAAAAGATCATTCGTGCAGCGTGAGAAAGAAAATGTGCTCTCGTGCAAAAAATAACTTCTGTGATTTTTTTTCGCACTCACCGTATTGAACATCAGTGAATGCGAATCGCGAAGCCGAATCACACATGACGCAGGATGTGTCCGAGCTTCTCTTTCTTTGTACGCAGGTAGCGTCGCTGATCTTCCGAGAGTGTCTGCACTTCGATGGGCACTTGCTCCACCACTTCGAGACCGAACCCATCGAGTCCGATAATCTTCTTCGGATTGTTCGTGAGGAGACGGAGTTTCCCGACGCCGATGTCCTTGAGAATCTGTGCACCGACACCGTACTCGCGAAGATCGACGGGCAGACCCAGGCGTACGTTCGCCTCCACGGTGTCGAGTCCCTCACTCTGCTGGAGGGAGTACGCGCGCACTTTGTTGATGAGTCCAATGCCCCGGCCCTCCTGGCGGATGTAGAGGAGGACACCGCTCCCCTCCTTCTCAATGGCTTCCATGGCGTGCACGAGCTGTGCGCCGCAATCGCAACGGAGCGAACCGAAGACGTCTCCCGTGAGACACTCTGAATGCACGCGGACGAGTACCGGCACCGTCGCCTCGACCTTCCCCTTGATGAGCGCAACGTGCTCGCGACCGGTGAGCGTGTCCGTGTACACACGCAATTTCCACAGTCCCGTGTCCGTCTGCAGGTCGCTCTCCGCTTCCATACGCACGAACGTCTCGTGCTGGCGACGCCAAGCAATGAGGTCCGCGATGGAGACGAGGGGGATATCGTGCTCGCGCGCGAACTCCTCAAGTGCGGGGAGACGCAGCATCGTCCCGTCATCGTGCATGAGCTCGCTGATCACTGTGCCCGATCGCATTCCCGCGAGCTTGCTCAAGTCCACCGAAGCCTCTGTGTGTCCCGCGCGCGTGAGGACGCCGCCGTCCTGCGCGCGGAGAGGGAAGACGTGTCCGGGGCGCGTCAGATCTTCTGCGCGTGCGATGGGATTGATTGCGGCCAGCACAGTGTGCGTGCGATCCGCGGCGGAGATGCCCGTCTCGATTCCGTCTCTCGCCTCGATGCTCACCGTGAACGGCGTCGACCGGCGGGAGGTGTTGTGCTCCACCATCGGCGGGAGGTCGAGCACGTCCGCGATCTCGTTGCTCAGAGCAAGGCAGACGACTCCACCCGTGTGCCGGATGAGGAACGCCATCTTATCGACGGTCGTGTGCTCCGCAGCGAGGACCAGATCTCCCTCATTCTCACGATCCTCATCGTCGACGACGATGACGAATTTGCCCAAGCGGAGCGCATCCAGAGCCTGAGGGATTGTAGCGAGGGACATGGAAGGACAGTATACATCTCACCAAGGTGAGAAAAATCCAAAAAGCAAACCCCAAACCCAAAAAAAATCACAAAATCCAACACACAGAACAGTGAGAAAGTCCCAAGCGGAAACACTTTGGAATATTGGGGTTTGGAGCTTCTTTGGGTTTTGTTTTTTGGGTTTTGGGATTTCCCCATCGGAGAAACTGCTGATATCAACGATGACCGAAGAGGATTACTTCAACCGGATCGAATACGTCTGCCGCTCCGCCCTAGGTGCCGTGTGCCCGACGCCGACGAGGTACGTCCCCGGTGGGTAGAGGTAGTTCGCGTTGCACTCGGGTCCAGAGAATCCAAAGATGTCGACGTCTGCCATCGGGTAGATGATGCAGCGTTGGCGCGTCGCGCCCGTCACCTCGAGCGCCATCTGCGTCTCCACCGTCACGGTGAAGCTGAACCAATCCTCGTAGTCGTTGCCATCGAGCACCTCTGTACGCAGCACGCCGCGCTTGAGTGCCTTCGCTTGGAGGAATCCGTCATTCCCATCGCCTTCTCCTTCCTTCGCAGATACTTCGTACTGTGTATTCGCCGCTGTCGGCTGCAACTGGAGTTGGTAGTCACCGACGGGCACCACCGCGCGCACGTAGCAGCTCGCACCCTCCTGGAGGCCCAGGTAGTACTCGTTGCTGTAGCCATCCTTCCCCAGTTTGTAGAGGCGACAGCTCACCTTGCCTTCTTGACCAGCCTTGAGCGACACCACCACATCGACGGTCGTCTGCGCCTTGAGTCCGAAGCGGTACGACGTCGACTGCTTCTCCTCGAACAGCTGACTATCGGTGAAGGGGAAATCGGTATCGAGGATGCGCGCCTTTGGCCCCTCACTCTTGCTCGTCGACGAACTGCTCGCACGATTGGGGCGTGCCTCTTCCCGTGCCTGCTCCTCCTGGAGAATTTCCTCCGTCTCCTTCCGCTCCGCCTGCAGATCTACTTTCAGAGCGTTGTGGATGTACGCTGCAGCTTCACTCCGGAGCAGCGGCCACTCGGGGTAGAAGCGCGATCCATCCTGGCCGGGAATGGGGAGGATGCCCGTCACAAACGCGGTGTACAGGTACTTCGTGTACCACGCGGACGTGGAGACATCGACGAACTGTAGCACCTCGCGATTGATGTCACTGATTTCCGGGACGGTGATTCCCAGCACGAGGGTGATCATCTTGATTGCCTCCACCCTGTTCACATTATTCCCCGGACGGAAGGTGCCGTCGCTGTAGCCCGCGATGTACCTATTCGCAGCAGCATCGCACACGAACGGCTCGAACCAGCTCCCCTCGGGAACGTCCTTGAAGCACTTCACGTGCGAAGGGTCCGGTGTTTTGCCACTCGCTTTGTAGAGCATCTTCAGCATTGCCGCGCGATCCACGGGATCGTTGGGGCGAAACGTCCCGTCCGGGTGGCCTCCGATCACCTGCGTACCGACGAGGCGTTCAATCGCTTCACGGTGCAGGTGGTCATCGAGCACGTCCGGGAAGATCGAAGCCGCTGCAGCGATCGGCTGCAGGAGGACCAGGAGAGCGGTGAACCACGCGAAGCGCATGAGGATGCGGGAAGAGAGTGGTTCGCATGCTACCGGTGGGCAAGGGTGCTCACAATGACGCGAGAACGCAGGATTGGACATACGCAAGCGAATCCAGCGTCGGATCGCCTATCAGAGATCCTGGAGAGTGTGGAGACTCCGGAGGACGGACACGGCCGCTTCGCGCCCCTTCTCCGCTCGCGCGCGCGCTTGATTCAAGTCCGCGACGTAGAGGATCTCGAACGCGAAGGGGATGCGGTAGCGGATCTGGACGTCCATGATCCCGCGTGCGGTCTGCTCTGCGAGGAGAGAGGCGTGGTGCGTCTCGCCCTCCACGATCACTCCGAATCCGATGAGGGCATCTGCACCCTTTGCCTCCGCAATCGCCGCACCGATGAGAGGGACTTCAAAGGAGCCCGCAACGGGATGGAGAGTGATGGCATTCTCCGAAACGCCCGCGTCGATGAGTGTGCGCTTCGCGTACTCCACCATCGCCTGTACCTCCGCTTCGTGGAAGAGCGCATGTACGATGGCGATTCGCCACTCCGCGCGTGCTCTCGGCAGTGATCGTCGATGATCCGAAACGTTTTTCGTCATGTTCGTGAAGGAAGGAGGTGCGCTACGTACCGACCGATGATATCGGTCTCGATGTTCACCGAATCGCCGGGGGAGAGTGTTCCGAATATCGTGTTCTCGAGAGTGAACGGCACGAGCGCAACCTCGATCTCGTCACCCTCCACACTTGCAACGGTGAGCGAAACACCATCAATGGTCATTGATCCCTTCGGCACAATATTCGGGAGGAGGTCCTTCGGTACGCGGACGCGCATGCGGCTCGCATCAGAGATGTCGATGACTGTGCCAACTCCCTCGCAGTGCCCTTGGACGATGTGCCCATGGAGACGTTCTCCTACCGCAACGGCGCGCTCGAGGTTCACTCTGCTCCCCTTCCGCAATGTTCCGAGAGTCGAACGATCCATCGTCTCGGAGACCACATCGAAGGACGTTGTTGATGCATCGGCGCTCGTGACCGTGAGGCAGACACCAGAGACAGCGATGCTGTGGCCGGGGGCGATATCGTCGAATGCGGCAGGTCTTCCAATAACGAGAGAAGCGCCCGAACTTTTGAGAACTTCGGCCGTTGCTTCGATGATCCCGGTGAACACTTCCTGGAGTATACCCTAGACAGAGGGGAAAAATCGTGCTAAGCTTTGGCCTCTCAGGGCCTGCGCACGCGGGCCGTTTTCGTGTGTATTCCCTCATCCTCCACCCTCCACACCCTATGGACAGAATCGTCGTCAAAGGCGCTCGGATGCACAATCTGAAGAATATCGACGTCTCGATCCCACGGAACAAACTCACGGTAATTACCGGCCTCTCTGGTTCCGGGAAATCATCGCTCGCCTTCGACACGATCTTCGCAGAGGGGCAGAGGCGGTACGTGGAGAGTCTCTCTGCATACGCGCGCCAGTTCATCGCGCAGATGGAGAAACCGGAGGTGGAGAGTATCGAGGGGCTCAGTCCTGCGATCAGCATCGATCAGAAGACGGCAGCGCGGAACCCACGATCCACGGTGGGAACTGTGACGGAAATCTACGACTATATGCGTCTCCTGTGGGCGAAGGTGGGCAAAGTGCACTGCAGCGTATGTAGCCGCTTGCTCACGCAGCAATCGGCAAGCCAGATTGTAGAGACCATCACGGGCATGCCGGAAGGGAGGAAGATCTACCTCCTCGCACCCATCGTCGACGGGAGGAAGGGCGAGCACGTGAAGGTGCTCGACTCTATTCGCCGCGCCGGGTTCGTGCGCATGCGCATCGACGAGCAGATCGTGACGGTAGATGAGGAGATCGCCCTGGATCCCAAGAAAGCGCACACCATCCAGATCGTCGTGGACCGGCTCATCGTCCGAGATTTCGCCATGAAGGATGGGGCGATCAACCCCAACCGCACGCGCCTCGCGGACTCCGTGGAGCTCTCGCTCCGCAAAGGCGAGGGGTCGCTCATCGTGCTGGATGCGGACACGAACGAGGAGAAGCGATTCGCCGAGTCTTTCGTCTGCCCCGATCACCCCGATGCGGACATCCCGGAGATCGAGCCCCGGAGCTTCTCATTCAACGCACCGCACGGCGCATGTGAAACTTGCCACGGCCTCGGCATAATTTTACAGATCGACGAGGCGACGATCATCCCCAATCCGCGCCTCTCCATCTCCGAGGGCGCCATCCACCCGTGGACGACATCGGCGAGCCGCATGGGATTCATGGCGCACGTACTCGAAGTCCTCGCGGAGCACGTTGGGTTCCGCATGGACACGCCGTGGGAGAAGCTGGCAGAGGAGCATCGCCACGTCATCCTGTGGGGCTACGACAAGCAGCTCTCTGTCCGCTTCGATACCGCGAAGTTCGGCGGGCAGTACCAGACGACGTACGAGGGCGTGATCCCCAACTTGAAGCGCCGCCATGAGGAGACGGACTCGAGCTACATCCGCAGTCAGATCGAGGCGTACATGCTGGAACTCCCCTGCGCGGCATGCGAAGGGAGACGCCTCAAGAAGGAGATTCTCGGGGTCACCGTCGGCGACAAGGACATCGTCACGACGACGGACCTGAGCATTGATGAGGCGAAGATCTTCTTCGAGGGAATGGTGCCTATGGACAAAGGCAGGAAGGGCAGGGAAGGCAGCAAGGGCAGCGAAGATAGTGCGACATTCAGTACGTATGAGTACACGATTGTGAAGAAAGTGCTCTCGGAAATCATCGCGCGCCTCACGTTCCTGGAGAACGTCGGGCTCCAGTACCTCACGATGTCCCGCTCCGCAGCGACGCTCTCTGGTGGTGAAGCGCAGCGCATTCGGCTCGCCACGCAGATCGGCTCCGCACTCCAGGGTGTCCTCTACGTCCTCGATGAACCGAGCATCGGCCTCCATCAACGCGATAACTCACGCCTCATCCGCACACTCATGCAATTGCGAGACCTGGGGAACACCGTGATCGTTGTTGAGCACGACGAGGAGACGATCCGGGCTGCAGACTACCTGCTCGAGATCGGGCCGGGCGCGGGGAAGTACGGCGGACAGGTAGTTGCACAGGGAACCCCCGAAGAACTCATCGCAAACACACAGTCCGTGACCGGTCAGTACATGAGCGGGAAGAAGAGCATTGTTATCCCGAAGAATCGCCGGCCCGGGAATGGGAAGTTCGTGACGATCGAGGACGCATACCACCACAACCTGCAACACGTCTCTGTCGCTCTGCCGCTCGGGACCTTCATTGGGATCTCCGGCGTCTCTGGCTCTGGGAAATCGAGCCTCATCCACGGCATCCTGGGCCCTGAGCTGCTGCACGTGCTCAACAAAGCGCACACGAAACCGCAGAACGTTGGCAGCATCGAGGGGCTCGAGCACCTCGATAAGGCGATCGTCATCGACCAGTCCCCCATCGGGCGCACCCCACGCAGTAACCCCGCGACGTACACGGGCATCTTCACGGATGTACGCGACCTCTTCGCGACGACGCCAGAGGCGAAGCTGCGTGGTTACAAACCGGGGCGCTTCAGCTTCAACGTGAAGGGTGGCCGCTGCGAGGAGTGCGAGGGCGACGGACTCAAGCGGATAGAGATGCACTTCCTCCCTGATGTCTTCGTCACTTGCGAGCTCTGCCACGGCAAGCGCTACAACCGCGAGACGTTGGAGATCACGTATAAAGGAAAGAATATCGCGGAGGCACTCGACATGACCATCTCTGAGGCACTCACCTTCTTCTCCGCAATCCCCTCCATCAAGAACAAGCTCCAGACGCTCGAGGACGTGGGACTCGGCTACATTCACCTAGGACAGAGCGCTACGACACTCTCCGGAGGGGAAGCGCAACGCGTGAAGCTGGCGACGGAACTCACGAAGCGTGCGACGGGGAAGACGTTCTACATCCTCGACGAACCCACGACGGGTCTCCACTTTGACGATATCCAGCGCTTACTCGATGTCCTCCAGCGGCTCGTCGACAAGGGCAACACCGTGCTCGTCATCGAGCACAACTTAGATGTCCTCAAGTGCGTCGACTACATCCTCGATCTGGGACCCGATGGAGGGGGAGGTGGCGGGAAAATCACTGCCTCCGGCACGCCCGAGCAGGTAGCTGAGCACAAGGAGAGCTACACAGGACAGTATTTGAAGGGAGTGCTGAAGAAGGGCTGAGAAGAGGATTTGGATTAGGATTGGGATTTGGGTTCCTTTTTCCCTATCCCTAATCCTCATCCTAATCCTACAATCGCGGAGTATGTTCCTCCTCGACCCCGACATTTTCGTCTGGGATCTCGCGATCCTCGTCCTCCTCGCACTCTGCGGAGCGGGGGCAATCGTGTCCGCTGTGTGGATCCAACACCACGGCAACTCGCCGCGCGTGTCGCGAGTACTCGTGAGCATCGTCGGTGTCCTCGGATTCGTTGGATTCCTCACGATCTCCTACGGAGCA
This sequence comes from Candidatus Peregrinibacteria bacterium, assembly GCA_030649955.1. Taxonomy (GTDB): domain Bacteria; phylum Patescibacteriota; class Gracilibacteria; order Peribacterales; family Peribacteraceae; genus JAUSFD01. The sequence continues at coordinate 52,875 of JAUSFD010000012.1, read as the reverse complement.
TTCGTGGAGCCGTCGATCCTCCGCACCACGGAATTCGCAGTTCCGTTCCCCCTCTCGCAGCCCCTGCGCATCGTCGTGCTCTCAGACTTCCACGTTGGCCCGTACGCGCAGGAGGCCGATGTCCAGCGAGTCGTCGACCGCGCGAACGCTGTACTCCCCGACCTCGTACTCCTGGCGGGCGACTTCGTTTCTGTACCGGAGACAGATATGGACGCGCTCAAATCCCTGGAGTCCCTCCGTGCATCACTGGGAGTGTTCGCCGTCTTGGGGAACCATGACATCGGTGAGTTCCGCAGTGTCGGCGGGTCGCGGTACGCGACGGGAAACCGGGCAGAGGATCTCACGATCTCGCTCGAGCGGATGGGCATCACCGTGCTCCGCAACGAGAGCCGCGTTGTCCGTACTGGGGATGAGCGCTTCGCCATCGTCGGCATCGATGATCTATGGTCACCTTCCCACAATCTGCCGAAGGCGATGGAAGTGGAAGAGGGTGTTCCCATCCTGCTCCTCTCGCATAATCCGGACGTGATCCGAGAAGCGAAGAGTGATCGAGCAGCACTCATCGTGAGCGGCCACACCCACGGCGGCCAAATCCGCCTCCCGCTCATCGGCCCCATCGCCCCAATCCCCACAAAACTGGGGAGGAAGTACGACCAGGGGATCTTCCCCCTTGGGGGCAGCCGCACGCTCGCCATCACGCGCGGTGTCGGCGCAACGTTCGCACGGGCAAGGCTGTTCGCATGGCCGGAAGTGATGGTACTCACTACACAACAATCTGAGCAGTGAGAAACGGGAGGAGTGATAAGAAAGTGGACAGTGGACAGTGGACAATAAGAAGAAAAAGGCAGGGTTACCTAGAGCCAACGATTCAACATTTCATTGTCCGTTGTCCGTTGTCCACTATCCACTCGCCACTTCTTTCCACTTGATGGAGCATCCTATGGCATTTGCTTCGGTGACGGGGGGATCTTCGTCGCGGCTCACAGCGACGAGGGCATCGTGCAGGTTGTGCTCGCGCACGTTCCCCGGATCCTGCCAATTGTCGTCGACTCTGCCCTTGTACTTGAGTATCCGCTCACGATCGAAGACGAAGCAGTGCGGCGTGCAGAGCGCTCCAAAGGAGCGTGCCACCTCCTGCGACTCGTCGTAGCAGTACGGGAAGGGGTAGCTCTTCAGATCGTGCTTCACCTTCATCTGCTCGAAGGAATCATCCGGGTACCCCGTGGCATCGTTCGCGGAGACGAGGACGATCTGCACTCCTTCGCCATCCAAGCGCTTCCCGAGGTCGATGAGACGATCCTCGTAGGCTTGCGCGTACGGGCAGTGGTTGCAGGTGAAGATCATCGCGAGGACAGGATCCTTGATCATGCGCGTATCCACGGTCATGCCATCCGTTGCAGGGAGTGAGAAGTGCGGGAGCGAATCACCGATGTTCAGCACGGTGGAGTTATCGTTGATCAAAACCAAAGCAGCTGTGAAAGGAGTAAAGGGCAGTATATCACAAGGCCTTCATCTGGGAAAAATGTAGAATGTTCAATGTAGAATGAACAATGTCATTCATTGTACATTTTCCATTCTCCATTCAGTCGTGCATCGCCACTTCACCGCAACGGCCTTCATCATCGATTCGCAGAATCGCACACTCCTCCTGTGGCACAAGCGCCTGCAGCGTTGGATGCCCCCGGGAGGGCACGTCGATGCTGATGAGACGCCGGAGGAGACTGCGAAGCGCGAGTGCCTGGAGGAGACGGGGCTCGCAGTCGAGATCATCGGGGACGTGCAGACGGATCTCTTCGCAGACAATAGCGACGAGGGCCACATGCTGAAGAAGCCGATCGCCCTCCTCCTGGAGAACATCCCCGCAAGCGAGGAACGGGGGGAGCCGGCGCACCAGCACATGGACTTCCTCTACCTCGCCCGACCGATCGATGAGACACAGGCACTCACACTCGCGGAGGAGGAGGGACGCGAGCTCCGGTGGTTCTCGCAGAAGGAGATCGAAGCGCTCGATGAGCACACGGAGATCTTCGCGAATGTGAAGGCGTACATCGTGGGAATACTCACCCCTCGCACGTAGGGAAGTGGCTCCCTCGTCAATTCCTGCCGTCCTGCTGTCATTTCGCTGCATGCGACAATTGGCTGGGGATGCTTACTTTTTTTGACAAGCGAGGGTAGAATAACCATTCAAGATGCAGTGGCCTGAATTCCGCTCCCATATTCGGCACCTCCCCACGAACGACCAGGAACGTGTGCACGTAGCGTTCGAGTTGGGGAAGGCCATGCATGAGGGGCAAGTGCGGAAATCGGGTGAGCCATACTTCAGTCACCCGATCGCCGTCGCAGATATGCTCGCGGATGTCGGCGCTGACGCAGACACGCTCATTGCGGCGCTGCTGCACGATACTCTCGAGGACACTCCCCTGACTCTGCAGGACGTGCAGCGAGAGTTCAACGGAACCGTCCCGGAGCTCATTGACGGCGTGACCAAGCTCAACAAGCAAGACCTTGGGGAGAAGCCGACACTCAACGAGCAGGTGGAAACGCTCCGGAAGATCTTCACCCTCATGCAGAAGGACGTGCGGATCATGGTCATCAAGCTCCTCGACCGGCTCCACAACATGCAAACAGCGGAGTTCTTGCCTCCGGACAAGCGCGCAGCCCTGGCGAAGGAGACAACAGAGATCTACGTCCGGATCGCGGATCGCCTCTGCATGCAGGATATCCGTGATGAGCTGGAAGGCCTGTGTCTCTCCGTTCTCGATCCCGCTACCTTCGCGCAGCTGGAGGATCTGCGCAACGAGAACGAGCAGCATGGCCGCAGAGTGCAGAAGCTGCTGCGCAGTACCGTCACGAAGGACTATCCGGAGATCGCCGCATCGGTATCCCTCCTCTACGAGCACAAGGCGTGGGATCGGTTGCGTGCGCAGCTCCTCCTGAAAGGGGAAGCGGCTACGGGCTTCTCCGGACTGACGATCGCCTTCATCTGCAGAGATGTCGATACCTGCTACCGCGTCATGGGAGCGCTCCACCAACTGTGGCAGCGGGAGACGATGTCCTTCCAGGATTACATCAACTCCCCACGCCTGAACGGCTACCGCGGCCTGCACACCACCATCATCCTCGAGGATGGCACGCGCGTCCGGTGCAAGATCCGCACGCAGGAAATGCAGGAATACGCTCGCCGGGGTGTCACGACGTTCTGCTTCGGCACGCAGACCCCGGAAATCTTGGGACAGCTCCCATGGACACAGCGGATCTCCTCGCTCTCCGAGGATACCAAGGAGCAGAGTGAGGAGTTCTGGCAGAGCCTGCAGAGTGACATCCTCGGCGAATCCATCGTCATCCACGGCCCTGCGGATTTGACCGTCTCTGTCCCCAAGGGTGCGACGGCGCTCGATGCCGCATTCTACCTCTTCCACGACGCATCCCTCCGCCTCAGCTCCGTAGCAGTCAACGGTACGACCGTCCCCTTCCATACCTCGCTCAAGCACGCGGATACCGTCTCCCTCACCCTCAGCAATGACGCAACCGTGCAGCGCGAATGGCTTTCCTGGACGAAGACGGGGTACGCCATCGCGATGATTCGCCGGTCCCTGGGTACGACGAAGTCCGATGGCCAGCAGGAGGCGATCGGTAAGCAGATGCTCGAAGTTGTCCTGCGCGACCACCGACGCGGGTTCATCGATGAGTTCCAAGTAGAGAGCATGCTGCGGGGGATCCGGTCGCTGGGGAAATCCTCGCTCCCCGATGTGTACCGCGCCATTGCCGATGGTCACCTCGATCCAGGGAAAGTGTACGAGGCGATCTTCGAACACCAGCACGTGATGGAGGAGCGCAAGCGCCTCCGAACGATCTCGTACCGCATTCGTATGGAGGATGGCACGGTGATGGATCGCATGAACCTCGTCCACCGAGCGCACGGAGATGACCTGCGGGAGATCCAGTACACTCGTGGGAAGCCCGATCAGCAGAGTACAGTCGTGCTCCGCGCCAATCTCTCGGCAGTCGGCCTCCGGCAGTTCCTCGCAGAGCTGCGCTCCGCTGGTGCAGAGAACATGCAGGTGATCAAGCCGTACGCCAGGCTCCGGCCCGCGATGGGCATCATTGCTCTCGTCACCCTGTGGGGGCTCGATCCCGTCATCGCTCGTACTCTCCTCGAGGGAGCTCTCTCTGCATTCGATCTGACATTCATGCGCTTCGCGGCGTTCTTCTTGGTGATGGCTATCGCGTACTTCTCGCAGAGCTATGCCACAGAGCAGAAGCTCAAGCACCTCTCCCCCTTCAATCCCACGCTCCTCCTCTGCGGCATCTCCCTCTTCATTACTGGTCTTGCCACCTACCTCACGTTGAGTGTCATCCCACCCACACAGTACATCCTCTTCATCGTCTCCGGCGTGATCATCACACTGCTCTTGCGCAGCGTCTCACTCCACCACGCACTGAGCAGGCATGTCATCTCCCTCCTCGCCGTCCTCGGGAGCATGCTCATCCTCATGAGTACACAGGGCTTCTCGCAGCTCGGGACGCTCTTCGCCGCGACGAGCGGACTGGGATTTGCCCTCTACTCCGAGGCGAGCAAGCGCCTGCAACAGGAGCAGGGCATGATCCGTGCCCGCTATCCTGCGTACCTCTTCTGGCTCGGAGCGATAGGCTTCACCCTCTCCCTGGCCCTCCTGCCGTGGACACAACTCACCTCCTACACACTGATCGACCTCGTGCGCACTCTGGCGTTCATCTGCATCTTTTCCATCCTCCCGTACGTGCTGTTCTTCGAGTACATGCGGCGCGTGGAGAGCCAGATGCTCCTCCACTCCCTCCCCTACGTGAGCATTGCGACGATCCTCGGGGAGGCGATCGTCCTCCGATCCTTGGAGCCGCTCTGGATCATCCCGCTCTGCATTTTCCTCCTCTGGGAGCAGAGCCGTATCATCAGCACGCGTGGTTCTGAGCCGGTTTAATACGCCAGCAGCCATCCTTCCTGATACTAGTGCACCGATGGTTACTCCGGGACGACGATCGCTGCAGTCTCCCACCCTGCGCGAATCACACACTCTTCATCAGCATCATGACCGTCATCCGGTGAGAGTTGCACGGGAACCTCTGAGGGTGGACTACTCCACGCCAAACAGGAATCGTACTTTCCCGCGAGTGCGTGCATGATGATGCTCACCTCATTCCTCAGTGGTCTCTCGAGGCGAACCACTCTGTTCGCTGAGCGAACTTCCTCGATACTGAACATGTTTGCTAGCATGAACCGCACCTTGTGTTCTCGTTCCTTGCATGCATTCACCAGCTCACGAACCATGTTCTCAATTGCAAAATTCCGAAGGCGAGATCCAAAACCCTTCCGGTGGTACTCCTCAGGAGCGACGCCGACATCTTCAATGACAGCGAGGATGGCATGATTCGCATGGAGAGCATCGGCTATGGCCATCGCCTTCTCCCTCTTGTGATCGTGGAAATCCTGCGGATGATCCGTCGATGGCACGTAGGTGAGGAGGGGGGTTTGTGGATCATCGGGAGCGACCTGCACTTGAATGTCTGCGACGTACCGCGGATCGGTCCACTGCATTGCCTTTGAATCAACGATGGAACCGCGGGCGTGCGCAATTTTCCAGCGTTCTGGAGAGCGTAAGCGCCCGGAGAAATCATCAATGGAGTATCCCATACTCTCCGGGAGGAGAAAGCCGCCATCCATCGCCACAGAACGGTAGAGCTTCTGCATCTCGGGGTGCTGAGGATCTCCACCCGTCTTCAGCACCGTGGAAGCAACTTTCTTCGCAATGTTGAGACTCCTGTGACGGTCAAATAACTCCTGAGCGTACGATGGATCTGCGATGACTTCCGGAGGGTCATCAATGCGCGCGGACTTCGAGAACTCAATCAATCCCAACTTGAGCAGCTCCTGGAGATGGCCAATCACCGGATCAGTACGATTCGTACGCTGCTGCGCTCCAGAGAGAGCCTCGTTCGCAGGGATAAAATCAGGCCCCCTAGGGATCCTGTGTTGTCTTCGGTTGGCACTCATGAAAGAGAGGTATTGAACACATTTTCCCCAAAAAAAGCAAATACACAAGTTTCGTGCCTATATTTGCCTTCAGGCAGCCGAATGGCTTTCCTCCGCTCTCGTGTTACTGACTTTCACGAGGATCGTACAAACCAGTGGGAGTGCAATTGCCTCCAAAGCATCAGGGTCGAAGGGTAAGTTCTTATTATTATCGAGGTAACTGGCGAGGAGGTAGCGGTAATACCTTTCAAGCAGAGGTGCAGATGCATTGACAGCTTCATCGACACTCTCTGCGAGAATTCTGTGCTGCGCAGGAGAGAGTGGATAATCTGGCATCTCCTCATCGATCATATCGTATAAGACATCGTTGAGAGCTCCTCGCAAAAGCTCCCGCAAACCGGCGATGGTCCTCCTGTTGATCATTTTCTGACCGTCGGGCAATCGCTTCTCCACCCCTGTGGCATCAGCACCATCAGAAGGCGATGCCCCTGAACCAAGGTGATCCTCTGAGGTATCAAACTTTAACATAGGTACAAGTTATCGAAGGTAACTCATGCTAGCCATTTTTAGCGAGAAGTCAACGGAGTCCCTACAAAAAATTGATACAGGGAATTCCCCTCAGACCTTGTGCTCCTCCAAATACTTCTTCGGGAAATCCTGTTGCAACCTCACAGACATGTGGAGAAAAACTCACTCACGTGCGAGTTGTGCCAATCCGTAGTCCCCCTACATTTTCCCCTCATTCAGGGCTTTGGGTATCTCCTCCGTCAGGAACGCCTTCCCTACTTCGTAAGTGTCCTGCGCGCTCCTGCTCGTCGTCCACTCATGGTCGCTGTGCTCATTCCCCCCTTCACCAGCAGTCTCCGCTCCGATGTATCCCTTCTCTGCAATACGACTCATATCTGATGTGGAATTCCCCCCAACGAACACATGCTTCACTCCGTATTTACCGTGTACGCGATCAACGGACGATGCGAGCGCTTGGATGAACCCCTTACCCGTAGGCATCTCGTACGCCTCGTAGCAAGCAAGCTCAGGTTTAGCGAGGCGAATAGCAGCAGAAATTCTGTGAGCTTCGAACTTGCACTGCTTTGTGAGCTTCTCGAAGACATCCTTGTGAAATTGCTCAGCTTTCTCCAGCGTCATCGGAGGCGTGAGCATGTGGCTGAGTTGCAGCTTCACCATATTCGCATTGCTGTGGTACTTCCGCTTCCTTCGCACAGTGCGGATGTCCGTCTCCGTAATATGGGGCTTTCCGAGGAGAGGATGGAATGGAGCATTCTGAATCATCTCGTAGACTCGTTGGAAATAGTTGTTCATGAGCTCGCGGCAAGCGGCAATGGCATTCGGTACCCCCTCTCCAGAACCGTGACCAGACGGCGCTTCGACGGTGGCCTTGAGCTTGGCATGCCCCTTGCGAGCGGTGACGATGGGGTGCCTGCGCCCTCCCATGAGGAGCTCTGGAAGTGCAGTCGTCGGAATTTCTCCAGGAGAATAGACCCCCAACGGTGGGGGGAACGCCTGAATGACCTGATCGATACCCTGGGAATCGAGTTCCTCATCCACGAGGAAGATAAATATGTACTTGAGTCCCGCGGGAACATCGAGTCTGGCGAGCTTCAGCATCTGGAGCAGACCCACTTTCATGTCCCACACCCCAACACCCTGGAGGATATCGCCACTGGGGGACTGCTCAAACTTACAGCCAATATCCCACCGGGGATCTGGTTCGTTCGTGTCCATGTGCCCCATGATCCAGACCACCTTCTCTCCACTCCCCTTCTCCGCAATCACATTCTGCCGCTTACCCTCAATGGCAGGCATCATCCACACGTTGCAACCTGCCGCTTTGAGTTTCCCACTGATGAACTCTGCTAAAGCACTCTCATCAATCTTCCTTTCGGGATCGACCCACGAAGGGAGCTCAACCATTCCGGCCAGATCGCGCAGATCATCCTCGTTGAGACCGCCTTCCACTGTCCGAAATTTCTGCATGAAAGGGAGAACCGTAACACTATCAGAAACCGCTGTCCATGGTTAGCTCTAGGGTTTCTCCCCCCTCGCCCTCTGCCACCCCCGCAACGCGATCTCCATCTCCTCTCGCGCACCGGAGTAGGCTGGCTTGCGCACCATCTCCTCAAAGAAGCCCTCCACAGCACGACCGCATCTTCGTAAGCCCATCACGAGGAGAAGCCCTTCGGGCTTTTCAATGTTCTTCTCCCATACGTGCTTAAGGAGCTTCTTATCCCCCATCCGCCAAAGCACCTCACCGATGTCCATCCACTGGTGCACGTCACCCAAGTCCTGCCGCTGAGAAAGCTTCAAGACTGCATGCTTCAGAGCGTCATCGATGGGAAGGTCTCTCTTCATGTACTTGGTGAGAGTCTCCACCGCAACATTGGGAGAGCGATCGTTCGCGATGACTCTGCACAAGTACTCCGTTGTCTCTCCCTGTAGTGCCCCCTTGCGGTCATCATCACTCTTGTTTGGAGGAAATGGCCGTTCGCGGTTATTGATCTCACCACCCACTTTCGTCATGAGCCCGACCTTGAGTTGATACATCTCGTCCTGTCGCTCTCGCACTGGATCCTTCGATCCGGGCTTCCAGGACGGACGGTACGGGTTTGCCTCATCTCCTCGTCTCGCCTCCAGCGGACTGCTCTTGAGGAGGTAGGGAAGGAGGTCCTCGCCGATCTTCCCGAGAACATCCTTGCGACGTTCGAACAGGAACAGCGCCTGGAACTGTTCCTCCTCTGATCCCTTGAGCAGCTTTGCCGTGAGCTCGGGGACGATGAGCTCCGCCGGTGCGCTGAGGAGAGCCTGGTACACACGGTGGTCACCCAAGCGTCCGAGGAAGTGATCGAAGATTCCACGGTTCGTCACCCCCTCTCGCATGTTCGCAAGGAGGACATCCTGCGCAGCGAGGCTCTCCTGTCCACCTTTCGACTGCACGATTTGCAGGAGGAGCGGATGGAACGGAGCGACGTGCTTTGCGGGAACCCTCCTGAACGCGGAGAGGGCAGCAACGCGCGCATGCTGTTCCGCCTCCCCTTTTCTCTCCAAGATCTCCTTGAAAAGAGGGATGACCTTCTCCTTCCCGATGATCGCGATAGTCGCTGCCAGATCCTCGGCGGAGATGTATCCCTCCACCGCGGAAGCATCCTGGCCTTTCGGCTTCTGCCTGAGCTTCTCGAGACGCTTTCCCAGCTGTGCCTGCAGCTGAGGGAGTGCGTGCTCCGCGTGCTCCCCCATTCCCTGGATGTGCTCCAGAACATCCTTCCCCGTGTAGTGTCCCGCACTCGAATGCTGCGTAACGAGTTCCAGGAGACTGGGAATCTCCTCCTTCGTGGGTGGTCCCCACTCTATCAGCACCTGACGCGCCTGCGCGGCAGCTCGGTCGTGGGATGCGTGATGTGAGAGAACGAAGATGCGACGGTACAGGAGCGGTTTCGCTTGTCGATGTGGTCGGAGAACGCTGATGAGTCTGTATGTACAGGACTCGTCAAAAACCGTGCTGCGCTCCAGAGCTTCCGCGATTTCTGGAATCAACTTCTCCACCGTACCGGGTGTCGCGATCAGGAAATTGGCAACGTCTTTCACATCGTCCGACAAGCTACTTTTGAGCACGTTCACCATCCCCTCCCGCGTCTGCCACTTCCCCCACAGCGGGTGCTCTGGCTTGGGAGGGGGAACTCTCTCCGCGGGCTTCGGCTGATCCACTGGCTTCGGCACGATTTGCACCTCCTGCCCCCCTCCCTCCTGCGCGAACAGCAACAACGAAGATGCTGCGAACGCGTGCAGAGCAGAGAGGTACCCGACCCTTTTCCTCGTCCCAACTTTTCTTTCGTGCTGCTCTTCTGCGCTCAAACATTCCTCCCTCGGCTCGGATGCCGTCTCCTCCCTGTCTGCCATCATGAGCCCAGCAGAGGACACAGCGGAAACGTACGAGCCGCACTCGAGGAAGTCAAACGCACTCTGAGCCCTGTCCAAAGCGGCGCATTGCGTTCTGCAAATGTCGTAGAACGCGTACTTGACGCCTGGCCCCAACGGAGCTGCCACCGTATACTCCCAGAGTCATGTTCGATCCGATCGACCCAAAGCAGTCATTCCCCGCTCTTGCCCGTTCGACTGCGCTCAGGGTAAGCGCCACCATTCCACACGTATATGTTTGATCCTATTGACCCCAAGCAATCGTTTCCGGCGCTTGAGCGGGGCATCCTCAAGTACTGGCAGGAGGAGGATACGTTCCAGCGATCGGTGAAGAACCGTACGCAGTTGGGTATCACGGATCCGCTCGATGGGCACGCGGCGCCTCGGGAGGAATCGTTCAACTTCTACGATGGCCCTCCCTTCGCGACGGGACTCCCGCACTACGGGCACCTGCTCGCGGGGACGATAAAAGACGTGATCCCGCGGTACCAGACGATGCGCGGGAAACGCGTGGAACGGAGGTTCGGGTGGGACTGCCACGGGCTCCCGGTGGAGAACGAGATCGAGAAGGAGCACGGCCTCAAGACGAAGAAGCAGATCGAGGAGATGGGCATCGCGAAGTTCAACGCTCTCTGCAGAGCGGCGGTCCAGCGCTACACGAAGGAGTGGCGCGTGACGGTGGAGCGCATGGGGCGGTGGGTCGATATGGATTGGGACTACCGCACGATGGACCCCGACTACATGGAGAGTATCTGGTGGGTGTTCAAGCAGCTCGCTGACAAGAAACTCATTTACGAAGGTCACAAGCCGATGCACATCTGTCCGCGATGCGCGACTCCCCTTTCGAACTTCGAAGTCACGCAGGGGTACAAGGACATCAGTGATTACTCGGTGACGGCGATGTTCAAACTCAGAAGGGAGTCCGAAGAGACCGAAGAGTCCGAGGAACATATGCTCGCGTGGACGACGACGCCGTGGACGCTGCCCGGGAATTTGTTCCTCGCGCTCGGGAAGAAGATTGTGTACGTGCGCGTTCGCTGTGAGGGGAAGGTTTTCATTCTCGCAGAGAAGAGAGTCGAGGATGTGTTCAAGGGGAAGGAGCACGAAGTGATCGGAACAGTGAAGGCAACAGAACTCATCGGGAGAACGTATGAGCCGCTATTCCCGTACTTCGCGGAGAAGTACACGGAGAAGGCTTTCAAGGTGGTATGGGGGGATTTCGTCACGACCGATGAAGGAACGGGTATTGTGCACATCGCGCCCGGGTTTGGCGACGACGACTTCAACGTAGCGAAGCGGGAAAAAGTCCCCCTCCTCCAGCACGTGTCGATCGACGGGCACTTCACCGCCGCTGTGACGGACTTCGCGGGTATCCACGTGAAGCCGAAGGATGATCCCACATCCGGAGATAAGAAGATCGCAGAGTGGTTGAAAGCCCATGGTTCGCTCTTCAAGACGGAGTCCTACACGCACAGCTATCCGCACTGCTGGCGGTGTGACTCTCCCCTCCTCAACTACGCCACGTCCTCATGGTTTGTGAAAGTGGAGGCGATCAAGCAAGACATGCTCGCGGTGAACGCGCAGACGGAGTGGGTGCCTTCGCACCTGCGCGACGGGCGCTTTGGAAAATGGCTGGAGAACGCCCGCGACTGGGCGATCTCGCGCAATCGCTACTGGGGGACGCCACTGCCGATCTGGCGATGCAGGGCAACGGAGGAGCTTGCCGTCCTCGAGAGCCGGGAAGATCTGCGCAAGCGACAACCGATCCGCTTCACGCGCGTCACCGTCATGCGCCACGGCGAGAGTGATGGCAACATCACCCCACGCTACCAGGGGAAGCTGCCCGGAACGAACCTCACCGATCGCGGGAAGGCGCAGGCGCTGCGCACCGCAGAGCAATTGAAGACGGAAGAGGTGACACGCATCTACACCTCTCCGCTCGCGCGCACGCAGCAGACTGCTCAGGCGATCGCAGAGGAGACCGGCGCGGAGGTCGTGGTCGATGAGCGACTGCGCGAAGTGGAGTTCGGCGATTACGAGGGGAAATCGATCGACTTTGGTGACCTCACGTTCGTCAAAGCGCGCCGCGCCCACAAGCTGGAGAGTGGCAAGGTAGAGAGCATCTACCACTTCCCCGGCATGGAGACGTGGTCGCAGGTGCAGTCGCGGCTATCGCCGTTCCTCACGGAGGTGCTGGAGAAGCACCGGGGTGAGCACATCGTCATCGTCACGCATGCGGATCCCATTCTGGGAATCCGGCACTTCTTCAGCAAAGACGAGCCCGCGAAGCTCTGCCAGCAGCCGTATCCGCGGTTCGCGAGTCCGTTCACGTTCTACTGGGATCAGGACCGCCAGGCGGAGCTGGATCTGCACAAGGAAACCGTCGATGAACTGACGTGGCCGTCCTCGAAGCACGAGACGAGTGTGGAGGTGACACTCGTGCGGCACGGGGAGACCGAGTGGAATCTCGAGAACAAGATCCAAGGAGGGAATGCCGATGAACCTCTCAACGAGACGGGGAAGGCGCAGTCGAGGGAGCTCGCGAAGTCCTTCAAGAAGCAGAAGTTCGACGCCGTCGTCTCCTCCGATCTCCTGCGAGCATCGCAGTCCGCATCCATCCTCGCAGAGGAGCTCAGCCTCCAGCACGACGTGATTCCTGAACTCCTGCGGGAGCGCAACCTGGGGGACTGGAGCGGGCAAGAGAAGGAGGAGTTCGCACGTGCCCACCCCTCGCACATCGAGAACATCAATCCTGCGTTCCACTACCTCACGCCACCGAACGGTGAATCTCTTTCACAATTCTTTGCGAGAGTGCAGAAGGCATACGTTCTGCTCCTCGAGAAGTTCGCGGGGAAGAAGATCCTCCTCGTCATCCATCGCGGTACGATTCAGGCACTGCGCACGCTCGCGGAGAACTTGAACTACGTCGAAGGTCTGGGTGCGCGCCTCGAGAATGCGGGAACAGCAACGATCACGCTCAACCCTCTGATGGAACGGATTCCCGAAGTCCTCGACTGCTGGTTCGAGTCCGGCTCGATGCCTTACGCACAATCGCATTACCCCTTTGAGAGCGGGCAGCTATCAGCGGGCAGCGGGCAGCGAAAAGGGCAAAACTCATTGCTGACCGCTGACCGCTCACCGCTGCCAGCTGGTTTTCCCGCGGACTTCATCGCGGAGGGCATCGACCAAACGCGCGGGTGGTTCTACACGCTCACGGTGCTGGCGGCGGCGCTCTTCAAGAAGCCGGCGTTCTACCACTGCGTTGTGAACGGCACAGTGCTAGCGGAGGACGGGCGGAAGATGAGCAAGCGACTGAAGAACTATCCGGAGCCGCTTGAGGTTGTGGAGAAGCATGGCGCCGATGCCGTGCGCTTCGCGCTCATGAGTTCACCCGCTGTGCGTGCGGAGGACCTCCGCTTCTCTGCAACTGTGGTGGAGGAAACCGTGCGCAGCGTCCTCCTCCCGCTCTGGAACACCGCAGCGTTCTTCGTGACGTACGCGAATGAGGCGAAGTTCGAGCCGACAGAGACACGGACGCACTCCACACACGCGCTGGATCTGTGGATCCTGGCAGAGGTGCAGGATCTTGTGAATCGCATGACAGAGCAGCTCGATAACTACGATCTCTCCGCCACCTGTGCGGAACTCCACGACACCATCGATGCACTCACGAACTGGTACGTGCGCCTCTCGCGTCGGCGCTTCGCAGGGAAATCCTCCATCAACGATGCGGAGGGGACAGTGGGCGATGCGCACGAGGAGGATCAGCATGCGGCGCTGACGACACTCCACGATGTCCTGCTCACCATCAGTCAGCTCCTGGCACCGTTCTGCCCGTTCATTACAGAGGCGCTCTACTTGAACCTCGTGCCGGAGGACCACGGATCAGTCCACCTCACGGACTGGCCAGAAGTGCGCAAGCTCACTGCGCAGGAGATGGCACTCCTCGAGAAGACGCGGCTGCTGCGGTCCATCGTCTCTCTGGGAATGCAGATCCGTGCGGAGCAGCGGATCAAGGCTCGCTATCCGCTCGCCAAAGCGCAGATCGCCCTCCCGAAGACCATGCGCAAGAACTGCATCCTGGAACCGCATGAGCTCGCCCTCCTCAAGGATGAACTCAACGTGAAGGACCTCGAGTTCGTGGATGACGCGAGTGCGCTCGCCGAAGCGTTCGTGCAGGTGAATGCGCGCAAAGTCGGTCCACGGTTAGGAGCACAGGTGCAGGAGATCATCGCTGCCGGGAAGCGCGGGGACTACGCGGAGGAAGCGGATGGATCGATCCTCATCCTCGAGCAGCGCCTGAGTCCCGACGAAGCGGAGATCGTGTACCGCGGGAAGGAGGGGGCGAACGTCCGCGCGGACCGCGGTATCGTCGTGAGCCTCGATACAACGCTCACCGATGCGCTGAAGCGCGAAGGGGAAGCACGCGACCTGATCCGCGCTATCCAAGTCCTCCGGAAGGAGGCCGGACTCTCTGTTGGAGATCGCATCACCCTCACGATCGAGGGGGCGAAGGAGATCCTCGCGGATTTCGGCGAACTGATCGCCAGGGAGACGCATGCGACGCTAGGCGCTGCGGGTGGAGACACGCACGAAGTCCCCCTGGAGAGTGGAACCGTGACGATTCGCTTCGCGAAGGCGTAGCATAGAGAGGATGGTTACGCTCCCGCTCCCCGCCCGGCTAGCGCTACGAACCGTCTTCACGATCCTCCTCATCTGGGGGATGGCAACGGGAATGAGTGAGTACTTCTTCGTGACCGGGGGCATCGACGCCTACATCATCATCGGCGCGCTCTTGACACTCATGAACCTGATCGTGCGGCCGCTCCTCACCGTTGTCACCTTCCCGCTCCGGCTCCTCATGACCATCGCGGCGATCGTCCTCGCGAACAGCATCTTCCTGTACCTCACCTACTGGATCATCCTCCAGATGGACCCCGACTACGTGACGCTCGTGATCCTGGGCGGGCTCAAGGGCTGGGCCGTGGTCTCGCTGACGCTGGGATTCATGAACTGGTTGATGAAACTCCTCATCAAATAGCCGATTACACCGCATGCAAGCGGAGATAGGACGGTGAGAGAAATAGCGCAAGACATGCGCAGAATGATTCTGCAAGCAAGCCTCTGTCAGTATTTGCCGCCTCCTTCGTCAACTACAGCAGTCTCCCCTATTCCTTTCCTCCCCTTCGTATGGAAATCTTCTGGTTCATCGTCATCGGCATCGTGGCAGGCTGGATTGCTGGTCTCATCATGAAAGGCCGCGGCTTCGGCGTCTTGGGTGACCTCATCGTCGGTGTACTCGGTGCAGTCGTAGGAGGTATGCTCTTCCGTACATTCGGTGTGAGTGCGTACGGGATCAGTGGAGCCATCGTCATGGCCGTCATCGGTGCGATCGTCCTCCTCGGCGCGATCAGCATCGTGAAGAGAGCGTGAGGATCTCTGCGCACATTCGAGCGGGTCCGCTCCTCCTTCTTCCGTTCCCGGTAACCTCTCTCCATCTTTTTCCCCTCTCTCCCATGGCAGAAGAACAGAACAGCACCGCGATGGCGCTCCTGGCGATCGTCGCCATCGTCGTCATCGGGGCTATTGCGTACTTCGTCCTCATCCAGGGTCGCGCAGGTGACGCCGATACGGGCATCGCGCCCAACGTCGACATCAATGTGGATGGGACAGGGCAGTAATGGTGCCCACGAGAACGCGAGTGCACATGCACAAGGGGTGATACAATCACCCCCGTGCATTCGCGCGTCATCCTCCTCTGGTGGATCTTCTCCACTCTGCTTCCCAGTAGCCTTAGAGCCTCGACGTTCTGTCATGAGAGCATTGTGAGTGACGGAGGATTCGAGAACTTCCCCGACGTCGAGTGCTGGAGTGATTTCTACAACGGCATCGAGTACGTGAAACACGAGGGGATCGTCACAGGGTACCCCGATGGGACGTACCACCCGTCGCAGACGATCAACCGGGCTGAGTTCACGAAGATCGTCGCGGGCGCATTGCTCGATGCTGCCGGAGAGGATTGTCTTGCGGAGCTCGGTGCTCCGTTTCCCGATGTTCCCGCAACTGCGTGGTTTGCTCCGTTCATCTGTCTCGCAAAGCAGGAGGGGACCGTCTCTGGCTACCCCGATGGCACATTTCGACCCGAGGCAACGATTTCCCTCGTCGAGGCCGCGAAGATCATCGTGAACGCATCGGGCGGACCGCTCGGGAATGAGAATGCAGATGAGGAATGGTTCGTGCCCTTCACCGATGCCCTCGCCATGGAGCACGCGATGCCCATCTGGATCACGCGCTTCGATGCGGAGATCACACGCGGGGACATGGCAGAGATTGTGTACCGCATTCGTGCACCACGAACGGACAAACCATCGCATACAACTGCAGATATCCGTGCACTGACGCAGGATGATATTGGCTTCTACATCACGAAACTCGAGGATGAGTGGTACGCGACGTCGTACGGGAGTGGGGAGTTCTACCTCGCTGCGGAAACGCTCGGATACAGAGGGAAACCGGTGATCCCGCGACTCATCGCATACTTGAATGAGACAGAGAAAGACTTTGGCTTCGAGCAGGCAGCCTACGCACTCTTCCTCGCCGCCCAGCAGGAGAACGTCCGCGTCTTCTCCGGTCGTGAACTCCCCCCGGATTACGCACCCACTGTGCAGGTGCCGATACCGGAGGAAGTGAAGGCATCCGTGCGTGCATCGTGGAACGCATGGTACGAGAAGTTTGCGGAGGACTTCGAGGGCTAGACAGGAGAGAGCCCTCATCCCTAACTTCTCTCATCTCTATGCAATTGAGGAGCAGGTCTTCTGACCTGCGGGTTGTGGAACAATACCTCGGCAACCGCGGGTGAGAAAACCCGCTCCTCAGGTTCTTGAGTTAACAGCTCACACACCTTTCCGAAAGAGAATTGTGTACGGTGCAATCTGTTCGAACGGCCGCGCACACGCCGGTGGATCGGTGGTGAAGTTGAGCGTGACGTAGTCCTTCGCCGCATCGGTGAGGTTCGTGAGCTCCGGGCCCTTCCACACGATGATGGGCGACTCAAGGAGTGCAACGCGGAATCGCTCCTTGTACTCCTCTGACCCATCCATGAACCGGTTGAACTGAACGAAGACCGGACCCTCAGGCGAGTGTGTGGTGAATGCGAAGGGCCCACCACCCTTATTCACAAGGTGCAGGTAGCGATCCCATGCGCAGCGATCCAGTACTCCATCGATCGAGGCTGCAACCGAATGCAGCATCGTGGAGTATCCACTCCATGCTTCAAGCTTCTCTCCGTAATCGATGCGCGTGTGGAGGAGGATTGTTGCGAGAATCCCAGCAGAGAGAAGTGCAGCACCATTCACCGCTGCATGGGACCACTTCTCGAGGATCCACCGCACAGTGAGCACGAAGAGGACGATGTAGCCGGGGACAGCGAAGACGAAGTGGTGCGCGTAGAAATCTCCACCAGTTCCGACGGCGAGGAGGAGCACATACAGAGCGAGCACCACTCTGCCGATGCTGAGGAACTTCTCTTTTCCCTGCAGAGCGATCCTCCATTTCTCCTCTACAGAACCTACAAAGAGTGCTCCGAGTATGATCGGCAGAAGAGGGGAGAAGGCAAAGAGATTCGCCACGGACTTGTCGATTCGCAATCCTCGAACGGGGAAACTCCCATTCCATTCCGCAAGCTGGTTCACGTGGTACCCGAGCATGTGCTTCAGGTAGATCGAGAAGTACGGTCCGAGGTAGCCGAGAACCGTGAGCGCGATGAGGCCAATCAACGCGGCAATAGCGAAGGGGACGACGAATGCTGTGATCGCATGACGAACCGAGCGCGCGAGGAGGAGGACGATTGCGAGGAGTGTGAGCAAGAATGGCTCCTTCACCCCGACAGCGAGCATGATGGCAAACGTGAGTCCGATGGTGCGCAGGGGATGGATGCGCTCGTCAGCTCCCGCGAAGAGCACTGCGAAGAGGAGGCACGCTGCAGCGCCGACGGGTTCCGTCAAACCCTCGCCACTCACCGCAAACGTGTACACAGCGATGAGGGACCCGAAGGCAAGTGACGTGAGGAACCAAATGCCCTTCTCGAGCTTCGACCGCGCACCAAGTTCTCTCCATATGAGTGCGCACGTTGTCGTGGGGATCACGATGAGTGCGATCACTTGCAGAAATTTCAGGAGAGAACCATCACCGAAGAACTTCAAAGAAAGAGCGCTGAAGAGGAACATCCCAGGCGGCTTCGATTCGAAGAGATCCACGTACGGCGTGAGTCCATTGAGGATGCCGCGACCCACAGCCAAGTACGTGTGCACGTCGTCATGGAGGGTGCCCTGGAGTTCGAACCACAGTCGTGCACCGAGGAACCAGAGAGTCATGAGTCCAGCAGCTCCCGCGAGCAGGGAAGCTAGTGTTACCCTCAGTGAGGAACGCGCTGGCACGAACGAAGAATACACAGATTCGTACACAACGTATATTTCCGCAGCAGCTGTTCGAGAATCTCTGCTGTCTATTCTCCGATTACGCCGCGATTGTCGAATCACGAATGCGGGATATTTTCATCGCTCGCATGTTTCCGAAGTTGAGCAATGACTCAATCGACCTCTGGATCAGCATCCGGTTGGATAGCACGTCGCAAGATCTCGACGTCCTCTTGGGTAAACCGAAAACCATGACGGGGAACATCGTCAGTGTTTGGTGTTGAAGTATCGTCGCGTTTGAACGGTAGAGTCCATAAGAATTCGTTGATGACACCAGTCAGAACCGGATCTCGATCCGGCTCGGGGAGAGCACTCAGGAGGACTGCGATATCTTCGTCAGTGACAACATCATCTGGTTTTCTCTGAGATTCTGACATGAACAAGGAGGGGAAATTCTGGACTGCATTTTAGACATAAATGAATATTTGTCAAGTTTGTTAGGTTGCAGCATTAACCTTACACAAGAGGATTCTGAAAGAAGACTCCGATAGACAACTTCAGCGGCCGCCATGTAGAGATCTTACAGATCCGCGTACGAGATGAGCTCGACCTTCTTCTCCGCGAGGAGCTCTGCAATCGAGGAATCCAGGAGCATGCGCATCTCCGTCTGCCGTTGGGGATCGATGTCGAAGGGCGTGCCGAACGTGCAGGGGCTCCCCGGGTGCACCATCAGCTCCGTCGTGCCCTCCGGGAGCTTACTGAGGACGTGGCGAATGTTCTTCAAGGAGGCATTCCCAACGAGTGTCGCACCGCGGAAGTGATCGGTCGTGAGGATCCCCTGCCCCGTGTATCGCTCGCGCGCATTCTTCGCGAGTTCATTGAGAGCACGCGTGTGCAGGAGTTGCTCCTCCGGAATTTCATAGCCGAAGGGAGGGAGCGGCTCCTCGCACGGGATGCGGACAGAGCGGATGCCGTAGCGCTCGAGGATGGGAATCAGCGCTTCGATGACAGCAGGATGGATGTGGATGTGGTGGTGCCCATCGACGTGAGTGGGGTTGCCGTGCGCATCGAAGAACCACTCCACCTGCGCACGGATTTCGCGTTCTAGAGAACGCTCAGGAACCGTTCCCGCATCGAGTGCCGCGCGGAGGCGGAGCCGATCGAAGAACGTGCCATTCATCTCGACGAGGCCGGGGACGTCATCGGGTTTGCTGAGCGGCTCCTCCTCCGTGAGATTGAGGTGGAGCCCCGTCGGTACTCCCCTCTCCCGTGCTCTGCGCGCGGCTGCATCGGAATCGGAACCATTGGCAATGAGCGACGCGTTCGTGACCACCCCGAACTCCTGGCACTGGAAGATCCCGTGCGATCGCTGGGGGTTGATGCCCAGATCATCGGCGTTGATGATGAGGCGGCGCATGGAGGACATTCTACTCTCCCCGAGCCATTATCATTCTCCTTGATACTTCCGAAGCTCCTGGGCAGACACTTCATTCCTCCAGTCCTCCTTCTTGGAAATCTCACGGCACGCATGGATCATCCACTCTGTGAATTCCGTGACGTACTGTTGTTCACAAATATGCTCATCCTGATTCAGCGCGGCCGCACGCGAGAAGCAAATGATGTCGTACGGCCACGACGGGAAACTGTCACAGTACGCGAGGATATCCAATCCAGGCTTTGAGAGGGTCGGAAATCCTCTTACAATCTCGAGGCAATCCGCAGGCGACGGGCCGGGAAAGTACTGGTCAGTATGGGGAACGCCGACAAGCTGAGGATCACCCTCCAATGTATCGCAGATCTCCATCGCTCCCTGTTGCGCAGCGATTTCCGTGCGACAGTGATTCCGGAACTCTCGCTCGGACATATTTCCGCAGAGCGCGATATTACGCGCCAGATCTTGATTCCCCTGAATTTGCTGCATGATGCACTGATCGTACGCTGTGCCTGTGGCGATCTCACAGTCAAAAGCTTGCTGATTGACATCAGCGCCCCTTATCTCGAGAAGTTTCGTGAGATGCGTACTCCGTGCTCGTGCCGTGTGACTGTACTGGGTGAGTGCGACGAGAATCAGAATGACTGCGGCGATGTACCCCGCAGAGGAGAGCACCAGTATCCGGGGAATCTTCGTCCTCAGCAGACGCAGGAGCAGGAGCACGAAGGAGAGAACCCAGAGCGATTCCAGGAGCAGGTAGAGGTAGATCAGCACCCCGTCCGTTCCCACGGACAGCGGAACTCCTGGGAAGAATTCCCAGAGGTTGTAGAATCGCGACCCGAAGAGACCGAAAGGCGTGATGAAGTTGTTGTCGTAGAGAGCGCAGTGCGGCGTGGTCGCGCACCAGAATTCGACGAAGAATACCGCCATGTAGGTTCCGATCAGCGCCAGAATCGCGGTGAGGACTGTATTGGAGAGGGTGCGCATCTGTGGGAGAGTACTACTCTTCGAAGATAACCGCGATGGCGAAAGGGAATAGCGGTTATTGGGCGTAGGGGATTCGTGTGACGACGTTGACGGATGACAGCGTGCTCCGTACGCTTGGGCACTTCCTGACAACCATGAGTGTGAAGCCTGGTGAATTCTTCGACGTCCTCCCGTGCGATTCCCCAGCGTACGAGGCACACCGTGCAGAGATTGAGGAGCTGGTGAGTCGAGCGTGGCAACTCGGTGTGCTGCGGGACGAGTTCTCCGAAGAGATCCTCACCACGAGCGGCATCGTCTGCGCACAACCGCCGGAGAGAGCATCTGTCGCAGGGCAGTACTTCAAGTTCGCCGTGCAGTTGGTCGACATCGAACGGAAGCTTCGCCTGCGAAGTGAAAAGCCCCAGAAGGAGCCACAGAGCAAGAGTGAACGTCGAGCGCAGGAGAGTGAGGAGAGAGGACGCGCATACATAGAACGGTTCCGTCCGTTCCTCACCAAACTCCTCGCAACGCACCTGAGCGTTGGGGAACACATCGCCACTGCGAAGGAGTCTCCGAGTGACGTCGCTCCATGCGTGGAGAAGTACACGAAGGAAATCCACGGTCTCGAGGAGTTCTGCGATGAGCATCGCATCCCCACGCTCTTCCCCAATCTCTTCGACCCATCGTCCTTCGCAGAACAATTGTCCAGGCAGGATTACCTCCTCGAGAATCCGAACAGACGCACACTCTACAGGAGACTCGCCTCTCTCTTCGAGCGCCACGAGAGGCATTTGCGCGTCCTCATTGCCGCTCTGGAGGAGCAAGGGGAATTCGCGGATACGCTGCAGCTCATCGAGACCTTCGCCAGGGAACACCGCACTCCCCTCCCCGATTTCCTCCGACAGAAGCCATTTCTCTGCAAGACCTACATCGACGCGCTGTGCTCCCTCGGTTCACATCAAGCCTTCATGGATTTCTGCGATGACATGGGACTCCATCCGTACGAGATCTCGCCCACACTGCTGACTGCCCACATCCACTGGCTCACGGAACTCGAGATTTGCGATCACGCACTTGCCCTTCTCCAGAAGTACGGCCCTTTCCCGGTGGAGAATCCTGAGATGCAGAAGACGATGGACGACGTACTCGAGAGCATCAGCTGGTGGCTCTACGGCGAGGGCAGGCACGAGGAAGCAGTCCATTTCCTTGAGCGCTTCGCCGCGAAGAGGATCACTCCTGATGCGCAGAGCAGCGTCTCCATTGCGTATCAGAAAAATCAGGAAATGCTGGGGAGAGACTCGTGATCTACTACACTCATTTCACACCAACAACGACGAACCCCTTGTAGTCCTTCTGCTGATCCCAGCGATGCTCTGTCTTCCGGAAGTCGGCAGCCTGTAGGAGTGCCTCAACCTCTTCCGGTTCCCGTGCGATGAAGACGCCGGACTCGCGAAATCCCGCAGGCCATGAGGACGGATGCGTAAGGTAGAAGAGCACGATGCCACCGGACTTGAGGACACGCAGGCATTCGGCAAGTTCGGCGGCGGGCTCTGGCCAGAAGTGGAAGACATTGACCGCGAAAACCTTGTCGAAGCTCCCATCCGCGTATGGCAGTGAGCGCGCAGTACCGAGTTTCAATGTCACACGATCTTCAATGATCGCCCGGCGATTTCGCTCGCTCGCCATCGCGAGCATCTCCTTCGATTGATCTATTCCATCCGCGTATCCATCGCGAAGTTGGCGCGCTACTTCAGCAATCGCCACTCCCGGCCCGAAGCCGATCTCCAGAACATGATCCGTTGGCTGCAATTGAAGTTGATCGAGAGCGAACATGTTCAGCTGCTCCGTGTGCTTCTCCATCACTTTGCCGACTTCCATGCCCATCTCCCCCTCCGGATGACAGAGTTGCTTCGCGAGGGCGGTCATGTCGACGTTGGCCAGGTCCATGGGCGAAGTGTAGCAGCCTGCTGACCAACGGCACGACGGGCAGGCGTCAGCAGAACTCCCATGATTTGAACATGCGGCGCTGTGAACTTGCAAAAAATTATATGTATAGTATGGTATTACAATGATGACTGACGCATGGGCTGAGCTCCTCCTTGCTTGCGATAGTGCTATTGAGCCACTCCGCAGGGTGCGATGTATAGCAGTGCATGCTGATGAGGCACAGGCGGAAGCGCTCCTATCCGAATGTTTGGACTACTGCATCACATGTAGTCGACATCTCACTGGTGCACTGCTCAATCCCACCACACACCAAGCTGCCACGGAAGCAATCGACGCGGAGCGAGATGCATTCTCAGCGAGACATCCAATCAACAACGACATCATTGTCACGTACAAAGCGGGAGTGAGTGTGAGCAGCAGAATCGTGGATATTGCGAAGCACGTTTCACCGGATCTCCACAAGAGCATCAGACGCTGCCTGAGTAGGGTTTTCAGGTCACCGACAATCGCGCAAATGGAGGATAGACGTACCATCACGGTTGCTCCGCTCTCATCCGATGCATTCTTCCTCGCTGTACTGAAAGAATTCCATGACCGCTGTACTCCGCCTTCCGACCATTGGAGGATGGGCATAGCTGCAACTGTTCCTTGGCCGGAACTCATGCCAGAAGATCAATCCCGATGCTACCTCCCGAATGCTCCGGACACTGACTTCCCCTTTGAAGTGTTCATCGATACCTATTCCTCAGGGCAAACGTTCTCGCAGACTGCGAACGCCATGTATTCGCGGTATCCGCAGAGCACACTCATTCAAAAATTCTAATGTCACTCCGCGATCGGAATTACTCCGTAGGCCAGAATTTCTCTAGGGCTTTGAAGAATACCTTCCAGCGTTTCCGGAAGCGGTACGCCTTCCGCCAGAGCTGGATGGATTCATTCGTCAGCTTCCCCTTTGGATGATGTGCGCTGCAGAGTAAGCGCAAATGGTGATTCGGGTGCTCTCTCCCGATAATCGATTTCCCAAACCGCCTGTGAAACAAATGGTGCACATGGAGGGAGAGACCCTTCTCCCTGTAATCCAGATCGCACACCGCACACTTGTAGTTGTAGTACTCGCGAACACTCTTCGCCGTTTTCTTCCACTCATCCGTCGCCAAATACTCGCGATACGCTCTCTTCACAGTCGGCTCACACCTTCGCCGGAACAGGTTTCTTGCGCAGCCTGCTCAGGAGCTCAGGATTGCGGAAGTAGGCGCTGATGGTGAGCAGCAAGAACACCACGTAGATGGGAATGACTTCCGCCTGGGAGAACCCATGCGTGAGGTTCGTGGCGAGCGCGCCACCCATGTAGCCGATCATGAGCACGAATCCCACGGTTGAAGTGCGGGGGAGGAGAAACAGCACGACGATGATGATCTCCAGAACGCCGAGCGGGTACATCAGCCCCTCCATACCCAGCTTCCGCGACATCTCCTCTGCAGGAGAGCCGGGGACTATGGGGACGAATTTCATCACCGCGGCGAAGAGGTTGAACGCGGCAACGATTATCGCGCAGATCCAGCCGATGATGTGACCAATGCGGGACGACATGCAAAGCAGAGTATCACAAGGGAATTGCTCTTAGGAACTGCTCTGCATACCTTGCATTGCGAAACGCGCAGGGAGTGCCTTTACCCTCCTATGCAAAAACTCCTCCTCTTCCTCGGGTCCTTGGGACTCCTCCTCCCCTCGGTGAGCCTCGCAGTCGGCAAGGCCGATCTCGTCAACTCCATCGACGGCATCATCGCCGGTTCTGTTGAGGAATTCGGCGCGCCCATCAAGAGTGATGCCCCGGCGAGCCGGAAGTTCCAGACGCTCAGCAACGCTTCGAAGACCAGGCACGACGCGGCGATGGCGGCGATTCAGAATATACGGTAGGTCCTGACTGTCGCAGGGAATGTGATTCGAGAAGTACGTGAAAAGTACACTTTTCTGCACTGACAGAGAGGTGTTTGTGCTAAAATCGAGTGCTGCTCTCTCGCATCGCAGGCTCATCGCACGACAAGGAATTCACGGGGATGCCCCACCTTCGTCCGCCTCGGCGGACTACGGGGGGCGAGAGGAGTGAGTAAGCGTTCTTCCAGAATGTGCAGTTAGTACTACCTCTGGGGATGACAGGCTTTCGACAGCGTGATTTCTAGGGTTTGTCGCTTCGATCCGGGATCGCGATGTTTCCCGTACCCACCGTCGCACCTATAGCTGCCAACACAGCTCAATCTGCATTCCGCAATGCTGCTCTCGCAGGTCAGAGACTCGTCTCTGGCTTCGGAGTAGCTGTGGCTGCATAAGTTCCCCTTTACCGGGAACACGTCTCGCCCTCGATCCTCGCTGAAGGGATGAGGCGTCACTAGCGAGGGGACGGTGCCGCGTGACGCGACGGCACCCCCTACATTCGCGTCAACTCTCCCGCAGTTTCTCTGCTCCTCTCTTACCTGCGGGAGAAACGAGAGGTTCACGATCGTACGAGCACACTTCCTACACGTTGGACCCGGGTTCGATTCCCGGCATCTCCACCATCTTACTTTTATCAGTTTCGGACTGCTTACAAAGCTGGAATAGAAGCGGAAAAGTCACGGTTCCAAAGCCCAACTTCGGATCGTAGGGCAAAACTCCCAAAATAGAGAGCTTCAAAACCAATCTCTGATCCTCGAAAATCCCCGTTTTCCACAGAGCCAAGGGGTTTTCAGTGAATCTGAGAACATATTTGAACGCGGTTCCAAAGTTCTGCCGTGGGTCTTTTTCGTCAGAGCTTTGTCGCCTCAGAATGTTCTTTTTCTCCTCAAGCTGTTCAATACGCGATTCGTATTTTTTGATGATTATTTCACCTGTGAGTCTCCCAAGACGATCACACAGTTTATCAATTTCTGCATCAGTCTCACGGATTTGTTTCTCTCTATTTTCTTCAGCTTCCTTTTGAACATCAAGGCGTTTGTCCCAAAGATTTTTCAGTATGGCTTCAACGAGTTTCAAGGACTCTTTTTTCGGACGAAGCCGACTCAGTACCTTCTCAAAATCCATCTCAACTTTTTCACCCCTTATCCCTTTATTCCGCCGCGGACAGTCTTTAGTCGTGCAACGATAATACGGATATGATTTGCTACGTCCTTTGCTCCAACTCGCGGTGACAAGCTCATTGCACGACGAGCAGGCCAGATAGTTTCGCAACGGGAAATCTTTGTGTGCATCTTTTCGCTGAGGAGCGTGCTCGGTTTCAGCGAGGCGCTCTTGGATTGCATCAAACTCATCGATTGTAATGAGTCCTTCATGGTGCCCTTTTTTTCTTGCAACACCCCATTTTGGATACTCAATCCAACCAGCGTACAGAATACGAGTGAGCAAGCGTTTTACTTGCTCAGGATGCACTGTGCCTTTGTACTTGGCTCGATGCGTGAACTGATGGTCTTCCAAAAATCGCTGAACATCAGCTCTGTTATCAAAGCGCCGACTCAAAAAACCACGAAGTGCCTCGCGGATGATTGTGGCCTTGGGTTCATCTGGCGTAAGGAGCTTTCCGTGAACAGGGTCATTGATGTTCTTGAGTCCCGGCGGTTGATCAAAAGGCCAGTACCCTTTATCCAATCTGGATTTCATATTTTTCATCACACGTACTCGATTTTCATTTCGATAATACTCCGCTGATCCCGCCATGATTGTTTCAAAGAACTTGCCCATTGGATTGTTCTGAAAATCATGCGAGGGTGATTCCAATCGGGCATTTCGTGATTCGATTGCCGCCTTCAGTTCAAAGTGTACTTCAACGTCTCTTGCTATACGGGAAATATCGTCTATCAGGACAACTATTTCTTCTTCAAAAGTTGAGTCATCAAGAAATGCGATCAGGGCTTTCATCCCCGGTCTATCACTCTTGCCACCAGATATTCCTTCGTCACGGAAGACTGCAACAACTTTGTAATCATTAGCGTCTGAGTATTGTCTGCATCGCAATTCTTGCCCGTCCAAACCGTGGCCTTCATTGACCTGACGCTCAGAGGATACCCGACAGTAGATTACGGATTTTTGTTGCATGGTTTATGCAAAATAAGAATCAAGACCCCTTTCCAGCCAAACGTAGAGCGCGTCACGTAACTCAAGAATCTCCGCATCTGACAATTCAGAAGCGCCGAGAATTGCGCGACATTCGGACACAGACAGACGTTCATTGGCCGTTTTTTCTGCCACACTAGGAAGAGGAACCGAATAAAGGTTCGACTGCTTCCACGAGCTCAGCTATCTACGGGGGCGATGCACTTTCAACGCTTGCGCGTCTGAGCCCCTATACTGTTACTCCAGCGTGGCCGATGTAGGTATCTTATTCTCGCGGTCGTGAAGTGTCAATTTCTTGGCTCTGCTAAGCCAAGTATTCGACAACTTTCGACAACTCAGAGAGTGCGTGGCTTCACACAGCGATCTTGATCTTGTTGAGTAACTTGTTATGAAGAATAGCTACCGATGCTGCCGCAGTGCTTACCCAATACCGCCTTGCTACCTCGATAAGCCTTTTGTCGTCCTTCTTTTTCAGAAATGTCTTCAAATCCATAGTCGGCATTAGCAACTCGTTGGCAAACGCATTGGCCTCCGCTTCCTGTGCTTTATGTGACCAGTGACTGCTTGCGCTGCCGTCCAAACTGACATGTTCGAGCGCGATGTGCGCCAGTTCATGTGCAACAGTAAAACGCTGCCTTACGACTGGAGCATCTTCTTGGTACATAATCAAAAACTGTCCTCGCTGATCGGTCTGGCATACACCGTCGATCTCCAAATGATCAGCACGGGTGGGGATACCGAGTGCAGTGATGATCGGCTGGAGGCGAACAGGGATTTTGCTTTCACCCAGTGTTTCCCAAATCTCCTTTGCTTTACCTCTCGCCAATGCGATCCGAGGTTCAGCCAAAGTGGAAATCACATCATCATTCATCACGATTTTTGCTCTTGAGGAACTCATAGAACTCAGTGATTTTCTGTTTATCTTTCTCACTCAAGTCCTTACTTGACCGTAAAGCACGCATAAAAGTGGGCTTCTCTTCACGTTTCGGTTCGCTCAACAATTCCGAAACAGTCGTTCCCAATTTCTTAGCCAAGACCATCATATCCATCGTGCTGATATTTCGTTCGCCCGATTCAATGAACGCAATGTAGGCCGCTGAAGACTTGCCCACCATCTGAGCCAAAACAAGCTGAGACAAGCCAAGCTGCTCACGCAACTGCTTTATGCGTTTGCCTATTTCTTTCCGAGTGGTGTCGTTCATAGTGCGCGGATTGTAGCGGAGCGTGTACGTACACGTCAATCGTTTGCGTTGAATGATACGCTTGCTCTATGATAGCGGAGCGTGTATGACTTACATACACAACTTTCCCCACTCGCTATGAGCTTCACCACACGCTACTAAAAAAGACGCGCCACAGCCGAGGCCGCCACGCGTCTTTCCTATCGCAGATATGCTCTGGAATAGCAACGGGCATTGAAGCAGGTTCTCGCGGTCACGGCAATCTTTTATTCGCTACCTTTCCTCGTTTTTATGGCCAACCAGCATGTGCTGCATCGCCCCGGCAACAAGTGGGGCGTACGAGGGGAAGGGAATGGCAGAGACTCCTCCCAGCATGATACTCAGCAGGAGGCGTTCGATGCCGCACGTAAGATCGCGGAGAACCAAGGCGGAGATGTCCTCCTGCACGGCAGGGATAATCTCATCCGCGAACGCAACACGTACGGCAAGCCAGACCCATTTCCTCCGAAGGGCTGAATCAGATCACAGGGGGGCGCAAGCCCCCCTGACCCTTGATGCGGTGATGTACTGGTATGGAGTTTTGGGTCATGGCTGCGGGCTTACAAAAGACCATCGAGCGAGATCGGGTTACGGCTCACCGCACTCTCGCGGAGGGAGTCGAGTGCTTGAACGTAGACAAGGGTTGTAGAAGGCGAACGGTGACGAAGAAGACGCTGGACTTGCAGCAGGTCGGCCTTCCCGATGGAAATTGTCAGCACGGCACAGGTCGCTCGAAGGCTGTGTGGGCTGAGCATCGGCTTCTCCAGCTTGGCAAGACGGTAGAGGTAGCGCACCCGTGCCTGCACTGTCTTGGGACTCATGCGCCCCTCCTCGCTTGCGAGGTTCCCGACGGAACGAAAAAGTGGTTCGTCTGGTTCCACTTCCTGTCGTGTTGCCAGATAACTTTGGATCGCTCTGTGGACATCCTCCCGCAGCCGCGTGTCCTCAATCCGTCCGCCTTTACCACGAACTCGCAATGCGATCATGCCTTCAATCTCACGCATATCACCGAAGTTCGCTCTACTCACCTCGATACTGCGAAGTCCGTTGACGAGAAGCAGCCCAAGCATGGCGAGGTCGCGCTTCCCGAGGGGCGTGTCCATGTCGATCACCGAGAGAAGTCTTCCCACCTCCTGAAGAGACAGCACGGCTTTTATGCTCTGGTCTGTTGCCTTCGGAAGACGCACACAAAGAGCAGGATTCGGGAGTCCGAACGCCTGCGAAATGAAACCATAAAAACTACGCAGAATCGCCAATTTCTTCCGTATGGTTGCCGCTTTGAGTCCTCGTTCCTCAAGATGCTTCCTGTACGCGATGATCTCGAGCGGCGTTACATGACCAAGGGGCTTTCCGATCCACGCACCAAACAAGCGAATCTCACTTTGATATTCACGGCGCGTCCCATCGGAGTCCTGCTGAACCAGAAACGGATGCACATAGTCCGTGATGCTCGGACTGCTGACTGCCGGAGTGGGAAGGAGAAATGTGCTCATGGCTTCAAAAACTCATCAATGGTCAAATCATGCTTCCGCAAATACGCATCCACATGCAGACCTTCTTTCGCGCACTTCAGCAGATGCTTGCTGTACGCCTGAGCAATGATCGTATCGTCCATATCAAGTCGTTCGTAACGCAAGTATGTGGCACGGCAGAACAATCCTGAACCCTCCAATACTCCAGATGCCCTACGATCTATTTCTTCACCTCTACGTGCTGCCGATTTTCCTTTCGCGGTGTAGACATCAAAAACATAGCTCGGCAGCTCTATGGGCTTCTCTCCGCGTTGGTACTGCTTCTTGATCTTCTCACGCAGGTGGATGCGTCTGACTTCCAACTCCGTTTCTTTTTCACTCTCCCACATCTTCGGAGCGTCGCAGAGGTAAATGATCAAGCGTGAAAGGCTGTTCACTTCGTCCGTCACGTCCTTGATGAGCTGGAAGACGCTCTGGGCGTAAATAAACGCTTCAGGTCCGGTCGCGTCCTCGCTGGCAAACTGAACGAGCTTCTTGGCGATGTACCACTGCCCCGCGCCTTCCTGTATGAGACACCACATGGCTGTCAGCGCGTCTTCCTTCCGATTCAGGCGTATCGACTTCAGGAGGAAGCTCACGAGATCGTAGCGGTTGTAAAAATGTTTGGGTTTCGGGTCGTGCTCTGTGCCTTCAAAGAGGCTCGTCTGACTTTTCTTCATGGGAATGGAGGGAAGGAAGTATGAATTTGCTGCCGAACCGAGCGCAGAGCTGCCGACGTGCCGAGTTCCACGCCCAGAGTTCGGTCACAAGGAAATTGGCGTTCTCCGCATCGTTCGCGGCGGCTTCTCGCACCTTTCGTTCTAGCATCGCAATGTGATGGTGCATCGACTGAATCGCCTCCTTCCACAGGTTGCGATCATCACTTCCGAGCACCGTCCAATACACGTCTTTGATTATCCGTAAGCCGTTTTTTCGCACTTCACTTTGATGCACGACTTGATCGTGCTTGAGGGCGGCGAGGGGTCAATGTGAGTTCGGTGCGCCCCTCGTAATATCCGTGATGCCTGTCAGGTCTTCCATTGCTCTTGCTGCGGTGACACCCGGATGATCCTCAAGATATCTACCCAACGCTCTTTCAAAGCGTCCTTTGCGTTCCTGAGAGGCTACAGACCTTGCTCCATCCATAGGCGGCTTCGGTGCTTGCAGGTACGACACGAGCCCCGCAGCGGTGAAGATTTGGCCGAGCTTGAACAGCATCGTCACAAGCCGCTCCAGTTCTCTTCCTGCCATCTCCGATGGGATGCCTATCTTGTTCTCCAGTAGACATGCCCGACCGCAACGCTCCTGCTGCACCTCGATGGTGTTCTTCATCGACTGGAGCACGTCGATGCCGTCTGCCGCCCTCTCCAGATATGCTCTCATTTTGGCATAGCCGAATCGCTCCTCCATCGAAATGCGCTTCTGCGAGTGGTAGCGGATAAGCCGAGCGAGGCTGTCTGCCGCTCTACTGTTCTGCTGATAGTGCGCGGCAATCTCAGGACACTCATCAAGAAGCATCTTGGCGATTCCTACAGTCGGGAAGCCGAGGCGAATCATATCCTCCACCTTTGCCCATACCGCCCCTTGCAAGAGGAGATCACCAATGGCCTGATCATTTCCAGACGGGTGCAGGGATGTTTCCACGGAGACAAAATACACCTGAATATCCATTTCGTCGCACTGACAGAATTGTCAACGTTGGCAATATCGTCAACAGCGTTGTCAGTTCTGACAATCCGATTCCTCAACTGCAAACGTGAGATCGGAAACGGACAGGCCATAGCTCACGTCGAAAGGCGGCCTCGGTGTCCTCACTGGCATCCCCGTTGCAACTCCGCGTACGTGTAGCCCTGAACAGTCCTGCTCGTTGCGTCCTCCTCCATGTCCATGTCGTAATCCGCAACCGTCTGAAGCACACCAATGAAATTGGACGGCCCATCGTTCCACCACGATGCGTCCATTTTTTGCGCCCCCTCCCTGCCGAGACTTGCGCTGACGTACTCGTTGTTGATCACCTTCACGCGCAGGATAGTCGGGCCAACAACAGGATCGAAGTACAGCTCGTGCATGATGCGCTGCGCCTTCTGCTTCGCCGTGACGCAGCCTTGTACATGATCCATGACCACGATTACATCGAATGGCGGCTTGGGATTCTTCGCGTTCACATCATTCAGATTGGAAATATCGGGGTACTCGTCGTACTTCGCTACAAGGTCAACAATGCGCTGATAGGGGTCAACTGGTAGAGCATCGGCTGGCTCGTTTGAGGACACGCTGTTTGTGGTCACAGCCTGTGGTGGTAACTCCTTCTTCTGCTCCTCTGACTCGAGGAACGCTCCAAAGAGTGCAATACCAAGAATGACAGTGCCAATGATGAGCAGGATGAGACGATTCTGTTTCATAGTCAGTCTGGGGTGCTCTATGACAACTAGGTGTCATAGGACACCTATATACATCAGTCTTCAGGAAATAACATAAAAGATCAAGTTCAGCAGCATGAAAGATCAATTTCCAGACATCATGGGCAATGGTGATGTGGCGAAATACCTCCGCGTTTCTCGTCAGTACGTTGACCGCCTCGCACGAGCTGGGAAGCTCCGATACAAGAAAACTGCTTCACGCATGGTTTTCCTCAAAAGCGATGTAGAGGCGTTTCAGGTGGCGCGAAAGCAGAAGCAGGGTCAACCGAAAAAACGGCGGTCGAAGTTGAAATAGTCCGTAGCTAGAGTGCATTAGCAAACGTTCTTTGCATGATTGTATTGAATTGGTGATTTAGCTCATCTGATTGTAAGCGCATTTTTTTTCTGATCTCGTTGATCTGTGTTGTAAATTCCAAAAAGTCTCTTTGGAGATTCAAGGGAGGGACTAGAACGGTCAACTTTTTCAATTTCGTAACATTGACACCAGCCATGATTGCACCAACGCTAATGCGATTTAGTTGGAAACGCACATCGGGGCTTATCCTTAGCTGAAAGCTGAGATATTCAGGAATGGACTTTGTCGTATCTATCCTCAAACGAAGTAAGTCAGAGTGCATAACACCTTTGGCAAAATGTGTGGGGTACACTGAGCAGTTTCCAATCGTTCCCTTGCGGGTCATTACGATATCACCAGGGCATAGCGAGTACATATCTAGTTGGCTGGCCTTATTTTCTGACAAAAACTCGTTCGTTGGCAATTTGAAGTGAACATTGACATGCTTGATTCCCCAGAGTGGCACTCCCTTATCTTGAAACTCACTTTTTGAAAGTTGCGTGCCGAATGGTCCACACTTTATCCCATCAGTTACTTGTAAAGATTCAAGTGGCATTTTTTGCCAATTCTTCGGGTTGATCAACGGATCACCAAACATCTCAATGAATACCGATTCCACATACTCATCCAACAGTTTGATTGCTTCCTTGCGCTTGCGACGTAAGGAGTCAGCTCTACTGAGGACAACAACGATTCGCTTCTGCTCCTCAATGGAGGGAATAGGAATACTGATTTTTTTCAAATCCTTCGGATATAAGTGGATACCTTTCACGATGTTTTTGACTGCCTGCTTGGTCTGAGGCGCATTGATGAAGAAATACAAATAACGTGGTAGAACAGAAGAAATATCAGCTCGAATGATCATCCATTCACCAGTTGCAAGAGCGCCAGCCATTTCTGTTGTTACAAAGCAGTTTTTTGATCCAACGTAGTCTGAGTTATGGGCAGCGTTCAGGAGCAAAACGTCATTTTCATTTAGTACCTTCTGAGGAAAACAGCCTGCCATTTCTTCATCCACAAATGACGTAAATTGCCCTCGAAAAAAACCATCCTCTGAAACATTCTTTATTTTCAGCACAGGAAAACCTTTATCGCGCTGTTCTTTTTTGGACGGTGTTTTGCCGTTGAATACCTGCGCGATTTTCTGAAGTTCAAGAATTGGCATAGTTATGAGCGTAAGGAGCGGATGCCCTCCATAATCTCACTCTCCAATTTCTCAATCTTTCCAAGTATCACCTCGGGCTTCTCATACTCGACGGTTTCATACGTCACTTCTTTGTAGCGGCTCAAACTCAGATCATAGTCGTTCTTTTCTATCTCTTCGCGTCCAACCAAAAAACATTTAGTCTTCCGATCGCCTTGCTTCATCTGACTGCGCTTATTCCACTGTGCAACGATGTCGGGTATGTCGTTTGCCCCGATCTTTTCACGCTTATCGTCGAGACTGTAGCCGTCGGCTTCCATATCGTAAAACCAGACTTTCTCCGTGTCTCCACCCTTCACAAATACCAAAACCGCAGTGCTGACTCCTGCGTACGGTCTGAAAACACCACTAGGCATGGAGATCACGCCTTGTAACTCACATTGCTCGATGAGCATTTTTCTTGCCAGTTTGTGAGCATTGCTGGAGCCAAAGAGAACGCCGTCAGGCACGATCACTGCAGCACGACCTCCGATCTTCAATGAGTTGACGATGCGGTTCACAAACAACAATTCCGTCTTAGTTGTAGGGAGCATAAAACCTTCATTGATATCGCCCGTATCAAGACTGCCTTTGAACGGTGGATTCGCCATGATCACGTCATACACGCCGTCTTCACTGTAGTTTTTGGAGAGTGTATCGCGCTGAGTGATATTCGGATGGCTGATTCCGTGCATCATCAGGTTCATCAAGCCGATGCGCACCATCGCTTCGTCAGCGTCATAACCGAAGAATGTTTTTTCTTTCAAGTGCTTCCACTGCCGCTCATCTGTGAGCTTATCGCCTACAAGACCACGCTGAAGACCATTCGCATCAGTCACACGGTGCTTCTCGCTCGTATGCTGCGTCAGAATGTGCTGGTATGCGCCGAGGAGGAAGCCGCCCGTGCCACACGCGGGGTCACAGATCGTGTCTCCGAGCTTCGGGTTCACCAACTCACACATCATCTGGATGATATGGCGTGGCGTACGGAACTGGCCGAGTTTGCCTGCGCTGGTGATCTCCGAAAGCAAATGTTCGTACAGATCACCCTGTGTGTCCTGAAACTCCTGCCCCTCAGTTTGCTCACGCGATATTTCATCGTATATTTCGTCGATAATACTTACGGCTTCTACAAGCAGTGACGGCTTGTTGATAATGAAAACAGCATTGCCCATGTGCTTCGCAAAGGGGCTGTCTGTTTTGCCCAGTGTCTTCAGGAACGGAAATACTTTCTGCTGCATGTGATCGAGCATCGCCCCGCCTTCCATCTGTTTGAATTGGCTCCAGCGCAGTCCCTGATTTACTCCATTGAAGAATGACGTGAACTTTTCACCTGTGAACTCCGCGTCCTGCGCTTTCTTCAAATCGAGTTCATCAAGCCGTTTCATAAACAGAAGATACGAAATCTGTTCGATTGCGGTCAGTGGATTGGAGATGCCACCGCTCCAGAACTTGTCCCATAGGCGGTCAACGGCGGAGCGGAGTTTGGAACTAAGCATGTGTAAGGAGTGAGGTAGCGAGGGTCAGAATCTCCTCGCGTTCCTTTGGCTTGAATAAGCCAAGGAAGCCTTTTGCGTGGAAGCGAGTGAACGGCTCACGCGTAAGGTCTTTCTTGTCGAGCTTTCCGTTCTCGACGATAAAGGTCTGAAGCGTCTGCAAAAACTGAATCTGTTTTGCGGTCATCGTATTGTGCTGAGTGATGAACTCCGCAAATGCTTCTGATACCTTGTCGGGAAATGTTTTGAGTTCCCCGATCCCCATAATGTACCTGATGAGATCGAGAAATTGAACCCTTCTTGCGTCGTACGCTTTCTGAAGGTTCTTTTCCGTCGGGTAAGGGTCGTATTGCTCCAGTGTATCGGCAAGCTGCTCGACTTCTTTATTCGAAAGATTTTCTCCCGCTTTGACCTTCTGCAAAATAGGATTTTCCGCCTCCAACTTTTTGATGAGTGCCTCCACCTTCTCGCGGTACTTCTGCACTGTGACGCGCTCGTTGGCGGGGCCGAACTCGATGAACTGCTTATCGGCGGTGATATCGCGCAAATTGATCTTCTCTTGGTCGATCTTGAAACCCTCGTCGCGGAACTTCATCAGCGGTGCGAGTTTGACCTGAATCTCCTGCAATTCGTCGTCATCGGCCTTGTGGATACGCCCATTATTCAAAATCGACTCCACCAGTTCCTGTTCCTTGGCGACTGTGTTCACGGTCATGGGTAAGTCGGATACCTTCTCGATAATGACTTGCTCCAGCGTTTCGATCTTCTCCGCGTTCGCTTCAAGACGGGCGACAGAGAGCTGCAACATATTGAGTTCAAGACCCATCCCCTTGAAGTCCTCGTTCGAGCGTGAGCGCATCAGCGGCGCAATTTCCTTCTGAAGATAGAGCTGTTTGTCGCTGTTGAGTGCCTTCCAGAACGCATCATCGAGTCTGTCGATTTTCGATTTCGCATCCAGCACCACGACGTTGTTCTCTGGCAGCTTGGCAATGTCGGCACGTAGCGCCTTGATGGTGTTCGCAGCGATCAGTTTTTCTCCAGCCTTCTCCGCAGCAATATACTTCTGAAGTCGAGTTTCGAAGACGCGCACAGGTAGCGGCTTCGTCGGGCGATCTTCCTTGCCCTTCGGGTTCATCTCGAAATAGGCAAAGTTATTCCAGCAGTCCATAATCAGGAACTTGTCCTTCTTCGAGCACCACGGTTTCATCGCTTTCGGCTCCAGCAAGCGCGTTCCGCGTCCGATCATTTGCCAGAATTTCGTGTACGAAAATACTGGTTTGGCAAAGACAAGGTTCACGATTTCGCGCACGTCGATGCCCGTATCAAGCATATCCACGCTGATAGCGATGCGCGGCATGTCGTTGTTCTTGAATTGATCGAGCAGACCGCCTCTGCCGTGAACGCGGTTATCTTCGGAGACGAGCACCTTGGCGATCTTGCCCTTCAGTTCGGGATAGAGGCTGTCGAAAATCTCCTGCAAGCGGTACGCATGTTTCTTCGTCATGGCGAAGAAGATTGTTTTGCCGGGCAGCGTCCCGCTGTCGTCCTTGATGCACTCCTCCATAAACTCCTGCACGATGAGGGCGTTCGTTCCTTTGTTGCTCACTTTCTTCTCCAAATCTGTTCCCTCGAAATTGATGTCTTCGGGTTCCTTGCCTTCGGAAAGCAGCTTTTTCTGGTCTTCAATCGACAATTTGTCGTGGTGGATGCCTTCGTTCTGGAACTTCGTCTGTATCGAAAACGCCTCGAAAGTAGAGAGGTACGGTGGCTTGTTGTTCACAGCCTCCTCATAGGTGTATGCAAACGTCGGGTCGCCATCTTCACACTGGAACAGATCGAATGTGTTGTGCTCGATAGCGTCAGTAGGCGTGGCTGTGAGGCCGAGCTGGATGCAGTCGAAATAGTCGAAAATATTGCGGTAGACGTTGTAGATGGAGCGGTGGCTTTCGTCTGCCACGATCAGATCGAAAAAGTGGGGGCTGAGAGGACAATCCACCTTCTCGATGATATTGAGCAGAGTCGGATACGTTCCGATGTAAATGCGGCGATCTGTTGCGATTTCCTTCTCCCCCTGCTTCGGCCAGATCGGGGCATTGGGTAAAAACTCCCTGAACGCATCACGCGCCTGTTCAAGCAATGCGACTCTATCCACAAGGAACAGGACACGCTGAGCGCGGTTGCCGCGCATGAGCACGTCGAGCAAGGAGACGCATGTACGTGTCTTGCCTGTGCCTGTCGCCATGACGAGCAGGAACTTGCGCTGCGCCTTCTCTACGCCTTCCAACACTCGTCGGATAGCCTCAATCTGATACGGCCTCTCAGCAATATCGCGGTTGATGAGTTCCTGCGAGAGCGGTTTAGCCGCGGTGCGGAGATATTTCAGGCGTTCCAAATCCTTGCGCGTCGGGAACCCATAGACCTTTCGTGGTGGGTATCGCTCCGTGTCCCAGAAATAGATGTCGTGCCCATTCGTGAAAAAGACAAAAGGCATTTCACGCCCCGCCTTCTCCGCGATGTTATCGGCGTACTGCTTCGCCTGTTCCTGCCCGACCCGCGCATCACGAGCGGTCTTCTTGGCCTCAACGACAGCAAGCGGGTATCCATCCTCTCCGAGGAGTACGTAGTCAGCGAATCTATGCCCCTGAAACTCGTTCATGGGCTCCTCCGCGTCTTCGGGTAGACCCACCCAAATATCGAGCTCCTCAG
Source organism: Candidatus Peregrinibacteria bacterium (assembly GCA_030649955.1). Lineage (GTDB taxonomy): Bacteria > Patescibacteriota > Gracilibacteria > Peribacterales > Peribacteraceae > JAUSFD01. The sequence goes on along the minus strand of JAUSFD010000012.1, from coordinate 15,226 downwards.
TCACTTGAGAAGGGTCTTTGACGTTCCAGCCTGCTTTCTTCAGGCGATCGTCGATAATTTCCTGCCGAGTCTTGGATTCTGATTGGTGTGTCATAGGGGCGCGGGTAGCGGCAGTTTAGCGTGTTTTTGGACAACTCTGAACATGTTTTGACAACTCCGAGTGGCACTGGAGTGCTAGAAATCTTCTGTGGCGTTTTGAATGGATGTTTGAATGATAGGTAACTACGCAGCAGAAAAATGCAGCTAAGGGGCTAGGATTGGCTAGGATTTGATTATGGAGCATAATATGGATATGAAACCGACACTTCATAATTCGAATGTGCGTGCGCGATGCCCTGATTGCGATGGAGCAGTCACAACGTTTGAAGTCTCAGATGGCCACAAGGAGTTCGGGCATATTCGCTGCGAACGTCCGCATCGACACGAAGGACAGACCTACCCCCATGCGATATACCGTTTGGTGCGGTGTGCAGGATGTGGCAGAGGCGGCATCGCTTCTATCTGTGGCGGAAATCATGACAAGCTGATCGAGTTTTTTCCGCGTTCAATCAACACTCTCAAATTACCAAACGGTCTGCCAGATGGAATCGAAGCGGAGTTTCGTGAAGCAGAGCTTAGCGCTTCGGTAGGAGCGTACAGAGCGGCATCCGCTTTGTTTCGATCTGTACTTGAAAAAGTTCTGAAAGCAAACGGCTACACCGAAGGAAAGTTGCAGCAAAAGATTGATGCCGCGGCGAAGGATGGCGTTCTGACTGAAACGAGAAAAAAACGAGCACACGAAGAAATACGCGTCCTTGGAAATGAAGTCGTGCATGATGATTGGCGCGAAGTAAGCAGTGATGAAGTAGACCTAGCCCACGGCTACGCGCAACGCATCATCGAAGACTTTTACGACGACAGGGCAACGATAGAAGCGATTCTGATCGCCAAGAAACGAATCGAGACTGCATCAAAATAAATCACAGCCCCTTCATACAATGATTCAACTCTCTGCCAGTGAGTGAAATGACTGGCTACAAGTTGATCAAGAAGCCATTTTTACGTACCTTGGGGATTGCCTGAGCAATTCGTACCAGTCAAAAACAATGTCCTGAAGGCGGTTCCAATTTTCTCTGACGGAGTCCACCAATGGCTTTTGCAAGCCAATAAATGATATTTTTGATAAATCCTAATATTTCATTAGACTATAAGCATGTGTATCACACAAGGATCGGACATATCCAGCGTAGGCAAGAGTGACTTTGAAAAATTAGTTGATGGTCAGGCAGATGGTCATCGACGTCTTGAAGAGGCATATGCCGAAGCTCGTGTTATGAATGAACGAGGTGAAGATGGCAATGCGCACTACGAAAGAATCAAGGCAGAAGTCTTTGCTGGTGTGAGTAAGATGTTTGATTAAGCAACTCCGCCCACCCGAAGAATTGCACGGTGATCTGGTTCAAACTTTTTCGCAGGATCTCCACCAATGGCTAATGCCAGACAAATACTATCACAACAGGCTATCATTCTTAATATGGTATGGCATATATATTCGATCTATGCCATACTAAGGATATGACGTTTCTTGATCCACGCATTCGCAGACGGCTCGATGAGAAACTCTTGAAACTCAACGAACTCAGACCACTCAGTGCTCTGCAAGTGCAGAAGTTTCGTGAACAGTTGGAGATCGAAATGACGTACAACTCCAATGCTATCGAGGGGAACAGTCTCACGCTCCGTGAAACCTGGCTTGTGCTCCATGAGGGCATGACAATCAAAGGAAAACCCCTCAAAGATCATCTCGAAGCGAAGGACCACAAAGAAGCACTCGAATTCCTGTACGAACTTGTATCAGGAAAGCGCTGCACGATTTCTGAGCATCTGATACGGCAGCTCCATCAGTTGGTTGTTCAGGAAACAGAGAAAGAATGGGCGGGAAAATATAGAAATGGTGCCGTCATCATCGGAGGAGCCGCGCATATGCCACCGGATGCTCTTGATGTTCCACGACAGATGGCAAATCTGATGCAGTGGCTACAGAAGAACGAAAGGAAATTGCATACCGTTGAACTAGCAGCGATTCTGCACCATAAACTTGCCGCCATTCACCCCTTCTTTGACGGCAACGGTCGTAGTGCGCGCCTCGTGATGAACGTTGTGCTCATGCGCAAAGGCTTTCCCATCGCCATCATTCTCAAAAACGATCGCAAGAAATATTATGATGTACTGCAGAAAGCGGATAGCGGTGAACTTGCTCCACTGACGCTCTTTGTTGCCCAAGCGGTCGAACGCACACTCGATCTCTATCTGCGGACGTTCGCCAGGGAAAAACCGAGCAAGCTCGTCACCTTAGGTGAGGTGAGTCGCAGTACTCCATACAGTCAGAAGTACATCAATCTTCTCGCTCGTACGGGACGCATCTTCGCGGTAAAGCATGGGAGAATATGGTACACAACGAAGGAGGCAATCGAAGAATACCGCAAAAGTAGATTGAGAAAGCGTTAGACAGGCAGCCCTTGAATCTGCTCCTCCCACTCCATCACCAACTTCTCGAGGTGGTGTAAACTTATTCGGAGGATCTTCACCCCAAAAGTTAATGCTACTATTTCCCTATGACGACAATCCGTTGTACGGCCGAACCGTTCAACATCGGCTCATGGACCATTCTCTTGCTGCCGAAGAGTGCAAGCGCGAAGCTTCCCTCTCGAGGCATGGCAATGGTCGAGGGAACCATCAATGGCGCCCCCTTCCAAGCCCCACTAGAACCGGACGGCAAGGGAAGTCACTGGTTCAGGGTGACAAAAGCGATAGGCGACGCGGCCAAAGCCGACGTGGGCGACATCGTTACCCTGGCGATGGAGCCGATGGAACAATGGCCGGAACCCAAAGTGCCGGCAGATGTGAACAACGCTCTCGCGGCCAATCCAAAAGTGCACGTTCTCTGGAAGGACATCACGCCCATGGCACGCTGGGATTGGCTCCGCTGGATAGGTTCGACCAAAAACCCGGACACACGGAAGAAACGGATCGACGTCGCATTCTCGAAGCTCAAGGCAGGAGAGCGAAGGCCATGTTGTTTTAACCGCAGCATGTGTACGGAACCAATGGTATCGAAGGGTGGGGTGCTTCTCGAGCCGACGTAAACTACGCAGGGAACAGGGAACCGGGAACAGAATAACAGGGTCCTGTTACTCTGTTATTCGGTTATTCTGTTATTCGCAAGGTGAAGCACACCGTCGTTCCCTTCCCCTCCACGCTCGTGATCCACATGCGTCCGCCAGCGCGCTCGATGATGCCCTTCGCGATGTAGAGGCCTAGGCCATTGCCGTTGGGCTGGAGCTTCACGGCCTTCGAGCCACGGACGAACTTCTCGAAGATGTGGGGGATCTCTTTCGCGGGGATACCGCAGCCATGATCGATGACGCAAAACTGCACCTCGTCTGCGCGGCGGACGGTGCGGATGGTGATCACACTGCGCTCGGGGGAGAAGTTCAGGGCGTTGTCGATGAGCTCGCGGAGAACTCCAGCAAGGAGCTTGCGATCAATCGGCATCGTCACATCCTTCCCAAGGGTGAGCGCGATCTTGCGCTTCATCTTCTGCACGGCGGGGAGGGTGCGCAGGACATCACGAACCGTGGCATTCAGAGAGAGCTTCTGCGGGTGGTAGCCGAGTGTCCCAGACTGGATCCTATCGGCATCCTGGAGAGCGGTGAGGACGCTATCCATACGTTCGATGCCTTCATCCATGCGGGCGATGTGCTCCTTCACGGCACGCTCAAGGGACTCCTTCTTTGAGCGATCGCGCAGCGCCTCCACTGACCATTTGAAGATCGTGAGGGGGCTACCCAACTGGTGACTCGTGAGACTCATGAGCGAGGATTTGCCGTCGCTCAACTCCCGGAGCATGGCCATCCTCCTGCGCGCGAGCGAGACGACGATCACCGCAGCGATCGCACTACCAGCAGCGAGGAAGAGGAGAAGGGCGATGGGCGAGAAGATACTGTGCGAGAGCGCCTGGAACTCCTCGGCATCCATGTCGAGTCCCAGGACAGCAACCACTTCGCCGCCGGCGCGGCGGATGGGCGCGTAGCCGGAGATGAGGGTGCCCCACTGATCCACCGTGATGTCCTCATCCACTGTTGGACGGAGGAACGCTTCACCCTGCAGTGCGGGAATCTCACTGATATCGTACGGATCCCCCGCGAACGATGCCTCCTCATCCTCCTCGACGGTGCCATTTTTGTCGCGATCGAGATCGACGTCCGTCGCGAACGCATCGGCATCAGCGACGAACTGGAGGGTCATCGGGTCATCTGTCCGCCGCATGATGTACGCGTAGTGCACCCCCGGGATCTCTTGCCGAATCCTCCCCAAGCGAATGACGGCATCACGATACGCCGCATTCTCGGGTTGATTCGTCCGCGGGAGGTTCGCAATCTCCTCTGCATCGAACTGGAGAACGGCAACCGCTGCTGTCGCACGCAATCTCTCCTTGAGTTGTGTCTCCATCATCGCGCGACCACGCACGAAGAAGAGTGACCCTGCGACGAGGACAGAGACGACTGCACCCAGTGCAATCGCGACGACTTTGGGATCGTGCAGTGTCGCCCGCAGGGGATCGTTCGGGTGCATGTGTGTTTCCCATGATTATAGCAAAAATGCGTAGGAAATGCTATCCTGAGCCCGTATGGCTCCAGAGAGGAAAACGACAAGTACGGCCCGGACCCTCGGCCACGGGCTCGCCCACGTCCAGCACATGATCGACGGGCTCTGGATCTGGGGACTCAAAACCGCGCGTGAGCTGGGTGCGAAGCCGGAGCCGAAGTCGATGAAGTCGCCAGCGCTCTCCCGTGTGCGAAAATTTGGCAAGCAAGCCCTGCGATTCCTGGGCTCGACGGGGGAGGCGTACTACGAGAAGTACGGGGAGCTCAAGAAGAACGACACTCGATAGGCCGATCAATCTCCATCCGGCGTCAAAGGATCTCCCGGAGGACTCTCCTGGAAAGCTTCCGATGGAACGGGTGGGCTGCCGCCTTCTTTGCTGCTGTAGAGCCACGTCATCACTACTCTCCTCCCCCCTTGCTTTTCTGGATACACGACTTGGTCACAGTAGTGATTCATCATCAAAATCCCTCTCCCATATTCTAATTCGATACGATCTGGATCAGTAGGATTAGCAACATCATCGGGTGAGAACCCTTTCCCCCGATCATCGATGGTAATCGTCAGGATGCGATCGCAGACATCCCGACGGACGACTTCAATGGTGTCTCCCACACTCTTCTTGACCTCCATACTCGTTGGTGTAATCGCCTTCACTGCGACAGAGACTGTCACCAGTTTGTTCTTCATCTTCTTCGTCGGCTCCATTTCTTTCTTCCAACAGTCATTCCAGTTCCCATGCTTGATTGCGTTGATGAAGGCTTCTCGGAGAGCAGTCTTCAATCCGATCAATCGATTAGAGGGGAAAGCGACCCTCTCATCACTCAAGAACTTGAGAACCTGACCCTCAACGAAGAGATTCCAATAAGGATCTGACTCTACCTTTACCTTCGTTGTGATATGGTGCCATACCGATTGAGGTTCTGGAGTACGCATGGAAAGCGAGTATACACGAATGTAAAGTAAAATGTACATACACTTTCACAGAAGAATTTCTCATTGATCTGCTGCAGAAAACTAGGCTCTCTGCCTTCGTAAACCCCCTCGCACGCCTCCCTATCCATTGCTACACTCCCCCCTCGAATGCCTCCCCTTTCCGTTGATCAAATTCGGCAGGCCTACTTGGACTTCTTCCAGGAGCAGGGACATGCGGTGATTCCGAGCGCTTCCCTCATTCCGGAGAATGATCCGACGACGCTCTTCACAGGATCAGGAATGCAACCGATGCTCCCGTATCTCCTCGGTGAGCAACATCCACTGGGGAAGCGGATCGCCGATAGCCAGAAATCCTTCCGCTCCGTCGACATCGAGGAAGTCGGTGACAACCGCCATACGACGTTCTTCGAGATGCTTGGAAACTGGAGTCTGGGGGAGTACTTCAAAGCGGAACAGATTCCGTGGATGTTCGCATTCCTCACGGAGCGTTTGAAGCTCGACCCACAGCGGCTGTACGTCACAGTGTTCCGTGGAAAAGATGCGATTCCCCGCGATGATGAATCTGCGCAGGTGTGGAAGGAGCAATTCGCTCGCGTTGGTATCGACGCGAAAGCCATCGATGAAGCGGAAATGCATGGGATGAAGGATGGCCGCATCTTCTACTACAACGAGAAGAAGAACTGGTGGAGCCGAGCAGGAGAGCCTGCGAAGATGCCCGTGGGAGAACCTGGAGGGCCGGACTCCGAGATGTTCTGGGACTTCGGTGCGGAGCGTGGATTGCACGAAATATCCGCATGGAAGGACCAACCCTGTCATGTGAACTGTGACTGCGGACGCTTCCTGGAAATCGGAAACAACGTCTTCATGGAATACATCAAGACACACAGCGGGTTCGAGCAGCTGAAGCAGAGGAACGTCGACTTTGGTGGCGGACTGGAGCGCATGGCAGCAGCAGTGAACGATGATCCCGATGTGTTCATGATCGATGTGTTCACCCCTCTCCGAACCGAGTTGGAGCGCCTCAGTGGGAAGACGTATGGAAAAAACCCAGAGGAGACGAGGGCTTTTCGCGTGATTTTGGACCACTTGCGCGCAGCGACGTTCCTGATTGCCGATGGCGCTCCTCCCAGTAATAAGGACCAGGGATACTTCACGCGACGTCTCGTGCGACGGGCCATCTTCTTCGCGGATCGTCTGGCATTGCAAACGAGTGATCTGTGTTCCTTCAGCGCAGATCTGATCATCAAGACGTACGCGAAGGCGTACCCCGATCTCGTCGCGAAGAAGGAGACGATTCTCTCTGCACTGAGTGCGGAAGAACTGCAGTTCCGCAACACCCTCATCAAAGGCGAGAAGGAATTGAAGGAGTACCTCTCCGCAAAAGACACCATGGATGGAGCGAAAGTTTTCTACTTTTACGAAACGTACGGCTTCCCGCGGGAACTCACGGAGGAAGTTGCCCTGAAACTGGGGAAGCAGGTAACTGACCCCTCCAGTTTTGACACCGCGAAAGAGAAGCATCAGGAGGGAAGCCGCACCGGAGGACTCGGGAAATTCAAGGGAGGTCTGGCTGACCACTCCGCGGAGACGACGAAGCTACACACAGCGACGCACCTCCTCAATGCTGCGCTGCACCGAGTCCTGGGGCAGCACATTGCGCAGAAGGGATCGAACATCACGGCGGAGAGGCTACGCTTCGACTTCAATCACGCGGAGAAGATGACACCGGAGCAGATTGCAGAGACGGAGAAGCTCGTGAACGAAGCAATTGCAGCAGATCTCCCTGTGTCATTCCATCTGACGACAGTCGATGGAGCGAAAGATGAGGGCGCAATCGGGGTCTTCGATGAGCGCTACGGGGAACAGGTGAAGGTCTACGTCATCGGTGATGGAGGTGCCAAGGTTGCTGGCAGCGGGAAAATGGGTGACGGCCCCGTCTTCAGTAAGGAGATCTGCGGTGGGCCGCATATTGCGAGAACCGGGATGATCGGGAACTTCAAGATTCAGAAGGAGGAGAGTTCCTCTGCTGGCGTGCGGAGGATAAAGGCTATCGTGAGTGGGGGGCCCGCGGAGATTGAGGTGGCGAAAGAGGTGAAGTAGAACACACCTCGCCCCCAGCCCCTCTCCTCATTTAATTCGAGAGGTGATGAGCGGCCCTCATTCTTAAGCCTCTATCGGAGGAGAGGGGAGTGTTGGTGTTCTGTTCGTATACAGCAAAACAAAAACAATACACGCCCCTCTCCTCCATTCGTAGCTCACAGGTGTGTATCTGCATGTCAGTGCTCGAGCCAAGAGAGGAGAGGGGTTGGGGGTGAGGTGCAAACAAGAACAACAACATCTCATTCGCATTCAAAAACTCTCCAGTACAATGCACCCGTGCTCCTCCTGAAGAGCGTAATCATCGGGTGCGCATTCCTCCTCCCGTCGTCCGCCTTCGCAATGCGAACAACGGTGTGGGATTTCACGGGAGGGCAAATCCCGGGACACTGGGACATGCGAGGTCTTACATCTGCAGAGCCGATAGCGGAGGGCATGCACATCGCGACGCAGAAGGAGGGGCGGCTCATGCACAGGAACACGTCGCCGTACCGGATGGAGGCGATCACGCTCACGTTGGGACCGATGGAGACAACGGAGGCTGCTTTCCTCTGGCATGTGCGCGGTACACCGGAGGGTGTGCTCGTGCAGCTCCCGCTCGTGATCGCCGGTTCGAGTGAGGACCACGAGTTCAACATCAACGCGACTGCGTACCCACAGTGGGACCCGTACACGGATTACTTCGGCATTGCGCTGCCCCCGGGGGCGGATATCACCATCAGGAAGATCGAAGCGAAACGGTGGAGTCCGCCGGAGAAATTCCTCGAAGCGTGGAAGTCCTTCTGGACCTTCGATGGCTTCCGGCCGTACTCGATCAACTTCCTCTGGGGACCGATGATCGCATTCAATCCCATCGCGCGAGCGCGGGTGTTCCTCACGCAACCACCGGCAGGGTGGTCGGCGAACCGGGTGATCTATGCACTCCTCGCCATTCCGCTGGTGTACGTGTTCGTGCAGGTGTTCCGATCACGCTCGTGGTTTGGCGCGAAGAGGGACGCAACGCGCAAGCGCGCGATCACTATCCTCGCATGCTCAATTGCGGGGATGTGGATCTTCTATGACCTGCGCATGGGGCTCGAGTTCCTCAACTACGCGTACACGGACTACAGCACGTACATCAGCGCGGCTCCGGAGGAGCGAGCCTTCCGCGAGCGCGCGCGGTTCTACAACTTCGTCGAGGAGGTGCGGCCGCACATCGCCGGCCGCATGAGCTACATCTTCATGACGCAGTACCGGTGGCCGTACCTGGGGTCCATCCGCTACATGACCTTCCCCATCCTCCCGACGGATCCGACGCAGTCGCTCAAGGGGGTGGATACGTGGGTCATCTACGACCGGCCCGATATCACCGTCGGATCAGGCGGGGTGCTCCTCCTCGATGGCGTGGCGCAATCGAAGCCCGGACGCATGCTCCTGCAGTACGATCCCACGTCCTTCGTCTTCCGTACGAACCCCGTCCCATGAACATCCTCACCATCCTCCTGGGCGTGCTCCCCGCAACCCTCATTGGGTGGCTCCTCGTGCGCGTTGTCGAGGGGCGCACACCCGTGCTCCTGCAGATCGAGCGCATCGCGCTCGGGTTCGTGCTCGGGCTCACGCTCACGATGTTCACGGCTTTCGTGCTGAACATCACCGGGCTCATCGCCTTCGCGGCAGTGGGCTTCGCCATCGCGGATGCCGTTCTCCTCATCCCCCTGATCGCCATCCTCGCGTGGCGTCGGCAGCCGTCGCTCTTCCGGAGTGCCGTCCCCCCTCCTTCTCCTCCCCTCCCCCCCTGGGTGAAGGGCCTCGCCGTCATCCTGGGGATCTGGATCGTCGCGAAGATAGCCGCCGGCGCCTTCATCCTCCTCGCCACTCCCGCGTACTTCGACGACGTGTACAACAACTGGAACATGCGCGGGAAGCTCTTCTTCGAAACGGAGGCCCTCACGCTCGAGATCCCCGCAGGAAACGAAGGCGAATCCGCCGGTGGTGTGAGCTCCTACCCGCCTACCGTCCCGATGGTGAAGGCCATGCTCTCAACAATACCCGGAGAGTGGCGAGAGGGCGTTGTGAGCGGTGTGCACATCCTCTGGTACATCGCAATCCTCGTCCTCCTCTACGGATCTCTCCGTCGTCGCTCGAACACTGCAGTCGCGCTCCTGGGCACATACATCTTCGCATCTCTCCCTCTGCCACTCGTCCATGGGAGTACCGCGTACGCGGATATCTTCCTCGCCGCGCATTTGCTCCCTGCAGTTGCCTTCCTCTTCCATGCACTCAGCAGTGATTCCGTGGAGGAGTGCCTCACGCACATGCGCCTCTCCGCGCTGTGTACCGCGCTCCTCGTCTTCACGAAGAATGAAGCGCTGGTGCTGCACCTGCCACCGCTCCTGCTCCTCGTGCTCATCTCCATCCTATGGCTGCGGAAGCAGAACGCACTCACGGGGAAGCAGGCACTGACTGCCCTCGCATGGTACGTTGTGAGCATTGCGATGATCGCCATCCCCTGGATTGCCTTCAAATTTGCTCATGGCCTCCCCTTCGGGAACGCGAAGTCCATCAGCGGCCTCTCGATCGCATGGCAGGAGGGTGTCGCGTACGCCATCTGGATCAACACGTTCTTCGAGGGAAACTGGAATCTCCTTCCCCCCCTCCTGATCCTCCTGCTGATCGCCCTGCGGAAAGAAGCGTTCCGCACACCCCTCGTGATCCTCAGCGCATTCTTCCTCATCGTCTACCTGGGCCAGATGCCGCTCTACTTCTTCACGGGGATCTCCACGGAGGCGCTGAAGCAGACCGGATACGCGAGGGGACTGGTGCAATTAATGCCCATCGCTGTTCTCCTGACCACTCTCTTGCTCCACGAGAAAGCAGGGAAATGGACAGTGAGCAGTGGATAGTGGACAATGGAAAACGTTCAGAGACAGGTACTGTCCACTGTCCGTTGCCCACTGTCCATTCTCTCTATGAATTCGTACGCCGCCTTCTTGGGTCATCAACCGCATATATCCACTGCAGAGCTCGCCGCGGTGGCGGAGAACTTCTCGCTCACGAAGACAATTTTCAAGAACATCATCCTCTTCGAGAGCAGTGAGGACCTCACACCGGAGAAACTCTCGAACCTCGGCGGGACTCCGTACATCGCCAAGCGCATCACGGAGGAATCGCTCTCGCTCGAGGATGTCCCGCAACTGCTCGGGAATGAACTCAGCGCGGTGAAGGGAAAGGCGACCTTCAGCTTCCGTACGTTCGGACTGCGCAAGCCGGAGCTACACTCGCTCTACCGCAATGCGAAAACGTACTTGAAGAAGAAGGGCCGCCCCAGCCGATACGTGGGGTCAGAGAACAAACTCACGCCTGCAGTACTCCTCCACGATGCGGGGATCGTCGATGGATCGCACGGCTGTGAGCTCACGATCATCCGCGACGGAGATGCGCTCTGGATTGGCCGCACGATCTGCGCGCAGGATGTCGATGCTTACACGAAGCGCGATATGGACAAGCCCGTGCGCGACACGACGGTTGGACTCCTGCCTCCCAAGCTTGCGCAGATGCTCCTCAACTTCGGGGAGTGGATGGCGAAGAGTACGGGAAATCCCAAGCTCGCTCCGGTGACGGGCAAGAAGAAGAATCCCCCACTCCTCGTTTTCGATCCCTTCTGTGGCACGGGTGTGATCCCGATGGAGGCACTTCTCCGTGGGTCCACGGTCCTCGCATCGGACCTATCGCTCAAGGCTGTGAACGGGTGCGAGAAGAACCTCGATTGGTTGCGCAAGGAGGAGAAGATCCTCAAGAAAGATGTGCCGAGCACCGTGTGGAAGCAGGATGCGCAGAAGCCGTTCGAGCTCAAGGAGAAGCCCGATATCGTCGTCACGGAGACAACCCTGGGCCCCCCGCTCACGAAGGCTGCACCCCTCCGCGAGGCGGAGAAGATGAAGAATGAAGTGGAGCGGATCGAGGCCGGATTCTTCGAGAATGCGGCGAAGACGCTCCCCGGTGTTCCCGTGGTCTGCATCTTTCCCGTCTGGTTCCACTCGAAAGGGGAAGTGCGGCTGGAGAAGATCTGGACCCTCCTCGGGAAGCTCGGGTACCAAGCGACTCTGCCTCCGGGGATCAAACCGGATACGCCGGGGAGGCTGTCCCTCACATACCGCCGACCGGATCAGTTTGTCGGGCGCGAGATTGTGATTCTGAAGCACCGTGTGAAGAAATAGGGACATTGGGGTTTGTGTTTTTGTCGCTCAGTATTTGGCAAGATCTCGTGATTCCTAAACAATCGACTGTTGTGAGTATTTTCACGACTGGAAAGTAACCGTGTTACGTAGGTAGTCAAAGTGGCTCCCCGGGTTGGATTCGAACCAACAACCCTCTCGTTAACAGCGAGATGCTCTACCATTGAGCTACCGGGGACCGATAATTGTGAATGACCCATTGGAGATGATAACCGACCGCACTCGCCCACCGTAGCCTTCCGAAGAGTGAACGTGAATGCGCAGAATCCTTGGACGAAGGTATACAAGGGGCGAAGGTGGGAGCTACCGGCCTTCGCCTCGAAGGCTACGGCCGGCCGGCCGGGGAATGCGTGGGAGAACGGTGATGAGGAATGAGCACACTACTTCTGAGGTGGATCCTTCGCCCTCGACTACGCTCGGGGCTTCGGCTCCGGCAAGCCGGGGACCGGACAGCAAAGATCGGAGCGCGGAGTATAGGGCGCTGGTCCATTGTACGCTAGATCTGGCAATTGTCATGGGTACACGTCTTCCGCCGTTCCGCTATACGGGCATAGATTCTCCGTCCAATCGGCGCTATCCCTGGAAGGTATAGGAAGGGAGCAACCGGCCAGAGCAACGGCAGGTGCCAGGCAATTGCACGGAAGGCATCGAACCCTGTGCGTGTCTTTCCAGTACGAAACCGGGCATGGAGTGAGCGATCGAGCTCCTCGAAGCTGAGATCCGGCGCGAAGTTCCTCCGTTCAACGTCGTCGTGAAAATTGACGAGATGGAGATGCTTCAACCAGTCAAGTGATCGCAGCACGCGTATGCTCCGCGTGCAGAGTCCGCAGTGACCATCGTACAAAACTGCAACGGACTTCGGGGACGACAGTGCCGGAGTTCCTGTCATAGTGGGAAGGGTAATAGTTGCTATTGTGTCACATTGTTCAGAAGCGATGCATGGAAATACTGCACAATCACAGCATTCTCGAAAATTCTCCTCTCCAGAAGTTCGAATCCAACCAGGGGAGCCATAGTCTTCGTACCAAAAACACATTTTCAGTCTAATCCCCATTCCCAGCATATTTCGCGTGTGATTGCCCATGGTAAACCAACCGATACAGCGTATTGTGCTTCTAGCAGCATTATGCAATTATCTCATGAACAAAAGTCCTCGTAATGCCAACTCCTCTCTCTTAAAAGTTCTCCACAGAGAAGCCATTTCTTCTACCGACGCCTGCCCCGTACCGAGTTTATTCTGGTGCGGGGTTCGTGTTGGTACTTTTTGTGATATATGAGCAAAAAAACTATTATTTCTGCATTCGATGACATAGCCCTCAAGCTTAAATTTTTGGCTAAGGAAAAGGAAGATGTCCGACGTAAGCTGGAGGTGACGGCAGAGAAGCTTCGCCTTAAGGCGAAGCAGCTCGCCGTGACCGCCAAGGGAAAGGAGGATGTCAGACGGAAGCTGGTGGTGACGGCAAAGAAACTTCGCTTCAAAGCCAAACAGCTCGCGGTGACCGCCAAGGAAAAGGAGGATGTGAGGCGCAATCTCAAAGTTCTGGCCAAGGAAAAGGAAGATACCAAGCGTAAGTTGGAGGTGACGGCAGAGAAACTCCGCCTCCAGGCCAAACAACTCGCCGTGACCGCCAAGGAAAAGGAAGATACCAAGCGCAAGCTGGAGGTGACGGCAGAGGAACTGAAACTTAAAGCCAAAAACCTCGCCGTGACCGCCAAGGAAAAGGAAGATACCAAGCACAAGTTGGAGGTGACGGCAGAGGAACTCCGCCTTAAAGCCAAACAACTCGCAGTGTTCGCTAAGGAAAAGGAAGATGTGAGACGTAAGCTGGTCGTGACGGCAAAGAAACTCAAAATGTCGCACGAAACGCTCGAAAAGAAAGTCCGTGAACGCACCAAAGACCTTGAAGAGGTCAGGGCTAAAGACGAGGCGATCTTAGCGAGTATTGGTGATGGACTCGTGGCAACAGATGAAAACGAACGGATTCTGCTCGTGAACAAGGAATTTGAGAAAATGCTCGGATGGAAGGAGGGAGAAGCACAGGGAAAATTACTGTCCGAGGTCATACGCATGGTGGACTCGAATGGCAACATTATTTCGGAATCAGAACGTTTAGTCACCAAAACCCTCAACGAGCGCACGACTACTACAACGACAACTACGATCTACTATAAGAGGAAAGATGAGACGTCTTTTCCAGTTTCTATAACGGTTGCTCCTATTTTTATAGGCGACGACCTTATCGGCGCAGTTGAAGTATTTCGCGATATTACGAAAGAAAAAGAAATTGACAAAGCGAAATCGGAATTCATGTCGCTTGCTTCCCATCAGCTGCGTACCCCGCTCACGGCCATCCGCTGGACGATGGGCAAGCTCCAGAAGGAACTGTCTGAAAAAGTTGACGCACGACAGGCGAAGATGCTTGAAGATGGAAAGACAGCAGCGGGACTCATGTCGGCAACGATTACGACCATGCTCCAGATTTCACTTATCGAATCCGGTCAGGTAGCACTCGACAAAGAAGATGTGCGGCTTCACGACTTTCTCGAACGCCTCATTTTTACATTCCAGGAAAATTATGTGCAGAAAGAAATCTCTTTAGAGGTGAACTGTGACAAGAGCTTGTCGATCCTCACCGATCCCACATTCCTGAAAGAGCTTCTTGGAAATCTCATAAGCAATGCCATTAAATACACGCCTCAAAAAGGCAAGATATGGCTAAGTGTAACGAATGAAGACACCCATCTTCGAGTCGATGTGGAGGATACAGGCTACGGCATTCCAACGGATCAGCAGAAAAAGATCTTTTCGAAATTCTTCCGAGGCGAGAACGTCATTGGAATGGACACAGAAGGAACAGGACTCGGCCTCTACCTTGTCGCACTCACTGCAAAGCTCCTCAACGCCGAAGTATCCTTCACGTCCGAGCAGGACAAGGGCACGACCTTCACCCTTCGGTTCTCCAAAACTACACCATGACAAAAACTGTTCTCATCACCGAAGATGAACGAATGCTACGAGAAATGATGGTGGAAGATTTGGAGGAGCAAGGTGTCAAAGTTGTGCAAGCGGAGAATGGCGCAGAAGCTATCAAAATAATGGAGGATCAGAAGCCGGATCTGCTGCTGCTAGACATTCTTATGCCTAAGGTAGATGGATATGGGGTACTGCGGCACAATCAATGGTATGAACCCCAGAGCAAGCTCTGGACTCCTTTTTCCGGAGCAAGCTCCGGGGAATCAGACCATCGACTCCGCAAGCAGGTATACTTTCTCCAGGCCGCTCGTCCGGCGTAGCCCCGCGCACGGGAGCGATGCCTGTTGCTAAATCACAAGTT
>JAUSFD010000013.1 GCA_030649955.1 Candidatus Peregrinibacteria bacterium | reverse complement strand
ACCAGGTGGTGTTGAAGTTATCGTCGCAGCGGGACCGGGGAGACCCGGTGTGGTTGGAGCGGGACCAGGTGGTGTTGAAGTTATCGTCGCAGCGGGACCGGGGAGACCCGGTGTTGAAGTCATCGTCGCAGCGGGACCGGGGAGACCCGGTGTGGTTGGAGCGGGACCAGGTGGTGTTGAAGTTATCGTCGCAGCGGGACCGGGGATCCCCGGCAAAGCAGCTCTGAGTGTCAGGAGGGGAAGAGCGGAGCTCACCACCAGGAAGGTA
This sequence comes from Candidatus Peregrinibacteria bacterium, assembly GCA_030649955.1. Classification (GTDB taxonomy): domain Bacteria; phylum Patescibacteriota; class Gracilibacteria; order Peribacterales; family Peribacteraceae; genus JAUSFD01. The sequence goes on along the minus strand of JAUSFD010000013.1, from coordinate 22,872 downwards.
GCAGCGATGAGGACGAGGAATCGTGAACGCATCGAATGATTATAGCAGAAAATGGCGTTCCAGGGAACGGTGAGTTGCGCGGGCAGTACGAGGAAACTCAGGGGAGATTGGTGGCTGTTTTGAGAAATTGGAAAAAGCCAATAAATGATCTGTAATATACTTTTGCTATTTTTCTCGAGACTGAGCAACTCCCAGAGGGCAAAGCTGGGTGGAGCAGCATATTGAACGTTATTACAACTGAAACCGACCAGCCCACCTTCGCTTTGCTGGAGCGGGATACTGGAGCTTATCAGGAACTGAAAACAGTCAAACCCCAATGAATCTGGGCTCGTGATCACTCTACCATTCGTTTCCGTAGACTCGCGTTTCATGAGCGGCTTGTTTGCTTCTCATCTGTTGTACGCAGAGGGAGAGAATGACGTTGAACTGCTCAGGACCTTGTTCGGGATTGAAGCTTGTGCTTTGTAGCGGGCTCCTGCCATGCCATCGAGTATAGAGATAGGGCTGTAAAATAAGTTCCTTCCCGCACATGACAATCTCGATATTATTGATAACATATGCAGACGTTTCTCTGGACCAGTCGCCAACGACTGGTTTTCCTTCGGCATTGATGATTCCGAGTCTCTGCAGCGTATTGCCCAACAATGCGTTTGCCTTTTCTCCGACAGACTCTCCAGTGGCTGCCTTTTCGGATGTAAAACAGTCTTCGACACGGTCCATATGGATTGGTAAGAAAAAGTAGTATGTAATGGTACTACTATTTGCTTTTGAGTCAATGGAGCGGGATACGGGAATCGAACCCGCATCTCAAGCTTGGGAAGCTTGCGTACTACCACTGTACTAATCCCGCGGTGAGATAACGCTGGGAAAGATGGAGCGGATGACGGGGCTCGAACCCGCGACCTTCGCCTTGGCAAGGCGACGCTCTAGCCAACTGAGCTACATCCGCAGTGAGAACCAGTGAGGACAGAAGAGCGAGTATACACGGCTGTAGCCAACTGCTCGCCCACCGACTTGTCCCCCGTAGTCCGAAGACGAAGGGGGAAGCTCCGAGGAGCGAAGGTGGGAGCTACATCCGCAAAGCCGCATGATGCTACGCAAGAAGGGGGGCAGAGCGCAAGGTACTCGTTGCGTGGCTTTTGACACAGGAAACACCCTATGTTTGCATGTGCGCATGCAGGTCATGACTCCCCCTTCATCGCCCTCCAGAGAAGAGATCAGGAAAGGTACACCCACATCGTATGTCATGTACTACCTCCCGGAGATGGGATTCTCGAGTGTGATCTTCTCGCATCTCACTACGGAGCAGGTACGAAGCGAAATAGAGAAACTCGGTCTCACGGAGAAACACTTCGTCAGTGCTGGAACTATCACGAACGGAAAAGTGAATCATGAGCAGGGATGTGAGAACTTGTACAACGTCAAAGGACGCTGTGATGAGTACATCGGTTTCGCTCTCAGGAACCTCCAGCACACTCTGAAACTTGAGCCCATTACAAACAATGCTACTGCGGTCAACCCTTCCGATGCCCCCTCCTGTGAGGCCGGGTGCGCGCCTCCTACGGAACCAGCGTTTACCGAAGGCTCATAGAAAACGCATTCCAGAAACCTCTCACGACAGCCCCTTCGCGAGCATGAAGAGGAAAAAGAAAATCGGTACCAGGACGATGATGATGACCGTCAGCGCAGCGAGGACAAGGGTGAGGATCGCCCTCCCCAGGGACATGCCGTGGAGGACGCCCAACCCCTTGATGAGGAGGTAGAGGGAGTAGAGGGAACCGAGGATGCCGATGTACGGGAAACTCGAGAGGAGCATCTGCGGTGTCATGCTGTACGCAACAGCTTTGTACGTATCCACGTACGCCCCCTGCCCACGCAGCAGGCGCGCGAAGAGGTGGAGGAGGCCGGCGTTCACGAAAGAGAGAGCGAAGGTGAAGATCGCCGTAGCGAAGCCCGATGCTGCAGAGCCTGCCTGCGGCATGAAGCCGATCTGCGCGAGGGCTGCGATTTCCTCCGGTGACACAGTAGGGGGAGAGACCGTGAAGAGCAGCGTGCGCAAGCACAGGAAAATAGCGCTGAGGACGAGGAGGTACGTGACAGGTGTCCCCAGTGCCTTCTCCGGTCGGATGGACTGGAAGTACGCAGTGGGAGTGGTGAGCACGCTCTGGGCGCGTTGGAGGAGGGTCATGCGAAGGAGTCTACGCGTTCCGCGCGCGTGCAGGCATCCAGTCCCGCTTGCCACTTACCGAGAGAAAGTGCGGAATTGCTGCCTCCGCGCTAGGAGAATCTCATCAGAGAAGGGATTCCGAGCGTAGACGTAGAACCAGTATTTCGTGTTCGGCGTGAGGCCAGTGAGGGCGAGGACATGCTCCTCTCCCTTCTTCTCCGTCCTCGTCGCACGGATGAGCTTCCCGGGATCCTGCGCGGAGGAGAAGAGCACACCCCCAGATCCCGCGCTCACGGTATTCCAGCGGATGGTAGCTGCGGTATCAGACACGGTGTCGACGATGATGGGAGAGAAGAGTATCGAGTAGTCCGGTATCAGCACCTTGCCCGAACGTATCCCCTGCCCGCGCACGTTCATCGCCTTCACTAAGTACGCGTACTCGCGCTTGGGGAGCAGTGGCGAGAGGATGATGACGTGCACTTTCTGATAGCGAGTGCTCCGCACATCCTTGATCGAGCTCGTCGAGCGCGAGAACAGGACGATCACCTGCGACTCGATGTCTGTCTCCACGCGCATCGTCACGAACTTCGCCGCACGCTCGAGGATCTTCACGCTGGTGATCTTCGGCGGCTGGAGCTTGTCTTCGCCCAGGTGGCGCGCGGCGGCGAAGCTCCCGAAGAGCGCGATCCCGAGGACGATCGCGAGTTCCGCTGCCGAAGCGAGAGGCGGAGTCTTCATGGGAAACTGGGGTGTGTTTTCTCACCATTATACAATGAAATGCACAGTTTTACCACAGCTCTGAAACACGGGATGAAAGACCTATCGCCATCTCCTGCGACCCCTATTGCTCTCCAAAGGGCTGAGCACACTGCGCTGCTACATCTTGCAATTGCTGTTCCCGGCATTCCCTGGCTGCTTGAATGAGAGCGTCCACAGGGTCCATTTTGCCTTGCTGATGCAAATCCTTCGCACGATCAACGAGCTCTGGATTGAGTACTCCTTTCAGCTGCTTCCACTCCACCGTGACCATGCCACTAATTTCCTCTGCAATTTCGAAGACATGACCCCCAACCTGGAAGAAGAGTTGCAGGCGTTCCTGTGGGTTTGAAGGAAGTGCCATACACGAACTATACACTCTCGCGAGTGATGGAGGAATTCATTACGACATACACCCTTCTTTGCATTGTGGTTTACCATGAGTGAGTCACGTCGCTCGCGAGCGACGTGACGAGTCGAATGGTGCCCTCGACAGGAATTGAACCTGTATTCCCGGCTTCGGAGGCCAGTGGTCTATCCGTTAACCTACGAGGGCGATCCCGAAGAATCGTAGAGCATTCTCCGTCGTGATGCGATCGACTTCTACGATGTCCATCCTCTTGATTTCCGCAACCTTCCGCAGAACCTCAGCAACGAATGCTGGTTCATTGCGTTTGCCTCTGTACGGTACGGGAGCGAGATACGGTGCGTCGGTCTCGATCATGAGTTTCTCAATGGGACACTGTTCAACGGTCGATCGAATAACATCGGCCTTTGGGTAGGTGACCATGCCTGTGAAGGAGAGGAATGCTCCTCGCTCGACGAGAGCCGAGACATCATTCCATGCTTCGGTGCAGCAGTGCAGGACGAACTTCTCAGCCCCAACATCGCCGATAATTGCCTTCACATCTGCAATTGCCTCTCGGCAGTGGATGACAGCAGGAAGTGGCATTTCCTTCGCGAGCGAGAGTTGCTCACGAAAGACATCGCGCTGCACGTCGCGCGGCGAGAGATCGTAGTGATAGTCGAGCCCGATCTCCCCAATCGCTCTCACCTTCTGCGACGATGCGACCATCGTGCGCAGTCGATCCGCATCTCCCCTCTTCCACTCCTTCGCATTGTGCGGATGCACGCCGACCGTTGCGAACAGCTGCGGAAACTCTCGCGCAAGCCCGATGCACTTCTCCGCTTCGGGAAGGTTGTCCGCTATCGTGACGATTCTCTCCACTCCCACTTCCCGCGCACGCGCGAGGACTGCAGGCAAATCATCGTCGAACGCTGTATCGGCCAGGTGACAGTGGGAATCAATCACGAGAAAGAGAGTACTCGAATTCCCTTCATAATTCCTGATTCCTCATCCATACTTCCCGTACAGGGTCGGTAGCTCCCTCCTTCGCCCGCTTCGGCGGGCTACGGAAGGGCAAGCAGTACCTTCGCTACCAATGAGGAAATAGTTCCTCAGCATGCTGTGGTCTTTCTCACGTTCACTCTGGGTCGGTAGCTCAGTTGGTAGAGCAGTGCCCTTTTAAGGCATTGGTCGAGGGTTCGAGTCCCTCCCGACCCACCAGTCTCGCACGAATTTGCTACAGTGCTTGAGGTGGAACAACTGCGACTACTACCGGAAGATCAGCATCTGGAGGAGGAGCTGTGCCAATGGATCAAGCCAGGCGAACTCGCCGAAGTATGGCTGTGCTGCCTCCGCCGCAGAGAGAGTCTCCAGCGCGTGCGCGCGGTGATCCGCACCCTCCGTGCAGACGGATTCCGCATCACGACAATCGAACGGCGAGGGCCATTTGCGATACTGCACTGCACTTCCATTCATCAGAAGAATGCCTTTTCGAGGAATGAAAAGAGATCCTCGCAGGATTGAAGTACCGTGATGCCACTTCACCGCTCCTGCTCCGCCCAGTGTGGTCGTACGAACGCGGGGCGCGGCTCACGCAGGAGCCCCTTCTGGACCAGCCAGTGGATCTTCGCTGTGCTGTCGGTGACCTCCCATTGGGAACCAACGGCGTACTCCACAGGATTATCTCTGTCGGTGTCTGCGGAGAAGGAGGGGACATTCATGGAGGTGCAGGGAATTGGCGTATTTATGACAAAACACAACGGTGAATGAACCGGCACGTCCTTCGAAGGGAATCGCAGAGAATTTTTTCCCAATCCCGTGAGGAAAACACAGCGACGGTGAAGTCCCTTGCGATTCGCGACAGCCTCTGTATCTCGGTACACTCAAACCATGGCAACCGCCTTCCTCTTCCACGGCGTCGGTGGCTCTCCCGAGGAGAACTGGTTCCCGTGGATGAAGGCAAAGCTCGAGGAGAAAGGGATCACCGTCATCATCCCGCAGTTCCCCAATCCCGATCAACCGCAGTTCTCTGAGTGGCTCGAGCACTTCGCTCAGTACCGTGATGAAATGAACGAAGACACCGTGTTCATTGGCCACAGCCTCGGTGCTGCGTTCACTCTCCGGTTCCTTGAGAAATCCGATGTACGTATCGACTCTGCATTCCTCGTCGCGCCCGTCTGGAGCGTGATGGGCAACGAGTACGATCCGCTGATGACCAGCTTCACCGTCGCTCCTTACGATTGGAATCGGATTCGAAAGCGCTGCGAGAAATTCGCAGTGATCCAATCGGACAATGATCCGTACATCACGGTGGAGAAATCGGAGGTGCTCGCCGAAAACCTTGGGGCAGAAGTGACACTGATCCCAGGTGGAGGGCACTTCAATTCGCGGGCGGGGTACACGGAATTCCCGCAGCTCCTTGAGGAGATTGAGAAGACACTCTCGAACAATTGAAGGACGTGTTTGCCTAATCCATGATGGTGAACAGCCACGTGGTGAGCGCACCCGTGATCAGCAAGACCACAACCATGTGGAGGAAGTACTTCTCGAGCGAGGGCTCCCTGGGCTTGCGCAGAGCCAGAATCACGCAGAGCACGAGGAGGACAACAGCAGCAGCGACGAGCGCAAAGGCGAGCGTAACGTAGTTGTCGCGCTTCTCAGGATGCTGCAGGAAGGTGGAGGTGATGACGCCCACACCCGTCCCCAGGAGTATGCCGATCGCGATGGGACTCGGCCGCCGGTACACGGGAGAATCCTAAACCTCTGGAACGATCGGCGCGAGGGGAATGGTAGACTCACGCCGTGCACTACTTCTACCTCGCGCGCTGTAGCGATGACTCGCTCTACGCGGGCACATGCATCGATCCCACTGCACGAGAAGCGCTGCACAATACGGGGAAAGGGGCGAAGTACACGCGAAGCAGGCGACCAGTGCAGATCATCTACACAGAATCCTTCGCATCGCTCTCGGAAGCGCGATCTCGGGAAGCTCGTGTGAAGAGGATGACGAAAACGGAGAAAGAGACTCTGGCGAAACCAAAAAATGGGCGAGGATCTACCATCTGAGAGGAGACCAAAGAGTCCAACGAGACCAATGAACTTCTCAGCTCAGAAGGCGACAATGCCTTCTTGCCTCATGGAGGGGTCCGCCGCCACGGTGGGGGTGCGGTCGGTGGTCAGTGGGTCTGGCGGCGGTGCATTTCTCTTTGCTTCTTTCTCTTGTTGGGTAGAGGCGTTGTTGAGTAATTCATGAAGAAGGCGAGAATGTGGTTGTTGCACCCATTCCCGCCCTCTCCATCATGACAAAGAAAACGCTGTACCGCATCAGAAACTGGAAGGCATACAACGCTTCCCTCGTTGCCCGAGGCTCCATCACAGTCTGGATCTCCGAAGACGCGAAAAAGGGATGGCTGCACCGGGGATCTCGATACCAAGGACGGCCCTTCGTCTTTAGCGACGCGGCCATCATGACAGCACTGACGATCCGCTGCGTCTATCGCCTGCCTCTTCGCCAGACGGAAGGATTTCTCCTCTCCATCTTCGATCTCCTGGGACTTACTCTCCCTATTCCCGACTACTCCACGCTCTCCCTCCGCGCCAAGAACCTGCGCGTGGATCTGCACTGCCGGACGGGAACACCTCTTCACCTTATCCTCGATTCCACCGGTCTCAAGGTCCGGGGAGACGGGGAGTGGAAACGGAAGTGGTACGGCATGAACGGACATCGGAAATGGCGCAAGCTCCATCTGGGCATCAATCCGCAGACCCATGAGATCGAAGCGGTCGAACTCACATCTTCCTGTGTTCACGATGCTACCCCCGTCCCGCGTCTGCTGAAGCAGGTTCAGCCGCCCATCCTCTCGATGACTGCCGACGGCTCGTTTGATCGCATCAATGTCTACTATGCCCTCTGGAAGCAGCACATCCCTCCTGTCATCCCGCCCAGAAAGGGAGCGAAGATCCGGCGATGGAGGAAAGATCCGAAAGATGGCAGATGGAAGAAGCATGTGCACTGCATGGACAGCCGGGATGCTGCGGTGCGTACCATCCGGAAGATCGGGAAGAGGCGGTGGAAACGCGAGAGCCATTACCACCAACGATCCCTCGTCGAGACAGCCATGTTCCGTCAGAAACGCATCTTGGGCGGAGAAATTCGCAGCAGGAGAATCCAGAATCAGCGAACGGAAGCAGCCATTCGCTGTAGAGTGCTCAACATTATGACGCAGCTTGGGATGCCGGAGAGTATCAAGGTCAGCTGATGTCCGATGGAAGAAGTACTGTGGCCAGAGGAAATCTTTACTCAACAACGCCTTGGGTAGACAAGAGAAAGAAGGAGAGGAGTTCCTTAGAATTTTTGGTCTACTTGGACTCTTCCCATCCCCTCGTGCTAGCGTCTTCCTGCCTTCCCCCCTTGTCCCATGGACGTCGAAGTGAACTTCATCGCGATGCTCGTCGCCGTGGCGGCATCCATGGTCATCGGTGGCATCTGGTACTCCCCGCTCCTCTTCGCCGACGTGTGGCTGAAGGAGACAGGCCTCGCGAGTGTGAGCAAGGAGAAGATGAAGGCAGCCGCCGGCAAAGCGATGCTGATCACGTTCCTCTCAGAGATCGTGAAGAGCTACGTCCTCACGCAGGTCGCTGCCTACGCGGGTTCAACGACGCTGCTCGAGGGGGCCACACTCGGATTCTGGCTGTGGCTCGGATTCGTCGCGACGGTCATCGGCACGCTCTACGCCTTCGGGCAGAAGAGCCTGAAACTCTTCTTCATCGACGCGGGCCACGAGCTCATTGCCTTCGTCGTCATGGGCGCGATCATTGCCTCGATGACCTGAGTCGCCCTCCAGTTCTGCACTTATGAAGATTGCCCTCGTTCATGAGCTTCTGACCATGCGCGGGGGTGCTGAGCGCGTGCTGCGAGTCCTCGCAGATCTCTACCCCGATGCACCCATCTACACGCTCCTGTACGATGAAAAAAAATTAGGGGATTGGTTTCCCCGTGACAGGATCCGAACGTCTTCCCTGCAATCGACTGCAAGAGCACTCGACGTACTACTGTCCACTGTCCACTGTCCACTCGGCTTCAACCACCACCTGTACCTCTCGCGGTTTCCGAAGGCTGTAGAAGAATGGGATTTCTCCGCGTTCGACGTGGTGCTCTCCTCGTCCTCCGCTTTCACCCACGGCATCATCACAAACGGACATCCCAAGCACCTCTGCTACGTCCACTCCCCCGCACGGTACCTGTGGGACAGGACGCACGACATCCTCGAGCGCGCGGGGCGCGGCATCGTGGGGCCGCTCAGACGTGGGCACCTCTCCCGCTCCTTCCACAAGCTGCGCACCTGGGACAGCGAAGCTGCCGATCGTCCCGATGCTCTGATTGCCGCATCCAAGACTGTTGCGCGACGCATCGAGCTCTATTGGAGACGAAAGAGTGACGTGATCTATCCCCCCATCGATGACGTGTGGTTCGAGGGCGCGCTCACTTCCCAGGAGCGAACGGGTTACCTCGTCGTCTCCACTCTCGTTCCCTACAAGCGCATCGAGCTCGCGATCGAAGCGTGCAACGCACTCCGTGTTCCGCTGAAGATCGCCGGTGAGGGACCCGATCGCAGGAGACTTGAACAACTGGCAGGACCGACCATCACGTTCCTCGGGTTCCAGACAGAGGAAGAGCTTCGTACGCTCTACGCTTCTGCGGAGGCAACACTCTTCCCCGGCGAGGAAGACTTTGGTCTCGTTCCGGTGGAATCCATGGCATGCGGCACTCCGGTACTGGCGTTCGGGAGAGGCGGCGCGAGAGAGACGGTCATCGAAGGAGTGACCGGAATGTTCTTCTCCGAACCGACGGGAGCATCACTTGCAGCACTCATCGAACAAAGTCGTGAGCGGAAGTTCGAGTCCGAACGGTGCCGAGCAAGAGCGAAGGAGTTCTCCCGAGAACGATTCGAGCGCAGTATCCAGAAGGAGATACATGCGCTTGTGGAGAAATAGGGCTCTGGGAAAACCCAAAACCCAAAAAATCCCCAAACTCCAAGTTCCAAAATTTTGATATTTGGGTTTTGCCCTTTATTTGGGATTTGGGATTTGGGTTTTGTGTTTTCCCTCAGACCTGACTGTACTGTCACCTTATGATCGTGCAACCAGCAGACCACCCACCACGATGAGGACGGCACCCAGGAGGAGTTGAGCCATCCGGACTTGCTGCCACTCCGCGAACACGATGAGGGAGAGGATGACAGCGACGAGGGTATTCATGTTGTAGAGCGGAGCGAGTTTCCCCAGAGGAATCTGGTAGCGAACGAGAGCGAGCGCGACGCATACGGTCCCGAGTGCCCACGTGAAGCCCAATGCCGCAGCGTACGCGGTAGCTCTGCCATTGGGAACGCGTCCCGGCCAGACGATAGCGATCACGATGCCTGTGAGGGCGATCGCCCCACCGATGATCACGAGGAACACGCCAATGCCAATCCCCTCTCGGGTGCTCGCCTTCGAGAAGACGCCGGAGACGCCATAGAGCACCGCAGCCGCAACACCGCCGATGAGGATGCCGAGGACGTTGGGAGTGAGGGCCACGTCCTGCAAGCTAGCATCGGAAACTCCAAGCTCCAAAATTATGATAATTGATAGTTGGTTATTGGAATTTGTTTGGGATTTACCTGCCCGCCGTAGCTGCAGCGAAGGCTGGTGTTTTGGGTTTTGGGATTTCTCTCTCGAGTCAGAGGAGTGCCGCTTGCGCTGCCTCCGGAATCTCCAATCCCAGCTTCTCGTACGCGCGCTTCGTCACAACTCTGCCCTTCGGTGTGCGCTGGAGATAGCCTTGCTGGAGGAGGTACGGCTCGTGGACGTCCTCGATCGTCTCCTCCTCCTCCGCGAGCATCGCCGCCATCGTCCCCAGTCCCACGGGCCCCCCATCAAAGCGCTCGATGAGCATGCGCATGAGCATTCTGTCCGTCGCATCTAAACCATCACTGTCGACATCCAGCGACGCGAGCGTCGTGCGAACGTGCTCCTGCGAGATGCGCTTCTCACCACGGACCTGCGCGAAGTCGCGGATAGCGCGGAGGAGACGGTTCCCAATGCGCGGAGTCGCCCTGCTCGCGGAAGCGAGGAGCTGCGCTGCCGCGGGATCCAGGCTGACCTCGAGGATGCGCGCAGAGCGGTGGACGATTTGCTCCATCTCCTCCGGTGTGTAGAACCCCAGCTTGAAGGTATGGAGGAAGCGATCGCGGAGAGGAGCGCTCATGGAGCCCGCCTTCGTCGTTGCCCCCACGAGGGTGAAGGGCTTCAAATCCAGTCGCATGGAGCGGGCGGTCGGCCCTTTGCCAATCACGAGATCGAGCGCATAGTCCTCCATCGCCGCGTAGAGCATCTCCTCCACGACGGGGCGAAGGCGGTGGATCTCGTCAATGAAGAGCGTCTCGCCCTCCTGGAGGTTCGTCAGGATGGAGGCGAGGTCCCCTGGTTTCTCCAGTACTGGCCCGCTCGTGATGCGAATGGACACCCCTCTCTCCTGCGCGATGATGTGCGCGAGGGTGGTCTTTCCCAAACCCGGAGGACCGCTCAGGAGCGTGTGCCCTAGTGGCTCTCCGCGCGCATTGGCTGCCTGAATGTGGAGGAGCAGGTGCTCCTTCACGCGCGCCTGCCCGATGTACTCCTGGAGGCGCCTGGGACGCAGCGTTTGCTCGAAGGCGGGAGGATCCTGGCCCGCCGCCTGTGGGCGAACGGGAGACACCGGTGCGGTGCGCTTGAGGACCATGCACCGGATGATACCAGACGATTGAGCAAACAGCCGAGAAACTGCTACAATTCCCGCCCATGAGAGTAGCCCCCTTCCTCTTCGTCCTCCTGGCTCTCGGCCTCGCGACAGCAGATGCAACGCTGATGCGTGGTGCGCTCATCGAACCGCAGGAAGAGGGTGCACCCACGATCGAGGAACACCCCCCCATTGCCGAACAAACCGATGCCCCAGGAGTGGCCCGCCGTAGCGGACCCGATGTCGACGAGGTTCTGCGCACGAAGGACATCGCGATCGAACTCACGGAGGAGGCGAGCATCCTCCGCCAGGTCATCCCCGGCGAAACGCCCGTCACCACGTTCATCCTCCTCCAGAACAACGACCGCATCGGTCTCCTCTCCTGGACAGAGTCTCCCTCCGTGAAGCTCTACTACATGGCCCTCAAGGAAGCACTGCATACGGCGTTCACCACGCAGCTGACGGACTTGATCGACGAAACGCAGATCCGTGACGGCAAACCCGTGCGCAACTTCCTGTCATTCCTCGACACGGGCATCAGCGAGGAGCGTATCGTCTTCGCGCGCGTGCGCGAACGCCTGTACGAGATGCATATAGCAAAAGACAGGGAGATCGTGATGTTCGATCTTCTGGAGAGTTTGAGCCTTTAAAACCCTTGTCGGAAGGGAATCGTTTATTCGTTGATTGGTGTACTCGTTTATTCGCTCTGTGACACTTCGAATAAACGAATCAACGAGTAAACAGAAGATCACCGTCGCACGCGCAGCAACCGGCGTCTCGCTGGCCGCTCGAACATCTTCTCCACTTCCCAGACGGAGACGACGAGTGCTACGGAGGAGAGGACCATGTACGCGTAGTTGTCCGCCGACGTCAGCGGGAAGAGATCGAAGAGCGTTCCGTTCCACACGAAGCCATCGACGGAGAGGAGACCGAGGGTAACCCCCAGGAGGAGGAGCGCCCAGTGCGTGAAGCGATCTTCCTCGAACGCCGCAATGAGTGCGACAGCGCCTGTGCCAACGTGGAAGAAATTCTGGAGGGAATCCACTTGCAGGTGGAGGAGGACTCCTTCGCTGAAGAACCCGAGGTAACCAGCACCGAAGAGAACGAGCCCCAGGAGGAGAGCAGCCGAGCGTCGTGCGGAGTTCAAGTATGTGGAGGACATGGGAGGTGGGGAATTTGCCGTATCTTAGGCTGCCCTGCCCGTTCAGCAAGAACGCCAAACACGAGACACTCCCTCTCGCAAAGCGGACCAGGAGCCTCCATACAAGTTCAGTGGCTCGAGGAAGCCGTGCAGTGCTTCCGCTGGTGCACACATGATCTTCCATTGACCAACACCTCGTTCATCCGTACAGTAGGTCGGCTATGGCAAAGGCAGTGAAGAAAATCATCAAAGTGCAAGCACGCGGCGGGCAGGCGAACCCCGCCCCTCCGCTCGGTCCCGCGCTCGGCCAGGCCGGGGTGGATATCTCGAGTTTCTGCACGAAGTTCAACGAGCAGACGAAGGCCAAGCAAGGGCAACTCCTCCCGGTGCAGATCACCGTGTACGAGGACCGGACGTTCTCGTTCGTCGTGAAGCAACCCCCCGCTGCCGCCCTCATTATGGAGCGCGCGAAGATCCAGAAAGGTAGTGGCGAACCGAACAAGAACAAAGTGGGGAAGATCACGAAGGCGCAGCTGAAGGAAATCGCGGAGATTAAGATGCCGGATCTCAACACGACGGACCTGGAGGCAGCGATGGCGGTAATGGCCGGGACAGCACGCAGTATGGGCGTCACGGTGGAGTAACCAGAGCATCGCATGAGGGAAGTGCAATCCTTTCGACGTGCACGGTTTTCGCATTCCACGTACGCTACGCACCAACTCTTCCTCATTTTTCATGTCTGCAGCTCCCGCCTCCCTCTTCGGAGTCGTTGGTATCCTCTACGGCGTCCTCGTTCCCCTCGCTATCCTGGGTGTCATCGCCATTGTGTTCATCCCGAGCATCCACATCCCCGGAGCGAAGCCGTGGGCGGTGGGGAAGGCGATCTACTGCTCGTTCATGCAAGCCCTCGGTCTCCTCCTCATGACCATCGGCGGACTCCCCGCCGTGTACGGAGTGCTGGCACGCCAGCCGTACGAGAGCGTCATCTACATCGCACTCCTCCTCGTCTTCAGCGCGGGTGGCTTGACCTTCCTCTGGCACGACCACCTGCTGCGATCCGTCGATGAGAATTCGCGCTCCGTTCCCAGTGCGATCTTCTTCCTCATGTTCAAGGTCCTCGGGTATGGCTCGGTCCTCTTCGCCGCCCTCTCGCTTGTCCTCACCATGCTCCTCGGCTTCGAGGAAGAGGAGTGGTGGGTAATGCCCACGATCATGCTCCTCTACGGCTTGCTCCTCTCCTGGTGCACCCGCTTCGAGGCCCATGCCCCGCAATCCTTCCGCAGCGCCCCCATGGTTACCCCCCAATCTAGGCCCTCCGCCTTCCCGCGACCCGCGATGCAGCGAATGGTCGAGAAGGCGAAGATGGCTTCCCGGCCTGCCCCTGGGAAGAAACGGCGCTAGTCCCTCAGGAAATCTCTTGCGTGAGGATTGGGGGAGAGGCACAATCCCCGGGCTCGTGGGAGCCCTTATCGAAGTCCAAGGGCGTCCCTCCACCCGGGATTTCCCGCGTGGCAACCACGTTCCCCCATCACCATGGCATCGAAGCAGATCCCGCTCGCGCGCAAGCGCGGTAAGAAGTACGCCGACCGCAGGGCGCTCATTACGAAACCCCGTTACGAGATCGCTGAGGCGATGGAGCTCCTCACGAAGCTCTCCACGAGTGCCTTCGACGCGACTGCCGAGGCACACATCCGCATCCTCGCGGATACGACGCAGGCGGACCAGCTCGTCCGCACGACAGTGAATCTCCCGCACGGCACGGGGAAGAAAGTGCGCATCGCCGCCTTCGTGACGGATGACTTGATCGACGAGGCGAAGAAGGCGGGCGCCGAGCTCGCCGGGAATGAGGACCTCATCAAGCAGGTAGAGGAAGGCAAGCTCAACTTCGACATCGCGGTCGCGGTCCCCAAGCTGATGAAAGACCTGGGGAAGGTCGCGAAGATTCTCGGTCAGCGCGGGCTCATGCCGTCCCCGAAGGCAGGGACCGTCACCGATAAGGTGAGTAAAGCCATCGAGGAGCTCAAGAAGGGACGCATCGAGTGCCGCATGGACAAGCAGGGCATCATCCACACGATCTTCGGGAAGCTCTCCTTCGGGCCGAAGAAACTCGAGGAGAACTTCAACACGCTCCTCCAGGCAATCAAGGATGCCCGACCCAGCGGCATCAAAGGGGAATACATCGCCTCTGTCTCCGTCTCACCGACGATGGGACCCGGGGTGAGAGTGCAGATCTGAAGAGAATGTAGAATGTTACATGTAGAATGCTGAAACCAAATGTGTGAATTCCTTTCAATTTCTTCATTGTACATTCTCCATTCTACATTTAACATTCACCGAAGGATGGCTTTCACTTCCTCCATCCTCTCCACCTTCATCAACTCCTCCCGCATCTCGCGGGCACCATCGAACCCCTTCACGTAGCTCGCGAAGTGCCTGCGCATCTCGAGGATCCCACGCCGCTCGCCCTTGAATCGAACAGCGAGGGCGCAGTGCTCCAGGATGAAGGGGACCTTCTCCACAAAAGTGAGTGCTGTTATTGGAGAGGAAATGGATTCGTTGATTCGTTTATTCGTTGATTCGTTTATTGGTTCGCTCGAATCAACGAGTAAACGAGTAAACGAGTTTCCTCGAAGCGCAGTGACAATGTCCGCCATTACCCACGGGTTCCCGAAGGTCCCCCGCCCCACCATCACGCCATCGAGGTTGCCGATCTTCGCAAGGGCATCATCCGCTGTGCGGATATCGCCGTTGCCGATGACGGGGACGGAAACCTCACGTTTGAGTTCGTAGATCGGCTCCCAGTTGGCGGCGCCGGAGAACTTGTCGCAGAAGCGGCGGCCATGGATGGAGAACGCGCTCGCGCCCGCCTCGATGAGGCTCTTGCAGAAGGGAATCAACGTATCGGTGCGGTCCCATCCCAGACGCGTCTTCACGCTCACGGGGATCCGGACTGCCTTCACGGTCGCGTGCACCAGCTCCGCGGCGAGTGCCGGCTCCCGGATGAGTGCGGAGCCATGGCAGGAGGAGACGATCTTCGCTGCAGGACAGCCCATGTTGATATCGATGCCATCCGCTCCCAGATCTTCAATCACCTTCGCCGCCTCTAGGAAATGTGCGGGGTCGTGCCCGAACACCTGCACGATGAACGGTCGCTCGAGTGCGGGATCGAAGTGCAGCATGTCGATTGTCCGCTTCGCACCGTATGCGATGGCGTCCGTCGAGAGGAACTCCGTGAAGACGATGACCTCTGGAGCGACGCGCTTGATGATCTGTCGGTACGACGCGTCCGTGACCCCCGCCATGGGAGCGAGTGCGACAATGGGCCTGGTGACGTTATCCCAAGAGAACATAATAATGAAGCTTCAGAAGACTCCAGATCGGACGATGTGTTCTTACAGTCAACATTCTTACATTTCCTCTGTCACCTCTCCCCTAACGGGGGAGAGGAGGGTGAGGGGGACTCTGTAGACGTATCGCCCTGCACCAGGATTATTATATGACAGATAAGATCATACTTCGATGCAGATGGCGAGACAAAAGGAGAGCAGGATGTCGCTCAAAAACCGCGAAGGAGGGACAATACGTGCCGATGAAGTCGCTGTCCCTCGCGCTGCTGCCGCTCCTCGTGGCGGTCGTGCTTCCCTCGTCCGTTCTCGCGCAGATCGATGCGGCAAACCCGCAGCTGATCCCGGAGTCGGGCATCGTCCCGGGGACCACCGGCGTTGTTCCGGCTGTGCCAGGGAAGACAGCACTACCAACGAATCTCAATCGAGCAGTAAACTGCAACTTCGTCACGGGCGAATTCGACTTCGGGTGTATCCCCCTCTACCTCGCCTATCTCCTCCAGGTACTCTTCGGCGTCATCGGTACCGTGTGCGTGATCGAGATCATCTGGGCGGGGTACCAGATCGCCCTGAGCGGAGTCACTGGAGATAAGGAGAAGGGCAAGGCCCGCCTCACCTGGGCACTCATCGGCTTCGTCATCGCCATCCTCGCATTCCTCATCATCGACCTCTTCGTCACTGCCCTCATCGGCGTCTCATGAACCCTCGCAAACCTCCACCATCGTTCACATCGCTCCGCATCATCGGAGAGAAAGCGCAGCGCCTGCTCTCGCGTGCGCGGCAGCACGGGAAGCAGCCCGCAGATAAGCCTTCGTCGGGATTCCCTCCCGCGGAGGAGCGGGATTCCATCCTCGTGCACCTATCGATTCAGAGCGTCGTGAAGGCCGCCTTCGCGATCCTGGCGATCCTCCTCGGTGTGGAGCTCGTCTACCTGCTCCAGGACAAGATCATCCTCTTCCTGCTCTCCGCGTTCATC
This sequence comes from Candidatus Peregrinibacteria bacterium, assembly GCA_030649955.1. Lineage (GTDB taxonomy): Bacteria > Patescibacteriota > Gracilibacteria > Peribacterales > Peribacteraceae > JAUSFD01. The sequence continues at coordinate 6,386 of JAUSFD010000013.1, read as the reverse complement.
GCCGTGATCGTCGATCCGGGCGTCCAAGCCCTCACCCGTTGGGGCATCCCCCGCGGCATCGCGGTTCTGCTCCACTACTTCATCGCGCTCTTCCTCTTCGTGTTCCTCTTAGTCTCCCTCATCCCGATCATCGCGAAGGAACTGCAGAACATCGCCCTCTTCATCAGCGTCGAAGTGAACGCCTTCATTCAGGAGCCGGAGTTTTCGCTGCCACTCGTCAATGATGCGATGAACGAGCAGCTCTCTGAACTCGTTCGGCTGACGCTGGAGAACCTCTCCATCAACCAGTTCACGGACGCCCTCCAGAGCCTGGGCCAATCGCTCTCTACTGCGACGCAGGCGTCTCTCAAGTTCGCAGCACAACTCGCCGGCTCCGTCGTGAACTTCTTCACGAACATGATCCTCGTGCTCGTGATGGCGTTCTTCTTCCAGATGGAGAAGGAGCGCATCATCAGCTGGATTCGCGGCTTCCTCCCGCGACGCTACCGCTCGTACGTCGATACGAAGTCCGAAGCGATCCACATGAAGCTCGCGCAGTGGGCACGTGGCCAGCTCGTGCTGTGCTTCTCCATCGGCCTCCTGGTCTTCATCGCGCTGTTCATCCTCCAGATGCCCTACGCCCTTACGCTCGGCATTCTCGCAGGCTTCACGGAGTTCATCCCCGTCATCGGCCCCTTCATCGCGGCCATTCCCGCGGTGCTCATCGCCCTCACACAGAAGGGTCTCATCTGGGCCCTCGTCCTCACCGGCGTCTACTACGTGATACAGTGGTGCGAGAATAATCTTCTCGTCCCTCTCATCATGAAGCGCGCGGTCGGGCTCTCCCCTCTCGCCATCATCTTCGCCATGCTCATCGGCATCAGCTTCCCGCAGATCATCCACCCCGTCCTCGGGATTATCCTCAGTATTCCCGTGACGACGATCATCGCGCTGTTCCTCCAGGATTGGCAGGAGATGCGATCGCGGGAGAAGGGTTAGGGATGAGGGCCGATGAAAAGTTTCCTATACTTTTCCACACCATCCAACGTGGAGTGTTGAAAATGAATTGGCTTGTCCGTGGTTTCCATGCCATCTGACAAGCGATTCTCGTTGAACAAGATTCGTGTACAGATACACTCGCACTAGACCACCGTTCACGCCGCTCTGTCACTCCACCCTTCACGAGATCTGCGCTAGAATGTTCAGATTCCTCTCGCCGATTATCACTCATTCCTGTAGAGTGACAATCAGAGATTCCCTCCCTCATCTCCGTATGCACCCCTTCGACCGATTCACCCCCAACGCCAAGCTTGCGCTCCAGATCGCGGAGCAGGAGGCGAAGAATATGAAGAGCAACTACATCGGGACGGAGCACCTGCTCCTGGGACTCTTGAGCATTCCCAAATCCCTCGGGTTCTCCATCTTCACCGGAGCGGGCGTCACGCAGGAGAACGTGCGCATCCTCATGAAGGCGATCAAGTCACCCAACCTGGAGGGTCAACACGTGAAACACGGACTTTCGACGTTCCTCCACACAGTCATCGAGCAGAGTGTCGTGACCGCGCACAAGTTCCGCCACGCGAACGTGGGGACGGAGCACCTGCTCCACTCACTCGTCTCGACCGGCAAGAACGCTGCGACGGTGATCCTCGAGAGCATGCAGGTGGATCCGGAGGATCTGCGTCTGCGCGTCGAGGAGATGTTCGGGCAGATCAGCCAGTTTAAGCAGCAGAACCGCAACCTCGAGCAATCGCTCGAGGCGTTCTTCCAGGGCCTCCAGGGCGTCATCGTCGGCATGCAGAATGGGCAGGCCGAACCGGAGGGGCTCAAACGCAAGAAGACGGATGGCAAGAGCAAGACACCCGTGCTCGACTACTTCACCGATGACCTCATCGTGAAAGTGAAGGAGGGGAAGGTAGACCCGATCATCGGGCGCGACCCGGAGATCGAGCGTCTCATCCACATCCTCAACCGCAAGACGAAGAACAACCCCGTGCTCATTGGTGAGCCAGGTGTTGGGAAGACGGCGATCGTCGAAGGATTGGCGTCGCGCATCGCTGCCGGCACCGTGCCGGACTCCCTCCGGAATAAGCGCCTCCTGGTGCTGAACATGGGCTCGCTCGTTGCGGGGACGAAGTATCGCGGGGAGTTTGAGCAACGGTTCGACGACATTATTAAGGAGGCAGCGAAGAGCGATAACCAGATCATCCTCTTCATTGACGAGATCCACACCGTCGTCGGCGCGGGATCCGCAGAGGGCTCGCTCGATGCTGCGAACATTCTGAAACCCGCTCTCAGCCGCGGCGCAGTGCGCGTCATCGGCGCCACCACCATGGACGAGTACCGCACGATCGAGAAGGACCGCGCCCTCGAGCGCCGGTTCCAGTCGATCATGGTGGAAGAACCCTGCGTCCCCGACGCGATCGAAATCCTGAAGGGTCTCAAGGGCAGCTTCGAGCAGTTCCACCACCTGAGCATCACCGACGAGGCGATCGAGACCGCCGTCCACCTGAGCAAGCGCTACATCCCGGAACGCTTCCTGCCGGACAAGGCTATCGACGTCCTCGACGAAGCCTCCGCAGGCAAAAGCCTCCAGCAGTCGGCACAGAGTCCTGAGCTCAAGAAGATGGAACTCAAGCTGGAGCAACTCATCGTGAAGCAGCAGGAGGCTGTGCGCGAGCAGAAGTACCACCAGGCGCTCCGCTTGAAGCAGGAGCAGCAGACGCTGCGCGAGCAGCTCGATAGCCTGAAGAATTCTGAAGATGGTGACCGTCGCACCCCTGTGCAAATTACCGGGGACGACATCGCCGCCATCATCGCCCGCATGACCGGCATCCCCGTGACGCGGCTCCTCAAATCCGAGGCGAAGCGTCTGGCGAACTTAGAGCTCCTCATGCGCAAACACGTCATCGGTCAGGACGAGGCAATCCGGAAGGTCGCGAGTGCCATTCGCCGTAGCCGTGTCGGTATCAGCGACGCCCGGCGACCCATCGGATCCTTCCTCTTCCTCGGTCCGACTGGCGTCGGAAAGACGGAGCTCGTTCGCACCATTGCGCGCGAGGTCTTCAACCGCGAGGACGCCCTCATCAAGATCGACATGTCCGAGTTCATGGAGCGCCACAACGTCTCCCGCTTGGTCGGCACGACCGCGGGCTACGTGGGCTACGAGGAAGGCGGGCAACTCACGGAGAGTGTGAGGCGCAAGCCCTACTCCGTGGTGCTCTTCGATGAGATCGAGAAGGCGCACCCCGAGTTCTTCAACATCCTCCTCCAGATCCTGGAGGACGGCGTGCTCACGGACGGGACGGGAAAGAAGGTCGACTTCACGAACACCGTCATCGTCATGACGAGCAACATCGGCGCGGAGAAGCTCACGAAGCAGGCCGCGAAGATCGGCTTCAAGCTGGAGGATGAGGCAACGGAGGAGGAGCACGCGTACGAAGAGAAATCCAAGGAAGTCCTCAATGAACTCAAGGACCACTTCCGCCCAGAGTTCCTGAATCGCGTGGATAACCTGATCGTCTTCAACGCCCTGAATCAGCAGCACATCCGCCGCATCGTCCGGATGCACTTGGATCAGCTGAGCGCACGGCTGAAGGAGCAAGGCTACGCGCTCGACGTCGACCAGAAGGCAGTGAACTTCCTCGCGGAGGAGGGCTTCGACCCAGAGTACGGCGCACGCCCCGTCCGCAGAGTGGTGCAGGAACGCCTGGAATCGGAGATCGCCGAGCACATCCTCAAGGGCATCTTCGAGAAGGGCGACGTCATCCGCATCGTGAAGAAGAACAAGGACACGCTCGACTTCCTCCGCGGCGAGAGCAACGGCGGAGCGAAGATCGATGTGCCTGCGGAGGAGGAAGTGGCGATGGCTTGATACGGCAGAAAAGGCAGCGAGGGCAGGAAAGGCAGTAAGGGGATGCCGTACCTTCCTGCCGTTCCTGCCATTACTGCCCTTCCTGCCTTTTTCTCCAGTTCACTGACTTGGAAGAGCCTTCGATTTCTGCTATAATTAGTGGATTTACTCGTACTGAGCCCCATTGAAGTATGGCTATCGAACCCGTCAAGATTCCGCAGAACGTCTACGTGGAGGACCGGATAGTCGGTCCGCTCACGCTCAAGCAGACGATCATCATCCTCGGCGGCGGCGGCTTCAGCTACGCGCTGTGGGCGATGTCCTCGAAGGCCTACGGTCAGCCAAGCGTCGCGCTCACTATCGTGACGTGGATTCCCTGCGTCATCGCAGTCGCCTTTGCGCTCGTAAGAGTGAATGACCTCTCGCTCATACGCATGTGCATGCTGATCATCGAGAAGATGAGCAAGCCGCGCATCCGCGTGTGGACACCGCGCACGGGACTCACCATCCACATTCGCACCATCCAGAAAACAGCACCTGCCCCCAGGGCAGCGGAGGACAGGCAGCAACCCGATCACATCCGTGAGCTCTCCTCCATCCTCGATGGCGGATTCCTCGTAACTCCCGCTGCCCCAGCGAAGGCGGAAGTCCTTGCTGCAGAACCGCAGATGTCCGTTGCACAAGCACCCGCGGCGCACAGCGAGGAAGGAGTGGAGGAACCCCCGCGTTCGACACTCCCGGTGAATCCCACACGCATCGCCGTGGATCAGCGTGATTCCGGGAAACTCCAGGTGTTCCGCGATATCTTCCCGCAGCACTCATGAGCCCAGAGAACGTGAAGAGCACCGTGCGGCAGCGCAAGAAGACGCAGGCCTCGTCCGCGCAGCGGTTCCTCCCCATTGCAGAGATCCGCAATGACACCGTTCTCCTGAAGAACGGTGGGATGCGTGCGATCCTCCTCGTGGAAGCCATCAACTTCAACCTGAAGAGCGAAGCCGAGCAGCAGGGCATCATCGCGGGGTACCAGTCGTTCGTGAACACCCTCACGTTCCCCATTCAGATCGTCATCCGCTCCGCCAGACTCAACATCGACCCCTACCTCTCGCAGTTGCGCACCATCGCGAGCATGCAGCAGAACGAGCTTCTGCGGAACCAGACCGTCGCGTATGCGAGCTTCGTCGAGCACCTCGTGGACGTCGCGGACATCATGCAGAAGCATTTCTACATCGTCGTCCCCATGGACACGTCGACGCACAAGAAGACGTTCCTCGAGAAGTTCTTCGAATGGATGCACCAGGACGACACGGTGGCCCGTGCCAGCCAGCGCAATCGCGAATTCCTGGATCACAGCAAGGAGCTGCAGGACAGCATCGAGCTCATCTCCACGGGCCTCGAGAACATTGGCCTCAAGACGAGGCGGGTCCTCACGCACGAGCTCGTGGAGCTCTACTACCAGATCTACAATCCAAAGACGGCGCAGGAACAGCACCTCCCGGAGGAGGAGCATATGCACATAGAGCACACTGTGCTCTAGGGAACAGGGAACAGAGTAACAGGGTCCTGTTCCCTCTCTGTTCCCTGTTCCCTTTCTCCCCAGAGGGTAGTTGACGCTACCGCCGGAAGGTGCAAGAGTATCGCCCGAACCGGTTGCTCGTGCAGGGACCGCTTCACCTTTACCTCTTCCGCCTGCACCCTCTTCTCCCATGCCAAAACGCTCCGTCGGAACGAAGAATCCCGTCATGGAACAGCTCCTTAAGGAGTCCCCACCTGTCGTGCGCGTGCACCCGGGGGAACTCATCGAGGGTGCGGTCGTCTTCCGCGGGAAGAATAAACTCCTCCTGGATATCCAGGGAGTAGCGACGGGGATCATCTCTGGCCGCGAGCTGCGGGATTCTTTCAACACGTTCAAGGATCTCCGCGTGGGGGACAACGTATCCGCACTTGTACTTGAGGAGGAGAACGACGAAGGGATGATCATCCTGAGCCTGCGCATGGCCAGCCAGCAGAAGGCCTGGGACCGCTTCCACAAGCTTGTGGAAGGCGATGGCACCATGCAGTTTACGGCACAGGAGGCGAACAAAGGAGGGCTCCTCGCGAACATCGATGGCATCCGCACCTTCCTCCCCGTGAGCCAGCTCGCACCTGTGCACTACCCACGCGTGAACAATGCGGACACATCGGAGATCATCTCGCGCCTGCAGAAGTATGTGGGCCACACGTTCACCGTGAAGATCATCACCATGGATGAGGATGCGGGGAAGATCGTCGTCTCCGAGCGCGAGGCAATGGCAGAGGAGCGCGCGAAGGCTCTGGAACACCTGAAGATCGGGGAACTGCGCGAGGGAACCGTGAGCGGCATCGTGAAGTTCGGCCTCTTCGTCGCCTTCGACGGCCTGGAGGGCCTGGTGCACATCTCGGAAATCGCCTGGGGACACGTGAAGAACCCCGCTGAGTATGCGGAGGTTGGTGACAAGGTGAAGGTGAAGATCATCGGCGTCGAAGGGGAGAAGATCTCCCTCTCCATCAAGCAACTCACGCAGGACCCATGGGAGGA
>JAUSFD010000010.1 GCA_030649955.1 Candidatus Peregrinibacteria bacterium | reverse complement strand
GAGCAAGCTCTGGACTCCTTTTTCCGGAGCAAGCTCCGGGGAATCAGACCATCGACTCCGCAAGCAGGTATACTTTCTCCAGGCCGCTCGTCCGGCGTAGCCCCGCGCACGGGAGCGATGCCTGTTGCTAAATCACAAGTTTTATTGTATAATTAAAATACAAATTCATACCCACTCATGCACAAGAACGCTCCCTTCGGGCATGGACCAGAACTCTTCCTCTTCGTCCTGTGCTTCGCCATCCTGGGACTCGCTTCACAGAGGACACAGGCGAGGCTTGTGGAGGAGAAGTCGGCAGTGGGGCAGAGTGCATGTAGCGACCCCGTCGAGTGCGGGAAGGAGAAGAGGATGCTCTTCCCCAACAAGAACCCCGATATCGTGGAGCGCCTGAAGCGCAGGGGATGCCGCATCGTGCACGAGCTCCGGGACAAGCTCTCCATCGCCTGCCCAAAAGACGTGGCGGTGAGTGGCGCGAAGGTGGAGGAAGTCTTCAGCGTGCTCGACAATGTCACGACGCAGCGCGCGGGTGCCGACAGTGCATGGCTACAGGGATTACGGGGAGACGGCGCACGCGTCGCGGTACTCGACACGGGAGTGTCTCCCAATCGAGAGCTCGCAGGGCGCATCCTGAAGGAGGTGAACTTCACGAGTGACACGCTCGAGGATCGGCATGGTCACGGGACGCACGTCGCGGCCATCATCGCAGGACTCGGCATCACGGAACCGAACCCGCTGCCTGACGGAGGGACAACGACCTCGGGGTACATCGCGAACGGGATGGCACCGGGAGCGCAACTCCTCATCGCAAAAGTGTGCACGAACGCGGGCCGCTGCTACGAGGGTGATGTGCTCGCCGGCATGGAGTGGGCAGCACAGGAGGGTGCGGATGTTGCCAACATGAGCTTTGGTGGGGGCTCCACAAGTGGCGATCACTGTGATGGTTCTCGCACCACAGCGGACGCAGCAAACTGGCTCGTCGATCAAGGGGTGGTGGTCGTCGCCGCTGCAGGGAACAACGGTGCCGGCGTGTATTCCCCCGCGTGCGGATCCAAGGTAATTGCTGTCGGCGCACTCCACGAGTACGCGAATGAGAAGACGACGTGGTCGAGCTGGGGCAGTGCGCTCGATCTCATGGCACCAGGCCACCACGTCTGGTCTGCATGGTCCTGCTACGTCGGCGATCCTCCCTGTCCGTACAGCGCGTACGCGATCGCGTCCGGCACCTCCATGGCATCACCGCACGTCGCGGGCGCAGCGGCACTGCTCCTCGGGAAGTACCCAGATCTCACTCCCGCGCAGGTCTACGAGATCCTGACGAAGTCCGCGCGCGACATCGGGTCTTCCGGTTTCGACCCGTACACGGGCTACGGCATCGTCCACGCCGGCAACGTCGTGGCGAAGGCGATCGAACTCTACCCTGAGCTCTCGTGCATCGATGGGGACAACGATGGCGTGAACATCTGCGCTGGAGATTGCAACGACAGTGATGACCTCATCCACCCGGGCGCTGTCGAGTTCTGCAACGCGATCGACGATGACTGCGACGGTCGAAACGACAACGAATGTGTCTTCGACGGCTTCTGCGGCGACGGCGTGTGCAGAGACCTTTACGAGAACCACAACACCTGTCCAAAGGACTGTACGATCGAGAAGGAATCCCCGGACAACGAAGGGCAAGGGAAGAGACCGGAGAAGGAGGAGATCATCTGCGGTGATGGAATCTGCACACATCCCGAGAATCACAAGAAGTGCCCACACGACTGCCTCCACCCGAGCTACCACGGTGACGGGAATGGTCTCGAGGGATCTTCCTCCGGTGTCGGCAGTGGCGGCACGGGGAACAGCGGCGGTGGAGGGAATAGCGGGGGTGGTTCTGGAGGCGGAGGGGGTGGAAATAGTGGAGGAGGAGGAGGAGGTGGTGGTGGTGGTGGAGGGAGAGGGAATAGCGGGAATGCAGGTGGTGGGAACAAGGGTGGGAATAGTGGAGGGAATGGAGGGGGAAACAAATGAGCGACGAGCCTGCACTGTCGAGGAATGCCACACGGCATTCTGCGTTCCTGTCGAGTGTGGCGAGGCAACACTTCGCACTCTCCTAACACTCCCGTGTAGGGGAGAATTCTGGTCTGCGATACTTCTCTGGGGAGAAACTCGGAAATAACCGTTGACCATCGGGAATGCGGAAGCGAGGGTAGCGCCTCCTTCCCCGCACTATCGTATGAAGCGCACCAGCCTCTGGATGACGTTTGCCGTTCTCCTCGTCCTCGTTCTGGAGATGACCATTCCCGCAAGCGCCGCAACCAGTGGTGTGCTTCCCTCGTCCCCGTCGACAGTCCTCGTCGCCGCTCTGTGGTTCCCGGACTTCCCGAGCTTCCCGTGGAAGAGTTCCTCGAGCAAATCCTCGTCGTCAGCGAGTAGCACATCCTCTGTGCAGAGTTCGTCGAAATCCTCGTCGATAGCCTCATCATCGTCATCGACTTCGCAGTCCGTCGCATCGCAATCGTCCTCCAGTGTGGATATTTCCCTCGTTGCGATTCGCAAGCGGATCCTCGAGCTCGTGAATGAGGAGCGCAAGAAAGCCGGTGTCGTGCCGCTCTCTGAGGAATCGCACCTCACGCAAGCTGCGCAAGCGCACGCGGAGGACATGTGGAAGAGGAACTACTTCTCCCACATCAACCCGGAGGGAAAGGGTTCCACCGATCGCATCCGCGCTGCTGGTTACCCGCTCACGGGGAGGTGGTACACGGGCGAAAACATCGCGAAGGGGCAGACAACAGCAGAGCAGGTGATGACCTCCTGGCTGCAGTCCCTCGGTCACCGTTCGAATATCCTGAATAGGAACTTCCGGGACATTGGGATTGGGTACTACGACAAGCATTGGGTGCAGGATTTTGGGGCGCACAATTTATGAAACAATTGACTGTATTAAGTAAATGTAATACACATATAGGACTATGGCCGAAGCGTTGACTTTCGATGATACTCTGTTGCATGTGACAGAAGCTGGGGATGATAAAGAACGTTCAAGAGACAATATTGTCCAGGTAGCCCTGTTCCAAAGGCTTCTTTGGAACATGACCGTAAATGCCGCTCAAGCTGAAGAACGAATGGCAGTGCCCCTTAGAGTCAATCAGATGAAAGCAATTAGGGCACTCGCAGAGTTTCTTCGAAAAAACGGAAATGGCAGCAGAAGCGGGACATTCATCCTGCCCACCGGCGCTGGGAAAACCATCCTCTATGCTGTCATTTCCAAACTTCTTGATGTGCGCACTCTCGTACTTGAACCGAGAACGAATCTCGTTGCGCAAACTCACAAGACATTCATTGAGCAGGCAGGTATACAACCCGAAAAAATTGGTTTATTAACTCAGGATCAGGAGCAGCTAACGCGCCCCATTACGATAACCAATTACCATGCCCATCGGGCAAGATTGCAGCGTGACCCGGTCTATAGAAATCACATTCAGCAATGCGAGCTGATAATTTGTAACGAAGCCCATCGAGCACTCGGCCCGGCCACTCAAGCTAGCATCGATGCTATCGAACAAGGTCTCGATCCAGAACTCACAGAAGAAGAGGAAGAGGTGGAGAATGAGGTCTGTGGAAATTTGGACAAACACACCAATCGACATGCGTTGAAGCTTGCCTTCACAGCGACATCTCAGCTCATGAGAAAGGATGTTCACACGTTCTTCGGCCCAATTATTAGCCGTGAATCCCATGGTGACCTTGTAAAGGACGGCATCCTAGCAAAGTACAAGATCGTCCAAGTCCCCGGTCACATACATCCGGGTGAAATTGGGTCGACAATTAGCGAGAAACAAGAAGTTCAACTCTTAAAACGGGAAAAGGTATACGAAAAAGCTATCGAGAGGTTCCTCCGTTTGCAGGAAGAAGTACGTGAAAGACTTCTCCCCATAGCATTTTGTTCGAGCATTCGAGAGTGCGACTCCTTCCGTAAACTCTTCCATGAGAAAGCTTCGAGCCAAGGATTGAAATGTGAAGTGGTAACCAACAGAGAAGTAAGGAAAAGGAGGACAATAGATATTATCCAAGAAGCACAAGATAAATTGCTCAATGGTGATCTTGGAATGCTCGCAAGCGTGGACAAACTGCAGTTAGGATGGGATTTCCCTCCTCTCAATACAGTGCTCCAGTTACGAGCAACGACAAGTCCAGCAGTGCTCATTCAACAGGCAGGCCGCGCATCGCGCAGGACATCGAACAAGGAGTTTGCGTACATTATCGAGCCACGCTGGCGCCGTGACATCCACGAAGTTGGTGGTGGGAGCGGGGGTGGGAGCGGGGGTGGTGACAATGCACAAACAAGAGACTCGATGTCGGCATCTCCCCAGAAGTTCTATGCTACTCCGCTCACACTTGCTGAAGCATTGAACATCCTCGACGGAGGGGACGTCGATGCGGCGTGTGAACGGATTGATGGAAAAAAACTCTCATACGATATTGTGAAATCTCTCAGGGAAGACGGAACTGTAGAACTAGGAGAAGAGACATGCATCTATCTGGATTTTTTTGCGCAATTCCACGATTACCCTCAAGATTTATTGCTTCGAGAGGTGCAGAGAGCAGGATTGCAAGCCGTTGGTGTAGCTGTCTTTCAAAAACAATATGTCCCGGTCTACCGACAGCGAGATATCCTTGCCTTGCCAGGGCTGCAAGAATATAGAACAAAACAAAAATTGCACAGTGCTTATGGCGTCCTCATAGACGAAAGCATATATATAACAATGGAGCGATTTGCAATGTATCATGGCGTCCCGCTGCCATCACTTGAGCACGCTGTCCAGGAACTTCATATGCAGCCCCTTAGTCGTGTTTTTGCTGATGAATCATTTACTCTCTATCGTCGGACCGAGTTAGAATCGCTTGTATACATTCAGCAAAATTCGACACTTCGCGAGGTTGCTCCAGGAGCTTCAGAGGTCGAGATCAAAGGAATCAACGGCATAATTCCGAAATATTTTGCACTCTTGAATCGCCTGGACCCTCGTCACCTAGAAAGCATTTGCCGTGAGCAACTCCTGACAATTGGCTATGCACTTAGTATTGGCAATCCTGAGCCAATTTTTGCTAAAGCCGAAGTACTCTCGATTCCTATTGTGCGAGAATGGCTCCGTCTCAGTGCTTTGCCAGAAATAAATCAAGATACTGCGCTCGCTGGATTGGCGGGTGGAGGAGTTGGCCTAAGTCTATCCCAGTTTTCTCTCCTGCATCCAAGCATTGAATACCAGCAACTCCTCCGTGAAGTCCATGCAATGAATCTGCAGCCGATAGGAGTGGCACGGTATAACTTCTCACGAGTCCTGATCATGTCGCAAACATCAGGAGGTACAAACTATGGACAACAGCATGAAGTTCAACCCACTAGTGAGAAGGTCTACAGCAGAGAGCAAATAGTGAATCTTCCCTATGTCGAGCAATGCTTAAAGAGGGAAAAAGAACTTCAGTCTCCTCAGCCAACACTATGAAAGAGGGAATGCAAGAACCAATCGAACGGTATGGGACTGTGGCGGCCTGGTCCGCGGAACTTGGGGTGCCTCTGTTGGAATTACAGACAGAATTGGGAGTGGGGATCCTTGGAGACGTTGGATCATCACAAGTGCGTCAAGCAGTCGCGACCATTCTGGTAAGGAAAAAGGAAGAGAAGGAGGAAAGAATCTCAAAGATAAGGGCAGCAGTCCAAACGCCTCTGAATTTGTTCGCTTTGGAACACTCGTCTAGTCGTTCACGTCTTAAGCTGAAAGACATTGGCATAAAGGACCGTAAAGAATTTAAAGAATATTTCGGTCTCCATACAAACCCGTGGGAAGAATATATAGGTCGATTAGAGCTCGCTGCATTAGTGTTCGGTATGGATCACCCTGACGTCGCCATTCGGATTGCTGAAAGGGAAGAGCTATTGAAGAAACCCGATGAAGCTCCAGGGCCTGTAGTGAAAATTTGGTGTGAAATAATAAAAAAGAAATACCCTTCAGCGCAAGAATGGCTGAAGGCTGCAGTCATCACAACCGAGCCCGCAAACGCTTACTATCAATTTGCACGTGATGAATCCGGCTCAAACAGTGCTGAAAATGCATTAATCTACCTATCCATGCGATTCGGTTTCCAAGGTAGTTCCATCTCATCGAATCCTGAAGTACGATGTGCAGTTGGTGCAATGATTTTTGGGGCAGATGACCCTGACATCGTGCAAGCTCGCCAGCAGATTGAAGAACAACGGCTTGCGATCAAACAATTCCGTGAAGACATGGTCCAAGCACCTAATACTGTGAAAAAAAAATTGCTCGAGAAATACCCAACTCCCGCAGAGTGGTACCAGCGTGGTGCTGCCAGCAGATTTGGTGATGTTCTTCCATATATCTCTCTAGATGTTCTCTGCCGTCAACTAGGCAAAACGAAGTTCAATGCATTTGGAGATGCCATCGGCATGAAGCCAGGCGATGCAGTGGCACAATGGCTGTATGAACAAGAGGCAATCGATCTGTATAACATACAGAGACAGAAACAATCTCAAGAAGTGGAAAGACAACAGCGGATGGTCAGGGTTGTTGCAACACGGAAATCAGAAAAAGATAAGATCATCGCGTCTGTTCGCAAGATGATCCCTCATGCTGAGCAATGGGTAAATATGCAATGGAAGCAAAGGCAGGCATTTACAGTCCAGAATGTAGATCTCGATACCATCGGAATAACATTTGATATCACTGTGCCTCCTTCTGCCTCCATGCGCCACCATTTACTTCTTGGCAGGGAAATTTTTGGAAAAGACGATCCGATCATAAATGGAGCACTGAAACAGCTAGAAGAAACTGGGAGGGTGATGCACATGAAAATGCCTACTGTCGAAGTAAAGGAAGTACATAAGGACTCGAATAACTTCTAAGCAGGTCCAACAACAAGTAATGGTTAAGTTAAACATTCCACATACGCATCTTCCATGTTTGCTATACTCCTCTGAGTTCCCTTCCCCCTTCTTCGTATGCCCGAAATCCCTCTCAACATCCCGGCCATCCTCGCCTCCACGGTCGCGAGCATGGTCATCGGATTCGTGTGGTACGGTCCGCTCTTCGGAAAGCAGTGGATGAAGATGATGAAGATCGACCATGCGTCGATGGAGAAAGCGAAGAAAGAAGGCATGGGCAAGTTGTACGCACTCGCCGCACTTGGATCGCTCTTGATGAGCTTCGTGCTGGCGCACTCGCTCGTCTTCGCAAGCACGTACCTCGACGTGTACGGAGTGCAAGCAGGCCTGCAGGCAGGATTCTGGAACTGGCTCGGGTTCATCGCTCCGGTGACACTCGGTGGTGTGTTGTGGGAGGGAAAGCCGTGGAAGCTCTGGATCCTCAATAACGGGCACTACCTCGTGTCCATGCTGATCATGGGGGTGATCCTGGCAGTGTGGATATGAGGTACCTTCGACGAAATGAGGTGCAGTGATTCCCGCCTCGAAGAGGCTGTGGGCTGTGGGCTGTGGGCTATGAGAATGTCTGCTCATCGCTCACCGCTCATCGCTCATCGCTGATCAGTCCGTCTGAGCTGCGAGCGGTGCGGCCCTGAGCGTATTCGGATGCCAGCAGCACGCCTGCTTGCACTGTGCGCAGTACTGCTTACCGTAGTCGTGGCGCTTCCCATCAGCACAGGCAGCATTGCAGCAGTCCGACCGCATGTGTGTGCGCTGCTCGTCCGTGATGACCACGGGTGTGCGATTCCCTTTGATGTGCGTACGACAGTACTGCTTGCCGTACGTGTTCGCCGTGCAGCCATCGACCAGACAAGAGGAGTGCGGAGTGTGCGGAATAGGAGAGGGGGTGAGGTTGAAGAGTGATTGTAATCCTTTTTCTCGTAGATAACAACGAGAATGACACCAATCGCGAGGGCCCAGACGAGGCCACTCACGGGCAACCTCTGTACGTTCTCCCTTTCCCCACATGGAGAGAGGAGTACAGTAATGGCGATGAACACCTCAGATCCACAGAAAGAACGCAATCTCGCTGTCTTCATTGATCTCGAGAACCTCGCCCTCGGATTCCGCACGCAGAAGCAGGGGAAGTTCGACGTGAGCAAGGTGCTCGAGCGTCTGTTGGAGAAGGGCAAGCTGATCGTGAAGAAAGCGTACGCAGACTGGAGCCGCTTCCCGGAGTACGCCGCGACGTTCCACCAGGCGGCGATCGAACTCATCGAGATCCCCAAGCGGTCACAGACGGGGAAGAACTCCGCGGACATCCGGATGGTGGTGGATGCTATGGACCTCGCGTGGAGCAAGGCACACGCGGACACATTCGTCATCGTCTCTGGGGATAGCGACTTCTCGCCTCTCGTGTCCAAGCTCAAGGAGAACGGTAAGCACGTCATCGGGCTCGGGATGCGCGACTCGACCTCTGACCTGCTCAGTAACAATTGCGATGAGTTCATCTACTACGAGGACCTCGAGCGGCAGGAGGATGAGCAGCAGCAGGCGGCGACACACATCGAGGCGCAACTGCCGGAGAAGAAGCGCGAGGCGTTCGCACTCCTCCTCGATGCGGTCGCGGCACTACAGCGCGAGAACCACGAGACCCTCTACGCCTCGATGATCAAGGATACGATGAAGCGGAAGAAACCCTCCTTCGACGAGAGCTACTACGGCTACCGCAGCTTCAACCACCTACTGGAGGACGCGGCACAGCTCGGAGTGATTGACATCGAGAAGAATCCTCGTAGCGGTAGCTACATGGTCACTCGCTTCAGCGGTGAGCGCGAGTCGGCTCGTCCGGTTGCGGCACAGGAAGTGCAGAGACGGCGGCCAAGGCGGAGGAGATAGCCCAGGGGAAAACCCAAAAACCAAAACCCAAGTCCCAAAGAAGCTCCAAGTTCCAAGTTCTAAATTCCAAATTTTTTACAGTTGGTTCTTGAATTTTATTTGGGTTTTGGGCTTTGTGTTTTGGATTTTCCGTCAAAGGAAGGAGGACAGATTGTAGCCCTTCGATCGTCATACATACCCTGTCTACCCTGCAGAGGTCCCTGCACCGCAAGGTGCACACCCCTCAGCAGTAGACGTCCATCCTTTCCCATTCTCCCCCATGACCACACACTTTTCCCTGAGAGAACGCAGACACGACCGGCAGAAGGCAGCGCATACCTTCAAAATGGAGATGGAACGTTTATGGCGCGATCTCCTGGACAGCGATCTCACACGGAACACGAGGAGTGTGCAGGAGATGCTCACCGGTGTGCACAGACAGTCACTACGAGACTAGCTATTCCCTCCCCCTCCTCACCCATGCCTACACAACCTCAACCAGGAAGCGATCCCAAAACGCAGCCCCCGCAAAAGGGGAAGCAGGCGCCTGATCCCATGCAATCGGATGTCGGGCGTCCTGAGAGACCACAAGAAACGAGCGGCCAATGAGAGTAACAGAATAACAGGGGAGACTTGAACCCAATCTGGGACGAGCACACCCTGATACTCTGATATTCCGTTACTCTGTTACTCTGCCGTCGCGAGCGCGAGCTCATCGTCCTGGACTCCATCGTGGATTCCGCCAGGGTATCCCGTCGTGCGCTCGAGTTCCTCTTCCCGATCTTCCTCCTCCTTTGCAAATGGGGTGATGCGGTAGAGCATGGAGGTGTGGAGGAAGGATGAAAGTGCGGTCCAGTGAGTATGACGGGGGGAATGTGCTTCTCATTACCGTTCATGTGGCATTCTGCTGCAAGTATTTATGTACATACAATGTATTGACAATGTATATACTCTTCGCTAGACTTGTTCCATGACTACCATTCAAGTACGAACGGAGGATCAACTGAAGAAACAGGCACAGCGTGTACTCAGTGAACTGGGGCTGGACCTGAGTAGTGCCATTAATATGTATTTGCACCAGATCGTCCTCACGGAAGGAATACCCTTCCCTGTGCGAACGGCCAATGGATTCACGCCAGCGCAGGAGAAAGCAATCCTCAAGGAAGTGGCATGGGCGAAGAAACATGGTAAGAGATACTCTTCCGCGAGTGAGCTCCACCGGAATATCCTCGGGAAGTGACCGATAGGAACGCTCACCGGCAGTACTCGATCAGGGAGACCAAGCAGTACCGACGCGATGTGCGCCGAGTGGTGAAGTCGGGCTTTGACCTCACCAAACTTGAGGCAGTCATCGACATCCTCGCTACGGGCGTAACCCTACCAGGCAAGTACATGGATCACGAACTCAAGGGTACTCTTGCTGGGATTCGCGAATGTCACATTGGCCCTGACTGGTTACTCCTCTACACACGAGACCGGCCAGGGCTCATACTCATCCTCACGCGCACTGGTACACACTCGAGACTCTTCAACGAATGATTCCATTCGAAAGAGCCCCGCAGCGAGTGCGGGGCCCCTTCACCCTTCTGTCTCCACCGTGTCACAACTATTCGTTGCTGCTCTGGGACGACGCACTTTCAGCGTCATCATGCTGAAACCTCATGGGAAGCATCTTCCTGCCGTGCATGGGGCCACCGAACTTCATCAGGAACTTGCCCTTGTGACCGTGGAACCGCAGCGTGTCTCCGCAGGCCGTGCGGATCTTCTCGTGCAGCTCGTCCATCGTATCGGCTTGAGATTCCATTCCGGACCGCAGGGCCGTGTGGAAATCCTCTTCCGCTTTCTCGAGGGCCGCCTTGCGAGCTGCATCGTCCGCAATCTGCGCCGCTGCGAGGAGCGCATCGCGGTGAGCGGCCGTCGCGGACTTATGGGTGGCCATCATGGTGTCGAAGTGCGAGAGCATCGCCGTATCCTTCTCTGCGAGGACTGCAACGCATTCCTGCGAGGGAACGGCGAGCGTCGTGGATGAGGAACCCTCTGTCGCGGCACTGGTGAACTGCGCGAGGAGGGGGACAGCGATCGCGAGCGATGAGGCTCCGCTGATGACGCCGAGGGTGAATTTCTTCATTGCGAGTGTTGGGAATAGAAGTAGAAGAAGTAGAACATGTGGTTAACCGCCCACACTCTACGGAGAGGGAATTAAGAGGTGATTAAGAAGAATCCCATCAACCGCAGCGCGGGTTCGGCTACCCGCGCGGTCCGCCGGGGTAACCGAACCCCGGCTGCGGTTAGTATGCGAATCGCACGCCTCTACGAGAATGCTACCAACCTCGGAGCGTGAACTGCGTGCCCTTCCCCTCCACACTGCGGACGTTGATACTCCAGCCATGCAAATCCACAATGCGCTTCACGAGGGCGAGGCCGAGGCCGTACCCGCCTGCGGTTCGTGAAGTATCTGCGCGGAAGAAGCGATCGAAGATGTGCGGGAGCGCATCCTTCGCGATGCCGATGCCATCGTCTGCAACGGTGAGCGAGCGGTCCTTGAGTTGCACGCGCACTGTGCCTCCGGGCTTGCTGAACTTGATGGCGTTGGTGAGGAGGTTCCCCAGTACCTGTGGCAGGAGGAACGCATCACCCAGAGTCTTCACTGCCGGTGTGATGTCCCCCGCGAGTGTCACTCCCCTCTCTTTCGCCACAAGCTGGTGACGATCGAGGGAATCCTGGACGAGGGCAGAGAGATCCACATCGTGCTTCTGAATAAGGGATGCATCGAGCCGTGCGAGCTCCAGCAGTCGCTCCGTGAGTGCCGCGATCTGTTGCACATCCTCCTTCGCGGAGACGATACCCTCGCGGTACTTGCCGGACTTGAGCGCGAGGTCCAGAGAGGAGTTAAGGGTGGCGAGTGGGGTGCGCAGCTCATGGCTCGCATCCTGTGTGAATTGTTCCAGACGCGCGACCATCTGCTCCGCGGGCTTGAGGCTGCGGCGTGCGAAGAAGAGCCCCACACCGAACGTGAGAGCGGAGATAGCTGCGCTCACGAGCAGGTAGAGGTGTGTGCGAGGCTTGAGCTCGGCGAAGGGGTGCCGGTCCACCTCCGCGATCTGCATGAACCCAATGCGCTCGCCACCGCGATCGATGCCAGAGGTGAGGACGGAGTAGCGGTCGCCATCGAGCATCTTCGAGGAGAGGCCGATGTGCGACTCGAACGGAAGCTCCTCGAAGAACGCGCCACTGTAGACTGGCTTCCCCTCGGGGTCCGTGATACGCACGCGGTTGTGCATCATCGGAGGAAGGGAGACGGCGATGCCCTGCGGCCCAACTTTCGTCTGCTCCATGACGAACTCCGCAGAGCGGGCGAGACGCATCCCCATTTCGCGCCGTGCGTGGTTGAAGTCCGCAGCGAGGAAAATCGCGCCGTTGAACAGGAGGAGGAGGAACACGAACGCCGTGAACTGCAGGGCGATCGTGTAGCTGATGCGTTTGAACATGGTGCTGCGGTTAGGATAATTGGGCCTGTCGGCCGTAGTCCCGCACAAGGCGGCTCAGTGTCGCGGCGGGGCGGAGGCCGGAACGAGGTATCCCTTGCCGGGAACCGTCTGAATCACTTCTTTCCCGAGCTTACGCCGCAGGTACGCGACGTGCACATCGACGGTCTGCGAGAAGAGGAGCTCATCGCGGCCGCCCCACACGTGCTCGATGATGCGCGGACGGTCCTGCACGAGTCCGCGGTTGCGCAGCAGAAACTCGAGGAGTGCGTACTCCTTGGGTGACAGATTCACCTTCTTCTTCCCCTTCGTGACTTCCCTGGCATTCGTGTCGATCGACAGTGCACCGATGGTCAGCTGCGGGTGCTTCTCCCCATTGCGCCTCAGGAGAGCCCGGATGCGAGCGAGGAGCTCGCTGAGATCGAACGGTTTCGTGAGGTAATCATCTGCACCAATATTGAGTCCGTGCACGATCTCGTTCTGCTTCGAGCGCGCGGTGAGGATGAGGATGGGGAGGTTCTTCTTCTTCTCCCGGAGCATGGTGCAGATGACGTACCCATCCATACCCGGCAGGTTGATGTCGAGGATGAGGAGATCGAACTCCTGCGTCATCGCGAGCTCGAACCCCTCCTTCCCGTCCCCACTGACCGTCACATCGTAGTGCTCGAGCCTGAGGAACTGCCGGATGTTCTCCGCAAGCTTCTGCTGATCTTCGATGAGGAGGATGCGCATGCGGAGCCAGCGTACGCGTGAGAGATTAAGGAGGCATTAAGATTGGGCAGGAAAGGCAGGAAGGTATTGTACTTACTGCCTTTTTCTGCCTTCCCTGCCCTTCCTGCCCTTCGAGGGTAGTTCACATGCAATAACACTCTCCTTAATCTCTTCTTAATCCCCCCTCTCTAGACTAGGGACGATACTCCGTTCTCTCGTTCTTCCATGAAATCCTCCATTGTCCTCGGATTCCTCCTCTCGCTGAGCGTCGGCATCCTGTTAGGGATACAGGCCTACGCTCCTGTGCGGGTGTCTACAGAAAACCGCAGGCGCAACCCGCGAAAGGCGTGACCTCTTCGTGTACACTCCTGACCCACTCTTTTTTTCCTTCCCCCTTTCGTATGAGGAACAGACTCCTCCCCCTCTCGCTCGCCGGACTCCTCGTCCTCACGGCGTGCAGCAATACAACAGCAGATCTCACAAATGGCGATCCTCTCTCCGATCCGAACATGGTCGATGACACCCTCCCATCCGACGATGATGTCTTGATGGATGATAGTTCGTCTTCCTCGTCCTCCGAAGAGGCAGTGATGGACGATGAAGCAGCGAGCTCGTCGGCAGCGGCTGCAGCGGACACGACCGATGCCCGCATCATCGAGATGACTGCGGACACCTGGGTCTTCGCTCCCACTGCCATCACGGCAAGCGTCGGCGAGAAGGTCATCCTCCGCCTCACAGGCGTCGAGGGTGTGCACAGCTTCGCTGTCGCCGAACTCGGGATCAACGTGCCCATCAATCCGGGCGAGACGAAGGACATCGAGATCCCCACGGACAAGGCGGGGACCTTCGCCTTCCGCTGCCGCATCCCCTGCGGAGATGGTCACAAGGACATGACGGGCACGCTCACGATCAGCTGAGCGACTCTTCTCATACCAAGTTGCAATTGAAAGGATACCAATTTCGAGAACCAAAAGCTTCCTCCTCTCGTACCTCGTAGCGTTTCCCAAAGCCAAATATCATTCCCACCGGATAAGAGTGAATGTGTAACGTTTAAAACGCGAAGTGGTATCCTCTGCTAACTTCTACGAGCCCAGTCCAGGGCTCGTATTTGTCTGTCTGTAATTTTTTGGCTGCTCGTTCGTTACATATATGCATTCCCCACTTTTTCCATGCGTCACACTTCCCTCCCCCACACTCCTATGTTTGCCGCTCTCTGCGCAACATTCCTGCTCTTTGCCTGCAACATGCAGTCACAGGTCACCCCCGAACCGGTGGTCGATGATTCCAACATCCTCGACGAGACCGGCCCAGCAGACGATAGCAATAGCGGACCCATCGGGGGCAAGATCCACGGAGCAGCTGCAGCCGCGCGCGCTGATCTGGCGGCGAGACTCTCCGTCGATCCCGACTCCATCGGCATCGAAGACTTCATTGCAGCAGACTGGCCAGATGCCTGCTTGGGCCTCCCCGAAGAGGGCGAGATGTGCGCTCAGGTGATCACTCCCGGATACTCCGTCCTCCTCGAGCACAATGGCACGCAGTATGGGTACCGGACGAACATGGATGGATCCGTAGTAAAAGCCGAGACCTGATCGCTCTTCCTGAAAGATGCCAACTTACAATTTTCAACTTCCAAGAAAATTTGAAAAAATATCCAATATTTGGAAGTTGCTCTTTGTGATTTTCTTGAGAGTTGGCAGTTGAATGTTGGAAGTTCGTCCTCTGATCTCATCAATCTCCGACCTCGAAGCTCTCGAGCACTGCTTCTTCCACTTCCGCATGTGCAGAATCCGCAGGCAACACGGTGATGGCGTAGCCTCGACCTCCGGCGAGGAAGTTGATGTGACGTCGGAACTGGCTACGCTCCGTATCGATGGGATGGTTGAACACGAGCTCGATCGCGGGGACGCCGCCGATTTCTGTATCTTCCTTTGAAACAAGGCGATCAGAGGTCGTTGTCTCCGCGTAGAGGACGAAGGTCTCCACCCACGTCTTCAAATCTGGATACTGCACGCGCTCTGTGAGCATGAGCGTAATGAGGAGATCATCCTGCGTGAGTGCATCCAGATCGCCCTTCGGCGGAACGGTCACCTCCGGATCCGTCGAGAGCACGACGAAGTTCTCCGCAGGCGAGACAGCAAGATGGAGCTTTATCGGATAGGAGAAACTGTATCCGTATCGCTCACTGCGGAATTTCTCACCACGCGTAACAGCCGACGAGAGCTCCTGCACGGCATTTTGGCCGTAGAACACCCCAACTGCTCCGAGCACGAGGAGGAGGGTGAGAACGAGGGGGAGGCGAGAATCGCGTTGAGTTTCTTCCATGGATGGAATCATACAGAGGCGCTGCCATTCCGGTGAGTGTCGACTCCCGAAAGATTGACATTATTATTAAATCTTTTACATTCACTGTATGGAAAACTCCCCTCCGTTCGGTAGGCTGCCCAAATCTGCCATCGATCGACTCCAGCGGATGAAT
Source organism: Candidatus Peregrinibacteria bacterium (assembly GCA_030649955.1). Taxonomy (GTDB): domain Bacteria; phylum Patescibacteriota; class Gracilibacteria; order Peribacterales; family Peribacteraceae; genus JAUSFD01. The sequence continues at coordinate 220,224 of JAUSFD010000010.1, read as the reverse complement.
GCGATCAGTGCGCCCTTTCCGCACGTGAACCTCCGGGAAGTCCTGCATGAATGTCGAGCAAATGCAGAAGCAGTCTTCGCGGCACTCGCCGCTCTGCACACGGGAATTGGCTTGGACGAGGAGATGCGAACGAAGCTCGTGAACAATGCTCGTGCAGGACTTGCGGAAGCAATTGGGCAAGTGTGGCCGCTTGTACGCTCCTTCGATACACCTCAGCAGGAAGAGCTCATTTCGGTACTCATCCATGACGGTTACGATCCACTCGATGCTGTGTACGAGTACATCATTTACCTCTACCGAAAGGGAGCTGAGCGATGGGAGCAGACCGTAGATACAAGTGATCCCGTGTACTTCAACCTCCAGGTGAACGCCCTGATGAATAGCGATCTTGGAGATACCACACCAGCCGACACCATTGTGCGTGGCGCCTCTGCAGGAACGGATATCACTCTAGGCATCCTTGAGGTGATCCCGAAACGATGGAAGATCCAACAGGGGACAACGATCTCTCGTGATGAGCTTCGCAAGTCTACGCAGCCGGAGTGCATCCACCCCCTCATCTCCACGTGGAAGAAGATGAAGGGCGGCAGTGTAGTGATCACGTTCGAGGACACCCTCTTCGACAACTACACGACATTGCGAACACTCCCTTCTGGAAACAAGCGCATCGTGTTGAATCCAGAGAAAACGGAACTTGTGCAGACCTCAGGAGGCATATGGGTACCTATCCCTGCGAATAGTGTGATTACGAGTATGGAAGGAATGACATTCTCCGAACCACAGTACCCCTCGCGAGCCTACTGCCCCGCCTCGTCAGCGTACGATCAGAGATCTGTTGAAGAAGCAGAGAAGGCGGGTAAGTCCCTGTACGATCAGGATTCCGTTCTCAGCCAAACGGTGAAACGCACCATCGAGCTCGCCCGGAAGTACTGGGTGGAGAACTATTCATAAAACTGCAATTACAACTTCTATTCACGTACACACTCCTATGCCCCCGCCCCTCGATAGTGACATCCCTGCTGGCCACGATGGCAATCAGATGTTCATCGTCTTGGAGATCGACGTCGCCGGAGAACCCCGGCGCGTTGCGCATTTCGTCGGGACGATCGGGGAGTGCGAGGAAACAGATGTGCTCGTCGCGACGCTCTCCCGCATGCCCGGCCTCGCTGTCCGGGAGCTGTTCACCATTCGCGGTCTCTCCGAGAAGGCAGCGAATACCCTCGAGAACGATTTCCTCCACATCGTGAATCGGACGGGACTCACGCGCAGTTCGGTCCTGCAATTGCTCACTGCCGACCGCCAGTAACGCCCTTGTACTATCAATTCATCAGAATATTTTCATTCCGGTGTTTTAATACGATAAAACATTGACATGCCTTCGCTCGTCTTGTACTTTGCCTGTAATTGCAGGTCCAAGCCGGCTCTCGTCGCAATGGCGAGCTACGGCGTGCAAGCACTACTTCGCTCGAGCTACGGCACCAAAGGTGGCCCTTCGGGCCCTGCAGGCACTACATTCTCCCATGGCAAAGCGCTCATACAACGAAGGCAACTGGCGCACGGACCCCTGGTTCCGGGCTCTGTGCAAGGCTCTCGCAGCTTGCGAGACCGAAGCGGAAGTCGCGAATTTCCTTCGCGATGTGGGAACGCTCACGGAGCTCCAGGCCTGGAGTGAGCGCTTTGAAGTTGCGAAACAAATTGCGAATAAAAAGACGTACCGCGATATTTCGGATTCCACAGGCGCGAGCACGACGACCATCACACGGGTCGCTCGCTTCCTCCAGAGCGGCGAAGGCGGGTACCGGAGGAGTCTCAACGCAAAACACCATCACCATCCTGCAGCCTCTCGCGCTGAGAGGATGGCGTCGACCGTGAGGAAGTAACACTTCCATTCGACTTCATCCCCTCCTCGCGAGAGGAGGGCTTTTTCATACATGTACCCCTCTCCACCATGGAACCGAACGGAACACTCAGGATCGCTATTCAGAAAACCGGACGACTGTCCGAGGGCTCCCTGTCGCTGCTGCGGCAGATGGGTCTGCGCTTTGAAACGTACCGGGACCGTCTCTTCGCTCAATGCCAGGAAATGCCAATCGACATCCTTTTCCTGCGCGATGACGACATCCCCGAGTACGTGCAGGATGGCATTGCGGATCTGGGAATCGTGGGGAGCAACGTCCTCGACGAGTCGCAGAAGCGCGTTGAGCGGATCCTCCCTCTCGACTTCGGCTTCTGTTCGCTCTCCATCGCTGCACCGGAGCAAAGTGGCTTCACGTCCATTCGCGATCTCAATGGGAAGAGAATCGCGACCTCTTACCCCGAGACGCTCCGACGGTACCTCGCTATGGAGAAGCTCACAGCAGACGTAGTCCTCCTCAAAGGCTGCGTCGAGATTGCGCCTGCGCTCCGCGTTGCCGATGCCATCTGCGATCTCGTCGCGACGGGCAGTACGCTGCGCACGAATCGTCTGACGGTGCTCTCGACACTCTCTCGCTGCCAAGCGATGCTCATCGGCACCATTGGCGCATCGGAGGAGAAGCGCGCGCTCATAGAGAAGCTCCTTCTGCGTGCCAGAGGTGTGCAGGAAGCGCGCAAGTACAAGTACATCATGTTCAATGCACCCAAGGAGGCACTGCCGTCGATCAAGGAGCTCGTTCCTGGGTGCAAGAGCCCCACGGTGGTGCCACTCGCCACTCCGGGCTTCATCGCTGTGCACTCCGTTGTCCTAGAGGAAACATTCTGGGACGTCGTGGAGAGCATCCGCGCATGCGGTGGTTCTGGAATCCTCGTATCTCCTATCGAGAAATTCATCCGGTGACCATGCGCACAAGTACCCCTCCTCCACCGGCGTACCTCCGATCACTGATCCCCTACTCCTCCGCACGCTCGATCCTTAAGGGCGAGGGGTGGACGTTCCTGGACGCGAGTGAATCCCCTGTGTTGTGCCCATCTGCGGGAGCGAACGCCATGAATCGCTACCCAGATCCAACGTGCGACACGCTGCGTGATGCAATCGCTGATCGGTTCGCGCTGATGGCTGCGAACATCTGCGTTACGAGTGGTATCGACGAGCTCATTGAGCTTGCCATCCGTGCATTCAGTGCACCTGGGAGTATCGTTGCGAGCTTCGATCCAACGTACGCCCTCTACCGTGTGAGTGCGCAAGCCAGCGGGAGGACGTACACCTCGATTCCACTCACAAACTCCTTCTCCCTTCCAGCAGATGCCGCTGCTGCTGCCTCGCCAGCAGACGTCGTCTTCCTCTGCAGTCCGAACAATCCCACAGGGACCGTCCTCGAGCTCCCAGCAGTGGAAGAGATTATTGCACAGGCAAAGGGCATCGTGGTCATCGATGAAGCGTACGGAGAATTCGCAGATCGAGGAGGGTATACATCCGGACTGTCATTCGTGCAACGCGGTGCGAAGAATGTGATCGTCGCACGCACGTTCAGCAAGGCGTACGGAGGAGCGGGGTTACGGCTGGGGTACGGCATCGCATGCCCAGAGATCATCGATCAACTCCTGAAGGTGAAACCTCCGTACAACGTCAGCAGTCTGAGCCAGACCCTGGGCCTCGCACTCTGGCGGGAGGAGGAGTGGATGCGGGCGAATGTCGAGACGCTCTGCAGGGAGTGTGAGCGGGTTTCCTCTGCATGCCGTGCGCTCGGGTGCGACGTCACCGAGAGTGTGACGCACTTCTTCCTCCTCACTCCTCCTGCGGACATGGATGCAGGAACTCTCTATACGCGACTGCGCGATGAGTACTGCATCGTCGTGCGGCCCATTGGGGAGATCAACGGACGCGCTTCGCTGCGCGTCAGCATGGGCACGGCAGAGCAGAATGACCTTTTTCTGTCGGCTCTCTCTACCCTCATGCCTTTTCCTTCCTCGTAATCATGGTTTCACCCTCTCGCTCACCATCGGCCGACACTGAAGCGCAACGGGAGCGTATCCCCGTACCCAACATTCCGATCTACGAGAATGCTGAACTCGTGGGAGAGGAGCGTCGACGCATCTTCCGCAGAGCTCAGGCGGATATCGAGAAGATCATGCCGGATGTCCGTACGATCATCGATGATGTGAGAAATAGGGGAGACACAGCAGTGGTCGACTACGTGCGGAAATTCGATGATCCATCATTCCGCGCTGATGAGATCTGCGTCTCGCAAGCGGATATCGAGAAGGCCTACGACGATGTCGCACCTGAGACACTTGTCCTGATGGAACGCCAAATCGACATTTCCCGGAATTTCCACGAGAGACAAGCCGAGCGTCTCTACGCCGACGCAGACTGGAGTATCGAGTACGTCCCCGGTGTGCGGACGGGCGTTCGCAGAGGACCAATCGACAGTGCAGGCCTGTACGTTCCCGCTGGAAAAGCGCCACTGCCAACCGTCAGCCAGATCCTGACAGTTGCCGCCAAAGCCGCGCGCGTTCCCCGCACGTGTGTGTTCTTCCCACCCACGAAGTACTATCCCGAAATCATCGTCGCGGCAGATCTGGCGGGGGCGGATGAGATCTACCGCGTTGGTGGGGTCGCTGCCATTGCAGCAATGGCCTATGGCACGGAATCGATTCGACCGGTCGACAAGATCGCGGGGCCGGGCTCTCCCTGGGTACAGGCGGCTAAGCTGCAGGTATTCGGTCAGGTGGGGATCGATATGCTGAGTGGCCCGAGTGAGGGACTCGGCATAGTCGATAACTCCGCAAATCCCGCCTGGGTCGCAGCAGATATCTTGGCGCGTTGCGAGCACGGACCGGATTCCTGCTTCCCGATCGTGACGACGTCCAAAGCAATGGCGTACGCCATTCGGGAGGAAGTCGCGAAGCAGGCGCCGAAGCGTAGCCGCTACGAGAAATTCATCAAGCCAGCGCTTGAGAACGGCTACCAGGCAATCATCCTCGTCGATTCGATCGAAGCGATGATTGCGGTGGCCAATGAGTACGGTGCCGAACACTTGCACATCCAAGTACGGGATGCCGAAGGGGTGAGCACTCGCATTCGCAATGCTGGTTCGATCTTCATCGGCCCGTATGCGCCCGTTCCGGTCGGAGACTACGCGAGCGGCACCAATCACTGCCTGCCGACCTCTCGTGCGGTCGCGTACAGCTCGCCCGTGGGACCGGAGACGTTCATGAAGAACACCGAGTATCAGATCATTACATGCGAAGGGCTGCGCACTCTCGCACCCATCGTGCGCGCCATCAGTGATGTGGAAGGTCTGGATGCGCACAGAGAAGCCGTCGATATCCGCCTTCGTTCCTGAATCCTCTTCCCCCTTTCTCATGACGAACAACCTCGGCATCACCTGGCTCTCCAAAACCTCCCCGTGCATCTCGCTCACGCGCCGCACGCGCGAATCAGCAATCACCGTCACGGTGGAGGACGCCGCTCCGCGCGCGTTCCGCCTCGACACGAGCATTGCCTTCTTCAATCACATGCTGGAGACGATCGCATGGCGTGCCTGTCTCAACATCGATGCCTCCTACGAGAACACGCAATTTCGACTCACCCACGTCATCGCGGAGGATGTGGGGATCGTGCTCGGCATGGCCTTCGCAAAACTCATCGAGGTGCGCATGGAAATAGGAGTGAACGGCGCCGGAAGCGGAATTCTGGGTATTGATGAAGCCATTGCTGTTGCCGCAGTCAGCTTCGAGGGTCGATCGATGGCGACACTGAATCTCGATCGCTCCCCCGGCGCGAAGATCGTGCAAGTCGAGGACGCTCTCGCAGCGGACATGGCGGAATTCTTCCGCGGGTTCGCCCAGGGTGCCCGTGCAACGGTGACGATCCAGGCTCTGAGTGGAGAGGATCCGCACCACTCATGGGAAGCGATCTACCGGAGCTTCGGTCTCGCGTTGAAGGAATCCCTCTCTCCCAATCCCTGGAGAGCTGGCACGACTGCCGGCGTGAAGGGGACGCTCCTATGATCGGCATTCTCCGCTACAGCGCAGGCAATACACGCAGTGTCCAGCGAGCATTCGAGCGCCTGGGAATTCCCGTGCAGCTCGTCGAGACGCGAGAGGAAATCCTCTCCGCGTCCGGACTCGTATTCCCCGGCGCTGGGAGTGCGAACGCTGCAATGGAAGATTTGGAGCGACGCGATCTCCCTGAGGTCATCCGCTCTCTCCAGATCCCCTTCCTTGGTCTCTGCCTGGGGATGCAACTCCTCTTCGACTCCTCTGAGGAAGGGAATACACCCTGTCTCGGCATCATTCGCGGACGCGTGCGTGCCCTGCCGGACTCCGTGACGAAACCGCACATGGGCTGGAACAAGCTCAGCACTGGCAAATACGCCTACTTCGTCCACAGTTTCGTCTGCGAACCCGAGGACCAGAGTCTCATCACCATGACAACACGCTACGGCGTCGATATCTGCGCTGGCATCCGCCGAAAGAATTTTTTCGGAGTGCAATGGCACCCAGAAAAATCGGGTGATGCAGGCGATGATCTCCTCCTTTCCTTCGTAGAGCTATGCAAGTGATACCCGCCATCGACGTGCTGGACGGCAGAGTCGTGAGGCTCCGCCAGGGTGATTTCGATCGAGTGACGACGTACGGAGATGATCCTCTGCGCATCGCACAGGAGTATGAGAAGTCACAGGCGAAGAAGTTGCACTTGATCAATCTCTCTGGAGCTAAAAAGGAAGGAGTGGATACTGACTTCCTCAAACTGCTGCGAGAAATCGCAAATGCAACGCAGATGAAGCTGCAGGTAGGAGGCGGCATTCGCACGCTCAAAGACATTCAGACTATTCTGGATGCAGGTGCTGCAAAAGTTGTCATTGGTACGATGCTCTTCAAGAAACCTGCAATCGCTCGTGCTGCGGTCAATCTCTTCGGAACAGATCGCGTCATTGCCGCTCTCGATGTACAGGCAGAGGAAGTGCGGATTCTGGGATGGCAGCAAGGCAGTGGTTTCAATATCTTCGATGCCTGCCGCTTCGTGCAAGACCTCAGTATCCGGGAAATCCTCGTCACGGACATCGAGCGCGACGGTACGGGTACCGGCCCCAATGTCCTACTCTACGCCGAGCTCAGACGGCAATTCCCTGCTCTGCGCATCATCGCGAGCGGCGGCGTGCGATCCGCAGAAGATATCGCCGCTCTCCGGGACTGCGATGCAGCCGTTATCGGACGCGCGCTCCTCGATGGATCTGTACGCTTCGGAGAGCTTGCAGCAATGTGCCAGACTATCGAAAACATCACTTCCAAGGAACGACCGAGCAGCGGCTTGGCTGTCCGCGTGATCCCCTGCTTAGATATCATGGGCGAACGCGTTGTGAAAGGTACGAGTTTCCAGAACCTGCGCGATGCGGGCGATCCGGTGGAACTCGCGAAGCGATATTGCGAGGAGGGCGCTGATGAGTTGGTGTTCCTGGATATCACTGCAAGCGCAGAGAGCCGTGAGACAGCCTACGCACTCGCGGAACGCGTGGCCGATGCCGTGAATATCCCCTTCACCATTGGCGGAGGTATCCGCAGTGTCGACGATGCCCGCCGCATCCTCATAGCCGGAGCGGACAAGGTGAGCGTGAACTCAGCAGCAGTCAGTGATCCCTCGCTCCTCTCTGCAATAGCAAGCGAACTTGGCAGCGCCAATACGGTCTGTGCAATTGATGCGAGGAGAAAAGGTGATCGCTGGACTGTCCTCGTACGGGGTGGGCGCGATGATGCGAATATCGATGCGATCAAGTGGGCGGAGGAAGCGGTGAAGCGCGGCGCGGGAGAGCTCCTTGTGACGTCGTTTGATCGAGATGGAACGGGAGAAGGTTTCGATACGGAACTCCTCTCTCAAATCAAGCAGAGGGTATCCGTCCCCATCATCGCCTCCGGCGGTGCGGGCACCCTCGATTCGTTCATTGCTGCAGTGCACGATGGTGGAGCAGACGCAGTACTCGCTGCGAGTGTCTTCCACTTCGGCACGTTCTCCATCCGCGATGTAAAAACAGCACTCGCTTCCGCTTCGATTCCCATCCGACTATGACAACTCTCCGCATCAACTGGCGAAAACTTGGCACAGAGCTCCTCCCCGCAATCGTGCAGGATGCACGCACGGGGCAGGTCGTGATGCTCGGGTACATGAACCGCAAAGCGATGCGTCGCACAACGAGAACCGGATTCGTCACCTTCTACAGCAGATCGAAGAAGCGCCTGTGGATGAAGGGCGAAACATCCGGGAACGTCCTCCAGTTTGTCTCCGCATCTGCGGATTGCGACGGCGATGCGATCCTCATCCGTGCAATCCCATCAGGCCCGACGTGTCACACTGGCCGATGCTCTTGTTTCAATGCTGACGAAGGTTCTCTGGAAACACTGGGATTGCTCGTAGAGACAATCAGGGAACGGTCGCAGGGAAATGATGCGCAGTCGTACACAATGCAGCTCCTTACTGGTGGTGTGAAGGCGTACGGTGCGAAGGTGCTTGAGGAAGCAGAGGAGGTTGTCCGCGCTGCACGGAGCGAAGGTAAGCAGCGTACCATTGAAGAGGCCGCTGATCTGCTGTACCACTTGCTCGTCCTCCTCCGGGGTGAGGGCATCGAGATTGATGCCGTTGCTGAAGAACTGAGAGAGAGGAGAAAGACTCCTCCCCAAGCTGGCAAACGCGAAACTTCGTCCGAGTAATCCTCCTATGGAGCTGCAGAAAGCATTCCTCTTCGGCATCACGGTCGCTATCGCCGTCGGCCCGATCGCACTCCTCATCGTCCACAGGAGCGTGAACAGCGGATTCCGCAGCGGTGCCCTCACAGGGGGAGGGGTGGCATTCGCAAATTTCCTCTACGGAATTGTCGGCTTCAGCATGGGATCATCGCTGCTGTCACTCATCCAGCAGTATGCGATCTACTTCAGGGTACTCTCGAGCTTCCTCCTCCTGTTGATTGCGATGGTCCTCTCCATCCATGCACTGCTCGATTTCCGGAGACGTGCTGTGAAGGATGTGCGAGCACCATCGCGGAATGCATTCCTCTCTGGATGTCTGCTCACACTCTCCAATCCGCTCTCCCTTGCAATCTACCTTGGGTTCATTGGGCAAATCACCATTCGTCATCCGTACGAAATCCTCATTGTCGCCGGCGTATGCGCTCTGGGAGATTTGGTAGTAGAGCTTGCCATTGCTGGCACTGCTTCACTGCTTAAGAGATTATTCACCCATCCAAAGACGATCCTCATGCTGAATATCGCAAGTGCTGCTGGCATTGCGTACTTTGGACTCTCCGGAGTCCTCCAATAGCATTCTGCTCTACCTCCTGTGCTCCGAATCGCCGATTCGCGCATAGACACTCCGCTCCTCGATCGTCATACTGGAACCCATGAACCCCCGCTATCAGAGCGTCGTCATCAAGGTGGGAACGAGCGTGATTACGAAGGAGACTGGCCTCCTCAACGAGGGCGTGATGCGCTCTCTCACGCAGCAGATCAGCGCGCTGTGCGACGCGGGCGTGCGAGTGATCCTCGTCTCCTCAGGAGCGATGGCTGCAGGAAGGGCTACGGCGAAGATTCACGGGAAGCTCACGAAGGTTGCGGAGAGGCAGCTTCTCGCTGCAGTGGGGCAGGTGCACTTGATCGAGACGTACGCGCGGCTCTTCAAGGCGCACGGCTACATGCCCGCGCAGGTACTGGCGACGAAGGAGGATTTCCGCGACCGGCAGCACTACTTGAATATGCGCAGTTGCATGGAAACACTCGTCGCGCAGAAGATCATCCCCATCGTGAACGAGAACGACGTCATCTCCGTGGATGAGCTGATGTTCACGGATAACGACGAACTCGCAGGACTCATCGCCTCGATGATGGACGTCGATGCGCTCATCCTCCTCACGAGCGTGGATGGGATCTACGATGGCGATCCAAAGAATGCGGAATCGCGCGTGATTGAGACGATCGATGCGGACGACGAGAGCATCAAGCAATTCATCCGTCCTGACCTCTCCCAATTCGGGCGCGGCGGCATGCTCACGAAAGTCGCAAATGCGCGCAAACTCGCCATGCTCGGCATCGCGACACACATCGCGAACGGGAAGACGAAGGATGTCCTCCAGGATATCCTCCGCGGCGAGAAGATCGGCACGACGTTCCCCGCTCAGAAGCAGGCGACGAGCCTCAAGCGATGGGTTGCGGGGAGCGCGGGGACGGAGAAGGGCACGGTGACGGTGAACGAATGCGCTGTCGATATCCTCCGGGCACGCGACAAGGCAGTGAGCTTGCTCCCGGTGGGCATCATCAAGGTGGAGGGCGCGTTCGAGAAGGGCGACGTCATTCGCATCCAGTCAGAGAAAGGTGTACAGATTGGTCTCGGTATCGCACGGTACGGGGCAGCGAGCGCGAAGAAGTTCATGGGGAAGAAGAACCAGAAGCCGCTCATCCACTACGACTACCTCTTCCTCTCCTGAATATGGGAAGAATCGCCATCATCGGCGCGGGGAAGATGGGGAGCGCCTTCTACCGCGGCCTCGTCTCCGAGGTCGGTGATGAGAACCTCGCCGTGTGCGACAAGCATCCGGAGAAGTTGGCTGCCCTGCGAGCAGGAGGGATGTTCACGGATCCGAATTCGGCACTCGAAGGTGTGGACACCGTGATCATCGCCGTAAAGCCGCAAGGATTCCCTGAGCTCGCGGACCAGATCACCGTCCCCATGGGCAATACCCTCGTCATCTCGCTGATGGCAGGGATCCCCCTCGCGAAGCTCAAGTCCTCCATGGAATCCGGCGCAGTGATCCGTGCGATGCCCAATCTCGCAGCGTCCGTCTCGCGCTCCGTCACCGCGTGGGTGGGCGCTGATGGAACATCGTCGGAGCAACGTGACCGAGCCAGAGCGATCTTCCGCGCAGTGGGGAAGGACATCGAACTCCGCGAAGAGAGAATGCTCGATGCGTTTACAGCACTCGCCGGCTCCGGCCCTGCGTACTACTTCCGCATGTGCGAAATTCTGCAGAAGAAAGCGCAGAGCATGGGATTCTCGCCGGAGGATGCGCTGACGATCGCGAAGGAGACGCTCATTGGGAGCGCACTCGTTCTCGCAGGAAATGCGGATCCTGCATCACTTGTTACGGCGGTTGCATCGAAAGGCGGAACAACAGAAGCAGCTCTGAAGATCTTCGCGGATGCGGATCTGGAAGGACTCGTCTCCCGCGCTGTCGATGCAGCGGCGAAGCGCTCCACTGAACTCAGCAAATCATGAGCACACTTACAAAAACACTGGCGCAACTCCGGGACGCGAGTCGTACACTCGCGCTCCTCGATTCCGAAGTGATGGACCGTGCGCTGAAGTCACTGGCAACTGCGCTGCGGAAGAACAGCAATGCCATTCTCAAGGCGAATGCGGAGGACCTCGCGAAGATGGATCAGAAGGATCCCAAGTTCGATCGTCTGAAGCTCACGGAGGAGAGGATCGGTGCGATCGCGAAGGATGTTTCGACAGTCGCCTCGCTCCCTTCCCCTCTCCATCGGACTCTCGACGAACGGAAGCGACCAAATGGCTTACACATAACGAAAGTGAGTGTGCCCATCGGCGTGATCGGGATTATCTACGAGGCACGGCCGAACGTGACGGTCGACGCGTTCGCACTCTGCTTCAAGTCGGGGAACGCCTGCGCACTCAAAGGCGGGAGTGATGCACAGGCGAGCAATGAGGCACTCGCGAGAATCATCCATGACGTTCTGCAGTCGGAAGGCATCGATGAGCATGCTCTGGCCCTCCTCCCTCCAGATCGCAGTGTCACCGAGGAATTGCTGCATGCGAATGGCCTCGTGGACGTGATCATCCCGCGCGGCAGCCAATCGCTCATCGACTTCGTGCGGGAGAATGCGACAGTGCCGGTGATCGAAACGGGTGCGGGGATCGTACACACGTACGTCGATAAGTCTGCAGATCTGAAGAAGGCAACGGACATCGTCCTCAATGCGAAGACGAGGAGACCGAGTGTGTGCAATGCGCTCGATACGCTCATCATCCACCGCGATCGACTGGGCGATCTCCCATCGATTGCAGCGCCGCTCGCGGAGAAGGGTGTTTCGATCTTCGCTGATCCTGATGCGTATCGAGCCCTGAAGGGAAAATACGATTCTGCACTTCTGCGCGAAGCGAAGCCGGAGCACTTCGGGACGGAATTCCTGTCACTCAAAATGTCTGTGAAGACCGTATCGTCACTCGAGGAAGCGCTCGAGCACATCGCAACGTACGGATCGAAGCACAGTGAAGCGATCGTGTCTGAGGATCAGCAATCGATCGACACCTTCCTGAAATCCGTCGACGCCGCCGCCGTGTACGCGAACGCATCGACATCCTTCAGTGATGGGGCGCAGTTCGGAATGGGTGGAGAAATTGGGATCAGCACACAGAAGCTCCACGTTCGCGGTCCCATGGGGCTCACGGAGCTCACAAGCTACAAGTGGATCGTACGGGGGGATGGGCAAGTTCGCCCTTAGTGAAGAGAATTTCCATGAATATAATTATTGTTCATGCATGTAGTATCAGAGAATCATCGTCACGAGGAATACTTGCAGTTCCTCTTCCTCGGGTATCTCCCACTCTCCTTCCTCCTGCAGCAGAGCAGAGGAATCGAGGGTGATCCTCTCGCCGGGGAGGAGACCTGCCGTCTGCTCGAGCTCTGATGAGGGGTCGAAGTCGATGGAGACTTCGCCGTCAGCGGTGTTCTCGAAGAGTTCCATAGCAATAAGTATGACGAGCGCCTGCAGGAAGGCTTACAGGAATTTCCTTGCGTAGAGCACGGCAAAACCGAGGCGAGGGAGCCCTTCGCCTCGCGGATAAGCCTCGAACTCATTCACCCTTGCTGCTATTGCGCCCCCGAGATCGGCCACCCAGACGGCCAATTTCCGAGAAGAACTCCCGTCCGTAAATGGCGGCCGTTGCCTTGCCGCCCTTGCTGCCTGCGCGGCTCCGGCCTGTGCGATTACGCGTGCTCTTGCTGGTCATAGTCGAAGTGGGAAGGAGGTAGAACCGTGAATACGCGTTGAATACAACTGGTGACGAGTCAGCCCTGAGATACTTACCGAAAGTCGCACGATTTGCAGAGGAGCGCGATGTGCGCTATAGCTTCGAGTTACGAGCTTCGAGCTTCGAAAGGGCTTGTTCTCGCTCACAGCTCGTAGCTCGAGGCTGGCAGCTGATCCTCCGGATTGCCTGTTACCTCTCCACGTCCTCTTCGTAGTACTCTGTGCAGCACGCTGCAGTGCCGGCACTGATTCCCTCTTCACCGCTATGTCCTCCGATGAACTGAGCCTCATCGCGTCCTGCCAGACAGGCCATCTGCAGGACTTCGATCCGCTCTACCGCACGTACATCACCCCGATCTACCGGTTCATCTACCGACGGACGCTGACGAAGGAAGTCGCAGAGGACCTCACGAGCGTCACGTTCATCAAGGCGCTGGAGGGCATCCGCTCCTACTCGCCGCGAAAAGGCGCCTTCGCCGCTTGGCTCTATCGGATCGCGCGCAACACGGTAACCGATCACTACCGGACGCAGCGACCGCAGGTGGACATCGAGGACGTTTGGGATCTCTCCTCCGATGAGAACGTCCCTACCACAGTGGAGAACCGCCTCCAGTACGAGAAGATCCGCGAGGCACTGCGAGACCTCGATCCCCAGAAGCGCGACATCATCCTGATGCGACTCTGGGACGGGCTCAGCTACAGGGAAATTGCGGAGATCACCGGAAAATCTGAGGACAACTGCAAAATGATCTTCTCCCGCACGCTCGCGCAGCTCAAGAAATCTGCCCCTCTCTCCACATTCCTCCTCTTGCTCTTCTCCCCCATCCTCCCATGAAGCACAACGTCAAAGATATCCTCCGTGATCTCTACGAGATCGATCCCACTCTGCGAGAACAGGAGAATGAACTCGTCCCTCTGATCGAACTCTTACTCAAGAACGACCCCTCACGCGAACCGGACAGCCGATTCGTGCATGAGCTCCGTGCCCGGCTCGCCGAGAGAGCGGAGGAGCTCTCCAGTGAGCGGGAATCCCCATCCCCCTTCTTCTCCCTTTTCTCCATGAACAGATTCGCCTACGCGCTGAGCGGCGCCGTCGTCGCATCGCTCGTCCTCATTCCAGCCCTCACACTGTACAAACGAGGGCCGGTCCCCGCCGAGACCCAAACGGGATCGCCACTCTTCTCCTTCTCCGTCACGGACGCAGGGGATGCCGCTTTCGGCGATCTCACGAACACGACGACTGATAATCCGGAGTTCGGTAGAGGAGGGGGCGGGGTAGCCGCTCCGGAAGCAGTGCCGCAAGCTACGGATGCTGCAGCGCTGAGCATGGATTCAAAGATGATCGCACCGGATTACATGGAATACGAGTACGTGTACGAAGGGGAAATCCCCGCTCTCCCAGAAGGTACCGTCGATATCTACAAGCGCGAGAAGCGTCCGCTCAATGTCGCGCTCAGCGGCATCGCCGACCGCTTCCACCTGGGAGCGATCGACCTGAGTGCATTCAAGAATGCGACCGTCGACATGCTGAACTTCGTTCAGGACCGCTCCTTCGGATACGTCGTGAGCGTGATGCTCAACGAGGGCTCCGTGAGCATCTCGCAGAACTGGCAGAAGTGGCCACACCCCGAGCAAGAGTGCACGACGGATGCGTGCTTCCTGCGCTACCGCTTGAAGCCGGAGGATGTTCCCGCTGACGATGTCCTCATCGCCATCGCCAACGACTTCGTGGAGGAGTACGGCATCGACCTCACGTCGTACGGGGCTCCGGAAGTGGATACGAGCTGGAAGCGCGACTACGATCGGGCACCCACACCCATCGATGCGTACATTCCAGAGAGTCAGCGCGTCATCTACCCGCTGCTCATCGACGGCAAGCCCGTGTACGAGAAGAACGGTGTGAAGGCGGGCATCTCCGTGGGAGTGCACGCGCGAGAGAAGCGCGTGTCCGACGTGTGGGGTCTCATGGACCAGCGCTACGCGAAGTCCGCGTACGCTGCAGCGGATACTCCGCAGGCCGTGAAGGACTTCCTCGCGCGCTTCGAGAAACTCACCTACGAGCTCCCGGAAGGGGGGAAGAAGCGCACGGTGAAAGTGACGCTGGGTACGCCGACGATCGGTTTCGCGAAGTACTACCGCTTCGATGGTGGGAATAGTGAAGAGCTCGTCGTCCCCTCGCTCCTGTTCCCTGTCACTGGCGTTCCCGAGGGCGAGTACGTCTACCGCCAGACCATCGCCGTGCCACTCGCGAAGGATCTCCTTGAGAACCCGCCCGTGGACATGCCTATTCCCTACATGATGGAGAAGGCAGTCGAGTGAGGAGTGACGACTTCGCAGCGAGGGACATCACGCGTCTGCGTCGACCGGAATGCGTGCAACGAGACGGTACGCACTGTCGCCCACCTCGCGCATCGCAAGTGTGCCATCCAAGAACCAGAGGAGGGACTGCACCAGGGAGAGGCGTAAGCCGGGTGTACCACCGACAACGGGGCGCTTCTCCGCGCTCGCCTGCACGGTGCGCACGGACTGCAGGAACGCGAGTTGCATCTTGCTCTCGAAACTTACCTCCACCCGGCCCTCCCCCTCCTCTACGGTGACCTTCAGTGCCCCGTTCTTCAGTCGGGCATCGCTGAATACCGCGAAGATATTGCTGAAGATGACTTCGAAGATGCCGCGGTCTGTCTTCACGGAACACCCGGGAGGGCACGTGAGCTTGAGGGGCCCCACGAATGCTTTCTCGATGTGATTTGACTGGAGGAACTCCTGGAGATCGACAGACTCGGTCTTCGTGGGATACGTCCCATCCTCGACACGCGCGAGGAAGAGCATGGAGTCGAAGACATGGGAGAGCGTCTTCGCATTGGTGTGCAGGTGTTCGATGAGACGTTTCTGCTCCTCACTAAGTTTCCCCCCCGAGCGTTGCAGGCGGTTACAGCCCCAGCGAATCGCAGAGATCGGCGTCATTAATCCATGGCTCGCGATGAAGAGGAAGTCGATTCCTCGCTCCGGCGCCCGTGCTTGCACACGCTTGGTCATCGTTTCACGGTCAAGTACTGCTGGATCATTGGCCAGATCTCGTCCTCGTCCATGGCGCTCTTCACGAAGTAATCCCTCGCTCCTAGGGAAAGGCACTTATCGTTGTCGATGTCCTCACTCAGGTTACTGAGGATCACCACAGGGAACGCATAGTGCTTCGATCGAATGTGCGAGAGTACGGCGAAACCATCCGTGTGCGGCATCAGGAGATCGAGCAGCAGGAGATCTGGCTGAGCCTCCTCAATCATGTCGATCGCCTCCCCTCCGTGCTTCGCCGTCTTCACGGTCATCCCATGCTCCTCCAGTGCGAGCTGAATCGTCTCACGAAAAAAGGCATCATCCTCGGCGACTAAGATCGTAGAACTCATGGCGGAATACTACCCTACTTGGGGTTTCTGAACCAGGAGATCACAGCAGAACGGTTTCATGTACCGGAAGGGACGCATACCCGACCAGACGCCGAAGAAGAGGGGTGATGACTCATTCTCCGATGCAGGGGGAGGCTCCGCGTGGAAGATGTTCTCGAAGACCGAGCCCTTCTCCTCGGAAGACATGGCGGACGCTGGGTGCTCGTGCATGTAGCGGAGGAGAGTTTCTCGCATGGACATGAACTCCTGCGGTTCCAGAGAGATGGTCTTCTGGAAGGATCCGAAGAAGGACAGGAAGAGCTTGCTCATAGCTTGGCAGTCAGTGTGCTACGGGCAGAATCGAGACGCACATGCACATCCTCCGTTGAAAGGGACATCAGTGCGGCGATAGCCGGGGCATCCATCTGGTCGATGAAGTGCATCACGAGGATATCGCGGTCTATGGCATCGAAGGTCCGGAGCACCGGCACGATCTCGGCTTCCTTCTCAGGAACAGCTGCTGGGGCTGCCACGAGCCCTTCCCGACCCTTGCGATACTCCTCGATGAGGGCATTCGCCATTCGGTAGAGCAATGCACGGATATCCTCTGGTGTAGCGCCTTCGCTCAGGTAGGACCACGTCCGCTTGAACGTGTCCTCCAGAATCTGCTTGCCCTGCTCCCGATCGAGAAGCCGAAGATAGCAGTGACGAAAAATGTCGTCCGCGTAGAACTCGTACGCCGAGAGGAGGGTGTTCTGTATGGGTTGCATCAATCGGGGAGAGTATCAGAGTTGTTCAACTCTTTCAAGAAGAATGTGGGGTAAATTGGAATTTCCCTGTTTTTTGGGATGGGGAGCTGGGAATGGGAAATTTTTCCCCGACCGCCGATCGAACTACCCCTCATCTGTCACTTCCGCTGTAGAGAACGCCAACGATGAGAGGAATCCCATCGGTAGCACGAGCGAGAATGTCGTCCCCTGCCCTTCCTCAGACACGAAGGTGAATGGGAGGAGTGAAGAGGTGGAGACTCCTCTTCAGGAAGTGATGGGAACGGACAGTGAATAACGTGCCACACAATACCTCCCCGATCGAGTAACAATTCTCTGTAAGTACCGGGAGGGAGCCACGTCATACACTGTGGTACTCACGCTTCCCTTCGACCTCCTCATCTTCTCCTCCCCCCCCGTAATGGGGCGCATGGAATAAGAGAGGACTAGTGACCCATCGGGCAGTGAGAGTCCTTTTTCTCCCCCGTTCTATCCCCTTACCCTCCAGACTCATGCGCACGCATCACGACATCGGTGGCCTCCCGAGGGACGTGAAGGTCGCCCTCCCCTTCTTCACGATTGCCCTCGCCTTCCTCTTGGCTACAACGGTTGCAGTGTATGTCTACTCCTCTCTCCTCTGAGCGAAGCGAACGAGGTTGGTAGGAAAGTAGGTTGGTAGGCGCAAGCGATTCGCTGTGCGAGTCTCCGACGCCACTACCAACCTACCGCCCTACTACCCTATCTCTCGACCCTCTACATCTCCTATCTCACTGCACTGCACAAAAAATTCACAACATACTGATCGCGATTTCCCGCAAGCACGGAGACGTCCTCTCCTCTAGAAGTTCAGCAATTCTCCAGCGTAGAGTGTGCTGCAATGAACAGGTACGCGTTCATGGGCGCGACAGCCGCAGGTCTCCTGATCGGCGTCGCGATGTTCGTGATGATCGATCTCACGAGTGAACGAGCTCCCACACCACCTGCGCAGGAGCAACCTCCCACTGTTGAACCATCCGCACTCCTCGGGCAAGCGGGGGGGCAGTGTATTTCCTGTGAGGCTTGCAGACCCCCCTTCGGCGGAGGCGGTAATACGCAGATTGCCTCCATATTCAGCTACACCCTCTCCGGGATACACAATTCTCCGACGAATACCGGAAATTGCTCGCAGTACAACGGCACATTCTCAATAAGCAACAGCGGCCAGGGGACCAATTCCTGCTCGTGGTCAGGAGGCGGCAACGGCGCAGGCTCTGTGAGCATCTCCGTAGGCTCGTGGTTCCTCGATATCGGCGTCAATACGCGATACAAGATGACAGGCATCGCTACGTGTGATGCGAATGTACAGTTGACCTTGGATACGTGGGACGCGCAGTGCCAGAATTGGCCTCAGAATATCACTCTCCTTCCTTCTGGCCTCGTGCCGCTGTGCGGCAACAACTGCGGCAATGGCACCATCGACTCTGGTGAGGACTGCGACAAAGTGAACGGCGCCTTTAACAGCTGCTGCAACAGCAGCACGTGCAAGTTCAAATCTTCATCCACCTCCTGTCGTGCCTCCGCGGGTACCTGTGATAAGGAGGAGAAGTGCACGGGGAGTGCGGATAGTTGCCCCTCGGATGCGAAGGAGGGCACGAGTAAGGAGTGCCGGAGCGCGAGTGGCGCCTGCGATGTGGCGGAAACGTGCAACGGATCATCGAACGATTGCCCGAGTGATGTCGCCGCCTCTAGCAGCACCGTGTGCCGCAGTGCTGCGGGAACGTGCGATAAGGAGGAGAAATGCGATGGCTCCTCGAAGAGCTGCCCCAGCGATACCTACCAGCCGAGTACGACCGTCTGCCGTACAGCAGCCGGTGTGTGTGATAAGGAGGAGAAGTGTTCGGGCAGCTCCACATCGTGCCCAGCGGATACGAAGCTCCCCTCGTCCACTGTTTGCCGCGTGAAGAACGGGACGTGCGACGCTCCGGACACATGCGATGGGACGACCAACAACTGCCCGAGCGTCGACGATGTCGCTGCTGCGGGAACGGTGTGCCGCACGAAGGCGGGTGTGTGCGATGCGGAGGAATCGTGCGATGGTTCCTCGCGGGAGTGCCCCGCGGACAAGTTCGCCGCCGCTACCTTTGTGTGCCGTGCAGCATCGGGTTTGTGCGATGAGCGGGAGCTCTGTTCGGGAACTTCTTCAGCATGCCCAGCAGATGCGAAGAAGGCACAGGGAACTGTCTGCCGCGCGACCGGAGGTGCTTGCGACATTGAGGAGATCTGCGATGGGCAATCGAATTCCTGCCCACAGGACAAGCTGTCACCCAAAGGAACGGTCTGCCGCACAAGCGGTGGGGAGTGCGACATTGTGGAAAAGTGCAGCGGGACTGCGAAGGCCTGCCCGCAGGATCGTGTGCAGAACGCGGGCGTGGTCTGCCGCGCGAAGACAGGGTACTGCGACACTGCGGAGAAGTGTCAGGGCGGTGGAAATCCCCAGTGCCCCGCGGATGCATTTCTCCCGGCAACCACCGTCTGCCAGCCATCGAAGGGGGTGTGCGACAAAGTGGAGAATTGCACAGGCAGTGCGGCTGCCTGCCCCGCGGACACGAAGTTTGGATCGGACAAGGAGTGCCGCGCAAAGCACCCCGAGCGCAAGTGCGACGCCGCAGAGACATGCGACGGTACGACCGACAAGTGTCCAAAGGATATCGCCGCAGCGTCCGGCACCGTCTGCCGAGCTGCCGCTGGCGACTGCGATGCCGTGGAGACGTGTGGTGGCACGAGCATGAGCTGCCCTGCGGACCGCAAGATCTCGTCGGGGACCGTCTGCCGCGAGGCCGCCGGTGTGTGCGATCGCGTGGAGAAGTGCACGGGCGGCAACAACTGTCCGCAGGACAGCTTCAAGGGTCATGACTCCGTCTGCCGTCCATCGACGCGGCAGTGTGATCCGGCAGAGCGCTGTGCGGGCGGGACTGCAGAGTGCCCGGCAGATGTGAACCGCTGCACAGGTTCCTCCTCATCTCCTCGCTCCTCCTCGAGGAGTTCTTCCTCCTCCTCTTCGTCCTCGACAAGCCCGTACTGCGGTGATGGTGTCGTACAAGCTCCGGAGCAGTGTGATGAGCCTGCTCCATCATCCACGACATCGAGCACCACCTCGTCCAATTCTTCCTCCTCCTCCGAATCGTATAAGGAGTACATCACGACGAACGGCCGTGGCGTCAGTGCGTTCACCGTCGTGAATTGCCGGAACATCCACCCTTCGGGAGAAGGCTGGTCCTTCGTCAAGCGCGCGTGCCTCTGGGCCAGCGAGTGGTCGCCCTGCTTCCGCGACGCCTGCCTCTGGTCGAGGGAGACCACGAAGAAGTTCGACTACAAGCTGCGCCTCTGCGGAGGTGGTCGCCCAGAGGGATACCATTTAAAGAGCACAGGATGCGTCTCCATCCCACCGTACACCGTGGCGACGTTCTTCATGCCCTGCCCCCTGAGCCAGCCAACGTTCTGCTTCTTCGAGAAGGAATTGGGAGAGGACGAGAAACCTCCAGAAGCCATAACCATCACCCACGACGCTTGGAATCCCAGTCCAGGTTGGACGGCGGAGCCGCGCTGCGATCTCAATAGGAATTTACGAGAGAGTGGCTTCGACTCTACGAATCGTGTTTGCGTGCTCCCGGATGCCGCGATCAACTACGGGCAGCCGTTCAGTTGTCGCAGCGACCTCTGCCTCTGGAAGAAATCGGGGAATGCCTCTTCCGCTCACTCCTCCCAGGCTTCCTCTGGCAATTCTTCCGGAGGATCAGCAACTTCGAGGATCAGCTGCACAGCGGGGAAGACCTGCAACAGTGCCTGCGAGTGCATCACCCCCTCGAGCCGCTCCTCCTCGAGTCGTTCGGCTTCCTCTTCCACGAAGAGCGAGTACTACTGCTGTCTCACGCGGGGGATCGCCTGCTACGGGCCGCTAGATTTCAGCCGGTGTCCGCCGAACGTGCAGAAGTACACGGATCCCTTCGAGTGTGACACGTACTGCGCAGATCCCTCTTCCTCTTCGAGCTCGAGCTCGCGCTCTCGCTCGAGTTCTCGATCGTCCTCATCCTCAGAGACCACGCACTCCACCGCTCCGCCGGATCCTCACTACTGCTGCGTCAGCGGATTCTGCGATCCACTCGCTAGCTGCCCCAATCCATACGGTTCCCTCACGGCCTGCCTCGCGAACTGCCGGGAAGCTTCGTCATCGAGTGCAACCACGCGGTCGAGTTCGTCGAGTAGACCGCCCTCCTCATCCTCCGCAAGGTCCATGAGCTCCGCGTACTGCGGGAACTTGAGAACGGAATCCGGGGAGCAGTGCGGCGAGCCAGGCCTCACCTGCGCTGTAGGGAGTACGTGCGGGAGGACGGTCCTGCGACCGGGAGCCTCGTACTCCTTCAACATCGTGTTCAAAACGGGAGACGCTGCATGCAATGACACGATCGAGAATGTCGCCATCGGTCGTGCGAAATTGCGAGGTATCCCCATCACGGGAACGAGCAGTCTCCTGCAGACCGTCGTCCACTGCGCGGGGGGAGGTGGGGACGTGAGTGCGGACTCGCCCCTGAGTGGACCTACTGTCTCTCCGGACGTAGAACAACCGACACTTTTTGGACAGCTGCAGAATTTCCTCGGCTCCCTGCTCATGGATACCGGAGAGACTCTCCGCCCGGCACCGGGTGCTATCGATCCCTCGTCGTGCGAAACGTGCGAAACCTGCGGCGAAGGGTTGTTCAACCTCTGCGATGCAGAGGAGTGCGGAGCTCCGTCCTGCAACTTCTCCGATGGTTGGTTCGTGAATAGTTGCGCACCGAATCCTCAGATCTGTATTGCCGTGCCTCAGGCAAAGCGCGAGGGCGCTCCACTCCTCTCGACGCTCATCCCACAGGCAACGGCACAGAGTACATGCACCCCCTCGTGCTCTACGGGGAAATACGCCTGCTGCGTAGGATTCGAACCGTGCGGAGAGAACAGGGCGAACTTGTTCCCTAAATGCATCGGACCAGGCGTCCCCATTACCCCGGATTTGACTTCGACATCGCTGCGCCCACGCTGTTCCCCGTCCGCTTCCGCGACAACGAGTATTCAGGGCTCCTGCACACCCATCCCCGCTGTGGAGGGCTGCACCAATGCAGAGTTCGTGATGCAGCGTTACATCAATCCGACGAACCCCGCCCATGTGGGACCAGAGCCGAAGCGCGGCATTATCTTGCCGGAGGGGAAGTATCAGGTGACCATGAAGGACGGTTCGGCGTGGTACATGGATACGCATCCCGCCAACAGACCGTGGACACCGTACGTCGACATTTTCTACCAGAAGAACGATGGCATCTACTACGAGACCGCGATCGGCGACCCGCAGGAGTTCTACGCAACGTGGCAGGAAGGAGGACGAGCCGGTGTGGGAAAGAGCATCATCCTGTCCCTCGCTCCACCGGAAGGAGACGGGAACCTCTACCTCTACCTCAAGGACGATCGGATCCAGGGCAATCATGAAGATGGCATCACGCTGCGCGTCTACCGCTGCAGTGAGCCTGTGGAGGATCCCTGTGCTCATTGTGACTCGTGCGGGGCGGGTGGCCTGAATACCTGCGATGAGGCGGAGTGCAGCGGGCTCGGATCCTGCCAATTCACCAACGGCCTCCTGGGCAACTCCTGCTCACCCGATCCGGCGGTTTGCGGCGGGGGCGCATCGAGTAGTTCCTCCAGTGCAGGCTCTTGCACATCAGCGCAGGAGAAGTTCGAGTACACGATGACCGTGCGCTCGAACGAAAATCCTGCTCCCTACAGCTGCAGGAGCCATCGACCAGGAGGGGGTGGGTGGACACTGCACAGTTACAGCTGTCTCATTCAAACTGCGTCTTCGTGCATTAATGATGCTTGTCTCTGGCAGCGACCGACGACGCGCAACCTCGATTACAGTGTCGGGCTGTGCTCGCAGGGGAGCCCTGGACCTGGTTGGGTACAGAAGGGGGCGAAGAAGTGTGTGGACTTCCTCACGAGCAATGCACCTGGCAATCACTGCATCAATGAGACCTCTCCCCGCTTCTGCCTCTGGGAGAAGGAGGGAGGGAGTACACCGCCGGGGGATATGCAGCTGGGGATCGATCACTGGTCTTACGCAAACATGAACAAGGAAGCAGATTGCACCCTGCGTGGGATTCCCACGGGTGAGAACTTGACCCTCACGGACCGCGTCTGCATCTGGCCCGGGGCGTCTTCGGGTCCCAACTGCAGAACGGAGCTCTGCCTCTACAAGGGCGAACAGGTGTGCGAGGCTTCCAGTTCCTCGACGAACGTGCCCCCGAACCCCGTCTGCGGCAACGTTATCCTCGAAGCGGGAGAGGAGTGTGAGAACAATGCGAGTGACACGTGCGCCGCGGGTTCGACATGCGATGTCACCAGCTGCGCATGCATCATCGATCCGGTCTCCTCGAGTTCATCGAGTTCCTCCACCAGCACAGTAGAAGCGTGTCCGCAGGGAACGGTGTGCACGGCGATCAGTGTGGAGGGTCTCTGTGCGCACCTCTCTATTGATTGCTCTCCAGGTGACCGGCTCGTCACGTACGATCGCTGCTCACAGCAGGGCTGCGGCGGCTTCTGCGCAGGATGTGTGAGCGATCCGCAATCCGTGAGTTCGAGCAGCGCCTCCTCTCGTCACTCCTCGTTCTCCCCGCAGAGGGAGGGATGCCTCACCGTCACGAAGACCGGACCCACGTCCGTGGAGCAGGGGGAGGACCTCGCGTACATCGTGACCGTCACGAACAACTGTGATGCTGATGTCACGGACGTCTTCGTCCACGACACGATCCCCGGCGATACCACCTTCGCCTCGTATCCAAACTCGCACCCGCTCTGTGGTGAACAGGGACAGGAAGTCGTCTGTCGCATCAGCGACTGCAGTTGCACAGCGCCGAGCAGCTCATCTTCTTCCTCGAGTACATCCTCCATCTGCGGTGATGGCATCGTGAGCGCGAGCGAACAGTGCGAGAACACGAACCCCCTCCGGGAGACCTTCCGACAGAGCCGCGTCATCCACACGCCCTTCCCGACCGACGCGAACGTCGACGCCAACGGCGATGGCTCCGTGAACGGCCAGGAGCTCTGCTCGTCGTACGGGATGTCCTGTATCACGGGCTATCGCTTTGATCGGAAGCGCTTTATCGATGGCGAGGAGGTCGCTGCGCGCCAGACATCCACGCCCACGTGTACGGATGGATTCGACCAGGCAGCGTACGTAAACGTGCGAACGGGGATGGGTGTGGTCTGCACTGCCGACACTGCGGCAGCCATGCAATTCCAGGATGGTGTTGCTGCATACTTTGGCTTGCTCACCGACCAGACGGCGATCAGTGCTGCAGAGCAGAAGGATGCGAACAGCGACGGTACGGTGAGCGGGGACGAACTCTGCTCTGTTAGTGGGTTTGACTGTCTCTTCACGCGCTCGATCCACTACGGCGACATCGATGCGGAGCTGGGGTACAACATCACGAGCGAGAGTCCACCGGAGAGCTGCATGAGTGGGAAGTCCATCCAGTACTACGCACAGCACGCCAATGAATCGTATGAGGCACTCTGTGTTCGGGCTTCCTTGGTGACGCAGCACTTCCAGGGTGTCGCGTTCCGAGAGCTCCCCTTCCCTCTCGAGAACCGCGCCGCTCTGGAGGTCATCGACACGGATGACAACGGCACGGTGACGGGCGAGGAGCTGTGCAACTCTGCGGGGAAAATGTGCGTCTTCGGGGAGGATCTCCTCCACATTCCAGACCTCCTGCCCGATGGATTCGGACCCATCGCGAGCCTCCCGAAGGGATGCAATGAAGGTCTCCCCCTGAGCTTCTACGAGCAGAATTCCACATGGAGCTTTGGTGCGCTCTGCATCACAGGAGGGACGAACTCCTGCTCAACAGGGATGATGTGCAACTTCCGCGAGTGCTCGTGCGTCGTTGGCGGCGGGACCTGCGGCGATGGGACAGCGCAGACCGGCGAGCAGTGCGGCGAGCCCGGCCTCACGTGCCCGGAGAGCCAGAGCTGCAACCTGTCGACCTGTCACTGCTCCGGTGGAGGGCTCTGTGAAAATGACGATATCGACGACGGAGAGCAGTGCAACGAACCGGGACTCTTCTGTCCCGAGGGACAAAGCTGCGACGACAACACCTGCCTCTGCTCCGGTGGAGGGCTCTGCGGGAATGGCGATATCGACACCGCCGAACAGTGCAATGAACCGGGACTGTTCTGCCCAGAGGGACAGAACTGTGGAGAGATCACCTGCCTCTGTTCCGGCGGAGGGCTCTGCGGCAATGACGAGATCGATGATGGCGAGGAGTGCGGAGAACCAGGACTCACCTGCCCATCCGGGCAGACATGCAACACGAACACGTGTGGCTGCTCCAGCGGCGGCGAGTGCGGAAACGACGAGATCGACGAGGACGAGGACTGCGGGGAACCTGGTCTGAGCTGTCCCTCGGGACAGACATGCAATGAGACGAGCTGCATCTGCTCCGGCGGTGGCTTCTGCGGGAACGAAGAAATTGATGATGGTGAGCAGTGCAACGAGCCAGGCCTGTACTGTCCTGAGGAGCAGAACTGCAACGATACGAACTGCCTCTGCTCCGGTGGTGATCTTTGCGGGAATGGAGAGATCGATGACAACGAAGACTGCGGAGAGCCGGGACTCTTCTGCCCCCTCAGCCAAACCTGCAATGAGACGAACTGCATCTGCTCCGGTGGCGATCTGTGTGGGAATGACGAGATCGATAGTGGAGAGCAGTGCGGAGAACCCGGGCTCTTCTGCCCAGATAGCCAAGAGTGCAATGACACGAATTGTCTCTGCTCTGGTGGGAATCTGTGTGGGAACGGAGAGATCGATGACAATGAAGACTGCGGGGAGCCCGGTTTGATCTGTCCCTCAGGACAGACGTGCAACGAGTCCAATTGTCTCTGCTCCGGTGCGGGCGAGCAGTGCGGCAATGGAGAGATCGACGGGGGAGAGCAGTGCGGAGAACCCGGGCTCTTCTGCCCAGATAGCCAAGAGTGCAATGACACGAATTGTCTCTGCGGAGGATCAGGCGAGTTCTGCGGGAATGGAGAGATCGATGACAACGAGGACTGCGGGGAACCTGGCCTGAGCTGCCCCTCCGGACAGACGTGCAACGACACGAACTGCCTCTGCTCGGGAGCGGGTGAATGTGCGAATGATGAGATCGACAGTGGAGAGCAGTGCAACGAACCAGGACTCTTCTGCCCCGAGGGGCAGACCTGCAACGAGACGAGCTGCTTGTGCGCGGGGGCGGGCGTCTGTGGGAACGACGAGATCGACGGTGCGGAGGAGTGCGGGGAGTCCGGCCTTGCCTGTCCTGTCGGACAATCTTGTAACGAGACGAACTGTCTCTGCTCGGGTGGTACCGTCTGCGGCAACGATGAAATCGATGAGAACGAGCAGTGCAACGAACCGGGACTCTTCTGCCCAGAGGGACAGAGCTGCAACACGAACACCTGTCTCTGTTCGGGCGGTGGACTCTGTGGAAATGGAGACGTGGATGAACGCGAGGAGTGTGGAGAGCCGGGGTTGAGCTGTGACGTCACAGAGACCTGCAACCCGACGAATTGCCTCTGTGTGCGGGCAAAGTTCTGCGGTAATGCGGTCCTGGAACCACCGGAAGAGTGCGAGGACGGGAACGCGCAGAGCGACGACGGATGCTCGAGCACATGCAAGCTCGAGAAGCTGAGCAAGTTCTGCGGGGATGGCATCATCACGGTAGGTGAGGAGTGCGATGACAAGAACCACCGCGACTTCGACGGTTGCAGTGCGGAGTGTCTCTCTGAGCGCGGGAAGTGCGGTGACGGCTTCGTGCAGCGCCTGCTCGGGGAGCAGTGCGAACCCTCGACGCACGATGCCTCGCTCCCCTACCTGTGCTCAGCAGACTGCCGCTTCCATTCGCTTCTGTGCGGCGACGGGAAGGTGGATCCGGGAGAGGAGTGTGACCAGGGCAACCGCAATGCAGACACGACGCCCAATGCCTGCAGGACGAACTGCTCTCTCGCTCGCTGTGGAGACCGCGTCGTCGACGGGAACGAGCAGTGTGACGATGGCAACTTCCGTACGGGTGACGGTTGCGATCGGGCTTGCAAAACGGAAGCGCAAGCCCCGCCACCCGTCGTGGCGGCGAAGATCGTCGACCTGCCAGTCCTCCCCCTCCCCGTCCCCGAGCAGGTGCCACTCCCGCGACAGGGTGCCGTGCCACTCCCTGTTCCGCAGCCTATCGGACAGGTCATCACGCGACTCTCCACCACGCGAGGACCAGTCGGTGACACGGGACCCGCAGCGATTGCAGTGATGACCGCCGGTGCAGCTGCAGGGTTCGCGTGGATGCGACGACGGAGGAAACGATAGCCCCACCCATGTTTGTCTCGATGAAGCTCTTCCTCTCGATGGAGAATTAGTGCATAGCAACATTCGCAAAGCTGATTCCTGCATGTGCACACGCTACAGTAGGGCATCATGAGGAGTCGTACTCTCATCGGGCTTGTCGCCGGAGCGCTGACTATCCTCACTATTGCACTCGTGGTGTCGAGAAGTGGTTCTCCTGCGCCCGTGCGCGGAGATCTCCTGAATGATCCGGCCCTCGTCGCGCAGTTGGCGGAGCAGCCTCCCGGCAAGCCAAGGAGACCTGCACGGTGCGAGAACGGCGTTATCGTGTGCGACAGCGGCTTCTCCGTCGTGTGCACAGCCGGCTCCGATCCCGCCTGCAGACCCTTGTCCCCTGGTGGAAATCCCACGCACCCCACCTGCCTCTCGAATGCCCCCCCACCCGCAGAGTCGCTGGTCGCTGCGGTGTGTGAGCAGAGCGACTCCAGTGCGGGGTCGAGTGCATCGTCTGCATCCACGTGCACATCGACCAATCCCATCTGCTCTGGCACGACCCCCACCTGCTGCGGAGGAGAGGAATTGGGATGCCGCTGGTCCGATGGTTCGGTGCATCACGTGGGAGAAGTGACGAGCCTTGGGACAGTAGCGATGCGTTGCATGCGCAATGGCACGACAGGAGTAATGGGGACGGTGTGCACCGTGAGCCGTATCATGAACAGAGGCCACGGCATCTCTGTGTGCATCCGCCCCAACATCCCCTCCTCGACTGCATCCACAGCATCCACTGCATCGCGTGCATCCGCCCCCTCCGGATTCTCCCGCTGTCTCGGCACTTTCGAGTGCACCGCAGGGCAAATTTGCACGACCGAGCGAGGGGACTGCCTCTCCTGCTGTCCACCAGGTGCGACAGTGTGCATTGCTGCGTGCTGCGGGGATTGCATCGCAGAGGGGGGGACCACGTCGTCAGCATCGTCACGAACAATTGTCGCCAATGGTCTCTGCGGTGATGGAGTTGTCGATGCTGGGGAGGAATGTGACGAAGGCGGCGGACCCGACATCCTCGACACCCTCTGCCCACAGGGATTCCAGTGCCTCGCGGGCTCGCAGTGTCCCACAGGGTACGAGACGGGCCAGCGCTGTGGCGCAGGGACGATCTGCTGTCGCGCTCCAATCTTCTTCACCTCTTCTTCAGGGACTGGGGGAGCGTGTGCTCCCGGTGCCTGCGGTCCCCATCCCGGGATCTCTGACCGGATCTGTCCGGATGGCTCCACCGCCGGCGCGCGCTGCGAGCGGCAAGCGAACGGCAATTGTGGATACGTCATCCGCGACTGTCCTGTTTCGAGCGTTGCCGGGTGCACGACCGCGGAGTGCGGTCCCCATCCTGGGATCCCTGACCGACTTTGCTCGGATGGCACGTGGTCCGGAGCGCGCTGCGAACGCTCTCGGGACGGCAACTGCAGCTACGTGATCCACCTCTGTCCCGCACCCGTCACCGCTTCCGCATCCTCTGTGCAAATTACCTGTCCTACGGGCACAACCCGGTGCGACCAGATCCTCTGTGCACAGGCACTGTGTATCGATACTGCCATAGACCAGGGCAATGGCTGCTGTTCCTGTGGTCCGCGCTGCAGCACGTGTCCCCAGCACGCTCTCTGCGGGGGGCAAACATCGAGCTCGCCGCCGCCCCCGGATTCGGGAGGAGGATCCTGTCCCCAGGGCACGATTCCCTGCAACGAGGCTATCTGCCCCCAAGCAGTGTGCAACGACACGCCCATCGACATCGGCAACGGGTGCTGCAACAGGTGTGGAGCGAGTTGCACCACATGTCCGCAGGATCGTACCTGCGTCGGTGGCTCCCGGTCCTCGACTCCCCCTCCGCAGACCACGTGCCCCGCGGGTACTCTCCCCTGCGGCGAGGTGATCTGCCCGCAAGCGGTCTGCTTCGATACGCCCATCGACATTGGCAATGGATGCTGCAGCCGGTGTGGGGCGAGTTGCACGTCGTGCCCGCAGGACAACACCTGTCGTAACACAACAGTGGGGGTAGCAAAGGCTACCCTTGCGGCACAAGTGGGAGGGGCCTGCCCACAGGGGACGGTCTGCACGGGGTACAACGCGGACGGCTTCTGCGCTCGCCTCCTCATCGACTGCGTCCCGGGCGACCGGCTCACCGTCTTCGGCCAGTGTACGCAGGAGGGATGCGGTGGTGTGTGTGCGGGGTGCGTGAGTGATACGACACCGGTGAGCTCGCGCAGCGCGCAGGGTGGCG
The DNA here is from genome assembly GCA_030649955.1 of Candidatus Peregrinibacteria bacterium. Taxonomy (GTDB): domain Bacteria; phylum Patescibacteriota; class Gracilibacteria; order Peribacterales; family Peribacteraceae; genus JAUSFD01. Next base: position 190,482 of record JAUSFD010000010.1, on the reverse strand, counting down.
GCACATGCGATACGAACCAGGTCTGCAACAGGTCGACCTGCCAGTGTGTGGTGCCCGTCACATCGCAATCCAGTCGGTCCGCCAGCGCAGTAACACTCTGCGGAAACGCGAGGATTGATGCGAACGAGCAGTGCGGCGAGCCAGGACTCTCCTGCCTACAAGGACAGACGTGCGGGGGTGGCCAGCTCCTCCCCGGCGCGTCGTACACGTTCACTCTCGTCTTCAATGCGACGAATGCACTCGCTTGCAACGCGACTGCCACGGATCAAGCTGTCGTATCGGGGAGGGGCAATGGGAGTGCGATCACCGTGCAGAGCAATCCCGTGCTGACCCAGGTGCTCTGCCCAACTGCGGAGGATCGCCGAGGCTTCTTCTCCCTCCTCGGCTCGCTCTTCGGCAATGGGCGCACCACTGATCATGATGTGGAGTCCATCGATGGTTGCAGCCTCTGCGGGAAAGGCCTCTTCACCGCCTGCGACCAGGGGAAGTGCCCGCGCGACCAGTGTACGTTCGAGCGGGGTTTCCTCTGGAATTCGTGCACGTCTGATGATGCCACTCTCTCACGGGATAGCGGGTTGCCGCCCTCTCTCCTCACCGCACAAGTCGCCGGCTCCCCCGCCTGCAATAACCAACTCGATGATGATGGCGACGGTCTCATGGACTTCCCGCACGATACCGGCTGCTTGAGTCTCACGGATACCACGGAGACCGTCGCGGCGGGGCAGTCGCCGACTGCCATCCCTGCGTCGTGCAGTCCCTCCTGCGGCAATGCGGGGGAGAGAGTCATCTGCTGCCCCGGCTACTCGCCGTGCGGCAATCCGGCCGAGTACACGTCCCAGTGCATTCCGGAGTTTGCGGATGCTGGCCTGAGACAGGTATGCCGTACCAGTTATATTACGTACGATGGCGAAGCGAGCTGTGTGCGCATGAACATCACGCCGAGCACTGTCCCCCCGGAGCCTCTGTGCGATCCTCAGGATCCACGCGTGCGTTGCGTTGGGGATGCTCTTGGACTCACGGTTGCGCCCCACATCGGCCCGAGCGGCAAGGGAACGAGTATCGTGTACTGGGATACGATCGTGAGTGCGGGGGCATTGGCGAGCGCGGCGGCGGATTGTGGTCTGGAGAAGCTCCGCCCCGATAATTTCACGACGGCCGCCATCGAAACACTCGTGCGCCCACTGACGTCCGGCTATCGGTACATCGCCACGAATGATCTCTGCAACAGCACAACGTTGGACGCGTACCGTACGGCAGGACATAGAATCAGCTTGGATAGGGATTGCCAGGGCCCCGGCCCATACCTCCACCAGAAGATCCATTACTTCGACAATAGCGGTCGCAGGTTCGATGGCATCGGTGATGGTGGGGAGGAGGGTCACGCCGCCGTCATTTGTCGAGCACATTTGGCAGCGGCCTCTTCTTCCGCAGCTTCTTCCATCTCTTCTCCCAGTGTCGAATGCCTGAACCCGACACTCGTGCAAACGACGCAGGTCATCGCGTCGAATTCCACGTTCGTGGGACCCACTCCACGGAATGGGTTCGGTCTTCCGGCTGGGAAGTACCGCTTGCGCGTCGTCGATGGGGCGATCAGCTACTGGAACTCCGATGCCGTCGATACCTCTGTAGGCAGCATCGGGGGACCTGGCAAGGCGTGGACATCATTGGCGAACGTCGCGTACCTCCGCGGCAGCTCGCTCCAGTCCACCCACGTCGGTGCAGTGCAGAACGGACAGATTGTCTTCTACCAGAACGGCGCTCTCGCGGAGGATGCGGCTCGTAACGTGCCGTTGTACGTGCAGATCGATGAGCAGCCAGGACAGCAGAATCTCTACGTCTACCTCAACGACGGGGTGATCAACGACAATCGCGGTGCGGTGCGCGTGCAAATCCACCGGTGCGAGGGTTCGGTGGTGTCCTCCGCTCCCCCAACGAGCTCGGTACCGCGATCGAGCTCAACGACCTCGCGTTCGAGCTCCTCCCTCTCCGTCATCGTGGATCCCGCCGGATACTGCTGCACGGGAAATCGCTGTCAGCTCGGCTTCGGGTGCTCAATGACGCAGCAACAGTGTGCAGCCTCCTGCACTCCTCCCGCATCGTCCTCCCGCTCCTCCGCAGGATCCTGCCTCTCCGTCACGAAGACGGGATCGCCGACCGTCACGCGTGGTGGCCAGACGACGTACGCCGTGACCGTGCGCAACAACTGCCCGTATCCGATCGACGATGTCCTGGTGCGCGATATCCTGCCGCAGGGCATGACCTACAACGCGGCCCTCAGTCATCCGCTGTGCGCGCTCCAGGGCAACGCCGCTACCTGTCGCATCAGCACCTGCCAATGCACGGAGGGAGGGTCATCTTCCTCCATCTCGTCCGATAGCTCAGATCTCATCACGGATTTCTTCCTCCGTGTGGGATGCGGGTGCTTCCAGGGCATTCGCCGCTGCGACATCCATGCTGTCAACAATGGGCCGGATACTGCTCCCTCCGCGATCGTGGAGGTCGCCCTCGGAGAGGGAGTCGAGTACCAGGGTGACATCATGGGCCCCGTCATTGGGCAGAGAGGACATATGAAGCAGATGCTGGGCCACGGCAAGGTGACGCGTGTGGGCAACACGATCATCTGGGATACGAACGGTATCGCCATGCCACCGAACTCGGACTTCGCCTCGTGGCCGAAGATGTCTGGGCCACCGGGCAGCACGCGCACGACGACCGTGCGCACACCGCAGTCCACGGATCCCAACCTCGCGAACAACACGGTGACAGAGACGTTCACGAACGCGTGTCAGAGCAAAGTTGTCTCACCGCAGGGGCCGATCTGCAAAGCGGACGGTCTCCTCTACATCCACGCTGTTGGGCACCAGACGAACAGAGCGGGAGGAGTCTTCACCTTCCGCGACGAACTTCACCCCTGCCTCGATCCCAGCACCATTACGCTCCTCGAGCCCGAGAGCTGCAAAGTCGAGGGTCGCGTGATCACCTGCGAGAACCTGCGCGTCACGAGGGACGAGAACGTGATGATGGTATCCTTCATGATCTGGCCCCGTGCAGACTGCCCGATCGGAACGGTGATCCGTAACCAAGCAACAGTCACCTTCACCGATGGTCTGAGCTTCCAGACGAACGCCGTCGAGAACCGGTTCTGCTCCTGCTCTGACAAGTCCGCTACCTGCGGTCTCGATCTGCAGGTCTGCGGACCGGGCAAAGGGGGAACTCTCCTGAGTGAAATCGAGCTCAGTGCGACGAGCCCCGCTCACTCCGGTCCCACGCCGCGGAACGCTGTCCTCCTCTCTGGAGGTGAGTATGGTATGCGCTACATCAGGGACGCGTGGAGCCCGGTGGCAACGGATGCTCAAGCGCCCAATGGCGCCTGGACGGTCCACACGGACATCACGCGACGAACGGCAGGAGCCACGGTCGATGATGCGCTCCCCACAGGAGCGGCGACCTTCGCGCAGACCGCGAGTACCGCACAGAGCTCTGCCCAGGGTCAGACGACGTCCTTCGCCCTCGATCCCCCGAACGGTGCTGCGAACGCGCACCTTTACCTCAAGGATCCTTCCCACACGGACAACAGGGGTGCAGTCACACTCAATCTCTACCGCTGCTCCGTGCTGGGAGCGAGCTCTTCCTCCTCGAGCAGTGCGAGCTCTCCGTCGACATGCAGGAATGGGGCTGCCCGCATGCGCTTAGTCTTCTCGGAGCTCTACAACACCGATAGTACCGGCAACGTTCAGCCTCGCATCTTCCTGGGCGATGGAACAACTCGCGCGCCCGAAGAGTGGTTCGACATCATGAATGCTACGACATCCCTCATCGATCCGCCGAGATCTATAGATGTTCCTGGGCTCTCCGTGAGCAGGAAAGACCGCGAAGTGGAAGTCTCACTGTACGGTCACCATCCGCCCCGATCGCAGCTTCCAGGAACTCCGCCACGGCAATCTCATGCCCTTGAGAAGGCGTATGGAGTGATCGAGTTCGATGGCGTGAAGGTCGTGGGATTCGAGAACGACAAAATTGGCCCCCTCGAATCACAGGGTGATGGCATCTACGGCGCGAATCACAACGATGAAGTATTCGCGAGTGTAGGAGCGACGATCGTCCCGTTCTACATGGCAGTTCGCCCTCACCACGACACCTTCCGCCTGCTCTACGAGGTCCTGCCACAGTGCACCTCTTCCTCCGCTTCCTCTCGCTCCTCCTCAAGCTCAACACACACGGATGCATCTACCCCCTCCAGCGGGAGTTCGCGATCCTCTAGTGCCTCGCACTGGTCGAGTACGCCGCAGTGCACCGACGATGACGACTGCCCGGCGGATGAGGTGTGCCGCAACGGTCGGTGTGTGGACTGCACCGGCAGTGAGTGCTCCTGCGACAACACCGATGGGTGCCCGACCGGGCTCGTCTGCATCCGCAGGCGCTGCGAGGAGTGTACGAGTGGTAATCAGTGCCCCAGCGGCATCTGCAGGAATGGCAGATGCGAATGCGATTCGACGAACCAGTGCCCCGTGGGACAAGTCTGTAGGGACCAGCGCTGCAACCCGTGCAGAGACGGTGAATGTTTGTGCGAGGAGGAAGATGACTGTCCCAGCGGACAGATTTGCACGAACGGACGCTGCCAATCCTGTACCGACAATAACCAGTGTCTCTCCGGCTTGTGCCAGAACGGTGCCTGCACGTGTCCCGCGAGCGGCATCTGTCTCAATGGTCAGCGGTGTGAGAACGGCCGGTGCTTCCCCTGTTCCTCCGATGCCGAGTGCAACGGTGGCCAGTGCGTTTCAGGAGTCTGCGTCTCGTGCAGGCAGCACAGCGACTGCGAGACAGGCCTGTGCCAGAACGGTCAGTGCATCGCCTGCTCCTCGCACGATCAGTGCCCAAGCGGCCTCTGCGTCGATGGGAGCTGCCGTGCGTGCACGAGTGATCTGGAGTGCGCTCCGGGGGTGTGCATTGGCGGAGTGTGTACAGACAGGACAGATGGGAACGCCGGAGACTATCAGGTGTGCGGCAACGGCGTGCTGGAGTCTCCGGAGGAGTGCGAGGACGGCGGCACTGCGCCGGGCGACGGTTGCTCGCCGGACTGCAGACTCGACACTGATGATCCTCTTCGCTGCGGCGATGGCATGATCACCGCGGGGGAGGAGTGTGATGACCGTAACGTGCGCGAAGGGGATGGGTGCTCGGCGGGGTGCCTCCTGGAGGCGGGGATTTGCGGCGACGGGATCGTGCAACGGTTGCTCAACGAACAGTGTGAACCCACGCTCCATGACTCTGCACTCCCTTACGGGTGCGATCCTGAGAAGTGCCGCTTCACGCACCGCTCCTGTGGGAATGGCGTCGTGAACCCCGGGGAGGAGTGCGATGAGGGGACGCGAAACAGTGATCTGCCGGACAGGACGTGCAGGACGGACTGCAGTCTGCCGCGTTGCGGGGATGGGACACTGGATCGTGCGGAGCTCTGCGACGATGGGAACAGGGTGAGTGGGGATGGGTGTGATCGGTACTGCAAGAAAGAACTGAGCGCAGCGTCCCCCGTGGGTGCGAGCATCGTCGATGTGCCTGTGCTCTCCGTCGATGTTCCAGGATTCCTGGGCTTCCCTCTGGGAACGCGGGATGGCTCGCCCCTGGAGGGGAACGTGAACACTCCTGGGACCGGGGGCCGCCTCTCTGATGAGGGACCTGCAGCTGTTGCGGTGATGGCAGGAGGAGCGGCGGCAGGATTCGCATGGATGAGACGACGCAGAAAGCGATAGCCTAACCTGTTAGAGCGGGCTTTCTGGGGCGCGGAGGACGGGCAATCGTTTATTCGTTTACTCGTTGATTCGTTTATTCGAATGGATGAGAAATCGAGTAAACGAGTAAACCAATCAACGGAAGAGTTCGAGTACTTTACCGTTGATCACTTCCCCTCCGTCGCATGCTTCGACCGCTTCCGCTCATTCTCCGTCAGGAGCTTCTTCCGGAGGCGGATCGACTTCGGGGTCACCTCCACGAGCTCATCGTCCGTGATGTACTCGAGCGCCTGCTCGAGGGTCATCGAGGTGATCGGGGTCAGATTGATCGCTTCATCGGTCCCGGAGGCGCGCACGTTCGTGAGCTTCTTCCCCTTCGTGACGTTTACCACCATGTCCTGGTCCTTGCTGCTCTCCCCGAGGATCATCCCCTCGTACATCACCGTCTGCGGCCCGATGAAGAGTTTACCGCGCTCCTCGAGCTTCCACAGGTCGTAGGCGGTGGCGACGCCGTTGAGCATCGACATGATGGAGCCGCGCGTGCGGCCGGGCAGGTCACCCTTGTACGGCTCGTAGCAGATGAAGGAGTGCGTGAGGATCCCCTCTCCGCGCGTCTCGATGATGAAGTCTCCGCGGAATCCTAGGAGCCCGCGCGTGGGGACCTTGAACTCCAGGCGCGTGTGCCCCTCCGCGGCACGCATATCCACCATCTCCCCCTTCCGGCGCGCGAGCATGTCGATCGCCGCTCCGGTGTACGCGTCGGGAACATCGATGATCACCTGCTCAACGGGCTCCTCCTTGCCCTTCGGGGTCTCCCGCATGATCACCTGCGGGCGGGACACCTGCAGTTCAAACCCTTCGCGTCGCATTTCTTCAATCAGCACGGAGAGGTGGAGTTCACCGCGTCCGGCGACCTTATACGCATCGGAATTCGGCACTTCCGTAACGTGCAACCCCACGTTCGTCTCGCGCTCTTTCTCCAGGCGCGCGCGGATGTGGCGCGTGGTCACGAGCGTCCCCTCCCGTCCGGCGAAGGGGGAATCGTTGACGAGGAAGAGCATGGAGATCGTCGGCGGATCGATGTTGATGGCGGGGAGCGGTGCAGCATCCTCTTTCGTCGTGATCGTCTCCCCCACGTAGATGTCCGCGATGCCCGCAATCATGACGATGTCCCCCGCAGAGGCCTCCAGCACTTCTTTGCGATGCAACCCTTGGTACACGAAGATCTTCGCGATCTTCCCCGTCCGCGTCGATCCATCCGCCTTCATCACGTAGACCTTCTCCCCCACCTTCGCCTTGCCCTCGTACACGCGTCCGATACCGAGGCGTCCCAGGTAGTTGTCATACCCAAGGCTGCTCGGCTGCATGCGGAAAGGGACATCCGTATTCTGTTGGGCTGGCGGCACGTGCTTGAGGATGAGCTCGAACAACGGGGAGAGATCCGTAGAGGGATCGTCGAGTGATTTCCTCGCGATGCCCTCGCGCGCGATCGTGAAGAGGTGCGGGAAGTCGAGCTGCTCGTTCTTGGCGCCCAGTGCGACGAAGAGATCGAACACCATGTCGACGACGGCCATGGGCCGCGCGGCGGGCTTGTCGATCTTGTTGATGAGCACGATAGGGCGGATGCCGAGTTCCAAGGACTTCTTGAGCACGAACTTCGTCTGCGGCATGGGTCCCTCCTGCGCATCGACGAGGAGAACCACGCAGTCGACCGTGCGGAGAATGCGCTCCACCTCGGATCCAAAGTCCGCGTGCCCCGGTGTATCCACGATGTTGATCTTGCAATCCTTGTACACGATGGACGTGTTCTTCGCGAAGATCGTGATACCGCGCTCCTTCTCCTGCGCATTGCTATCCATGATGAGCTCCCCCACCTGCTCATGCGCCTCGAATGCACCGCCCTGTTTCAACAGAGCATCCACGAGCGTGGTCTTGCCGTGGTCGACGTGGGCAATGATGGCGATATTACGAATGTCCATGGTTCACGCAGGGTGAGAACGCCCGTCGGTCAGCAGACCGAGGGACAGTGCTGAGCATCCTACTATTGTACATCAGAATACGCAATGGAGCTAGGGTACTGGTGAAGAGAGGAGCTTTGGGCTGTGAGCTATGAGCTTTGGCATAATTTCATTGTTCATCGCTCAAAGCTCACCGCTCATCTCGTTCATGGTGCAAAAGCCACTCCTTGCGCCAGGCACCCCAGGCATATTCGCCACTCTTCGGACCAGATGCAGAAGCGGGAATGATGCGATGACAGGGGACGAGGATCGCGAGCTTGTTCCGGCCAAGCGCGGTCCCCACAGCGCGGGTGGCTGCGCCGAAGCCGCCGAGTTCGGCGAGTTTGCCGTAGGTGACGGTTTCGCCGAAGGGGATCTTCATGGTCTCCTCCCAGACACGCGTCTGGAAGTCCGTTCCGATGAATGCCAGGGGGAGTGTGTCGAACTGCCTGCGGCCCTCCTCGAAGTACTCCTTGAGCTGCAAGAGGCAGAGGTGGAGGTGCGGGAGCTCTGCATTGTCCCCTCGCTGCTCCTCGACGAAGGAGATGTCGACGATCCCCTTCTCCGTTGCGGCGATTTCGATCGTACCGATGCGGGAGGGGTACCAGGCGCGCTGGAGTTCGAGCATGCGAGCAGTATACATCCCGAACGTTGATTCGCTTCCTTGTTGATGCATTTATTCGATCCCCCGTCCATGAGCGCGGGCATACTTGCCCGCAGGCGATTGAAGGGGAAAATACGAATCAACGAGGACACGAATCAACGAAAAAAGCGGCGAGACGAGCCCGCCGCTTGAGATCCGTAGAAGGGAACGTGCTAGCTCTGAATCTTCAAGGTCGCGCTGCTCGGGCTCATGATGTCCGCGCCGTTCGTGGGCGAGTTCAGGTTGAGGGTCACGGTCTCTTCCTCCTCAGCGATCGTATCCTTGAGGATGGGAATAGTGAAGGTCTTCGCGACCTCGCCCGCGAGAAAGGTGAGCGTGCCGTTCGTCGCCGTAAAGTCCGATCCGGAGGTGGCCGTGCCGTTGCTCGTGACGTACGCGACGGACACCGTTCCCTGGTGTCCCCCCACGCGCTGCACGGTGATCGTCGCCGTCCCAGAGGACTCGACGACGATGAAGGTCTCCGCGGAGAACTTGAACGAGCCCGTCCCCGTAGACGTCGTCTCGTTGTCGACGATCGTCAGGAGCGCCGTCGACGGCACCCCCAGGCCTGCGCCGCCTCCGGGGCTCGTAAGGGTCAAGTTCACGGACTTGTTGCCGTCGATGGTCGCGTCGTCGACGACCGTCACGCTGAAGGTCTTCGTACTCTCCCCCGCAGCGAAATTGAGCGTCCCGTTCGTGGTTGAGTAATCCGCACTCGTCGCGGTCCCGTTGCTCGTCGCGTAGTTGATCGTCACCGCACCCGTTGTGCCGCCCGTCCGCTGCACGGTGATCGTCGCGGTACCAGCATTCTCCATGGCTCCGTAGCCCGTGGCATTGAAGGAGAAGACACCCGCCCCCGGCGTCGTGGCGCCAATCGACGACGTTGTGGAGGAGCCGCCGCCCGCAGTGGCATCGTTATCCACGATCGTCAGCTTCGCATCCTTGGGTGTACCAAGGACAGCGCCGCCACCCGGTGAGGAGAGTGAAATGTTGAACGTCTCGTTCCCCTCCCCATTTGTGTCTTCCTTGATGGGAATCGTGATGCTCTTCGTCGTCTCCCCATCTGCGTACTCGATCTTGCCGGATGTCGCCTCGTAGTCCGTTCCCGCCGTCGCCGTCCCATCGGACGTCGTGTACTCCACTGATACCGCCCCCGTCTTGCCCCCTGTGCGGATCACACTCACCGTCGCCGTCCGCCCCGCCTCGCTCATGAGGAACGTGGTCGTCGTGAACCGGATAGCGCCCTGCGCACCCACGGAGGCATTGCTCTCCGCTGTGGAGGAAGAACTGTCCTCCTCGAGTTCCCCTTCATCCGCGCTGCTGGAGCTGCGTGCGCGGCGGCTGGAAGAGACCTCTGCTCCGGCTTCACCCCGGAACCGGGAGAACATCACGGCAAGCTGTCCGCGTGTCACGTAGTCATTGGGCCCGAACTTCCCATCCTCGTACCCTTTGATCACCCCGAGCTCGTACATCTCGCCTACGGCGTCATCGTAGAAGGATCCTGGCTGCACATCGGAGAAGATAACGGAGCCCTTCACCGCAGCGCCGACGGCTGTAGCAAAGGAGCCGAGCATCATGCCGACGATCAGCGGAACGGAAATGAAGCGCTGGACAGCGCGAAGAGGAGTCTTCATGGAAGAAGGAGGGAAGGGATTACGGGGAGTATGGGAACAGAGAATGGTGAATTCAATAGACAGGGAGGGGGGAAACAGTGCACCGTGAGAGAAGGGCCATCTTCAGCGTTCTCCCCTCCGGCAGAACGTTTCTTTCCTCATGTCGAAGCCAAAAATACAGCAGCAGTACTACGGGAGCATCACTGAGGTATTCCGCAACTTCATGCCGTCCGCTGTACTGAGGCAATGGCCAGAGTCCCCCTCCATTCCCGCAGCGCACGTACCGAGCAATTGCCGGTGATGCGTACTGTTCCCCATGCGACATACAATGCATCAGTGCTGGAGATCCTCCTGCGCGCGGGACTGGACCTCCCGTCCGAGACGTACGCGGCAGCACTGCTCCACCCCGCGCTCGAACAGGGCGTCGTCACCGTCGAAGAGAGCGAAGCTCTCGCGGGGAGTGATGCGGCGGCTATGGCGAGCTCGCTGACGCGGGACATCTTCTACTACGCAGCTCCTCCGGCGGAACGCGAGCGGCGATACCTCGAGTCCCTCGCCATCGTATGCGGGCGCTATCCCTACATTCTCCATCTCGCGATGGCATCCCGCATGCATGCGCTGGAATCCGCGAGCACTCTGGACGCGTCGCAGCGACGCTGTCTCGTGAAGGAAACGGGAGAGCTCTCCCTCCCGTTCTTCCGGGGGCACCTTCCGAAGAGTTCGTACGCGCACCTCCGCTCCTATTCCATGCTCCTCTCCACCCTCGAACGCACCCTACGAGCGTCAGCGGAGGCGAATTGAGATACCAATCACCGTGGAATCTCCCCTATCCCGTTTTTCGTGGATTTCTGGAAATTGTTCATGCGAAGATCCTTACAGATGCCACGCAATCGTTCCTCTAGGCAATCAAGTGATAGTGCATAGTATACTTTACAATGCAAAAATTTCCGGTAGATTACTATTCCGTGTCCGCAATAGTTCCAGAGGACGGCCTATCTCTGCAGCACGAGCACTTCATGATCGATGCGAATCTGCGCATGCCGCTCAATGAAGAATCGAAGTACTCCGAGACGATGTCCCTCGTGGCAGATTTGCTGATCGCCCTGGGAATGAGTGAACTCGGGAAACTCGAGCTCTACTCAGCCACTGATCTGCGCGCTCCGGGCTGGTCCTTCATCCAGCCCATCACGACGAGCCACATCTCCGCTCACTATTTCGAGAAGCCGGGTCTGAAGCCCCACATCCACATGGATATCTACAGCTGCATGGGTTTCGACTGGCGCAAGGCGATCGAGATCCTCGAGAGGCACTGCAAGATTGATGACTGGTACGCGAACTTCTTCCACAGGGATATGGAACTGCGCAAGCGCACCGTCTGGATGATGGCCGGTATCGGCAACGACGTTCAGGAAGTGAACGTCCTCTCGCCAACGAAGATCAAGCTCCCCGTCGTGAGGAAGCAGGTCAAAGTTCCCGTCCACTCCTAAATCCCCATGGCCAAGCAATCCGATTACCTGCAGGGCACCGTGGAACACCTCGACATCCGGAGCTTCAACTCCGTGCCGCTCATCGATGCCATGCAGCACATGGCCTTCCAGAGCCGCAACCTTGCTAGAGCTTCGAAGATTTTCAACCGCATGGTGGAGGAGAAGGACTGCACCGCTATCCTCACGATGGCCGGCTCGCTCATCAGTGCGGGACTTGAAGAAGACGCTCTTCACCTTGATCGAGACGAACATGATCGACTGCATTGTTTCGACCGGAGCGAACATGGTCGACATGGATTTCTTCGAAGCACTCGGCTTCCGCCACTACATCGGCGATCCCCGGGCTGACGATGAAGTTCTGCGCCAGCTGAACATCGACCGCATCTACGATACCTTCATCTCCGAGCACGAAATCTTCATCCTCGACGCCTATCTCAAGAAGGCGCTCGACAGTCGCAAATGGAATCCTGGACGAGAAGGTTTGTCGATGCCGTACTGGCTGCGCTTCACATGGAAGAATTGGGCCCCCCTGCAACTCTATCCCGCCACCGACTTGCGTGCGCCGGGGTGGTCCTTCATCCAACCCATCACGACCAGCCACTTCAGCGGCCACTACTTCGAGAAGCCCGGGAAACACCCGCACATCCGGATGGACTTCTACAGCTGCGCCTCCATCAACTGGAGGAAGATCGTAAGAGTGTGCGACGAACATCTGCACATGGGAATGTGGAAAGCTACCTTCATCGACAGACAAATCGATGAGCGCGACAGGGCTGCAATGCATTTTTCGGGGGATGGGGATTTGATCCTTGAGGAAATCGATCTGCTCGATCATTCTAAGCACTTAGTGGATGTGCGGAAGATTGCGAATAAGGCGAAGAGGGAGGTTATTGGTATTCGTGTTTAGAATTCGCTTGTAATGGCTTTTCCACTAGAATTGAGACATGTGGTTTCTGTTTGCATTTACATATGCACTGCTGCTTTCGATCGTAATAGTTTTTGACAGGTTCACAATTGTCGGTGTTTTTACTAGGCCATTGCAGGGCATGTTTATGACAGTGCCAGCATCAATTGCATTACTTATTGCAGTGTCCCCAATAGTCACATGGCCAAGTCCTAGAATTTTTCTTCTGTCTTTGCTATCAGGTATTTTTCTGCAAGCTGCGCAGGCATGCTATTTCGTATCCATGGGGTATGCAGAAGAGGCGGGCGATTTAAGCGCCATTGAAAGTACTTATCCAGTTCTTGTTGCAATTATTTCTATTTATCTTGGTCATTTCTTAAAACTTTCCGAGATTGTTGGAATACTTATTGTTGTAAGTGCCATTCTTGGACTTACAATTAATAGAAAGATCTGCTGGGATGCAAAGTTCTTTATCTTTATTGCTGCAGACATAATTTTTCTTTCAGCTCATGGAATTCTAGTAAATTACACATTAAAAGGAATACCCTTCTTATCTTTCTATGCTCCTTACAGCATTGGGATTGTGCTGTTTGGACTTTCTCCTTTTATTTTAAGTAAGAAAGAAAGAATAAGTTTTTTACTTAATTGGCATAAAATAAAAAACATTCTCCCGCATTTAAGTCTTATTGAAATCGGAAATGTACTAGCTTTGATTGCAGGAACTTATGCACTTAGTATTGGCCACCCCGCGCTTGTCACTTCTGTAATGAGTACTTACCCTGCAATAGTATTCATAATGTGCTTCTCTCTGAGCTTTTCACCAAAATTTAGTGAAGAAGGTTTTGCACGAACTGATAACTTTAGTCGAAAAATATTGCTAATATTAGTGATGTCTATAGGACTTGGAATGCTAGCTAAATTTAGTTGATGGAATATTAAAACTATACTATCCGCTTACACTTTGCACTTTCAACTGCTCCCATTAATTGCTAATTTTGCTTTTTCCAATGGAACCTGAACGTAAAAAGTAGTTCCCTTCCCCTCTTCGCTTTCAAATCTTATTGATCCAGATTGCGCCTCAATCGCACCTTTTGCTGCATAAAGACCGAAACCATTTCCATCAACTTTTCTCACGTTACTGGCTCTGAAAAGCTTTCCGAATATTTTATCCTGTTCACCTTTTGGAATGCCACATCCATTATCCTTAACAAAGTAGGAAAGAACATCATTTGTGACCGAAACAACGAATTTCACTTTACCAGTCTTTTCATCTGAGTATTTCACTGCATTACTCAACAGGTTTTCCAGCGTCATTCTCATAAGGCGCTTATCAAGATATCCGACCGGCAAGTCCTTCGGTATTGAAACCGTAAGCTCAACTTTTCTTTCTTGAGCTTTCGGTTCGATGACCTCAAGGATGCTCTGGAAGAATTCATTCAAGTCCAAATCAGTCCGATCCACCTTCATGCGACCCAATTGAATTCTGGAAACATCCAAGATCGTACTCACCAAATCTGCAAGATCGCTCACTACTGATTGCATCGAATGCACGTGTTTTGTCAGTTCATCCGATATTTTTCCAAAATCGCCATCTACCATCATTCCCAAGTACCATTTTACAGAAGACACCGGTGTTGCAAGTTGATGGCTAACGATACTAATAAGCTCATCTTTCTGTCGATCTAGCTCTTTAAATATTTCAACACGATTACCCCAAATTTTCACCAATGTAACAGTCTGAACTGTAAGCATTGTCAACAGTATCAGCGCAAGAACCGAAAATGGGATGAGTGTTGCCTGAACAAGTTTAGTAAAATCGTCAACTTGCACATCAATTGCCAAGGCCGCAATTACTTTGCCCGATGAATCTTGTATTGGAGCGTACCCAGATAAAAATGATCCCCACTTATCTGTGTAAAGATCGTGGGCTGCAATAGGATGAACGAAAATCTCACTAACTACATCGACATCGGAAACATCGTAATCTTCTCCGGGTGCAGGTGGTATTTCAACATCCTCAATTTTGCCGTTACCATCAATATCTATTGGATCAATCATTTCAGCATCAGCTGTGAAATTAACATTTTCAGAAAGATCGTTTCTATCTAAAATATAGATATATCTGATATTTCTATTTGCATCCCTAACTTTCCTAATGTAAGAAATAATATTTATTAGTTCTTTACTTTTAAGCGCGACATCAGAATCGGCTCTCTCGAGTTTTATCAATCTTTTAACCTCCTCTGCATCAATACTTAATACTGCTGTCGATACAATTGAAGTAATCCTTTCTCTTAGTCTTTCTTTCAAAATGCCTTGTGTTTGGTTATAGACGATAATGACACATACTATTGTCACAATCGCTCCAAATATGAGTGGAATGTAACTGGCATCAATGAATAGCCATTTCTTTTTTTGTCTCTCAACCATCTCTATACTCTACCAAATTTCTTAGTGAATGTAAATCGAACCTTTAAGCCTTTGAGAGAGCTTAGGGAACCTCTGAACATTTCAATTTCTGAGCGGGTGTGACGAGATTCTTGTCGTTTTTTAGCTTTGGCCTCTTGTGCGAGGAGATTGTGGAAGGATTCCGGTGCCCTTTTTCCGTCATCAGGCACAGCAACCCCTTCTACGCCATGGCGAGGAGCGCCTTGCGGGCGCGGAACAGATTGCAGAGAGCGAAGAGACTGGTGAATTGGAGGCCGTTCTTTTGGAGTCCACGGTAACGCACCTTCCGGTGATGCCACTGGCACTTGAGAACCTGGAAGGGATGCTCCACGAAGGAACGAACCCCCGATGTCTGGTGGTTGCGTTTCTTCTGTGAACGGGACAGCGGATGGTTGCGCGCCGCCTTGTTGGCCACGCCCCAGAAGATCCTTGCCTTCCGCGCCTTCTGCTTCTTCTCCCTGCTCTGGTAGGCGGAGTCCCCGAACTTCGCCTTCTCTTCGCCGTGGTAGAGACGGTCTTGCACCTCTCCATCGTGAACAGAGGCCTTGGTGACTTCGATGGTATGCACGAATCCCTTCGTGTCCGTGCCGATGTGCGCCTTCATGCCGAAGTACCACTGGTTGCCTTTCTTCGTCTGATGCATTTCGGGGTCACGCTTCTTCTCCTTGTTCTTCGTACTCGGTGGAGCGGCAATGATCGTGGCATCGGTGATGGTGCCGTGCTTCACGGTGATTCCTTTCTGCTCAAGAATGTCGTTCACGATGATCAGAAACTGTTCTTGGAGCTCATGCTCCCCCAGAAGATGACGAAAGTTCAGGATCGTCGTCTCATCGGGAACGGTGTCGCCGAGCAGGTCAATCTCCAAAAACTTCTGGAAGGAATTGCGGTCGTAGATGGACTCTTCCATCCCCGGATCGCTCAGGTCGTACCACTGCTGCAGGAAGTAGATCTTGAGCATCATCTTCAATTCCTTGTGCTTCCGTCCGAACTGCTTCTCGACGTAGAACGGTGCGATGGCGCTGAGCATTTCCCTCCAAGGCATCACCTGCTCCATCTCGTTGAGAAACTTCTCGCATTTGAGTTTCTTCTGATGCGCAATCGAGAGAAAAGAGGCTTGGGCAGACATCGGTATTTGGGGAAGAGGATGCAGCAATTCTAGCATCGCCTTCCTCAAATTCTGAATGCAAATCTCTGTGATTGTGGCTGTGTTATGCGGAGAAGATATTTTTCAGAGGTTCCCTAGCAAAGAGTCGCACTCAACACCATCGTGTTGCTCTTAAAGAAGTTTACGGCACTTAGTGTTTGCTTAAGAAATATTGTAGTAGAAAGTAGACTACTAATAGTGAACCTAATATCGAAAGGAACCAGAACCAAGGTGTGAATCTATTTTGGAGCAATCGAATCGCATCTGTTATCTCCATGTCAACTTCGAGGGCAGCCACAGCTTCATCCTGGAAAAAGATGGGGGCGTATCCGGACAAGAATGTTCCCCATTGATCCGAAAAGAAATCTTTCTCATAAGAAGGATGTTCGAAGCCTTGTAAAAAGTTAGAATTCTCTTGAGAGTCATAATATCGAACACCTGGTGCAACAGCTTCATCTGCCTCATCGAGTATTCCATCATGATTGTTATCCTGAAGAAAAGGCAAGTTGTAATTTGAATCTGCATCTACAACAAATTCGAATACTTCTGGATCATCAGTTTTACGCAGAATATAGACGTATTTGATGTCTTTATTGTGATCACGAATTTCATTCAGTTTGTCGAAAATCTTCTGGTACGCTGCTGATCTCATATCTCTTGGTAATCGAATATTTTCTAATTGTTCTCCATCGATTGTTGGTGCTGCAGTTGCTGCTATCGACATGAGTCTTTCACCAATTTCATTTTTCATTAATTCCAATGTTTTTAGGTATATTCCATACGTCACCAATAGTGAAAACATGACGCAAAATGATAACACGATTACAAATTTCCTCAACTGAAGAATGTAAATTAACTCTTTAGCAAGAGACTTATTAAATGCCGCAAATCGGATGAAAACAAAAAGAGTAAAAAATCCAATGAAGTACAGTAAAGGTACAAAAGTATTATCATTTACACGTTGTATCTCGTCTGCCCATACATCTACGCTCAGCAGAGCTGAAATATTTCCCTTATCATCAACAACTGGGGCATATCCGGTAACAAATGACCCCCATTTATCTGTGTAGGGTTTGTGGTTTGCAGTTGGTACATCATATTCACCTGCCTCTAAGACATCCATTCCAGCTATATCGTATTTCATGCCTGGAAGCCCAAGAGTATCTGCATCATCTATTTTTCCATCCTTGTTCGTATCCACATCTTTATAGGGGTCAACAGCATCTGCGTCGGCTACGAATTCAAAAAAAGCAGGGTCAGTAGTCGGACGAATGAGATACACATACACAATATTTTTGTTCTGATTCCTGATAGCGTTGAGCTGATCAACCACTTTCTTGTATTCAATCCGTGTTACATCATTCACGGAACGTAATGTATCAAGATCGGTTGCAGAAAACTGTAATGCCCCTGTTGCCGCAATTGACGTTATTTGATCTCGAATTCTTTGAGTGATTATTCGTTTGTTGTTTAGATACAAACCGTACGTAATAATCGCTGCAAGAAGAAATAATCCTGAAAATGTTGCAATGCTCTTCCTGCTCAAGAAAAACTCTCGCACTCCTGACAGCGTTCGCGTTTGAAGGGGGACTACTGGCTTCTCTGGTTCGAAATCTCTTACGATTGGAGCCTCTTCCATTTGGGGATTGCGTTCCGTATGCAACTTCCAAATCGCTTTGAAGAAGATCCGCTCTGTCTGAGCGAGTTCTGCGAAGTGGACGAAACACACCTTCTTCTCTTCGTGATTGAAGCAAGCGAAGGTATTGCCCACGATGACCTGCTCGAAGGTGAAGGGATACTCCTCTGAGGAAACGAGAACTGTCTTCCGGTACTCAAAAGGATCACGCGATTGGAAACGTCTGCCCAGTGGCGTGTTGTGCACGATGTAACGAGCGAAGATGCCACGACGACGTCGATCACGGAAGAAGTCGACACGGAAATCTCGTAGGGGATCTTCTTCTGCAGTTGTCTTCACTGGGAAGTAATGCAGCATCTCCTCGCCCATCTCCAGGAGCTGCATGTAGGCCTTCTTCATCCCTTCCTCTCCCTCGAAGTACTCCATCTCCGGTCGTGTCTGGTCTCGCTTGAGAGTCGCAATGAAGGATTCGAAGTTCTGCTGCTTACGCACAATGAGTGCATGTTTCTGCGTAATATCTTGGTTGATCCACTCCGCAATCGCTGTGATCGAGCGTAGAGCATACTTATTCGTATCGTTGATCCACTCCTTTGTGACGATCTTCTTCTGTAAGAGCTTCTTCATCGCTTGATCCAGGACTCCCGTACTCTTTCCTGTCTTCGCTGCGATCTCACGCAAGGTCATCGCTTCACCCTCCATAAGCTTCTTCAGAATGACAAGCTCGGTACCAGAGAACCCTGCCTCAAGAAGGTAGGTTTCGATGCTGCTGGGCAGGGATTCCATGCAAACATTCACTTTACTTCATTATTTCACTTTGTACACATTAAAATTTTGGCTTACTTTGAGGAATAATGGCATTTCATACAATACTAGCTCTCCGAGATTGAAGGATCAACTGGTTCACGTACTTTCCAAAGTTTGTTCTCAGCAAAAGAACAATAATGAAGAGATTTAGCATCGGGAGAAAAATGTATGTGATAGAAGCTGCGAGCTGCATCATTGAAACTCTTCCTCTTAGCTGCCCCCGCAACAAGCAATGCTTGCGAGTTGGAATGGTAGCCAGGATGGAAGCTATTGTAGTTATTTACACCAAATCCACTTGCGTTATCCTCGGTAGAAAGATGAGCAAAAATCTCCCCGCCAGGGCTTACTTGAAGCAATACAGTTCTCCCGTGGGGGCCATAGATCTTGCCTCTAAAAAATGTGTAACTCTGATCGTTCATTTCAAATACAAACGCAATCTCGTTTGTATTGGGAATGTACTGAAGATCGTGAACTCTTTCATACGGACCATAGGTCCGCCAACCATGAACAACGTAGTAATCCAGCTGAAAACTCCGGGGGACATTGTAGTAGGAATACGCTAATTCTGTTCCATTGCTGTTTATCGCGATTTCCGCCTCACCATTAAACTTTCCAATGAGCTTTTCATTCCATACGACAGAAAAATACCCCTCGCTATCTTCTGCAACATAACCCACTGCATTGGTTCGTTCAGCTAATAGAAGTTCTCGAATTTCTCTCCAATCTTTCCCAAATGTATCCTGTATTTTCCCATTAATCATGAGTGAGGATCCCTTTGACGAGTAAATTGTGTTTACCACAAAGGTGTTTTCTTCATTCACAGCGACATTCCCGAAAGCTGTGTACTCATTATCCTTCACAATTTGCTTGTACATTTCTTTCATCGAATAGCCTTTCTCTGTTTGCTCACCAACCACAAGAAATCTTTCATCTCCACGACTCCCGCCAAATGCGAGTATCTTTTCGTTTTCTGTCATGAATATATGCGCGGGTTGGAAGTTCGAATTGATATCGTCATAGTGGGCTTGCTGCAGAGAATTGACGTACAAGACTTCGCTGTCGTCATGCAATCTGCCCACGTAGACTAGTTGATCATGCGGAGTGAAATACGGCAGTACATCAAAATCCTTAAAAGACGGTCCCTCTCCCTGATTTGTTACGATGGTCAGACTGGTGACAGTTTGTTTCGCTGCAACAAAAGCATATTGAGAACCATCTTCATTGAAGATCGGGCCAAAGACTATTTTCTGATATTTTTTGCTCCTACTGCCGTCTGAGAAAACGATAAGCTCTCTATCATCTTTTTCATCCTTACTGACATAGGCTGCAATCGAACAATCACTACTAAACCACGCACTTGGTTGTTCTGATGGATCAAAGAATATTCTCCTTGAATCCTCCACAGAAAGCACCGGTTCTGCTTCTGCTCTACTTTGACTGTCCGATAATGGTATTGTGCTTTGTTGTTGCAAAACATGTAGTGCAAACACTCTTACTCCGGAGTAACTGTCTCGAGCGAGCAGTAATAATATAACGACGTTGCTGACCATAGTTGGGCTGAAATGTGGTCGAAGCTTCGCAATTTCTTTACGCCAAATTGCTACACACAAATTGTGAATAAGTTTGACGAAGGCATAAACCAAAATGCTTGTTAACAAGAGAACAAAGAGCAGAAGCCCGATTGCTTGTATAAGTGATAGTGGCGTGTCTCCTTGGATAAACATCCAAATGGCTAATTTCATTCTCCTTTGAATAAGAATCCCTACTGGGAAATACAAAACAATCCCAATAGCGACCAGAATGCATTTGTAGATAATCGCAGATTTTTTCTCCTTCCTCATGTGACACTTTGAAGATGATACGTATTCCTTAAGCATCTCAAATTTCAATCCAATGTACTGTGCCCATTCAACTCCAATATATGTGCAACCAGCCCATAGAAAAAGATGTGCGAATGGCGTCCAGGCTAGGCGAAAAGCAAAGGAGAAATTGTCCACGACAATGTAACTCCAGAGGATAGGTGCAAGAAAATAACCAGACGCTGCGCCTATTATTGATCCCGAAAGTGTAGAGAGTGAAAGCTTTTTCATGCAGATGCAAAAAATATCATTGCGGATTGTAGGAAGAGAACAACACTATTCTTCTCCCAACCCAGGCGGTGGTCAGGGATGCCCCTGACCACCGCGGCGAAAAGCAAAAATGTATCACGTAATGAGACATTGTTAAGGTTTTATTGAAGCCATAATGAACCGAAAGGCATCGTCTCCCATTTCTTCATCAATCGAGTTGTGTGTGTACTGTAGTCC
This sequence comes from Candidatus Peregrinibacteria bacterium, assembly GCA_030649955.1. Classification (GTDB taxonomy): domain Bacteria; phylum Patescibacteriota; class Gracilibacteria; order Peribacterales; family Peribacteraceae; genus JAUSFD01. The sequence goes on along the minus strand of JAUSFD010000010.1, from coordinate 169,771 downwards.
CATACTTTGCTGCGCATTCTCTGCACCCGCAATGAAATCTCCTCTAGCTGGCTCACCTTGCAAGATATCGAAGTAGGCGATCTCCTTTGCTTGGTCGAAATCGTATTCCACTGTAGCTGTGTGCTGTTGGTAAACATTGAAGAAATGGTTCGCGGCAGGCCTGCGACTCACAGATTGCGCTCTGCCATCCATTCCCAGTAACACACCATCGATGTACGCTGCTGAATTCAAAACTGCACTCCCGAGCAGTGCTTTCTTGTCATTCTCATTACCAAACAGTCTATCGGCTGTCCCCACTCCCCAACTGTAAGCAACGCAATTGACTTCTTGAGCCTGAGACATAGCTGAAAATACACCACGTCTTGCGAGTCTATCTTGAACAATATTTTTCGTATGACTGAAAATCACTTCTGGATGGAGACTGAAGGTCGCATCTAAACCAAGATTGCTCTTGAGCTCATTCGTTAAGTTACCCACTCGGAAAATAAGTGTCTCCACACCAGTTGATTTTGCTTGAAGCACTGCTTGCTGAAACACTCCAGCATTCACATCCCCAAGCGTTTGAGAGTTCCCAAGGAAAACAAAGACGATCTTGCCAACAGTTGCTGTGTTGTTGGGCTTCACGTGTAGGAATACTTTTGATCGGAGTTCACTACTCTGCAAAAACTCTGGAGTGATTTCTTGAACTGATTTGCTGAACCCAATGGTGTGATACTTCAGCAAATCTTCTTGGCTATTGAGGTTCGCTCCATTCCTCAGGACTGCATTCTTCACAGCTAAATCCCTCATTTTTCCAACGGTAACAAAATACTCTGCAACACTGGACTTCAGCAGAGCATTGAGGAACTTCGCAGAAAATTGCACACTAGGGCCCGGAATCGCCGCATCTAGGGCCACTGCTCCCGTGAGAAATGCTTTGCCGTCAAGGGACTTAAATGCTTTCGCAAAAGAATCTTTCACAAGGGAACAAAAATTCCCCGCTGCCCCCTCCAATCCCGCCACGGTCTCCGTCCCCACAACCTGCATACTCACCAATGCATTCAATTCTTGGCTGAAGCGGTTGAAGAGCTGGGCTTTCCCTGCTTCTGTAAGCGACTTCATGAGCTGATCGAGGGGATCCTCCGCCGGTGCAGTAGCGACAGTCTCACCAGTGCCCGATGTGGGTGGTGTTTGACCAGAGGCGAGCATCTGCTGCCAGGCCAGGGAAATCTGGTTGCGATTGAGTTCTTGGAGGCGGGCGACTTTCTCCGCTTCGGTGAGGGTGGAAGGTGCGAGCGCATTCGAGACATCTTGGATCTGCTTGTTCATCCCCTTCTCCGCATTGATCAGCGCCATGTGCCGGTCGTAGAGCTTGTCGAAGTTCGCGTTCACGAGAGCGCGCAGATCCGCGGCAGTGGGCATCGCACCGCGGAGGTAGTCACCAACTTCCCGTGCGTGCGGGTGGTTGGAGAGCATCTCCTCGACACGCTTGGGATACGCGATCGGCTTGCCCGTCCGGACGAGGTAGATCTCCGCAAAGGCAGCCTCTGCAGCATTCGAGATCATCTCGTAGCCGTAGCGCATCGCCTCCGCTGCCCCCTTCACCATGTCATCCCTCTGTCGGGTGTACCACCCCTCGAGGCCGTGGATCTTGTACGTATCCTCTCGAGCCGTTGTCACAGCCATGTTGTGGATATGCTGGGCATCGAGATCAGGACTCGCGCCGAAGAACTGTGGGTACGCACGGGCTGCGTAGTCGCGAGGGGTGAGCGGGAAGGAGGAGAGCTTCAGATCCTCCATGAGCTGCCCGTGGAAAGTCGACATGAGGCTCTGCGTGGAGAGCGGTGCGTAGGTGTACGTGCGCGGTGCGGGCTCCGCCGTCACCGTTGTTGTGCTGCTCGTCGTAGAGGAGACAGCAAGGGGGGCGAGGCCATTGAAGAGCCGTGTGATGTCCGGGTAGTAGCCGGGATCCACCGTCGCAACAACGGTGCTTTCACCCAAGCTCCTTCCCGCGAAACGGTAGATCTTGCCCGTCGGCATCATCACGAACCATTGATCATCCAATCCGCTCTGGAACCACTTCGTTCCCTTCTCGATGTCATTCTCGTACCAGCGATTGTCCTTGTTGTAGAACTTGTACTTCGTCTGCACGGCTTTCGCTTGCTCGAGCGCAGAGAGGGGAGCTGCTTCCACGGGAGCTTGCACTGTCGGCGTGGTTACAGTCCCACTGAGGGCGAAGAACTTGGGGAGATCCTTGTGATACGCACTATCCACCTGCCCAACGAGGGTGCTCTCGCCAAGGCTTCTTCCGGCGAACTTGTAAATCTTGCCATCGGGCATCATGAGGAACCACTGGTCATCGAGACCGCTCTGGAACCACTTCGAGCCGCTTACGACATCGTTCTCATAGTACCGGCCATCCTTGTTGTAGAACTTGTACTGCTGCTGAACAGCGAGCGCCTGCTTCTCATAGGCAGGCACTTCCGTCGCTGCTGGGGCCGCAGTCGTCGTCGAGGACGCAGACGCGAGGCTGAAGAACTTCGGCAGATCCTTGTGATACGCACTATCCACCTGCCCCACAAGGGTGCTCTCGCCTAAGCTCCTCCCCGCGAAGCGGTAGATCTTGCCATCGGGCATCATGAGGAACCACTGATCATCGAGGCCACTCTGGAACCACTTCGAGCCGCTCACGACATCATTTTCGTAGTACCGGCCATCCTTGTTGTAGAACTTGTACTGGCGGCAGATATCGGTCGCTTGCTGAACCGCAGGGCTGAGTGTGGTATTCGCAACCTGCAGCGCATCGTCGATCGCGTAGGCATCGGCCATGAGGGCGTTCAGCGATGCTGTGGAGGGGGCAGTGATGCCCTGACCGGGAATGTACGTGAGCTCTGGCACCTGACGAACATCGGCAGTGGGAGGACGAACCATCTGCCCACTGTTGATGCGGAAGGAGACGCGGGGCCCCACCTGCGCGTTCGTGCTCAAGCGCACGAAGACGGACTCAGCTTCGCGATTGATATCGGAGACGAGCTTCATCCTCGCAGTGCCCGTGCCAGAAGACAGTGTGGACTGCATCATATTGTACCCGGGCCGCGTTTCACCTGCTTGCACGACTTCCCAACGCACGCCTGTCGGCATGTTGGTGTAGTAGAGCACGATTTCATTCCCCTCGGCGGAGAGGAAGAACGACGGCGTGACGGAGGCGCTCTCGCGCTGCTGCGCTCCCGCAGCCTGCTCGTAGCTGACCTGCATGGAAGTCTCCATGAGAGTGCGCATTTGCCCTGCCAGGAGCGCACTGGGTGTGGGCGCAGCATCCATGAGCGTTCTCTCTTCGAGCTGTTCGAAGCTGGGAATATAGTCTCGCGATTTCATAGGAAGAGGGGGGAAGGTAGTGACTCCATCACACTCCGTGCGACTCTCGGGCGGGAGATGCGCGCACGCACGAAAAAGAAGGCACACGGACTTCCATACAACCTCCAGCGAAAAAAGTCGTTCTGCCACCCCTCAGAACTCCACCGTCTCCGAGTCACTCGCTGCATCGCCCGTGAGAGGACTAGAATCTCCCCATGCGTCCTGTGCGTGTTCTCCAGCATGCCGTCGTCGTGAGTGCGCTGCTCATCGTCTCCTCCGGGTTCCTCTTCACGATGACCGCGTGGCACCTGCCACTGATCCCCCTGAGCCTCATTCACTTCAGCTACGCGACGATGGCGCCGTACCAGGGGTACTCGACGACGAACGACACCCTCATTGCGCGCGGGATCCTAGAGGATGGGACGACGGAGGAGATCGACCTCAGCCGCTACTACCCCCAGAGCCTGGGGTGGAACACGATCCGCATGCACATGCGGACATTCAAGACCGTGGAGGGAGATCGCCCTGGGGAGTTGCCCGCTCTGCGCGAGAAGTACCGCGAACTGGGGATGCTCCTCCTGGATCGTGAACACGCACGCGGGAAACAGTACAACACCATCGAGCTGCTCTGGCACGAGTGGCCCAGCTCCCCTGCTGGCTACTACGCCCTCCACCTTCCTCCCTATACAGAGGAGGAGTTCATCGTCCGCATTCCATGACACGTTCGCACACCCTCTTCGGCATGCCGCACCGGGAAGCGTTGCATCGCTTCAGCAAAGTGTGGAATGCATGGTGGTTCCGGCAGGCACCCCCACATGCCCTCGCGCTCTACCGCATCATCTTCGGCAGCTTCCTGGTCCTCTACTGGGGGTTGCTGCTCCCCGATGCGCAGATGCTCTTCTCCACGAGCGGCATCAGCATTCCCCGTTTTGACGCAACGACGTCCATCCTCCCCTTTCTCTCAGTACTCCCCACTCCGTGGGTGGCAAATGCGCTGCTGTGGCTCCTCCTCCTCTGCTTCACTGCGCTCACCCTGGGATGCTGCATGCGCATCGCCTGCGTTGCAGCGCTCCTCCTGATGACGTACTTCTACGCGATCTCGTACCATCTCACATGGTTCACGATGGAGCATGTCACCGTCGTGATGCTCATCGCATTTCTCATCAGCGGCGCAGACCGGGCGTTCTCCCTCCGCATGCTCAGGCGAAAAGGCTCTTTCTTCGCGTGGGAACCGGCATCCGTGCTCGCCCAGCGGCTCATCGCCGTGCAGGTGACGGCGACGTTCCTGGGCGCTGGCTGGCTGAAGCTCGTCATGCCCGCGTGGATCGCCGGTGGGGAGATCCTCCCGTACTCGTTCATCAGCCGGTGGGCGACGCCTATCGGGTACTGGGCAATCCACAGGAACCTCCCGATGTGGTTCTACGACCTCTCTGTCTACAGCGTGAAGTTCTTCGAGTTCTTCCTCCCCTTCGGCTTCTGGATACCGAAAATCCGCATCCTCGCATTCGGGCTCCTGACCCTCTTCCTCACGAGTATCGCGGTCACCCTCTCGTTCTGGTGGTTCCTCGTGCTCGTACCATCGTGCATTCTTTTCGTTGAGCCTGAAGAATTCTATGAACGTCTGAGGAAGCGAAGTGGAGGGAGGATCCGCTGATGAGGGAACCGGGGACAGAGTAACAGGCCCCTGTTATTCCGTTCCCTGTTCCCGCGAACGTTCTCCACTCCACGCAATGCTCTGCTGTCAATTTCAATCCATTGCAAGTTACGCGTGTTCGGGAAAGATACGCGCGATATGACGGTTGCCTACGACATCCGCGGACAGCTCACGAAACTCGATCAGCAGATCATCGACCTCCTCGCGCAGCGTGCGGCGCTCTACCAGGAGGCGATGGATGAGGATGAGGAGGGAGCGACCAGCGCGCTCGCCGATTCACTCTCCTTCTGGGAAGAGGAAGCGGACGAGCACGGGTGGTCCACCGCTGTAGCGAATAAGATCTGCAGGAGCCTGCATGAGATCTGCAAGACCGCGGAGTGATACCCCTTCGCGTTTAAAACTCTATGAATCGACGACAGCTCGATGGAAGCGGTTGTTGGCTTGTGCAAACGCTATGGGGTACGAGAGGAGAGAGCATCTGGTTCTCGGAATAGTCGCGTTTCTATTGCAACTTGGTATGAGGAAGACATTCACAGCGCCAGAGAACCGGGACCGCAGGCGGCAAGCCTGCACCCTGTGCGAAAAAAACCCATTCGTCGCTACTCTATCTCGAAGTCTCCCTCGAACTGCTCCTCGGGGAACACTTCCATTTCCTCATCAAATTCCTCGTACTCCGGCGGGCTATTGCTCATGAACGGTTCGCTCATCGGGCGATCGAAGCTCTCGAGCAGGATCCCCTGACCCGGAACGCTGTTGAATGCTGGTGACGGTGCGCTGTCATGAGCCGCTCCCTGTGACGCGCTCCCGACGAAACCCTCGACCGCTTGCGCGAGTGCGGGATCGGCCTGCATGGCAGGCACGATGATCGGCTCCATCCACGTGCGCATCTCCTGGAAGACTGCGAAGATCTGCTGAATATCCTCAGGAGTCGGAGAGGGGGAATCACTCACAACGGTGAAGAGCGAGAGCGCCTGCGAGACACTCCCCATCGCCTGCGCTGTCTGCTCCTCCGTGAGGAGCCCTCTCTCGTTGAAGAGTGCGATGACGGACGGGATGCCCGTGTAGATCATGGTACCGAGGCGCTGAAGCTGTGCGGAGATATCCGGACCTGCGCTGTGGGCAGGGTTCGGGTCGACCGTGGAGAGAGTGTTGAGCCTCGCCTGCATAACCTGACGCAGAACCTGTGCATCCCCCTCACCCCACTGTCCGCTTGTGCCAGCCTCCTCCTTCGAACGGATGTAGGCTTCCACATCCTCTGCCGCTTGCGTGACCAGTGCAGACGCTGCGGGATCTCGCTCAAATCTCCCCTCGAGGACAGCGATGATGGTGCGTGCCGTCATGACAATGGTGTTCTCGAATTGCTGTTGCCTGCTGAAGCGCTCCTTCATCCTCTCGCGGAATGCGGCATCGTCCTGCGTCCACGGAGCTGGATGCTGCGGCATCGGCTCCGGAGGCGTCTGCTCTGGAAGGATGGGGTCAGGAACTCCCCCAGGACGCTGTCCTGCTAACCGCAAACACTCCTCGCGGTCTGAGGACGGCCGCATTTGGCCAGAAACTTCGGGGATGAGGCACAACGGAGGAAGCCCTGAACTGGTCGTGCGCATCCCTGTACCCAGAGAACTCTGCTGCTGGCGGAACTCCGGAGGGATCGTCGCGCCCGGTGGCAGGGACATCGCGGGAGATGCTTCGTCAGTACCTTCTCCGTCTTCCCCTCCATCACCCTGGTAATCAAACTCATCAGCACCCGCGCCATCGAAGTACTCGTCCATTTCTCCATCATCCTCTTCGTAGTAGTTCTCCTCCTCGAACTCCTCGGGTCCACGGTACTGCGCGAAGGAGACGCTGGCTCCCGCGAGAGTGCCGAACGCCATCGCGGAGAGGAGTCCGAAGACCGCGAACTGCTTCACATCGCTCTGCAGGCTGGACATGGCGGGGTGGGAATGTGTGTTTCTTCTCAATCATTATAGAATAACAGGCGTTTTGAGGCAACCGCATTGTCCGGAACGGCAGCGCATTTTTGGGTAGAATCAGCCCATGCGCACTCCCCTCTCCCTCGCTCTGGTTTTCGGTTTGCTGTCGCCCTCCGCAGCAGGAGCATTCTTCGACGTCCTCGATGAAATGCAGGCGGAGCTGGGGGGCACGGCCTCGGTGGAGGAAACCTCCATCGATGAGCTCCTGCAAGGACTCTCCATCACGGAGGAGTCCCTCGTCTTCACCGACGTGGATGAGAACGCGTGGTACGCCGCGTACGTCTCGGCCGTGGCCGACTGGGGCATCGCTTCGGGGTACAAAGATGCGCAAGGCAACGCAACGGGAGAGTTTGGCCCCGGGAATTCCGTGACGGTTGCGGAGATGCTGAAGATGTCACTACGCGCGGCGGGCATCGATGAAGAGGAGTGCCCCGATTCCCCCGAGCGCGCGGACGCGAAGACGCACTGGTCCGCCCGCTTCGTCGCGTGTGCAGAGACCATCCACATGCGCGTGTTCGATACTCGTGTGGATCTGGATCGACCGGCGACACGCGCGGAGGTGCTCGTCATCATCCACGACTCCTTCGGGGATTCTGTTCCGTACGCTGTGTCCACCTTCTCCGACACCATCGACCACTCCTACGAAGCGGACATCGCCTACGCTGCGAGCCTGGGCATCGTCTCCGGAGACACCAACGTCGATGGCTCTGCAAAGGGGACCTTTCGGCCGAATGATGGAGTGAACCGAGCGGAGGCAGCGAAGGTCATTTACCAGAAGTTGAAGACGCAGCTGCTATTGGAGGAAGCAGGGGAAGAGCAATGAAGAATGTAAAATGTTCAATGGAGAATGTACAATGTTGTACAACCTCGCATTGTACATTTTCCATTGTACATTGAACATTTCACGCCTGTCGTTATGGATCATTCAGCTGCCGCCGAAAGGGTGAAGAAACTCCGGAGCGAAATCTGGAAATTCAACCAGGCGTACTTCATCGAAAACAGAACCGATGTCTCGGAGGATGTGCGGGATTCCCTGAAGCAGGAACTCATCAAGTTGGAGACGGAGTTCCCAGACCTCATCACACCGGATTCGCCGACGCAGCGAGTAGGAGCACCACTCGACGGAAGGCTCCCGAAGGTCCTACACCTAACGCCCAAAGAATCGCTACAGGATGCCTTTTCCCTTGAGGAGGTGGAGGAGTGGTTTGATCAGATGCGCCGATCCCTCGGAAGGAGTGATGCGACATTTGAAGTTCTCACAGAGCTCAAAATTGACGGGCTCAACATCTCGCTGATCTACGAGCGGGATAAGAAGGACGTTACTGTCTACCGCTACGTGCGTGCCCTCACACGCGGGAATGGGATTCAGGGAGAGGACGTGACGCATACCGTTCGCACCATTGAATCCCTGCCCCTCACGCTCACACTCCCGAAGAGCAAGTCGCTCCCCACCTTCATCGAAATCTCCGGGGAGGTGTACATGCCAAAGGCGTCACTCGCGAAATTCAACCGAGACCTGCCCGATGCGGAGAAATTCGCGAACCCGCGGAACGCTGCCGCAGGGACGGTGCGTCAGCTCGATCCAAGAGCGGCTGCGGAGCGTGATCTGCGCATGCTCTGCTACGCGCTCGACCGCGTTGCCGCCGATGCGCTGGAGCTCAGGACGCAGGAGGGGTTGATGGATTTCTTCGCCTCCATCGGCATCCCCGTCGAGCGATCGTACGCCCTCGTCTCCTCAACGAAAGAGATCGAGAAGCGCTACGAGAAGGCGAAGAAGGAGAGGGAGAAGTTACCCCTCGACATCGACGGGCTGGTCCTCAAGCTCAATGACCGCGCGATGCAGCGTGACCTGGGATCGACTGCGAAAGCTCCGCGCTGGGCGCGGGCATTCAAGTTCCCTGCAGAGCAGAAGACCGCGCAAGTGCTGGAGATCATCCTCCAAGTGGGACGCACGGGCGCCGTGACGCCCGTCGCCGTGCTCACGCCGACGCAGCTCGCGGGGACGACGGTCACGCGGGCGACGCTGCACAACGAAGATGAGATCGCGCGGCTCGATGTGCGCATCGGCGACACGGTGATTGCGCAGAAGGCGGGCGACATTATCCCGGAGGTCGTCGAGGTCCTGAAGGATCTGCGCCCGAAGGGCAGCAAACCCTTCCATTACCCCAAGCACTGTCCAAGCTGCGGCACCCTCCTCATGCGACCCGAGGGAGAGGCTGTTCGTCGCTGCCCGAACCCGAAGTGCTCTGCTGTTCAACTGGAGCGCATCGAGCACATGGCATCGCGCTACGCGTTCAACATCGAGGGACTGGGACGCGAGACAGTCGAGGATCTCGTCACGCAGGGATTCGTTGTGGATCCCTCGGATATCTTCCTCCTCACGATGGACGATCTGCTGCAGCTTCCGCTCTTCAAAGAGAAGAAGGCGCTGAACCTTCTCGCGTCCATCGAGCACGCAAAGCGTGTCCCCATCGAGCGCTTTCTCTTCGCGCTCGGCATCCGCCACATCGGGCGGGAGACGGCGGACCTGCTCGCGCGGAGGATCGCATGGCCCACACGTACCCTCACCGTGGAGGAGCGTGACGCGCTCTCGCCGCAGACATCGCTCTTCGGCAATGAAACGAAGAAGGTGAAGGTTGAAGGGATTACGGTGTACGACATCGAGAAGACACTCCATGCGCTTACGCAAGAGGAGCTCGACTCGCTCTCCGGCATCGGGGAGGTGAATGCCCAGGCACTCATCGAATGGATCGCGGATGAGGATAACCGCAACCTCCTGCATAAATTCGATCATGCTGGCATCGTCTGCCTGCAAACCGCCGGCTCCAGCGCACCGCAGATCTTCGCAGAGAAGACCTTCGTCCTCACGGGAACGCTCCCGACCTTGAGCCGCGAGGAAGCGCGCACGATGATCAAGGATCGCGGCGGAAAAGTGAGTGGCTCCGTGAGCAAGAAGACAGACTTCGTGCTCGCTGGCTCCGATACCGGCACGAAGGAGGAGGATGCGAAGAAGCTGGGGGTGCCGATCATCGATGAGGAGGAGTTCAGGAGGATGCTGAAGAAGCGACCGTGACGAAGCGACCGCGGGCAGATTCCCTCGACCCCGCGCACCAGAAAGTGCGCTCTGTGGTGAAAATAATTTTTTGCACAGAGCGGGCTTTCTGGCCCGCGGGTCGGCATCGATTGAGCAATCAAGATTGCTGCAGAAACGTTGAAAGAAGAATACGATCAGCCCTGATGAAAGTATTCGAACGCCTATCTCTTCGAGATATCGCAATACTGATTAGCGTTGCGACGTTTCTCGTTTACGCACAGCACCTCGGGAACGCGTTCGTGGCCTTGGATGACGGAATCCTCATCACGCAGAACTTGGCAGTGCAGAGGTTCTCGTGGTGGTCGATAAAAACCGCATTCACGACGTACGACCCAGAGCTCTACGTGCCACTCACCATCGTGAGTTACATGCTCGAACACGCGCTCTTCGGACTGAAGCCGATCGTGTTCCACACGACGAACCTCCTCCTGCACATCGGGAGCACGGTGCTGATCCTCCTCACGATCCACCGCCTCTCCGGGAATCGTCTGCTCGCCACACTCACTGCACTCCTCTTCGCGCTGCATCCACTCCAGGTAGAAGCCGTGGTCTGGGCTTCTGCTCGCAAAGATGTCCTCTCCGCATTCTTCTTCCTGGCATCGATCTACACGTACGTTCTGCAGAGAGAACGCGGCGAGCGAACACGGTACACAGTGAGCGTCTTCGCCTTCCTCCTCGCCCTCCTCTCGAAAGTCTCGGTGATTCTCCTGCCCTTGGTCCTCCTCCTCATTGACTGGTACCAGGGGAGGAAATTCACGTGGCCCGTGCTCCGGGAGAAAATCCCCTACTTCCTCCTCTCCGTAGTATTCGGGCTCATCGCGATCTACGGAAAACTCGGGATCGTCGATGCGCTGCCCTTGGGGACGAATGCCCTCCTCGCCCTCAAGAGTTCGGTATTCTACCTGCAGAAAATTCTCCTCCCCACCGGCCTCACCGCCATCTATCCACAATCAACACCCATCACTCTCGCATCGCTCGAGTTCATCATTCCGCTGCTGATCGTCCTCGGGATGCTCATTGTGGCTCTGCTCCTGCGGAATCGCATGCGCGCAGTGTCCGTAGCAATCCTCTTTTATTTCCTGATGCTCGCACCCAGCTTCACGACGTTCCAGAAGAATCGCTACATCTTCTTCGCGTCTGATCGGTATGCATACCTCGCGGTGATCGGCATGTTCCTCCTGATCGCACTCTTCCTCACACCGATGATTCAGCGGAGTGCCATCCGTTCGATTCGATGGAGTGCTGGGCTCGTCGCCACCATCCTGATCCTCACATGCGCGAGCCTGACGTACGCGCAGGGATTCACGTGGAAAGACTCGATTGCGCTCTACGAGAATGCACTCGAGCACTATCCGGAATCGGGAATGGCTGCGAATAACCTCGCAACAGTGCTGGCGAAAATGGGGAGGACACAAGAGGCGATCGCAATGTATGAGCGGGCGATTGCGGTGGATCCGCGCAGAATGGAGCCGAAGATCAACCTCGCGAGGATCGAACTGGAAAGCGGCAACGTCGATCGCGCAATCCGCGATCTCACCGATGTCACCGCTGCACTGAACATACAAGCATCCGTGCGACCGGAGGAATTCGCTGCATTCTACTTCCTCGGCGAGGCGTACGAGAAAGCGGGCGATGATGCGCAAGCCATTGCGCAGTTCGAGCGCGCAGTAGAGCGCGGGCCCGCGTTCGCCGAAGCGCACTACAACCTCGGCCTCGCCTACCAGAAGCGCAATCGCCTCGAGGAAGCGGCAGAAGCGTACGTGCAGACGATCGACCTCGATCCGCAATACCTCCCCGCGCTCTATAAGCTCGCCGGCATCCGCGCGGAGCAGGGCTCCGTTGAGGAGGCGGAGGAGCTCCTGGAGCGGGTCATTGCGCTCGATCCTCTCTATGAGCAGGCGGCGAGGCATCTGGAGAATCTGAGGAGTATGGAGACAAAACCTTGAACAGAATGAGATCGACGAACCACTGACCCCCTCACCCTGTCCCTCTCCCACAGGGGAGAGGGAACTTTGTAACACGCATCCTGAGGAGGTCAGGAGGCGAAAATGCCTTCTGGCCACGTGGAGGGGTCCGCCGCCACCCTTCGACTGCACAGCAGGAGGAGGACCCTGAGCGAGCGCAGCGAGTCGAAGGGCGGTGGGCTCAGGGTAAACGGTGTGGTCAGCGGTCAGGGGGTCTGGCGGTGGTGGGTTTTTCTTTGCTTGCCCTGAGCTCGTCGAAGGGCTTCTTTCTCTTGTTGGGTAGACAAGAGAAAGAAGGAGAAGTTGTCGAAGACCCTGATAAACAACCGAGCGGTTCGGCGAATCAAGAAGAAGAGAAGTCCGCCAGAATCCTCAAAAGATCTCTCTTCTAGACCAAAATCCCCAGAGGAATACAATGTCTAGTATTCGCGATCCTCATCTCATCCACGTGTGGAGCGCACGGGAGATGCCGTTCCAAAGACGGTACCGGAAGTTCCGAGAACGATTGCTCGCGCCGGTGTTGAGAATCCTGCAACGGTGCGGTGTGTCGCCAAACGCGCTCAGCATCTTGAGCATGTTGTCACTCATGCTCATACCCATCGGAATTTTCCTATCACCGCCACTGCTACTCGTGGGTTATGCACTGCACTTCACATTCGATGCGCTCGATGGAGCTCTGGCACGGTCCGCACAGAGAGTGACGGCACGGGGCGCGTACCTGGACGTCACGGCGGATTACCTGGCGCTCGTCGTAACCGTCATCGCCGCGCGGTGGGCATTTGGACTCTCCGCATTCTGGACTCTCCTCTACACCGTCTGCTACATCCTCGTGATCGTCCACTTCCTCTCGCGCAACGCGCAGGGCAAGCACCCGCCTTTCCCGCTCCTGCGCACGCGCTTTCCCCTCTTCCTGCTCGTTGCCCTCTGCGTTTTCCGCGTAGTGGAACCCCCTTGGCTCGATCTCTTCCTCGCGGCTGCGAGCATCTACTACGCTGCGGTCCTCTTGGTCTGCCTCCTCATCCTCCGATGGAAACTCCGCTGATCGCCCTACTCCAGGAACTCCTGATCGCCTACGCGCCGGTGTACATTGCGAATCTGCTACCGCCAGTTGCGCAGCGACTCGCTCTGCCTGGGGGGAAGCCAATCGCGATGCGTCTCCTTGGTCCGCACAAGACGTACCGCGGATTGGTGAGCGGCACACTCGGCGGGATTCTCGCCTCGGCAGGATTGTGGCTCCTCTCCGCAGGATGGTACTCGAACGCATCGCTCACGCGAGCACTCGCACTCGGTTTCCTCCTGGGATTCGGCGCAATGGCGGGCGATGCCTGCAAGTCCCTCGTAAAGCGACAGTGCGGGATCCGCCCGGGTGCACCTTTTCCCCCCTGGGATCAGTGGGATTTCCTCCTCGGGGGAACCGCTCTCGGCATCTTCGTATACCCATTTACGTGGCAAGTGTTCCTCCTGGCGCTCTTCCTCACGCCGTTCCTCCACTTGATGACAAACGTGCTCGCGTATCACCTGAAGCTGAAGAACGTCTGGTGGTAATCCCGCGTTATCCCGCTGAACCCGCGCGGGTAGACGAACCCACGCTGCGGAGGGGTGTATTATGGATGGCACTTCCTCCCTCCGCATGTTCGATCTCCGTATCGCCATCACCGCTGCGATCATCGTCGCCATCACCTCTGTGGGGTACGGCAGTTTGATTCTGCTGCAGCCGCCACCACCGGAGCGTCCTGCGGGTTCTCCACTACTGGATTCGTTTCGTGATCCACCCCCCACGTACTCCGATCGTGTGGTATTCGAGAACTTCGGGAAAAATGATGAGGACGTACGCAATGCGCAGCGCAGAGCTGATGTGAACACTATCCTCAATGCCGTGTACCAGTACTCAATTGATAACGGTGGTTCCATGCCTGCTTCCATCCCCTTCGAGTTCGGAGATATCTGCAACACCAATGCTTCCATCTGCGATGCGATCGATCTATCCGCGCTCATTGGACCGTACCTCGTCGCAATCCCCATGGATGCTCTCCTGGATGGATCCTCTCTCATCTCCGGCTATCGCATACGCCAGGACGACAACGGTCAGATCACCGTGATGTCCGCCTTCGCGGAGAACGATGTGATCAGTGTGACGCGGTAGAATCGCCCGTTGAGCCCACCAGAGGATTGAGGGAAGCTGTAAAAAGAGGTAGACTCCCTCTCTTGGAAAAACTCCCTTCTCAGCTCACGCTTGCGGAATTCGATGCTCTCTACGCGGGGAGGATGCCAAAGCGTGACCCGCTCCCTCCTCGCCATCCATGGGAAGTACCGCCCGGGCTCCGCGATGAACTCGCAGGAATTCTCCTGCAACGCGTTCCTCCAAAGCGTGTCACTCCCCTCGAGGAAGTGAAACTCCAGACGGAGGAAGTGACACTCCCTTGCGCAACGGATCGCTCCCTCGCTTGGAATTTGTGGAGTGCACGTGACGGGAATGCCTGGTCTGTCCGCTTCCTGCTCGTCCCTCGTACCCTCGCAGAGAAGGAAGGTGTACGGGAGATGGAACCCATCCTCGATTTCAACTGCGAGAACTACGTCGAGAACATCCACAGCATTGCGCATCGCTACGTCGCGCCCGAGCACCGAGGGAAGTGCATCCTCGATTCCGTAGTCGATCCCGCGCTCTGTCAGGCAGTGCAGCGGACAGCCAATGTCCTCCGGAAATCCCAGAAGATTGCCCTCTCTGTGGGACAACCGGAAGTGCTGCTCGCATTCCTCCGCGCGGGCTACACCATGACGAAGCGGCACCGCTCGAAGCTCGAGCGCATCCTCGCGGGTAACCGCGATCTCTTCCTCGAACACGAGTACGAAGAATTGCGCAACGAGCAGGGACTTCCCATGGGATGGATGCCCAATGAGCGCATGTATATCTACAGCAAGCGCTCAGTTGGAGCGAAGTTCGACCGCTCGCGACTCAATAAGAACACTGCCTACCGCGTGAGTTTGGAGAAGAACTTCCGGCCAATGAAGACGGACGTTGATGACACAATCTCGAAGACCTCGAGAGAGGCTCGGAAGACGATTGCAGAGCAAGAGAAACCTGAGTAATCACACTGGAACGAATTCCTCTTCATCGTCCCCTCCACCGCCTATCCACTGCTCGAGGGCATCCTTGATCATGTCTGCTACCGCAACGGTGATGGCGTGCTCCGACACCTGCTCGCGATGGAAGTCATCGTCCTTCCCCAGGAGCCACCCGAGTTTGATCTTCGAGAGTTTCTCGCGGATCCACTGTGCAGTCTTCCAATCCTGCAAGCTCCCATCAGCCCACATCTGCCAGTGCTCTGCTTGATTCTCGAAGCTCGCGGCGGTCACAGCCAGCATCCAGTCCCACACATCGTCATCGATGTCGTACTGGTGCATGAACGAGAGGAGCGCTGCCTGCACCGTTGCCGCGACGTTGCCGGAGACCACCCTCGGCTGGGGCATTGCCATACCCTGTGGGTAGTGGCACGAGAAGCTGCACTCCTGCCATGCTGCTCTGTAGAGGGTTCTCTGGAGGAAGAGACATGCTTCCAGGCTGCGCTCCTTGATGGCGATTCTCTGCGGTGACTGCTCCTGTTCTTCCATGGGGGTTATCGGGAATAGATGAACGACGCGAGCCTAAGCAGATCCCCTTCATCGAGGAATTTTTCCGGAGAAATTTGCGATATTTCACACTGTTGTTCAATTTCACACTTGTATTCGAAATTCTGAACATTAGAGTGGGGGCATGAAAACAGTGTCGCACTCTATCGGAGAAATTCTCTCGCACTCTCCATTCCTGGCGGAGGCGTTGAGTCAGGGCATCATTAACTACTCAGCACTCGCGCGGCAGCTGAAGCCAGAGCTCGAGAAAGTGCACTTGAAGACCTTCACGGAAGGGGCGATCGTCATGGCACTGAAACGCCTGGAGCGAGCAACTCCCGCACAGCGATCGAAAGTGCACGTCGCAGCAACTGTTCGCAATATCACCGTTCGATCGAATCTCGTTGAGCATGCATTCCGCAATTCCGAGCGGTTTATCAAGGTGCACGAGAAGCTCCTAGCACTTGCGGAGAAAGAGGAGGACGTATTCGTGCACGTCGCACGCGGCGTCTTCGAAACCGCCATCGTTGTGAGTGCATCGCTCGAGGACAAACTCACCGAGCTCACCCGGGGAGAGCACCTCATTCGCCGCTTCACGAAGCTCTCGAGCATTAGCATCCGCTTCCATCCAGATACCGCAAACATCCCGGGCATCTACTACCCATTCTTCCAAGCACTCGCCTGGCACGGTATCAACTTCATCGAGATCGTCTCTGGCTTCTCTGAGCTCACATTCCTCTGTGAGAATGCTGTCGTTGATCGTGCGTTCGCGGTGATCAAGGGACTCACCAGCCTTCGCCCCTCGGCTCGGCTCGGGGCTACGGTCGGCGAGATCGGTTGATGTCCTATCGTCAAAGTGCCAGGAGAAAAAAGCCCGGGTTACTACGGAACAGACGGAGGCTCCGCATGCTTCCAAATCACGTCGAAGTTGATGTTGCGGAAGAAGCTCGCGATGTCGCGGTTCTCGATGATGGTGCACGTGAGCTTCTGCTCGGTGTAGGACATGATGGCGATGCAGTCGTTCCAGGAGAAGATACCCGTCTTCCACTGCGCAGCTGTCTTCAGCAGCCGCACCTGGATCTTGAACTCCTTCGATCGCTTCGCCACGCGGTCAGCGAAGGAGCATGGCGGAAAAATCAGACGTGTGTGAATCCCCTTTCGCGCCCTGCGGCGGAAGTACTTCTCCAGATGTTCCTCCCCAACAAGCCGGGAGAAGAGGTCAACATTGGAGAAGACCAAGATCTCGCCCCGTGCAGAGAGTGTTTCCTCCAGCATTCGCTTGAAGCCCTCTACCCCCTCGAAGAGCTTCACGGTGGGGATGCTGCGATCGGTACTCTGCAGGGAGGAGAGGACAGAAACGAGGTGTTCGACATTCCCGCGGAGGTTCGCAACATCCTGTTCGCGCTCGTGGACGAGTCGCAGGAGTGTCACGGGCTCCTCTGCAACGATGAGGCGCTTCTTGCCCTTCCTCGTTTCGAAGAGGAATCCTTTCTTGATCATCTGCCCTACAGCGCTGTGCACGGTGAGGCGATTCTGCCCGAGCTTACTCGCGATCTGTTGGACAGATGCGGAGCCCAACTGGAGACACTGCACGTAGATTTTTGACTCTCTCTCATTGCATCCTAGGCGAGTGAGATCGGCGACGATGCGGGGGAGATCGTGGGAAATAGGCATGAATGTTGATAGAGAATCAACACAATTATAGCACGAATTTCTCCCTTATAGTAGAGCAAATATCATATCCTTTAAAATGTACGAGGATATGCATCATCAAATTTTGACCTGTAGTGCAAGCACGCGCAGACTGTTCGCATGACGTTCATCGAATCATTCCGGCACCTGCTCCGTACAAAGCCTCGCTACAACCTGAAGCAGGTGGGCGCGGAGAACTGCGACTACGCCGATACGGCGGTGAAGTCGAAGAACTGCTACTACTGCTTCGGGATCTTCTACAGCGAGGACGTCTACTACGCGCGCTACTCCCGGAAGTGCGTGAGTTGTAGTGGGCTCACCTTCTGCGTCGGGTGCGAGTGGTGCAGCGAATGCGTCGACTGCGCCAACTGCTACATGGCGGATGAATGCCAGGATTGCCAGAACTGCCGTGAATGCCAGTTCTGCAAGGACTGCTTCGGCAGCACCAGTTGCTTCGGGTGCGTGGGGCTCTACCAGAAGCAGTACCGGATGTTCAACGAGCAGCTCACGCGCGAGGAGTACGAGAAGCGCATGGCTTCCGTGGATCTCACTAGTGCAAAGCAGCGTGCACTCATCCGCGAGCGAGTCGAAGCGCTCCGTGCGAAGGCGCCCAACCTCGCCGTGCACCAGATGAGCTGCGAGGACTGTGTCGGCAATCACCTCACGGAGTGCAAGAACTGCTACCGGTGCCACGATAACTTCGCGCTCGAGGATTGCTTCTTCTGCATCGAGACGAATGGGAATAAGAGCTGCTGTGACCTCACCGTCTGCTTCGAGAGTGAACTCTGTTACCAGTGCATCCACTCGCCACTCAATTACAACTGCAACTACTGCTTTCACTGCGACTACTGCTCGGAAAGCGAGTTCTGTGCCTTCGGGAAGAATCTGAAGAACTGCTTCGGGTGCGTATATATGCAGAACAAGGAGTACCACATCCTCAATAAGCCCTATTCCCCAGAGGAATACGCAAAAGAAGTGCAGCGGATCAAAGCCGAGCTGCAAGCCGCGGGGCAGTACAACTTGCTCACGTACTTCGCATCGGACTACGAACAGAAGCGCATCGCGACGGAAACGGACAGCGTCATCCAAACTCTCCCTCCCCCCTCCCATCTATGAGTACCGCTACGCACGAACCCACGTCACTCGTCTGTCAGAACACAGAGTGCAAGAAGGAGTTCATCGTCATCGCCTCCGAGGAGAAGTTCTATGCGAACAAGCACCTCCCCCTCCCGGACCACTGCCCCGCTTGTCGTCACCGCCAACGGATGGCTCTACGCAGCGAACGCCAGCTCTACCGGAGGACGTGCGACAAGTGCAAGAAGAGCATCCTCTCCGTGTACCCACAGGAAGCGCCCTACGTCGTGTACTGCCACACGTGCTTCTGGGAGAACATTGAATGACGATGATATGGTTATCGCTTCTCCCGCTTTCTCCTGGGATGCATAACTTCGCATGATCGCTGCCGCACGGCTGTGACGCGATCGGTGAGGACTTTGAGCGTCGAGAGTGTGAGGCTCATACTGTTGAGTGCAAAACAGCAGTGCTCGATTGCCATACGAACATCCTGATCGTCCACACCCTCTATGAGTTCTGCGTACGAGCTCGACCATTCACTCACAATATCCCGGAGAGCTGCATAGAAGAGCGCTCGGCACTCTGAAGTCTCCACTCGCTGACGGAGCAGCCCATTCAGTGTTCGCCCGGAGTTCATGAGGGAGAGCACATTGACCCGGAGCTTGTAGAGGTGACCCTTCCATCCCCGGAACCGCCCTTCATCGACATCCATCTGCATTTCTCTCTGCACATCTCTATTCTCGTCCAAGCGTTCGCTCTCGCAATCCACGATGTCACTGAACACTTCATCGAATGTTTCGTACATCTTGAGCGCCCCACGTGCATCTCGCAGAAATGCCCACTGGTTGTACTCCAGGCAAATGCCACTGTCGCGATGCCACACTTCCATGCGTGGTGCACGGTGATTCTCATTCACGAGCTTGAGCGTGAAGGGACCGCTTTCCATCCGCCAGCCGCTGTTCTCCGGGAGTGGGAGGTCCATGGAGGCACTATGAATTATTCTCTTCTCCTGTCAATACCTCCCCTGGCCTCTTCGCTGCCGCTTCTTGAACTCCAGCAGCACCCGTCCTCGGGTACGGTCGCTCGTCAGACGACCGCACCGCGGAGCAGTGCTACTCTGTTGCAATTGTTGATGAAGTGGGATCGGCCCCTCAGAGAAAGTATGTACGATACCCCCGTGGCACCGCACCGACACACAGGCACCCTCATCGTCAGCCTGGGCGCGGGATTGGCGGGAGAGCGTCAGACGGGGCCGGAGTGGCACTCGATCGGCAAAGCGACGAGGATGCGGGCTGCGGCTGCGGCATCTGTGTGGCTGAAGAATCCTGATGCACTCCTCCTCTTCTGCGGCGGTCGCTCGCATCCACAGCTCCAGATCTCGGAAGCAGAAGCGATGAAAGGGTACGTCACGCACAGTCCGCACTTCCGCGTGCCGGAGAGTGCTGTGCTCACGGAGGAGGAATCCGTCGATACTGCGCACAGCGTGCGCAACTCCGTCGCTCTGCTCAAGAGAATGGCTCTCGACCCGGAGAAGATCCTCGTCGTAACGGGTGCTCGCCACCTTCTGCGCACGGCGCGCTACTTCCGCGCCTACGGCTTCCCTGTCACCGTGATCTCCGTGGAGGAAGCGCTCGCGGACTCTCCAGTACGGCATGAGTTCTCGAAGGAAGTGCATGGCGAAAAAATCTCGAAGCGAGCAGGGAGGAATGAAGCGCTCCTGCACATGCTCCAGTGGTTCGATCGCAAGGGGCGCATCGCTTCGGCGCTCGTGCGGTGGTGGAGGAGCGGGTAGAGGAGACCGAGCCAGAGTGCAGAGAAGAAAATCCACCCGAACGCGCCGACGACGGCATATTCCCCTTCGTTTTCACTCCTCATACGGCTTCGCAATAGAAACGCCATGGATGTCGCTGTGGAGCAACACTGATATCGGCGTAGCGCTACGCCGATATTGCTGATGTACTGCAGCAGCCATTGATGGTGTTTTCATCGCTAAGCCGTATCACAGAGCACGATGAGGAGACCGCTACGATTTTCGGAGGAGACGCAGAGAGTAATCGAAACCAACCCACTGCATTTGATCGTTTCCGCTGTTGTTCTTCGTGAAGACCTGCACTTCAAAGTGGTCATGGAGAAACTGACGTAGCCTCCTGTTCTTCGTGAGGAGATCGTAGTTTTCTTCTGAAAGCGGCCCCAAGCGTGCCTCGCCGTTCACCTTCAGGACTCGGCGGAGCTCTGTGAGGAAGTTCATGATCACTCGCGGCGATGTGAAGTGCCAGGGCATGAGGTAGCACGAAAGGTAGTAATCCATGGATTCATCCGCGAAGGGGAGCCTCTCCCCCGTCGCCGCGACGAGGGCAGCACGAGAGTCCCCGATGACTTGCAAGAGGTTTCCATCCAGCGGCTGCAGGTCTGGGGAAAACCCCTTCGGATGACCGACCTCATATCCCAAGCGAGGCTCGACGCACGCGTACAACGAGTTCGGGTACCGTGCCGTCAGTTGAGACGGCAACGCTTCCGCGTCGGAGTGGATGACGCCACTCCCCACATCCACAGTGCGCTTATTGCGGAGAAGTTCAATGACGCCGTCGTCACTCTCCTGCTCCGGGAAGAGGAGCTCCCTGTAGTCACGCGTGATCCTCCCCGTCGACCCTATGCCCTCGTGTTTCCCGAGGAGTCCCTTCACCCTCTCCGTCACTCCAGCGTAAACCATTTTGATCCCCTGCTTGAACTGATCAAGAGCTGGCGGTTTTCCGCTGAGATCAATGGTCTTGAAGAGCTCTGCCATAAATAATATTATACAATATTTCTTTATTTCTTGCAATAATTCACTGCCTCTTCTTCCGAGGATTCTTCGGCTGCGGATTGGCCGGAGCCGTCGGAACAGTCATCTGCGTTGCCACGGGTGCCGCCGGTTCCTTTGGGAAAGACGCAAAAAGATACTGCTGTTTGCTATCCCTCACTGCGACGTATTGCGTCGTTGCACTTACAATGTCCTCCTGCTTCAGAAGGCGCTGAAGACGGAAGAGAGCCTGTATTTCGTTTTCTGAAAGATACCTGTGGAATA
The DNA here is from genome assembly GCA_030649955.1 of Candidatus Peregrinibacteria bacterium. GTDB lineage: Bacteria > Patescibacteriota > Gracilibacteria > Peribacterales > Peribacteraceae > JAUSFD01. The sequence continues at coordinate 148,320 of JAUSFD010000010.1, read as the reverse complement.
CTTCTGAAGAGGCAAGATACTGCACGTAGTTTCCAAGCCAGAACCCTGCCTCCGCGATCATTTTTCCGTAGAACGTAATTGCGTTCCGCAATCGAGGCTCATCGGGATAACTCCCCGCGCCCGTGTGACTGAGTAGATCCTGATTGGCAAATGATTTCTGGATGTCCTCAACGAGCATGTTCATGCGCTCAATCAATTCCCTCGCTCTCTGCTGCTGCCACTCCGCAGTTTGTATGACCCCATCTCCAAAGCGAAATGCATACTCTGATGCAAAATCGAGATCTTCGTTCTCCATGCTGAGATTCAATCGGATGAGATTATTGCGCTCAGGAACCGGCAATGCCTCCGTTTCATCAGATTCCGATAGGAGTTTTTTGCCCATCTCTAGAAGTGCTCGTACTTTCTGTGATAGTTGTTCGCGCGGACCTGCAACTGCATTGAGATCTCCTGACGCTTCCAGTCCAACCATGACGCGCCGATACTCTTCGTGAATACTCTGAATTTGATCTTTCACCGTTGCCAGAGCAGTGCGATTAGCCTCCTGAAAAATGGGCTTGAGTGCACCGTGCATTTCTACAAATTGCGCTCGCTGCTCGGGAGAGAGTTTTTCTCGCATACCCCCATCTCCAAGAGCATATCGTAATCGTTGATAGAGTATTTTCCTTCCGTGCTCCATGGTTTGTCGGAGTACTTCGATGCCGCTGCTCTGATCCCCTCCTGCGTTTGTCAGTGCTTTCATGGATGTATCGAGACTGAGCAATTTTCTCTGGGTATCTTCAATGACAGATACGAGCTCTGTAAGAGTAGGTGGATTGGACGGCCTTGGAACATGTATGGGTTCGACGTCATGTTTCTCTGTGGTATCCAGCATGGTACTAATTACCTTATAATTTTTCTAATTATTGTCAATATTCCCATAATATCTATTATTTGGCTTCCAATGGCCACAAATCGAGCGCATTTGGGAAAGATTTATGGAATATCCTTCGATTCCAAGCTTCGATCTGCAGGAGAATCCCTTTCTTTCGCTTACGGTCGTTCGACTCTACGTCGAATGATGCACGAAGTTGCACAACTGGAGAACGGACAGCTCGTCTGTGAGGACTCTGCGTCACCGATCATCCCGTGCTGCGCTCCGATCGTCACTCGGGAAAAAAATGCGGTAGTGCTCCCCAACTTCTGCGAGTGCTTTTCGCTGACCTGGATACTTCTCCATCATCTCTCGGAGGACCGGTTCCAATTGATCCTGCTCTGCGAGACGATCGAGCTGCTCCTTCGTCAGCTTTCGTTCATGGCGAATTAACAGGAAGCCAAGTGCACACAGTGCAGTCATGCCCGAGACCTTTAACTTATTGTGGAGAGGGGCATTCTGTAATTGACCTCCAGGGAGGAGCATTTCAGCTGACACCCATGTGCCGCTGATAATGATGAAGGGAATGAGTCTGTTCATGAACTGATTCTTCTGGAAAGACAAATGCCTTCTCACCACCCTTTCCCTATCGAAGGGATGTGCCAATTCCGTCTCGTCTGGCGGCTGGTCAGATGCTTCGTTGGGCATACGGAACTTGGGAAGGAGGCGTATTCTCCATCACTATCATCACCATAATCAAGTACTGCCGTGCGGAGCTATGAGCTTGCGCAGAACGAGAGCGTTATTGCATGATCGGTTTCCGCTCGATTATCCTGCCTCCCTTGTACGGCTCCCCTCGATTGACGGCACTGGAAGAGCAGGTCATTGAGGACTGCACGACGCCCGAGGATGTGCAGGACTTCATCAACCGGCACATCGAGTACTGCACGAACAGGGAGGGGCACGTGAAAACGTTCCGGCAGGTGCTACGCACGAAAACTGCGCAGTGCTTGGAGGGCAGCCTCTTCGCGGCCAGTGTCCTGAGTCACCACCGCCATCCTCCGCAGATTCTGTGCGCGGAGCGCAATGGCATTGACCACTGCGCTGCTCTCGTTCAACGCCCCCAGAGCGGCTGGTGGGGCTCTGTTGATCAATCAGTAGGGGAATCCATCATGAGATTTCGCCCCGATCTCCTCTCCCTCGCAGGATGCTTCGGGGAGTACAAAGAAGTACGAGGTTTCACGCACATCGACCTGCGGCGTATCAAGATGAACTGGCAGACGGGCAACAACGCTGCTTGCATCGAGAAATTGCTCTTCGACGTACCCTACCTCTCCATACACGGCCCCCGGAAAGGCGACTTCTACCTGAGTGATTTCCACAGTCGTCGAACATGGCTCTCGCACCATGACGTCTCTGATCTACGACGGAAAATCGGAGCCGTGCTCGCGCTCAAGGACCTGGTCGCCTATGAAAAGGAGCACAACCGCAATACGGCGGCCTAAGCGCTCATGGCCTTCTTACGATTCCACTGAAATACGTTCTCACTCCTATCGAGCACCTTCTTTCCCCCTGCAAGGTAGAGATTGAGATCATAGCTATTCTGATACGACCACAAATTCGCTTCAATGAAACGATGGATGTCATGCTTATCGAAAGAAGCAAGAACATCGAACCCCTCATTTTGTACGCTGTGAAAAGTTCGGTAGGCGAATTGCCAAGCATCTATCTCTTTCGCAGCACGGTCTCTGTAGAATTTCTGAAGATACCATTCAGGGTAATATTCATTACCCGAGTGGATTTGTAATCCATGATATTTCTTCAGGAGAGCCTTGTTCGTTTTGTTGATGCTTCGAAATTGCTCCGCTTCGGCCCTTTCCTGACTCGAAAACATGTTCGGGTGAGCTTGATGTTCATGGCCAATTTCATGAAGAACACACAGTGGAGTGAACGTATCTGTTTCCATCAACATCGAAAGTTTGATTTTCCTTTTGTCAGGATGGAAAGCTGTTTTCAAATCCATTCTAAATTGCGTCTCTGCATTACTGAGAAACTCCTCGAACCTGCGCTCCTTCTGGCCTTGCCTGAATCGAATGTCCACCATTTCCGTATTATCAGGGTTGATGGTCGCCATGATTTCGAAAGTGCAGTTCTTGCTCATGCGGATAATTTCTTTCATTTTTGTTGTCCCCCCTTTTCGCGCTCTCTCTATAAGATCTTTGTAGTAGGAGAGTACATCGATTGTCTCGAGTTTTTCCTCCTCTAACTCGTAAGCTGTGCGATTGCCAACTGCTCTGAAGGCGTGGTCGCGGATACGTTCAATATGCTCGTCCAGTTGTCGGTCAACCTCATCACACAACTCCTGCACAGGATGTTTTGAAGGTGCACTCAGCAGAACTTCCTTTAGGCTCGGCAATTTCATATTTGTTATATAAAGATATTTATTTTTTCAGTCAATGGTAACGTGCTGTTCCCAAGATTTTATCTCCTCGTGAAAGAGCTTTCTCTGCCAGCAGTATACGTAAAACGGGGCAGACTTACGAAAGCAGCCAAAGTAGCTGCAGAGCCTTCCCTACCTCAGCCTACTTCCTGATTCTAATGCGAGGATCCCGCTTGGCTTGCCGCAATCTGTGGCGCTTGAAGGCCGCTACATCTGTTTCTTGGAAAATCGGCCCTGCCGACGTCTTCTGAAACTTCAATTTGCCCGATCTCACAAGGCGGTCGACATATTGGCGAGACACACCCAAATACTGAGCAACATCGAGGGCACCCATCACTTTTATCGGGTCAGTCATGGAGAGAATTATAGCGGATTCTACGGTTTGGGCGAACTGCAATTATTGTCGTAATGTCAACTTATTTATAGTTGTCATTATGTCACCTATGTACTAGCATACGGCCATGCGGGAACTAACGATATTACCAACGGCACTGCCCATTCGGGATCCTTCCGTCACAGAGATCATGTCTTTCATCCGCAATCAGTCCTGCTTCAACACGAAACACAATTATCGGATGGAAATCGCATTGTTCTATCGCGCTGTCGGGAAGAAGGCCGCGCATATCTCATTGCAGGATCTCTTGGGGTACAGAGAAAGCCTCGACGCCAGAGGACTGAAACCGATTACAATTTCGAAGAAACTCACCGTTATCCGTCGTCTCTTCACCTTCCTCTACGAACAGGGAGTGATCCCAACGAACCCCTCGGCCGGTCTCAAGCTGCCGAAGACAACCAACGAGACCACGCGGGAAATTCTGAGTCTTGCAGACTGTAACCGGCTCCTTGGATCGATTGAAACAGACACTATCCGTGGCAAGAGAGACAAGGCGATCATGGCGCTCCTCCTCATCAACGGGCTTCGCGTCTGCGAGATCACACGAGCGAATGTCGGAGATCTCGTACAGACAGAGGGTTGTTGGGTGCTGCGGGTACGAGGGAAAGGCGGGAAGACCATCGACACTCGCATCCGCGACGATGTGCGGGGAGTCATTCAGACATACCTCAAAACACGCGGCCGTGTGGAGGAAGAAAATTCTATGTTTGTCGGAACAACACACCGAGCCAAAGACCGCATTGCGCGGCGCAATGTACAACACATGGTGAAGACGCGACTCAAGCAGCTTGGTATCGACCGTCCGCACGTAAGCACACACTCACTGCGTCATTCCTCGATCACCCACCTCATCAACGGTGGAGCAACACTCATTGCAGCGCAGGACTTCGCACGACATATGAACCCCGCCACCACACAGCGCTACTTCCACAATCTCGAGCGTCTCAAGAATCATGCCGTCATGATGCAGCCGATTCGGGTATAGAAAACCCATTGCGCAGTTTGGTCCTTCTGTGCAATGGAAAAAACGCATCGGAATCGGCTATCTCCGTGGTATCCTTCCATCTTATGTCCCCTGGCCTCTTTCCTTCGATGGTACTCGGATTCGAGAAAGAATCCCCTGAGGCTTTGCTACAGAAGCTTTTTCATGGATTCAAAGAGCATTCCGAGGAACCCACCGATCTCCTTCGGCAGGCCTTCGAATTCGGGAAGAAAATCCATGCCGAGCAGGTCCGTGAGAGTGGTGCTCCTTACCTAACACACCCCCTGATCGTTGCTTGGCTTTTGCTTCCGTATCATCCCGATAGAGACACACTCATCGCCACCATACTTCACGATGCATTCGAAGACAGTAATGATAGAACGGTGCGCTCGGACGTGCGGCGTGAGTTCGGTGAAAATGTGGCTTCACTCATCGAGGGCGTCAGTAAGATCAGTAAAGAGTACCCTGATGACAGCACGCTCACCGCCAACGAGGAAACAATCCGTAAAATGTTTCGCCATGCGGAAAAGGACGTGCGCATCATTCTCATCAAGCTCGCGGACCGGCTTCATAACATCATCACCTTAGAGACGAAGAAAGATGAGGAGAAGAGGCGGAGGAAAGCGCAGGAGACACTGGATATCTTCGTGCCGGTTGCAGCCCGTCTCGGTCTTTGGGAGCTGAAAACGCATCTGGAAGAGAGTTGTTTTACTTTCTTGTATCCTGCAGAGGCAAAGCAACTGCAGATCCAGACAGAAGAGCACAAGGAGGACGCAGTGGAGATGTTCTCTTCAATTTCCGCAACAGTGAGGGGGCACTTCTCCTCAGCAGAAATTCTCTCAGTCACGAAACAGAATTACGATCTTCCATGGCTCTACGCTCGGAATGGAAAGCAGATCAGTCCCGAGGAGACGTTCTTTGTGAAACTGGTCGTCCCTTCCGAGGAGGACTGCTATCGCGTGCTGACAAAACTCGGTCGCCTCTACACCTCCAAAACCCGAGAACTCAAAGATTACACCACCTCGTCCAAAGACAACGGCTACCGAGCACTCCACACATCTATGATTGTGGATGGGAGCTTTGCCGTTCGCTTCCATATTCTCACCAAAGAGATGGACGAGCGGAACATGCAGGGCATCGCACTCGATCTCAACGATGCAGCACATCTTCACTCATTCTTTCAGCACCTCCGTACAATCGACCGCGCTACTCGCAAGGAATCGAGCCGCTTCATCGAAGCGATCCAAGGGGACATGCTTGCGGAGAAGATCCTCATTCATCATGAGGGAGGAAAGACATACGTACCCTCTTCTTCCAGTGCTCTCGATGCCATTTTCCTCCTCTTTCCCGAGAAAGCACTGAAGGTCGAGAGTGTGCTTGTGAATGGGAAACCCGCTGCCTTCTACTACGAACTTGAGCAGAACGATGTGATCAAGCCTGTGTTCGCGGATGACATCACGGCAACAATCCACTGGATGCCGTATCTCTACACAACGCAGGCGCGGCTTAAACTGCAATCATTCCTGAAGAGGGAAGAAAGAGGAGCGAAGATTTCGCTTGGCCAAGTCCTCCTCCAGACCGAGTTCGACCGCTACGGACGGGGCGAGGTTTCCGCAAAACTTTCAGCAAACACCACAGTCATCCGACGCTTTAGAGTGGAGAGCTTCGAGGAACTCTGCATCCTTGCTGCAGAGGGGCTTGTTCTTCCTTCGGAGGTTCTTACACAGATAAGCGACACAGGAGGAGTGCAGCGACCACGGCTGTTTCTGGAGCGTCTCCGAGAGAAGTTCTTCCCGTCAGATTCTTCGCTGCGGCTCAAGGTGCGTGGACAGGAAAGCGGAAGTCATACCATTCAAGAGACCGTGAGGATGCTTTGCAAGAAGTATGCCATCGCCTCGCAGCGATTCTCGCTCACGCAGGCGGACGGTCTCATGTTCGAAGCGAGGTTACAGATACAGTCTGACGATAAAGGCAATCTCGATGCCTTCTTCCTTGCCTTGCGCGATCAAGAGCAGGTGTCGGCGGTGATTCCTCTTATGCCGCCGTCGCTTAAGAAGCAATTGGCGACGGTACTCGCGTTTGCCGGAGTCATGTGGGCAATTTACCTCTTCTCTCTCAGTAGGATCATTGGACTCGGTGAACACTCGCTTCTCAACTACCTTGCCGTCGTGCCAGTGCTGTTTGGGCATTTTGTCGCGTACCGCTTCGTCTCCAATTATCTGCCGCTCGTACGCAGCAGCCGCTGGTTCATCTTCCTCGTCTTCGGCGTGAATGCACTCGTGATCAGTCTGCTTGCGGCCACACTCCTCATCTTTCAATTAGATATCTTTAACTTCTCTCTCTTCTTTCCCCTCACGCTTCTCGTCCTCTCAAGTCTTGCGGTCTTGTACATCTTCCTGCAGAGGCGTGCGGTGCTGCCAAATGGAGTGAAACCGCTCCCAACCACGATAACGGCAGTCGAGCGCAAGCGGCAGAAAATCCTCGGTTACGGTGCGCGGTTCCTCGCGGTCATCATCTGGGGACTCGAGCCGCTCTTCATCAAGTACACCCTCGTGAATACCATCGATCCCTCTACCCGCGTCTTCCTCAAGGCGGCTGGAGGGCTCGTCCCTTCGCTTCTGATTGGTTTCTTCATCTTCCCGCTGCTCCAACGCCGGAAGGCAGAATGGAAGCTGCCTTATAACAAGCTCTTTGCGATTCTGATTATCGGAGAGATCCTCTTCACCTACCTCATCAATTCGAGCCTGATCTATACATCCAGTACAAACGTCATCCTACTCAATAACTTCGCGCCGGTGATCGCGCTCATCATCGCAGCCATTCTCTGGCGAGATTCGATTCCGTATCTCAAGAAGAACAAGTACGTTGCGGCAATTTTCCTGACCTTCGTCCTTGGGAGTCTCGGGAGCACCCTCCTTTTCTATAACGACATCAAGTTTGCAACTCAGGGACACGTCTACGGTGATTTTCTCGGAACACTCACAATGCTTGTCGATGTCTTCCTCGTTATCGCCATGATTCGGTACGTGAAGAGTCTTCCCAGCAACAAGAGCGTGGAGCTCAATTTCAATATCTTTCTGTTCTCACTCATCGTGACTGCGCCCATCGCTCTGCTCGGTGCTGGTTCCGTCTGGCACCTCTCTGGCCCTCAGATCCTCTTTGGGATCGGTGCAGGAATCCTGAGCGGCTGCGGCCGTATTCTGAACTTCGAGGCATTCCGTCGCATCGACGGCTTCCTCGCCTTCCTCATGTTCAACATCTCGATCTTCCTCACTTTTACAGTCGAAACATTCCTCCTAAACAGGATCGTTCCAACCATCATTCTCCTTATTGGTGGCCTTCTGATCATCAGCTCCTCGGTCGTCGCGGAGTACATCAATTCCAAGAGTGAAAAGGAGAGTTCATGAGCCATTCCCCCAATCGAACCATGTGCAATTCGTTGACAGAGAAAGGTAAAGAAATAACAATTGCATCATTTGTCATCTATCCCTAAAGTGCCCGCACTTTTTATGCCAGAGCCAGACGAAATCGACATCGGAGGCGCTTTTGACCCCGAGGAAGGAGCATCGGAAATCCTCTCCCCGAAAAAGCTTGAAAACACTATGCGCGTGCAGTGCGCCCATGGTGCGCCCCTCCTGACGGCATCGAAGATGCCTACGAATGAGGAGCTGGATGCTGTGAACGCGACAGGAGTCGTCATGACCGCAACCGGCAGGCGAGTCTCTGCGTTCATCCGTGACGCGCAGCGCGTAGTCTTCCACACCTTCAATCCACGGAAGAAGCAGGAATACATTGATCGAGGAGCGCTCTATGTACGCCATCACGGGCAGGAGGTCGATACGGAGGAAGGAGTTCGTCTCGGAGGGCCGGGCCTTGTCACCATCGCTTCGCTAGAAGCCGTCGGCGATCTCCACACATTGAAGGGAAAACATGCAACTGGAACGCGCAGAAGCCCCCAAGACACAATGATGGGGATGGTGCTCGATCAGCCGGTGATTGTCCGAGTTAATGGTGCAGATGATGCGCTCACGCCAGAAGTAAAGGAGCGAGTGCTCACACATGAAATAGAAGGCTTCATCTTCCAAGATGTGAAAGATCTCTTGCGATTCCAGAGCGAATGGAAAGGAGTAGCGCTTCCCTCTTCCATTGATGCCTCTAGAGTTGTCCATCCCGAGCCAAGCGTCCTTCTCGAGGCGAGTCCTGAGAATCTTCTGCAGTTCTTTGCCAATGAGCAGAACTTCGCCGAGGGCAATCCCTGTGACGGATACATCGTGACGGAGCCGCTTTCACCGAGCGATGCGCAACGGATCTGGGATGCGCGTGTCACCCGTATTGCTGATGCGCATGATAAGCCGCTCGAGTTTCCCGAGGGAGCGCTGCGTGTCGGCGTTCTCAATTTGCAGGGAGCCTCGAAGGTGGAGCGCTGGATGCTCAAGCAACTACGGCAGCAAATCCTTACCTGGATGAATATCCGCATCAAGATGGTGCATACGAGGCAGGAGATTGAGAACCTCCATGGCATTGTTTATCCCGGTGGCTGGCATGGACCCCAGCTCATGCTCTATAACGATCCTCGGCTGGGTATCAATGAAGCTGTACGACAGGCAATCGCAGAGGAGCGGCTGGGCGTTCTGTTCTCCTGCGCGGGAGCTATTGGTGCAGGTAACCCACGAAAAGAACGGATTGGATGCTCGAAGCATCCTCCGAGCAACTTCCTCGACTATGGCATTCATAACAATAAGTTGAGTGGGAGAGTACCTATGCGTTTCCGAAGAGGAGATAATGGTTCCGAGACGTGGGAGGAGCGCATGACCAACTGCGTGGGTGCGCCGATATTCCTCAACCCTAATCCCGAGCAACTCCAGCCGCTTGTGACGACGATGGATCATGCGCCAGTTGCTCTCAAAAAAAGATCGATAGGGCCAAAGCCCCCAATCTACACTGCTGGTATCCACAGTACTTTGCTTGAGAGCGAATGGCTGGAAGAACTCGGGAGGAGCCAGGCAGAGAAACGCAGGAAAGGAGTGCAAGACTGAGCTTCATTTCGCAGTATCCGTATTCTGTGCAATGAACAGCTGGCTCACAGAATCTGCGATTGCTGGCTGCGTTTCCATCTTGCAACTGAACCTACGAGAGCCAGAAGTTTTGGATTTGCCTCGGCGTACTCATAAGAAAGTTCTTCGCCGAGTTCCTCCTGCCAGAGCCGCTGGAAGGCGTGGAAGATCTCGGAATTAGCCGTAAATGGGAGGGTGGTGGTACTCATATCCATCAATCTGAACCATGGTACTCCTTTCGCCAAGAGGCATGCTAAGCGATTTTTTGGAGTACATCGGAATATTCCCATACCAAAGCCATAATTTCCGTTCTATGCCACCGTGGAACGCCCCTATCCTGCTACGAGTACATCCCGCATTGCGAGTTCCGCAAACACCCTCGATGATACTTGCTTTGCAGAGGGCTTATCCCCTCGGTCGATGACGCCGGTCACACCGACTTCCTTGAAACGAGAAATGGTTTCGTCATCGGGAGCCGTAGTTACTGCGATGAGCGGAGTGTCCGCGTTGATGGACCGCTTCTTCCATCCCAGAATAGACCAGTCGAACGTGACGACTTGCCACCGTTGGTCATCCCAGTTATAGGCTTCGGAACAGAGGAAAAGGATCACATCAAACTTCTGTTTTTCGAGTAAGGGGAGAATCATTGTCTCCTTATCGAAATTATCCGTGTCATCGGATGAGAGGGTCACTTCCAATCCATGACGTTGAAATTTACTGCAGAAGCCGTGAGCGACACCAGGGCAATCATGGCTGTCGATTATTAGAATTTTTGGAGTTTGTTTGTGATCCATAGAATTGAAAGGAGAAAACTATTTTTGTTTTGACTGGATTTTTGGGCATATCTCTACTCCATGCCAAAAGGAGCAACCTGCTTCAGTGTTAATTTTGTGTACGCTGTACTCGAGAATATTCAGTGATCTTTGCATATACATCGAACTACCAACTGACACGCTAGCTCCAACTAACAAGATACTGAAAGCCGTGAGAAAAAGCCGACGCATCCAAGCAATTTCATGCGAGTATTCTGGGCTTTCTAGGAAACTTTGTGTGTATTCCATGTGTATATGTATGATAGCACAAAAATAGAAAATAAGAAAGTACGACTTTTGGGGCATTCTTTGGGGGTTTTTGACTAAAGTAAGAGAAAAATCTATAGTATGCGAAGGTGCTCAGTCCTTTAATTCCATTGGCCTAGAAAGGAACAGACTATGCCAACGTTTACCGTCCTTATCGGCTGGCTTGCAGGTGTCCTGACTTTTGCCGCCTATGTTCCCTATTTCATCTCGATGGTTCGAGGGAAAACGAAACCGAATAGGGCAACTTGGTGGATTCTGTTAATCGTGGGGGTGATGCTCGCGGGCGGTTATTACTCTCTCGGTGCAAAGGACACGATCTGGGTTCCGATCGGTTATGTAGTTGGCCCCCTTGTCATCGCCATCTTTTCTCTCTGGTTTGGAGAGGGTGGATGGTCGAGGTTTGACCGTTCCTGTCTGATGGGGGCTGCGGTCGCTGGCGTCCTCTGGTGGTTGTTCAATGCACCCCTCACGGCATTGATCATCAACCTAGTGATGGACTGGCTCGGTCTCATGCCGACCGTCCGCAAAGCGTACCATCGGCCCCACACGGAAGACCGCTTGTCATGGATGTGCTGGTTTGCTGGTAGCTTCGTCAATCTCTTCGCAGTGGGTCATTGGACTGCGGAACTTGCTGTCTACCCAATCTACATGGTTGTTGGGAACGGCATCATCGCAACGCTTGTCTGTTGGCCCAGAAAACAGAGCACTGTTCAATCCCGCCCGTCATGAGTCTTCTCATGGCGGGTTTTTTCAAGCAGGGGCATCAAGACACTAAGAGAGATACCATTCATGGCGTTGTAGTTTTGAAGATACATTGAGTGCACAAGTGCCATAATATTTTTTTTGTCCATCAATTGGTTCTTTTTTGCGGGTCGAAACATTAGGTACATGGGAATAGCGTCTGTTCCTTGTAGTGGTGGAAGGAAATAATTGCATGGCAGAATTTGCCCACCATGGCTTTCATAAAATTGGATGCGACGTTCACGCTGTTGTTTTTCCTCTTGAGTGTTTGCCAACTCTGGTCGTTCAACCTCCCATACCATACCGATTGGCTCTTTTTGTGTCTGACGGAGCTTTGCAGCACCTGATTCCCATGCATAATCAAACAGGAAACTTCCTATATGATGCTTACGTTCTTCGGGTGAAATGGCAATCGAGATTAAATATACAGTGGCAGGATCATACAATAGGTGAAGACTAGCCATACCAACCGTTCTCTCTCCGAGACGTGCATGAATGGCCATGCCCACGTTTTTTTGAATCCTCTCAAAAATCACCCCTTTTGATTCGCGTTCACTGATGGGAAAAGATTCCTCATAAATTTTCCACCACTCCACATCCTCTCGGAGCATGCTGAGGTTCTCGTTTTCGAGAGTAAGCGCAGGCAGTGGGTCGTTTATTTTTGGCATGTGTTTACTATTTATTATACAACATTATTGACTATATAACAACTGCAACCCGCGCTGTCTTGGCTAGGCATACCTCCTCCAAAATTTCCCTACCTTCTCCTCGAAGTTCACAGTAGCTTCTATCAGTATCTGTCGAGCGGGTGATGCAATTTGCACTCCAAGTGTGTAGGCAGAGGTAACGATCAAGCAATGGAATCACATCTCTCCAAGAGAAAATTTTGCAGCTGTAAATATCGAAATGAAGGTGAGGATGCTTACCCGGTTTCTCAAAATAATGACCGCTTATGTGGCTGGTTGTAATTGGCTGAATAAACGAGAAGCCAGGTGCTCGCACATCCGTCGCTTGATATAACTCAAGAGGACCGAGCCTTTCCATTTTTAGAATTTCGAGAAGTTCGGTCACCATTTTTTTGATGGTCATCGGTCCATCATCAGGCAACAATTCACGCAAGTTTGCGTCTAAAACAAAGAGTTCATGGTGCAACACGACTTCGTCCGAATGGTTTTGGTTGTCATGGTTCATGGCAGAAGGGAAGACAGAACATAGATCGCGTCAGGAAGGAGGGTTCTCTATGGGTATGGGACTCATATTCTTCACGTTATACGCGAATTGCAAGTATCCTGAGACGTTTACGAAATATAGCATATCGTTGTGATAATAAGCAGTGGTCTCTCCGAGAGAAGGACGAGAAAAACTTGATACTTTGCCACTGTCCATATCGTATACATAAGTGAAAAGTGTGGGGGCACCGAGACCCTCTTCATCTATAAGCAGCAAGAGTTTCCCATCAAGCTCGCTTAGAGAGAAGACAAGAGGATCTACATCTGTGTAAGTTCCATCCTCATTGAGATTCCAACCGCATTGCTCCCCCTTAATTCCGCTGGTCGGGTTTTCCAGTTTAAATTTTTTGAATATTGAATCACATGTTTTCTGGTTAAGCTTTTGCATACCGGCAACCTCGTCAAGGCCCGAGAGAGCGGGTAAACCTATCTTGCTGAGAAAACCAGGAAGAGCTTTCTGACCACGGGCAGAGAGAGAAAAATTCTTTCTACCAATGACGCTATTTGCGTTAAAAAGAGGATTTTTTCTTTGTGACGCTTCTTCTGTCGCAGCATCTGCTTTTTCTGCGCCACTGCCAGTTCCGTCTGTAGGTGTTGGCGCTTTCGTTCCACCTGTACAGGCAGCAAGAAAAACAATCAGTAGATACGCCGATGCTAGAGGGATTTTCTTCATATGTTGGCTTGCAAGGACTTGGCAATCGGCATACCTCTTTCCATTATCGTCTCATGTTTTCGCAGCGAGAGGTGAAAGTGATCCATCCCCCCACACATCTTGTACTGCAAACGAAGCATGAGAGCTTCACCCTTTTTTACCTCCACTGGATCGATAGGGAGCACCAGCGGCATGCAATACGCAGCAGTGCTACCGAGGATAGACCCATCAGCGAGAAATGTCTTATTGGTGATTCTGATGCCATTGAGTTTGCCGCTTTTATTGATTTTTAGAGGTACTTCCACATCCACTCCTCCATCGTTTTTTTTGCTGAAATCGATCTCCGCATACATGTACTTCTCGGAAAGTGGCGTAGAACGAATAGCTCGGTCCCAAGGATATTCATACTGGATAACCTGAAGTTCATGACCGTAGAAGGAATCGTTTATGTTCACGAGTTCAACGAAATTCTGCATACGAGAAATGATGATTTTCGCACCCGGCTTACAATATTGAAGGACGTTGTTCATCACAGGAACCTGCGATTCATCAATGAGGCCAGTAGCCACCATCTCGCAGATCACGACATCTACTTTCTCTGGAAGTTTAATCTGTGTGGCGTCGCCCTCAATCAGTACAATCTTCCCCTTATAACCGTTGGATTTCAGATTATTTTCAAAGGTCTCACAAAGACCAGCATCAGCTTCAACCGCATAAACTTTCTTTGCCCCAGCATCAATAGCGAACGTAGACATGATCCCAGTTCCGGTGCCAAGATCAACCACAACATCGCCTGGCTTCACTGTCTTCAAAATGGCCTTCTTAAGCGCTGAGACCCTTTTTTTATCTATCAAACACTGAAAAACCATGTCAGAACTGCCCCAGTAATTATATGTGCTAATACTCATAAACCACTACAATCTACCGTTTTTGCGCTCTAGGGTCAAAAGAGATTTACTAAACCAGTCAATTCGTTTCTTTAAGATTCGACTGCCTCATTTGTAATTGTACAAAAATGCCTAAAGTGCTATAATTATTAGATGGCTTTGAGATTAATAAAAAAATCATGGCTGGACATTAGCTATCTGCCGCTCATCATCACAGCGTGCATAGCTATCGGCGTGCTCTATATCATATACAACCAGACTCAGAGTATTCTGAAAGATAGACTCCGAGAAAGAATGGTAGTAGCCGCAGGTCTGGCCTCGACGCAAATTGACGCGAGTGATGTTGAGAAAATAAGAACGAAGGAGGATCTACATAGCGACGCACTAAAGAACGTCATAGCTTCTATGCGAAGAGTAAGGAACAACATAAAAGACGCAAAATACGTGTACATTCTCCGTCCAACTCAGGAGGCAACACTCACTCAGTTTGTGGCAGATGCGGACATGATCGATCCCGTAGATTGGGATGGAAACGGAAAAATTGACGAGGTAGAAATACCGCCTCTTCCTGGAGATGATTATGACATCAGCGATAATCCTACAGCAAGGCTCGCACTTGCCTCACCAACAGCGGCAAGTGATACATATACTGACAAGTGGGGTACTTTGTTCTCCGCCTATGCACCAATCAGAAACAAGTCTGGGGAAGCAGTAGCTGTGATCGGGGTTGATGTACAAGTCGATCAATTCTCTGCGCTTACCCAAGCGATGCGCACGCCACTCACAATACTAGGAGCGTTGTTTCTTGCGCTATTGACGCTGCAGACCGCCTCTATGATTGGCATCTGGAGTAGCCGTGTAAAAATCTTTAGAGAGCTAGACGTGAAAAAAACTGAGCTACTCGGATTCATTGCCCACCAACTGCGTAGTCCAGTCACTGCGATCAAATGGGAGATTGAAGCGTGGATGGACGAGAAAATTTCGAAAGAATTGAAGGAAGAGTTTTCTCAAATGCAAAGGGTTACCGTCGGATTATATGACCTCATTGAAATGCTTATAAACTTAGCCAACGTCGAACTTAAAAAAGCTGTTGAGAGTGCACCTCTCGACCTGAACGAGTTCTTCAAGGCGGTAGTGAACGAAAATGCTATTCAGGCTGAGAAGAAGAAAGTTCATTTCAAGACATCCATCCCATCAGATCTTCCGGCTGTGATGCTTGATAGAAAATATGCGAACATGCCTCTCTCGAACCTTCTTGGTAACGCCATCAAGTACACGCCGGAAGGCGGCACCGTCGATTTCACCGTCGAGATCAGGGATAAGACTCTCTACTGCACCGTTAAAGATACGGGGCGTGGCATCCCGAAAGAGGAGCAACACAAGATCTTTGAAAAACAGTACCGGGCGAGCAATGTGAAGAATCTTGACTCGTCAGGTAATGGTTTTGGTCTCTATATTGCTAAAGAAGCGATTGAAGCTCAGGGCGGCAAGATTTGGTTCGAGAGCGAAGGCATTGAAGGGAAAGGTACAACGTTCTCCATAGCATTGCCCGTCACGGTAGCCACGAGTGAGATCAAAGCAGCAACAGAGGAAAAGAAGACAGCTAAATAACGGGGGGCTCCAGTAGGATTTCCTCCTCCATTTTCTTGGAGGCTGTTTTCGCAGATCTGCGGCGCAGAAAACGATGGTCCTTCACAGCACTGGCTGCATCCCTATTTCTTTCCATCTTTTTCCATGTCTACTTCTCTCGTTACTCAACAGAATCTTCATAGCAAGCTCAAAGGTCTCAAAACGGTCGGCGACTTGAGCCTCTTTCTGAAGGAACTCATTACCCCAGCCGTCCAATCCGTCTTCGAGTCGGAGAGGGCGAAATTCCAGATCGAGCAAACAGGCTTTGAAACCCCCGCTCTCCCACCTCCCCCGCGCCGTGGCCGTCCTCCCAAGAATCTGAGGACAGTTATCCCTGATGTGACTACTGGTGTGGAGCACCAGCAAACCGGCCTCCAGCCTCTCACCATCCGAAAGTACGAAACAATCGACGATGTGATGGAAGAGAAGGTCGTCGCTCTCTATGCCAAAGGAATGACAACCCGTGATATCCAAGGCTACATGCAGGATATTTACCGCATCCCGCTTGCACCCGAGGCCGTCTCATCGATCACAGACAAGGTCTTTCCGCTCGTCAAAGAATGGCAGGTGCGTCCTTTGTCTCGTATGTATCCAATCGTCTATCTGGACGGCGTGCACTTCAAGGTGCGTGATGCCGGGAAGATTGTAAACAAATGCGCGTACATCATCCTTGGCGTGAATGACGATGGGCATAAAGAAGTGCTTGGTATCTGGGTTGGCGCAGCAGAGGGCGCAAAGTTCTGGATGCAGATCCTGAATGAGATCAAGAATCGCGGCGTCGAAGAGATTCTCATCTCTTGCATCGACGGTCTCAAGGGGTTCTCGGATGCGATCAATGCCATCTTCCCCGAGGTGACGATCCAGCAATGCATCGTGCATCAGATCCGGCACACCATGAAGTACGTCCCGCACCGTCACAAGAAACAATTCTGCGAAGATCTCAGAAAGATCTATACCGCTCCGACCGAGGAGGCTGGTTTGCAGGCGCTTCAAGAAGTGAAGAAAGCTTGGCCGCAGTACTCCCTCTACCTAAAAAGCTGGGAGATGAAGTGGCCTGAACTCGTGACATTTTTCGGGTATCCCGAGCAGCTGCGCCGTATCATTTACACGAATAATGCCATTGAGAACCTCAACCGGCAGTTCAGGAAAGTCACGAAGACAAGTCAGGTCTTCCCGCACGATGACGCTTTGCTGAAGCTCCTGTGGCTCGCGCAGCATGATATCGCTCGGAAGTGGACGTCAGCTATCCACAACTGGGGCGAGATCATGACGCAGCTCGGTATTCTCTTCCCAGAAAAAATCTCCCTGTAACATACGATAAACGATCAATATTTCCGCAGCCAGTCAGAGGACCACCGGCCCCTTCCACCGTCTATTCTTTTGAGTAGACGGGGAATTAGGGTGCCCACAGTCCATTGCACAGAAGATGGCTACTGCGACATGAGGCAGCCGACCTTGACCAAACGGAGTATAGGAATGATAATACGAAACTTTAAATCTACTCAATTGCGAGCATGCTCACAAACCCCACTGAAGCCGAGCAACGCATCTCTTCGCTGGTCGGGTCTGCTATGTTACTCGACGCTGAAGGACTTCTTGATGAGACGACTATCGAGAAAATCCATTGGAAGATCCGCGATGTGTGCCGGGAGTGCGAAGTAGAGGTACGCGATATCCTCACGCAGGAACTCTTTGATAGACAACCACAATCTGCCATCACAGACAGCGCTCCACTGGCTGATTCCAGCACAGGTAGAAGACTGGAAATTTTCCGACGATTCTCTGAAGAAGTACATACATCCCTCAATACAGAGATGGATGCTGTACGAGAACGTATCATCGCTGTCACTGGCCTCGGGTACGTCGGGCTCCCTCTCGTGCATGCCTTTGCACGAAGGGGATACAAAACATACGGGTATGACATCAGTAGCAAGCGCATCTCTGAACTGAAAAGTGGGATCGACCGCACGGGAGAACTGACTCCTGCTCAACTCAAGGAAGCTCCTATCATCTTCAGCGATGATCCGAAGACCCTGCAGGAGGCGGACATCGTGATCCTCGCCCTTCCAACTCCCGTCGATGAGAAGAATAAGCCGGACCTCTCGTTGCTGGAATCAGCAACGCACACTGTCGGGAGAAATCTCAAACAAGGCGCGATTGTCGTTTACGAATCGACGGTATATCCAGGTGTGACTGAGGAAATCTGCGTCCCAATCCTGGAAAAGTCCTCTGGTATGAAATGCGGAATGGATTTCAAAGTCGGCTACTCACCGGAGCGTATCAATCCCGGCGACAAAGAGAGAACCATCGACAGGATCGTGAAGATCGTGGCCGGTCAGGATCGGGAGACACTCGAAACGCTCAGCATCGTCTATGGGTCGGTTGTGACCGCTGGCATTCACAAGGCCCCAAGTATCAAAGTGGCTGAGATGGCGAAGGCCGTAGAGAACGCCCAGCGCGATGTGAATATCGCCTTCATGAACGAGATCGCGACCCTGTGCCACCAAGTCGGCATTTCCATCCGCGATGTACTCGATGCGGCCGGAACGAAGTGGAATTTTCTTCGATTCACGCCGGGTCTCGTCGGCGGGCACTGCATCGGAGTCGATCCCTACTATCTCATCGAGAAGGCGGCGCAACTCGGCACACATACGGACCTCATCTCCGCCGCACGGACGCTCAATGACAGCATGAGCGGATATGTCGCAAAACAGATCACGGATGCATTGCCTGTTTCGGCTGATAAAGCGAAGCTCTTGGTTCTCGGGCTCACCTTCAAGGAGGATGTCCCCGATATTCGCAACAGCAAAGCAATGTCAGTGGCAAAGAAGCTTCAAGAGACGGGCGCGTCTGTCTCGGTTCACGATCCCCATATCTCTCCTGAAGAAATGAGCGTGCAGGGGCTGATCCCCGGTTCGCTGCTTGCCAATACCTATCATGGAGTGGCACTTCTCGTACCGCACCGGAGCTACCGTTCTCTCCCCATAGAGCAGGTTCTCTCAGCAACCACGGCGGACGGTCTCGTTTATGATCTCAAATCTGTTCTCGATAAGAGAAGAGTTGAGTCTGCAGGAAGAAAATACGCCTCTCTCTGAGGAGACCCGGCCCACAAAGAAATATTGACATATCCTCGTTTTTTATGGATCATATGCTACTTTCGGCCACACAAGCATGAAGTCCATTCTCCTCGTCTCCGATAAATTCCCACCCCATATCGGAGGTATGGAAACGCATGCCTATGAGTTTCTGAAATACTTCCAGGGACGGCGGGAGGATTATCGCCTTCAAGCGCTCTCCTTCCTGCCCGAAGAGACGCCGGACAGCATCGCAGTCGCACCCCAGAAGGATCTACAGGTCTGCGAAGGTGTGGAGCACGTTCTGCCTTACGACTCCATTTTTGATGCCAAGCATCTCGATGAGTGGCTCCAGAAGAATCCGACAGATACGATCTTTTTCAATAGCCTCTACTGGGTGCGGATTTTCGAGACGCTCCGCAAAACCCACGACTCTCTCCAGATGATCATGCGGTCAGGAGGGACGGATATCCGTCAGTCCAAAATCCGTGGGAAGGGGGAGACTCTCGAAGAGCGGCAGCGGTATGTTGTCTCTGCGCTCAACGACAATCTCGACCATCTAATGATCACAACGCAGTATGTCCGAGAGACTTTCCGAGCACTCGGCGTAGAGGACGAACTCATGAAAAGCTACATCGGTGGAGTAGATGCGAAGCGTTTTCTTCCCACTAGTGCTGAGCAGAAGGCTGCTCTTCGAGAAGAACTCGAGATCCCTGTGCCAGCCGATGCTGTTCTTCTCCTTTCCGTCTCTCGTTTCATTCCCGTCAAAGGAATTTCCTACTGCCTCGACGCGATGGCACAGGCGGTATCGCAGACCAAGGAGCCGCTCTATTTCCTCCTCATCGGCGGCGGTCCATTAGAAGATGAGGTGCGTGCCTCTATTCGGGACTTGGGCTTGCAGGGAAAAGTGATCTTGAAGAAATCGGTGCCCGTCTCGGAGATCCACAAGTACTACGCGGCTGCGGACGTGTATTTCCAAATGTCGACCGTCGTCATGCAGCAGGAGGAGGGCGGGAGCTTCGAGACTACCGAACACATGGGCCGCTCTCTCATGGAAGCGCAGGCCGCTGGATTGCCTATCGTCGCCACCAGTGTCGGCGGCATTCCCGAGGCGATCGAAGAGGGGCAAGCAGGTTTTCTAGTGAACGATAAGGATGCGGCAGCAGCGGCACTGCGGCTTGTACAATTGGCGCAAGATCCCTTGCTACGGCAACGTCTGGGGCAAGGCGGACGGGAGCGGGCGGAGAAGCAATTCGATTGGCCTCATGTCTTCCAGTCCTATGAACAATTCTTCTGAAAAGATCGCTGTGATCACTGGCAAAGACCCGACGTATCCTCAAGATAGCGACGGGGCGACGACATTCCTGCGAAACTATCTCCGCTTCCTCGCGCAGCGCGGTGTTCAAGCCGACATCTATACCACGAACTGTTATTCGGGCGATGCGGTATCGAAAGGCAAAATGGAGCATGCAGGACAAGAAGATTTTTCCGGCATGCAGGTCATTCGCTACGCGCCACCCACGCTCGCGCTCCCGACGTACAAGGATGATCCGAAAGGTCTCAAGTTCCTCAATAGGGCAGCAATCTCCTTTGCCGAGGCAAGCTACTTTGCAGATGGCAAACTGCGCGACTACGTGGGTGTCCAAATCCTCCATACCTCCCATGCCATTGGTCTCGTGCTCGGTGATATCGTGCCTCAGAAACGAACGACCGTCTTCCCCATGATGCTCGGTGAAGAATACCGGAGGTACATGCCCGTTGCTGAGAACTTCATCGATCTGGAGCGGGAAGTCTTCAGGCAGGTAGGAATCATTCAGGCTCCATCGCACGACCACGCGAATACGTTGCGAGAGAGCTACGGAGTTGCCCCCTCGAAGATTGTCACGACCCATCGCGGCTATCCGCAAGATGTGCTCCTGCCTCGTGAGCGCACTTTGCCCCAAGACCGACCAGTGCGGATTCTTTCGGCGAACATGGTGCGCCCGCAGAAGGGTCAGCACATCTTGGTTCCCTTCGCTGAGGAGTGCCGCAAGCGCAAGCTTCCGATCAAGATCGTCATCGCAGGAGTGAACGGCGAGAGTTACTCCTCCCACTACAATGAGTACTGCCAGACTTTTCTGGAGGAAATCCGCAAGCGTGGCCTCATGGACACGTTCGAATTCACCGGTCCCAAAGATCACCAAGAACTTAATGACCTTATGTTGGCATCGGACGTGTCGATTGTGCCATCCGTTTTTGAAACATTCGGTAAGTCCGCGCTCGAATCGATGGCAACCGGGATGCCCACGATTGTGTTTGATGATGTGCCGTCATTCAAGGAATTCATGACGCATCATGAGACGGCGATGTTCGCTCCGCGCAGCCCCACGGGGCTTGCGGATATGTTCGAACTACTGGTTCACAACAAGGAACTCTACGAAGCGCTCAGTCGTAACGGCATCTACCATGGAAGAAATTTCTCCTGGGATCGGGTGCTCGCGCAGATGGTCGATGCTATCAATGCCAAACTCCATGAAAACATTTCTCTTTAGACACGGCGAGAGCACGTATAACCGCGAGGGGCGCGTGCAAGGATGGACGGATGCATCCGTCCTGACCGACAAGGGGCGTTCTCAGAGCGTCCAGATCGCTCAGTTCTTCCAAAAAGAGGGGCTCGATGAGCTCTGGAGCAGCGATCTGCCACGCGCGGTGCAGACGGCGGAGGCGATGTTGACGATCCTGAAGGGAACGACGCACTCCGTGAGCAGTCTTCTGCGCGAGCGTGCGCAGGGCATCTTCGAAGGGCGTTCCTATACCGATCCCGAGTGGCAAGCTGCGCAGGCACGCACAGAACGCACTCCAGAAGAGGGGGAAACACGGGAAGCCGTACTTGCTCGAATGCGCGAGTTCTTTGCAGCCTTAGCTGCGAAAAACTTGCCTCCCGACACGCGCATCGGCGTAATCTCCCATGGAGGAGCGATCCGTATCTTCCTCGAAGAACTTGAAGACGAGCAACGAGGGAAGATTCCATCATTGCAGCAGGGCGACATCGCGGAAATGGATTCCATTGCCGATAGCTTTTCACTTCAGCGCATCTTCTCCCTTTTCCCATGAATACTCCTACTTCTCTCAAGGTCGATCTCATCAACGATTGCAATGAACGTTGCTCTTTCTGCCCGTATTACGGAGCCGAGGGGCGTGTGATCAATGAGGGGTTGCGGCTCATACCGAAAACGGTACTGGATCTTCCGCTCCTCACGCGCCTCTTCGAGGACGTACAGGGCGTGGTGCGGCGCATAAAATTCTCCGGTCAGGGAGAAGCCAGTTTGCATCCGCAATTTCGGGAGATCATCGCTCTCGCCCACAGTATGGGTTTCGACCTGAAACTCATCACGAATGGCACGACACTCAAGAGGAACGCGGCCGACGTGCAGGCGCATGTGCGCGATGTCTCCGTTTCGATCCACGGCGTCGGAGAAGTCCATGACCAGATCGTGGGACTCAGGGGGGCGTTCGACAAAGCCATGACGGGTCTGGATCTCTTGAGAGAGGGCGAGGGGGCGCTGGAAGAAGTGCGCATGGTCTTCGTCATCACAGCAACGAATCTTGATCAAATCTCCTCAATCATGGCGTTGAGCAAAGAGAAGGGCATTCCCGTCATTTTCTACCTCGATTTCCTTCCTGGTCTGCACGCACCGATGCCGCTCGACCGTTTCCGGCAAACAATCGAGGAAATCCGCAGCGCAGGATTCACCGTCAGTCCCAATTTGCCCGTAGAAGAGCTGGCGAGATTCATGTCTCCCGGCTCCTACGTTCTTCAGCCCCACGACTGCGATCATGTGGAGAAGGAGCTGGAAATCGACTCGAATGGCGACGTGTACGTCTGCCGCAGCGAAATTATGGGCAATCTGCATCAGGAGAGCATGCGTTCCATCATCGAAGGAACGACCAGACGGCGATTCCTCACGGTCATCGAGCAGGAGACGCACTCCGAATGCGGCTTGGATAAGAAACTCTGCGACCGGTGCTGCTACCAGCATCCGCTGCTCAAGTAAGGTCAAAGCGTGCTTCCAGCTCCGTAGTAGCCGAGTAGACCAAAGCGCTTGAATCCCTCCGCCTGCTTGTAACGACAGCGGAAACCGTAGAGCTCGTGGAGGACCGTTGCATAACGAATCCAGTGCTCAGGGCTCTTCCCCTCGAAGCAGCGGATCAGCTCGTTCTTGCGGTCGATGTAGGGCTCGATATTGACGTAGTGATCGGGGGAGAAATCCCCGTGGAGCCCAAGACCATTATATGTCGTGCAGAAGTACATCTCCGTCGGCTTCTCCGTTGTTCGCATACAGCGCTGGGCCGCCTCAATGACATCTTGTGAAACCCTGCGATGATCTCGGTGCGTGTCATCGTCCCAATGGGTGATGAGGATATCCGGCGCGATGGCCGTGAGTTTCTCGATGAGATCCTTCCGCGTTTCGTAGAGGAAATAGGCGAAGCCGCCCTTCTCGCAGGAGGCTCTCTGCTCGTCCAAATGCCGCATTTCCCGCTCGGCATCGGCCGGAAGGAAGATCGAAACCTCCTCTCCTTGGTCGCGGTGCTTGAGCATTGTACCGCCCGCCCAGATCTCCGCGTCATCACAGTGTGCGCCGATGAAGCTCAGTTTCTTCATATAGGGATAGGAAGTGGCGTATACTAGCGAAACTTATGGCAAGGACCAAGTCCGTACAGGCCACATATGACGCGTTCGGAGCCCATTACGATGCGATGATGCGTGATCCAGCAGAGAGCTCATGGAATCGCGTTCTCGAGCGACCGGCCATGGCTGCGTTGCTGCGCAAATCTGTTCGCGGGAAGTCTGTTGCAGACATTGGCTGCGGCTCGGGAATTTTCACAAATATACTGCGCAAGTGGGGAGCGAAGAGCGTTGTCGGAGTCGATTTCTCGAAGACACTTCTGGGGATCGCGCGTAAAAGCTATCCTCCAATTGCCTTCCAATATGGGACTGCCGCCAAGACAGGCCTTAAAACAGGAGAATTCGATATCGTGACGAGCAGTATGATGCTGCACTACCTTAAGAACATCGACGCGCATTTCCGAGAAGTACGGCGAATCTTAAAACGCGGAGGCACCTATGTCTTTTCTTGTCACCATCCTCTCTTCCAAGCCTACGGAGGTGATCCATTTCGGGAGAACGTTCCAGCGCGAGATGTGCAGTATCTGGCGAACTATCCCTATCAGTGGAAAATGATGAAGAAACTCCATCTCCACGGATACTGCCATACGTTCGAGCAGCTCTCCGAGAGTCTGACCAAGGAGGGATTTATCGTGGAGAAAATCCGCGAGCCTATATGGAAGAAAAAGCGAGGTTCACGCTTGCCTGATGAGTACATGCTAATCTCGCACTTCCCGCCTTTCTTGATTGTGCAAGCGCGGAAAATTTAAACTGCCTCTTGCGCAGTATTTGTCTACGTAATAGAGCGTGGCAATCATTTGACAAGAACGATTATTATTTCTACGATAACCCCTTTTCTCCTCAACCATATGCCGAAACCTTCCCTATCGCTCGTCTCTGGTCTCGAATCCGTGCGCATCCAGAATCAGGAAAAATTTGATGCGCTGGAGAAGATAGACGGAGTGGTCATCGTCGGCTCGACCTGTGCGGGGAAAAGCGTTGTCGTTGATGCGATCCGGCAATCGTATCTTGCCTTACAAGGAATCATCGATGTTCCGAAGCGGTACATCACAAGGCCGCAGCGAGCAAAGGACAACATTGTCGAGAATGCATTCGTGACGCCCGAAGAATTTCAAACGAAGGTGGATGGCGACGAGATCGGCCTTCATTGGATACGGAAGATGGAAGGCGACAGGGAGGAGAGATACGGATTCCACAGAACGACGGGAGATGCTCTGCCCGTGTATTCGGGCAACAACGCCCTCTATAACAATTCTGAGAGCGTCCGACCGGAGGGCGTACTCAAGAATGCTCTTATGCTGGGCGTGTATGCACCTGACGATGTAAGGCGGGAGCGACTGGTGAGCCGGTCACCTGACCTACTCAAAGATCGACCCGAGGAAGTGGCATATCGCCTCGGCGACAGTTCGGAGAACATGCTCCCGCATATCCACGTTCTTGTGGACAACCACGGGCAGCACGAGCAGGCATCGAGAGCTGAGGTCATGCGTCTCATTGAGCGCATCGTGTGTGTGCGGAGGAATCTCATCACGGCTTTGGATAAGCCTGTTGAGCAATATCGTGGCAGGCTAATCCGCATCGCCACGCAGCGTATGGGCTTCCCCGATGCGAGCGAGAAGTCGTTTGAATTCGCGGAACGTGCGCCCGGTGTTCGCATTCTCGTCACTGATGGCAAACGCATTCTTCTGACGAAAGAATGGAGGTCAGAAACGCAGAATTGGGATCATCGGCTGCCCGGCGGGAAGGTATTCGATACTCTTGAAGAGTACCTTGTAGAGAAAGATAAGGGCGATGAACACCTGCAGGCATGGGCTCTCGCAGCAGCTAGGAAAGAACTTTCGGAAGAAACATCTCTGCAAATGCCAGCAGATTCGTTCAGGCACATCGGACGCTCCGTGGCCGGTGCAACGGTCGTATGGGATTTGCACTACTACTTGGTAGAGACGGCGAAACAAGAGGGAACCCTCCCCGGCATCACGACAGGTGAGGGAGAGCAGACGCATCCTGAATGGTTCACATATGAGCAGGTGAAATCGCTTTGCGTGGAGGGTCACGTTCAGGAAGATCGCACTGTCGCCTTTCTACTGCGCCATCTGCTTGCAAAGGAGGGAAAATAGCGCATGCCCCCAGTGGTTTGTTACTGTACGATAATTCCGCATGTCTACATCAATTCTTGTCACGGCGAAGATCAATCCCGATCTTGATGGCGTTGCATGCACATATGCCTATAGCCATTTTCTGAGAATGCAGGGAAAAAACGCCACGGGAGGTGTTTTCGGACAAATGCATGCCGAGGCGGCATATCTCGTAGACCGCTTCGGTATTGATGATATTGTCCATGACCCTGCAGCTCCTTTTGATTCCTTCATATTGGTCGATGCAAGCGACATGGCGGGGATGCCCGTTGTCATCCGTCCCGAGGCTGTTATGGAAGTGATCGATCATCGTGAAGTACACAGTGCCGATAAGTTATTTCCGAACGCCGAGATTCAGATCGAGCAGATCGGGTCGGCAGCAACATTGATCGTTGAACGGTATCGATCTTCGCAGCACCCGATTGATCCACATTCAGCAATTTTGCTCTACGGTGCTATTTACTCAAACACTCTTAATTTTCAGGTTTCCATTGCAACCGAAAGAGACAGGATAGCAGCTGATTGGCTGCAATCGCAGACTGCGATTCCTGCACATCTGATTGATGATATGTTCGCGGCAAAAACCCGATTCGCGTCAGAGCATTTGCAAGATGCTCTGCTCGATACGAAGCAAGTCACAATCGGCAAATATAAGATGGGCATTGCGCAGCTTGAAATTCTTGATTTGCAGCAATTAGTGGATGTGCGGATCAATGAGATTCTTACCGAGCTTGAGCACATGAAAAAGGAGCATCGACTTGATATGGTTTTGCTGACTGCGGTTGATTTAGGGAACGGTTTCAATTTGTTCATCACGTCGGATTCTCAGATGCAAGCCGCGCTCTCCAAAGTGCTTCACATTGATTTCGAGAATAATACTGCGAAAAAGACCGGCGTTTTGCTGAGAAAGCAGCTGGTTCCTTTGCTCAGGTCAGTTATGAAAAATTGAGCTGTTCATTTCACAGTATCCGGCACTTCTTGGAGAAATTGAAGGGCAAGAAAGTTGATTCCTGAAATCATGTCATGACCCTTCCTCCGATTTTGATGGAGGATGCTGCCCCGATGATAAGGGAATTTTGTTCTCTGCCCGGTGGGTTATCTTGATGAGCTGATCGAAGTAACGAACGAAGTTCAGGCCGATCTCTGCAGCCTCCGTTTCCGATATCTCCGCACCGTACTCCTCGCGGAGGATAATCTGCAGCTCGCCGATGAGAGCTTTGCTGAGAGTCATGATCAAAGGCGCTTCAACATTTCTGTGTATCGATCATCGTAGCCGTTCTTCTTGTAGAACGCATGTGCCCCTGTATTCGGAGCGAAGCAGCCGACTCGGATATATTCACAGCCCTGACTACGGAATTGCTCCTCTATTTTTTCCATGAGCAGCCGCCCAATACCTTTTTCGCGGTGACTTTCGGAGACTGCCAATTCGTGAATTTTCCCTTCTCGAACGGGGTAGTGGTCAAGCAGATCCTCCTCGGCATCCTTGGGAATACTTCCAGCGATGAAGCCAAGCAATGCTTCGTATTCTTCGGCGATGAAGAGGAATCCAGATTCAGATTTGAGAAGCGAGAGCAGATGCTCAAGATACACCTCTGCATCGAAATCCTGGGAAGATCGCACTCTGCCAAGCGGATCGAGCGACGCGATGTGACCTTGTAGTTCAATCATGAACTCCACGAGAACGGGATGATCGTCAGCCATATAGGGGCGGATTGCGATCATAGCCTCAGTGTTGGGGTGAGTTGCTTTGCGTCTCAATCCCCAGATCTCCCAGCGCACGCCTGAGCTCGGCCACATCGTTTTTTGCATCGTCATGCCAGTAAGTGTGCATGCCCATGTTCCTGGGAGTCGTGAGATTCCGCTCCTGGTTATCAATGAAGAGCGTTTCCTCCGCTTTGCAGCCTGCCCGGTCGAGTGCCGCATCGAAGATCCTCGTCGTTCCGTCGCACTTCGAGGCATGTTCGATGGCTGAGACGACAATCGGATCGAAGAGATCCCCCAAGTTCATTTCGGCAGTCAGAACATCCATCCGCTCCCGGCAGTTATCGGTGATGATCCCGAGGACGAAGTGACTTTGGAGAGATCGAGCCAGTTCGAGCATGGCATCATTCCACGGCACTTTCCGAAGCATGTCGTTCTGTAGCTTCTGATCATCGGGAATGTTAAACGTGGAACACAGTCTTTGCCAAACATCGTGGAACATGCGCTCGCCAAGATTGAGGAGTTCGATATCTGCGCGGTAGCAGGCGAGCACCTCTTGAGGGGAGAGTCGCGGCACCTCTTCGCACAGATTCCTGCTCATAGTTAGAGAGCCCTTCGCATCGGTTGTCAGTACGCCATCGAGGTCGAAGAAAATCGCATTGATCATGACGGTTCCATGTTAGCGGAAGCCGTACCAGAAGACTCATCCTCAGGCGAAATCACAAGCTGCACGTACCGGAGCAGGCTCTCGGCATATTTCCTCGCCTGTTCCTGTGACAGCTCCTCGTCATAGTGCTTACTCCAGAGTTTTTGGAACTCGGTGATGTCTTTGGGGTACAGCATAACGACTGAAAGATCGGTAAAAGAGTGGATTCAGGCAATCACGTATTGCACCCGATAGAAGCATGTCTCCATTTCGATTCGCAGGTCCGTGACTAAGGGGGAGAAGATCGCTTCCAATTCCGATTGGTCGTAGTAGTTTTTCAGCACCTCATGCACTGAACCATCCGCGAGCATTCGTCTCTTGAAAGTATCCTCGATACCCGGCTTGCGGATGAGCTCACCACCGATTCCCTCCTGCAACATATTCTCTGCCATGAAGACAATCGACCCCTTCTCGAGTGCCGTGTGGAACCCGCGCAGAAATTCTCCGATCCTCGCCCTCGGCACATGCGAGAACCAGAACATCGCGAGTCCCGCATTGAAGCCATTCTCGATGGCGTCGAGTTTGTAAGCGTCACCCAGATGGAAATCGACCTTGCCTGATGAAAGGTTCTTCGAGCGTGCAATCTCCAACGCCTCAGATGCGGCATCTACTCCAATGATGTGTTCTGCAGTCATTGCAGCCTTCTCTGTCCAATAGCCGGTGCCGCAGGCAATTTCCAATACGCGCTTCCCGTACATCGCTTTCTCGAGCGTTGCTGCCATGTGCGCAAGCTCCCTCTGCCGAACTGGATCATCGCGGTGGTACACCGCTTCGTATTCAGATGCTCTTTTGTTGTAGTAATCCTTCATTCTTCAAGCAGCTTACAGAACGCTTCTGCAGTAGACCACCCATTGCGCAGTACTAACCTTCTGTGCAATGAAAATTATGCCCAGTCTTTTGCAATTACCTCCGCCTGTTCGAGTACTGTTTGCGTTGCTTTCTCTTGCAGATCGGGTGGGTAGCCGTATTTCCTCAGAAGCCGCTTCACAATAGTACGGAGCTTCGCTCGGACACCCTCCTTCATCGTCCAATCGATGGAGACGTTGTTCTTCACTGCCTCCACGAGCTCGCGAGCGATGACACGAAGCGTTTCGTCTCCGAGTACATTCACGGCACTGTCGTTGACCGCCAGCGCATCGTAGAAGGCCACCTCATCGTCGGTGAGTCCGAGATCCTCTCCACGTTTCTGCGCGGATTGCATGTCCTTGGCAAGACTGATGAGTTCCACGATCACCTGTGCAGCCTCTACAGAGCGATTCTGATAGCGTTTGACTGCCTTCTCCAACATCTCGGAGAAGAGACGCGCCTGTACGACGTTTCGCTTTGAGCGGGTCTTGATCTCATCACTCAAGAGTCGCCTTAGCATCTCCACCGCGAGGTTGCGCTGAGGCATGTCCTGCATTTCTGCAAGGAATTCATCGGAGAGAATGGAAATATCAGGCTGCTTGAGCCCAGTGGCAGCAAAGATATCCACGACCTTATCTGAAGCGACTGCGCTCGAGATGATTTGCCGAACAGCGGTATCGAGCTCCTCCTCGGTCTTTCCTTGCTGTGGCGTGGACTTGGCAAGGGCCGCGCGCACTGCCTGGAAGTACCCAACGTTGTCGCGGATCGCCATTGCCTTCTCATGTGGCACGGCGAGCGCAAATGCTTGCGAGAGCTTCGTCACGGCTTTCAGGAGGCGGTCTTTGCCTTCCTCTTGCCCGAGAATGTGTTCCGCTCCGCCACTCACGGCACGGATTTGGTCTGCTGCTTTCTTGGAGAAGAAACCCGAGAAATCGAAGCCGTGGAACATGCCCAATACGATCTCGTATTTCTCGAGCAGCAAAGCGACTGCCTGTTCCTGTGGGATGGCCGTCTCTTCTCGATCATCGGTCGTGTAGTCGGTGAGCGCCTTCTTGAGCTGGTCGGCTATGCCGTAGTAGTCGACGACGAGCCCGCCGGGTTTGTCTTTGAAGACGCGGTTTACGCGCGCGATGGCCTGCATGAGACCGTGGCCGCGCATAGGCTTATCGATATACATTGTGTGCATGCACGGCGCGTCAAAGCCTGTGAGCCACATGTCCCGCACAATCACGAGCTTGATCGGGTGCAGGGGATCCTTGAAACGCTCAGCGAGGTCTTTGCGTTTGGCCTTGTTGCGAATGTGCTGCTGCCACTCGAGCGGATCGGACGCGGAGCCCGTCATCACGACCTTTAAGAATCCCTTGTCGTTACTGGGATCATGCCACGCGGGGCGGAGTTTGATGATCGCCTTATAAAGCTCCACGCAGATGCGGCGACTCATGCAAACTATCATGCCTTTTCCCTCCATTACCTCGAGACGGTTCTCGAAGTGGTACACGAGATCCTTTGCAATGATATCGATACGCTCCTGTGCGCCCATGAGCGCCTCTAACCGCGCCCACCTTGTCTTGAGTTTTTCCTTCGCTCCCGTTTCCTCTTCCTCCGTCACCTCCTCAAAATCGGTATCGATCTTCGGCTTCATGTCCTCCTTAAGTCCGACCTTCGCCAAGCGCCCCTCGTAGTAG
Organism: Candidatus Peregrinibacteria bacterium; assembly: GCA_030649955.1. Lineage (GTDB taxonomy): Bacteria > Patescibacteriota > Gracilibacteria > Peribacterales > Peribacteraceae > JAUSFD01. Next base: position 117,570 of record JAUSFD010000010.1, on the reverse strand, counting down.
ATCTTTACTGTGGCTCCATCCTCCACGGCACGGTGGATGTCGTAGACGTCAACGTAATCGCCAAAGACTGCCTTGGTACTCTTGTCAGCGGCTTCGATGGGTGTGCCCGTGAAGCCAATAAATGATGCATTCGGCAGAGCATCGCGCATGTGTCGCGCAAAACCGTCGATAAAATCGTACTGGCTGCGATGAGCTTCGTCCGCGATGAAGACGATGTTGCGGCGTTCAGAGAGGAGCGGATGGTCGCGCTCGCCCTCTTGTGGGGCGAATTTCTGGATCGTAGTAAAGACGACCCCACCCGAGCCCACCTTCAGGAGCTCCTTCAGATGATCGCGGCTTTTCGCTTGCTGGGGCTTCTGGCGTAGAAGATCTGTACAGAGGGAGAAGGTGTCAAAGAGTTGGTCATCAAGGTCATTTCGATCCGTGAGCACGACGATGGTCGGATTCTCCATTGCGACCTCTTGAATGATCTTCCCAGCATAGAAGGCCATGGTGAGGCTTTTGCCGCTGCCTTGCGTATGCCACACAACTCCAACACGGCGGTCGCCCGCCGTGGCTGAGGCGCTGATTGTGGAGGCGACTGCTTTCTGCACCGCGTGGTACTGGTGATATGCGGCAATCTTCTTCGAGACATGCACCCCATCGGTCTCGAAGACGACGAAGGAACGGATGAGATCGAGGAAGCGCTTCTTTTCAAAGATACCTTTTACGAGCACTTCAAGCTCAGGCATGCCCTTGGGTGCGAGTTCTGCGCCATTTACCGTGCGCCACGGCAAAAAGCGCGACCAGTCAGCGGTGAGAGTGCCCGCGCGCGCCTCAAGACCGTCTGAAACGATCAGGAGCTCGTTGTACGGGAAGATCGACGGGATTTCCACCTTGTACGTCTGCAGCTGGTTATATGCCGTGAGAATTGTGGCGTCTTCATCCGCAGGATTTTTCATTTCGACCACGGCGAGTGGCAGGCCGTTGAGAAAGACGACGATATCGGGGCGGCGATGATACTGCCCCTCGATAACAGTGAATTGATTGGTGGCCATCCAGTCGTTGTTCTCGGGATTTTTGAAGTCCACTAGCCAGATGATTTCGGGAATGATGCGCCCCTCCTCTCCGCGTCGTTCCACCGTGATACCGTCTGTCAGCATCGTATGGAAGCGACGATTGCACTCGATGATGCTCGGACTATCGGCACGGATGATCCTGCCTATGGCCTCTTCGATTAAATCGGGAGGAAGTGACGGATTGATTCGAGCGAGCGACGCGCGCAGACGTCCGACGAGGAGGGTCTCGTCATACTTCTCCCGCTCCGCGTGCTCTTCCCCAGGAGCAATCTCGTTACCGTAGAAGATGGCGTAGCCGAGCTCATCAAGCCAGTCGAGTGCCGCCTGTTCTGCCGTTGATTCTGCGAAAGAAGTCACTCTAATAATTTGAAATTAGATAGCCACAAGCCAGCAAAATCCTTCTGGAGTTTCATCATCAACCGATTAACATCTCGACTTTGCGCAGCTAAATCTTGCACTCCCATCGAGATTAGTTTTGAAACTCTTTGGAATTCCATCTCAGGCAGAGCAATATCCAACTCTAAAAATTTTTCAACTGGCGCTCTTCTTCTTCGTTGAACTGTTCCAATAGAAATACCTTTGTACCGAGCAATCATTTCTTTCGTCCTTAAAATAAAACCCACCAATGCAGGATCAAATCCTTCTTTCACTCTCAAAACTTCATAGGCTGGTGATGTAATTCCAACATCGGTAATCCAACACTGATCAATAGCTGAGAGCCATAGGAGATATGGATTGTAGACAATATCAGTGCGTCTCACGATTTTATATTTAGAAGTATCAGAAGTGGCGACTCTTTTTGCAAATCTCTCTCTTTGAAAAACAAGCCCTGCTGTTTCAGTACAAGTAAGGATCTCTGGCTCTTGTCCAGAACCAAGTCTCTCGGTCGATTTTTCAAGAACATCTGATAACTTCCAAATTTTCAATTTTGGCATTTTATGCACATTGTTTGACTCTGCTAATAAATTGAGGTTAGAAATCAGCTCTGCCATGAGATTAATCGAGTGATTAGCGGAAGCAAAATTATGTCCGATATCAGTTTCAACCTCTTTCTGTGAAAGATTATGAATAGCAGATATTGGATCAATGTAGGCGGCCGGTTGAAAGTTGAATTCATGCTTCTCAATATCTTCATTTGAAACAGACTTACAAAAACCAGAGACATCCCGATAGTCTCCTCCTTCGGTTCGCCATGAATGATAAACCTCGACAATCAGACTTAGATCTTCTTGCGTCAATTCACGATGGGTGCGCGTGATTTCTTTTCCCAGTTTGCTAGCATCAATAAAAAGAGTTTGCTGTTGGCGGTTTCGGCATTTCTCATGTCGGTCTTTGTTGCGAGTAAGAAACCAAAGACTTGCGGGAATAGGTGTTGTATAAAATAGCTTCTCGGGAAGAGTGACAATACAATCAAGCAGATCACTTTCAACGATCTTTTGACGAATAGCATTCTCAGTGCCAGATCCCGACGATAATGCTACTTCTGACAGCACAAACCCTGCAATTCCATTTGGAGCAAGGTGATGAATTATATGTTGCACCCATGCAAAGTTTGCATTTCCTTCGGGAGGAGCACCAAACTTCCATCGTACGTCATCACGCACTCGGTCGCCGCCCCAGTCACTCACATTAAACGGCGGATTAGCGAGGATAAAATCAGCCTTAAGATCTTTATGCTGATCTTTATGGAAAGTATCAGCATCTTTCTCCCCGATGTTCCCCTCGATGCCACGGATGGCGAGATTCATTTTGCAGAGTCGCCATGTCGTATGGTTGCTCTCTTGCCCGTAGATGGAGAGATCACCAATACGTCCACCATGTGCCTCAACGAACTTCTCCGACTGCACAAACATTCCACCCGATCCACAGCATGGGTCATAGACGCGCCCCTTGTACGGCTCGATCATTTCCACGAGGAGCTGCACCACGGATCGCGGAGTGTAGAATTCGCCGCCCCCTTTCCCCTCAACACTAGCAAACTGTCCAAGAAAATACTCGTATACGCGTCCTAGAACGTCACCTGAACGGCTCTCTGCGTCACCTAGGCCGATAGTCCCGATTAGATCGATGAGCTCCCCGAGGCGGTGCTTATCGAGCTGAGGCCGCCCGTAGTCCTTTGGGAGCACACCACGCAGTGTCGGGTTCTCCCGCTCAATGGCAACCATAGCATCGTCGACGATTTTTCCGATGGTCGGTTGCTTTGCGTTTGCCTGCAAGTGAGCCCAGCGGGCCTCCTTGGGAACCCAAAAGACATTGAAGGCAGAATACTCATCGCGGTCTTCGGGGTCTGCAAATTCCTCCGCCTTCAGCGCATCGTAGCGTTCCTGAAAGGCATCGGAGATGTACTTGAGAAAGATCAACCCCAGAACGACGTGCTTGTATTCAGATGCGTCTATATTACCGCGCATCTTGTCAGCGGCTTTCCACATCTTCTCCTCGAAGCCGAGTGTTGCGCCATTGCTATTTTTTGCCGAATCTTTGTTCTTTGTGCGAGGCATGCTGAAGGGGCAGGGCAAGGTATTGCGATGGATTCTACCTTATCCGTTGAAGAAGCCGAAGCCTGAATTTGTGTGCGTATGCGCCTTCTGTGAAATGAAAATTCGGGGGTTGGATGGGGCTTCACTTTCTCCTTACTGCATCTTGGGTAGGTCAAAAGAACTCTCAGTCTTCTCTTCTAAAGATGTACCTCAACCAACACATTACCTTGTTTCGCCTGCGTTCTTTTGATCGGGGAGCTTGCTGAGCATCTTTGGCAACCTCTTATCCCGCGCCAGCTTCGAGACATACACGGCAAGCAGATCACCCATTTTCTCTTCCGCCTCCTCTACAGTTTTTCCACATGCGGAGAGATTGAGTGCACGGCACTTTGCCGTATAGAGTCCCGTGCGAAAGCTCCCGTAGGTTTCGATCAGTGCATTGATCTCGATCCCTTCAGCAGAAGAAGTTTCGGCCATTCTTAGAGTGTACAGGATTACTGGCTGCTTTGGACCATTCTTTCTTGATGATATCTGCTGTGGATGGATCAGAGAGGAGCGTTCCGAAAACGACGGTATTCACTATGCGGTTTTTGGTGCGGGGATAGTTATCAAAATCAGGAGGGGGGATGTTTCTCAGCTTCAGTATCCGTCTGTACTGACGCGTGGGTTTTCCGGCATACCATTTGCGCTTAATATCCCGCTCTAGGAAATCTGCCTTCTTGTCTCGATCCAACCAGCCGAACATATCGTTGTGCTGCGATGCATACCAGAGACCAGAGCATTTTCGGCAGCCGAGGTACTTCCAGGGGATGTAGAGGATACGCACGCGGCTGCCGCACTGCGGACAGCGGATCCACCAGCGGCATCTACCGAAGTGGCAAGTCGTGAACTCCATTCTGAGTCGATAGCGCTGGACCTCTCCGCCGTGCTCGTACTTGAGCATCATGTGCGCTTCGAACTTGCCCATTTGGATCTCGACGAGGGCAGAGGTCTTCGCCGTCTCCCATGTGACGACGAAGCGGGATGTTTGCCACTCTTTCAGGTAACCCCAGCGGTTCAGGACGGTGAGATCGATGGAGCGCGTTAGGTCGGCAGTGATGGTGTGCATTGCGGGAATTTTCGAAATCAATAGGACATTGATGCCGTTTTTGGACGCTTTGTGATGGTCAACTTTTCACTCAATTGTTCCATTATACACAACTTAATCAGGCTTTTGGAGGGTTTTCGGCCTTCCCCGCGTACGCTTGCGACCAAGGCCAATTTTCTGCTTCATGCGCCAAGCAGTGGCGAACGTGACTCCAAGCGATAGTTGCAACGCTCGTATTGTGAGATTCGGAGAGGCGTAGAGAAGTGAGAATGCGCGGAACCAGATCGGTAAAGCGACGCGTGAATTCTCGAAGATCGTTCCCTTCATAGGAAAGACATGCGACCGGCCGCAGTTGCAGGTATAGCACGGTTTTGTCGGATGTTTGTGATAGGCGTTGATCCGTCCACACCGGGTGCAGCAAATAGAGGGGAAGCGCAGATGAAACAAGAACGCGAGACATTCTTCCTCTAGCTGAAAGAGCGAACACGAGAGTGTAGTTCTTTCAGACAGTGCCGCAGCTGCACGAGATTGCCTTTCATTGATACTTATTGGCATATCCCAAAATAGCGTGACAATGTACACCTACGAATAAGTGGTGTAAATAAGAAATGTCCATCTCGATACTCTTCGGGATGCACCAAGACCTACCCAAAAAATTATCGAAGCGGCTCCGCGCACTCCGAGAAGAGCGAGGTCTGACGCAGGAGGAGGCTGCAGACCAGTGCAAAGTCCCGTACAAGAACTATCAGTGGTACGAGAGCGGCACGCCACGGGACATGCGCCTCAGTACGCTCGGAAGGATTGCGAAGGGGTTTGATATGACCGCGTCTGAGCTTCTGGACTTCGAATAAGGCAGTGGCGGTAGTGGCAGTACTTCTGGGATGACTCACGCATATCGATGCAGGGAGGGGATCGAACAAGCCCCAGATGCCCAGAAAAGCGTGCTTAGAGGCTTTCGATATATTCGCCAGAAGCCATTCAAACGGGCATAGCGTTCAGCTAAAATTGTGGTCATATGAGTATGCTTAAGTCCCTCGCACTGTCGGAAGAGCTGCTGATCGCAATGTACCATCTGTTTGCGGGGATTTTTGTAAAATGTAAGGAGATCGAGAAGGGAGATGGCTCATCAGGGGCAGCATCGGATTTTAGTGAAGCCAAGGTCATCTTGCGCGATAGCCCGCTTATCGATCTGCTCTGGAAGAGAGTCTCTTGGAGAACGCAGACCGATCCACTGAGAGAACAAGAGAAGTTGGGTGGAGATCCTTTCGATCACTTGCTGTACCTCTTCGGAGAAAGGATAGGCATATCATGGTCTTTCTTGCTCCACGCTGACCGCAGCCGGACGGAATTATTTGAGAAAAAGGTACTCGAACGTCTGCGCTCCAAGCCCGAGGAAGTTCGTGCACAATTCCATGTTCTCCAGGAAAAGAGGTCTCTGTCGTTGCCCCTCCCTCAAGCGAAGGAGTTAAACGGCGTCCTCCTGTATGCGTACCGCGACACTGTGACGGAGTTGATCAGAATCGCAGGAGGAAAGCGGAGAACGGACGTGCGTAGGTTCGTGCTGGGTAGCATCGATGATTGCCGGTACTTGGATCCTGAGATGTTTCTCAGATGCGACCATGGGTATCTCTATGATTTTCTTGGCAATAAACTCAATAAATATCTTGATGCATTTACGGAAGGCCAGATTGACTGGATCGTAGATTTCGGGGTGACACAGAACAGCTGGAGATGGCCAAAGCAGCGACAATGCACGCTGGACGCTCTTTGGAAATACCAGGAGGATTTCGGAGATGAGTTCTATTACTCCCCCGAAGACGCAGGTCTGCCTGATGAAGCCAAGCCTATCGAGACGCTCTTGCAGCTCATACGGGAGAAGGCCATCGAACTCCATGAGATCAGACTCAATGACAAGGAGCAGCGCGTGGAATTCAGAGTTGTCATGTTGGAACAGAGTGGGACAAACAGAGCAAAGACACCCATAGTCACCACATTTGAATTTATGGGAACGGTCTCAATCAATGACAGTCTTTCTAGCAAAGCGAACCCGGCTCGGAGTCTGCATATGAAGAAAGGGAAACAACGATATCTTTGGCAGTACCTCCGTACGACATACGGCACCGATCCTCAGTCTCGCTTAGCGGTGGAAAAGTACGTATCACAGAAGCTTGGCAGGGGCGTCACGATTACGAAGAAGGATTGTGAGAACCTCATTACGGCGATCTCTGCCTATGGCAATCGTCCAAAGGACGACATTCGCAGTGCCTTTGTGATGGGTGAGACAATTGGTCTGAAAAAGATAGATTAGATTTAGAAAATTCAGGGCGGCACGGTGCGGACACCATGCAGGATTTCCGCACCCAAGATATTCAGATTGCCGCAGTTCTCCTCCATACGAACTGCCGCTTCCTCGGCCTCGACCGCAAAACCGATCCCAAGCGGGTCGCGTTCATGTTTGAGGATAGTGAGAAGCTGCAGCGCGTCATCCGCGAGTACTGGCGGGATGACCTTCTCTGCAAAGCCCAGTCCCTCCTCGCGGATTTCAAACGGGCAAAACACATCCTCTTCGATTTCCAAGACCAACGATGACTGCTCCTGTGACGTCAGCACAGCGCAGACGCAGAGCGAAGCGTACACAGATCATTCGTCATCGAGATGAAGTGCAATGGGAATTTGTCTATGCCGAGCGTTCAGAGGAGACCAAACGTATACGTGCCGAGGCTGCGGAAATCCTCTACAAGTTCGGCGCACAGCATCAGTTTTTTCAGCAGAAGAGTAACTCTTCTGCTGCTCACAACAGAGAAAGAGCACCGCCGTGAGAGAGCAGTCTCTTTTTAGCGGCATCTCTTTCCCCTTCTTATGAAAAATTCTACCCGTTTATTGGTCTTGCAGCAAGATTCTCCTGAGGAAACACTTCTGTTTTCTGTTTTTCGTCTTGCGTCTGCGTGGGATGCAAGACTCTCCATTCGTTCGTACTGCACTTCCCCCATTCTGTCGCGCTATAAGAGCATGGAAGCGTTACGACAAATCCCAATCCTCCGCGTCGCAGAAGCGCTCGGTGTCGACATCGTGAAGACCGGCAGCGGCACCTATGCGATGCGCGAGGGGCGCGAGATCACTTCCCTCACGCTTTTCGAAAAAACCAATAACTGGCACCGCTTCTCGGGCAAGGAACAGGGCGGCGTGTCTCGAGGCTCCACTGTCGACCTTGTGATTCATTTTCGCGAGTGTTCGCTTCGCCAAGCCGTCGATTTCCTCACTTCCCGCTTCCTATGACTCCCAAACTGGCACCCACCGACGTGCACGCCGACCATGAAGCGCTTCTCAAGAATGAGAAGATGCTGGAATACCTTAAAACCGAGCGTCGCTTCAGTGCAGAAATGCTTGAGAAGCTCCAGATCGGCTGTGTGGAGCAGGGAGGCTATGAGTGGTTCTCCTTCCCAATCTTCGATGAGCACGGCGAGTGCAAGTTCAAGAAACTCAAGAAGCCGCCCACCGGTCCCAAGCTCCAAGACAAAGGCATGGTCTACCCCTCGGGGCGAAAAGCCATGCTGTATCCGCTTCCGCTCTTCGATGAGGCAGCAGAGGACATCCTCATTGGAGAGGGCGAACCCGACATCATCGCCGCCCGTTCCATCGGCCTCCATGCATTCTGCGGGACAGCAGGTGCGAAGACCTTTGATCGGGAATGGTTCTCTTTGCTCAAGCGCGGGAAGGTGCGCCGGTGCCATCTCTGCATGGACCACGATGAGACGGGCAGAGCAGCAACGGCGATGCTCATCGAGCTCCTCTTGGAGCACTGTCCCGAGTGGGAGATTTCCATTGTCGCGTGGCCAGAGGGATTTCCTGAGAAAGGCGATCTCACTGATTTCCTCCGGCAGCATGGAGGCGATAATCCAGCAGGATCGCTCCTCAGCCTTATGCGTCGCTACCTCCCCCCGAGTCCGCAGGAGCGCCTGCGCTCGGAGTTACGAGAGAATAGTGGTATGCACATTCTTCCTGTGCAGGCATTTCATGAAGGCGTTGCGTATTACACGGTGCCACTCCAGCACAGAAGCGAGACTGCTCTCTACACTGTTACCTCCAAGCGAGAAATTTTTCCCTGCACGCCAGAGGCATTCGCAGATCGTAAACTGAGCATACTTCGCCTGCCGCTTCTCGATACATCTCGCTGGAATCAGGCAAAACTCCTCGACTATTGCGAGGGCAAAGAGGCCATCTCACTGGGCGATATCTTCAATGTCCTAAGCGAAATGGTGCTCAAATCCTACGTCGATCTCCCCGACTCACGACACTACAACTGCATCACACTCTGGATCATTGCTACCTACTTCTACCGGATTTTCCATGCCTTTCCCTATCTACACCTCTATGGCGAATTTCACAGCGGAAAGACGAAAGTGTTACAGATCGCTGTACTCCTCTCCTTCAACGGCGAGATGCTCACGAGTACGACGGCCGCCGCGCTCGTCCGACTCATCCACTTCAACGGAGCCACCTGCGGTATCGATGAAGCCGAGAAGCTGGAGAATGATCGGGATGAAGCAGCAGCGACACTCCTCGAGATCCTCCGATGCGGCTACAAGAAGGGTGCCACGGTGCCACGCTGCGAGAGCGATGGTGAGTCTAGCTTCAAGGTCGTGCGCTACGATCCCTACAGCCCGAAGGTAATCGCCGGAACGAAGCCGCTCGAGAATGCACTCTCCTCGCGCTGCATTCAGGTTGTGATGCTTCGCTCGAAGAATCATCAGGTCGCCAATCGTGAAGTGAATGTCGGGGCAACTGACTGGGCAGACTATCGCTCTCTTCTCTACGCCGCTGCACTCTCTTCGTTCAAAGATGTGCAAACTGCGCTACTTGAGACAACGTTCGAAGAGGTGATCGGACGGGAAGCTGAAATCTGGCGGCCACTTCTTGTTGTCGCAAAGGTTGTCGATCCGAGCGGAGAGCTCTTCCAAGAAATTCTCACGCTTGCGAAAGAGAGTCAGGCACTCCGTCAGCAGGAAGAGGAGGACAGCGCGACTCCAAAGGTAATTACCTGCCTCTATGAACTTCTCAAGGGCAAGGAGCGAGAGTTCATCCCTGCTGAAACCATCTTCGAGGCACTTCTGGCACACGATGAGGAATTTGCATGGTTGAACGATCCGAAGTTCAAAAACAATCGAGGGAAGTGGCTCAACCGGACGCTTAAGAAGATCAATCTCTGGAGCGGTCCCGCGCGGCTGAAGAGTGTCTATGGTGAGAAGAAGAAAGGATACATTTTGGAAGCCTCAAAGCTCCTCGAGATCGCAGATCGCTACAGCGTCCCTTTGGCCCCCTCCCCCTCGGAGGCGGTTACTTCGGTTACCGATTCGAGTTTGCCTTTTCTATAAGCCAAAAAGTACGGTAACCGCTCTTTCCTGCCCTCTTCTTTCCTCCCTTAACGATGGTTACCAATGTTTATGGCTCTATGAAGCGCAATTCTCGGCCTAGTAACCGAAGTAACCGACTTTCTACCCTACTCAGGGTTTGTATGGCTTTCTCATCACAGATCATGCGTTGTTACCTTTTCCAGAGCTATGGTGCTATCGCTACCCACATCATCGTTTTGAAGCCTGCGTTAGCCCTGCCGCCCACCTGGGCGACATTTCTTTCCCCACGATGCGTATGAATCCTCCTCCATCCAAAAAACGTGCCGCACTCTACGTGCGCGTCAGTACTGCTGAGCAGGGAGAGAAATACGGGCCAGAGTATCAAGAAAAGGAAATGATCCGATTTGTGGAGTTCTGTGGCTACAAGGTGCAGCCGCAGCATATCTACAGAGATATCAATTTCTCGGGCACATCTCCTATCAATGAACGCACGGCGCTCCCAAAACTCTTTGAAGCGGCAGCACGTAGAGAATTTGATGTGGTACTTGTTTGGAAGCTGGATCGGTTCTTCCGAAAAACGCTATTCCTCCTCGATGCCATCGAACAGCTGCACAAGCTCAGCATCGGCTTCATCTCCACAACACAGACGGAGGTGAATACCACAACAACGACGGGAAAGTTCATGCTTGGGCTTCTCGGAATCATCGCCGAAATGGAACGCGATAACATCATGGAACGAACAGCGGCGGGGAGACAGGCGGCTGCTAATGCTGGCAAGTGGGTCGGCGGTCGCTGCCCTCCCTATGGCTACGACATTGATCCCGATACGAAGATCATGAAGGTGAATGAAGCGGAGGCGAAGCTCGTGCGGAAGATGTTCGACTGGTTTGTGAATGATCGTGCATCGATCTATCAAATCCAATTGCGCTTCAATACTGCCCATATCCCTACGAAGTCGGATTCCGCCATGGAGGAATTGAAACGGAAGAAACGATTCAAGAAAGACTTCCGCTGGAAGAATCCATCGCACTTCTGGGGAGAGACTACCATTCTCTCCATGCTCAAGCAGCATGCGTACACGGGACAGTATTTTTACGGGAAGCGGTCACACAAGAAGGATCAGGAGACCGGCAAAAAGAAAACGGTGCTCAATCCCCGCGAGCAATGGGTGCCGATCAACTGCATTCAGATCGTCGACAAGAAGCTCTGGCAGAAGGCTCAGGATAGGCTTGAAGAGAACAGCAGGCTCTCGCAGCGAAACAGCAGGCATGAGTACCTGCTCACGGGGAAGGTTGTCTGCGGCTGCTGTGGATCCGCATTCGTGGGATACACCCAGCCCAAATGGAAGAAAGAAGACGGCGAACGGGAATTGGTCGGGGAATACACGAACTATCGCTGCAGGAGGAATAGCAAGGCAGCTGCCGCTGTCCCATGTCAGAACAGGCAGGTTTCTGGTGCACTCTTGGATACAGAAGTATGGAACCAAATTGAACAACTCCTGTCCGATCCTGAGGATTTCATCAAGGAATTACAAAAGCAGGAAACCAAGCAATTTGATGTCAAAGCACTCCAAACAAAGAGCAAAGAGATCGACGACGCGCTGATCGCGCTCGATAAGCAGTACGGCAAGGCTTGCGAGCTCTTTGAGAAAGGACTCATGTACCAGAAGGAGGGCGAGATTGAGGCGAAGGCAGCAGAGATCAATACCGAAAAGGAAAAACTCTTCACCGAGCGTGATGCGATCTGCGGACTCATCCTGACGGAGGAGCAAAAGAAGGATCGCATCCTTGCAGCGAAGGATGCGGTCAAATACTACGCGGATACCTGGCCCAAGGCGGACTTCCAGAGGAAGAAGGAGCTGGTACAGAAGTTTCTGAAAACCGTCACGATCTTAAAAGACAACATCCGCATGGAATTCACCATCGACAAGCCAGAGAAGGACAGCGTGAAAAGCCTTTCTGGAAACAGACAGCCCGACTCCCCACAAAGAGGAAACCGAGATAATAACTTGAGAACATTATATGGTGCCGTGGAGAGGACTCGAACCTCCACATCCTTGCGGATACTAGCCCCTCAAGCTAGCGCGTCTACCAATTCCGCCACCACGGCATGTGTACTGAACGAAGGATCAACCGAAGGTGCAATCCGCGATCAGTCCACCGTAGCCTCATCTGTGTCTTGGGAGACAGAGGGCGAAGGTGGACGCCACCACGGCTCACATCACTCCGATGTGATCCTCACGAGCAAGTACAAAAGAACAGAGCTGAGAGAGTGTAGCAAGGAATGCCCCAAAGGGAAGAGCTCAGGGAAGGATTCCGGCTGCGAGAACCTCGACATCGCGGGCGCCATTTTCGCGATCTGGTATACTACGCAGTTGCCTTCCTCCCCTTCTCTCTATGATTGATTTTCTCCTCTCCCTTCAATCCTACGGCGATTGGGGATTGCTGGTTCTGCGTCTCGCGATCGGCATCATCTTCCTCTACCACGCCAAGGCGAAGGTCGGGGGCAAGATGGGAGGATTCCTGCAATGCATCGGATTCTGCGAAGTCGCGGGCGGACTCGCGATGGTCATGGGATTCCTGACACAGCTCGCCGCGATGGGCCTTGGCATCATCATGCTCGGGGCGATCTACAAGAAGATCAACGAGTGGCACATCCCCTTCTGGTCGCAGAACAACACGGGATGGGAATTCGATTTCCTGATTCTCGCATCCTGCATCGCCCTGATCTTCCTCGGCCCAGGGAGCATGGCGGTCGATCCGGGGATGTTCGGGCTATAGGCACCACTTCATGTATCTCCTCCTTAGGAACGAACGCTTCTCGTTGCATTGGCAGCTAGGATGGTTTTTACATTGTCTACAATGCGCCCAAGCAATTGACAGGATATGAAAAGTAAATATAAATACAATTTATATGAGCTTGCCGGAAGTTCCTCTACTGGCGCGGTCTGACGAGAAAATGTGCAGAGAGACGAAGCCGGTTGCTGATGTCCCTGTGGTTACTGATCAGATCTCTGAATCATTGCCACAGACACGTCGGGGAATAGAGACGATCCTCAGTAATGACGTCGCTACCCTGGCCCCAAAGTACCTCGCTGCCGCTCAACTCACACGATGGACTCTGGAGGGTCTCGAGGACCCCAATGACGATGATGCTCTCGAATTCGAGGATGTCTATCTACTGACAGAGCAATCCATGAATGACAATGACATTGGTGCTGTCCTTATCAATCTCCTCGCTTGCATGAATGAATGGAAAGATGGCATTTCTCACGCACATGCTGAGCCTCTCCTCCTCGCGTTGCAGGAGCGAGCCTTCCGCTCCATCGGGAGATTCAAGGCATATGAGCTCACCTATGTCCTCCTCATTGTCGCGCAGCACCTACAGGCAATCTCTGTGGAACGGCAAGTATCGCAGCCAGCGATGACGGAGAATCGGGAGCAACGAGACTCGTTAATAGGCACTGTCCTACATGCTCTGGTACGGGAGACATCCATCGCCATGCCGCAATTCCTCCATTCAATGCGCGGTCTGCAAGAGTTGCTGGAGCAAGCAGAAGGAACTCAATTTCCAGTGATGTGCGATGTTGAGAAGAAATGCAAATACCAGTCACGTACGAATGCCGGGAGGGAACAGATGAAACTCATGGAATTGACCATAGAGAGCCTTCGTCGCATCCTCGGGCTAGCGATCCAAGGAGCATCTGACGCGCACGTGACTCGTATGCAAGAGGTGACGAACCGTCTGATTATCCGTTCGCCATTGTTTGAACAGAACCAGTATTGGGCTGGGAATATGGAAGATTGCATTGCTTGTGCCGCAGAACAGATGCCTCAGTTTCGCTCTGAGCAAGCGTTGACCACTCACCTCGCAAATGGATACCGACAGTACGGCGGTCTTCCCGAGTACTCTTCTCCGCATGAGTGCAGATCGTGTCTCCTGATGCAGACAGGAGGCAATGTGGAGATCGAGAGCATTCGGAAAGCCCTCCCGAAGGCCGTGCAGTTCTGCTTTCCTCGATCTGCTGCACCGGAAATTGCCGCGGTGCACACGAGTATTGGCGGGAAGTATCAGCCGTACCACCAGCGTGCGCTGAGATTGGTGGAACAGAGTTCCACACCTGCTTCATGCACGGAGTTCTATCGAGAGTTCCACGGGACACAGCACTCGATGGTCCTGAAGAGAGGGAGTGAGAATCTAGAACTGACGAAAACGTTCGTCGATGGTGAGAAGAGTGATAACGCTTGGTGGATTCACGTTCCACTCGCCGTCACTGCGCAGCTGCAGTCGATCGCTGAGGAGTACCATGCCGAGTTTCTCCATCTCCATGCGCTGCTCGATAAAAGAGAGCTGGAGAAGGATCAGCGGAGTCTCCTGCACATCGAGAGGATCGTCGGGGCCATCCATTGGCTCAAAGCTCATGCGATTGAATTCTTCAGGGGGTCAGCGGGTGTCAGCGATATGCGAAGTAGGGCCTACTTCGACTCGGTGGGCATTGTCACTTCTGCATGGAGAGAGACTGTTATCCCTGATTGCGAAGCTCTCGTAACACCGTTCGAAGAATACGTGGAGATGTACCCATCGTTGTTTGCTGAGAAACCTCACTGGTGAAAATACTGCACACTTTTGCACGTGGAGACAGACATGATGTTCTTGCATCCTGCATCGCGCTCATCTTCCTCGGCCCAGGGAGCATGGCGGTCGATCCGGGGATGTTCGGGCTATAGCATACCGAGCAGTCTCTCCTTATCCTCGGCAGGGATCATGAGTGTTTCGACGAATTCGAGGAGCTGCTCGCGTGTAACCTTCTCGCCACGGGTGAGCTTCTTCAAGCGCTCGTAGGCACCAGCGACACCGTGCTTGCGGAGGATCGTCTGGATCGCTTCTGCACTGACTTCTGGATGGGCAGCGAGTTCGCTCTGCAGTGCTTCGCGGTCGAGCGTGAGCTTGGGCAACCCGCGCGACAGGGAACGCAGGGCGAGCAAGTGGTAGCCAAAGGCGACGCCGATGTTGCGCTGGACGGTAGAGTCCGAGAGGTCGCGCTGGAGGCGGCTCACGGGGAGCTTCTCGGCGAAGTGCGAGAAGAGGGCTGTACTGAGCCCGAGGTTCCCCTCCGCGTTCTCGAAGTCGATGGGGTTCACCTTGTGCGGCATGGTGGAGGAGCCCACTTCGCCCGCCACGACCTTCTGTTGGAAGACGCCGCGGGAGATGTACATCCAGACATCGCGGGAAAAGCCGAGGAGGATCGTGTTGATGCGGCTCATGAGGTGACTGAGCTCGGCTAAGTCGTCGTGGGGATTGATCTGCGTCGTGAACGCGAGGGGATCGAGGCCAAGCGCGGAGACGAAGGTACGACCGAAGAGTTCCCAGCGCACCTCTGGGTAGGCTGCCTTATGCGCGCTGAAGTTCCCGACAGCACCACCGAACTTCCCCTGCATACGGAACGACCGGAGCTCCTTGAGTTGGCGCTCCAGGCGCGAGACGAAGACCATGAGCTCCTTGCCAACAGTCGTTGGCGTCGCGGGCTGCCCGTGTGTGAGGCTGAGCATGGGGACGTTCTTCCAGCTCTTCGCCATCGTGAGGAGCTCGCGCAGCAATTCCTCAAGTTGCGGGACAATCACATGCCGCAGCGCCTGGTGGATGATGAGTCCGTAGGCGAGGTTATTCGTATCCTCACTGGTGAGGGCGAAGTGGATGAACTCCACCGATTTCTTCGCACCGGGGATCTTCTCGATCTTCGCTTTCAGGTAGTACTCCACCGCCTTCACGTCGTGCTTGGTCGTGCGCTCGATCTCCTTCACGCGCTGGGCTTCGCCTTCATTGAAGGCATCGACGATCCTCCAGAGCTGCGCCTGCTGCTTCTTGTTGAGAGGCGGGCACTCGGGAATCTTCGCCTCTTTCGCGAGCGAGGCGAAGTAGCTCACCTCGATGAAGAGACGCGCCCGGATGAGGGCCTCCTCGCTGAAGTACTTCTTCAAATCACCGACGACCTCACCGTAGCGGCCGTCGAGGGGGGAGAGAGCGGATAACAATGAAGAATTGAGAATGGAAAATGGAAAATTACGGAACGTTTACATTCACAGTATCCCTTGTCAATTCTCAATTTTCAATTCTCAATTCTCAATTTCCCCCCTCATCCTCCGTTTCCTCATCCTCAGGCTCTTCCGCAATGTCCGCCGCTGTCACTTCCTTCTTCCCCTCGAAGATATCGAGGAATTCTGTGACGCTCATCGTCTCCTCCTTGAGGAGGACTTTGACGAGGAGGTCGAGCTTGTCCCGGTGCTTGAGGAGCATGCCCTTCGCGCGTTCGTACTGCTCTGCGAGGGTCTTCTGTACGAAATCGTCGATGAGGCGGGCGACCTCCTCTGAGTAGTTCCTCGAAGCACTAGGATCTGCACCCAGGAACATCGTTCCCTGCCGCTCCCCGTACGCCACGAGCCCGAGTTTGAGATCGCCCATGCCGTAGCGCATCGCCATGTTGCGCGCGATCTGCGAGGCGCGCTCCAGATCGTTACTCGCACCCGTGGTGATCTCGTTGAAGATGATCTCCTCCGCTGCGCGCCCTCCGAGGAGTCCGCAGATCTCGTCGATGAACTTGCTTCTGCTGGTGGTGTATTGGTCCTCCTGCGGCAGGAACCAGGTGACGCCCAATGCGGACCCGCGCGAGACAATACTGATCTTGTGGAGGGGATCAGAATTGGGGCACAGGTGACCGACAATCGCATGCCCTAGCTCGTGGTAGGCGGTGATGTCCTTCTCGTGCTGCGTCAGCTTGCGGGAGCGCTTCTCGCTACCGATCGTCACCTTCTCCACGGAGTCGACGAGGTCGCGCTGCGTCACCACAGCGTGGTTGCGCTTCGCGGCGAAGATCGCGGCCTCGTTCATGATGTTCTCCAGATCCGCACCGGTGAGACCGACAGTCTGCTTCGCGATATCTTTGAGCTTCACGTTCTTCGCCACTTTCTTGTTGCGGCTGTGCACCTCGAGGATTTGCTGACGCGCCTGCAGGTCTGGCTTGTCGATGAAGACGCGACGGTCGAAGCGACCGGGGCGCAGCAGCGCCACATCCAGGACATCGGGGCGATTCGTGGCAGCCATGACGATGACGTTGGTCCCCTGCTCGAAGCCGTCCATCTCCGTGAGGATTTGATTCAGCGTCTGTTCGCGCTCGTCATGCCCTCCGCCAAAGCCGGCACCGCCGCGCTGGCGCCCCACGGCATCGATCTCGTCGATGAAGATGATGCACGGGGCGTTGCGTTTCGCCTTGGAGAAGAGATCACGGACTCTGCTCGCCCCTACGCCGACGAACATCTCCACGAATTCTGAGCCAGCGATGGAGAAGAACGGCACACCCGCTTCCCCCGCGACAGCACGCGCGAGAAGGGTCTTGCCTGTCCCTGGAGCACCCACGAGGAGCACGCCCTTCGGGATCTTCGCTCCGATGCCGGTGTACTTCTTCGGGTTCTTCAGGAAGTCAACAACCTCGACTAATTCCTCCTTCGCCTCATCCGATCCTGCGACATCAATGAAGCGCGTCTTCACCTGCCGGGCGTCCGCGATGCGAGCACGGGACTTGCCAAAGGAGAGAGCGGTCGACTGGCTGCGTGCGATCCCGCGGAAGAGCCAGATGACGCCGCTGATGACGAGGAGGAAGAAGAGGAGATCGGGGAGCACCGCGATGAAGGTGTTCACCGCCTCGCGATTCTCGATCTCTACAACCGTCGGATTCTTCGGGTCATTCCACCCCAGCTCGCTCACGGAATCCTGCGTCTCCTTATAGGATTGGAGGACGGTCCCGCTGTGCGTGGTGGCAAAGACCTTGTTATCGCGGATGGTGATCTCCGTGAAGTCCCCGTCTGCGTAGCCACGTGTGATCTCGCTCAAGGCCACCTCCTTGGCGTTAGCAAACTGCTTCTCCGTTTCGCGCTCCGGGTACGTCAGGTGCCAGATGGAGAGGAACACGAGCGTCCCGAAGACGAGGATCGTGAGGAGCCACTGGGAGCGATTTCGCGATGGGGGGCGGATGGAGCTGTTCACTTGGAAGAGGATAGCAGCGCATAGTCCTGCGGTCACGCAAACCCAGGGGGATTCAGCACTGTATACCACAGCGGGATGATGTGGGTGAGCTGGACGGGGAGGTGGGTTAGGACGGTAGGGCGGTAGGTTGGTAGGACAAGCAATTCGCAGAGCTTGCTTTGCGAAACCCTCTACCAATCTACCAACCTACCCACCTCCCCAGGAAAGGAATCCCCTCCCCAAATTCCGATTCAACGCTCGCCTCTTTCCATGTACCATTCGCGCAACAGATCCCGTCCCGCTCCCCCCAATGCGTCTCCCTCACCCCGCGGAGGATCCCCAGAGTTGGCTCCTCATGAGCGCCGTCGTCGTGCTCTCCTGCTTGACCCTCTTCTTCGGGTACGGGAATCCCCCGAACGTCTTCTGGGATGAGAACTACCACATCGCCAGCGCGCAGAAGTACTTGAACGGCGTGTACTTCATGGAGCAGCACCCACCTCTGGGGAAGCTGCTCATTGCTGCGGGAGAGAAACTCCTCAACAGGAATCCGACGGATGATAACTTCCTCTCGACGGACTACGGGACGGACTTTCCGGTGGGATTCTCCTTCGAGGGCTACCGCTTCTTCCCCGCTCTGCTGGCATGGCTCACGGCGCCCGTGCTCTTCCTGATCTTCCTGCTGCTCACGCGCAGCAGTGTGATGGCGACCCTCCTGAGTTTCTTCTACGTGTTCGACAACGCCCTCATTGTGCACTTACGAGGGGCCATGCTCGAAGGACCCCTCCTCTTCTTCAGCGCACTCACCATCCTCGCCTTCCTGCTCCTCCTCGGTGAGGAGGAGGACCGGCGATTCCAGATCTTCGCCGGGTTCTTCGGCGTCGCCTTCGCGCTCATCGCGACGACGAAAGTGCTCGGGCTCATCTTCCTCCTGCTCGTCCCCGCTCTCCTCATCACGTTATGGCCCAACCTCCGGCGGATCGTGATGTTCCTCGTCATCGCAGGAGCAGCCTTCCTGCTGGTGTACTGCGCCGTGTGGAAGATTCACTTCGCCCTCGGCAGGACGGTGAATCCCTCGCTTCCAGACCAGGGCTACTACCAGGCATCCGTACAGTACAAATCCATCCTCACTTCCGGCAGGCAGAACGCTCTCTCATCCTTCCCCGTGATGCTCCGCGATTCCCTCAAGTTCGTGTCGCACTACAACCGCGGCACCCCCAAGCTCGACCTCTGCAAGGAGGATGAGAACGGCAGCCCGTTCTTCTTCTGGCCGTTCGGCGCACGCAGCATCAACTACCGGTGGGAGACCCCGGATAGCCAGAGCTACCGCTACCTCTACCTCCAGGTAAACCCGGTAGTGTGGTGGTCCGCTCTGATCGGCATCGTCGTCGGCGTGACGCTCCTCCTGGGCTCTGTACTCCTTCCGCTGCGCGAGAGACTCAAGAACGGGTACCTCCTCCTCGTGTTCCTAGGGCTCTACGGCTCCTACATGCTCGTGATGAGCCGGATCGATCGCGTGATGTACCTGTACCACTACTTCATCCCCCTCCTCCTGAGCTTCATCATCTTCGCGCTCGTCGTGCTGGAGATCGAACGTATCGGGCGGCTGCGGGTGACACACACGATGAAGAACGGGTTCCTCCTCACTCTGGGTTTCGTCATCTTCCTGAGCTACCAGTACTACCGGCCCCTCACGTACTACGAGCCGCTCAGCGACACGCAAATGCAGGAGCGTGCGATCATGCGCCTGTGGGAACTCCGCTGCGTGCGCTGTGCCCGCGACAGCATGCTCGCGTACCCCAAGGCTCCCTGACGCATGCCCACTGATTCTCGCTCGACATCGAAGGGATGGCGCAAGATTCTCCCGTTCCTCCGGAGCCCCTGGTTCGTCCTCCCGCTGATCCTCCTGCTGGGGCTCGTGATCCGTTTTTCGCTCGCACCGCAGGAAGGGTACGGCTTCGATGTGGGAGTGAACAAAGGCTGGGCGCGAAGCGCTGTGCAGCTGGGCCTTGCCCAGTCCTACAGCGAGCAAGTGGGCGGCAATATGCTCCCCAACTACCCACCGTTCTCGCTCCTCACCTTCGCATCGGCCGGGTGGATCTACCAGACATTCCTCTCACCCGACTTCGAGATGGATCACCCGACGTGGCAGATCCTCATTAAATTACCCGCGATCATCGCGGACCTCCTCACCTGCCTGGTGCTCTTCGCAGTGGTGCGCAGAATGAAGGGAAAGGGAATGGGGCTACTTGCTGCCCTCCTCTACGCACTCCACCCGGCGGTGATTTTCGACTCCGCAGTGTGGGGTCAGACAGATGCGATCTTCACGCTCTTCATCACCGCGGGTCTGTGGGCGCTGGGCACGGAGCGCTGGCGACTGGCGGGGATCCTCGCGATGATCGCCGTCCTCACGAAAATGCAGGCCGTGGTCTTCCTTCCACTCTTCGCCCTCGTGATGGCGGCGCGCCCGCGGATCCTCCTGGAGAGTACGTTCCTCGCCTGCTGCACGCTCGCGCTCGTCCTCCTTCCCTTCGCCCTGGGCGGAGCGCTCCTCGATGTCTTCAACGTCTACCACAGCTCCGTCGGGCACTACGCGAATCTCTCTTCCGGCGCCTACAACATGTGGTGGAGCCTCTTCGGGGACGCAGCGTGGGGCAAACAGGATACGGATCTCTTCTTCGGCATCATGACGTACCGCAGAGTCGGGCTTGTCCTTTTCGCTACAGCGCTCGGAGCAACGCTGTGGATTTTCCGGAAAGCCCTCTGGTTCCCGAAGAAGCGTCGGCCGCAACTCGAGGCAGTCTTCTACGCGGGTGCCCTCATCGCCAGCGGGTTCTTCGTGCTCTCGAGTGAGATGCACGAACGCTACCTCTTCCCGCTCATGGCGGTCGGTCTGCCGCTCGCCTTCCTCTCCGTACGACTCGCGGCTATCTACACCCTGCAGTCACTCGCATTCTTCTTCAATTTACTCGCGATCCTCCCGTTCGTCCCCTTCGTGAAAGCGCTGTTCGACGAATTCCCCGCGCTGGATGTCTTCGTCGCCTCCGTGCAGTTCTTCTGCCTTGTCCTCCTCCTCTGCTTCGCCTTCGCCGAACGGAAACCCTGGGAACAGCCAGAGAAGCAGCGTTGGCTCAGGAACGTGTTGCTGTGGCTGCGGCACCCAACTCTGTAAGTGTGGCTTTATGCTGCGCGTGCATGTCCTTCCGGAGCTCGCGGAGCTCCTTGAACATGCGCAGGATCACGGTGAGATTCGCCCCGGTCTGCGCACCGGTGAGGCGCGCGTAGTGCGGCACCATCTCCTCCGCCCACGGGATCTTCTTCTGCTTCAAGTGGAGGAAGATCTCTGCATTGAAGAGCGCACCCGTGGCTCGCACGGGGCG
Source organism: Candidatus Peregrinibacteria bacterium (assembly GCA_030649955.1). Classification (GTDB taxonomy): domain Bacteria; phylum Patescibacteriota; class Gracilibacteria; order Peribacterales; family Peribacteraceae; genus JAUSFD01. Next base: position 96,204 of record JAUSFD010000010.1, on the reverse strand, counting down.
GATGTCCTTCCAGATCGCCGTCTTCCACAGCTTCATGCCGCAGTTGATGTCCCGGAGCTTGATACCCAGAGCCACGCGCACGAGGAACCCGTACATCGCTGCATTGAGCTTGCGATTGAAGGGATCTGCACGGTGCTTGCGGATACCGGTCACGAAATCTGCTTCATCGAGGTGATTGAGGAGGAGCGCGATGTCCTCTGGGTGGAACTGCCCGTCGCTATCCATGAACACCGTCACCTCCATCTTCGCTCGATCGCACCCACTGCGCAGTGCTGCACCGTACCCCTGGTTCGTCTCGTGATTCACAACGACGAGGTTCGGGAATTCTGGAGTGAGATTCTCCAGCCTCTTCCGTGTCTGGTCCGCTGATCCATCGTTCACCGCGATCACTTCCCCCGGGATTCCTGCGGCCATCATCCACGCAAAACAGGCCCGTACCGTCGGTTCGACGTTACCTTCCTCGTTGTAGCAGGGGAGGACTATGGAGAGGGTCATCCGTGTTACTGTATACGAAAATGATTCACTTGTCACCTCTGATTTTTCCTTGAGAATTCTAGCTCCCTGGCAGGAATCCCGCCCGCTCAGCTGCCGCACTATCCGGGAAGTACACCCTGTTCGCCGGGACGATGCGCTCCCCTGCGGCGGTATCGACCCTGTAGAAATACTTCCCCTTCTTGGAGGCGACGAACTGCATGCCCGCCGGCACCTGGACTGTTACCTCGTTGCGCAGGAGTTCCGGAGCGACGACTGCGAATGCCCCGCTCCCATCCGGGATAACGAGGTCTTCACCAAGGAAGAGTCGCACCGCCCCTTTCGCTGTGCCCGTGACCTTCCCGTTGCGCACACCGTAGATCTCCACCACCGGGACAGTCTCTCGCACATCAGGCCGGACGGTCGTGGGGATATCCGACGGCATGCGCACCCACATCGATAGCCTCCCGATGAGGATCCCGAGCGAGAGCGTCAGGAGGATCACCGAAGCCCACTTCAAGGGAAATGTTGCACGAGCCATAAGAAGGGAGTGTAGCCCTGAGGTCGGGGATGCGACAACATCCCCAATAGCATAGTGAGGAGCAGGTCTTCTGACCTGCGGTTGCTAGGAATACTTCCACAAACGCGGGTCGGAAGACCCGCTCCCTAAGTGCAAAGATATAGGAATTACCGTCGCACCGACGACGCGGATGCGGACGACACCGACGAGACGGACGAGCTCGATCGGGCACTGGCGGCAGCGCTCGCGGCCGTCGCAGGACGGAGCTGCACGGGGATGACATCGAGGACGATGTCCGTCTCTGGATCGTAGAGGATCGCGCGGTCGGAGGTAAGGATCAGGTGGTCGCCGTTCGTGGCCTTCGCGTAGAAGGCATTGCGCGCCTTGAGCGTATCCACATCCACGATCGTCGCGACGGTGGGCTCCGGATCCAGAGCGAGTGCGTAGTGCTTGCTCACGCGCAGGATGATGCGCTTCGCCGCTTCCCGATTCTCCTCCTCACTGCCGCCCAGCTCCCCACTCTGCACAGAAATTTTCGAGATCTGCCCCTCCGCCTCACGCCGCTGCTTCTCCAGGAGGACCACCAGAGTTCCGAGTGCGATGACGATCACGATGCCGAGCGCCATCGTGCGATTTGCCGTGCGGCTTTCCATAGGAAAAGGAGGGAAGGACCTCGCTATCGTACTCGCCGGACTTCCGGAGGAGCAAGGGAGGGCAATTTTCAGAGGTTCCTGTAAAGAGCCAGGGGAAAAACTCCCAGGAATACTAGAAAGAGTGGTAATACCATCCAATAACCCATTCCACCTCCATCTGATTCAATGCTGTGATTTGAAGTGTATCAAAATGTGACGGTAAGTGGAAATACAACTAGAATGCTACATCTATGGAAAAGCAGATTACGCTGGTCGAAGCACGTAATTACTTGATCAAGGGCTGTGCCCCACAGATATACCGCGAAGGAGATGAGTTTCCGATTGATCAAGAAGGCCCCGTGAACCAGCGAAGATGGAAATTCACAGACGAAACCAACCATATTTTTCGCACCCAGCGCCATAAGGGCTTTGGTCGTCTTGCTCTGGTTCAACCGGCACTCGTTGGCGACAACCTGATTCTTCGAGCTGCAGGAATGCCTGATTGCACGGTGCCTTGCGATGAATCAGGAGAACAGATAACGACAACGATTTGGGATGCTGATGTACCAGTCACTGTTCATGCAGATGCATCGAAGTGGATCAGCGATTTCATGAAGAAGAAGCTTCTATTCGTACAACAGGCAGGAGATCGTCCAGTGAATAGCATTTACGCGCCCGAAGATGCAACAGTCGGATTTGCAGATCGCTTCCCCCTCACGGCGGTGTCCAAAGAAACCATCGAGAAATCAAAACATGCAGCACTCCCTTCTACCGTCGATGGGAACCGCTATCGTTATAATCTGCTTTTTGCAGGATGTGAAGCTCAGGATGAAAACCGCATGGCTCGTTTTCGCATCGGCTCCTTCGTCGGAAGAGCAGCGAAACCGTGTGGCCGTTGCAATACCATCAACATCAACCAGGAAACGGGTGTGGAGGATGTTGAGCTCTTCGATATCCTCAAAAACCACCCCAACTTCCGTAACCCCCACACCGGTGAGCCGATTATTTCCGAAAATATGCTTGTAGAAAATCCTGGGGTCATCACGATCGGCAGTCCGGTGGAGGTACTAGAATGGAGTGAGTACGGATGGAACCGTCCATACACAACGAATCATCTGCGCCAGAAAAACATTCGAGGTATTTGGAATACTGCCAAATCCCTTGGAATTATTGGCCTTTGGCGCAAATTACGAGGGAAAGATGGCTGAAGATCACGGACACAAACTCCTAGAACCACTCATGATGGTTGTAATACCATCCATTAACCCGCTCCAACGTTGCAAAACTGATCTTGCATTCGCGTAACGCATAGACTAAAATAAGTACGCATTTACGTACTTGAATACTATGACAACCGTTACCTATACCGACTTTCGACAGCGTCTGGCGCACTACCTCGATAAGACGGAGCACGATTGCGAAGAGATTGTCGTATCGAGAAGTAAGGGACGAAAGGCCATTCTCCTCTCGCTGGATGATTTTCTTTCGCTCCAAGAGACAGCGCATCTTCTCTCTTCCAAAGCCAACAGAAAACATTTGGAGAAATCTCTGCGAGAGGCAAAAGCAGGGAAGACTGTGCGTTTTAAACCGTGAGGAACATGCTGGTGGAGTTCACTGCATCGGCGAATGAGGACTACAGATGGTGGAAGGAGAACGACCCAAAGAAAGCTGAGAGGATAAGAACCCTTTTAGAAGATGTCAGTATGAGACCTTTCAAAGGCATGGGCAAACCGGAACCGCTGAAATTTGATCTCCAGGGGTACTGGTCGCGCAGAATCGATAAAGCCAATCGACTCGTGTACTCCGTGAAGGGCAAAAAAATCACCGTGATCTCCTGTCGCTTCCATTATTAATCTTCCTGGAAGAAAAAGATTCCTGATTCCGTAGCAGGGGTTCGGTTACCCCTGCGGGCCCGGCGGGATAACCGAATCCCGCCTGCGGAGAATGTATTCCTTCATTCGATATCACTCCACCGTCCCCCCACTTCCCTGCTCCACCGCTCCCGATGCCGTTTCAGGAATGGGATTCAATGGGGTCTGCGTTCCCGAACCAGAATCCACCGAATTCCCCCCCTCCGCACTGCCGCTCCCCGCTTCCGGTTCCGGGGAGAGAGCATCGCTGCCGGATGAGGTGACAATATCCGATCCTGTGCCACTCAGCGGTTCCTCTTCGATTGCATCCGTGCCCGATCCCACTGCGGGTTCCTCGAGCAGAGCACCGGTCCCTGTCTGGATCTCCTCCTCATCAGCACCCTCATCATCCGTCTCCGTGACGACCACTTCGTAGCCATCGGGCAGCGTGAGAATCGGGGGCTCAGAGTCGGTATTCCAGACGAAGCTGATACCGAGGTCCGGGTGGGTCCAGGTGCTGTCCTGGTGGTAGCGGCCGCAGCTCAAGGGTTGGCCTTGCTCATCGAGAATGGTGAGATTACGGATGCAGGCGTTCCAGATAGCATTGCTCGAGAGCGGAACCCCGTGACTATCCACTGGGAACGGAATCAGCGCGGTGTTGCCCGTACTCATGCCCTCCGCAGTGAGCGGCTCGCTCGTGGCGAGCGCGATCCAGGAGAAGGTGACGGCCTCTGGCGCGGGGAGACCCAGGCGGATGGTGAAGCCGGTCATCGTGGCGCGGGAGACGGCGAAGAGGACGGGCACATCCGGCGAGGCACTGACGATCGGGAGCGTGCGGAATCCACCGGTGCCGAAGAGGACGGTGACCGCGGTGCCCGTCTTCGGGATCGAAGCGTAGCCCGCCTGGCGGTTACTGACGATCAAGTCGCCGCGGACATCCACGTCGCCGAAGAAGGTGGCGAGACCATCGATGGTGATGGGACCGAGGACGTGCACGGCATCGCGGACGAGGAGCGTACCCACGTCCACGGCTCCGCTAATCTCTAGGTTGTCGATATCGAGTGCTCCATGCACCTTGAGATCACCTTCCACCTCGAGGTCGCCCTTGAGGTACGCACCGCTATTGAGGAAGAGCGCAGCACCGTGCAGGGATCCGCCGAAGTTGAGGTCTCCGTCGACGAAGAGTGGCTTCGTGGCGATGATCTCATCCACGATGAGCGTGCCATCGACGTGCAGATCGCCGCCGATGCGGCCGTCGCCCATGACCTCGATGGTCTTCGCTACCTGCAGCGACGTGGTGGAGATACCGCCGAGGGCACTCAGGGAACCGCTCAGCGTCATCGGGCCGACGACGCGAAGGGCACTCTGGAACTCGACGTCGGAGAGGGCGGTCAAATCGGTGGCAATCTGCACACCCTCCGCACTGATGGCGATCGGGCTCGCGATGGTGGAGCCACTCTGTCCGCTCAGCTTCGCGTCGATCATCGCCTCGATCTGCGACGCGAGGTCGAGCATGCCCACCTGAGTGCGCACCGCCTCACTGATGCGCTCATTGAAGCCCTCCTCACTCAGTGCCTTCGTCACCATGATCTGCACTTCGTCATCGATCTCCATCGCGGCGATGGTCTCCAGCACGTGCTGCTCCACAGCTTCGACCGTGAGGGATTGATTCCTGCGCGAGATGAGCACGTTCACGATGCCATCACCGGTTTCCAGACCCTCGAGGGCAACGCCCACTGTGGATTCTCCAGAATCCGCGCGACGCGCGAAGCCTGGAATACTCGCAGATGTGAGTGAATCGCCTGGGCGGATAGGACCATTCTCCGTCGTGACGCGCGCAGGCACCTGTCCGATGAGACCGACGAGGAAGTAGCCGGGAACAGGCAATCCCTCTGCACCCGTGAGGCTGTTTCCAATGAAGGCCGGATTCGAGGAGATGATACCCATCACGTTGCCATCCGCGGTCTGCGTGCAACGCTCTACGGTGTTCGGACTCGTCACGTCGATACAGACGACTTCTCCACGTTCGAGGTCCGTATCACTCGAGTAGAACCATTCCGCGTAGTCAGCACCACCGCTCGTGTAGGGTTGATCAGAGAACGTGGCACCGCTGGCGTTGATGCGGAAGACGGTGTTCTCACCGCTCGTGACATCGGAGACGATGATGAAGACGTTCTGTGAGCCCGTACTCTCCTCTGTATCGAGGCGGATGAGTTCACGGTTCTCGGCATTGGTTGCTGTGAGGAGGAGCTTGTCGTCGCTGCGGAGTGTCGAGCCGGACGAGCGGTAGAGGTTCGTGTCGAAGTTGCCCATGTACCCGAAGAGGATGTGCGCACCGATATCGCTCCCCGTCATGCTGTCGAGCGCCAGGACCGGTCCACGTTCCGAGCGGTTGTGAATGATGGCACCCGTGAAGGACCCTGTGCCCGTGAAGATGCCGACGGGACCCATGGACTGGATGCCGCCGACGCCCACCGTAATGCTGTTGCCCACCGTGAGGTCATTGCCGATGGAGGCATCACCCGCGATGGAGAGGCTGTTCGCAGCGATTGCGCCGATAGTCGCGGTGGGCGCATCGATACCCGCCAGGTCCACAATGCGCATATCGTTGCCCGCTAGCGAGCCGTGACCCAGGTATGCGTACTTCCCCGCGACCGCGACGGCGTACACGTCGGTCGTCATGTCTACACCACCAATTTCTACGGGCAGCGCCGGGTTACTGATGTCGATGATGCGGAAGTCCTTGCCAGCCACAGTGTCTATACCGATGTACGCGTAGCGGCCGGCGATATCGATGCTGTTCACCGCAGCGCCGATGTCGTAGCCCCCGAGGGGGACGGCATTCGTCGTATCCGTCAGGTTGTAGATGCGGAATTCGCAACCGGCCACCGTGGAGCCTGAACAGGTGCCGGCGAGGGTCGTGTTTCCTACGTAGAGGAACTTCCCTTCTGCCTGGAGCGCGCGCACCGTCGCGCTGTCTCCAATGGTGATCGTATCGACGAGCGAGGGATTTTGAATCTTCGACACGTCGTACACGCTGACGCCGCTACCGTTCGAGGAGGGCTGTGTATAGCCGACGTAGGCGTAGTGCCCCTCAATGGCGAGTGAGTACACCTTGCCCGGGATATCGATCAGCTTCTTCTGGAGCGGATGGTAGGGATTACTGACATCGACAATCTGGAACTCCGCGCCAGCGGCATTGGTTCCCAGGTACGCATTCTTCCCGGCGATCTCGACCGCATTCGTGTTCGCCCCGATGTCGATGCCGCTCGCCGTGAAGGGGTTCGAGGCGTTGGAGATGTCGATGACGCGGAAGTCGTCGCCCGTACGGATACCGTGACCCACGTAGGCGTAATCGCCCGCAACGGCGATGGAGAGTGTGCCGGAGCCGAGATCCACGCCTCCAACGGTCGACGGCTTGCGCGGGTTACCGATGTCCACGACGCGGAAGTCATTGCCGGAGATGCTCCCATGACCGATGTATGCGTACTTGCTCTCCACAACGACAGCAGTGACGTTGCTCGTCACATCTGCACCGCTGAGGAGTGCCGGGGTCGCGCCTGCGAGGTGCTCGAAGACGCCACCGGACATCGTAATGAACTGCGTGGGTGCAGTGGTGCCGAAACCGAGTCTGCCATTGGAAATATCCGTAGCAATGAGGGGCTTCGCTCCCGTTCCCGTCAGCTGCAGCGCACGGCCGGACATGGTGCCTGCGACTTCGAGTCGCGCCTCGACCGCTGATGTTCCGATGCCGAGCTCCCCTAGGAAGGAGCTATCCCCTGCCATGATCGTGAGTGCCGCGCCGCTCAAGGTGCTCTGAACCTCGAGGGTGTTCTTGAAGATGCTCGCACTCCCGATAATGAGGGCGCCAGAAGCGTAGAGGCCGCCGGTGACGTTGAGATCATCGGAGAATTCGAAGCGATCCTCATTGTTCAGAAACTTGAGTGTTTCATTTGCGGAGTCTGAACCGAAGGTCAGGATGGTATCCGCTGCACCCGCATCGGAATTGATGGTGAGATCACCCTTGAACTTGCTGTCGCTCGCGACGATGAGCGCTCCGGAGGAGTACAGGCCGCCGGTGACGTTCAGGTCATCGGAGAACTCAAATCTGTCCTCGTTGTTCAGGAACTTGAGGGTCTCGTTGGTCGTGTCACTGCCGAAGGTGAGGACGGTGTCCGCAGCCCCGGCATCGGCGTTGATCGTCAAGTCGGATTTCGTCTTGAGGACGCCATCTACGACGAGGGTGCCGGAGGCGGTGATGTTGTCCCGGATGTTCAGCATGGAACCGGAGATTGTGCCGAGGACCTCGAGCTTGGTAGTAGGAGTCCCAGATTTTCCAATGCCCAGGTTTCCGAGGATGTAGGAGTCTCCTCCCATGAAGGTGAGAGCGGAGCCCGATACGGTTTGGGTGAAGGCGCCGGAGCCGACGACGGTGAGACGAGCCTTGGGATTTGTAGTACTGATGCCCACGTAACCGCCTGGCATCAAAGACAAATTCTTACCGGCAGCGGTTATAATTCTCTTTGTCCCAGAAACAGAATCTGTTCCACCTGTGAGTTGCAGTTCTCCATAATACCCATCAATGTATCCGCCATTTCCAAGAATAAATTGTCCATTCGTTGTATCGACTCTAAAACCAGTAGCCCCCGCTCCGAACTGGGTGTTCGTGGTCGATGCAACGGGAATATTCACAGTGGATTTCAGAACTGTCGCGCCTTGAATGACGAGGGTGCCGGAGGCCGTGATGTTGTCTCGCACGTTCAGGGTGGAGCCGGAGATCGTGCCGAGGACTTCGAGAGCTGTGCGGGGGGTGGCGGTGCCGATACCGACACGCTTGTTACTGGCATCGTAGACGAGGCCCTTGGTGTCCACGATGAGGGTGTTGCCTGTCGAAGTACCTGCGGTCTTGAGGATGGACAATGCTCCGGACATCGTGTCTCCAGTGTCATCGACGAAGTAGGAAGCAGCTTCGGCGAAGCCCATGCCTCCGCTGTTGTTGTCCGTCGACCACGAGAGGTTCCCTGCACTGTCGGTCTTGAGGACTTTGCCCGTCGCAGAGCCATCACTGGTCGGGAAGGTGTAGGTGACGCCATTGAGGCGGATGGTCGACTTGAAGGTCGCTGCGCCATCGACGATGAGGGTACCCGAGCCCTGGATACTGCCGGTTGCACGGAAGTCATCGGAGACTTCGAAGCGGTCCTCATTGTTCAGGAACTTCACGGTCTCATTCGTGGTATCGGAGCCGAAGGTCAAGACCGTGTCGGCTGCAGTCTGGTCGGAGTTGATGGTGAAGTCTCCCTTCACCAATCCTGCACCTCCGATGATCATGGCACCCGAAGCGTAGAGGCCACCCGTTGCGTTCAGGTCATCACTGAACTCGAAGCGGTCCTCGAGATTGAGGAACTTGAGGGTTTCGTTGGTCGAGTCAGAGCCGAAGGTGAGGACCGTGTCGGCTGCGGTCTGATCGGCATTGAGGCTTAAGTCCGCGTTTGCGGTGATGTTCCCCGTGACGGCGAGGGTGGATTTCAGTGTGGAAGCGCCCTGAATAACGAGGGTGCCGGAAGCGGTGATGTTGTCGCGGATATTGAGGGTGGAGCCCGAGATGGTCCCCAGGACTTCGAGGGCTGTTCTGGGTGTGGCGGTGCCGATACCGACGCGCTTGTTGCTGGCATCGTAGATGAGACCCTTCGTGTCGATGACGAGGGTGTTGCCTGTCGAGGTGCCTGCAGCCTTGAGGATCGTGAGAGCCCCCGTCATGGTGTCTCCAGAGACGTTCACGTAGCGGGTGTCTGCCTCTGTCTGGATGGTGGCGAAGGAACCAATATCGCTGCTCCAGGAGAGCACTCCTGCGCTGTTCGTCTTCAGGACCTTGCCTGTGGCAGAGCCATCACTGGTCGGGAAGGTGTAGGTGACGCCATTGAGGCGGATCGTAGAATTCAAAACAGTTGCACCTTCGACGACGAGTGAACCGGAAGAATGCAATTCATCCTGCGCATGGAGGATGCGTCCGGAAGCAGTACCGATGAACTCGGTATTTCCTGAGAATGTTTTATTGCTGAAGGTCTGCGTGGTCGAGGGGTCAAACTCACCACCGATCATCACAGCGATAATGCCGGCACCAACTGAATCTTTTACCACCACTCCGACTCGCTGGTCCATACTCGTACCCGTGGCCCGTGTTGTCGTCACAGCACCAGCGGTTGAGGCACTGATGTAAAGAACATCGCCATCGTTAAAGGCACTGGTATCAAGCCCCTGCACGTCGCCCATCGTCATAATCTGACCAAAGGAGTTGTTGGAGATGTCAGCGACCGCCACACCCATCGCAGGCATCGTGCTTGCAGAGTCTGCTTTCGCCAAGGCAACGTTGGGCACCACTCCTGTTGACCCGCTGATATACACCCACTGCCCCTTGGTGATAGCAACCCCTGTGGTGTTTCGGACGGTCATGATGTTGTCACGCCCAAGCTGGTAATCAAGCCCACTGGAGTTTTTGAAATGGAGTTGGCCAAACCCGTTCTGACTTTCCGCCCACAGTCTCAAGGTAGAGGCGGATGGACTAGCGGGGGCTGCTATTTCAAAAAAATCCTGATAACTATTCAACGAAAACGCGCCTTCCACGACCAAGCTTCCGCTGGAGCGGAGTTCATCTTGAGCATGGAGGATGCGGCCGGAAGCGGTACCCATGATTTCCAAGGATGTTCCGCTAAATGTATTCGTGAGACTGAAGGTCGTACCATTCAACGTGAGTCCTTGGCCAGCGCCATACGTTGTGTTCGTGTCGGTATCGATGTCGGCGGACCACGAAAGCACACCTGCGGAGTTCGTCTTCAAAACTTTTCCGGAAGCCGTGCCATCGGAGGTCGGGAAGGTGTAGGTGACGCCATTGAGACGGATGGTGGACTTGAAGGTGGCAGCGCCGTCGATGATGAGCGCTCCCGACGCTTGGAGGGAGCCGGTTGCACGGAAGTCATCACTGGCTTCGAAGCGGTCCTCGTTGTTCAGGAACTTGAGAGTTTCATTGGTAGAGTCGGAGCCGAAGGTGAGGACCGTGTCGGCAGCACCAGCATCGGAGTTGATGGTGAGATCCCCCTTCACGAGTTGGGATCCCCCGATGATGGCCGCTCCCGAGGCGTAGAGACCTCCAGTCACATTCAGATCATCGGAGAACTCGAATCTGTCCTCGTTGTTGAGGAACTTGAGGGTTTCGTTGGTCGTGTCACTGCCGAAGGTGAGGATGGTATCGGCAGCAGTTTGGTCGGCATTGAGGCTCAGGTCAGCGTTCCCCGAGATGTTCCCAGTGACGCCGAGGGTAGACTTGAGAGTAGTAGCTCCCTGGATGACGAGAGTGCCGGATGCAGTGATGTTGTCGCGGATATTGAGCATGGAGCCCGAGATGGTTCCCAGGACTTCGAGGGCTGTTCTGGGTGTGGCGGTGCCGATACCGACGCGCTTGTTCGAGGCATCGTAGATGAGACCCTTCGTGTCGATGACGAGAGTGTTTCCTGTGGAGGTTCCTGCGGTTCTCTTCACGGAGAGTGCGCCGGTCATGGTGTCACCGGAGACGTTCACGTACCGAGCATCACCCGAAGTCTGCGTGATTCCACTGGCACCCGTGTCCGCATCGGAGGTCCACACGAGCTGCCCGGCTCCGTTCGTCTTCAGGACTTTGCCGGAGGACGTTCCATCGCTCGTCGGGAAGGTGTAGGTCACACCGTTGAGTCGGATCGTGCTCTTGAAGACTGTAGCGCCATCGATGATGAGGGTGCCGGAGCCCTGGATGGAGCCCGTCGCGCGGATGTCGTCACTGAATTCGAAGCGATCTTCGTTGTTGAGGAACTTGAGAGTCTCGTTGGTGGAATCCGAACCGAAGGTGAGAATTGTGTCACTCGCGGTCTGATCGTCGTTGAGGGTGAGGTCGGAGTCGAAGCGGACTGCGCCGGATGCGGCGAGCGTGGAGAAGATGGCGAGTGCGCCGGTCATGGTGTCACCAGCGACGCTCACGTACCGTAGGTCCGCGTTCGCCTGTGTGAGATCTCCTGCCCCGGCACTGCCCCAGCTGAGGGTGCCATTGGAGACGGTGAGGGTCTGTCCGTTGGTGCCCTTCGCGAGCTTGTCCAATCCCCCGCCGGCGGTGCCGACGAGGAGATCGCCCGTCGCGAAGTTGCCGAAGCCCGTGCCGCCTTGCTCGACGCGCAGGATGCCGTTCGTAGCCCCGTTGATATCGAGCACACCGCCACCGGCATCGTTCTGGTGATCGTGGGATTCGATCTTCCCATCGTTCGCATCGGTGATGGTGGAGCCACCGCCTCTACCCGAGCGTCCGCCGTCATCGCCCGACGCGTGCCCGCCGCCGCCTCGCGGTGCACGACCAACACCCGTCTCGCGTCCCTCCGTCCCCTGGATCACGCGCTCGATGAGACTGGGGAGATCACGCCAGACAGCTTTGCCATTCACGATCATGATCACCTGTCCCTCTTCTGCAGGACCCATGACGCGTATGAGCTGCGACGCCGTGAGCTCTCCGCGCTGCACACCTCCCTCGGTTGGGCGACCCGTTCCCGCAGAAGACTGCGTAGGCACTCCTGTGACGGATCCCACCGGAGCTGCAGGGGCAGCCGGATTGACTCTCGTGAGTTGTCGTTGCGCTGCGCGATCGCGCACACGCTCCTGGAGTGCTCGCTGCGCTTCGATACTCTGGAGCTGCGTCATCAGCGCGAATTCCAGAGCACCCTGTTCCTCGACGAGAGGGCCATATGTCCTGCTAGGTGAAGCGCTAGTACTGTACTGCGAAGGGGCATCTGTCACAGCACTGCTGCGCACCCCACCCCTCTGCAATGCCCGTTCGCGAATGCGATCCTGGAGAGAGCGCTGCGTGTCAGCACTCTGCACCTGTGAAACGAGCGCAAGTTGCGCCGTACTCTGCTCCGCGGGGAGAGGATCAAAGGCAACGACAGCACCAGTGATTCCCTGACGGGCAAGACGACGCTCATCGCGCCGTACCTGACTCGTGGAAGTGATACGCGAGAAGGAAAGCTCGCCGATGGCGATGATTGTCGGCTCCGCAGTAAAAGCAGGAATCGTGATACTCGGAGTGACGATGTGCTCTGCAGTGAATCCAGCCACTCTCGTGAGCGCAGCCTGCGGGCCCCGCGCAGGAACCGGCAGTGAGAGTAGGGATGCGCTTGGACCCACAGCTGAGCGGCCGAGGATCAGCACGAAGAGCGTCAGGACGGCGACTCCCATGGTCCACTGGAGCTCGGTGCGTCGGACGAGCGCGACGGCCTTCTCTGCAATCTGCGGGAGTCGCAAGGCCTGGACAGGCCGGAGCTCACGGATACCGGAAAGCCGGTACGCCGCGATGGAGCGTTCCACATGTGCACGGGAGTAGCCAGTGACGGAACGGATGTACTCGCGAACCACGCCTTTGTCGTCACGGGACAGGTGGTCGTACGACACGGCGGTGAGCACGCTCCTGATCCACTCGAATTTGATACTCTTCGTCTCGCGCGTGAGCGCCCCCGCGTGCGCGCCACTCGTGTACGCGTCGCGCGCGTCATGGAGGGAGCCGGGAGGAGGGACGGGGCTGTGCATTGCGTGTTTGATTTTTTGTGTGGATCTCTTCGCATTTGAGCCTCAGGCTCATTACCGGAAAATCCATACAGTGTAGCGGAAAAACCGATTTCCGGCAACTGGGTTTACGCGCTGTTCGCTGCATCCCTTTTCCTCCGTTCTGGTACCATCGGCCCATGGTGAAAAGCCCCTCCCTGACCCCCTTCCTCCGCTCGACCGTGGAACGTACGGATTTTGGCTTCCTAGGGAACAAATACGAGGGGAAGGTCCGCGATGTCTACCAGCCCACTCCTGGGCAGAGCATCCTCATTGCGACGGACCGTCAGTCCGCCTTCGATATTCCATGGTGCACCATCCCTCTGAAGGGTCAAGTGCTCAACCAACTGAGCGCGTGGTGGTTCACTCGCATCGCGGATGTGATGCCGACGCACGTCCTCGCAGTGCCCGATCCCAACGTGATGGTGGTGAAGAAACTTACGATGGTCCCCGTCGAAATTGTCGTCCGCGCGTACCTCACGGGATCGACTGGCACGTCGGCGTGGGTGAACTACGAAAAAGGCGTGCGCAATTTCTGCGGCAACGTCCTTCCGGAGGGGATGCGCAAGAACCAGAAGTTCGCGGATCTCATCATCACGCCCACGACGAAAGGCGAGCACGATGAGCTCATCGAGCGCGCAGGCATCATCGAACGAGGGCTCTCCACAGCGAAACAGTGGGAGGAGATTTCCGATCGAGCACTCGCGCTCTTCCGTCGCGGTCAGCAGATCGCGCTCGAGCGCGGACTCATCCTCGTCGATACGAAGTACGAAATGGGATACGACGAGGACGGCACGCTCACGATCGCCGATGAAGTGCACACGCCCGACTCGTCACGCTACTGGGTCGCCTCTTCGTACGAACAACGCTTCGCCGAGAAGAAGGAACCGGAGAGTCTCGACAAGGAATTCTTCCGACTGTGGCTGCGGGAACAGGGCTTCGACCCTTCGCTACGCTCAGGGCAAGCCCTTTCGTCGGGATCAGGGCAGGTTTACGGCAAGCCGAAGCCAGAAATTACCGATGATGTCCGCGTAATGCTCGCGGCGCGCTACATCGATCTCTACGAACGGATGACCGGTGAGACATTCACACCACCAACGGATACGGATGTCCCCGCCAGGATCGAGCGCAATCTCCGCGCGTACATCGCAGAACCCGTCGCTGCGTAGGGACTACCACACCAACTTCCACCCCGTCCCGACACCACGCTTTCTCACAAATCCCGCAGGAACTTCCAGTCCGTACCGCGCATCGCCGAGCGAGTAGTACGATGGGCAGGGATCCGCTTCGCACGGCTCCATTTTCGATGTGGAGACGAATGCTCCGTCCGTGTCGAAGTAGATGATGTCTAAAGGGATGAGCGTGTTCTTCATCCAGAACGAGACCGTCATCTCGCGTTCGAAAACGAAGAGCATGCCAGTATCTTCCCCGAGCTCTGTGCGATTCATGAGACCAACCGATCGCTCCTCCGGATCGTCCGCGACTTCCACGGTGATGGTGACTGGATCCTTGCCCTCCGCAGTTAGAGAAACCTCCACATGATCCGGTTCATCTGTACTGGGCTCTCCATCGACTTCTCCCCTTCCACAAGCGGATAGGAGGACGCATGAGATGAGGAGAATTCTGAGGGATTTCATGAGCCACGGAGGGAAGAGATCGCCGCCGCACGATCGGCGGAAGAGAAGATTGCATTCCCTGCAACGAGATTGTTCGCACCAGCATCGCGGCACTGCTTCGCCGTCGTCGCATCGATGCCGCCGTCCATTTGAATCATCAACTTTGGAAATTGCGAACGGAGTGCGCGCACTTTCTCGAGAACGTCCGGGAGGAATTTCTGTCCACTGAATCCTGGGTGCACAGACATGATCAGTACAAGATCGACGTCGGCGACGACATCGTCGATTACATTCACGGGTGTCTCCGGATTGAGTGCAATTCCGGCAGTCGCACCGCCCTTTCGAATGGCTTCTAGAAGGGCTTTCCTCGATTTCGTATCCTCGACCGCTTCCGCGTGGAACGTGATGTGCTTCGCACCCGCAGCGAGGAACTCATCAATGCGATCGGCGGGGTTCGTCACCATCAGGTGAACATCGATGGGGAGCTTCGTCTTCAAGCACTTGATCACCGGCGCACCAAAGCTCAAGTTCGGGACGAAGTGCCCATCCATCACATCGATCTGGATCCAGTCCGCATGGTCTGCGACGCTGTCGATCTCCTCCTGCAGGTGACCCAGGTCCGCGGCGAGGATGGAGGGGGTGATGAGGATGCGGTTCGCCATTGGGGAGCATCCTAGCACGTTCACTGGATGTCAGTTTGATCGTACGAGGAAAGGCAGGAAGGGCAGGGAAGGCAGAAAAGGCAGTATGTGAAATACCTTCCTGCCGTTCCTGCCCTTACTGCCATTACTGCCCTTCATCGAAGAACAGTGCGACGCCCGCAGACTTCGATCCTCCTAGAGAAACACTGAGACCATCACCGGTATGGAGAATAATGCGACGATGGTGGAGAGGAACACCGCTGTCGCTGCTTTATCTGGATGCGCGTGGAGGGCGGACGCGAATGCAACCGTATTCGCCGCCATCGGGACGATCGCGAGGAGGATCATCACTCTATGCACTTCCGGCGCGTAGAGGTGGAGCACGGCACGATCGAACGCGACGATGAGGAGCACGACGGTGGGCCATGCAATGAACTTCGCGAGGAAGGCGAGCGCGACGAAGGGGACATCAATTTTCAGCGACTTGATGCCAGAAAGTCCTATTCCCACCATCATCATGCCGAGCACGGAGTACGCGCCGCGAAAGTTGAGGGCGAAGGATTGATACACCTCCCCAAGCGGAACCTGGAGCGTGTGGAGCAGGACACCGAGCGCGAAGCCGTAGAGTGTGGGCAGCCGCGTAACTTTCAGGAGACTCTCGCGCACGGTGTAGTGTCCGCGGGCGACGACGAAGAATCCCACGGTCGTCTCGTAGAGGAGGAACCCCAGGAGCCCGACGACCATGATGCCGAGTGCCTCCTCGCCGAAGAGCGCAAGCGCTACGGGAAGCCCAAAGTACCCTGTGTTCCCGCTCCCTGCGGTGAAGGCAAGGATGTTCTTCGTCGCGTCTGACCAGATCCGCGATCCGATCATGTAGAAGATTCCGCAGAGTGTGACGCACACCGCGTAGAGGATGAGTGGGAACGAGAGGAGGCTCCAGGTCATGTCTGTCGTCACCGCACCGTGGAAGATCACGACGGGACCGATGATGTAGATGAGGAGGACCGCGACGGTCTCGCGACTGGCGTGGAGGAACCGCCCCGCGACGAACCCGAGCGCTACCATGAGGTAGAGCGGGATCAGCTTGCCGAAGAGGAGAAACGCTACCTCCATGCTCACCCGGGCTCGAGGTCAGCGACCCTCGGCTCGTGGCGGCCACTTTCGAAGGCTGTGCTCAGGAACATATCCACCATCGCATTCGCCAGCTGTGGCTCGAGGAGCCTCCCCCCCAGGCTCATCACGTTCGCGTCGTTGTGTTGACGACTCAAGCGCGCATCGTCGAGGGAACAGCAGCGCGCCGCGCGGATGCCCGGCACCTTGTTCGCCGCGATTGCCTCACCGATCCCGCTCCCGCCGAAGACAATCCCCGGAATCCCCATCTCGAGTACTACCGCACATCCCTTGCGGATGATTGCGGGGTAATCCACGGGATCCTCCGTGAATGTCCCCTCGTCGATCACGTCGTGACCCTTCTCGCTCAAATACGCCTTCACCGCTTCTTTGAGAGCAAAACCAGCATGATCCGTTGCGAGGACCACACGCATCTTCGGCTGCGGAGTGAAGCTCGTGTGCACGACTGCATACTACCGAGAGTGCGTGCCACGCGGAAGGTGAGAAATACTCAGCGAGCCTGGCAGAGTTGCCAAATGTTATTCGCAATGGCGAGTGCGAACGTTGCCATCGCCACAAGCGCAGGGATGCACTCTTTGTCCTTGCGCCCTTCGATTTGGCTGAACAATCCCACCTCGCGCAGTCGCTCCTCCGCCTGTGCGACGAACACCTGCATCACCGCAGTCCCCTTTCCCTTCAGGTGCGTGAGCACGGTGTGCATGGCTTCCGCAATCTGGTGCTCCTCTGGATACACGATACGTTCGCTCGTCTCCTGCGCCCAGTGCGCGGCGAGAATGTGGAGGGACATCGCGGCAGCATCGCCGCCGTGTGTGATGATCCACCGCCCTGTGGGGTACTCACTCTCCTGGAGAACGGAACACTCCTTCCCAAACTCTTGAAGCTGCTCTCGCACTTGCTGAACGAGAGCCGCGAGACGCCCGTGCTCTGCCTCAACCGTGTAGAAGACTTGCTCCCAATCCTCATCCTCTGCACTAAGGAGCGCGCGGGCAATCCTACTGAACTCGCTGCAGGACTTGGACCCTTCACTCGCGAGTAGTTCCAGAGCTTCGGCAACCTCCACCCGAAACGCTTCTGCGATTGTCGGCAGCTGGCTGAGGTAGAAGACGAGTGCCGCTGTCCGATCACTCTCCGTGATCTGCTCGATGGAATCGACTTCGGGATCCATGGGAATACGCGAAATGTAAAACAAATGGGCGGTAATGCAACACTCGGGTTCGCGCACGGCGCTCTAGGCCTTGCTACACTCAAAATATCACGCATGAGCACCCGACGATTCCTCATCGCAGGAAACTGGAAGATGAACATCCCCCCCATCGGGTCCTTCGCGCCAGAATCCCCCTACCGTCCCCATCCGAGCGTCGATGTGTGGGTGTTCCCCACCTTCCTCGATCTGCCCGGCGGACGCAACCACACCCTCATCGTGGGAGCACAGTGCGGACGACCGGAGAAAGAGGGAGCGTTCACGGGAGATGTGAGTATGCAGATGCTCGCAGATCAGCACTACTACGCAGTGCTCTGCGGGCACTCGGAGCGACGGCGGTACCATGGGGAAACGGATGAGGATGTTGCGCGCCAAGCGAAGGCTGCGCTGGATGCTGGTCTCCATCCGATTGTCTGCGTGGGCGAGACACTGGAGGAACGCGAGCAGGGCAAAGAGAAGGACGTCGTGAAGCGCCAGATTGCCGATCTTCCTAGCGGCATCATCATCGCGTACGAGCCCGTGTGGGCAATTGGAACGGGGAAGACCGCCCAGCCCACGGACGCGCAGAGCATGCACGCATTCATCCGCGGATTGCTCCCGGAGGGCGACCGCGCGACGACGCGCATCCTCTACGGGGGATCGATGAACGCTGCGAATGCAGAAGCTCTCCTCTCGCAGCCCGATGTCGATGGAGGATTGATTGGTGGCGCCTCCCTGAAGCCAGAGGAGTTCCGGAAGATCGTGGAGACAGCGGCACGACTCATACGCCTTCGCGATTAAAACGTGACGAATGGATTTTGTGCGATACATGCTTCATGGCGTCGATATCGCTACGGCGATACGAGATGAGGGGGTTACTGGCTCGTAAAGCCGCGTGGCGGCACGTGCCGCTTTACGCGGTTTTCTGTATTCGTAATCTTTTTATTGCAACTTGGTATCACCGCGGAGAAGTAGTAGCTCCTTGAGAATGTGCCACGAGAAGTCCCTGAACTCTCCGTTCACCGGGATGATCTTTTCCGCTTCCATAGGCCATGATCGAGCTTTCCCCATCTTTCGCCGACCGGAAGACCGCCAACTTCATTGACCTTGCAGTCACGCGGACTATGCTGATTGCAGTTTCATTCACTTCCCCCAATCACTATGGCAGTCGAACAGATGGGCGGGCAGCCCGAGGCTAAGGACATGGAGCAATTTGCAGCAGAACTTCAGCAGGATCCAGAAGTTCAGAAGGGTCTCAAGGATTTGAAAGCGGAGTTGGCGAGGCAGTTCGAGGGTGGTAAGGGACAATAACCTCGGCTCGAGCGAAGAAACCTGCCTCAGGGGGTGGGTTTTTTCATACTGAGCGGGTGCCCTCATCCCCGACCCTTCTCCCGGACGCGGGAGAAGGGGGCGATTCAACAGAACAACATACAGTTCCCTCTCCCGCGTCCGGGAGAGGGCGAGGGCTTGCCCGTCCGTAGTCCGCCTAGGCGGACGGAGGCGGGTGAGGGCACCCGCTCAGCTACCCCTTCACCCACATCCCCCCACCTACATTCTTCGCTGCGCCGGCGATCTCCATCATGGTGAGGGCAACACCCACTCTGGGGGCATCGAGCCCGGTGCGCTCGACGACATCATCCACTTGCTGAGGCATGGTGGTGAGGGCAGCGAAGACGGCTTCTTCATCGGGTGTTGTGGGTGTGTAGGAAGAAACGACTTCGCGTGTGGACGTGACGACGCCGATTTCCTCGAGGACCTCTTGGGGAGTCGTGACGAGCTTCGCGTGCCCCTTTGTGATCAATCCGTGGCAACCCGCGTAGTGCGGGTCGAAGATCTGCCCAGGGACAGCGAAGACATCGCGACCGTACTCGAGTGCGAGATCCGCGGTGATGATGGCGCCGCTTCCCTCACCCGCTTCGAGAACTACTGTTCCGAGTCCCAATCCGGCGATGATGCGGTTACGCGCAGGGAAAGTGAACTTCCCCGGTGAGATATCGAGCGCAAACTCGGTGAGGAGGAGACCACCCTCCTCTACAATCTCCTTCGCAAGTGCAGTGTTGCTCTGCGGGAATATCATGCCGAGACCGTGGCCCAGGACAGCGACCGTTCTGCCACCACTCTTGATTGTTTGCACGGCAACTTCCGCATCGATCCCTGCAGCCAGCCCGCTCACGGTCACCATGCCAGCAGAGACGAACGCGGGGGTGAATTCCTGCACGACTCTCCTCCCGTACGCACTGATCTCGCGTGTCCCCACGAGCGCGATGAGCGGCTGCTCGAGGATGGCAAGGTCGCCGCGCGCGTAGAGGAAGATCGGGGGATCGGGGAGCTCATGTAAGCGAGAAGGGTAATCGCTGTCCTCGATCGTGAGGAATGTGAGCGATCGCTTTGCGAGATCCTTCTCGTACATCTCGGCGTCGAACGCCTCCATGCGCATGAGCGTCTCGCGCGCAGTCTCCTCTTTGCACCCGAGTCCCCGGAGGAACTCTTCACTCACGTGCTTCGTCGAAGACTCCAGATCCCCATAGACCTCACGAATCGCGTCGTACCGCCGCTTCGTGAGGACGTTGAGCCAGGACCAGAGGAGGGCGGTGTTCCTATCCATAGGAATGGGAGTATACCCTCTGGAAATCGCTTGTCCTCAGCGGGAAACCGCTTGTAGACTACCGCGCAGAAACGCCTTACGGTAGCAGAAGGCCGATTTCCGCAGCGATCTTTATCTCACACGCCGCCTTAGCTCCCCACTTCGTCCGCTGCGGCGGACTTCGCGGGGCAGGCAGTGGTATCGCTACAAGATCGCACGTTCCTTTCATTCACACGCCGCCTTAGCTCAGTGGTAGAGCATCGGTATCGTAAACCGAGGGTCCGGGGTTCAAATCCCCGAGGCGGCTCCATCCGGCTTCGCGGAATCATCGCACCTGAGCTGCGATACCGCTCCGCCGCGATGTCGCTATGATGCGAGAGATTCCTCTCATCACGAAATGCATGCTACTCGTACTCCATCCTGCTATCTCCTATCGCTCTTCGTGGTCGTGCCCCTCTGCACAGGCATATTCTTCTTCGCCAAAGGCCTCCTAACGCATCCAGCGCCGTGGAATAGCGAGTCTTGGCCGCAAACTACCGCGACTATTACTGGTGTTTCCGTAACGTTCTCAGGGCATCTCGATTTCTTGTACTTCGTTGAGGAATCGAAAAAGTACGCGAGCTTCTACGCCAACGTCAATTACCAGTACGAAGTCGGCGGTCGGGAATACGCAGGGGACGACGCCACATTCGTTCTCGATCAGCATCGCGAGCACATCCGCCGACCTGAAGCAGAGCGACGCGCACAAGAGCGCTTTCCCATAGGTGGGCAGATACCTGTATCGTTCGACCCTGAGGCTCCTGCACGATCAACTCTGCAACCCGGTGCCCGCAGTCCGGCGACCACCGATTTTCTCCTTGGATCAGTCTGCTTCCTTGTCGCATTGTGGCAAGGGTGGTCTCTACGAAAGAGCAGCGTAGCTTGATCCAAGATCGCATCTATGCAACGAAGCTAGAAGATCCCCGAGGCGGCTCCATCCGGCTTCGCGGGATGATCACACCTGAGCTGCGATACCGCTACGCAGAGATGTCGCCCGTTCAACGATTGCGACTTCAGTACAACTTCGACCGATGCAGCAGACGCAACAACGTAATAACCCTCTGCTCCTCATCCTTCTGGAAGAGCACGCGGTACTCACCGATGCGTAACCGGAAATCAGCGAGCTCCTCGTTCTTCAACTGTTTCACCTGCACATTCCCTGCCCAGGGATCCCCTGCGAGTGCGCGGATTTTCCGGAGGATCTGCTGCAACTGTTCTTTGGGGATTTTGCCGCAATCCTTTCTCCAGATCCGCTCATCCGCAATGACTATCCTATACGCCATGCTCCTTTGCGAATCCATCGAACAGTACGGGGCGTGTCTTCCCTTCGCGATGGCGGACAACGAGGTCACGTGTCTCCTTGTCATCGAGTTCCCAGAGTTCTTCCCGCAGCTGGTCGAGCATTCCCGAATCGAGCATCAACTGGGCCGCTTCCTGCGAGAACACGATACCACTGACCTTGTTGTTACTCAGCACAACGTGGATCGGCTGCTTGGAGTAGAAGACCTTCTTCAATTGCCGCTGGAGATTCGTGATGGAGATGAACTCGGAGAGCATAGATGAGAATTACATGCTGATTATACATGGGATAATCATGTAAATCAAGAGAAAAGATGGAGAAGTAACGTCCTTGTGCTCCACCTTGCTTTCCCTCCCCCATTGAAAAACGAGGCCTCGCAACCCAGTTGCTCGGCCTCGCTCACTCAATACGTGATCAGTTCGCTTCGGAGATGTCGTTCTTGTTCACGCACTCACGATCGTTGAGGGCGATCTTCACGAGCCGAACAGAAGTGTACTTCGCCGGATGAACGTACAGTGCATCCCGGACAGTATCGATGAGCGCACCCCCGAGTTCACTCTCATTTTTTGCGAAGGCCACTGCCTTGGTAAGGGAAAGATCGGAGAGCCGGACAGCGTGGATCTTCGCAGGAGTGGAATCCGTGCGATTCTCGGTGAAGTAGCCATAGGTCCCTAGCGGATCGAGCAGCAAGCCTCCGATGTTTGTAATCTTCCAAGAAATGGTTTTCACCTTCACTGTCTTGAAGTTGACCAAATCCACTTTTGCAAGACTGCCATTTCCAAGGAAGTACCCGAAATTGCCGCTGCGAATTCCCGAGTGAATGGCAGATGCAATTCCCAGCGAAATAGCATTTTCTCGCGTGAATGTTTCAAGGTTAATCTTCACCAATTGCGCGGGGGAATCACCCGTTCCAATGAAGAGGGACTGTCCATCGAGGACGAAACCGAAGGGGAGCATGCTCTCACCTTCATTCAAATACAAAACGGCGTTTGGCGTTGATCCGGAGAGATCGACTCTCGTGATTATACCGGGAACAGATACACCGCCCGCGGTGCCGACGTACAGATAATTACCCCGAACAGCCAGTGGAGTTGCCCCGTATCCACTTTCGGGCACAGGCACACTGATTGGTGGTTTTTGCGTGAAGGTGGTGAGATCGATGGGAATGACCTTCCCTAGCTGAAAACTGAAGAAGGCTGTCTGACCATCCTCACTCAGGAGAGCAGCATCCATGAAACCATCATTGGTGGCATCTGCATCGAGAGCGAGTGTCGCTACCTTCGTGAAGGTAGAGAGTCGCCACTTCACAATGCTTGGCGTGATGCTCGACGTGCCGTAGTACGCGTAGTCACCACTAATGACTCCTACACTCCCCGACTCATCTCCTGGGACCACGGACTTCGACTTCACGATCTTCCAGGCATCTACTTTCCCGTCACCATCGTCATCCACGGTATTGAAGCACGCAGTTGGGACCTGCGCAGTCAGGCTGAGATCCTGCACTTGGTACGCGTGCAGGGAAATGATAGCCAGCGTGAAGACTCCTAGGCCACCGGCAAGCAGTGCTTGCGTCTTGTTCTTAGCGAAGAGCTTCATACGAGAAAGGGGGTATGGATGTTTGTCATGAGTATTATACATCACAATCACCAGTGAAACTAGTGGTAGTCTTCGCTACAGCAGGAATGAACCAAGCATCTACCTCTACCGGCTCACTTCGCACGGAGGCTTTCGCTGCCCTCCTCGTCGCGGCTGCGCTCCTCGCGTTCTCACCCACTCTCCGCGCGGACTTCGTCGCGTGGGATGACCCGCAACTGATTCTCGAGAACCCCCTCATCCGGAATTTCTCGCCGCGCATTTTCGCCTCGTTCGATCCGGAACTTTATATTCCCGCAACGCTCCTCACGTTCCAGATCGAGCACGCGATTGCTGGATTCAGCGCAACGGTCTTCCACACGACGAACCTCCTGCTGCATGCGCTCAATGTGATCCTCATCTTCTGGTTGCTCACTCTCCTGCTAAAAAACAGGACAGCAGCATTCATCGGAGCCCTCCTCTTCGCTGTACACCCGCTGAATGCAGAGGCCGTGTCGTGGGTGAGCGCGCGGAAGGAACTACTGATGGCTGCATTCTCACTCGGTTCGCTGATCGCGTACGTGCGATCGGAGGGGCGGA
Organism: Candidatus Peregrinibacteria bacterium; assembly: GCA_030649955.1. Classification (GTDB taxonomy): domain Bacteria; phylum Patescibacteriota; class Gracilibacteria; order Peribacterales; family Peribacteraceae; genus JAUSFD01. Next base: position 72,459 of record JAUSFD010000010.1, on the reverse strand, counting down.
GTTCGCGATCGCTCCTGGTGAGTCTCCTGCTCTTCGCACTCGCACTCCTCTCGAAGGTGACGGCGATCACACTACCAGTCCTTCTTCTCGTGATTGATTGGTACGAAGGAAGGAGAATTTCCATGCGGAGTATCCTCGAAAAATGGCCGTACTTCGGGCTGAGCGCGATCTTCGGCATCGTTGCGCTCTTCGGGAAATCCCACACGGTGAGTGTGCTCTCGATCTTCGACATTCTCCTCCTCGCCATACGGAGTACGGTCTTCTATCTCTCGAAATTCTTTGCACCGTTTAATCTCTCGGCAATCTATCCAGCTCCAACTGATCTCACGCTGACGAGTGGGGCACAGCTCCTCGCGATCGGCATCCTCATCGTCTTCCTCGGAATCACCGTCGCGCTGCGTCACCGTATCCGAGGAATGAGCGCTGGCATGCTTCTCTTCCTCATCGCGCTCATCCCCAGCTTCCTCGCGTACGAGAAAGCGAATGAGATCACACTCGCAGCGGATCGGTACGCGTACCTCCCACTCGTTGGGCTCGTCCTCGCAATCGGAGCTCTGGTGAAGGAGATCGCGCCATCGGGAATGGCTCGGCGGGCAGCCATCCTCGCGGCCTTAGTCCTCTCCTCCATTCTCGGAGTGCTCTCGTGGCAGCAGTCACAATTGTGGCGATCGACGGAGACGCTCTTCACGAATGTCCTGCGTGTGCATCCCGAATCCGCGATCGCCATGAACAACATCGGATTCCTGCGGCTCACTGAGGGAAATATTGAGGAAGCGCTCCCTCTCTTCGAGGAAGCGGTGATGAGGAATCCTGAGTACGTCGATGCGTACGTGAACCTGGGTGCTACGTATGGTCGTGCATCACGCTACGACGATGCGGAGGACGCTCTGAAGAAAGCACTCGCTATCGATCCCACAGAAGCGCAAGCGCACTACAATCTCGCAGGAGTGCACCAGGAACGGGCGAACAATGAAGGGGCCATCCAGGAATACGAGAAGACCATTGAGCTCCGTCCATCCCATGCACCTGCGCACTATCAGCTGGCTCTTCTATATCTGAAATTTGGAAGAGAAGCAGAGGCTCGTGCAACGTATGAGGAACTGCTGGAAATTGATCCCACTTACCGAGGGAAGGCGGAGAGCCTCGATAGATTGCTCAATAATCCTTGAGAATTGCGGAATATCCCCGTTTTTGACATTATTATAATAATATTATTTAATATACTTACAAACAGCCCTACTAGCACCACTGTAGAATACGCATATGCAGAGACGCCTTAGAGACCTCCTCCGGCGCACATCACTCACAGAGAGGGAGATCGATCTCTACATCCTCCTCCTGAAGCTGCGATCCGTCACGATTCCCCGTCTCGCCGCAGAGAGTCATCTGCCGCACATCACGGTCTACCGCACGATCAAGCACCTGGAGGAACGAGGGTTGGTTGTAGGGAAACCGATGAACAACAAGCAGAGTGTGTACAGTCCGCTCTCCCTAGAGGCGCTCATTGCAAAGATTTCCTGCGAGCAGAGGAAGCTCCGGAAGCTCGAGCTCTCTCTGCGGGGTCTGGACGCACTGCTGCCGTACATGGATATCGAAGAGGATCGCGAAGAGACGATTGAGTTACGCGAGGGTGTGGAGGCTTTCCGCGAGGAGTACCTGAAAATGCCGGATGTTTTCAAGGACGAATACCTGCATATCGGCTCTACACCGGGGTTCTGGGAGACCGCACAGATGACATACGAGTCGCCAGAGGAGCGAAGCTTCATTCATAGGCGTCTCGCGAAGAACCTCTTCGCCCGTGTGCTTGATCCCCCATCGCCGCAGGCAGAGGTGATTCAGAGGAATGACTCGCGGGAGAAGCGCACGATGCAACTCCGTGGCAATCTCCCAATCACGAAGGACTTCCTCATGATTGCGGAGGACCAGGTCTCGCACTTCATCTGCGAGCCTGCTGACCCACGTGTGGTCGTCATCCGAGCACCCGAGCTGGTCCGTGCACACAGGACACAGTTCGATATGCTGTGGGCGCAGCGAAATGCTTAACGGAGGAATCTTTCTCTATCATGAAAGGAAAGAGAGGTTGATTTTCTCTTGTAGAAGCCAAAGGTGCAAATCCCTCTCCAGAGAATCGCTCAGGGAGAATGTCTCCGTATTCTCGTGGAATGGAGCGCACATGCTCTGCCTGTGGTCAGGCATTCGTCATCACGCAGAAAGATCTGGATCTCCTTCAGAGACTCGCACCAGTTCTTGCGGGGAGAACACATCCGATCCCTCCACCAACGCACTGTCCAGCATGCAGGCAACTGCGGCGCCTCGCATTTCGCAATGAGCGCACGTACTACCGTAGGAAATGTTCACTCTCCGGGGAATCTATCCTCTCGATGTATCCGGAGGATGCTCCGTTCCCTGTGTATTCAGCGGAGAGCTGGTGGAGCGACAAGTGGGATCCCCTGAGCTACGGCATCGATGCACATCCAGAGGAGCCGTTCTTCTCTCAATTCTCTGCTTTGCAAGCGCGTGTACCGCGCTTGTACTTCTCGAGTGCGAATTCTGAGAACAGCGAGTACTGCAATCACTGCGAGGGAATGAAGAACTGCTACTTGGTCGTCGGATCCATCGGATCAGAGGAGTGCTACCACGGAACGCGCGTCTTCTATTCAAAGAACTGCGTGGACTGTCACTTCGTAGATCACTGCGAGCTCTGTTACGAGTGCGTGAACTGCGATGGGTGCTACAACGTGACGCACGCATTCCAGTGCGCTGATGTCCACGATGCGCAGTGGATCCGGCACTGCCGCGGCGGGAGTAACCTCCTCTTCTGCACGAATCTGCGCCAAGCACAGCACCAGATCCTCAATAAACCTGTGGATCCCGCGGAGTTCCAACGCATTCGCACAGCCGTGCGCGAGAAGGAAGACGTGCGTCGAGAGTACGAACAACGATTCCAAGAATTGATCCTGCGCTCACCGCAACCAGCAACAGTGAGCCATCTCGCGGAGAACTGCACAGGCAACTTCATTAGTGAATCGAGGAATTGCTCGCACGTCTTCGACGTGAAGGAGCTCGAGGATGTCTCGAATGCGTACGACGCCTACAAGCTCCGCGATTGTATGGATGTCTTCTCCTTCTACGGACCGGGAGAACTGTGCTACGACAGCTACTCTGGCGCGCTCGCGATCAATCGCTGCCTCTTCATCCGGGACTGCTGGCCGGGGGATGCGCTCCTGTACTGTGACCACTGCTTCGGTTCTCGCGATTGCTTTGGATGCATTGGGCTCCGGAAGAAGCAGTACTGCATCCTCAATAAGCAATACACCAAGGATGAGTACGAATCTCTGGTCTCACAGTACATCGATGCGATGAGCGCACGCGGCGAGTGGGGGGAGTACTTCCCCATGAAAACATCACCCTTTCCCTACAACGACTCGATGGCGAACGAAGAAGCACCTCTCGTGCACGAAGAAGCTCTGAAAAGAGGATACCGATGGGCAGAGAAGCATGATGCGCAGCTCGCAGTCGCGCGCGAAGTCCCTGCATCCGAGCTCCCGAGCGACATTCGCCGCATCGACGATGCGATCCTGGATTGGGCGATCCGCTGCGAAGCTACAGGGAAGCTCTTCAAGCTAATCCCCCAAGAGCTCGCCTTCTACCGCCGCATGCAACTCTCCGTTCCCCGCCTCCATCCCAACGAACGGCACCGGCGTAGAAAGCTCCTGAAGAATCCCCGCCACCTGTGGGAGCGACCCTGTGCCAACTGTGGCGAGCGCATGCTCACGACCTATGCAACAGAGCGATCGGAGACTCTCTACTGTGAAAAGTGTTACCTGAAAGAAATATCTTGAAAGTGTGCCTGGTGGGTTTCCGCAACCGCAGCCCGAACGGCTGCTCCCTTGGGGGAAAAATTCCTTCACCTCGGGGAGCGCCCGTTCGGGGCGCGGTTGTCGAGATCAATATCCTCTTCAGGAAAATCAGGAGGGCGGAGTTGGAGGAGATCATGGCCTCCATACAAGGCAAAGCAGCGCAGTGAAGGAAATGTGACAGATGGAGCAAAGATATCCGTCATATAGGGTGTCTCCCCCCTCACACACCATGACGAACCAGCACACCACCCTCGGCAAGGAAGTCGATGCAATCCCGCACGATCACGAGTGGGAAGATCCGCACCAGATACTCACGGGAAAGCCCGCCATCCACCCGGAAGCCGCAGGGAATCCCAATCCCATCATGGAGCATGAATCACGAGGCGGCACGATCGGCTTCGCTCTCGCATTCGTTCCCTGAAAAAAATTCTGCTGATCATCCGGTGACGGCGAAGAAAACAATTTCGCACATGTGATCGATCTGCACTCAACTGTCTATCGAAGCAAGCGCACCGCTCGTGCGAAAATTCTCTCGCTCATGACGAGTCCAAAAACTTCACCGCGTGTTGATTGACTTTGCACATCACGATCCATAGCATCGCGACTCCAACGACTGCCCCTCCTGCGCCATGTCCATCAATTCCGCACTCTCCGATCGCGATACTACCGACTCGATGGATCCTGCTATCGTGTCTGTTGAGGATCTAGCGCAAATGCTGGCCTCGCTGGGCAACCAGGCTGCACTCCTGTCGCGCAAGGCAAAATTCAGTCCGCAGGCGAGAGCGATTCTCGCCTTGGTAGCGAAGAGGGGGACAGTGACTGTAAAAGATCTACGGGACTCCCTGGGTATGGGCGGAACGGAGATGTCTCGCACTCTGAACATCTTGGAGCAAGACGGGTTTTTGACACGCGAGATTAACCGACGAGACAAGCGCCAATTCGACATCGGCCTCACACAAAAGGGAGTAACTGCATTGGCATCGGACAGTAGCGTCCTCACAAAACCCTTTGCTGATGCACTCCGGGAACTCGGACTCAATCCTGAGGAATGCGCGTTACTCGCTGATTCCACGAGTCGTGTGAACAAGAAGTGCCAGGATCTGCTGCGCACGAGAGCGGCGCGGAAAACACCGACTCCTGAGGCGTACACACAGGAGTGACCAGAGGCGTTGCGCTTGAGAACGGCATCCTTGCTACACTGGCTGTATGCCATCCACAGGAATCGATGAAGCACTGCAGGAGTTCATCGCACATGCGCTAACGCAGGAGGAGTTTCCGCTCATCGCCGTGACGAAAGCGGTTGCGGCAATTCCGTGGGGAGAGGGCAGGACGCTCGAAGAGGTACTCGTCACGAAGAAAGTAGGCACATGCACGGGAAAGCATCTCCTCCTCCAGCATTGCCTCGCGCAGTTGGGTATTCCCACGCGCACCGTGACGTGTACCTTTAAGTGGGAGGAGCAGTCCATTCGGCTCCCTCCGCACATCCGCGATCTACTCGAAGGGGAAACGTGGGACCATGGACACAATTTCCTGCAGATCAAGCACCACGGACGATGGGTCGATACGGATGTCACGTGGGATCCGCCCCTCGCTACGCAGGGCTTCCGGGTCCTTTCCAAAGACTGGAATGGCACCACACCCTTCATTGGTGTGGATCCCGTGCGTACGCGGTGGGACGGCGTGGATCCGGCGGTGATGAAGCCGCAACTGATCGATGCGCTGTCATTGGAAATGCGCAAGAAGCGTGAGCGGTTCCTCGACGCGTTCATCGCGTGGGTTGGGACACTGCGATCTTGAGAGCACTTGAGGAATGTCATTACTGACGTACTAGCTTGCTTTTTATTGCAGAATTCGCGTTGACGCACTGGAAGAACGATTCACTGTAATCAACGCTGTGCACTTGAATGAGAACGCACTTCGACTACGATGTGACCGTGAAGATCCTCAATGAGTTCAAGAAGTTTGCGGCTCGCGGCAATGTCATCGACCTCGCGGTCGGTGTCATCATCGGTGCTGCATTTGGGAAGATCGTCACCTCGCTCGTGAACGACATCATCATGCCGCCGCTGGGGCTGGTGCTCGGGAAAGTGAACTTTTCCAATCTCTTCATCGACCTCTCTGGCGCTGGTTACCAGACGCTCGCGGAAGCCAAAGAAGCAGGTGCCCCGACCATCAACTACGGACTCTTCTTCAACAGCATCATTGAGTTCCTCATCGTCGCCTTCACGGTCTTCCTGCTCGTGCGGGAAATCAACCGCCTGCACCTGATTGGAAAGAAAGACGAAGCGGGCGCACCAACAACGAAGACCTGCGGCCACTGTGCGATGGAGATTCCCCTCGCGGCGAAGAAGTGTCCGCATTGCACGTCGAGCTTGGGGTGAGCTGAGCTGCTGCCCTCACCCCTAACCCCTCTCCCGTTTTCGGGAGAGGGGGATGTTTCTGTGTATTGCTATCGCATCGTCACCCTTCTCCCGAGTCCGGGAGAAGGGCAGGGGATGAGGGCAACAGCCCTTCACAACACATAAAACTCCTCTCCCTCCTCCCTCTCCACAACCTGCTCCTCTTCGTGCTTCATCTCCGGCTCCTCCGCATCGATGCGGAGGATTCTGCCCTTGCAGGGGCAATCATCGCCGTCGAACGTCAGCGTTTGCATAGGGTGAGATCGGAAAGTTTTCGCTGCACGATGCGGTAATCACGATTGATGAGCTTCCCGATGTACTTGGCCATCCACTCCAGCATCGCGGGGGAGGTGACCTCTGGGAGCGAGCGTTGCATGCTGCACACCAGTCCTGTTTCCGCCTTCGTGAAGGGGATCTCGACGGGTCCTCCGAAGGCTCCTGGGGCGACGGTCGCGCGGGTGAAGTTCGTCTTGAAGAGGTAGCTCACAGAACCGCCGAGCACGTTCGTGCGCTCTCCGCGGTACCGGCCCTCTTCACCCGCAGGGATAGTCGGTGCTCCGAATCCACCGCCACGGAGTGCGACAATCTCATCGGAGGAGGAGCTGGAGCTGTCCACAGAGGAACTCGAGGAATTCTCGGATGATCCTGTGGAAGAGCTGGTCGAAGACTGCGAACTATCTGACGTGCTCGAATCACTACTCGAATCTGAGGTCTGCGAAGACGATGACCCTCCAGAGCTCTCCGAGTTTCCCGTTGAACTACTTACGGAACTCCCCTGGGAATCCTGCGAGGAGGCAGCACTCAAATTAGTGCTGGAGCTCACAGAACTCGCGGAGCTACCACCCGATCCACCGCTATCACTAGAGGAAATCGAGGAATCACTGGAACCCTGTGAAGATGATGTTCCTGCAGAGGAACTTACGGATCTGTCACTGGAATTCGAGGTGCTGCTAGAGGAATCCTGGGAACTCGCGGAGCTGCTGTCACCGCTTGAGGCGGTACTGGAATCCGTCGAAGAGGAAGTGCTCGAAGATGACGACGTGCTCGCGGCGCTACTCGTGCTGTCCGATGAACTCGAAGACGTTGAGGAAGTGCTATTCGATGAAGTAGCCGAGGAATCACTACTCGTAGCGGAACTCACGCTGCTTCCTCCGCTGGAATTGCTCGAGGATACTGAGCTCGAAGTGGAGGATTCAGATGATCCCTGAGAGCTCGATGTGGATGATGTAGAACTTCCGACAGAACTCGTTGACGTACTGCTCTCGGAGCTCGCCGATGTTGCGCTCCCTGCAGAGGACGAGGAACTCGTGGTACTCGCACTCGAATTCACAGAACTCACTGACGTGCTACTCGAAGACGTCGTGGAAGACTGTGAGGCACCGCTGCTCGCAGTGCTGCTCGTCACACTGGACGAGGCATCGGAAGAAGCGCTTGTGGAAGCCGAACTCGTGGTGGAGGACGCAGTGGAACTCTGAGAGCTTCCGCCGCTCGTATTCGAAGAAGACGTACTCGAGGAGGAACTCACAGAGGAGTCACTCGCTCCACTGGAACTCACCGAACTCCCTGCACTCGAACTCACCGATGATGTTATCGAGCTCGTGGAGGAACCACCGGAAGATGCGGAACTGTTCGTGGATGATGCCGTCGAAGAAGTGCCGCCGGAAGAAGTGGAACTCGTGGTGGAGCTTGAGGAAGTTACGGAAGAATCTCTACTGGTAGCGGAACTCACGCTGCTCCCTCCACTGGAATTCGCAGAGGACACTGCGCTCGAAACGGAAGAACCGCCGGAGGAATTCACGGACGATCCTGCGGAAGAGTTCACCGATGAATTTGCCGAGCCTCCACTGCTCGATGTACTCGTTGAGGAGGATGTTGCACTCGCATCACTGCCCTGCGAGGAACTCACGCTGGAGCCTCCACTCGAGGAGACAGAACTCCCACCGGAAGAGGATGCGCTCGTCCCACTGGAAGCAGTGGAAGACGTGCTCGAGTTCGTAGAGGAGTTTGCGCTGCTGGTAGCGCTGGATGAGATACTCGAAGTCGTGGAAGAGTTACTGTTCGAGGACGTGGAAGAACTCGTGACGCTCGATGTAGTTGAAGAAGTACTACTGGAAGAGTTCGAATTGCTCGTTGCGCTTGAGGATGCGCTTGAAGTGGTGGAGGAATTGCTGCTCGAGGAACTAGAGCTGGAGCTCGATCCCTCCCAATCGTCCTCTTCGCGTGCGAGACAGAGGGAAAGGCCAACAGTACCCTCCGCCTCGCAGTTACTGTTCACTTCGCCGCGGCTGCAAGTGTCTACTCCCTGCGCGGCATCGAGGGCATCCGTCCCCTCTCCACCATCCAGACCATCGGTACCATTCCCACCCAGGATGCTATCGCCGCCAGCGCCTCCGCAGAGTGTGTCGGTGTTGTTGCCACCATCGATCGTATCGCTTCCCGCATCACCGTAGACGATGTCATCACCGTTGTCCCCATCGAGGACGTCACTGTCGGCGTTCCCATAGAGCGTATCGGAGTCATTGCCGCCCTTCAGCGTATCCACCCCCGCTTCGCCAGCGAGCCAGTCGTTGCCATTGTCGCCGTCGATCGTATCGTCCCCGTCTCCGCCGCAGATGGTGTCATCACCCCCGCGACCGTCCACATTGTCATTGCCGCCAAGCGCAACGATAACATCGTTGCCAGTCGTACCTGTGATCCGCTCCCCGCTGGCGGTCCCCACAATCGTCGCCAGGAGGCCGTTACACGTCTCGCCCGCTGCAGACACCTTCAGAGCTGGAAGCAGGCCTCCTAACGCAAGGGAGAGCGAGAGGAAGGCATGGAGGAGCCAACGTGATTGGGTGACTCTCATGGGTGTTGGTGTTTCTTCGTACTAGTATTATTATACAATATTATTGTATTTTTCTCAAGGATAGCCACAACAATGAAATAGCCCCCGTAGAGGCTATTTCCATCACTTCTCCCGATCGCGTTACAGCATTAGAGGCCCGAGCACTCGGGTACAGAACCGTTCGTGCTCTCGCAGCTGGTCAAGGATTCGCCGTTGCGGCACACGTCGGTATTGAGTTCGCCATTCATCGTGTCGCTGCCGCCACCGCCATCCATGCGGTCTGCGCCATTGCCACCTTCCATCGTGTCGTCACCCAAACCGCCGCAGGCAATGTCGTTGCCGTTCAGCGCATCCATCGTGTCCTTGCCCGCTCCGCCGATGAGCAAGTCGTTGTTGTTTCCGCCATCCACGATGTCATCCCCGGCGCCGCCATCCACGCGGTCGTTGCCGTTCTCGCCCAGGACCGTGTCGTTCCCCTCGCCGCCATTGAGCTCATCGTCGTTGTTGCTGCCCTGCATCGTGTCGTCACCACCGTTCCCGAGGAGATCATCGTCGCCATTCGAACCATTCATTTTGTCATTCCCCTCGCCACCGGAGAGCCAGTCGTTGCCGTTGCCGCCATCCATCGTGTCATTGCCACCCAATCCGCAGAGCGTGTCGTTGCCGAAGATCCCGCGGATAGTGTCCGGAGCATTGGTTCCGATGATCACGTCATTGCCGAATCCGCCGCGGAGTGTGCCCGCGTACAGATCGCCGCTATCCGGTCCACCCACGATGATGCCGTTCTGGACGAAGATCGTGGCTGGCAAGCCATTGCAGAACCCGACGACTTGAGCGGAACTCGAGGAACTGCTCACCGAGGAGGAAACAGAACTGCTGGAACTCACGGAGCTCGATACCTCCGAGGAGCTCGAGGAGGAACTACTCGAGCTCTCACTGGAGGAACTGCTGGACTCCGAGCTACTCACGGAGCTGCTCGCAGCACTGGAGCTACTGGAGGGGACTTCGCTGCTACTGGAAGCACTGCTCTGCGAGCTGGATGCGCCGGAACTTGCGGAACTACTGCTCTCTGAACTACTCACCGAGGAAGATGCAGCACTCGAGCTACTGCTGATCGGCGAGCTGGAGCTACTGCTGCTCGAGGAGACGGAACTCGACGATTCCGAGCTGCTGATCGAACTACTCACGCTCGAACTCACGGAGCTCGATTCGCTGCTGGAACTCACAGAGCTACTGATGGAGCTCTCACTCGAGCTCGTGCTGCTGGAGATTGAAGAACTGCTCTCTGAGGAACTCACGGAACTGCTCACCGAGGAGGAAACGGAGCTGCTCTCGCTTGAACTTTCGCTGGAGGAGCTTAATGAGCTAGAGATGCTAGAGCTCGAAGATGTGCCAATGAAAATTGAGGATGCTGAGCTGCTGAGACTGGAGCTCTCACTTGTAGAACTTGATGAGACGGAGCTAGAAGAACTTGCGGAGCTCACGGAACTGCTACTCAACGAGCTCGATGCCTCCGAGCTGCCACTCGAGGCGGAGCTACTGACGGAGGAACTCGATGAGCTGCTGCCGGGTGCTTGTGAGATCGTCACGGAGTAATCCTCCACTTCACCATCGTCCGCGAGTCCAGTGACAGCCAAACTTCCTGCAGTACTCAAGCGAATGCGAGCGAAGGTTTCACCGGGAACTGCAGTGGGAGGTACAGCGAACGTGAAGGGATTCGGACCTATGAGGATGCTCGTATTGATGAAGATTGGCTCACCACTGTCATCCCAATCGCCATCAGCGTTGAAGTCCACCCATGCATCGATCTTTGCGATTCCCGAAGACACGATGGACACATCCGCAATTTCTCCAGGAACGATCGCAGAGAAGTTCACCCCATCCTCATCGTCATCGATGCCATTGATGTCATCACCACCGCTGTTGCTGGTCTGACCATCCGCTTCGCCGTCGATTGCTGCGCCGAGGAAGAGCGAGCTGATCGTATGACGTGCCCCATTCTGCGCGAGGGTGACGGGATAACTGGCTGGAGCATCACCGAAGTCGAGGGGGAAGGTGCTGGAGGAGCTTGTGGCGCTGCTAGAAACTGAAAAGCTGCTGGAACTCTCACTCGAGCTCACGCTACTGGAAGCAGAACTCACGGAACTGCTACTCGATGATTCCGAAGAACTCGTGGAGCTGCTCACCGAGGAGGATTCTGAGCTACTGCTGCTCGATGATGGAGAAGATGGAGGTTCGGAAGAGCTCGATGAAGATTCAGAGCTGGGAGAAGAACTGCTGCTAGAGGATTCGGAAGAACTCACAGAGCTCGATGACGGTGAAGAGGGTGGCTCAGAAGAGATCGAGGAAGATTCAGAGCTTGAAGTGGAGCTGCTGCTGGAGGAAGGACTTATCGATGAGCTCGATTCCGAAGTAGAAATGGAACTAGAGCTACCGATGGGCTCAATAGAACTCGACGTTGAGCTCACGGAGCTGCTGGACGGCGGCTCAGGACTGGAGGAAGAGCTGGAGCTACTCGGAGGCTCGCTAGAACTCGAGGAACTGCTACTGGCTGCCGCTTCGATCGTGACGGCGTAGTCCTCGACTTCTCCGTCATTCGCAAGGCCAGTGACGGCGAGGCCACCTGCAGTGCTCAAGCGGAAGCGTGCGAAGGTCCCCCCGACGACGGCGTCACTCGGTACGGGGAAGGAGGTGAGATTGGGTCCAGCGAGGACTGCTTCACTCGTGAAGATCTGCTCACCCGGATCATCCCAGTCGAAGTCAGCATTGAAGTCCACCCAGGCATCGATATTGCCAACGCCCGATGCGGTAATCGTCACCGTGGCGGTCTCCCCCTGCGTGAGCGGCGACGTGAAGATCACGCCGTCCTCGTCATCGCCGTTCGCATCATCGCCGCCACCAGGCTGCCCGTCCCCTTCTGCATCAACACCGGCGCCCAGGAAGAGCGCACTCGGGTTATGCCGTGCTCCATCATCGGCGAGGGTGACCGGGTATCCAGCCGGGGCGTCACCGAAATCGAGCTCCTCACTGGAGGCGCTGCTGGAGGAAGAACTCGAGGGAGATTCCGATGAACTCGATGAGCTACTCGGGATAGAAGAGCTCGACTCAGAGCTCGAGGAGGAGCTGGAGCTGCTCGCGATATCGTCGTTCGTGATCTCGCAGGTGATTGTCTCGCCATTGGTGATACCACCCGAGCACGTGATACCGAGTGTTTTCACGTATCCGGCTACTGCGTTCTCATCCACGCTGAACGGCCCTGCATCGAGGGTTACAGTCGTCCCCGTTGTGCTTCCAGGGAAGCTTGCAGCGGGGAGGACATCTTCACCGGTGACATTCATAGTGAATTCCGGTGCATTCAGAGCGCCTCCGTCGTTATTCACGACAATCTTCTTCACGACAAGAGTGCCGGGTTGATCGTCGTTACTGAGGATGCAGGTGAGGTCGTCACCCGGCGCGAGTACCACTTGCCCCAGTGCGTTGCATGCCCCACCGAAGGTCCCAATGTAGCCAATTTCCGGGGGCTCTGTGACGGTGTACGAACCAGCGGGGAGGACAATGGGTGCGTTATCCGTCACCGGATTGCCATCGACGAAGAGCGCGAAGTCGCTCTCCAGGAGTTCACCACCGTCATCGTTCACCACGACCTTATTGACACGGAGGGTCGCTGGCTGGTCGTCACTATTGGTGATCGTGCACGATTTGCTCTCACCCACGCCAACGGTGACAGTGCCATCCACTGCGCAGTCGCCACTGATCACCCCCGTGTACCCCACTTGGTTCGTCTCGGAAATCGTGTGAGCGCCCGCGTTCACACTGAGCGGTACGCCGCTCGTAACCAGCGTCGCATCCACGAAGAGTGGGAAGTCAACGACGTCCTTGTTACCCCCATTGTTGTTGTTCACGACCTTCGTGACAGTGATCGATCCCTGCTGGTCATCGTTTGTGAGCGTACAGAGCAGATTTCCACCCAGACCGATTACAACCTGCCCAGTAGAACTGCAAGCGCCGCTGAATGTGCCAACGTAGCCAATCTCAGGCGATTCGGAGACAACGTGAGTTCCTGCAGTAACTGCTACAGGAACATTGTCCGTTACAGGGTTCCCATCGATGAAGAGTGCAAAGTCGCTGTCATCGAGCCCACCTTCGTTGTCATTGTTCACCTCTTTGTTCACTGTCAGCGTAGCACCCTGATCGTCGTTGGTGATCACGCATTCCCTCTCTTCACCATTGGTGAGCTCACCCGAACATCCCTCTCCCAAGGTCTTGGAGTACCCAGCCACCGTCCCCTCATCGACACTGAATGCACCTGCTTCCATCGTCACGATAACGCCTGTCTCGCTTCCTGCGAAGGACAGTGGGGTTCCGCTTCCAGTTACGGTGATCGTGAAGTCAGGGGCATTCAACGGACCTCCGTTGTTGTTGATAACATGCTTCTTCACTGTGAGCTGCGCGGGCTGGTCGTTATTGGTGATAGTGCATGTCTTGCTCTCTCCCGCAGCAAGAGTGACCTGTCCTGCAACGTTGCAATCGCCACCAATGGTCCCTACGTAACCGATCTCAAGATCCTCGCTCACAGTGTGTAGACCAGGCGATACTGGATTTGCTTGGCCGCTCGTGACTGCACTTCCATCGATCTTCACAGTGAAGTCCGCAACAACTGCATCACCGCCATCGTCGTTGATCATGATTTTTTGAACTGTGAGGAAGGTATCTTGAGTATTCGTAATCGTGCACGTTTCTGTCTCACCGGGATCTACATCGACATCCACACAGGTGTTCCCTGCCTCATTCCATCCAGCTAAGCCAGCTTCTGAAACTGAATACACGCCAGGATCTACTTGGTAATTCACCGAAGTATCTGTTGCGAGTGTTCGAGTGAGATCACCCGTTACTTCTCCAGTACCGGCAATCGTCACACTGAATTCCGTTGTGTCATCCGCAGGATTCGTGACTTTATTGACAATGAGATTGCCAAGTTCAGTGTTCGTGATTGTGCAAGACGCGCTTCCACCAGCTGCCACGACTACATTCTCACAAGTAGTGGAAGTCAAATCCCACCCTGTCGGGATCGCTGTCTCGTCCACCGTGTACGTTCCAGGTACGAGAGAAAGAGTTGTCGACGCCGTTCCGCCTACTGTTGTCAGCTGGAAGGGAGTTATCCCCGTTCCTCCAAAGAAGAATGTGTTATCTCCACCAATGACATTCTTCGTGACAGTGAGGCTTCCATTAGCCGTATTCGTAATGGTGCACGTCTCCGTCTCACCAGGATCAACGACGATCTCGCTACAGGTGTTCCCCGTCTCGACCCAGCCCGCGAGATCCGCTTCGGAGACGGCGTAGGTTCCGGGGGTTACCTCGTAGTCCACGGGTGAACCGGAGGTGAGGGTTTGCTCAGGATCGCCTGTGATGCTGCCATCACCGGATGCGGTGATGGAGAAATCAACAGCGTCGCTGTCGGGATTCGTCACCTTGCTCACGATGAGGTGTCCCTTCTTCGTGTTCGTGAAGACGCAAGTGACATTCTCACCAGCGCTGACAACGAAGGATGCGACGCCTGTACCAGTATTGCCTGAGCTGTCATTGTCACTGCAGATGATGGAGGTGAGATCCCAGCCAGGTAGAACAGCCTCCGTAGAGGAGTATGACCCTGGGGCCACAGAGACAGTGACTGACTCTCCGTCACTGAGTGCGCCACCTGCGTTACCCGTGAAGGTGAAATCGGCTGGATCACCATTGGGGAGGGTCTGCTTCTCGATGGTGATGGATCCCTCCTGCGTATTCGTGATGGTGCAGGATGTCTCTTCACCTGGATCGAGCTGGATTCCAACACAGGTGTTCCCGGTCTCACTCCAGCCTGCGAGAGCCGCTTCTGTTACGGTGTAGGTGCTAGGGGAGAGGGTGAGGGTGTGGTCCCCCGTGTTGGAGACCGTCGTGATTGGGAAGGTGGTGAAGCCCGAGCCCGAGAAGTTGAAGGTATCATCGCCTCCCACGGTGTTCTTGGTCACAATGAGACTCGCCTTCTTCCGGTCGTTGAAGACGCAGGTGACAGTTTCACCAGACGCAACATTGAAGGTTGCGGTCTGCGTACTGAGATCGCCGCTGCTGTTCGTGGTGGGATCGGCACAGGTGATGTCCGTGAGTTCCCAGCCAGCGGGGACGACTTCCGTAGAGGTATAGGTGCCCGGGACGACACTCACCGCGACACTGCCATCGTCACCCAAGCTCCCGTTCGCATCCCCCGTGAAGGTGAAGAGCGCAGGATCTCCATCCGGGAGGGTCTGCTTCTGGATGACGATTTGCCCGTTCTTCTCGTTCGTGACGGTGCATGTGGCCTGCTCACCAGGATCGAGCTGGATGTTCAAACAGGTATTCCCGGTCATGTTCCAACCTGCGGGAATGGTGGTTTCATTCACCGAGTAGGTGCTCGGGGAGAGGGTGAGTGTGGTATTCGCTGTGCCGGCGATGGTCGTGAGCTCGAAACCTGTGAAGCCGGAGCCTGTGAAGCCGAAAGTATCGTTGCCACCGGAAGCGTTCTTCGTAATTTGGAGAGTGGCTTTCTTGCGGTTGGTGAAGACGCAGGTGACGGTTTCACCCGGAGCAACGTCGAAAGTGGCTATCGCAGAACCCAGATTGCCACTGCTATTTGTAGTGGGATCGGTACAGGTAATGTCGGTGAGTTCCCAACCTGCAGGAATGGTCTCAGTGGAGGTATGGGACCCCGGTGGAACCGCAATCGTAGCACTTTCATCATCACTCAGTGTTCCACTGACATCACCGGCGAACGAGAAGTCAGCCAAGTCTCCATCCGGCAGCGTCTGTTTCTGGATGGTAATGGAACCATCCTTCGTATTCGTGAAGACACAAGTAACATTCTCGCCAGGCTCCACGCTGAATGTGGCTACACCTGTATCAGCGTTGCCCGAACTATCGCCATCACTACAAATGATAGAGGTGAGGTCCCAACCCGTAGGAATTGTTTCCGTCGATGTGAAGGTACCTGCGGGAACCGCAATCGTCACTGTCTCACCATCACTCAACGTTCCACTGACATCACCGGCGAACGAGAAGTCAGCAGGATCACCATCAGGAAGTGTCTGCTTCTCGATAGTGATGGAACCTTCTCCAGTATTCGTGAACACACAGATTACATTCTCACCTGGCTCTACATTGAACGTAGCAACACCTGTATCAGTGTTCCCGGTGCTATTGCCATCATCACAAATAATTGAAGTGAGGTCCCAACCTGCTGGAATTGTTTCTGTGGAGGTAAATTGTCCAGCCGGTACTGTCACAGTCATACTCTGACCATCTGTGAGGGCACCACCAACGTCGCCCGCGAATGAGAATTGCGCTGTAGAACCATCGGGGTTGGTCTGCTTCTGAACAGTGATCGACCCATCTTTCGTGTTCGTGAATGTGCAGATTACATCTTCGTCAGGCTCAACATTGAATGTGGCAACTCCTGTATTAGTGTTCCCGGAACTATCTCCATCACTACAAACAATGGAAGAGAGATCCCAACCCAGGGGGATACTTTCGGTGGAAGTGTACGTTCCGGGACCTACGGCAATCGTGAGAAATTCACCATCATTCAAACTTCCACTTATGTCTCCAGAGAAAGGGAATTCCGTTAGATCCCCGTCGGGCAGCGTTTCCTTGGCAATGGTAATCGACCCCTCCTTCGTGTTCGTGAAGACGCAGGTGACATTCTCACCAGCCTCTACATTGAATGTAGCAGTAGCCAAACCAAGATTTCCGTTGCTATTCTCATCACTACAGGTAATCGAAGTGAGATCCCAGCCACCGGGGATGGTCTCCGTCGAAGTGTACTGGCCTGGCGCTACTGAGACCGTAACGCTTTCCCCATCATTGAGAAGACCGCTTGCATTACCCGTAAATGTGAATTCTTCAAGATCTCCATCAGGTAAGGTTTGCTTCTCGATAGTAATAGAGCCATTCGCCGTATTCGTAATCGTGCAGTTCTCCGTCTCGCCAGGATCAACGACGATCGCACTGCAGGTGTTCCCCGTCTCGACCCAACCCGCGAGGTCTGCCTCGGAGACGGCGTAAGTCCCTGGGGTTACCTCGTAGTCCACGGATGTACCGGAGGTGAGGGTCTGCGTGGGATCGCCGGTGATGGTGCCATCACCCGATGCGGTGATGGAGAACTCAACGGCGTCCTCATCGGGATCCGTCACTTTCGTCACAACGAGGTGTCCCTTCTTCGTGTTCGTGAAGGTGCAGGTGATGGTCTCTCCAGCCTCGAGATTGAAGGAGGCAGTCTGGGTGCCGACGCTCCCCGTGCTGTTGTTGTCATTGCAGACGACGGAGGCGAGGTCCCAGCCTGGGGGAACGGTCTCCGTGGAGGAATACGGTCCGGGAGCGAGGTTAGAGACGGTGATCTGGTTCCCGTCGGTGATGGACCCATTGGCATCACCTGCGAAGGTGAAGGGCTGCGAATCACCATTAGGCAGCGTTTCCTTCGCTACGATGATGGTTCCGAGCTTCGTGTTCGTGATTGTACAAGATGCAGCTTCCCCCGGATCAAGTTGCACGTTCACGCAGGTGTTCCCGGTTTCACTCCAGCCTGCGAGAGGTGCTTCCGTCACGGTGTAGGTGCTCGGGGAGAGGGTGAGAGGATGATTCCCAGTATTGGAGGCTGTAATAATCTGGAAAGCATTGAATCCTGATCCCGAGAAATCAAAAGTATCATCACCTCCTATAGTATTTTTTGTAACGATGAGGGTGGCTTTTTTCCGGTCTGTGAAGACACAGGTGACCGTTTCCCCCACGGCGACGTTGAAGGTTGCCGTCTGCGTACCGAGATCGCCGCTACTGTTGGTGGTGGGATCAGTGCAGGTGATATCTGTGAGCTCCCAGCCTTCGGGAACGACCTCCGTTGAGGTGTAGGTGCCAGGAAGGACGCTCACGGCGACACTGCCACCGTCACCCAAGCTGCCATTTGCATCTCCCGTGAAGGTGAAGAGAGCAGGGTCTCCATCGGGAAGGGTTTGCTTCTGGATAATGATCTGTCCATTCTTCTCATTTGTAATGGTGCAACTTGCATCCTCTCCAGGTTCGAGCTGGATGTTCTGGCAAGTATTCCCCGTCATGTTCCAACCCGCAGGAATGGTGGTCTCATTCACCGAGTAGGTGCTCGGGGAGAGGGTGAGAGTGGTATTCGCTGTTCCGGCAATGGTCGTGAGTTCAAAGCCTGTGAAGCCGGAGCCCGTGAAGGCAAAGGTGTCATTACCACCATTTGCCGTCTTCGTGATTTGAAGGGTCGCTTTCTTGCGGTTCGTGAAGACACAGGTGACAGTTTCACCAGCTTCCACAGTGAAGGTGGCACTACTCGTACCAAGATTCCCGGAGCTATTCCCATCAGAACAGGTGATATCTGTCAGTTCCCAGCCTGCTGGAACGGTCTCTGTGGAAGTGAATATCCCAGGAGCAACGGAGGCACTGGAGGTCTCCCCATCACTCAGAGATCCACTTACATCACCAGAGAATGTGAAGTCCGCTGGGTCGCCATTGGGGAGGGTTTGCTTCTCAATAATGATCGTTCCCTTCTTCGAGTTCGTGAAAGTGCAGCTGACATCTTCATTTGCTGCTAAGCCAATAGTAACGTTCCTTGTGCCAAGATTCGTTGTCGTTCCTCCACTAGGATCTGAACAAATGATATTGGTGACTGCCCAAGTGGAGAGGAAATTTTCCGTGTACGCGTAATTCCCTGACGCCTTCGGGAGAAATACAGTATTCGATAATGCACCATTTCCATCATCGTCGAGAGTGAATGTATCACTGCCTGTGAAAAGGAAATCCTGTGCATCATTTGGATCTGCATCTTTCGTAATTCTAATTGAAGCATTGAGTTCACAATTCGAAATTGAATCTGTTCCACCAGCTCCTCTACAGAAGTCTGTTCCCCCGCTCCCATCAATCGTGTCATTTCCAGCGTCGCCAAAAATGTTATCGTTGCCTCCTTCTCCATTGAGGATGTCGTTGCCACCATTCCCACAAATCGTGTCTGATCCTCCGCCTCCATTAATCGTATCATCGCCTGTTGTCCCAACGATAACATCATTTCCTCCTCCTCCAGTGAGAGTACCTAGATATGCATTTCCACTCTGCGGACCTCCAACAATCACCCCACCTTCGACGTACACATTTGCTACTAGTCCATTACACAATGGCGCCGCAGCGTACGCCTTGTCTATCCCCCACGCGGCGAGGATAAAAACAAGCCCCTGGAGCGCGAGCAACAAGGGCAGGCTAGTAGCAAGGAGAGTCCTCGGTAGAGCAGTCACCCGCATAGTCGAAGGGAGAATAATAGCAGATCATAATCGAAAACCCCCTATAGCAGCAAATCTTGCTGCGCATTCGCGTGGACACTCCCGAACAATTTTGCCGGACTACCTACAATGTCGAGTTGATTGGACGTGCGTGCGTATAGAAAACACAACGTGCTTGCTTGCTTTCGGAAATGAATTCGCACAGGGCTCCTCTGACATTTCCTCCGCCACGAAAATAGCCTCCTGTGCGGAGGCTATTTCCGATCCCTCACTTTCCCCTAGATCCCGGAGCACTCCGGTACCGGGGTTGTCGTATTCTCGCAGGTGGCGAGGCTCTCGCCGTTCACACAGATGTCCGTGCCGGACTCGCCCTTGAGGGTGTCTACAGCAGCTCCGCCATCCATGCGGTCGTTGCCGAGGCCGCCGCGCAGGGTATCGCCGTCAGCGCCGCCGCAGAGGACGTCGATGCCGGAGTCGCCCTTCATGGTATCCACGCCGGCGCGGCCAATGAGCGTGTCATCGCCGGTGCCACCGGTCAGGGAATCGGCGCCATCCTGGCCATCCAGGATGTCATTACCGGGTTCGCCCTTCAGGGTGTCATCCTGCGTACCGCCGTTGAGCTGGTCGTTGCCGTTGCCGCCCTCTAGGGTGTCGTTCTCGCTGCCGCCATTGAGCTGGTCATCGCCATTCGTACCCTTGAGGGTGTCTTTGCCTGCGTCACCGAACATCGTGTCGTTGCCGTTGCCACCGTCCAAGGTATCTGCGCCGGCTGCGCCGCAGAGGGTATCGTTGCCGGTACCGCCGCGGATGAGGTCATTACCGGAGGTACCCTGCATGACATCGTCGCCAATGGAGCCATTGAGCGTGCCAGCGTAGGTGTTGCCGTTACCGGGGCCGCCCACGATCTTGTTGTTCACGTTGACGAAGATGGTGGCCGGGGAGCCATTGCAGACAGGGACTTCGTTCTGGCAGGTGGCATTGCAACCATCACCGGGGGTGACATTGCTGTCGTCACACTGCTCGTTGCCTTGGACGAGTCCATCGCCGCAGACGGGGACGGTGCAGTTATTTCTGCAGGTGTCGTTATTATTGTTGTTCCCGTCATCGCACTGCTCACCAGGATCCTGGATAGCATTGCCACAGATCTCGATCTTGCAGATCGCGGAGCAGCCATCAGCGGGAGTCGTGTTTCCATCATCACACTGCTCGCCAGGCTGGATGAAGGTATCGCCGCAGGCAGCGTTGACACAGGCATTCGTGCAAGCATCGGTATTCACAGCATTGCCGTCGTCACACTGCTCGCCAGGATCCACCGTGGCATTGCCACAGATCTCGACTTGGCAAGTGGCGGAACAACCATCGGCGGGAGTGACATTTCCGTCATCACACTGTTCACCGGTCTGTTGGATCAGATCACCGCAGACGGGGAGGGTGCAAGCATTGGTGCAAGCATCATTATTCACAGCATTGCCATCGTCACATTGCTCGCTAGAATCGACGACAGAGTTGCCACAGGCTTCCGTCTGGCAGGTCGCGGAGCAGCCATCACCGACGGTCACATTGCCGTCGTCGCACTGTTCACCAGGATCGAGCGTGGCATTGCCGCAGAATTCGCTCTGGCAGGTCGCCGAGCAGCCGTCGGCGGGAGTGGTATTCCCGTCATCGCACTCTTCACCGGGATCGAGCGTAGCGTTGCCGCAGATCTCAATTTGGCAAATGACGGAACACCCATCGCCGGAGGATGTATTGCCGTCGTCACACTGTTCGCCGGCATCGACCGTGCTGTTGCCACACACTTCGTTCTGGCAGGTGGCAGAACAGCCATCGCCTGAGGTGGTGTTGCTGTCATCGCACTGCTCACCGATGTCGGGATTGCCATCGCCACAGACCCCTCCTGGCTCGGCGAGGCACACGCCCGCGGCGAGGCTATCCACCTCGGCAGCAGTGAGGACGCGGTCGTAGATGCGCACGTCATCGAGGGAGCCATCGAAGAATCCGGCGGCGAGGTCATGACGGCTGCCGATCTCCACCGCATTCACTGCGGTGTTGATAGCGACGGAGAACGTACCGGATTTCGTGAGTCCGCCATCGAGGTAGTACTTCCAGTTGCCGACGCTATCCATGGTGAAGGCGATGTGGTGCCAGCTGCCGGTCGTGGGGATCTCTGCGCCCGTCACCTTGATGTTGTTCACACCGTTCTCGTTGTCCGTGAAGAGGTACGTGTCTAGGCCAGCGGTCCCCATCTGGAGATCGAAGTGCTGGCCGCCGCCGTTCCCGAGGGAGAGCAAGGTCGCCTGACCGGTGATGGCATCCTGGATCATCCAGAGGGAAATCGTGCGCGCAGCGGAACCGCTGGGGATACCCGTGACGTCGGAGACGAGGACGAAATCATTCGTCCCGTCGAGGCTCAGGGCATTGGGGTTGAAGAACGTCGTGGGAGCTGCCGATGCCGTCCACGTTGCGCCGTTCTGGAGCGCACCGACGTTGTTGTAGACCGTGGAATCGTTGGCCGTGGTGCTAGCGCCTTCATCTACTCTCCAGTGCGCGACCATGTCGCCGGCGCCGCAGGCCTCGTACTGGCAGGTTGCCGAGCAGCCGTCGGCGGCAGTCGTGTTGCCATCGTCGCACTGCTCACCGGAATCGAGGATGCTGTCGCCACAGACCTCCAACTGGCAGGTCGCGGAGCAGCCATCGCCGCCGGTCGTATTGCTGTCGTCGCAGGTCTCTGTTCCCGTAAGGACGAACCCGTCGCCGCAGGTGGCATTCTGGCAGGAGTTCAAGCAGGCATCGGTGTTACTGGCATTCGTATCGTCGCACTGCTCCGCGACGCTGTTCCCGTTGGGGTTCTGCACGGAACCATCCCCACAGGTGGTGAGGGCGCAGGTGTTGGAGCAGGCATCGAGTTGACTGGCGTTCCCGTCGTCGCACTGCTCGGTCCCTTCCGTGACAGTATTGCCGCAGACGGAGGGATCGCAGGCATCGCCAATCAAATCCCCGTCGATGTCGTCTTGATTCGTATTCGAAGTGAGCGGGCAGTTGTCGCTCGTATCCGCGACACCGTCGCCATCGTCATCGATATCGCAAGCATCACCCTGGCCATCCGCATCGAAGTTCAGCTGATCGGAGTTGGGTGCGAGCGGGCAGTTGTCGTCTGGATCGTTGAAACCGTCATCATCGTCATCCGGATCGACGCAGTCTGCCTGCGCATCACCATCCGTATTGAGGAAGCCTTCGTCAATTTGGCTGTCCCCATCGTTATCGACGCCATCGCAGACTTCAGGGATAGGCGTGCAAGTGCTGGGCTCACCCGAGCACTGGTAGAAAGTCTCGACCGTGCAGGTGGCAGAGCACCCATCGCTCGCGGTTGTGTTCCCATCATCGCAGGCTTCCGCGGGATCGACGAAACCGTTCCCGCAGACTTCGTTGTTGCAGATCGCGGAGCAGCCGTCGCCAGCAGTCGTATTCCCATCGTCGCACTGCTCATCGACCTCGAGGGTGCCATCGCCACAGACGGTGGTCGCCGTGCAGACGCCCGTCGAGAGGCTGCTCACCTCGTTCGCACTCAGGACGCGGTCGTAGATGCGCACGTCATCAAGGGATCCATCGAAGAATCCTGCGGAGAGGTCGTGGCGGCTGCCGATCTCCACGGCGTTCACGACGGTGTTGATGGCTACGGAGAAGGTGCCGGACTTCTTCAGGACGCCGTCCAGGTAGTACTTCCAGTTCCCCGAGCCATCCATGGAGAAGGTGATGTGGTGCCAGTTCCCGGTCGTCGGGATCTCGCCGCCCGTCACCTTGATGTTATTCGCACTATTCAGGCCGTCCGTGAAGAGGTAGGTATCGAGACCCGCCGTCCCCATCTGGAGGATGAAGCGCTGATCAGCGCTCCCGCCATTGCCCAGGGAGAGGAGGGTAGCTTGGCCAGTGATGGCATCCTGATTCATCCAGAGCGCAAGTGTGCGCGCTGCCGCACCCGAGGGAATGGCCGTCGTATCGGAGACGAGGACGAAGTCGTTCGCCCCATCGAGACTGAGGGCGTTGGGATTGAAGAACGTCGTGGGGGCCGCAGAGGCAGTCCACGCCGCACCATTCTGGAGGGCACCGACGTTGTTGAAGGTCGTGGAGTCGTCCGCCGTCGTTCCCGTCCCCTCATCTGCACGCCAGTGCGCGACCACATCGCTTCCACCGCACGACTCGTACTGGCAGACGGCGGAGCAGCCATCCCCAGCGGTCGTGTTGGAATCATCGCAGGTCTCTCCCACCTCGAGCGCTCCGTTACCGCAAATGGAATCCACAGCGTTCACCTGCTCCGGCATTGCTCCGGAGAGGAAGAGGGAGACGACGAAACAGGGGAGAGTGACGCGTGCAAGCACGGCGACCACACGGATGCGCATGGGGAAGGGTGGGAAGGAAAGGGATTCATTGAACTCCAGACAGCACCCGAGTGCAATGTCCCTGAAACAATCCTGTGCTCACAAGCAGGCTATGAGGGACTCCTCCACTCCTAACGTCAAGCGAATCGGATGCTGCGCGTCTCGTACTCGTGGAAGCGCGCCCCATCGGTGTGATGCGGATGATCGACGGGGGGGAGCCGGACGACAAGATCGTCATGGTTCCGGTGGAGGATGTGCGCTACGCGGAGGCGAAGGATATCGGCTCTGTCCCGACAAGAACGCGCGATGAGGTCACCCGCTTCTTCTCCACGTACAAACCGCCAGCGGGAACGACTTCCGTCCCTGGTTGGGATGACGCGGCGAAGGCGCGCGAGCTGATCGAGAAGGCGATGGAGGAGTACTGAGGAGCTAGGGGTGAGGTGTTCACTCCACTTCCTCCCCCGATCCGGTCCCTTCATCGAACTCGAATGACTCCTCGGCGGAGGCGCCTGCAGCTCCCTGCTCTTCCTCTGTGGTGGCTTCCTCTTCTCCTTGCTCAGAGTTCTGCATGGCACGGTAGATCCAGAGAGCGGTGTCCCCACGCGTCATGGCGGCGCTTGGCCCGAAGATCCGGTCCTCCGGAATCATGCCCATCTTCACGCCCACCCGAACGTACAGCGCGTACCACGTGTACGGGGAGACGTCGCGCGGGAGGGCAGTTGCGGCGTTCAAGTCTGAGGTGAGGGAGGAAGAGATCATCTTGATCGCCTCAGCCCGGTTGACAGTTTTATTCGGCTGGAAGGTCCCATCCGGGTACCCGGCGATCCATCCCAAGCGCTTCGCAGCGCAGACGAAGGGGCTGAACCACTGATTAGTCACATCGGGGAAGCAGTTCACCTCGGCCTGAACCTCAGCACTGTGGAGACCGGCAACGAGGAGCTTCAAGAGCTCGGCGCGGTTGATCGTGCGCTCCGGTTGGAAGGTGCCGTCCGGGTAGCCCTCGATGATCCCTCGCTCCGCGAGCGCGGCGATAGCTTGCGCGGCATCGTGGTCTGTAGGGACATCCGGGAAACGCTGCGCACCGGTCTGCGTACTGGGCTCCACGGGAGTGATCTCCTCCTCTTCCTCCAGCGTCTCCTCCCCACTCGTCTCCCGCAGCCCGATCGCCTTCTTGCGCAGCGCAAGCTCATCATCGCGGACAACGGGTGTGCAGGTCATCTGCGCTCCCTTGCGCCAATCGACCGCGCAGATGTGGGCACTTGAGTAGTAGGGGTAGCTCCCCACTTCCTCGCAGTTGTACCCCTCGCCCGTGGCGACGTCACCGAACTCTATAGTGTAGAATGGTCGGCACTGGACATCGGTGAGGACCGCGAGGCGCTCCTCCATGTGCACCGTGCGATCGGCTTTCGCGAACTCATCGAAGTACTTCGGCCCGCTGAACTTCACGCCCAGTGCCTTGTTACTCTTGCGACGCTGAATCTCCGCTTCGCCCCCGTAGGCCAACCCGTCGGCCTTCTGACACTGGATGACGCCCTTGCGGTAGCCCGCGCAGAAGAATGTGCGGCAGTTCAATCCGAAGTCCTCGGACTTGCCGTTGCGCATCAGGTAGAACGGGTAGCACCCGATCCCTTCGTACGCCGTGCTGGTGTTGCGCTGTGCTGTGGTGATGCTCGCCATTTCCTTCCAGTAGAGAATGGCCCCCACGTCGTAGCCGAGGGACTTGAGGATCGCTGCGTCGAAGCCGTGGTACTGGAAATCCGAAATGAAGAGGAGCCCTGCCACCTGCGCTTGCGCGGTAGCAATGCCGAGGACGAGGGATGTGACGAGGAGGGCGAGTCGCTTCATAGGAGGGAGAGTGTACACAATAATCCAGCACTAAAAGCAAGTGCGGAATGGTACAGCGAAGCCCTCTGCAACACCAGGAATTTTCTTCGAGTTTCCTACTTGCAGAAGCTATTACTTGGGGTCACGCCGTCCCACGTGAGTCCCGTGGAATTGACACCTGTTATTTCCGTTGTATAACAACCTGATGGGGCGCGGCGAAGGCGGAAGACGACGGTGCCATTGGATCCCGTTGTCCCAGATGCATTCCACGTGCGGGTGGTGCCGAGGCGGAGTCGCGTTACGATCGTCGCGTTGGGGACGTTCGCCCCCAAGTTGTTCTTCGCAGTGTGCGTGATGAGCAGATCGCGTCCGCTGAGGGCGTAGGTTACGGAGGTGACGCCGACTCCTGTCGCGATCGTAGGCGGAGCCACGATAGTGAACGATGCCGTAGCGTCATCACTCACATTGCGCGTGTCTGTAACCGTCACGACCACCGTGTGTCCTGCGAGACTCAAGCTACTGAGGGGGAGGGACGCGGTGTACGTACCCGCCGTCTGCGTTGCCGCGAAGGAGAGGGAGACTGCTTGCGAGTCGACCGTCGTTACGAAGGCACTCGCGGAGAGTCCGGAGACAGCCGCATCGAGCTCATTCAGGACGGTCACGGTGAGGAGCGAGGACGTATCTGTGCCGCTCACGTACGAGGACTTGTTCGTGCCGAGCGTGATCGTGATCGCTGGATCTGGAGGAGGTGGCAGAACAACGGGAGCCACTGCAGCGACGGCTGCAACCGCATCCACGAGACCGAAACCGAAGAGCTGATCGCGTCCAGCGACACCGAGATCCTTCGCCGTCGACGTGAGGGCCGCGCGCACTTCATCGTTCACGCGACCGTTGCCGTTGCCATCCGTCACGCCCGCCTTGAGGACGAGTGCAGCGACACCAGCGACGTGCGGAGAGGCCATGGAGGTCCCGTTGAAGACGACGTACCCGCCGCCCATCTTCGTGGAGTTGATTCCCGCACCCGGGGCGGCGATTGCCACTTGTTCCCCAGTACTCGAGAAGCACGCACGCGCATCGTTCACGTCAGTTGCGGCGACCGCAATGACGGAGCTGTAGCGCGCGGGGTAGCCCACCGTGTTGCCCGTGGGAACGCACTTGCCCGCGTTACCCGCGGCCGCGACGTTCACGATCCCCGCCGCCTCCGCGTTGGCGAAAGCGAGCTCCACGGTCGTCCCGGGGTTGGAGCTAGACCCGTAGCTGTTGTTCGTCACCTGCATGCCGTTATCGACTGCCCATTGAAGGGCAGCGATGACGTCGCTCCAGTTGCCACCGCCGCTCGCACTCAGCACCTTCACCGCGTAGAGCTTTATGTTGGGACCCACACCGACAACACCCTGCGCATTGCGCAGCGCTGCCACCGTTCCCGCAACGTGCGTCCCGTGACCGTTGTCATCCGTGGGCAGAGCATCATCGTTCACAAAGTCGATACCGCCAGCGCAGTTGGGAGCCAGCTCCGGATGCGTGCAGTCGATACCGGAATCGATGATGGCCACTTTGATCTCCTCACCCAGGTTCCCCGCCTCGGCTACTGTCCCGGCGCCAATGCGTTTGACCCCCCACGTGTTGTCGAGCTCTGCATCGAGTGCCCAGACTTCGAGATCGGGTTCCACAGCTTCGATGAGTGGGCTCCTCTCCAGGACAGTGATGGCAGATGTCGGGATGCGCGCGGCGATGGCGGGCACCAGGTGGAAGCGATGTTTCATGTTCCCGAGTCCCTTCACCAGCAACTCTTCGTTCCTCCCTGGGAGCTCCTTGAAGCGGATGAGGACATCCTGCAACGTCACATCCGGAGCTGCTGTCGCAACGGGTGACATACTCAAGAGAAGGGCTGCACTCGTGAGCAAACGGAGTGCTACGGGAGATCGCATAGGAATAGGGGAAGGACGCCCAAGGCTATCGTATGGAGGCTCCTCACCATAGGGTGTGAAACTGAAAAATTCAAACATTTCGCAGGAGTGGATTCTTGGCTTATGCAAGCCATTTGTTAACTTCTCTTTCCCTCTGAAAATGTATGTTTAATTATCCTTTAATAGATCCGGAAATACTGTTGACACATAGTAAATGTTAAATTAAATTGCCTTACTTCCGTCGGGGCGCGTTGCCCCCTCCCCCCTCTTCGTTATGAAGCTCATCGCCGTCCTCAAGCGCTTCAAGTGGGTCACTGTGCTCATTCTCGCAGCATTCCTCTTCTACTGGTACGAGATCCGCCCTGTGCGCATCATCAGGAGCTGCGCGACAGATGCCGCGACGGACGCGAGGACGCTCCTCAAGAGCAAGGCGGAGATCACGAACGATAAGAAGAAGCGCGCCGACTACGACAAGCTCATCGAGAAGGGCATGTACCTGAGGAGTGACTATGAGTCCTTCTACCGCAAGTGCCTGAGCTTCTACGGCTTCATCGAGGATCCCAACGAGGTCGAAGCGCAGTAACGGAGGAGTTCCCCATCGAATACGACGAAAGCAGCATCCGGGAAGGGGTGCTGTTTTCATATTCGTCAGGCAGGCGAAGCCTTCCTTCGCGACAATCATCGCAGGACCTAATTTCCCCGCCCATATGAGCGTAGCCGTATCATTTCATCATCAAGCTTGGAATAGGCTTCAGCCCATGAAGGAAATGCTGCGATCAGTAATGAGAGACGCTCGTGTTCTGGTGTCTGGCAATCAGGATTGGCTGAGATCGCTTCTCTGAGCCAACGCTTCTCTTCAGCGTCAATGGGAGGAGGTTCCTCGAGCCCAAGTTGCTCTCTCGCAAGGCGAACCCGCGCTTCCCGCCAGGAAGGATACTTCAGTAAGAGGATTTCGATGCCCGTCGCCTCTCCTCGGATATCCGCACGAAGCAGCTCTGCAGCTATTGCATCGATTGGTGGCGGATCATCGGGGAGGAGCAACATCCTTGCAAATAGAGCAGTCACAGATGCTTTGAATTCACTGCTTATTCGGGCTTTAGAGCTGCTCAACCATGTTTCTAAGAATTCCTGGGAGTCCTTCGGCTTCCTGTTTTTCTCAGGGAGATCGCCATCGTTGGTACTATCGTGTGACACAAATCGATATGTAGTGCCAACAGATACGCCGGTCAAGCTGAAGCACGCTCGCGCTAGCCCCGAGGCATGTATTTCACTATCGGCTTATTGGCCATCCTCCACGATAGTCTTGCAAGGATGGAGGATATACTCCCAACGAGAAAGGAGTCGTCGCGAAGGGGTGGGTCTCGTGGGCCCCGCACCTGAGCGGCACCTTGAATGAGCGGGAACCGTCCAGCCTTCGCCCCATAGGGCTACGGCTGGCAGGCAAGGTTCTCTCTCACGAATATAAGAAAAGGAAGGGAGTTGCCTCCCTTCCTTTCCTCCAGAGAACGGTCGTTTTAGTGGTTGAAGTACGAACCGTAGGAACCCGTGGAGCCACCGAGCTGTCCGATGTTCACTCCGTTGGAGGAACCGGCGCTCTGATTAGCACTCACAGTCGTGCCACCAGTGGAACCACTGGAGACATCCTGGTCATACGCACCTTCGTCACCACCTGCCGTCTGATCGACGTTTGTGGTGTTGCCCGAGGTGGCCGTCACGTTCTGGTTGGCGTTCGTCGTCGCAGTCGGGGAGGACTCCGCGTACTGGGAGTTCGTACCGTCCTCGGCAGCGCCGTCCTGGACGATGACGACGGTGTTGGAGGAGCTCGCGTCCTGGTTCGCATCGACGTTCGTTTCGGAGCTCGAGTCCGTCATAGCACTCTGATCCGTCTCGCCATCGTTGCCGTAGCCTTCAGCATCCTGGCTGATCGTGGTGTCATTACCGGAGGTGCCTTCCACATTCTGGTTGGCATCCGTTGCCGCCGTGGGAGAGGCTTCTGTGTACTGGGCGCAGGCGCCGTGCTTCGCCGTGCAGGTCTGGAAGACCTCCACATCGTTCACTGCGCTCGCATCCTGGGATGCACCGACATCCGTGTTGGAAGCGGAGTTGGCATCAGCAGCCTGGTCGTACTCGCTGCCCTCGCCACCCGCGGTCTGATCGATATCCGTCGTGTTGCCCGAATCGCCGGAGACCGTCTGGTTTGCACCCGTCGTCGCCGTCGGGTAGGCCTCGATGTACTGGGCACAGGCGCCGCGCTCCACATCGCAGTCCTGGTGCGTCTTCACGTAGTTCATGGCGCTGGCATCCTGATCGGCATCGACCGCAGTGTCGGAGTCGGAAGAGGACGAGGCCACCTGGTCGTACTCGCCACCCTCTCCGTAGCCTTCGGCATCCTGCGTGATCGTCGTGTCGTTGTGCGACGTGCCCTCCACCGTCTGGTCGGCATCCGTCTCTGCGACGGGAGCCGTGTCGACGTACTGGGCCACTGCGCCGCGGTTCACCGAGCTCGTCTGCTCGATTTCAATCGTGTTCAGTGCACTGGCGTCCTGATCTGCATCCACATCCGTGGAGGCATCGGACTCGCTCCAGGCCTTCTGATCGTACTCAGCTCCGTCTCCGTATCCCTCTGCGGACTGGGAGATGGTCGTGTCGTTATCGGCATCGCCGATGACTGTCTGATCCGCATCCGTGGTCGCCGTGGGCGCCACTTCTGCAGACTGGGCGGACGCGCCACGCTCACCCTGGGCGTGCTGGTAGATCGTCACCTCATTGCCCGAGAGGGCCTCCTGCTCCGCTCCTACGGATGTCCCAGCGTTCGAGAGAGCGGAAGCATCCTGGTCGTAGTCACCATCGGACCCTGCGGCCTCCTGGGTGATACCCGTGGAGTTATCCGCGTTGCCGACGACCGTCTGCTCCACATCTGTGGTGGCAGTCGGCGTGACCCATGCATCCTGCGCGTTCGTGCCGGACTCACCGACATCGCTCTCCTGCGTCACCCCTACCGCGTTGATGGAAGCTGCACCCTGGAGCGCACCAACCTCTGTGGCTGCATTGGACTCGGCCATCGCGCTCTGGTCGTACTCGCGATCGTCGTAGCCGTAGCTGTCGTCGCCGTAATCATCATCGCCACCAGCCGTCTGCGTGATCTCCGTACCGTTGCCCGATGTGCCGAGCACACCCTGAGCAGCGGACGTGTCTGCAACGGCCTCGACGGAGGCAGCCTGGTCGACATCGCCGTCATCATCGAGCGTTGCGGTCTGCTCAATACCCACGAGGTTCGCGGAACCTGCGAGTTGTGCAGCACCAACGGATGTGGCCGAGTTCGAGACAGCGGCAGCATCCTGATCGTAGTCACCCTCTGAGCCATCGGCAGTCTGCTCGATGCCCGTGAGGTTTCCGGAGACGCCGATGACACCCTGCTCTGCAGCCGTCCCGGCATCGACATCGACCCACGCATTCTGATCGGCTTCGCCATCACCGTATCCCTCGGCCGTCTGCTCGACGCCGACGAGGTTTGCGGATCCAGCACCCTGGAGGGCACCGACCTCTGTTCCTGCATTGCTATCGCTGTATGCCGTCTGCTCGTAGTCCGCATCGGACCCACCGGCAGTCTGGCTGATACCCGTGAGGTTCACGGACGCACCAATGACCTCCTGACCGGCAGTCGTGTCCGCAGCGTTGAGGACGGAAGCGTCCTGGTCGTAATCACCGGAACCATCAGCGTTCTGGGAGACGCCCGTCACGTTGAGGGACGCGGCACCCTGGACTGCTCCTACCTCTGTGAGTGCAACGGACTCCGCTGCAGCATCCTGGTCGTAGGAAGCACCCTCGCCGTAGCCCTCTGCTGTCTGCTCGATACCCGTGAGGTTCGTGGAGGAACCGAGGACAGCCTGATCGGCGGTCGTTCCGGCATCGGACTCGACCCAAGCGGTCTGATCGTAATCACCGCTGCCATCCTCTCCACCAGCATTCTGCTCGACCCCCGTGAGGTTACCGGACGCAGCGACCTGCGCTGCACCCACACCCGTGAGGGCAGAGGACTGTGCCCAAGCCGTCTGGTCGTACTCAGAGCCCTCTTCGCCACCCGCCGTCTGGGAGATACCCGTGACGTTGGCAGAGGCACCCACAACCGTCTGACTTGCATCCGTGTCCGCAGTGGAGAGCACTGCAGCTTCCTGATCGTATTCACCATCGCCGTAGCCATGGCCGTAATCGTCACCACCGCCCTCTGCGTTCTGGAGGACGAGGGTGGCATTGCCAGCACCGGCAACCTGGAGCGCGCCGACCTCGGTCACTGCCTCGGAATCCGAGGAAGCTTCCTGATCGTACGAGGAACCATCGCCGTAGCCTTCGGCCGTCTGCTCAATACCCGTGACGTTGGCGGAGACGCCGATGACCTCCTGGTCCGCAGCCGTGCTCGCACCATTCTCGACCCAGGCGGTCTGATCGAACTCGGCACCACCCTCCGCATCCTGGACGACCTCCGTGAGGTTGCCCGATGCGGCGACCTGCGCTGCACCGACGCCCGTCAGGGCGGAAGAGGTACCGTACGCGGTCTGGTCGTACTCGCTGCCTTCACCGGAGGCATCCTGCGAGATACCCGTAACGTTGGCGGACACTCCAGCGACACCCTGGCTCGCGGCTGTGTCTGCACCGTTCAGGACGGAAGCACTCTGATCGAATTCACCCTCACCATCGGCGTTCTGGGAGACACCCGTCGCGTTGACGGACAGAGCCTCCTGGAGAGCGCCCACCTCCGTTGCAGCCTCGGAATCAGCGGAAGCCTGCTGGTCGTACTCCGCGCTGTCATCGTACCCATGGCCCTCTGCGGTCTGCTCGATGCCCGTGAGGTTGGCGGAGACGCCGACGACCTCCTGGTCCGCAGCTGTGCTCGCACCATTCTCGACCCAGGCAGATTGATCGAACTCACCGCTGCCATCCTCGCTGCCCGCGTTCTGTTCGACCTGCGTGAGGTTCTCGGACGAAGCAACCTGGGCAGCACCTACCCCCGTGAGGGCAGAGGACTGTGCCCACGCTGTCTGATCGTACTCGCTGCCCGAGGCATCACCTGCACCAGCGGACTGACCGATGAGCGTCGTGTTCAAGGACTCACCGGAGACCACCTGGGCGGCCTGCGTGTCGGCGGAGTTCGCTACCGTTGCGGCCTGATCGATATCCGCACCGTCGTAGCCGTAGGAATCGGACATCGAGCCGTAGCCTTCGCCAGCGTTCTGGAGGATACCCGTCTCATTGGAAGCGGATGCCTCCTGGAGAGCGAGGACCTGCGTCGCTGCGTTGGACTCTGCAGATGCCTGCTGATCGTACTCGGCACCATCGCCGTAGCCGTTCGCCTCCTGTGTGATCTCTGTGCCATTCACCGAGGAACCCTCGACGAGCTGAGCGGCATCCGTGCTCGCCGCGTTCTCGACCCACGCATCCTGGTCAGCCTCATCACCGGACGCATTCTGCTCGACGCCGGTAAGGTTCTCAGAAACTGCAAGTTGCGCAGCACCGACGCCCGTCGCCGCACCGGAGACAGCGTATGCCTGCTGGTCGTACTCGGAGCCATCGCCCGTTGCACTCTGGCTGATCGCCGTCTCATTGAGAGACGCACCGGCAACTATCTGGGCGGCCTCCGTGTTTGCCGTGCTGAGGACGGATGCATCCTGATCGTATTCGCCCTCGCCATCGGCGTTCTGCTCGACTCCCGTCAGGTTCCCACTGAGGGCAACCTGCGAAGCTTCGACGAGCGTGCCTGCCTCCGCATCGGAGGAAGCCTGCTGGTCGTACTCTCCACCATCACCGTAGCCCTCGGCAGTCTGCTCGATGGCAGTACCGTTCCCCGAGAGGCCGAGCACCACCTGGTCGGCGTGCGTACCCGCATCGTTCTCGACCCACGCCGTCTGGTCGTACTCCCCGCTGCCCTCCCCTGCCACCTGCGACACGACTGTGAGGTTACCGGAAGCCGCGGCCTGGCTCGCCTCTACACCCGTGAGGGCGGAGGACGTGGCCCACGCTTGCTGGTCGTACTCGCCACCTTCGCCACCCGCCGTCTGGGAGATACCCGTGAGGTTCACGGACTCACCCGAGACGATCTGAGCAGCCTCTGTGTTCGCTGTGTTGGCAACGGACGCCTCCTGATCGAACTCATCGCCACCGTAGCCGTAGTCATCGCCGGAGCCATCGCCGGAGAGCTGGCTGACACCCGTCACGTTGCCGCTCACGGCAACCTGCGAAGCGCCAACGAGCGTGCCCGCCTCGACATCCGAGGAGGCCTCCTGATCGTACTCCGCGCCCTCACCGTATCCTCCTGCGGTCTGCTCGATGGACGTGCCATTCAGGGAAGCACCCTCAACAACCTGGGCAGCATCCGTCTGAGCACCATTCTCGACCCACGCGGTCTGACTGTGCTCCGCACCTTCGCCGCTCGCATCCTGCGTCACCTCGGTAAGGTTGCCGGACGCAGCGACCTGCGATGCGCCAACGCCCGTGAGAGCGGAGGAGACAGCGTACGCTGTCTGATCGTACTCGGAGCCATCACCCTCTGCGGTCTGCTGGATGGCTGTGCCGTTCGTTGCGACACCAGCGACCACCTGGGACGCTGCGGTATCCGCCGAATTCTGCACGGAAGCTTCCTGATCGTACTCACCCTCGCCGCCCGCCGTCTGCGAGACACCGGTGAGGTTCTCTGAAGTTGCGACCTGCACGCCCAGCACCTCCGTCGCTGCGACGGAATCGCTGGAGGCATCCTGGTCGTAGGATCCGCCGTCGCCGTAGCCCTCGGCGGTTTGCTCGATTGCCGTGCCGTTCGTTGCGACACCGACGACGAGCTGATCAGCTGCCGTAGCGGCATCGGACTCTACCCAGGCAACCTGATCGACCTCGCCACCACCCTCACCTGCATCCTGCTCAACGAGGGTCGTGTTCCCGGATGCGGCCAGCTGGACAGCGCCAACACCCGTGAGGGCAGAGGACTGGGCCCATGCCGTCTGGTCGTAGTCATCGCCATCGCCACCAGCGGTCTGCTCGATCGCAGTACCGTTGAGCGACTGACCGACAACCGTCTGGCTCGCTTCCGTCCCCGCATGCGAGAGGACAGAGGCCTCCTGGTCGACGCCGTCATCACCGTAGCCGTGGCCGTACCCGCCATCGCTGCCCTCGGCATTCTGTGCAACGGACGTACCATTGAAGGAAGTCGCGATCTGGAGAGCTCCCACTTCCGTCGCGGCGACGGAATCCGTGGACGCTTCCTGGTCATACTCCGCACCATCCCCGTAGCCATCTGCAGTCTGGGAGATCGCCGTCCCGTTGAGGGCAGCACCCACGACTGTCTGCTCCGCAACCGTATCGGCGGAGGAATCCACCCATGCGGTCTGCTCCGTACCGCCACCCTCGCCCGCGCTCTGCTCGATCTCGGTGAGGTTACCGGAGGAAGCGACCTGCACCGCTCCCACACCCGTGAGTGCGGAGGACTGTGCCCATGCCGTCTGGTCATAGTCGCTGCTATCGCCAGATGCCGTCTGGGAGATCTCCGTAAGGTTTCCGGAGATGCCCTCGACATCCTGAGCAGCGAGGGTTCCCGCGTTGCTCAGTGCAGAAGCCTCCTGATCCGCTGCTCCTTCGGCATTCTGCGAGATGCCCGTCTCATTGAGCGCAAGGCCCACTGCGACGGACGTGAGAGCTGTACCGGCATCGGCATTCACCGAAGCCTCTTGATCGTATTCATTGCCATCGCCGTAGCCAGAGGCATCCTGCACGACGGAAGTCTCGTTGAATGCGAGACCTGTCTGCAGCGCACCCACGAGGGTGCCGGCAGTGGAATCGGCAGAGGCAGACTGCTCGTACTCTGCGCCATCGTAGCCACCAGCCGTCTGGTCGATCGTTGTGCCATTCGCTGCAATACCGGTCACCGACTGCACTCCAATCGCCGCGGCGGACGTGTCCACCCACGCGGTCTGATCCCCAGCGCCATCGGCAGTCTGGGAGATACCCGTCACGTTGACTCCTTCGACAGTCTGACCGGCGAGGACACCGGCTCCCGCCTCGGACACCGCGTACGCCTTCTGGTCGTACTCGGAGCCCTCTTCGTAGCCCTGTGCGTCCTGCGTAATAGAAGTGGTGTTGTCCGCCACCCCTACGACCGTCTGCACACCGAGGGCATTCGCCTCGTTGGCAACGGATGCATGCTGCTCCGTCTCACCGCATCCATCGTACCCATGGCCGTAGTCACAATCACCCGTCGTGGCGTTCTGGGTCACGGAGACCTCATTGAGGGAACCCACCTGCTGACCGGCGAGGACGCCGGCGAGAGCGGAGGAGAGTGCGGAGGCTTCCTGATCGTAGTCGCCACCGTCCCCTGCCGCGGTCTGCGTGATGCCCGTCGTGTTCGACGCATCACCGACCACCGTCTGCACCCCCGTCGTATTCGCGATGAGGGATCCATCCATGTACTGGTAGCAGTTGCCCGTGCAGTTCTGCGTCAGAGTCAAGATATTGACTGCGATGACGCTCTGCAGTGCACCAACACCCGTGGCTGCAGCGGAGTCCGCCCACGCGGTCTGGTTCGTGCTGCCACCACCGTAGGAGTACCCGCCGTACCCGCCACCGCCATCACCCGCGTTCTGGGTGACTGTGGTGTCGTTACCGGAGGTCCCCAACACCGTCTGGACGCCGATTGTTGCGGCATCACCAGCGATGGACGCCTCCTGCTCTACCTCTCCGTCATCGGCGATTTGCTCAATGTCTATAAGGTTGAGCGAGAGTGCCTCCTGGGCAGCACCCACTCCCGTCAGAGACGCGGAGAGGACGCTCGCCACTTGTTCGGACTCATCGCCACTGCCCGTCGCATCCTGATCGACGGTCGTCTTGTTGCCGGAATCGGCCAAGACCGTCTGGAGGGCGTCGGTCAAGGCTCCAACCTCGACCCAAGCAGTCTGTTCACCGTCGGATTCCTCGCCGGCCTCCTGGGAGGCGACAGCAAGGTTCACGGCGTCAGCAGCCTGGCCAACTTCCGCGACGGTTAAGGAGGCAGACTCCAACCAGGCATCCTGGTCGTAATCCCCCTCGGAACCATCTGCAGTCTGCGTGACATCGGTCTCGTTGCCATCGGACGCGTCGATCAGCTGCGACGCTTCCGTGAGCGAGAAGCCCGAGATCACCACCGCTTGCATAATGTCGGCGATGCCCGAGGCATGTGCGCCGACGACGATCATGGCGCACGTAGCGGATACTGCGCTGACGGAGCAGCGGGAGAGCATGCGCCATGCCCTCTCTGTGAGTGTGTATTTCCCTTGTCTGGCTGTTCTCTGGTTTTGCGCCATAAGATGGTGGGAAGGGAAGATAGAAATAAAAAAACCGAGGAAGGTGAGCTTCACCGCCTATAGATAAGGAGTGCGCGCTCAATGCGCCCACGTCCGGTCACGAACGTTGGAGACTAATGACGGAAAGACCCCAAAAAACTTTCAAAAAGGATATTGCTATATCGTCAGTAATGTTTCTTCGTTTCATCAGTGGCAAGTGCTCTCTGGAGTGGCTGAAAAGAGCGTAAAAGAAGACGCGCTTGATCGATTCAGACTTCTGAGTATGTTGTGCGATGCGCATTTTATTATTGACGATGTTGAAATATGTACATCTCATGATACTTGGGTGGATTTCAGGCTCAATGTTAAGTGCCGTATACCACGATGGAGCCGTACGGAGACCGTGTTGGGCGATATGCCCATGATGATCGCAATATCTGCGGGTTTGATCCCGTCGATGTACCGCATGATGAGGAGCTCGTAGTAGCCCTTCTTGAGCTTCTTGAGAGCCCCGAGGACTTTCACCATGTCCGATCGCCGCTGGATGGGATCCACGCGGACGTGCCCGATGTCGAACCCCTCCTCCATCAGACGATCGAGGGAGAGGTCGGGGAGTTTTGCCTTCTTCTTGCGTGCCTCATCGATGATGAGGTTGTTGGCAATCCGGTAGAGGAAGAGCTTCAGGCTATCGATCTTCCTCCCGCTGGTGAGATACTCCCACGCTCGCATGAACGTCTCTTGCACGAGCTCCTCCGCATCCTCCTGATTGAACGTGCGGAAACAGCAGTGTCGGTAGATCTGCCCAGCGTACTTGGTGTACGCGGCGGAGAGGAGTGCCGTTGGATCCGTTTCTTGCGTGGGGTCCATCGGGCGAGCGAAAAAAGGGGGCGATCGTACCAAGGCGGAGAGCAGGAGCAACAGCTCTTTCTGTGCATGGAGGAATAGACATCTTTCGACACGGAAATAATGAAGTGTCAATTGAGAACCGCTCTGCAGTTTTTCCCTCAGCAGATTGAATCCTGAAGCGAACTGCATGAACACATTTTTTTGCCAACCGTCTGACAGTGTTTTCAAATCACATGTACTTTTCTCCGTTTTCATGTAGAATTGTATCACTCAAACAAACAACCAATGCCCTCACCGCTGCAGGTGCTCCGCACTCTTCGGTCGTACGTGCTCCCTCCCGGAGTAGGTCTCTTCCTGCTCTTTGCGCTGGGATCGTGCGGTCTCACCGTACAACTCCTGAGTATGCGAGCGAGCGAGGAGGAAGAGGGCATTCTCGAGAGCCGGATTTCGCAGTTCCGCATCGTCCAGCGCATGCGCATCACACGACGCACATCTCTCCCCAGTACTGTCCCCCTCACCCCTCCGCGAGCCCTGCCCAAAGCCACAGAAACGCATGCAGCAGCTCCGAGTATTCGCATCCCTCCGCTCGTGACGGGCGTGCCTACACTCACGGTGGCTGCCGTGAGTGAATCTGCGGTACAAGAAGTTCCCCATGAAGCTGCAAGTCCGGCCGGATTCCCACCGTTCGTCCGCGCCGTGTATCCCGTCCCCCGCGTTCCCAACTGGGGTGCGATGCGCACGTCGGCGGAGTGGAACCGCACGTATGGAGAGCTCGCACCCTCGGACTTCGTGCCTATCCCGGCATACAACATGAATATCCTCACGACATCCATGGATTCCCTCACACACCCCATTACGGAGGAGAGTATTCCGAAGATCACGGCGAAGCTCTACTACTCCACGCGGTTCTTTGGCGCGTACGACATTGATGCGGGTGAATTCACAGGTCAGCACCCTGGTATTGATCTCAAACTCGCTTTTGGTACGCCCATAGGAGCTGTTGCTGGGGGCAAGGTGTACAACGTCCAGCGCAATGACACCCTGGGGCTCCATGTGATCGTAGAGCACCACCGACAGGAGGAGACATTCTTCTCTGTCTACGGGCATCTGGAAGCCGTGGCGGTACGTCTGGGTGACACGGTCACACCAGGGCAGTTCCTGGGGACCGTGGGACTCACGGGGAATACGTCCGGGCCCCACCTGCACCTGCAGATCGACAGGGACCGCGGAGGGACACCATACACACCCTACGCAACCAATTCGATACTCACACCCGGAGAGGCAGAGAAGGTCACCGTATCACCAGTGCGCTTCTTCAGTCTCTACCGAGAAGGCTAATCCCCCGAGGGGAAATTCCAAGTCACAAAACCCAACTCCCAAGAAAATACCAAGTCACACGTTTGAAAAGATTTCTTCTTTCAAACTTTTCCTCGTTTTTCTTGGAAGTTGAAGGTTGAGAATTGGCATTTTCCCATCCCCCCGCTCTCCCCCTTGGGAGGGGGAGAGGCAGGTAAAGGGAATAGGCTGTACTGCGTGGTTCGATCCCTTACTTCTGTGCAAATTCCTGGCCGGGGCGCACCACGATGAAGTTCTCAGGCACTTGAAGGTACGCGACAGGGAGTTTCCTCCAGACGAATTCCACATCGAGATCGGGGTGGATCCACTTGCCTCCGGACCGGTACCGTCGGCAGTTGTAGGGGTTCCCCGTCTCATCCTTCACATCCCCGCCCAGGAGGCAGGCATTGAAGAGTGGGTTGCTGGAGACAGGCACACCGTTCTCATCAACGGGGAAGGCCTTCTTCTCACTCTCCAACTTCTCCTGCGCGAGCAGGGCATCCTCCTCAATCTTCACACTCACGAGAGACGTTAGGGACACACGGGAGCTGAAGAACTTCTCACAGTCCTTGCGGGCCTTCAGGGCTTCCTCGACCTTCGCGATGGGACGATTGAGCTCGTCCGCAATCATCTCTGCAATAGCGTGGAGGAGAGTCCTATCGATTCCCCGAGGGATTGCGCGGATGGTGGAGCAGATCAGCTGCTTCTCGCCCTTCGAGAAGGGGACGTTCCTGCCGCCTCCAAAGGCAGGCGGGGCGATACCTTCTGCATTGTTGCGTGCATGCAACGTTGTGAGCATGTAGTTCATCGCTGCGTAGAGCTGGTTGCTGCGGTGGCCACGGCGCGCGCCAGAGATATCCGTCTCTGGAGCCGTGAAGCCGTCGCCGGACACTTGTTCGCTCCCCCCACCTCCCTGCTGCCCACCCGTACTCGAGGACGAACTGCTCTCTGAGGAAGATGTCGAGGACGAACTGCTCACTGAGGAAGATGTCGAGGACGATGATCCTCCTGAAGAAATGGAAGAACTGCTGGAAGACGAGTTGCTCTGATCGGACGAAGACGATGAGGAGCTGGAGGACGCATCACAGATGACAGTCGTCGTCGTATCCTCGCATTCCACATTATCCTCACCATTCACGCAGATATCGGATCCAATCTGGCCGTCCATGCTGTCCGTGTCGGCTCCTCCGTTCATCGCATCGTTGCCGGTACCGCCTTCGAGAGTGTCATTACCAGCATCGCCGCAGAGGGTGTCATTCCCCGTCTCGCCCTTGAGCGTGTCGTTCCCTGCGTCGCCGCAGAGCTCGTCATCTCCTGTGCCACCCAGCACCTCGTCGTCGCCTTCGCCTCCCTCCAGGTCATCCTCATCGGACTGCCCGCGGATGGTATCGTCGCCACCCATGCCGCAGATGGTGTCGTCGCCGAAACCGCCATCGATCTCGTCCGCATCGTCCGTACCGACGATCACATCTGCGCCGTTGGTACCGTCGAGCGTGCCCTCGTAGTCATCACCATCGTCATCACCACCCACGATCACCCCATCCTCGTCGACGTAGATTGTGGCCTCCAGGCCCTGACAGGTGGGAATGTCGCTCGATGCACTGCTGGAGCTATCCTCAGAGGAGGAACTGTCGTCTTCGGAAGAGGAACTGTCACCCTCAGAGGAGGAGCTGTCGTCCTCGGAGGAGGAACTGTCGTCTTCGGAAGAGGAACTGTCACCCTCAGAGGAGGAACTCTCTTCACTCGAGGAGCTCCCGCCAGAACCGTCGCACGAGACCTCGCTCGTCGTGTCCTCACAACTCGAATTATTCTCGCCGTTCGCACAGACGTCGTTGCCGAGGCTTCCGGCAAGGCTGTCCGTATCCGCTCCTCCGTCCATCTGATCATCGCCAGTGCCACCATCCAGGGAATCATCGCCGTCATCGCCGCAGAGTGTGTCGTTGCCGAGGTCTCCCTTGAGCGTGTCGTTGCCTTCGTTGCCGCAGAGGACATCGTCCCCCGTGCCCCCTTCGAGCTCGTCATTTCCCTCTCCCCCTTCGATCGTATCCGCATCCAATTGGCCGAAGATCGTGTCATCCCCTCCCATGCCGCAAATGGTGTCATCACCGAAGCCTCCATCGATCTCGTCCGCATCGTCCGTTCCCACGATCACGTCGTCACCGGTTGTGCCGTCGAGCGTTCCCTCGTAATCATCCCCGTCGTTGTTGCCCCCGACGATCACGCTATCTTCATCGACGTAGATCGTGGCCTCGAGGCCCTTACAGGTAGGAACGTCTTCCGCATGCGCGAGTGGGAGAACCGAGACCAAAGGGATAACCCCGAAGAACTGGTTCGCCGTGAAGACGGAGAGAATGAAGGTGCGGAACGTACGCATAGGAAGAGGGTGGAAGGGGACCTTTCAAAAAAAGGGAGCAATTCTCCCCTGCGGTAGGAGTCCCTGTCAATTTGATAGGCGGGTAGATCCCATTGACAGGAGTGCAAATACAAACGAAAACACCATCACTGAACAAAAGGCTTGCACAAGCGAAAAACGGAGGAGGAGAACCCTGAGGGATCGTTGCTCGCTCCCTGGACGCACCGTCTCTGCACGCTCCGGTCTCGTGAGTCATCGATGATCTGTGCGGGGGAACCCCTAGACCTGTCCGCCGTATTTTGGTATCATGTCTGGATTTATTCAAACACCCACACCCACATGTCCATCGACGCCTGCATCGCCCACGCGATCCATAGTGACCTCGATATCCTCGAAGCGCTGCCCGAAGTGCACGATATCCCGCTGGAGGAGCTGGAGCCCTACATCGAGCACTACGTCGTGCAGGTACAGGAGACGCTCT
This sequence comes from Candidatus Peregrinibacteria bacterium, assembly GCA_030649955.1. Taxonomy (GTDB): domain Bacteria; phylum Patescibacteriota; class Gracilibacteria; order Peribacterales; family Peribacteraceae; genus JAUSFD01. The sequence continues at coordinate 30,666 of JAUSFD010000010.1, read as the reverse complement.
ACAACGTCATCGTAGACCGTGGTGAGCCGTACCTGCGCTCCCGCGACGCTGCAGGCCTGTGTGCGACGTGCTTAGACTCCGGCATCAGCATCCCCCCGCATATCCTCCTGAAGATGTGCCAGACGATCATGCAGCTCTCTGAGCTCGATGCGAAGTTCATCCTCGATACAGAGGAGGGGAAGAGCCTGTACTACGTGAAGATGGCGATCACCGTATAAGGAAACAACTCTCAACTTCCAACCTACAAGAAAGTCACAAGGGGGAAAGATATCAATTTGTGCTTACTATTTTTCCCCAAATTTTCTTGGAAGTTGGCAGTTGAAATTGGAAGTTGCCCCAAGGGAAAGAAGAAAGGGAAGAAAGCGTTGTAGAGGGCGAATTGCTCTCACCGCTTCTGCCACTGCGGCGCTCTGCGTGCGCGTTTCAAGCCTGGCTTCTTGCGTTCCTTGATGCGTGAGTCGCGACGGAGGAAACCTGCGCGCTTGAGCTCGACGCGGACCTCAGGATTCCAGAGGAGGAGTGCGCGGCTAATGCCGTGGCGCAGTGCGTCTGATTGCGAGGATTTGCCACCACCGAGGATCTTCACCTCAACGTCGAAGGAGCTCTTCTGTCCTGTGAGTGCGAGGGGTGCCAGTGCGTTCTCTACCTGGAGGGGCGAGAAGTACCCCTTGGGCTTCCTACCATTGACCGTGAGATCTCCAGACCCCTCTGGGAAGAGGCGCACCCGGGCAATGGAAGTCTTCCGCTTGCCGACGCTGTAGAAGTAGGAGCGCTTGGCTTCTGTGGCGTTCATACGGTGAGGGGAACGGGTTTCTGCGCGGCGTACTTGTGTTCGCCTCCTTCGAAGACGTGGAGGCGCTTGAGCATGCGCGGACGGAGTCGAGTGTTCGCGAGCATTCCCTTCACCGCACGCACGATCACCTCCTTTGGGTGCTCGCTGTACATCTTCTTGAGAGGCGTAGCCCGTATGGAGCCTGGGTACCCGGTGTGGTGGTAGTAGATCTTCCTGCGGAGCTTCGCTGCCTGGAACGTGAGCTTCTCTGCATTCACGACGATCACGTGCGCGCCGCAGAGCTGGTGGGGAGAGTACGTCGGGAGGTGCTTGCCGCGGAGCACGTGCGCAATGCGTGAAGTGATGTGTCCCAGGTTCTTCCCGTCAGCATCCACGATGAACCACTCTGGAACCGGTGGGGGCACGACGGTCGTCTTCATGCGGAGGGAGTGGAAGCGGGTGCTGCAGATTTCTTCCTCTTCTTCTTCTCCTGCACTACAGGAGAATCATCAGTGGCATCCACGAGCGCGAGGGTCACGACCTTCGCCCCATCCCCTGCGCGGCTGCCGAGCGGCACAATACGCGTGAAGCCAGATGGGCGCTTCTCGAACCGCTTCACGAGGACCTCCATAACCTTGCGGCTTGCGTTCTTGTCCGTGACGATGCGATTAATGAAACGGATCGCATTCATAGGCTCCTTCGACTTCGCCATCGCGATCAGGTGATCGATGACGGGCTGTACCACCTCCGCGCGCTTCTTCGTCGTGCGCACCGTCTCGTAGAGGAGGAGCGACGTCACGAGGTTCCTTTGCAGCAACCTGCTGTGTGCGGGTTTGTAGCGGAGCCGACGGCGGGAATGACGGTGGCGCATGGGAGAAAATCGGAGGGGGCAGTGTGCCCGAAAATGGCTTAGGCGTCCAGAGTATCGTCCGCGAGCTTCAGGCCCCGATCGCCGAGGGTTTTCTTCACCTCGTCGAGGGCCTTGGCACCGAATCCGCGGAAGTTACTGAGGGTGGCCTCCGTGCACTTCGTGAGTTGCTCGATGGATCCCACACCCGCATTGATGAGGGCATTAAGGGTGCGCGGGGAGAAGTTGAGGATCTCGATGGGGGTGTAGCTCTCCTTCACCGGTGTATGCGTGGCGTCGTCGACCTGCTGCGCGCCGGCGCGGGAGAAGTCTGCGATGAACTCGGGCTCCACGACCTTCTGCTCGGAGCCGAAGTACGCGAAGTAGCTCTGGAGGAGTTGGGAAGCGAACTGCACAGCCTCCTCCGCAGTGAGCGAGCCATTGGTCTGGACGTCGAGACTGAGTTTTTCGAGATCTGTCCGCTGGCCGACGCGAGCGGCCTCCACCTCGAAGCGCACTTTGATGACCGGTGTGTAGATGGCATCGATGTACATGAGCCCCGGCTCGTTCTGCTTCTTGTTCCGCTCCGCAGCGGGGACGTAGCCGACTCCCTTCTCCACCGTGAGCTGCATCTCCAATGAGGCACCCTTCTCCAGCGTGAGGATCGGGAGCTCGGGGTTCAAGACCTCCACGTCGGAGGTGAGTTTCAAATCCGCTGCGGTCACGGACTTGGGCCCTTTTACATCGAGCGTGATGACCTCTGGGTCCTTGCTGTGCTTGCGCAGCTTGAGGAGCTTTAAGTTCAGGGTGATGTCGAGGATAGATTCGCGCACGCCCTTGATGGTCGTGTACTCGTGCTGCACCCCGCCAAGCCGGATGGACGTGATGGCTGCACCTGGCAAGCTGCTCAGTAGAACGCGGCGTAGCGCATTCCCGAGCGTCATGGCGTACCCGGGGGGGAGCGGTGCGATGGTGAAGACGCCGTGGGAGTCGTCCCCTTTCTTCACTGGTGTGAAGGTGAAGACTGGGAGTCCAATTTCTTCCTGGATGATGTGCATAGGACTGAGGGGTATTGAGGGGGACGGAGGGGTCTTCAGGAGATTAGTTGCGTGAGTAGAACTCGACGATCTGGCGGACGTCGATGGACTGCTCCGTATCCTCCGGAGCGGGCAGACTCACCACCTCTACCTTCATTTCGGCGCTGTCGACCTTCAGCCACTTGGGCGGGTTGTACTTCTCGTGCGCGGCGAGGATGGGCGGGAAGACCGGTGAAGACTTGCGCTGCCCGCGGACGACGATGACCTCCCCCGGACGCACGCGGAAGGAGGGGATCGTGACGCGCCTGCCGTTGACGGTGAAGAGACCATGGCTGATGAACTGGCGTGCTTGCGGTCGCGTGTGTGCGAACCCTGCGCGGTAGATCATGTTGTCGAGCCGACGCTCGAGGAGCTGCTTGAAGATCTCGTCCGTCTGGCCGCTCACCTTGGAAGCGAGGGCGTAGAGCGAGTGGAACTGGCGCTCAGAGAGGCCGAACATATCGCGCGCCTTCTGCTTCTCCTTCAGCTGCTGCGCGTACTCCGAGAGCCGCCCCTGCTTCGACCGAGGCCCCTTGCCAGGGCCTTGGGGCTTCCGTTGCAGGATCTTGTCGTACTTGTCCGATCCGTAGATGTTCACCCCGTAGCGGCGAACGCGCTTCGCTTTGGGTCCGTTGTACTTCATAGCAGGAGAGGAGAGGGAGGAGCAGAGGGGAATCCGCCTCAGGCGGCACTAGACGCGTCGGCGTCCGCGGGGGCGGCAACCGCCGTGAGCGATTGGTGTGGTATCGATGATGGCATCCAAGTTGAGACCAGCACTCTGGAGTCCGCGGATAGCCTGCTCGCGTCCAGGCCCTAGGCCCTTCACCTCCACCTGCACAGACTCGATGCCGTAGACCTTCACCTTTCCCGCAGCCGTCTCTGCAGCGACCTTCGCTGCGTACGGTGTCGACTTCCGTGTCCCCTTGAACCCCGTCGATCCGCAGCTCGCCCATCCCAGGACGTTGCCTTCGTAATCGGTGAAGGTGACGATCGTGTTGTTCTCGCCCGCATGGATGCAGACGCGCGCTTTGGGGACGGTGCGCTTCACCTTCTTGCGCCGGACAACCTTCGTCTCGGGTTTCTCGGCATCGGGGATGAGGGCCTGCTTCTGTGCGTCCGTGTCAGTCATGAGGGGGAGAGGGGGGCGGGATTAGGTCTTCGTAAGAGTGGTGCGGCCGGAGAGACCTGTCTTCTTCTTGCCGCGCTTCGTGCGTGCGTTCCTGCGCGATGTCTGTCCACGGACCGGCAGTTTCCGGCGGTGACGGTAGCCGCGCCAGGTACCGATGTCCTGGAGGCGCTTCACATCCATGGAAACCTTGCGTGCCAATTCCCCCTCCGTGAGTTCGCGCTCCACACGTGCGCGCAGCCTGGCTTGCTCAGATTCCGGCAGGACATCCGTGCGCAAATCGAGGTCGATGTTGAGTTCATTGAGGATCCTCTTCGAGAGCGGACGGCCAATGCCCTTGATCGCCGTGAGGGCGATTTCTATGCGCTTCTGGCCGGGGAGGACGACACCGGATATGCGGAGCATGCTAGAGAATGAACAATGAACAATGGACAATGGACAATGACGAGCGCTCCTCTTTCTGCGAGAGAGTGCGAGCGATGATGGTGGACGCAAGAGACATTGCTTGTGCGGGAAAGAATTGTTCATTCTCCATTTTCCATTGTGCGTTCATCAGCCCTGACGTTGCTTGTGCTTGGGATTCTTGCAGACGATGCGGCGGACTTTCTTGCCAGAGCCGCCCGCTCGCCTCAGGACGAGGCGACAGTCTTTGCAGATCGGCTTGCAGGAAGGGCGTACTTTCATGGTTTAGGAGCGAGTGGGAGGAGCGGGAGTGTTCCTGTCGCCCACAGCGGGCGAGAGGTTCGAGGAGGGATACCGGTACACGATACGCCCCTTGCTGAGGTCGTACGGCGTCATTTCAATCTCCACCCGATCCCCCGGCAGGATGCGTACGCGGTGGACGCGCATGCGACCGGCGAGGTGGCAGAGCAGCTCATGGTCTTTCGCTTGTTCACTGATCACCTGGACGCGGAATGTGGCATTGGGAAAGCTCTCCTTCACAATGCCGACAAGTTTAATCACGTCCTTAGACACAGAAGGTAAGCGGGTCAAGAGCTGTGGCAGCCTACAGAGCGATAAATGCTTCAGCAAGCCATAGGTCTGCAATTATCCTCAGGGGGAGCGAAATGGTGTTGCATTTTTTCAAAAATGTTTCCACAGTGTAATAATTGCCATCAGGCAAGGATTTCCTGCCCGTTTTCGGTGACCAGCACGGTGTGCTCAAAGTGCGCGGAGAGGGACCCGTCTTTCGTTTGGATCGTCCATCCATCCTCCGCATCGGCAATGTCCGGACCCCCCATCGAGGTGATGGGCTCTATCGCGATGATCGTCCCTACAGGGAGCGCGGGTCCCGTGCCTGCCTTCCCCGCATTGGGAACATCGGGAAACTGGTGCAGCGTGTAGCCAAGGCCATGACCTGTGAGGCCCCTCACAGGCTTGTACCCCGCAGCTTCAACAGTCTTCTGGATGACGCTCGAGATATCCCCGATGCGTGTGCCGGGCTTCACGATCGCGCATGCTTTCGCGAGGGCATCCGCAGTGACGTCGAGGAAGAGCTGATGCTCCGTGGTGATGACGCCAACGCCGACGGTGATGCAGGCATCCGTATAGAGCCCATCGACGAGCACACCGCAGTCCAAGGACACGATGTCTCCTTCATCGAGTACACGCGGACCTGGGAGACCATGCACGCACTGCTCATTCACGGATGTGCACAGTGTTGAGGGATAGTTCTGGTAGCCCTTGAATGCGGGGCTCGCCCCATCGTGCGAGCGAATGAAATCCTCTGCGATCTGATCGAGCTCGCCCGTCGTGATCCCCGGGGTAACGCGTGACGCCACTTCCTCTAAGCACGCAGCGAGGATCTTCCCTGCTTGACGAAGGGAGGCGAGCTCTGCGGAGGTGAAGATCTGGAAAGAGGACATGGGTGAGTGGATTAGGATTAGGATTTGGATTTGGGAGGGACCCTAAACCTAGCGCCCGAATCCTAATCCTAATCCAAATCCCATTCCTAGTCTTTCTTCACGGCAGCCTTCAGATCTCCGTAAATATCATCAACAGATCGATTGGCATCAATCTCCACCACCTTCCCCGCTGCCTTGTAGCGGTCGATGACGGGCATGGTCTTCGTTTCGAAGAGATCCATCCGTCGGCGGATGATGGATTCATCTGCATCGTCTGCTCTCCCCTCCTGCTTCGCCCGTCCGAGGATGCGCTTGAGTCCCTCCTCTGCACTCAGGAGGAAGTGGATAGCGCGGAACTCCCGGTCTGCGTCGCGCATGATCGCATCGAAGTCGCGCATCTGATCCAGATCGCGGGGGATGCCGTCGAAGAGGATCTTCTGGCTCTTCGATCGTGCGCCGATCGCCTCCTTCACCACCTGCATGATGATCTCGTGCGGGACTAAATGCCCTGCATCGATGTACGACTTCACGGTCTTCCCCAGCTCTGATCCCGAGGCAGCAATTTTTCGAAGTTCGCCGCCCGCCTCGAAGATGTCGTACCCGAGCTCCGCGGCGATGCGCTTCGCTTGGGTTCCCTTCCCTGAGCCCTGGATGCCGAAAAATACAAGATCCATGGGGAAAGGATCGTGAAGAATGTTGGTGGAAGCAAGGGGAACAACCAGTGGATAGTGGATAGTGGACAACGGACAGTGGACAATCTACGAGAAAGGCTTGGGGTTCCTTTGCATGCAACCGATTCGCCATTGTCCACTATCCACTGTTCACTGTTCACTGTCCATTATCCGTTCGTTACACCAGCTTATCGTAATCATGCGCCAACATCTGCGCATTCACCTGGCGGATGAGCTCCATCACCACACCGACGATGATGATGAGTCCGGAGCCGGAGATGATGAGATCATTCGCGTTGAGAGTCGAGTACTTCGTGAAGATCAGCGGGATGATGGCCACGATGCCGAGGAAGAGGCCACCCCAGAGGTTCATGCAGTTGCTCGTCTTCTGGAGGAGTGCCGCTGTCTGTGCGCCGGGTCGGACGCCGGGGATAAAGCCTCCGCGCTTCTGGATCGTCTCTGCCACCTCCTGCGGCTTGAACGTCACGGAGACGTAGAAGTACGTGAAGCCCATGACGAGGAGGAAGTAGAGCAGGATGTAGAACATGCTCGGGTTCTGGGAGTTCATGTAGAGATTGATGAAGCTCACGACGCCCTGGAAGCGCGGTGCCGTCGCCAGGAACTGTGCGATGATCGCCGGGAACGTGATGAGCGAGATCGCGAAGATGATGGGGATCATGCCAGCTTGATTGAGACGGATGGGGATGTTGCCCTGCACGCCCCGGCCTGCGCCCTGGTTCGCGTATGTGATGGGGATGAGGCGGTGTGCGTCTGTGAACAGGACCACTGCCACGAGCAGCGCGATGGAGACAATGGAGAACAGGTAGAACGCACCCATCTTTCCCTCACCAGCGAGGAGCATGGCACTCAACGTCGCGGGGATACCGGCAACGATGCCGGTGAAGATGATCATGGAGATGCCGTTCCCGATCCCCTTCTCCGTCATGACCTCGCCCAGCCACATGAGGAACAGTGAGCCCGCGGTGACGTAGAGCATGGGGAAGAGGACGCCCGGGAAGGTCACGTCCACGAGATTGATGCCACCCTGGCTCAGGAGCACGAGGAACCCGTAGCTCTGGAGGAAGGCGATGGGGAGAGCGAGGAAGCGGGTGTAGCGATTGAGCTGCTGCTGACCCTGCACGCCCTCTTTGCTCAAGCCCTCGAGCTTGGGGAAGATGACTGTGCAGAGCTGGATGATGATCGAGGCGTTGATGTACGGCGAGAGGCCGAGGAGTACGACGGAGAAATTGTCGAGCGCCCCTCCGGTGAGGGCAGCGAAGATACCAATGGCACCGCCGGTGGAGCGGGAATCGAGGAACTGTTTCAGTGCGAAGGGATCCACCCCCGGCACCGCGATGTGCGCGACGATGCGGTACACGAGGAGCAGACCCAGCGTGAACAGGATGCGCCTACGCAAGTCCTGCGAGTGCCAGATCTGTCGGATGTAGTTGAACATGAGGCGGAGGGAGACGTCAGCGGTCGCGCACGATGGTCACCGTGCCACCAGCTTTCTCGACGGCCGCTTTCGCGCTCTTCGACGCCGCGTGAACACTCAGGGAAATCTTCTTCGATAGCGTGCCTCCTCCGAGAAGTTTGACGGGGAGGTTAGAGCGAACGATCCGGAGCTTCCGCAGTGCGGCGATGTCGTACGTCCCGCTCTCCAGCTTCGCCTCCAGGCTCTCTAGGTTCACCCACTCGAAGCGCTTCCTCCGGGGATTCGTGAAACCTCCTAACTTCGGCTGGCGTCGGATGAGCGGCACCTGGCCTCCTTCGAATCCGAAGCGGTGACCCTTGCCTGCGCGCGCCTGCTGCCCCTTGGTCCCACGGCCAGCCGTGGTGCCCCCGCCGCCGCTGTTTCCACGAGCGACGCGCTTGCGTTTCTTGGTGGAGCCGGGGTTGGGTCGAAGTGCATGCAACATGCGAGGCGGCATCATAGGGGCATACAGAGCCGTGGTAAAGGGATTTCTGCCCCCGGGAGGCGCCCGCATCGTTGCAACAGAGTCCCTTTGGGCTTATAATATATTAATGGCCTCTAGAAGGCGAAAAACACACTCCCATGAAGCGACTCCTCCCCTGTGCGGCCCTCCTGGTGAGCTCCCTCCTGTGGGCGCCGGACGCGCACGCCGCACTCATCAAACCAGTGACGCGCGCAGAGGCAGCCATGGTGCTCCTCCTGAGTAGAGTGCCCTACGTGCCCGAGGTGGAAAATGACGGGAGCTTCCACGATGTCCAACCGGGGACGTGGTACGAGAAGTACATGCTCACGGCCTACAAGTACGGGCTCCTCAACCCCGACAGCCATGGCAACCTGCGACCGGAGCAGCCGGTGACGCGCGCGGAATTCCTGAAGATGCTCACGTACACCTTTGGACTGCCACAGAACCTGCAGCACTCCTACAACGATATTCCCCGGGACGCGTGGTACGCCCCGTACGCGGGGACGGCGGAGAAGTACCGCATCTTCGGAGACTTGAACATCCGCAAGTTGCGTCCGTGGAGTTTGCTCTCCCACGCGCAGGCTGCGCAGGCGATTCAGAATTTCCTCGCGATGGAGGAGCACAGCGGTCCCACGGAGGACGAGCGGCAGCGCGCCATTGAGCAGGTGCAGCGCAAGCTCGCGATCTACCAGAAGATCTCCCACACGGAGGAAGCCGTCACCCTGCTGAATAAGCGATACCTCCAGCCCGCGTTCGTCGAGCCGCCCAAACCAGCACAAGAACCTCTTGTTGCACTTCCGGAGACGATCACTCCGACGGTTCCCATCACCATACCCATCGAAGTGCTCCCCAGCATCGCGACCCTGCGGGACGAAATCATTCGACTCGTGAACCAGGTTCGAAGGGACGCCGATCTCCCACCGCTGCGCTACAACACCTCCCTGGAGAACTCAGCTCAGGTGTACGCAGAAGACATGGCGGGGCGAGGGTACTTCGGCCACGTGACGCCCGAGGGGGTGACACTCCGCGACCGCATCGAGCGCTCGGACTACTACCGCCCGTTCTTCCAGAGCAACTGCTTCTGCGTCCTCCACTACCTCCTCGGGGAGAACATCGCCAACGGTCACAAGACTGCGGAAGAGGTCGTGAACGCCTGGATGAAATCCCTGAGTCACCGCAAAGCCATCCTCCACCCCTCCTTCCAGGATATCGGCATCGGCATCAGCAAGGGGATATGGGTGCAACATTTTGGGGGAATCCGGCGCGAATGATGGGATTTCATTGTTTTTCGTAGAGGCGTGCGATTCGCACGCCTCTACGAAAAACCCATCACAATGCTGCCAGCACCCTTCCGAATTCCTCCGCCGCCTCTGGCCCATTGCCGGTGACGATTCTGCCATCGAGCGAGACCGCTTCATCCGTAAAGTCCGCGCCGTGCTTCTCCAGGAACTCCCCCTGCTTGCCATCCTTGTTGTGGACCGTTGCACGCTTGCCCTGGAGCACGCCTGCAGCCGCCAGGATCGTCGGAGCGATGCAGATAGCACCCAGAGGCATTTCCAGCGCTGCGGCCTCCCTAGCGATGCGTAATGCCTCAGAATCGCTGGCCAATGCGGCGGCACCGGGTCCACCGATGAAGGCGATGCGGTCGTACTCCGGGACGCGTACATCCTTGAGAGCGACCGTTGCCTTCTCTGTTCCGCCGAGTTTCCCCACACACTCTCCCGAGTTGGTACTCGCGAGTTCCACAGAGAATCCACCCTCCACCAAACCGTTCCTCGTGCCCGCGAGCTCGTGGTCCTGGTAGCTCTGCTGCGCGATGATGAGGAGCGCCTTCTTCATGAGACACTCATTGTACTCCATTCTGCAATTCCCATCATCTCTCAGCCTTCAGCGTGCCCTCCGCAGTGACATCACCCCTGCTCACTTCCTTCACGGCGAGCTCTCCATCCTTCACTGCTTTCTCCGCCTTCTCCTTCTCTTCGGCTTCCATCATCTTCTTCGTCGGCTCGCGGAGCATCTGCAGTGCGATCATGACGGCCTGTGCGTTCACGAGTTTGTTCCGGGTCCCGTAGCGCTTGCTCAGCACGTTCTTCACACCGGCGTGGTCGAGGATGACGCGGAGCGCTCCACCCGCGATGATGCCGGTCCCCTCCATAGCCGGGAGGAGGCGGATGCGCGCGGCTTTGAACTTCATGTCGACGGGGTGCGGGATCGTCCCCTTCGTGAGCGGAACGCGGATCATCTTCCTCTTCGCCGCAGCAGTAGCCTTCTTCACCGCTGCTTGGACCTCCGCTGCCTTGCCCGTACCCAGTCCCACCTTGCCCTTGCGGTTGCCGATCACGACGATCGCGCGGAAGCGCATGCGGCGGCCTCCCTTCACCACACGCGTGACGCGGTCAACGGAGAGCGTCACCTCAGCGAATTCACTCGGCTCGCGATTATCGCGGCCGTGCTTACGGCGATCTGGACGGGAGGTCTTGGCGTTCATAGAGGACGTAGTGAGGGAAGAGGGGGTATCTGACGTGGAGGTGAATGAAGAATGAAACCTGGATCAGAACTCTGATGATGCACATTCCACATTGTACATTTTCCATTGAACATTTCGAATACTGGTAAGAGGCTAGAATTGCAAGCCTGCAGCTCTGGCTGCGTCCGCTAATTCTTTGACGCGACCATGGTACTTGTAGCCAGCGCGGTCGAAGACGACGGAGGAGACTTTCACCTCCTTCGCTTTCGTGGCGATGAGGGCACCCAGCTTCTTCGCACCCTCCTTCGTCACGCGGCTCTTCGCTTCCTTCGTACTCGCCGCGGCGAGCGTCTTGCCGGCATCGTCGTCGATGAGCTGCACCGTGATGTGCTTGAGGGAACGGTAGACGGAGAGGCGCGGGCGCGCAGCCGTGCCGTGCACGCGGGCGCGGATGCGTCGCTTGCGTGCGAGCCGATTGTAGATCTTCTTGAGGGTCATGGAATGCAGAGGGAGGATTACGCGGCAGCCTTCGAGACGGCGGCTTTGCCGGGCTTGCGACGGACGTTCTCGCCGAAGTAGCGCACGCCCTTGCCCTTGTAGGGCTCGGGAGGACGCAGGCTACGGATGTCCGCGGCGAACTGCCCGACGAGTTCCTTGGAAATACCCCGGATCATCACGATGTTCTTGTTCTTCTCATCCTGCGCGATCTCAATTCCTTCCGGGATGGCGAGCGTGATGGGATGGCTGTGTCCAAGGTTGAGGACCAGCGACTTGCCCTTCACCTGCGCCTTGTACCCAACCCCTATGATCTCCAGCTTCTTCTCGTAGCCCTTGCTCACACCGATGGCGGAGTTCTCGATGAGCACGCGGATGAGGCCGTGGCGAGCGCGTCCGGAGTCGCTCTCATCTTTGCCTGTCACAGTGACAGTGCTGCCATCGACGGCAACCGTGATGGCAGGCACGAGCACAACGCTCAGCTCACCCTTGGGTCCCTTGATACGCACTTCACTCGTGCGGACCTCGACGGTGACGCCGGACGGGAGAGCCACTGGTTTGCGACCAATGCGGGACATATCAGGAGATGGTGCAGAGAATTTCGCCGCCTACTTTCTTCCTCCGCGCTTCACGGTCCGTGAGAAGGCCCTGGCTCGTCGTGAGGATGGCCATGCCATAGCCGCGGAGCACAGGTTTCAGATCAGCAGCAGTGGAGTACGCCCTCCGTCCTGGTCTGCTCACGCGTGCGAGTGTGAGAGCGGGCCTCTCCTTAGAGAAGATCACCTCGATCTCCTGCTTGGGCGCTTCGCCGGACACCACGACATCCTGGATCCAGCCCTCGCGCTTGAGGAGTTGGCAGAGCTCGAGGCGCAACCTCGACAAGGAAGTCTTGCAGCTCCCTCGCCGCGCCTTCTGCGCATTACGAATGCGAGTGAGGAGATCGCCGATGGGGTCTGTGACGTACATGGGTGAAAGAGAATTACCAGGAGGACTTGGTTATGCCGGGTATCTCGCCGTTACAGGCGAGCTCGCGGAAGCAGATGCGGCAGATGCCGAAGAAGCGCATGTAGCCATGGCGGCGCCCGCAGAGGGTGCAGCGGTTGTACACGCGTGTGGGGTATTTCGATTTCTTCCCTTCGCGCTTAGCCTGCAGGAACTCTGCGAGGTACTTCGCTTGCTTTAATTTGAGGGCGAGACGGGCCATGGAGGCGGGATTGAAAAGGGGAGGAGACGGTTAAGTATCGCTGACTGCTGGGGTTTTATCAACCGCAGGAACGGCTTCTTTCTGCGTTTTCTTGGGCTCCGTATGCTTACGCTCAGGCGTGAAGGGAACGCCGAGCTCCTTGAGGAGCGCCCTCCCCTTGCGGTCATCCTTCGCGGTCGTGGTGATCTGGATCTGCATCCCGAAGATACGGCCCGCCTCGATCGCCGGGACCTCTGGGAAAATCGTGTGATCCTTGAGACCAATGGCGTAGTTGCCCTGGCCATCGAGCTTCGTAGGGAGTCCGCGGAAGTCGCGGATACGCGGGAGCACGACGGACAGGAGGCGGTCGAGGAACTCCTCCATTTTTCGGCCACGCAGGGTAACCATCACCCCGACAACGAGGCCCTTCCTCGTCTTGAAGTTGGAGATGGCCTTGCGGGTCTTGCGCAGGACGGGCTTCTGCCCCGTGATCTGCTTGAGGGTCTCCACGATGTACTCCTGGAGCTCCTTGCTATCCATCTTCATCTTGTTGATGCCGACGTTCACGATCACCTTCGCAACGCGCGGGAGGGCGTGGATGTTCTCGATCTTGAGCTCTTTCTTGAGAGCGTCGCGGATGGGTCCGCGGAGCCGATCATGGAGGGGGACGTAGGCCATGGGGGATCAGGAACCGCGTGCACCTTTGCGCACGTGGACGGTCTGTTCGGGAACGCTGTGATCCTGCTGCATGTGCGTGGGTTCCGTCACCTCTGCCTCCTCCATCATCGCTGCGGAGCCGAAGCCCACGCGCTTCCAGAAAGGCGGTTTCTTCGTCGTCTTCGCTGCCTCTGTGGTGAGCGCCTCCTGCTTCTTCTTCTCCTCTTGCTTCTTCTCCACGGGAGCAGCCGTGCGCTCAGCTTTCTTGCCCTTCACGTGCTCGATCGCCTGGCCAGAGACGCGTGCGACGCGCTTCTTCGCCCCCTCTGCATCCACCGCGAAACCAACGCGGGAGGGCTTCTTCGTCTTCGGATCCAGGAACATGAGCTTGCTGATATCCATGCTCGCCTCGTACCGGATCTTGCGGCCCGGGCCCTGCACGGTCTTCTTGATGTGGCGTGTGCGCATGTTGATGCCCGTCACGATCACGCGGCGCTCCTTCGTGAGCACGCGCATGATGCTGCCGGTCTTCCCCTTATCTTTGCCGCTGATGACGAGGACGGTATCGCCTGTACGGAGCTTCATGGGAGACGAGAAGAGAGGGGAATTAGAGGACGTCTGGGGCTTGGGAGATAATCTTCTGGTAGCCCTTAGAGCGCAGTTCGCGGGCAACGGGGCCGAAGACGCGGGTGCCCTTGGGCAGCCCGTCCTTCTGGATGATCACGCAGGCGTTGTCATCGAAGCGGATACCCCCACCATCCTTGCGCCGGAGCATGCTGCGCATGCGCACTACGACCGCGCGCTCCACCGTCTTCCTGCGCACCGTCCCACGAGGGGCGGCTTCCTTCACCGCGACGATGATCACGTCGCCGATGCCGGCGTACCGGCGCTTGCTGCCCCCCAGGACGCGGATGCACATGACGCTCTTCGCACCCGTGTTATCGGCAACGTTGAGGATGGTCTGCGCTTGGATCATGGCTGGGACGGGGATTGCGCTTCTTCCACCTTCGGCTTCTTTGTCTTCATCACGCTCGTGAGCTCACCCTCCTCGCTGATTTCGCTCACGCGGGGCGCGCGCTTGTGGACCTCTGTGACGCGGAAGTGCTTGCGCTTGCTCATCGGGCGGCACTCCGTGATCGTCACCTCATCGCCGATCCCCAGATCCTGACCTTTCGAGTCCGCGAGGAATTTCTTACTCATGCGGTAGCGCTTCTTGTAGATGGGGTGGTAGATCGACCGGTGGACGGTCACCGTGACGGTGCCCTGCATTTTCGCCGACGTAATGATGCCCTTCTTCGTTCTCATGATTTGCGGGGAGCGGGTACTCTAGCGGTTTTCGCGGTCTGCTTCAACTCTGAGGTGGGGAGGCTCTGCAGCACCGTCAGCATCCGTGCGAGCTGCTTCTTCTCCTTCGCGTAGCGGGCGGCGTCCTTCTCCTTCCCCATCTTGATGCCCATGCGCATCTTCGCGACGAGGAGGCGCTGGTTGCGCGCCTCGCGGGTGAGGTCCTCTGTCCCCATTTTCTTGAGCTCGGTGATGGAGGCGAGTGCGGTGGCCATTAGACGAGGCGAGTAACGATGCGCGTCTTCACCGGGAGCTTGTGCGCAGCGAGGCGCAGGGCCTCGCGAGCAGCTACTTCTGGGAGACCGTCGAGTTCGAAGATGATGGTGCCCGGCTTCACGACGAGCGCGTAGTACTCCACCGATCCCTTCCCCGCTCCCATGGGCACCTCAGCAGCTTTCCTCGTGACTGGTGTGTGGGGGAAGACGCGGATCCAGATCTTGCCACCGCGCTGGACGCTGTGCGTCATCGCGCGACGTGCGGCCTCGATCTGGCGCGCAGTCAGTTCACCGACCTCCTGCACCTTGAGCCCGACGGAGCCGAAGGCGAGCGTGGCACCACGTGTCGCTTTGCCGTAGAACGCTCCGCGACGTCTGTGCTGCTTCCGGTATTTGAGCTTCTTGGGTTCGAGCATGGGTAAAGTGGGGGCGTTACGCTGCTTGGGTAGGGGCGGTTTCCATGTGGCTCAGTTTCTTGAAGACCATTCCCTTGAACACCCAGACCTGCACGCCGATGGTCCCGAACTTCGTGATGGCGTGGCGCCGAGCGAACTGGATGTTCGCGCGCAGGGTGTGCAGAGGAATGTTCCCCTCCTTGAAGAGATCGCTGCGCGCAATTTCTGCGCCGTTCAAGCGACCGGAGACCAGGACCTTCACACCGATGGCTCCTGACTGAATCCCCTTCTCTATGGCCATCTTCACTGCCCTCCTGTAGGGCATGCGGCGCTGGATCTGTCCCTGGATCGTCTCTGCGATCACCTCGGCATCTGCCTCGGGATTGCGGAGCTCTTTGATATCCACTTCGAAGGACCCGCCGAAGCGCTTCTCCAAATCCTTGCGGAGTTCCTCGATAGCAGCGCCCTGCTTGCCGATGATGACACCAGGTTTACTGGAGGAAATGGCGACAGACACCTTTTTGCCACGCTCAATCGTGATCTCGCTGATGCCCGCCTCCTTCAGCTTCTCGCGGATGTAACGCTTGACCTGGACGTCCTGCAGCAGGAGGTCTTTGTACTTGCGTCCGCGCGCGAACCAGGTGCTCGGCCACATGTGCGTCATGCCGATCCGGAAGCCGTTGGCGTTCACTTTCTGTCCCATATCAAGAGGAGGCAGGGGAAGAGGATGTTTCCTTCTTGGTCTTCGCGCTTGCGCGGCTCTGTTGTACAGCATTCTTCGGCTTCTGGGAACTCCCCTTGGCCTTCGATGCCTTCTTCTCCGACGCCGTTTCCTCGACCTCCGGGTAGCCGAGCGTGAGACTGATGTGGCACATGAACTTGCGGATGGGGCGGACGCGCCCGCGGGCCATCGGGACACCGCGCCGAAGTGCCTGACCCTGGTCGACACTGATCATCTTGATGACCATCATCTGCGGATCCTGCTTATCATTGTGTGAAGCGTTGGCCATCGCGGACCGCAGGAGATCCTCGATCATGCGCGCGGCTTTCTTGTTGGTGCGGCGCAGCGCCTCCACGGCATCGGGGACACTCATGCCGCGCACCATCTTTGCGATGAGGTTAGCTTTCTTGGGCGCGATGTGGGCGGCGTGGAGGTAGGCTTTCATGGTTTCTTAGCAGGAGCGGCAGCAGGAGCAGCTGCGGGAGCGGCGCCTTGGGGTGGGGCCGCAGCGGCTTTGCCACCGTGGGCCTTGAACTTCGTGGTCCAGGAGAACTCCCCAAGTTTGTGACCGACCATCTGCTCCGTGATGTACACGGGGACGAAGTCCTTGCCATTGTGGACAGCGAAGGTGAATCCCACGAACTCCGGTGGGATATCGCAGTCGCGCGCCCAGGTCTTGATGATCCGCTTCTCATTGCCCTCCACCATCTTCATCACCTTCTGGAAGAGCTTGGGATCAACGTACGGGCCTTTCTTGAGGGAGCGGGACATGGTTAGAGAGTGGACAGTGGACAGTGGATAATGAAAGGAGTGAGGACCCTCAGCGCGGAGCTCAGAGCTGTCTCTGGGGCATCATAGCCGAAGATGGGGCTTGTTGAAGGCATAAATGGGATTATCTGCGCTTCTTCTTATGGATGCGACGACGGAGGATCATGTCACTCGATTTGCGCACGGAACGGGTCTTCACCCCCAGCGCCTTCTTTCCCCACGGCGTCTTTGGCGCCTTCAACCCGATCGGGCTGTGGCCCTCGCCTCCCCCATGGGGGTGATCGACGGCGTTCATGGACTTTCCGAGGACCTGCGGTCTGCGGCCGAGCCAGCGCATGCGACCGGCCTTTCCAATCGTCACGAGGTTGTGCTCGGGGTTACTCACCGTGCCGATTGTCGCAGAGCACTCCTTGCGGACTTTGCGCAGCTCACTGCTGGGGAGCTCGATGAGCGCGTACTCTCCATCGAAGCCGACGAGCGTTGCAGCTGTGCCAGCGGAGCGGACGATCTGCCCGCCCTTCCCGAGCGCGAGTTCGACGTTGAAGATGCGGTAGCCCACGGGGATGTGCTGGAGCTCCATGCGGTTCCCCAACTTCACCTTCGTCCTCTTCCCGGAGACGATCTGATCACCAACTTTGAGCCCCTCCGGTGCGAGCACGTACGCCTTCGCCCCGTTCGCGTAGTAGATGAGGGCGATGCGCGCGGAGCGGTTGGGATCGTACTCGAGCGAAACGACGTTGCCGGGCACCCCTTCGTTATTGATCTGGCGGAAGTCGATGTCCCGCAGGAGACGTTTGTGCCCACCGCCGCGGTGGCGGATGGAGACGCGCCCCTTGCCATCGCGACCGGCGATGCGCTGCTTGCCGTAACTCAGGCTCTTCTCCGGGCGCCGCTTATCGAGGCCACTGAAGTCCGCGATCGTCATCTGACGTCGTGCGGGAGTCGTTGGTTTAGTCTTGCGGAGCGTCATAGCTGGGGATTACGACAAGTGGATAGCAGCGAGGTCGAGAGCTTTGCTCTTCTCTGTGAGGGTCACGAGCGCGCGCTTGGAGGCGTGCCTCTTCTCCATGGATTGGCCAGAGCCGAACGTCCGCGACTTTGGGCGGACCGTGATCATGCGCACTCCTGCGACGTGGACATCGTAGAGCTTCTCCAGTGCATTCCTCACCTCTATCTTCGTTGCCGCCGGGGCGACCTGGAGGGTGTACGTCTTCTTTCCAGTACTCATGCGCAGCCGCTCGGACTTCTCCGTCGTGACTGGGCCGATGATGACGTTCATGATATTCATGGGTGCTCGGTGTTAGGCGTCCGTTTTCTTGGGAGTCTTCGGAGCTTTCTTCGCTGCGGGTTTCTTTGTTGCTTTTGGTTTCTTCATGGGCTTCTCCACCGGAGCCTTGGCCGCCCCCTCTGTGAGGTCCCTCACGCGGTCGAACCTCTTGCGTGCGAAGATCGCATCCGCCTTCTCGATCGCTCCACTGAGGAAGACGATTGAGCGGGAGACGAGCACATCCTCCGGATTCAGGTACTGCGCGAGGATCGTCTTCACACCTGGGATGTTGCGCGTCGAGAGGCTGATACCCCGGTGCGCCTCGGGAACGACGATGAGAATTCTGCGGCCGATGGAGACGGGAAGCTTGCCGAGGAGGGACGCCATCTCCTTCGTCTTCGCACTGTCCGGGTAGCTCTCCAGAGCGATGACCCCACCGCGCTTCGCCTGGAAGGAGAGCGAGGAGCAGAGCGCTGCATGGCGCATGGCCTTGGGCATATTCTTCCAGAAGTTCGCCTTGTTGCGGGGACCGAACGCCTTTCCGCCTCCGCGGAGGAGCGGGCTCCTGATGGAACCGCGGCGCGCGCGTCCGGTGTGCTTCTGGGCGTAGAGCTTCTTCGTGGATCCCGCGACCTCACCGCGCGTCTTCACGTGGGCGATGGGTCCTCTCCTATTACTCTGCTGGAGCACGAGCGCCTGGTGCATGAGCCCCTGACGGATCGGCGCCTCGAAGAGCGAAGCGGGGAGCGTGAGCGTCCCCTTCTTGCTGCCCGTTGCTGTGTAGACATCGATCGTCATGGGTGGGAGCGTTAGGCGAGGGCGGGAGCGGATTCGAGTGTCACGTACACAGCGGAACCATTGGGACCGGGGACGGGACCGCGCACGGCGATCACCCCTTTCTCCGCATCGACGTGGACGATCTTGCGATGCTGCATAGTCACCGTGTCCTGGCCCATGTGGCCAGCCATGCGGTGCCCCTTGAAGATACGGCCTGGTCGAGCACGCATACCCACGGATCCTGGTTCACGTTTGAAGTGGGAACCGTGCGTCCGAGGACCGCCAGCGAAGTGGTGTCGGCGGACGACTCCCTGGAACCCCTTGCCCTTACTCACACCGGAGATGGTGACATCGCTCTCCACGGGAAAGACTTCGGCTGTCACTTGTTTGCCGGCTTCCATCCCCTCGAGCGAGTCGACCTTCCATTCCTTCTGGAGTTTGTAGCGTGTGTTCTCCTTCCCCTTCCGGCTCTTCCACTTCTCCATCCCCACCCCCAGCACCACAGCCTCGTAGCCGTCCTTCTCCTTCGTCTTCGTCCGCACAACGGTATTGGGCTCCACGGATAAGAAGGTCACAGGGACAGCTTCCCCCGTTGGGAGGAAAATGCGGGACATACCGACTTTGCGGGCGATGACACCTGTTGGCATCCAGAAGCGGTGTAAAGAAACCTCAGAGGTTCATCTGGTGCGCGTAGTGACTTGCCCTGAGCGTAGTCGAAGGGCTTCACGGCGCACTGGAACGTGAGAGCGGGGAGACTGTAGGGGTGGTGTGAGGATGCGTCAACAGCATTCAGCGTCCTGAAAAAGGCAGGAACGGCAGGAAGGTATTTCACATTCTGCCCTTCCTGCCTTTTCTGCCTTTGCTGCCCTTCCGCCAGAGTCTCCAATTCCCCCCGCCCCGGAAGATCGCTATCCTTCCACTCCGTGGACTTCCGCGCACAGAAAGCACAGCGCATGAAGGAGGCGGGCAAGCCGCCCTACGCCCCATCGTTCCCCCGATCCCACACACTGATGGAGGCCCGGGAGGAGAAGGGCAAGCCACCGATGTACGTTGCGGGTCGCGTCATGCTCTTCCGAGACATGGGGAAGATGACGTTCATGACGCTCCAGGATCACACGGGACGTCTGCAGATTGTGCTGAGAGTGGAAAGTGTAGGAGAGGAGAAGTACAAGAGCGCCCTCGAGCTCATCGACTTGGGAGACATTGTGGGGATTCACGGTGAGCAGTTCACCACCCAGAAAGGAGAACCCAGTGTGCTCGCGAAGGACTGGGTGATGCTAAGCAAGGCACTGCGTCAGCCACCGGAGAAGTGGCATGGGATAGCAGATCAGGAGACGGCGTGGCGCCAGCGTTACCTGGATCTGCTGAGTAATAGGGAGACATTCGAGCGCTTCGTATTCCGCAGTGCATTCATCCGGAAGCTCCGGGAGTTCTACTGGGCGGAGGGATTCACCGAAGTGGAGACACCCGTGCTCGTGAACGCTGCATCCGGCGCCCTCGCGACTCCCTTCAAGACGCATCACAACGCGTACGATATGGACGTGTTCCTGCGCATCGCACCGGAAACGTTCCTGAAGGAAGCCATTGTGGGAGGATTCGACCGTGTCTTCGAAATCGCACGAGTGTTCCGCAACGAAGGCCTGGATCCCAGTCACCTCCAGGACTTCACCATGGCGGAGCACTACGCGTCGTACTGGGACTACGAGCAGAACATGCTCTTCACGGAGCGGATGCTCTCGACACTCTTGCGGGAGCTCACGGGCAGGATGGACATCCAGTTTCCGGACCGCTCAGGAGTCCTCCAGCACGTCGACTTCACCCCGCCCTGGCCGCGGATGACGCTGTGTGAAGCTATCTTGACATCCTGTGGCATTGACATCGATACAATCGATTCTCAGAGAGCCCTTCTAGAAGCCATGAAATCAAAGAACATCCGCCTGGATGTCCCGGTCGAGAACTTGGGTCGCGGGAACCTCATCGACCAGCTGTATAAGAAGGTGAGCAGACCCCTGATCGTCCAGCCGACCTTCATCACCCAGCACCCCATCGACCTCTCCCCGCTCGCCCGGAGGAATGACGCGAACCCTGCAATCACCGACCGGTTCCAGCTGGTCGTCGGGGGGTGGGAGATCGTAAACGCGTACAGCGAGCTCATCGATCCGATTGACCAGGCGAAGCGATTCGAGGAGCAGGCGAAGGCGCACGCGGGTGGCGATCAGGACGCACACCGGAAGGATGATGAGTATGTGACCGCACTGGAGTACGGTTGTCCCCCCTGCTCTGGGTGGGGTATGGGAATAGATCGGATTGTGGCGCTCCTCACGCAGCAGACAAACTTGAGAGACGTCACGCTCTTCCCGCTGATGAAGCCCCTAGAGGATACGAAGTCACCGAACTCTGAGGAGACGCAGAGGATCCAGACGACGCAGAAGACCCAGAAGATGCTTGCATCCTCTGACTCCTCCCCTCTCCTACAGCACATCGACTACGGTCACCTCCTCCCCGCAGCACACAGTCTCCTCGAGGAACATGCGGACCAAACGAAGGCGCACTTAGTCGCGACGGGTGCAGCGATGGAAGCTCTCGCAAAGCGCTTCGGTGGGGATCCGGCGACGTGGAAAGTTGCGGGCATGCTCCATGACTTGGACTGGGACAAGCTGGAGAAAGATGCAGAGGCACACTGTGGTACTACGCTGGAACAGATGCTCGTATCTATCCAAGCGCCGAGCGAACTCCTCGCGGACATCCGAGCCCACTACGCACACAAGTACGGCGCGGAATATCCATTGAACTCCATGCTCCGGAAGTGCCTCTACTGCGTCGATGAGCTCACGGGATTCATCATCGCAGTCACCCTGGTGCGTCCTAGTAAGAAGATCGGCGATGTGGAGGTGGGCAGTGTGACGAAGAAGTTGAAGGACAAGAGCTTCGCCGCACAGGTCGACCGCGAGCAGATCAAAAAGTGCGAGGAACTCCTGGGTCTCCCGCTCGCCGAATTCATCGGGCTCACCCTCGATGCGATGAAGGCGATGGCGGCGGAGATGGGTCTATAGGGGGAGTAATTTGGATACGCAGGAAGATGTGTAATTCTCGTCCATTTTGTCTTTGCTGTATGTTCTTGCGTATTTGACTATATCTGCATTTATATTATAGTATACTTATGAGCGAGTCCTACGACGGAGAGACCAATGGGATTTCTGCCGGATCTGCAGATGGTGTGGATTCTTTCCCGAGCCAGGAAACTCCATCGCCTGATGGAAAGACCAAGCCATCTGCACACGCAAGGAACGGCACGAAGCACACGTTGAAGTCCGGCCAGAGGAATATTGCCGCTGGCTTTCAGCAATTGCTCACCGCCACCCCTCACTTCGAGAAAACGCACCCCTCGTTCGAGGGTGAGGTGGAACGGGACCACGCGGAACGACCGTTCGGCGGAAACCGCATCTCCCCTGAGCTCTCTCGCTTCGAGAGGTGGTATGTGGGGCAATTCGCTCCGGAAGATTCGCAGACAATGGCCGATGCTCTGAATCACGGGCCGCTTGTACTCTCTGACTTGGAACCAAAGCAGTTCAACGTGAGGGAGGGCGCTGATGATGATGCCACTCGGATTCGCTTGCTCCGGGAATTCCACGCACGCGGACAGCTGAAATTCCCGCCCACTATCGACTTCGACGTTGGGCGATCTCTGGCCCAGAGTAGCGAGCGTCTTGGGTGGGACATCCGTGGCTTCCTGGAGGCGTTCAATCCCGCGATTCTCGGCACTCCTCGCGAGAAGGAAATTATCCTCGAACTTGGACCTGGCAGCGGGAAAACGAAACTGGAGCTCAAAGAGATCACGCGCGACGGCTACATGTACCTGGCTGACTCTGATGCTCTCTATATCCCGCCAAAGGAGTCCGTGGGGGGATTCATCAATCGCAGGAGAGTAGAGAAGGCGATCGGCATGGAGCTCACAGAACAAGAGTGGTCTACTCTCGACGAGTTCTTCACGAAAATCCTCCTCCTCGACGAGGCGTATTTGCTTGCACCCGATGGTCCTGCGGTGCGATACGACGAGAGAGCGCGAACGCGCATGCATCGGGATCCGAATGCGATTGGCCAACTCATGCTCGAGAAGGCGCACCTCCTCAGCACCGTGCAGACGGTCCCCTCCTCCACGAGCACGAGAGGAAGGAATGGTACGCCGCTGCATCCCTACCATGTACAACCTCTGCAGACAGAGGGATTCATGCGTGCGCGCAAACTCCTCGCGGAGAATTTCGCGGAGTACCTCCTGCACCACGACATCTTCGAAACAATGAGTGTCGATCCGCGCGGCACGATCATCGCGGATTTCCGGCGCCTAGGGCAGCTACGGGAGCATGGTATCAACGGCTTGGTCTTCGGCGTTCGCTCGACCGTATTCCTGCCGAAGCGGGAGCGCTTCGCCCTAGCCACTGATCTCATTCAGTCACGCATGACACCGGAGAGCGTCTACGCGAATGATGAAGTGCGTGATCTCGATGGAGGAGAGTACTGCCTCCGCGAACTCCTGGAGATGCAGCGGCAGCTCGGACTGCAGCGGCCAATTCACGTCATCACAGGACCAGGATTCGAAGGACAGGACTTCAATCAGGGATCCACAGGAGTGGTGCGCTCGTACGTCGTGGGTCCACCACCGAAAGTGGAGGCCATTGGTAATCGCCTCATGCCTGTGGAGATCAACGGCCGTACGGGTGCCGCTTACAGGATGAGACCTCTTACTGATCTCACGAAGGATGTCCCTTTCCTCCGCAGCCAAGATGCCGATGGGAGGCTCGCGAATGCCGTTGCCGAATCACGTCAGCGGCTGGGCTTCGAGTAGTTTCCAGAGGAGCTCGAAGAGCATGCGGAAGTTATCCGCGATCTCTGGGTGCTTGATGACGATGCCCGCCGCGTGCTTCTTCTGGAAGGAGATGATGCTCACCTGATCGCTGCAGATCTTCACGTCACAACTAAAAGGGAAGAGGCGCGTCGGTACCGAGCGGACCTGCCGGAATTTCTTCGGATCATTCCTGTTCAGGGGTGTATCCGACGGGCAGATGACGCGGTTCACAATCTTGTGCTTGAGCCGAGTAGCAACGAAATGATCCACGCAGTCTGGGATGAGCTCGCACATCTCTCCCTTGTCCTCGAAGCTGTCGATGGGGGCGCGCAAGCGGAGGATGCTCTCGTACAACTGCTCGATACCATCGACGCCCTCGAAGTACTCGACCTTCGGCTGCACAGCATAGGAGTGCATCCTGCCCTTGAGGTCGCCGAGGATCATCTGCACATCCCTCTCCTTGCGTTCGAGATCCCGGTGCTGGCGCTCGAGGAGGTGGAGTAATTTCTCCGGTGGCTCCGGTGTGTAGTAGAAGGTGCCCTTCTTCTTCGCCTGGTTGAGGAGCCCCTTGCGCGTGAGCTGGTTGCACGTGTACTGCGCTGTGGAGCGGTTCATCTTCGTGCGCTGTGCGAGCGACGATGCGGGTGCAACACCGATCGTGAGGAGGGCGAGGTAGATATCGATTTCCCGATCGTTGAGGAGGAGATTCCGGAGAACCTCATGGAGTGACGACGGAGGCATTCGTCGCTGAGAGGGAGGTGCAGAGAGTATACAGGGAAAATCCCTAAACTGCCAAATGCCTGTTGGCAGTAAATTTCCTTTTCATAGAGCCAAGATCCTTGATATCCACCTCTCTCTTCCCCTCTTCAACTTGTTGCGGGAATTTCAGAGTGTTACGTTTCATCCTTTTGTAAGGACATTTACGTGCCTTTAAGTCAATTTTGTTTCTCCATCCTATTTCTATGACTACCGTCTCCCTCCCATCCATGCGCCGCTCCGCTGCAGCGCTCCTCGTCACTTTCTTCCGACGCGCTGTCGTCACTTCTGGAGTGCTGTGTGCACTCTTCGCCGTATCCGCCCTCGTGGGCAGTGAGCATGCGCTCGCCGCACACCCCGAGAACTTCGGATGCGAGACGCCCACGAGCACCACAGACAGAATTGGCTGCTGGGTGAAGATCGTCCGGCCTGGTGGAGATACCGGTGCCACGGGACTCCACGTTGCTCTGGATTTCCCCGCGAACTGGGAGCTCCATGACCTCAGTGCTCCGGGGTACCGCTGCACGAGCAGAGCGGGGCACTTCGACTGCGTGGGATCGACACCCCTCGGAGGATCGACGCAGATTGACTGGACGTTCAACGCTATTGGTCAGTGTGGGACAACAACAACCATCGTGATGCACATCGGCCACAGTTACGGCCTCGTCACCGGTCCGCATACGACGAGCATCCGCTTCCCGGCTTGCCCCGTCCCGCCCGGTCCTCCCAAGGACCGCATCTGCGTGGATAGGATTTCCGTCCAGGATCAGTACTCGCTCCTGAAGGCGAAGAACGATGTGTTCTTCCACCGCACCATCCACAAGACGGAGCTGAGTGACTGGGGGTCGGTGAAGGACAACCAGCCGTGGGGCACGGATGACATCGCGGACATCGACCTCACAGAAATTCCCAAGGGGCTCGCGAATCCCACGATCCCCGTAGGATTCCTCTCGGCGAAGGATCACGTGTTCATCCACTACAACCTCCTCGACCTGGGGACGAACAACTGGCAATCGCTCGACAACAACAAGCCTTGGGGCACGACTCCGGTGACGGACATCGGCATCGCCGGTCACCCCAGCGATACGAGCTTGCGCGGTGTTGCCGCTGCCGGGAGCCGCGTGTACTTCTTCTCGTCCGTCACGCGCGACAATCCCTACGGGTCCTACAACTGGGCGGATGTGAGCGACAATAAGCCCTGGGGAGATGCAACGGTCACGGATGTGGACGTCACGTCGGAGAATAGGATCATCCTCATCGCGGGGGGCATCACGTACGAGCACGACACACCCCTCAACTTGGGTGCTTCGAATTGGGCACAGGGGAACCTCGTTCTGGCAACGGGAGGGCAGTTCACTGGCATGGAGAGAATCGATTGGGATTTCCGCCCCGCCATCGCTTCCCGCGGTACGGATGTCTTCTACTCCCAGTGGCCGCACCCGAGCACCGATGCTCCACCGAATGCATGGAGGAACATCAATGACAACAAGCCCTGGGGGCAGACGCTCGTCGACGACATCACCGTGTTCTTCTGGATGCAGGAGGAGCCGTGGAAGACACCGGCGATCGTCATGCTCGTCGCAGGGGAGAAGCCGTACTTACACTGGCACCCAGAGAACTTGAGCTCGACGGACGGCCCGAGCGACTGGATCGACACGAGCGACAACGCTCCGTGGAACGGACCAGGAGGAGCGTGCGCGAGGGGTGCAGACCTCTCCGTGGTGAAGACGGGACCGGCGACGGTCACGCGCGGCGGCACTATCACGTACAGCATCACCGTGACGAACCACGGTCCGGAGGACGCGGTGAATGTCTCCGTGACGGATGCGTTCCCAGCCGGGTTCACGTACATCCCAGGCTCCTCGGATCCCCTCTGCACACAGCAGGGGAACTCCGTGGTCTGCGCAGTGGGAAACCTCGCCTCCGGTGCGAGCAAGACGATGACCCTCGCCTTCACGGTTCCCCTGACGACCGGGGAGTGCGTGCAGACGGATGTGCAGAACAAGGCGACGGTGACGACGTCTTCGAACGATCCGCGCGCGGACAACAACGTGAGCATCGTGAGCACGACCATCCGCTGCCCGGACATTCCGAAGGGCTGCATCCAAATCGTGAAGGAGGTCTTCGACGAGGATGGTGAGCAGATCGCAACTGTCCCCGCGTTCACCTTCCGGCTCGATGGCGGACAGTCCGTGCAGAACACATCTGATGGCAGGGCGCGCTTCAACCAGGTTCCCGTCGGGGAGCATACGGTGACGGAGGATGCCCTCGCGGGCTGGGAAAGGGCACTTGTGACGCCGGACGGTGGTGTGGTGGATGTGGAGGAGGGATCGCACTGCGCTGTCGTGGTGTTCAAGAACAAGAAGAGGCCGCCCTCTGAGGGGTGCATCGAGATCATCAAGAAAGCGTACGACACGAAGGGCGTGCTCCTCAGTACTGTGCCGCAGTTCACGTTCAGCCTCGATTACGGAGTGCGGACGGTGAAGAACAACAGCACGGGACGGGTGACGCTCGCGAATGTCCCCGTGGGGACACACACGATTGCGGAGGTGGTCCCCGCAGGATGGACGCTGGCATCGGTCTCCCCCGTGGGAGGCGTTGTCACCGTCACCGGCAGGGAGGCGCAGTGCCCGAAGGTGAGCTTCGAAAATAGGCAGAATCCTCTCACTACCCCCAAGACGGACATCGAGATCGTGAAGAGCGGACCGGCCAGCATCAAGGCTGGTGCAATCATCACCTACACACTGACCGTGAAGAATACGGGACCCATCGCAGCCCAGAACGTCTCCGTGACGGATACGCCACCGGCGGGATTCACCTTCAAGTCCGGCCCATCGGATGACGCGTGCGTGCTCTCCAACGGCATCATCGTCTGTCAGCTCGGTACCATGAATGCGGGCGAAGTGCGGACACTGACACTGGTCTTCCAGGTGCCCGTGGCAACGGCGGAGTGCAGGCAAACCGATGTGCAGAACAAGGCGACGGTGTCGACGAGTACCTCGGAGACGAACGCGACGAACAACCAGAGCACCGTGAGTACGACGGTCATCTGCCCGCCGCCTCCAACGACGGATATCTCCATCGTGAAGTACGGTCCGCAGTCTGTGACACGTGGTGGAACGGTAACGTACACACTCACCATCACGAATCATGGGCAGGTCAGCGCAAACGATGTCGTGGTAACAGACGCCTTCCCTGCAGGGTTCACATTCCAGGCACAGGCATCGACTGCAGGGTGCAGCCTCAATGGAGGAACGGTCGTCTGCCAGGCGGGAACCCTCACCGCGGGTCAGCAGAAGAGTTTCACCCTCGTCTTCAAGGTCCCCCTCGCCAATGGTGCGTGCTACCAGACGGATGTCCAGAATACCGGAAAGGTCTCCACGAGCACGCCAGAGACGAACGCGGGAAACAACGAGAGCACCGTGAGCACCACAGTTCTCTGCCCGCCGCCCTCCAAGACGGATGTCTCCGTCGCGAAGACCGGTCCCGCATCCGTCACGCGCGGCGGGACGGTGACGTACACCCTCCTCGTGACAAACCATGGAGGAATCGCAGCGAACGACGTGACGGTGATCGATACTTTCCCGGTCGGGTTCGTCTTCCAGCCGGGTGCTTCTACGAGCGGCTGCACCCTGCAGGGGAGCACCGTGGTGTGCCAGGTGGGGACACTCACCGCAGGGCAGCAGAAGAGCTTAATACTCGTCTTCAAGACGCCACTCGCCTCTGGTGATTGCTACCAGTGTTGCTACCAGACAGACGTGCAGAACAGGGGGAACGTCACGACGAGCACGCCGGAAACGAACGCGAACAACAACGAGAGCATCCACAGCATGACGCTGCTCTGCCCGGCGAGTTCCTCTTCGAGCAGCAAGTCCTCCAGCAAGAGTTCCTCATCGAGCAGCAGGAGTTCCTCCTCGTCCTCCTCATCGTCGGAAGGAGAGGGTGACGGCTGCATCGAGGTGATTAAGGAGACATTCGACATCCATGGCAACGTCCTCACTCCCGTGACGCAGTTCCGCTTCACGCTGGAGACGGGACAGACGGTCTTCAACAACTCGACGGGCCGAGTCAAGTTCACGAACATCACACCAGGTGTGCACACCGTGAGTGAGGACGTCCCCGCAGGCTGGTCACTCGCATCGGTAGCTCCATCGGGAGGTGTGGTGTACGTGGAGGAGGGCCCGTACTGCGCCGTCGTGATCTTCAAGAATCGGCAGAACCCGTTCCACTCCTCGTCGTCATCGGTCGTGTACAGCTCCTCGAGCTCGAGCAAGAAGAGCTCTACGAGCAGCTCCCGCTCGAGCAGCAGTGTCTACAGCTCTGCGTACTCGTCCTTGTACAGCTCCACACAGCAGAGCAGTGCCTACAGCTCTTCACGCAGCAGCGTGTACAGCTCGACGCTCCCGAGTTCCCGTAGTAGCAGCAGTTACTCCTGGAGCGGCGAGTACGAGGATGACATCATCACGAATAGCAGTAGCTCTGCGGAGCCTTCGCGCTTCTCTGACATCGACAATGTGAGCCTGGAGGGAAAGGCCGCGAACTACCTCGCGAAGAAGGGCGTCATCGGCGGGTACGCGGATGGGACGTTCAAGGGATCGAAGACTGTCAATCGCGCAGAGGCGGCGAAGTTCCTCTTGCTCGCGAAGTTCGGGACGGTACGCAATGCGCAGAACAGCGGCCGCTTCTGGGATGTGAAGGAAGGTGAATGGTACGTGAAGTACGTCGTCGTCGCCGAAGAGAAGGGCATCATCGCCGGCTACGAGGATGGATCGTTCCGCCCGGAGCGTGAAGTGAACACCGCGGAGTTCCTGAAGATGCTCACGCTCACCTTTGGATTGCAGCAGAATCTCCCCTACTCCTTCACGGATGTGCCACAGGAGGTGTGGTACGGGAGGTACGTCGGCATCGTCCCGCGCTACAACCTGCTCCCGACGAGGAACCCCCAGAGACTGGATGCCGCATCGGCGATGACGCGGGGAGAAGTGGCGATCGCCATCTACCAGATTCTGAACGCGCTGTAGGAAAACGGAGGGGTGAAGATACAGCACCACGCCGCGGAGGAATTCCTCCGCGGCTTCGGTGTACCTGGATTGCGTGCATGGAGAATCATGGCTCCATGGCATTCAGGGGGAGGCCGTGACTGTTAGAGTGTTGCGCATGCGGTGGCGACGCTTCCTCTTGGCACCGACGGCGGTTCTCGTTATGGGGATTTTTGTCGCACTCTTCAGCCAAATGTACCTGCACTCCTCTCGACCGGTTCCCTTGACCGGGCAGGCAGAATGGGGAGAATTCTGCTGCGGCCAGTGCGGCTCCCCGAGTCCAATGACGATGTCATCCTGGTTTGGTTTTGATACGGTGAAGAACGGATCCTGTGATCAATGTGCAAAGTACAACAACTTTCTATTTCCATTGCCCTTTTCAACCACGGATTGCACATGGTCTGCTACCTGGCCATGGGATACTCGAGGAGGATGTTATGACGGTGCGCAACAGAATCTCTCCTCCTTCACATACAACACCGCCCTCCAGCGTTGGGAATTGATCCTTCCCGGGGTCACATATGTATCCTCAGAAGGTTTCTCTCAAGAGGCATGCAGAGGAAGTATTGCACTTACAAAGTTATCTGGTTCACAGACTGACACTTGCCTATGGCCAGATACGACCAGTGTCGATGGTAGTCCGGGGGGTGCACCAGAATGCACCGGTCCGATTTGCGGAAATGGCTCGTTGGAGGGGGACGAGCAATGCGAGAAGGTGAATGGACAATGGCCGTCGTGCTGCGATACGAACTGTACGTACAAGAGTAGTAGTACAGAATGCCGAGCATCGGCAGGCGAATGTGATGTTGCAGAATCGTGCACGGGAAATGACGACGATTGCCCGAGCAACGGGGGTCAACCCAATGGGACAACGTGCACAGATGATGGAAATACCTGCACAGAAGATGAGTGCAGTGCCGGTCAGTGCGCGCACCCCGCAGGGAATTCTGGCACCGTCTGCCGCGATGCCAGCGGTGACTGTGATGTGGAGGAAGCGTGCGATGGCAATGGAACCTCCTGCCCCACGAACGTGTTCGCGTCGAGTACAACGGTCTGCCGCCCTGCGGTGGATGTGTGCGATGAGGCAGATAAATGCACTGGTTCCGATATCGATTGTCCGACAACCGATGGGAAGAAGTCTGCGGGAACTGTTTGCCGCCCAGCAGTAGTCGCTTGCGATGTGGTGGAAGCCTGCAATGGGTCGAGTGTTACGTGCCCGGCTGATCTGCGCGCCTGCTCCTCGTCATCATCATCCCGCTCCTCCTCGAAGAGTGCATCTGTCTCATCCTCGAAGAGTTCGTCCTCGAAAAAGTCTTCATCCTCGGCAGCCGTCTGCGGTAACGCCATCGTGGAACCTCCGGAGGAGTGCGACGAGGGTTCTGTGGGTGTGCCCCTCGCTGGGAGCCTCCTCGCCGAGACCTCACCTATCTTCGGGCCCCTGCGTGGACAAGTGAGCACGTCGAATC
>JAUSFD010000009.1 GCA_030649955.1 Candidatus Peregrinibacteria bacterium | reverse complement strand
GATTCGACGTGCTCACTTGTCCACGCAGGGGCCCGAAGATAGGTGAGGTCTCGGCGAGGAGGCTCCCAGCGAGGGGCACACCCACAGAACCCTCGTCGCACTCCTCCGGAGGTTCCACGATGGCGTTACCGCAGACGGCTGGCTTCGAGGACGACTGCGCAGAGGAACTCTTCGACGAGGAGCGGGAAGAGGAAACGGATACACTCCTCGAAGAAGAACGAGAAGAGGAAGCAGAAGCACTCTTCGATGTGGACCGGGAAGAAGATGACGAGGAGCACGCACGCAGATCGGCAGGACACTGCACACTCGTGCCATCGCACACTTCCACGAGATCACAGGCGACTGCGGCAGGCCGGCAGATCGTACCAGAAGGTTTCTTGATGTCCGTTGTTGGACAATCAACATCGGCACCGGTGCACTTGTCTTCCTCATCGCACACATCTGCCGCGGGACGGCACACCGTCGACGACGGTTCCTTCTCGTTGGCAGGACAGGACGTGGAACTCCCGTCACACTTCTCTTCCTTATCGCACGCTCCAGCCGCACTGCGACACACTGTCGTGGAAGCGGCGAACGTACAGCTGTTGGTACAGCAGGCTCCCCCATCACACTGCTCGCCTCCCTCCTTCACCCCGTTGCCGCAGGTACTGGTAGGGGTACTACCGCAGTACGAGGGTGTACATGCGTAGCTTGGGGGGCCCTGGCAACACGTATCTGTACCACAGGATGCTTTAGCTGCTTTGGGTCCGGTGCAAGTATCATTGCAGCAAACCTCAATCCCCTTATCACAGTCCTCTCCCGCATCTACCCTTCCGTT
Source organism: Candidatus Peregrinibacteria bacterium (assembly GCA_030649955.1). Taxonomy (GTDB): domain Bacteria; phylum Patescibacteriota; class Gracilibacteria; order Peribacterales; family Peribacteraceae; genus JAUSFD01. The sequence continues at coordinate 3,610 of JAUSFD010000009.1, read as the reverse complement.
TCCACAGAGAGGACAAGCATACGGCTGACAGGTGTAGTCAGCCGCACAGCAGGCAACAGGTATACCATTATGATAGCCACCACACACGTCCTCTTGTGCCATCCCACGTCCTGTACAGGTGGAGTTGCAACAGCCTGTAAATGCTAAATCGTCACAGACTTCTCCGTACTCCACTTTACCATTGCCGCAGACCGGCGGGTTGCAAGACCCCGGAGTGCAGGCGGGACCTGACCACCCATCGCAGGTACACGAACCGCCATCAGAAGTCGTGCACGGTGTACCCCCCAATTGGAGCTGACAAGTGCTCGTGCAGCAGCTCGTCGATGTTCCGTTGTTACTCCCTGCGTCGCATTTTTCATTCGCGTCCACCGTGCCGTTACCGCAGGATCCTCCCGGTGATTGCGCTGTGAATTTCCCGCCCGGCATCCGTAGAATCATCGCGAAGAGGAACACAGCGACGACCGCGATGAGTCCCGCCGTCGGTGCCAAGAGGAGACGTCGCCACCGCATGCAGCACACTGTAACAGCCCACCTCTCTTTCACCATGCCATGGAGCCACCGATTCCAGCCCCGTGCAATCTCGACTCCAACCTGAGCGAGCGGTGAGCGATGAGTTTTGGGCTGTGAGCTTTGAGCGTTCTCACCGCTCATCGCTCAGAGCTCACCGCTTCCGCCTCCTCCGCATCCACCCCACACCCGCTGCCGCCCCCGCGGCCATCACCACAATTACTCCTGGTCCCGTGTCTCCTGCAGGAGCATGACTCTGGCTGATCCTCGCTGCGAGCGGAGAGAGGGGAGTCACCACGTTCCCTCCTTGCGCAAGAATCGGATTGAACGTCCCCACAGGGACATCGACCAATTCTCCCAGCACTCCCGGCGTCGTCGCCTGCGCCGCCAATCTCTCCTCTCGACAGTACGCATCACACCCATCCCCACTCCTCCCATTCCCATCATCGCAGAGCTCTCGGGAATCCAGCACGCCATCTCCACACCGCGGCACACTGCAGTCCTGCCTGCACGTCCTGTTCGGGAGATCACTGTTCCCCGTCCCCTCATCACACTCCTCCCCCGGATCCCGCTTCCCATCTCCACAGAGCCGGAGCACGAACCTACACGTCCTCCCATCGCACCCGTAGGGGAGAGCCGAGTCATGGAGCGCAACTTCACACTGTTCACCGAGGAGCTTCTGCACTGCTCCATCACCGCATCTTCCCTCCTCGAGCTGACACTCCTCATTACATCCATCCCCTCCGCGCACATTCCGATCGTCGCACTCCTCCCCCGCTGTGATGATCCCATCTCCACAGCGCACCACCTTCCGCGCATCTTCGAGTCGACACTGCGCAGAGCACCCATCTCCCCCAGTAACTCCTCCATCCTCGCACTCCTCTCCTCTCTCTAGGACTCCATTTCCACATTCTTGGAATTCAGGATCCCTCTCCTCATAACACACGCAGCTGAGCGCATTGCATTTCTCCCCCGATCCGCACACGAGGTTCCCATCCCTGCACTGCTCCCCAGGATCCGCGACCCCATTCCCGCAGAGTCCACCGCCCGAACACAAGCATGTCCGTTTCCCGCAGAGCTGACTCAGGGGGCACTGCAATCCTGGCTCCCCGCACTCCTCTCCCCGATCCGCAACCCCATTCCCGCACGCTCCCCCTCCCGAGCAGAGGCAGCTCGTCCTCCCACAGAGCTGTCCGAGCGGACACCTCAATCCTGGCTCACCGCACTGCTCCCCAACGTCTGCATTCCCATCTCCACACTTTGCAATACTCACACTCACACTCCTGCTCCTCCTGGAGGCAGAGGATCCTCCTCCGCAGGTGGCCGTGCACTGCTCGAGCGTGAACCTGCATCCCGCTTCGATTCTGCACTGCCCATCGAGGCAGCAGTAGCCTCCGCCCACAATGGACACACTGCCAGTGGAGCCGGTGGAGGTCGATCTACTCGATGAGGATGATCCATCCGTGTGTTGGGATGACGAGGAACTCGAAGAGTCACCCCCGCACTCCTTGAGGCAGCTCTGGAGAGTGGGGTACGGTTCCTCGCACTGCCCCCACGGATCGCACAGCCCCCCAGTACAGCAGTAGCCAGCAGGCCGGGACGAGGAGGAACTCGAGGAGCTGGAACTCCCCGATCTGCTCGAGGAAGACTGCTGGTCTCCTCCGCACGTCTCGCTCTTGTCATTGCACGAACAGAATCGGTTCAGGACGGTGTTCGTCGTGTACCCCGTGCCATCCTGGAACTCCACCGTTCCAGCATTCGCGATCACCGTCCCCACGGGGCAGCTCGCCTTCGGCCAGATGAGGAAGGAGACCATCGCCGCTGGGTGCTCACGGTTCGTCGAGAGGTCTCCACAGGTGATCGTCTGCCCCGAAACCTCGCAGGTCTCCGGTTCGAGTTGGGTGATTGTCGTGGGATCGAGGCAGGGGTGGAGCTCATCGCGGAAGGTGAAGGTGCCGAACCCTTTGGGCTTCCCCACGGTGTTGATGTAGAGGAGCGGCTCTCCTGCGCAGGTGGGGCCCTCTGGGCTGACGACCTTGTTATCGCAGGCGTTCGAGTACCCCTGGACGAGGACGTTGTTCTCCGGATGCGGATCGAGGGATTGCGGGGCCCGCACACTGATGATCCGCTTGCTTGTGATCCTCGCATTGATCTTCGGCCACGCTCCGAGATCTGTATTCTTTGGCATCGCAATGCCATTCGTTTCCCAGATGATGCGATTCCCCTCCGTGTGGACCTTCGGATAGCCGAGTTTGGCCTGCTCACCCTTCTTCCCGCGCCACTTGATCACCGATGGCATGCCCCCAGGGGTGTAGGCCGCGATGGGGGAGAACTCCATCTCCATGACCGCCTCCGGTGCGGTATCGGGGCCGAGGTTCACCGCATGCGTGTCACAGGTGTGGGTATTCTCGAAGCAGCCGCAGCCAGCGGCGACCTTGAAGTCGGTGATGAGTGGCGAGGAGGATGACGACGATGAGGAGGAGCTCGAGGAATTTTCCCCACACGTCTCACTCTTGTCCCCACACGTGCAGAACCGATTCTCGACAGCGTTCGTCTCGAAGGTCTTCCCATCCGTGAACGTCACTGACGCCTGGTTCTTGATCATCGTCCCCACCGGGCAGCTCACCCTCGGCCACACGACGAAGGAGACCATCATCACGTTCTCCTCTCTCGTGACACGCAGGTTTTCACAGGTGATCACGCTCCCCTCCACGCTGCAGCTCTCGGGCTCGAGGAGGGTAATTGTCTGCGGATCCAAGCACGGGTGCAGTTCGTCACGGAACGTGAAGATCCCCCCCGCTCTATTCGTCTGGTGCCCCACGACGTGGACGTAGAGGAGACCATCCGTACTGCAGACTGGCCCAATCGGAGAGACAACCTTGCTCTGACATGCACTCGTGAATGTCTCTACCACCACGTTGTCAGCAAGGTTGGGGTCCGTCGACTGAAGCGCTCGCACGGTCGTCGTGCGCGTACTCCCCACCGGTCCCGTGATCTTCGGCCACGTACCGAAGTCGCTGTTCGGCGGCATGGCGATGCCGTTGGTATCCCAGGTAACGAGGTTCCCCTCCCTCCTCACCCTCCCGTGTCCGAGCACTGCCCC
>JAUSFD010000002.1 GCA_030649955.1 Candidatus Peregrinibacteria bacterium | reverse complement strand
CGCGGACCCTTCGGTACGTGCTACGAGTGGAAGCCTGGTGAGCACATCGTCCTCGTCGCAGGAGGTTACGGCGCTGCGCCGATGTACTTCGTCGCGAAGGAGTCCGTGCAGCACGGCTGCACACTCGAGGTGATTGTCGGTGCGCGGAGCAAGGAGCACCTGCTCTACATCACGGAACTCGAGACGCTCCCCCACACTTCCCTCCACATTGCCACGAACGATGGCTCTGAAGGATTCAAGGGATTCAACACCGAGGTGCTCGAGAAGCTCCTCAGTAGTTGCCCTCGTGAGTCGAAGGGCGCGAAGAAGGAGGACTGCAGCCCCGTCGATCAGGTCTTCGCCTGCGGTCCCGAGATGATGCTGAAGAAAGTCTCGGAGATCACTGCGAAGTACGAGGTTCCCAGCCAGCTCTCGCTCGAACGGTACATGAAGTGCGGCTTCGGCATCTGCGGCAACTGCGTCGTCGAGCCCCTCGGGATTCGGTTATGCGTGGAGGGCCCTGTTGTGAAGAATGATGTCTGCGTGAAGATCACCGAGTTCGGCAAGTTCCACAGGGATGATCTGGGGAAGAAGCACAACTTCGGAGAATAGGGAATTGGGAACGGGGAACAGGGAACCGGGCCCTCTTCCCTCCTGTTCCCAGTTCCCGGATCCCTGCTCCCTTCCCAGAGCTTGCTAAATAACACAAAATATGCTATGATATTCACATCATCAGATGTGTCGAGGGGTAACCCCACGTACAGCCTGGTGGTGAAAACAAACACCGTCACTTCCAATCAATCGGATGACGGTTTTGTTTTTGTGCACCGAGAAGGCCTTAGTGGGATTATCACTCGTCAATGGAGAGTGATAGACATGATTCATTCTCTGCTTTACACTGCGGATGCTATTTTTTCCCTATTTCTCACTATGTCCGGCGGCTCAGGGAGCTGCTGCTAATACCTCGCGGTATTCCAGCATCCCAAATTCCAGCGAAGAGGCAGCCGATGAGGCTGCTTTTTCATGGGATGGCTTGCGAAAGCATGACCTGACTCGTGGATGTAGCGGACAGTGGATAGTGGACAATTGCCGAGCAAATATTGAGGTTCTCTTTGCATGCAATCGATTTGCCATTGTCCACTGTCCGTTTTCCACTGTCCAATTTCACCGTTGCTCAACCATCCCTTTATCGAGCCATGCGTCGAAATGCATGAACACGATCTTCGGTACCTTCCGCTTCACCACGGTCACGTGTACGGGACGCTCCCTCCGAATGAGGAAGAGCGCATGGAGGAAGATTGCTCCAATGATGAGGAGCAAACCGACTGCCAGGAGCGCACTCGCGTTCGTCTGAGGAAGGAGCTCTACGGCAGCACTGTGCAGTGTCCACTGCTGAATCGTTGGGGTTACGGACTTCGCGCTCTGTACTGTGGCTCCAGGCCCAGTCATCTGTGCACTCATCCCCTGTGTCGTCCCCCCGACAACGGCGACGATGCCTGCGACGAGGACGCTCACGACTGCCCACCTCTGTGCCACTGCAACAAGTTGGTCTGTGTGTGTGTTTGACATGTTCACCTAATATTTTACTATATTTTTCGTGAAAAAACAAGGTACATGATTTATACTGATTTCACTGCTCTATCTCGCATCGTGGCCCCATCGTCTAACGGTTAGGACAGCGGGTTTTCAATCCGCTAATCGGAGTTCGATTCTCCGTGGGGCTGCCACGCAGTACGTCTCGCTGCGGCTCGACGACTGCATGGCAGGCCACTCACTCTAGAAATGCCGTACTGCGTGGCCCTGTAGCGATGCGTTGGACTTGCGTCCTTTTCTCCAGAGGAGCATCTGCTACGGGGATATCCTACGTCTCGCTGCGGCTCGACGACTGCATGGCAGGCCACTCACTCTAGAAATGCCGTACTGCGTGGCCCTGTAGCGCCCAGCAGTGAAGCGGAGCGCAACTGCAGGGCTGCTACGGGACACATGTATAGTGGTCTGCTATGTATTTTTGTGTACGTTCTCCGGAGTACCCTCGATCGTCAATTGTACGTCGGATTCTCTACAAAACTCCGTGACCGTCTGCTGACGCACAATGCCGGGAAAGTGAGATCCACGAAAAGCAGAAGACCGTGGCACCTGGTGTTCTTCGAATGTTATTCGAACAAAAGTGATGCTCTGCGTAGAGAACAATACTTCAAAACAACGATGGGGAAGCGCGCATTGAAACTGATGTTGAGACATACCCTGCAACAAGAGAAATAAGCCAAATCTGCGATACGGCTACGCCGCGGTAGCAGCATGGTTGTAAACGGAGTTCGACGAAGTCGCGGCGTAGTTCCCGCAGGAACGGAGCCGGGTTCTCCGTGGGGCTGCCATTGACAGATAAATAAAAATGATTCATTTTAGTATCATGAAAGTAAGTCCTGCACAAATTGCTGAAAGAATAGTGCCGCCGGAGATGGGACGATCGTTGCCAGTGGGAGCACAATTTCCCGAGAACACTCTTGATGATTTCATCGCTGCATTCGAGGTGGCCAGAACGCGTTATCTAGCAGAGATGGAAAAGTGGGAAAATACATATGACATTCTTTTTGATCCATGTATCGACCTGAAGCAATTGTATGCAATAACAGAGAAGGAAAGGTGGAGCCGAGTCATAGATGGCTATCTTGGCCGCATTGACCTCCGGGACGATGTTGCATCTGGAATCACCGCTATTCAGGATCAAGCTCGTGCTGCTTTTCGGGATCGATTTTCTCATCTTGAATCCAAGCCGGAATCAGAACAACAAATAGCGAGAGAGGCAAGCTATGTAAATCAGTGGAAAGAAGCCGCTTATTGGCTGCGCTATCATGTTGAATTGCATGATAAACAAGTTGCGGATGAATCAGATAAAGGAGACACAAAGCCAATGATTTTTTCGATGGAAGAATTGGAAAGTTCGTTAGATCCGATTGTCGGACTGATGATTATTGATATTCTTAAAAGGAGGACGGCATTGGGTGAGAATTTTTAGGAACCGGCACCAGTCTATCATTGTCTTGATAAGGGAGTTTTCGTTGAGAATCTTCAGGGCTGCCACCCGACTTCGCCGCGAGGCTGTAGGACGATGATCTCTCATCATTGTATTTCCAAATCTGCGATACGGCTACGCCGCGGTAGGCAGCATGGTTGTAAACGGAGTTCGACGAAGCCGCGGCGTAGTTCCCGCAGGAACGGAGCCGGGTTCTCCGTGGGGCTGCCAAAACTATTTCCGCTCTATCTTCTCCAGACAGATCTCGATTTCTTCGGTAGCAGCAGAACTGCCATCCGTAGAGAGTTCGGGCAGTTTCCATTTGCACGGCCATGCCTCGAAGAAGTTGTAGCGCAGCACCTCTTGTCCCGCACGGTCCAGATAGATGACGGATCCTGATTTACGATCGGTCTGGCCTGCAAGCACTTTCTTGTACCATTGGCGGAGTTCATCCGACTCGTCCATGAGGCCGCGCTTAAGCACGATGTTGCCGTAGCGATGGATTCCCGCCCGCTTGTGTGTGATGGGATCATCGCCATCCCTGAATTCGATCACCTCTATTTCGGATTCTAGCCCGCTGATTTCCTTGAATCCGCCGGAAATGACGCCGTCGATTTCAAGTTTGAAGTTATGTGCAGGGAGATAGTCTCCTTTGTGCTTTCCCACGGCCCTGATGGCGCCATGCGCTACGGGGGCAACGATTGCGAAGAGCAAGGCTGCTGTAACGAGCGGCAGTGCGAAACGGGAAGTGATCCTAGGCTTCATAACGAGGCTGAGGAAGAAATGCAGTAGAACATACTACAGTATTCAGCCATAAAAGAAAGGGTATTGGGCTCCCCGTAGGGCCTCTATACATCCACTATCGGTATTCTCTTGGAAAGAACGCCACGGAGTTTGCGTCGAGAACCTTCTGGTCTGTCCTTCTGCATCGCAAGCTATGCAGCATGGGTGATACATTCATGCATGCCCTTCTCCTGCTCTAGCAAGAGGGTAGGACAAAACATCGAGAATTTACTGTATCTCGCTGATGCCGATGACACCGTAGGCGACGCGTCCGCCGGCATTTCCCGTCGGTTGGGAGAAGTCGTCCTGATTGGCATGGACAACGATGGCGCGACCGATCACTGAGTGCGGTCCATTCAGCGAGAGAACGCTATCCGTCCGCTGGAATGTGGCATTCCCGCTGGCGTCAGCATCGCTGTTACCCAGATCACCGACATGTCGCTCCGTTGCGTCGGCATCACCGTGCTGGGAACCTGTCGGGTTGAAGTGACTGCCGGTACACATTCCATCGCTGCAATTGATGTCGCCCCATTCGTGGATATGGAACCCATGCTGTCCCGGTGTGAGTCCCGTGAGAGACGCAGAGATCGTCACGCTTCCATTCTCTTCACTGAAGGTCACCGTTCCTCGAACGGAACTGCCACTCGATGGAGTGAGGACGGCGACAGCTTTTGAGACATGTGAAGAAGTCGCACTCTTTTGAGGCTCTGTTGACTGGCACGCTGTGAGTGTTAAGAGGAACATACTTGTCATCACGATGAGCTGGGGTGTGCGCATGGTTGGGACGGGGGAAAATCTTCAAGGATACTATTCCATTCTGCTTCCTTGAGGAAACAAACGTGGCCCACTACTCTTTCTGAAAATACTTCCAAATCTGCGATACGGCTACGCTGGGGTTGGCGGTTTCAGAGTCTCGGTGTAGCGAAGGAGGGCGAGGCTGCCCCCTTTCGCACGTGATCGTTCTGCGTGTGTCACAGGCTTCAAACAGAGCTACACAATGCCCGCGAACCTGAGGAGCATGATGATGGCAACGACGCCGATGATAACGAAACCGATTTGCTTCAGTTTTCCGTCCATCGGAATGTAGTTGAAGATCAGCGCGACAACGAGGAGAACGACAAACGGTATAATGGCATTCATACGAGAAGAGGGGAAATGAGGGGAACAACAATTGAGACGTCTCAAAGAGCAGTTCCTTACGGGTTCCCATTATTGCTGGTGTGGAGCCGATACGCAATCGACCTCCTTGATCGGCAATGCGACAGATCACATGTGTCTTGAGTCTCAGCCCAAAAGTTCGAATAGTCTCTACGAGGGTAGCTACGTACAATCGCTCGCAGGACGTACAGCCCCACATATGGACCACGTCCCTTTACGGGGTGAGTCGCGACCACGTGGCGCAGCCACTCATTCTGGTTGAGAGGTAACTCCATCAGCGCACGAGAAGCGTTTTTACGTGCCCCGTGGGACGTAGATCTGTACCTCGATATACTTCGAAATGACGATTCTCCAAGGAATTCCTTGTGCATTTCGAACAGCAGGTCGCGAGTTTTCCTCAGGAGAGTTTCCCTCCTTTCACTGCCTGTCCAAATACCCCCACGCGTACCCAACGCTGCCAGATGGGATGCTCGCGTCTCATCAAGTACCAGAGGCTGCGGATGAGTGCTTGGTACTCCACGATGTCGATCAGATAGAAGAGGATCCACGCGCCTGGTGCGAGGAGCAGGAGGTTCGTGTGGTAGCGAGTATTCGTATCGAGGAGGATCTGGAAGCACACGATCGCTGTGAGCAGGAGGATGACGATGAGGAGGGGCAGGTAATCGTTCGTGAACACCGTGTAGGTGTAGAAGATGGTGAGGAGTGCACCTTCAAAGAAGAGAAGGAATTCCGCGAAGAGGGCAATCGGCAGAATGAGGAAGCAGAGGTACGTGTTGTGTTTTCGTTTCACACTGAAGAAGAGGTGGCGGTACTTGTAGAACGTCAGGAGCCGTCCAAACTTCCACCGCAGACGCTGCTGACACAGCGCACGGATGTCCGCGGGCCCCTCTGTGTACACGATGGCATCTGCTGCGTAGCGCACGCGGTATCCCTCATCCTGCAGGCGCGTGGACATCTCGATGTCCTCTGTGATGATCGTCTCGTCGAACCCGCCGAGCGCGAGGAGGAGTTTCCTGCGGTACGCTCCCGCGGCTCCGCCGACGATGTACACAGCGTTGAGGAGGGAGTCTGCGCGCTTGAAGAAGAATCCGTACAGGTACTCCAGTTGCTGCAGGAGGCCGATGGGCTTGCGATTCTTCCCAATGGCGACATTCCCCGCGACGGAGGCGACGCGCGCATCAGAGAAGTGCTTCACCATGTTCCGGATTGCCCGCGGATCCATTGCGCTATCGGCATCGATGGTGATGATAATCTCGCCTGTTGCCATGGCGAGGCCGGCGTTGAGTGCGCGCGCCTTCCCACCATTCGGTACACGCTTGTACTGCAAAGAGGCTTTCGATGTGTGCACTCCCTTCTTCCACTCCGCGATGAACGCTGTGACTCTCTCGTGCGTGCCGTCCGTTGATCCATCGTTGATGACGATGATTTCTAGGTGGGGATAGTGGGTCTGGAGGACCGAACGCACCGTCGCGAGAATGCCGACCTCCTCATTCCATGCTGGGATGAGGACGGACACGGTGGGTAGGAAACTCTTCGGCCGCTTCCGCGCGCGGAAGAATTCGATGACGGGGTACCACGGGGCGATGAGGAGGTGCAGGAGGTACTTGATGAGGATCGGCATGAAGAGCAGGAGGATGCCGAGTCGCATGAATGCGAATTCGTTCGTCGCCACGTACGTCTTCGTGAGGGCGAAGCACGCGACGAGCGTTGTGGGAATGTACAGTGCGAGGATGAAGGGCACGGTGAATGTGGCTTTCCGGCGGTGTTGCATGAGGTATTAAAATAACATCTTATCAATAACACGTCAAATACCAATCACCTCTCTCCCTGCCCTGAGAAAGTAGGAGGGCACGAGTTCTCGCTCGGTCGATAGTATCCACTTCTCAGAGAACTCACTCCTCTCGCTGCTCCTTGATGAGCTCTCTCTGCACTTTACTGTTGCGTGCAGCGAAGTGGGTGACGGGTGTGAATGCCGGTTCCTCCGGCTCTTCCTCCAATTCCATGGAGGCGACGATGGTCTTCGGTCGTGGCCGGAAGACTCTCTTCTTCGAAGGGGCTTCCTCAGAGGCAACGTTTGTTTCCTCTACAGCGACTGCAGTTACGGAAGACGATGACGCACTCGCCGCGGCGTACATGGAGTCATCATCGTGCTTGATCGCGTACTCCAACTTCCTCTCCTCCTCCGTGAGGTGCAGCCAGTTCTTCGAGGGATCCATGGGGATACTCACGGCGATGGTCATGATCGCCAGCGCGACCATCTTCACGATACGAGATTGCGTGCGCTTCATAGGGGGAGGGGAGTAGGTGTTTCTTTGCGTTGTCCTTGCTATTATTATAACAAAAAATTGTATTTTAGTCTAATATGGGCGTGGAGTTCTAGAAAGCGTGTTCTGTGCTGTTTTTAGTGTTCAGGTATAGTCTCCAAGACCATGTCCCCTCAGACCCGCGAATCCCTCTTCCGCGCACTGTTTCCCGATGAACCAGCGTACCGTTGGAAGCAGGTCGAACAGGCGCTCTTCACGCCCAATGCGAAGGGGTGGGAGGACGTGAAGACCCTCCCGAAGGCGATGCGCGAGACGCTCATCGATGCGATGCCGTGGATCACCTGTAGAGCGGAGAGGATGTACCGGAGTCACAGCGACGATACGTTCAAGGCGGTGCTCATCGCCGCGGATGGGAAGCGGTTCGAGAGTGTGCTGATGCTCAACAAGCGCGGGCAGTGGACTATCTGCGTGAGCTCGCAGATCGGGTGCGCGATGAAGTGCACGTTCTGTGCAACGGGTGCGATGGGCTTCAAACGCAGCCTCACGAGTGATGAGATCATGGATCAGTACCGGTTCTGGCAGGCGCACTTGCGCACACAACCCAGCCTCGCAACGCGCATCAGCAACGTTGTCTTCATGGGCATGGGTGAGCCGATGACGAACTACGACAATGTGAAAAAGGCAATCCACACGTGGCTCGAGTACACGGACATCGGGCCGACGCGCATCACCGTCTCCACGGTGGGGGTGATCATGCAGATGGAGAAGCTGCTCACGGACGATGATTGGCCACCGGTGCGCGTCGCGGTCTCCCTCCACAGTGCGAACCAGCAGCGGCGGGAGGAGATCGTTCCCACGACGGTGCCAGAGTTCCTGAAGAAGCTCGCAGACTGGTCGCACAGGTACGCGAAGCTCAAGGGCAATCAGCGCCACCACATCACTTACGAATACACGCTCATCACGGGGGTGAACGATACACTGGAGCTCGCGCATGAACTGGGGAGGTACATTCGCAAAACTGCGGCGAGCAAGATCAACCTGATCCCGTACAACCCCGTTGCTGGGAAAACCTTTTCCCGTAGCAGTGATCAGCGCATCGATGCCTTCAAGCAGATCCTCCGCGACTATGGCCTCGACGTGACGCAGAGGAAGACGATGGGGGACGATATCGCGGCAGCATGTGGACAGCTCATTACAGAGACACCCGCGGAGACGGAGGCGAAGGATCGCGGCCGTATCGTCCTCGACATGGGGCGAACGGACCACGCGTAGCGGTCTCCTTCCCTTTGCATTGGCCTCTTCGCGGGTATAGCGTAGCTTGGTATTTCCGTCTCTATGGCACGATCTGACTCCTCCCCTCGGGTGAAGAAAAAGCGCGGCTGCCTCCGAGGTTGCCTCTGGTTCCTGCTCATCATCCTGGTCCTCCTCGGGCTGGTACTGGGGCTCCTCTTCCGCGTGCCGGAGAGACTCGGCATTGGCTCGACGCGTGCGGAAAAGCTGCTCAGCCCCACGCCGGACCGAGTGGCATCCGCGAAGATGTTGCAGGAAGCGAAGGCTGCGGGTCTAAGCCCGAACGGTGTCCATCTCTACGTCCTCCCCATGAAGGAGGGGACTGCGTCCATCGCCTTCGCCGTCCTGAGGGCAACGGAGGGATTCACCTTCGTGCGCGGACAGAGAGATCCCGTTATCCAAACATTGGTGACTCTGGGAACGACAGCAACGGCGCGTCAGAGCGGAGTCGCGGTCGTTGGCCTGGAGTTCTACGATGAGAAAGACCGCTCGTACATGACCGTCGCTGGCCGCATGGAGGACATTCAGAAGGTGGCACAGGGACAGATGACCGATGAGGAATTCATGCGCATCGCGTACGGCGACGTCCGCATCGATGAGGTCCTCAGTGCGGACATCGATGCCCTCCGGGAATTGCTCTCCTCCTCCTCATCCTCCTCACAATGACACGCGCACGCGCCAGCATCGGGGTCTCGCTCCTCGTTCTCTCGTTGCTCCTGACAGCGTGCGAGAAGAAGGACAAGGAACTGGTCTTGGACTTCGCGAAGGAGTGGGGCAAGCTCCACGGGCTCTACGATGAGAATGGGAACCTGACGGGGAAGGCCATGGCCAGAGGCGCGTTGGTCAACTCACCCAACTGGATGAAGCCCGATGTGAAGGGACCGGATGGGGAGCCGGATCCCGCTGGCAATGCCGCAGTGGATGCGGGAGCCGTTGTGAAGGACATCATGGATAACGACAAGCTCGTGGAGCAGGCGCAGCTGGATCTCGCAAAAAAACCTCCTGATCAAAAGGCAGCAATGGATAAGTACACGCAGGCGGTGAAGGCACGGCCCGGTGACTGGTACTACAGGAACCGCCGTGCGCTCCTCTCCATGGAGATGGGGAATGAAACCGCTGCAGGGAAGGATTTCCGCGCCGCGGAGGATGCCTGCGGCGAGAGCAAGCTCTGTCTGAATGCCTACGAGAGCGATCGCAAGGCACTCCTCGGTGGGCAAGCGGCGCCAGGGCAGTAACGCGTGTGGTAGGGAGTACATGCTCATTTCGTACGTGTTCGCCTGCTGCTAAGAGAATTTTATGAGTGCAAGGATGTCCATTTTGCTATACTCCGCTGCTATGCGACGTCTCGCACTCCTCATCGTCACGCTCTGCCTGAGCTCGCTCCCCGTCGCAGCCCAGACTCCTGGAGAAGCATCTGCGAGTGCTGCTGCGGAGAGGGAAGCGGAAGTGATCGTCCTGCCCAGGTCATCTGCAGGACAGTCTGATGTCGTCACATCTTCGACGGCTTCTTCCACTGCAGGAACTGGCGGTGCAGCGAATTCAACAGCGGGGACGTCCGGAGTGCCACCTGCGTCTTCCAGTGCTGCACAGGCGCAAGCGGGCACCTCTTCCACTGCGGAAACGAAATCCTCCGCAGCGGATTCCGGTGCAATCACCTCTTCGACGGCTGCATCCGCTGTCAGCCAATCCGGTGAACAGGGTGGCGGTCGTGTTTCCTCTCGACCACGGTCATCCACTTCCTCGGCTGCACCCAAATCTGTTGCGAGTGTGAACTCTGCACCGCACTCGGACATTCCTGCTCGCTCTTCGCTTTCGACAGCGACAACCTCTGCACGTCCCGCTGTCACTGTGCAGTCATCGAGGTCCTCTCAAGAGGGAGAGCAGAGTTCCTCGTCACTCTCTTCCTCTTCGCACTCTGCGGAGAGTAGTCCGGTGATCGTCATTGAGCTCGATGCTGATGGTGCTTGGTACAACCGGGAGAGTTTTGGCTACACAGAACCGATCATCGATCCCGATGCAATAGTGCGTCCGTCGGAGTTCTCCCTCGATCCCCACGCGATCGCCGGTAATGGCATCCTCGCTCTCCTCTTCGCGCTCGTCGTCGCCCTCTCGGGTGTGGTCCTGAGCCGCCTGCTCGTTTCCGATGAAGCGCGCGTGAAGCAGATCCTCGGGAGGCTTCCATTCCAACTCGCCCTAACGTTACTGCTCTTCTGGCTTCTCGATGCCTTCATTCCGGATGTCTCCGCACAGGGATTCGCCGGTGCAACGTCGGTCTCCCTCCTAAAGATCCCCCTCTTCGCGTTCATCTTCTTCCTCGTCGTCGGGGGATCGAATTTCCTCTTCAACAATATTCTCACTACCGAAGGTGATCGTTTCAATACATTCGTCCTGTCGCGCTTCAGCGGCAAGTCGTGGTTCATCCTCGTACTCGTGCTCGTCTACGGCGTGATCGGGGCGTACATCAATCCGGAATTCCGCATCCCCGAGGAGCAGCTGGGCATGGCCATCATCGTGATCCTCTCCATCGTCCTCTCCGCATGCATGAAGGATGTCGTGCTCTTCCTCCTCGCACGGTTCTGGCGCCTCCCCAGCTGGTTCAAGGCGAATGTGAGCGGTCTCGTCGTCGCTGCGGTCTGCGTCATCATCAGTCGATCTTTCCAGCTGAGTCCTGGCTATATCTACGGCATCCCGGTCGGTGTCGTCATCGCATCGACGGTCTACAGCAAACGCGAGAGTTTCTTCGAATTCCTCGGCATCCTGTGGCTCCTCGTGCTCGCACTCATCGTGTGGGTCTTGGGTTCATTCCTCACGAACTATCCTGTGCCGCTCGATATCCTCAACCTCCTCTTCGTGATCATGATTGAGGACGCATTCCTGGAACTCCTCCCGCTCCCGTACCTCGCCGGTGGCGCAATCTTCCGTTGGAGGAAACTCCTCTGGTTCCTCGAGTTCACCCTCGCCGCGTTCCTCCTCTTCCACACACTCTTCAATCCCGAGGGCACGATTGTCAATCTGGAGCAGTCGCCGCCAGCACTCTCTGCAGTACTCCTTCTGGGATGCTACGCGGCCGGTGTTTTCCTCCTCTGGGCGTACATCGTGTGGGGGCGTAAGCGCGCTACGGACACTGACTGAAGGTATTTGTCCCCTGGAAATCGAAGCAGATATCGAAGCCCGTATCTCCGTGCAGCGTGTCATCGCCTGGTCCACCAAGGAGGGCATCGTTACCCGCATTGCCGCTCACAGCATCGTCCCCCGGTCCCGCGAACACGATGTCGTTGCCGCCGCCGCTATCGATCCTATCGTCGCCGGTGCCGCCGCAGATGATGTCGTTGAAGTTCCCGATGCTGACGATCGCGTCATTGCCGCCCATGCCGTCGACGACGTGCGGGCCCGTCGTAAGGACGATGGCATCGTTGCCGGCCGTACCCGTGATCGTGGGATTCAGGCAAGGATTAGTCCCCGCGGGCGGCGGGGAAGCCACGTACGTGATCTGCGCTTCATAATCTAGGATGGATGGACCACCGAAGTTCAGGACGTTGAACCGGATCTCGTTCTGCCCGGGCTGGAAGTGCGCGCTTACGGCATCGACGAAGATCGACGGTGGATCCTTGAAGTTTGCGCTCACAGGATTGGGATTCCCCGGCTGCGCACCGACGAGATTGCCATTCAGGAACACCGTTCCCATATTGTCCGCGTGCATCGTGATCTTGAGGACGGGTACAAGGAAGGACGGTGGGAGCTGGAAAGAGACCCGGTAGAGTGTTGTGGGGGTAGTAGGGGTTGTACCGCTGTTGTTCCGTGCAATGAGCTGCGTTCCGGGAATGACGTCGTAGTTCACGATGCTCTGCCCGAGTTGGCAGCACGCGGGGACGATCGTCGCCGGTGTCCACGTCGTGCCGTTGATGCTGAACTCCGTGATGGGGTCCAAGCCGCCAATGGGTCCATTCCCGCTCACGAGCGTGAGTGTCGTGATGGCCTGTGCCTCCAGTGTTGGTGCCGAGCTGCTGAGGAGAAGGCCGATGGAGAGGAGAGCAACTGTGGAGCGTGTGAGGTGCATAGCATTCCATGGTATGCCGCTGGTCATGCACAGCAAGATGGCTGGGCTTCTGTAATGCTTAGATTGTGGTGTGGTGGTAAGGGGATTATTACTTCTTCCAAAGGACTCTATGAAACGTGAGCGTAGGCTACTAACTGAATGTTTGACAAAAAATAATTAAAGTCTATAATATTAACATATGGAGGCTCCAAAAAAACAAAATTTCTTAGATCAGGAAGCTTTAGCTCTTTCAGCTGTAGGAAGTTCTTTACAGCAGGAGGTGGACATTCACGATGAACAGCTTGAGCAATGGGAACGTGAAGTGCTGGTCGATATTGAACGGGATGCAGCTGAATTATCCTACCACAATGATCAGCACACCAGAGAAGTGATCGCTCGTGTAAAAAATCTCGCTTCTCACAGCAAACTTTCCCCGCAGCAGCAGAAGCTCCTCGTTCTTGCAGCCCTCTTCCATGATTACGGACATGCCGGACAGACCATCCGGCAGACTTCTCCAAAGAAGGACATTCACGGAGAAGACCTGAGTAACGAGGAATTTGCAGCGCGAAAGGCACGAGAGAAACTCGGAGCGTCCCTTAGTGTTGGGCAGATCATCAGACTGCAAGAAATGATTCTGCGCACGAGCTTTGGACAGAATGTTCAAGGATCACCCCACTACCGAGATTACGCTCCGAAGGAAGATCAAGATACGCTCTTGGCGTTGGCTGATGTTGGGGCATTCATGGAGAAATCCTTTGAGCAATGGGTGGAGGAGAGCCTTCGCGTTCTCGTCGAATCTGCCGCCCTGCCCCAAGATTTCGCTGCTTGGAAGAAGAATCGTACTGGCTTCCTGGGAGGTTATGTCCGATCAAAACTCGAAGCGGTGAAGCATCAACTGGATGAGAAGTACTACCAGGAGCTCGCTGAGAAACTGAATGCCATGATTCAGAAAATTGATACTGAGCTGGAGTCCACCGTAGTGAATTTGGGAGGGTCCGTTGTGGGTGGATTGCTCCACTACGAGTAGAATGGTTTGTTGGGCGCGGATTTTCAGGACCTAAGGCCGAACGCCTGCTCTCCAGGACGAGGTAATTTTTCAATCGGAGAGTGTCGTAGGATATAGCTCTGCAATAGAGCATAGAAATGGCAAATGCGCCCACATTGGCGTGGATTGACTATTGAATTGTATTATGTTATAAAACAATCATGAATACACTGCAACCACGAGTCTCGGACATTATGAGCCACGCGAAGGGTGGCCTTGAAGTGCAGAATTCCATGGGGCCTGGTGACCCGTACCTTTCGCATGCGCGTTTGGTCTTCCTTACGCTCCACGATGGAACGGAGGTGGGGTTGCCGGAGTCTGTTCTCGAAGTGTTCGATGGAGTGCACGAAAAGCTCAAGCGCTATGTCCACGTTGAACGTGATGTAGGAACAGGGGAATTGGCAGAGGACATGACGAAGAAGATTCCGGGGAGCCTCCACCTCCACGTCCAGTCACCGCGAGGGATCGTCGACTGCAACCGTCTCGAGCATTGCGCGATCCCATTCACTTTCTCTCCAGAGATAGCTGAGCATGTTCATCGCATCCTCCGCGGCATCCATGGCGACACAACGGGGGCGATCCGCCTCGCACTCAGTTCAACACCCGATGCACGCACAGTCATCGACTGGCACAGCATGAGTCAGGGCAGTCCTGTCCCGCCCTCTCCTGTGGCGAAGCTTGAGACACTCGAGGACCACGTCAATTATTGGGTCGACGCAGCACTTCACGGTAAAAAACGAATAACGGATTTCATCGATTCCACCGACACTGGCGAGATCGTCGGTGATCGAAAACTCGCCACATCTCTGGGTGAAATTCTCACTGCTGCAGGAATCCCGTGGGTTTTCAATATGCCGTACGCGAAGGTGCGCAGTCTCCATCCCGACTTCATCTACGGCTATGGGAAGCGCGGTGTTTCCCCAGACTTCACGAAGGATCTCCTCGCCACGACACCGGGGGGAGGGGAATTCGATCTCGCGACGTGCCAGCCTGATGCGCAACGGGTAGCTGCAATGGCAGATCTGATGCGACCGGTGATTGAGGATCACATTCGCTAGTAGCGAGCTCCTGTTCTGGACCGCGACACTTCCTTCGGGACTGCAGGCAAGTATGCCTGCGCTGTTGTGCATGATTTCCATTCTCACTCCACATCCATCACGAACCGCGCACGGTGCACTTCGTTCTCGTGCCGGAATTCCCCGAAGAGGGTGTAGCGACCGGGGGAGGGGAAGCTTACGAAGGCCTCGAGCGTCGGGCCGAAGCCCTCGCTGAGCACAATGTGCAGGTGCTTCGCGTTCGGATTGCGAGGCATGGTCATCCGCTGCCAGAGCGTCTGCGGGACGAGTGCGTGCGTATGCTGGAAGCGGCGCAGGTCCTGCTTCACGACTGCGAGGTGCATGGGAGCAGCGAGATAGGGCTGCAGATCGGTCACGGGCTTCCCGTCCTTCTCGACGGTGAACGAGAGCTTCTGTAGAGAGCCAGATTGCAGCGGTTCTGGTTTCTGTAGATGGACGATGTACTCGTGCATATCACTCACGAGTGACGGCGTCTCTGTGAAGGGCACCATGGGATTCGCTCCAGGAACCGTCACCGTGAACTCCTGTGCGAAGGTCTGCGAGCGTACGGTGAAGTCGACGGCGATCAAGTAGCGTCCTGCCTTCGGGAAGGATGTGCGCACAGAGAACTTCCCCTCTGCGAGCATTGTCGGCGTGATCGAGCCTGTGTCCTCCGGGTGGATGTGGGCGAAGGTATCCGTGTCCTGGCCAACAATGATGACGTGCAGGATGCGGTCATGCTCGATACGCAGATTGGGGAGGAGATTGCCCTGCAGGTCCGTGAGCGTGAAGGTGAGCGTCACGTTCTGATCAACCCGCGGGGCAGCGGGTGAAACCTGCATCTGTGCTTTCGCCTGCGCTGGTCGCAGGAACTCCGCAAACTCGCGGGCATCGGAGAAGTGCTCCTGGCCTTTCCCGGAGCCCACCATGCACCCCATCATCGGTGCATCGGAGGTGATGCGCCCTGCGCGCATCGGCACGCTCTGGTGCCACATGCCGCCGATGGCCCGGCATGCGCGCTGGAAGCTGCCGTGTCCATGCATGTTCAAGATGACTGCGAGGATCAGGAGGGCAGTGATGTTCGTGAGAGCGATTATCCACGGGTGTTCCGTTGTGAGGGAGGGGAGGACAGGATTCGCTTGGCCGATCTTCGCTGCCATCCGCGCGCCCATGTGATACAGGGAGAATGCGAGCAGGAGGACCGCGAGTGCAGAGAGAATCATCAACCATGTGAAGCCATCCAGAGTGCGCATTTCCTGTGATGTGGATGCGAAATCAGCGGGAGCATCGACCTTGAAACTCGCCGTAGCATCGTAGGCACCTCCCCGCTGCACCGTTGCATCAATAGTCCACTGTCCCGGTGGCGTGAGGGCACTCTTCTTCAGGGCGTACCCACCCGGGAATCGTCTTTCGAGAGGAGCGACGATGGGTCCTATGCCTCGCTCCGCATTCGTCAGCGTGACGATCACCTCCTTCACCGTGTTATCGCTGTCTCCGCTCGTGAGCAGGAGAACGTCGCGATCCGAGGGATGCTCAGCAAGTGTGAGTTTCACCCCCTGACTCGTCACACTCTGCGTGAACTCTTCCCCTCCGCGGACTGGCGGCGTGGTGATGATGAGCACGCTCGAGAAGTAGAGGACGCCGATGCCCACAATTGCTTCCGTGATCAGGAAGATTCCCGCATTCCCGAGGATCTCCTTCTCCCTGCGCCCAATGCTCCCCTGCGTTGCGGTGAGGTGTGCTCGATCACCTTTGTACTGCTGCCATAGTCGCGAGCCGAGCAGGAGGACTGCGGAGAGGGTGAGCAGTACGAACTGCATTCCCCAGTGTGTCGCTTGGATATTCCCGAGCGTCTTCAGGTGCAGCCACACGATGTACACACCGGTGACCCCGCCGATACCGAGGGCGAATGCGAGGAGCTGCGACAGTGTGATGAGTGCACGAGCGCGCACGGCAGCACCTTTCCCCTCCAGGAGTGGAACGACCAGGAAGACGAACGCGGGGACGGTCCCGATCCAGAAGCTCTTCGCAAGGAGGTGCACCGCAGTCACGAGGACAGAGAAGACGGGGAGCGTGTGCGATGCCGCAGCATGACTGACTCTCGCGCGCAGCAGAACGAGCGCGATGAGGAGGAGAGTGAGGAGAATCTCACGCGCTCGACGCTGACGGTCCTTTGCCCCTAAAGGCCACACAACTGTGAGAGCAATGAGACCGAGAATGCCGCGCACTGCCGCGTAACTCCCTGAGACCGTCGAGAGCATCGCGCGCAGAGCGGACAGCGGATTATCCGGTGCGATCTGCCATGCTTTGTACGAGATGTACCCCATTGTCCCGAGGACGATGAGTCCGCAGGCAGTCGTGGAAAATGCGGAGAACCTCCGTCGAAATTGCGCTGCCACTCCATCCGACTGCAAATTGAACGGACGCACGAAGTGCAGCCAGCACACGAGTGCTCCTAGGAGGAGTGCTTGTCCCAGCAGTTCAAGCCAGATGAACAGGGCTTCAAGGTAGGAAGAGCGATACGTCACAGTGAACTGCACGCCCGTGGACTCCGCACTCGCACTCCCGTAGGAGAAGAGGTACGCGCCTTTCGTGAAGTGTCCGTCATCCGCGGAGACCACCTGCCAAGAGACTGCGTAGCTCCCGGTTGCCGTTGCGCGAATGCCGACGGACAGGAGATACGAATCCTGCGGATCCCGTGCTGCTTTGCCCTCTTCCACTCGCGTTCCATCGGGTGCGAACACCGCGATCGCACTTGCACCCGGCTCGACTCGCTCCGAGAAGCGGATGCGAACACGATCGGGTGCACTCTCGAGAACCGCGGACGCTTCGGGTTCGTAGAGTGTCGGTGTCGCATGCGCTGCGGCCCCTAGGGGATAGGCAAGCGCGATCAGCCAGACGAGGGAGAGTAGCTTCTTCAAGATCGAGGCCGGACGCGGATAGCAGAGATTGTGAGCGCAACGGTGATGATCGCGAGGATGCCGAGGACCGCAGCGGAGACGACGCGCTTCACGAACCGCAGCTGGTCCTCTCCCTGCACAGTCACAGGGAAAGCCGCCTCCGCGATGACGTCCGTCCCCTCCGTGAAGCGCACATTCATCGTGTAGTCCCCAGCGCGGGGGAACGTGAGAGAGAAGAAGGTCATTACCTCTGGCTCGCCAGGATTGCTCTGCTCGATTGGTGCGCTCTCACCGTCTTTCGGTGTAATCGTCACGGTGAGCACGTCATGGGGGACGAGCGTCCAGTCGAACGAACCTGCACCCTCGATGATTCCGAAGCTACAGAATGTCTCGAGACCGGCGTAAAACGCTATCTCATTGCAGCCACCATCGATCGTGAGTTCACCCACCTTCGCCTCGAACAGCTGCCCCGAGGGATGCGCAAGGGCGAGCGCGGGGGCCAGGAGCAGGAGCGCGACAATGGGGAGCCGCAGTAGCATCAGAGAGCTTGGAGATGTAGGTACCGAGGAATTCAGTGCTTGTGGGACTTCGCTAATGCCATTCCTCCCGCAATGAGTCCGAGCAGACCCAGGACCGCGCCGATCAGGCTGATAGTGTTGCTTCCACTCTTCAACTCCTGCACCGTTGCCGACGGCTCCGGGAATCCCAGGTCCGCTCGCCCGACCGGGCAACCGAATGCGCCTCTCTTGAGAGTGCGCGTCACGCCGGGGCTCACTTCCACTTCGCTCTTGTCATCCTCGGATTGTGGATGCCCTGCCGGGTTGCAGGAGAAGCTCAGATTCACCTCCTTTCCTTCCACTGTTCCGAAGAGCCTGTACGTGAGCGTCGTCTGCACCGTGGGGATGTAGACGGCCTTGTAGCTTCCCGGTTCCCCGAACACGGATGTGAGGTCCATCACCTTCGTCTTCCCCGCCGCGCTCACTTCCACTTTGAGCGTCTGCTCCAGCCCCGTCACTGGCACTGGTGCTTCATGCCCATGCTCCGTGCCCTCATCGTGCTCCGGCTCCATCACTTCCTCAGGAGAGACGAGCGACACTGCCACCGACACACCCGACTTATCATCCACTGCGACGGGTTCGTTCAACGAACCGATGACGAAGGAGTACGTCTTCTCCCCAATCCGGAACATCTGCGTTTCGTGCGCTGATGCGAGGAGAGGAGTGAGAGCGAGAACCGATGTCAGTGCGATGAAATGCGACGTGCGCATGAGGAAAGATGGGAGAGATGTAGAGGTATTCTACAACATTCTATGCAATGGAATTGGGGAATGTCAAAACATGAATTCTCATGGAAGAATGACACTTCCCTGGCTATCGATCTTCCAATGTGGATTCCACGCGACCTCCCACAGGTGCCTGTCTGGATCCTGGAAGTAGCCGCTGTATCCACCCCAGAAGGTATTTTCCGGTGTCTTCGTGATGATCGCACCCAGAGCATTCACCTCCGCGAAAATCTGATCGACTTCTTCCTTACTCTTCGTGTTGTGCGCGAGCGCGATGCCGGAGAATGCCGGAGGAGTGTTCTGCATCTTCGCATCCTTCGCGAGTTCCTCCCGCGGCCAGAGCCCGAGGACGATGTTGTTGAGCTTCAAGAAGATGACGCCATCCTCGAGTTTCGATTTCGTCTCCCATTGGAGTCCATCACGGTAGAACTTCAGTGATCGCGCGAGGTCCGCGACGCCGAGGGTGATGAGGGTGAGGGTGGGACGCATGGGTGCAGCATACTACAGGGACCGCACCCGAGGACGGGTGCTGCTTAGTTTCAATCTATTCTGTTTTCTCACTCCCGCAATCGTTCCGTCCACGCTGCCAGAGCGGTGAGCATCTCGACGATCTTCTCGCGCGTCTTCGCATCCGTGAGCTTCCCGCTCGTGTCGAACTTCTCCGGTGCGAAGGTCACGATGCACTCCGGCTTCCCCATCGCGTGCGCATTCATCTCCACGAGGACCTGACGGAGATGGTACTGGGCACGACCGCCGCCGAGCATACCCGTTGAAGCGCTCATGATGGCGACCGGCTTATCATCCAAGCTGCACTTACCGTATGGTCGGGAGATCCAGTCGAGGACATTCTTGAGAACGCCCGTGATGGAGAAGTTGTATTCCGGTGTCGCGATGAGGATGGCATCTGCAGCTTCCACCTGCTTCTTCAATGCCGTGACCGCGGCGGGGAACGGATCGATGTCCGCGTTGTACGGTGGGATCTGGCTGATGTCTGCGATATCCACGCTGATGCCACTGGGAGCGAGCTCCTGCGCTGCTTTGAGGAGGTTCGTGTTCAAGGAGCCTTTTCGTAGGCTCCCGGAGATGCCGAGGACGCGTAGAGGTGTGGACATGGAAATGGGAAGAATGATTAGTGGTGTCATCGTACGGAGAGTACTTACTAAAGTAAAGGAGATTACTATTGATAAGTACATACTCTCCGCGTACCCTCATCGGGAATGCATTCCATGTACTCGTCCGCAACGTGCTCGCTCACGTGCATCCTCGAGAAGGTCTCGAAGAAGTGGAGTCTTCTCATCCTCCGCGCACTCACGCAAGAGAAGAAGCTGCGCTTCTGCAAGCTCGAAGAGAGCCTCCCAGACATCAACGCACGCATCCTCTGTGAGCGCTTGAGCGAGCTCGAGCGCGAGGGGCTCATCGCGCGAACGGTGGAAACGAGTAAGCCGGTATGCGTCACGTACGCGATCACCCGCAAGGGGATGGACCTCCGCGCGGTCTTCGAAGGATTTGCCCTCTGGGCGAAGAAGTGGGGGCACCAGCCCTTCCAGAGGAAGCCTGTGCGTAGGTGAGGCTTTCTCCCATTCCCGTTCTGCAATGCAGCCGTCTACTCCACCCATCATCGACGTGCGCGATCTCACGAAGCAGTTCGGGAGCTTGACCGCTGTCGATCACGTGTCCTTCTCCGTCGCTCCGGGCGAGATCTTCGCCTTCCTGGGGCCCAACGGCGCGGGCAAGACGACGACGATCAAGATGCTGACGACTCTCCTGCGTCCCACGAGCGGGGAGATCCGCATCAACGGGCATGACCCCCTGCATGAGCAGGATGCCGTTCGCCGTTCCTTCGGGATTGTCTTCCAGGACCCCAGTCTCGACGACGAGCTCACCGCATGGGAGAACCTGGAGCTCCACGGCGTTCTCTACGGCGTGCCGAAGGCGCTGCGCCGCAAGCGGATGGACGAGCTCCTCACCATCGTCGGGCTCACGGACCGGAAGGACGACCTGGTCCGCGTGTTCTCCGGTGGCATGCGCAGGAGGCTCGAGATCGCGCGCGGTCTCCTCCACCACCCGCTCATCCTCTTCCTCGATGAACCTACACTAGGCCTCGACCCCCAGACCCGAAACCATCTGTGGTCGTACGTCACGGACTTGAATGCGAAGGAGGGGATCACGGTCTTCCTCACGACGCACTACATGGAGGAGGCAGACCGCATCGCGCAGCGGATCGCCGTGATCGACCATGGGAAGATCATCGCACTCGATTCCTCCGAAGCCCTCAAGCAGAAGACTGGGACGCAGACGCTCGAGGAAGCCTTCCTCTCCCTCACTGGCAGCGCCATCCGCGATGAGGATGCCGGCGCCATCGACCAGCTCAGGATGCACAGCAAACTCTGGCGGAAACGGTAACCCTCTCACGACTATGTCCACGATCTACATCCTCTGGCTCCGGCAACTCAAGCGCTACTCGCGCTCCCGCGCCCGCATGATCGGGTCACTGGGGCAGCCGCTCCTCTTTCTCTTCGCGCTTGGCTTCGGGTTCGCTCCTATCTACGAGAAAGCCGGAGGTGGCGACTACATCCAGTTCATCGCCCCGGGCGTCATCGGGATGAGCATCCTCTTCACGGCAGTCTTGTCCGGCATCGAGATCATCTGGGAGCGCCAGTTCGGGTTCCTCAAGGAAACGATGGTTGCCCCCGTGCCGCGTATGCACATCATGCTCGGGCGGACACTCGGTGGGGCAACGGTGGCATTCATCCAGGGCTTCGTCGTCTTCCTCATCACCTTTCTCGCTGGCTTCCGCCCGGAGAGCATGCTGATGGTCCCCCTCGCGTTCCCTTTCATGTTCCTCATCGCCCTCCTCTTCACGGCACTCGGGACCGGGATCGCGTGCTTGCTCCAGGATTTCCAGGGGTTCCACCTCTTCATGAACTTCCTCGTCATGCCGCTCTTCTTCCTCTCCGGTGCACTCTTCCCCCTCGAGGGGCTCCCGCGTCCGATCGCGATTATGGCCTCCCTCGATCCTCTCTCCTACGGTGTTGATGCGCTGCGCATCACCCTGAGCGGAGTAGGGCACTTCGGCTTGCCCGTGGACATCACCGTCCTCAGCCTCGTCACGGCGCTGTTCCTGGGGATTGGGAGCTATTTGTTCTCGAGGATTCAGGTCTGATGCTCACAGAGGTTGATTGAGCCCGTGGGCGAACAGTGCTCTTGAACCGTACTCGTCTCCATGGCATCATTCGGCCTTTCTCCGCTGCGTATGAACGCCCCCTGCTCCAGCACTCCCTCTCTCACAGAACGCGGCTACCGCATGCCTGCGGAGTGGGAACCGCACGAAGCGACGTGGCTTGCATACCCCTTCGATCCCGGGAGCCGACGGGACGCGCATCGGCACTGGCCGAACGGCGTCTTCAAGAGGAGGGGGATCGAGGAGCAGTGGGCGGACATGGCGCGCTCCCTCGCGCCCTCTGAGGCCGTGAACATCATCGTGCGCAACATCGAAGCATGGGGACGGCTTCACAAGGTGTTCAACCAGGTGTCGGCGGGGCTTGCGGAACATCGAAACGTTCGCACCCACTTTGTGGCGAACAACTGGTCGTGGATTCGCGACACGGGCGGGATCTTCCTCGTCAACGATCAGACGGGAGAACGCTGCATCACCGATTGGGCGTTCAATGGATGGGGGAAGGAACCCTGGAAATCGGAGTGCGATCTCGACAATCAGGTTCCCTTCCAGATGGCGAAGATCGCCGGCGTCGAGCGCCACACGATTGCGCAGGTTCTGGAGGGAGGATCCATTGATGTGAACGGCACGGGGTCGCTCCTCACCACCGAGGAGTGCCTCCTTAACGAGAACCGCCTGCTCCCCGGAGAGCAGCGGAGGACGAAGGAGGATGTCGAGCGCACTCTCTGTGAGAACTTGGGTGTCGAAAACGTCCTGTGGCTCGAGCGGGGCATCGGTGGGGATGACACGAGCGGACACATCGACGATCTCACGCGCTTCGTTTCCCGAGATACCGTCATCACGATGGTTGCCCCGCGCTCCTCCGGGGAGGATCACCGCGTGCTCAAGAGGAACCTCCAGCGCTTGGAAGCTATGCGTAACGAGCGTGGCAGACAGCTCTCCGTCATCGAGGTGCCACTGCCGAAGCCCGATAGCCTCTGGGGATTGCAACTCCCGATGAGCTACGCGAATTTCTACATCGGCAATGACGTCGTCCTCGCACCAGTGTTCAACGATCCCAATGATGCGAAGGCTCTTGGGGCACTGCAGCAGGCCTTCCCAGACCGCAGGATAATCGATCTGTATGCGAAGGATCTCGTGTGGGGCCTGGGTACATACCACTGCTCTACGCAGCAGGAACCTGCACCACTTCATCCTGTCGCAGAAAAGTAGTGTGCTGTTCTCATACGCCTTCGCAATGAAAACGTGGCTCATGGATTGTGCGCTTTTGCATGCTTCTTGCCGCTGGTATCGCTACGGCTATACGAGAGGAGGGAGTTACTGGTTTTCTGGATTGGGCATCTAGTTATTGCAACTTGGTATCAGGGGAATACTTGCATAAAATATAAAATGATCTAAAATAATGTACATGGCACCACGCGAAGATCGCGAGCTTCCACCTATCACAGACTCCCTCAAGGAGGTGGTGCCAGGGCGCGTTGTGGTCTTGAGTTTCGGGCCGGAACTCGGTCTTGAGGGTGTGAATAGCGTCCGCAGACGACTAGAGAAGGCGTTCGGGGATAGTCGAAAAGGTCAGTTGGGTTTCCGCATGATACCGAATACCGATGACGCAACTGGGCAGAAGATCGCATTCTTCATCGTGGAGGAAACACTCACTCCACCCACAGAAGAAGACTCTTCAGGTAATCCACCTCCGGGTGAAACAGATTGACCGGGTGATCGAACGCATTCCGGTGGCGCTGGATGATGCGCACAGATCTATTCGCTTGTCGTGCCGCGTGGAAGACGATCGTCTGAAAAAGTTGCGGGTCGACTTGGAACGAGCAGGAGCACGTGAGGAGAAGACCTCCCGGTGAGAGCGCCTGGAATCCAAGACGGTTGAGATCGGTGTACGCGCCCTTCGCCTGATCGAGATCACTCGACCGCTTCGCGAAGGCAGGAGGATCGAGGATGATGAAGTCGTACTGGTGGGGGAGGGGGCGGCGGCGGAGGAAGTCGAAGACGTCTTCGGCGTACGTTGTAAATTGCTCCGCAGGAATGTCGTTGAGTGCCATGTGCTCCTTCGCGTGTTCGAGGGCGAAGGCATCGTAGTCGACCGCGTCTGCGGCGACGGCTCCTCCGGCGAGGGCGGAGAGCGAGAAACCGCCGACGTAGCTGCAGCAATCCAACACCGTGCGACCCGGCGCGAGCGAGCGGACGAGCGAGCGCATCTCCCGCTGGTCGAGGAAGAGACCGGTCTTCTGTCCGCCTTCCAGATCGATCCTGTACTTCAATCCTCGTTCGATCACGGTGACGGAGGGATCTCCACTGCCGCGCATCCAGCCTTCCCGCGGCTCGAGTCCTTCCTTCTTACGCCCAGGCCCCGCGGACTTTTCGAAAATACTCTTCGGCTTGCAGATCTCCATCAGCGTATCGGCGATCCACCCGTGCAGCCGATCCATCCCGAGTGTTGTGCACTGCACGACGAGGATGTCGCCGTACCGATCCACAATGAGCCCCGGAATTCCGTCACCCTCAGCATTGATGAGGCGGTACGCTGTCGTCTCCCCATCACCGAAGAAGGTCTCCCGGAGTTCGATCGAACGCTTGATGTTCCTCTTCAACTGCGCCATCGGGTCTCCCTTCTCGAACGCGATGATGCGTCCCGCGATGTACGCGCGCGTGTTCACCTGCGCGTAGCAGAGGAAGTCTCCTTCGTGGCTGTGTACTTCGACAATGCTCCCGGTCTCGATCCCGTTCAGCGAGTCGAACGCATTCAGGTAGATCGCGTGATGACGGTTCCGGACGTGCACATCGCGACCGGGCTTGAGGGTGACGATGGGGTAGGCAGTGGCCATGGCGTAGCGGCGACCGTAGCACAAGACAGCTGTCTGCGCAGCTTAGAGGATTATGAGGAGTCCGAAGAGACCGACGAACCATTCCCACCCCTCCGCTATTATATCTCTATGCTCCGCACCTTCGGTCCGGCCGATCAGGAGACCATCCTCTCCTACGCGTACAAGAGCGAGCGCGAGAATCTTTTCGTCATCGGCAGCTTCAATCGAGAGGATGCAGAAGGGGAGAATACCCATGTCGGATTCTTCGAAGGAAAGGAGATGCGAGGACTCGGCACGTACTTCGGTCGCTTCGGAAGTCTCGTGATCAATGCGGAGAGTCCCGATGTGACGCATGCACTCGTCGATCACTTCGTTTCTTTGAGTGTGAAGATTGAGCACGTCCCTGCATTCAAGTGCCACGCATCTCCGACGATCGAACGGCTCGAAAGCCACGGCATCAAGCCGAAAAGCATCAGTGAACAGTCGGTCCTCATCCTCACGCATGAGCGGTTCAAGGATCACGGCAGTCGCGATGTCACCGAAGCGACTCCGGAGGATGTCGATGCGATCATCCGGCTTACGCGCGCGACGGAAGGGGAGGATCCCGGTGTTCCCATCATCGATCGCGATCGCAGCCAGATCTTCACCGAGTACGAAATGCTCCTGCGGATCGATGGGGAGATCGTTGCGAAGGCCTGCATCCACGGCTACTCGGACCACTACGCGCAGATTGGCGGTGTTGTCACGCACCCGAAGTTTCAACGGAAAGGCTACGCCAAGCAGACGGTGAGCGCTGTCTGCAAGCGATGGCTCTCGCAGGGAAGGCACATGCTCCTCTTCTGCGCGAACGATAACGCTCCGGCGCTCAAGGTGTACCGCACACTCGGTTTCCTCCCGGATGATGCATTCGTCATCGCGGAGTACACGTCATGATCGCGGTTGGCTTCTGCCCGTTTCGCGCACAGCCAAGAGGAGAACTGCGGCGACGCACGTGAGCCCAAGCGAGAGGAGCAGTGGTGCGCGTGAACCTATAGTGTCCCACAGGACTCCTGCGATGAGGGACGCGGGGAGACTCATCACGCCGGTTGCGAGCTGGAATGCGCCCATCGTGCTCGCGACGAAGGCAGGGGGCGCGAGTTCTGCGAGCATCGTCCGCTGCACCGGATCAAGCGCTGCTTTGTGCGTGCCGTAGAGGGCGAATGCCGCGATGATGACGAGCGGATGGGAATCGATCACGAGGAGGAGAGTCGTCGCACCCCAGCAGGCGAAGGAGAAGAGCATCACGGGTTTCCTCCCGATCCGGTCCGCGAGCTTCCCGAAGGGGAGGGACAGCGAAGCGGCGATCACGGTGAAGAGCAGGTAGAGCAGCGGTGTCTTCGTCGCGGCGATTCCGGTATCGTGCGCGTAGAGGAGCAGGAACGAGTAGCTGAAGGACCCCAGTTCAAAGATCGCGCTCAGGAGGAAGTAGAGCTTCAAGTTCGCGTTCCAGTGTGCAACGCGAATGCCCCGGAAGATCAGCATGTCTGGTCCCTTGCGCTCACGGTACGCGATGAGGACGAGGAGCACCGCCAGAACGGAGGGGATCGCTGCGAGGAGGAACAGCGTGCGGTAGCCCAGGCGGCCGATGAGCAGGAGCGAGAGGACGATCCCCAGAACCGCGCCGCTGTTGTCCATCATGCGGAGGATGCCGAAGTGCCTCCCCCTGTTTTCCCTCGTGGAGATTTCCGCGACGATTGCGTCGCGGGGCGTACTGCGCATCTTCCCAGAGCGGTCGAGCATGCGGAAGGGGATGACCCACTGCCACGTGGGCGCGAGCGCGTACCCTATGCGCGCGACACTGCCGAAGAGATAGCCCATCCATACAAAGACTTTTCGCTTGCGCAAGCGATCGGAGAGGTACCCCGCCCCCGCTTGGGAAAGCGATACCAACGTATCGCCAATGCCATCGATGAGCCCGACGACACTCTTGTTCACGCCGAGCACATTCGTGAGGAAGAACGGCCATACAGAGAAGATCATGTCCGCACCGATGTCGTGCAGGAACGATGCGGTGGCGAAGAGCCATACAGTTGTCGTCGTCTTCTCAGGAGCATTGGGCATCGCCGAAGTCTAGCAAGGGGAAATTGCTATATTGTTATATTGCTCTATTGCTCGCAAGCGATGCGTGAGTTCGATGTCATACAGTTCACTACTTGCCTGCTAACAATATAACAATATAGCAATATAACAATCGCATTCCCGTTACTTCTGTCAGACTTTCTCGTTTCCAGAGTCAGAGAACGCAGCATTCCTCCCTCTCTTACTATGCATTCCCAGCATTCCCCGAGCATTCACCCGCTCCACTGGACCATCATCGCCGCGGGTATTGCACTCCTGACACTCACCGCATGCACTCCCACTCCCGGGGATACCGCGGATGGCCATGCAACTGCAGAGGCCTACATCCGTGAGAATATCGCTGTGCTCTCGACGGAGGAAACCGTCGTCGGTGGCACATTCACCGTCACGGACATTGCCTGGGAGGATCCCACGACGGCCATCGTCTCGTACGAGGATGGGCACATCGCCCTCAAGGCGCGTGCGCGGATCACCGTGAACGACGGTAACGTGGATATCGTTTCCTTCGAGACCATCGAACCGGCGGCGAAGAGCAGTGCTCCCGCTCGCGCGGGTGCCAAGGAAGGAGAACTCTGCGGCGGCATTGCCGGGATCCTCTGCGAAGAGGGGCTCACCTGTGACTACGAGGGGCGCGACTATCCGGATGCCGCGGGGACGTGCGTTGAGAATTGAAGCTGCGTCACCCCCGAAGAAGCGAAGAGCTCAACGGAGAAGTGGACAGTGGACAGTGGGCAGTGGACAATCCACGAGCGAGGAGAGAGGAGTTCCTGTATGCATCGTATCGTTTCAGTATTGTCCGTTATCCACTGTCCACTGTTCACTATCCATTCCCACTGGTGTGCGGCGGCAATCGTCCTGTCCCTCGTGTGTCCTCTCTCCGTGAGTGCGGCAGCCTTCACCGATACCGGGCTCTCGTGGTACGACCCAGAGATCGCCGCTCTCCGCTTGCGTGGCATCATCCAAGGGTACCCGGATGGGACGTTCAAGCCGAAGAATGTCGTGAACCGCGCGGAGCTCGTGAAGACAGTGATGGGCGATCGCTCTGGGGATGCCCGTGTGCGTCGGCGCTGCTTCCCTGATGTCGCACCACGACTGTGGTTCGCTGCGGTGGTCTGCGAGGCGAAGCAGCAGCGCATCATCAGCGGCTACGAAGGCGGGGGATTTCGACCGAATGCACCAGTGAATATCGCGGAAGCACTGAAGATCCTCTTCCGCGCGGAGCGCATACCGTTTCCTGACGTGAGTGGAGAGGAGTGGTACCTGCAGTACGTCGAGTACGCACACGAGCACGGGATCCTCTCGAAGTACGCGTACGTCCCGTGGGAACCCCTCACGCGCGAGCGGATGGCGTCCATCGTGGAGCGCACTCTGCGCCTCAAGGAGACGAGCAGAGACGGGAACCTCTCGCCTGGATGTGCCTCACCTAGCGGAGCAGGGGAGCCGAATGTCGTCACCGTGCGCGGTGTGGAGCGCTCCTTCCTCCTCTCCGTCCCTCCCGTTGCGGACAACGGTGAGCCGCGGGCGCTCATCGTGGCGTTCCATGGGCGCACGAACAGCAACGCCATGGTGCGTGGCTACTTCGGCCTCGATCACGCGTTCCCCGAGTACTTCATCGCGTACCCCAGTGCGACGGCGCGCGCGGATGGCACCTTCACCTGGGTCGATCCCGGTGACCAGCAGGATGCACCGCGGGATCTCGAACTCTTCGATACCCTCGTGCACACGATCGGGGATCGCTACTGCATCGACTACCACCGGATCTACGTGGTTGGCCACTCGCTAGGGGCGTGGTTTGCGAACACCATCGCTTGCCTGCGTGGCGGAGTCGTACGAGGTTCCGTGGGGGTTGCGGGATCCGCCTCGTTCGCACCCTGTGCCGGACCCACTGCGAGCATGATCCTCCACAATCGAGACGACCAGCTCGCGCCATTCTCCGGCAGCGAGTTCGCGCGCGATCAACGCCTCACACAGAACCGGTGCTCCACGGAGACCGCTCCGGCCGAGCCGGAATCCTTCAAGTGCGTTCAGTACACACAGTGCACGGAGGGGAGCCCCGTTGTCTGGTGCCCGCACGAATTCCGCGATGGAAGGAACGGCACGAACAATCCACACCTCTGGCCGGATGGGACTGCGGGGCATATCCGGGCGTTTTTTGAGGGATTGCCCGACTAGGGAACCCCCCTTCGTCCGCCTCGGTGGACTTCGGAGGGCAGGCCGGGAACAGGGAACAGAATAACAGGGACCCTGTTCCCTGATACTCGGTTCCCTGTTCCTCCCTCTCAACAGGTTTACAAGAACCTCCCAAAAGCGTATACTGCGGAGAAGTCCACAAACATCCATCCTCCCTTGCCGTATGGCACAATCCAAGCGAACTCGTCTGCTACTCGGTGCGTACATCGCATCCGCTTTCGCCTTCGTCGTTGCCATTACCCTCGGTGGCGCTCCATTCGGTTCGCTGAATGCCTCTCTCACGATCATCCGTCCAACCTCTGCGGAAGCGGGCGTCGTCGTGAAAGCGGACGAGGACACCATCTACTTCGCTGGCGGGACGAGCACGTTCGAAGTGTTCAAGGACCGTCTGAAGCACGGCCAGGTCTCTGCCTGGATCTATGAGTACGATGGTTCTGAGCCGGATACATACAACGGCAAGTATGCGTTCACGGACCGGGCATACGACGATTTTGCGTTCTTCCGCGACCTCCCCTCGTCCCGTCTTCTCTCGTTCTTCACGCCCGGGAACACCTATTACATCATGAGCGAAGCGCCTCTCTTCCTGAAGCAGCGGAGGGCATTCGCCGAGAGCAGCGATGGTCTGGATGAGTACAGTGATGCGGCGTGCCTCGGCATCACCGCTCCGGATTCCATCAATGCGGGGAATCCCTTCACGGCGTCGGTGACGCTCGCGAACACGGGTTCCACTGTTTGGACGCCGAGTGCGTACAAGCTCGTGAGCTGGTACGAGGAGGGGAATAGCACGTGGGGCCTCAGCCAGGTCTCCCTCAGCGGATCGACGGTCACGCGGGGGAACAGTAAGACATTCACCTTCAATGCAACAGCCCCCTCTGGTCAGGCGCGCACTGTCCAATTCGCCTGGAGCATGCACGAAGCGGGGAAGGGTGGCTTTGGGGAGATCTGCACAAAGAACATCCGCGTCGTTCAGCTCGTGAATGCTGCGGAATGCAAGGTGATCACAGCGCCCGCGCGCGTAGCACTCCGCGAGAAGTTCGACGTCACCGTCCGCATGATGAACTCCGGAACAACGCTGTGGACGAAAGCAAATGGGTACAAGCTCACGCACTCTCCAGCGAATAGCAATGCTTGGGGCATCAAGCGCGTGGAACTGGGAGCGGCAGATGCCATTGCGGAGGGGCAGGAGCACACCTTCACCTTCTCTGCGACGGGCACCTCCTTGGGGTCGAACCAAACCTTCCACTGGAAGATGGCACAGGAGCTCCCGGGGCAGGCGCCGATCATCTTCGGTGTCCACTGTCCGCACAAGATCGAGGTCTACCGTCCAGTCTGCGGCAATGCGAAGAGGGAGTACCAGGAAGCCTGCGATGACGACAACACGGACAGCTTCGATGGGTGCAGTGCCACCTGTACGGTCGAGCGTGGATTCCGATGTACGGAGGATGCCAATGGCAAGAGCACATGCAACTTCTCGCGCCCGAACCCCAGCACCTGATCACATTCCACACACACTACCCATCTCTCTCATGAACCGCACCGCTACCATTATCACCGTCTCCTCTCTGCTCACCCTCCTCGCCTCGCCCTTGGCGCACGCATACAAGGGGCCGGAGGAAGCGTTCGAGTCGGATTCCGCGCAGGGGGAAGCAATCATCCTGCAGGAAGAGCCTGCGCCCGAGGAGGCTCCGCCTCCGGCGGAGGACGATCCCATGGGATTCAGCGACGAAGCCATGGATCCGCCTGCGGACTGGTCCGATTCCCCCGAGGATCCCTGGGCGAACCAGGAGTATCAGGAAAGTGACAGCGTCCCCCAGGAGTACACAGGGGAAACCTCTGGGGAAATGGAGTTCGATCCCTTCTCCTCCGAGGGGGATGTCTCTCCGTCTACGGGCGAGGAATACGAAATCCCGTACGAAGGGGAGACGCCTGTACTCGAATTCACGGAACCTTCAGTCGAGGAGCAGCAGCAGATGGAAGTTGCACCTCCAGCGATCACTGAGGAGCTGACGAACGAGGTTCCCCACGCAGCAGCGGTAGAGGGGAATTCAACGAAGATGCTCATGCTCGCGTTCATCGGTGTGATGATCCTGGGTGTTGGCGTCTTCGCACTCCGCGCGATGCGCATCTTCTCCAGTCATCCGGCTGCAGCAGTCGTCGCCGCGCCAGAGGTGCTCATGCCAGTCGCTCCTCCCGTGGAACCAGTTATCCCGCAGCAAGCACCGCCGACGGAACCGCCGTCTGTTGTCTGATCCCGTATTGATATTCATCGAGATGAGGCGGGCTGTGGCCCGCCTCATTTTTTGCAAGCTCGTGAGCTTCTTTGCTTCTTTATCCTCCAAACTTTCTCAGAAGCTCATACCACTTCGCGTTTAGAATGCTACTAATCATCCCTGGCTTATCGAAGCAATCTTTGGCTTGAGGAAACGCTACGAGGTACGAGAGGAGGAAGTTTTCATACTCCGATTGATTGCGTTTGTATTGCAACTTGGTATCACAAGCGAAGAAGCGAACCAGCTACACCAGGTAAGAATGGTCAAGGAGAAACCGTCATACATTCGTGGAACTGCCGAGGGGAATCTTGCGAAAGAATCCTGCAATTCCTTATGATGACTCTCCTCCCGTCGGCGCTGCTCCAATCTCCGCTCATGCACCAACCAAACTCTCGCTCCCGTCCGGCGAGCACAAGCTTGATCATCGTTCTCGCTACCATGGGACTCACGTGGTACGGATCGTTCCTGTTCTCCGGACGGTCGATGGGACACCCCATCGCGTTCACCTTCCTCTGCATTGCAGAGATCATTGCCATGCTCGAGCTCCTGGGAGTATGGATCACACTCCTCATTGCTCCCGATACAGCGGAACCACTTACGGTCTCTACGTACCGGCAGGCGCTCGAGCGTATTCCTCCCGCACAGATTCCGGATTCCCTGGTCGCGGTGCTCGTCCCTGTCGCCGGAGAGCCGCTCGCGGTCATCCGGCAAACGGTCATGGCGGCCCGGGACCTCGATATTCGTCATCGGACGGTGGTGCTCGATGACGGCAACGATGACAATGTCCGCACACTCTCCCAGGATTTGGGTGTGGAGTACCTCCGTCGCGGGACACGCAAGGCTGGGAAAGCGGGCAACATCAATGCGGGACTGGAGCGGGTGCACACGGAGTTCTTCGCCATCTTCGACAGCGATCAGGTTCCCGATCGCTCGTTCCTCGTGGAGACTCTCCCGCACTTGCTCGCGGACAAGGGCATGGCCTTCGTGCAGACGCCGCAGTACTACGGCAACACCGATGGCTACTTGAGTGGCGGATGTGCGGAGATCCAGGAGGTGTTCTACCACCACATTCAGAATGCGAAGAATGCGTTCAACGCTGCATTCTGTGTTGGAACGAACGTCTTGTTCCGTCGTAGCGCCATCGATGGGATTGGCGGACTGTACGAACGGTCGCACTCCGAGGATATCTGGACCTCGATCCTCCTCCATGAAGGCGGATGGCGATCGGTCTTCCTCCCGCGTGTCCTCGCCATCGGACGTGCTCCAGAGACCGTGGGGAGCCTCCTCCGTCAGCAGTTCCGCTGGGCGCGCGGGGGGCTAGAGATCCTCTTTCTACGCAATCCCCTCCGACAGCGCCTCACCTTCGATCAGCAGTGGCAGTACCTGCACACGTCGCTCTACTACTTGAGTGGCATTGCCGTCTTCCTCTACTTCCTCCTCCCTCTCCTCTACGCGTACCTGGGATGGAGACCCATCCGCACGGATGCCGCGATGCTGTGGGTGACGCGCTTCGTCCCGTACTACGGTATGGCGCTCTTCACGACGGTGTACCTCCTCGGTCACTGGCCGCGGTGGCGTTCGTTCGTCATTGCCCTCTCTGTCTTCCCCACGCACATCGCTGCGCTCATCTCTGTCCTCACGGGTATCAACCTGCGTTGGAGCGTCACCGGCGTCATCCGCAACCGGACAGACTACGTCACGGCCGTCGCCCCGCAGATCATCCTGCTCCTCCTCTCACTCGGTGGCATCCCACTGGTGCTCATTCGCAGTGAACCGCTCTTCCTGCGTGTCGTTGTCGTTGCGTGCCTCCTCTTCAACATCGCCATCCTCTTCTCCTTCACCCGGCAGGCCTTCCCGCGTGCGGTCTCCCTGGGTCATGCGCGCATGCCAGGCACCGTCCCCATCACATCGTGAAGCTCTCCTCCTACGCGTTCCTCTGCGGCATCGTTCTCCTCTTCCTGCTCTTCCAGGGGTGGATCCTCCTCGACCGATTCTGGTTCCCGAAGCAGATGGCTTCCAATGATGCCGTCCTCATGCGCACGATCCTGGATGTCGGTACCCCCGTCGTCGGAACGGTGCAGAAAGTGTACGTGCTCGAGAACCAGCCAGTGAAGAGGAACGCGATGCTCTTCGAAGTGACAGCGCAGACACAGGTGGATCCCAAGGGTGTCATGGTAGTACCCATCCGTTCCCCACGTGAGGGAATCGTGATGGATATTGGGGTTGCCGCTGGAGAGTTCGTGCAGGCGAGTGAAATCCTCGCGAAGGTTGTGGATGGCGACGCGGATGCGCAGTACGTGACGGCACGCTTTACGGTGAGTCCGCAGGAACGCTTTCAAATGAAGCCGTTCCTCCCGGCAACGGTGATCGCTGATCACTTGAACGATGGCGAGCCCATGCCTGCTCTCGTTACTTCTGTGAGTCCCTTCTACGACAGTGTCACGCGCTCCGTAGAAGTGCGCCTACGTCTCCTCAAACCCCTCGATCCCGATGGCCTGCTCTCCGTGGGGCTCCCCGTCACGGTGGAGATCTCTGTTGCGAATGAGAATGCGTTCAAGGATTGGGTGAAGCGCGTCGCGAAGCGATTTGCGCCCTCTTCTCTTGCGGAACCGCTCTGATGCCTTTGCGCGTCTTCGTCAACATGGCACTCCTCCCTGCTTCGGCGTTCCTTGTGTTCTTGAATTACCTGCAGACGCCCGTCCTACAGCCACCGGAGGCACTGCCGATTGCACCGCGCGTCGCGCGTGCAGTGCGCACACTCACTCCCCCTCGTCCCGTGGACCGCACGACGCTCTCACCGTTCCCTGCGTCTCTGCGCACTGCACTCACTCTTCCTCCCGGAGCGCCGCGACCCTTCCCCACCAATGCGTGGTGGAGTTCCGGTGCTCTGGAGCCCTGGCCAGCACCGTTTTTCCCATACCCGCTTGTGGTCACCCTCGACGCCACCGGGCTCGTCGTTGTGGATCCTGCGGTGGAGGTGAGTGGACGCGCCATCATGCATGCACCCAAGGAAGTTCTCCGCTTCACATACCGTGGCGCACCACTTACGCGGTCACAAGTCCTCAACTGGGGAGACTGGGACGTCACGTGGCGGGCGTACTCCTCCCAGCAGGAAGCGGCGTTCGACGTCACCGTGGCGCAGGGGAGCCCCTTCGCTTTCGTGCGGACGCACCGTGGGGATTTCTCCGTCACACTCCCACCGGAGAGTCGCATCGTCCCTCAGCGGTGTTCCCGTCCCTGCGGTGAAAGTGTGTTGATTACATCACCGACGCGCCGCTACCTCATTACCGTGTCCGATGGTGGGGCGATCGATCAGCAGGGGAGTGCGCTCACGGTCATACCGCCTGTTTCGGGGCTTCTCAGCATTGCGACCATCGCACCGGGTAGCGACCCTCAAGCGTATCTGCCCTTCGCACTCGCACCCCCGGAGGGGACAGAAGTATCGTATGCAGTGAAACCGGAGACCGTGGAGACGACGTACACTGCTCCGCGTGAGACGCTCCTCGGCATCTTTCCGCACCAAGCTGCCTTCCTCCGCTCGTCGCTGGGTGAAAGCATCGGTACGTACCAGACAGTGCGCGGACCCGTCACGCTCTACCGCGGGCGCGCCTTCGTAACAGATCTCCCGCGCCCTCCACTCCTCCCTGGTCTTCCGCTTGCTCAGGAACTGAAGGGGAATACGCGCTTCCTCACGACGCTCCGTCAAGAAATCGGCGCGCTCCTCCCCGCAACACAGGGGGACATCTACGCCGCGGGCAAGCAGGTGTTGCGCGCAGCACAGCTGATGGAGATTGCACACCAAACGGGAGAGGCAGCGCTCGCGAAGGATGCGCAGGGCAAGGTCCATTCCATGCTCAGTGACTGGTGCCAGGGTGGCGGAGAGGGTGAGGAGCGATCGTTCGCGTACGACGAGCGTGTCGGCGGGCTCATCGGCTTCCCCCCTGCGTTCGGGAGCGAGCACTACAACGACCATCATTTCCACGCGGGGTACTTCCTCTCCGCAGGGGCACTCCTTGCACTGCGGGATCCGTCGTTCGCTCCTGAGTACGGGACGTGCATGCGTCTGCTCACACGCGACATCGCCGCGTGGGACAGGGGCGACTCCTCCTTCCCGTACCTCCGGCACTTCGATGCGTACGCGGGGCACAGCTGGGCCAATGGGCTCACACGCTTTAATGATGCGCAGAACCAGGAGTCCACCTCTGAGGCGTTGCAGGCGTGGCATGCTGTAGCACTCCTCGGGCGCTCACTCGGGGATAAGGGCATGGAGGATGTCGGGACCTGGCTCCTCGCCCAGGAGGCAGCAGCAACACGTGCCTACTGGTTCAACGCCCTCGAGGGACATCCCACACTGCCACAGAATTTCCCGTTCCCGATGGTCTCTATCCTCTGGGGAGGCAAGGCGGACTACGCCACCTTCTTCGATGGGAGCGACGAAGCAGTCCGTGGGATCCAGTTCTTCCCTCCGACGACGCCCGCGCTCCTCGCCGTTGCGCATCCGCGAGTGATCGACACCCTCGTGAAACCGCTCGCCGTCCTCAATCCACCCGGAATGTGGAAGACCTCCCTCACTCTCGCGGCAGCGATCGGCGGATACCCGCAGCGGATTCCGGAGGGTGCCCCGCTCGATCCGGTTCTCTCGAAGAGCGCCGTCGAGCACTGGGTTGCAGCTTTCACGGAGCTGGGAGCGTATGCACCGCAGCTCGTCCCAGAGCGATCGTGTGGAGCAGCCTTCGGCAAGGGCACTTCCTCCTCCGCAGTGGTGTTCCGACGCGAGACTGATCCCGCAGAGTGCACGTTCATCGATGCGCGGACGGGCAAGCGCGGACGGATCACGGGACTCAACGCGGGGTGGAACGTGAAGCGCCTCACGTTCCCGTGATCACCCGACTTCGCCCCGCCCCGCGGGGCTTCGCCGGGCTCGTAAAGCCGCGTGGCGGCACGCGCCGCTTTACGCGGTTACGCTTGCGCGCTAGACGCGCGCAGCCAGGAGCTTCACTCGAAGAACGATGAGGGGAACAGATCACCGAAACCCGGGAAGTTGGGCGGTAGCTGCGCAGGTCTGCGCTGCGCTGCGGGAGCGACGAACACGTTCTTCTGGATGTTCGTGATGCCGGTGTTGCGGCGGATGATATCGGAGAGCTTCGTCCGACGAATCTCGCTGATCTCCCGGAACGTGAGCGCGTTCTCGTACCAGTATAGATCGCCATTGCGGAGGTGCTCAAACTGCTCGGCGATGATCGCACGTGTCAGCGGTCCCACGCTCCCGCCGCGCACGTGACGCTCCGCGAGCATTCCAATGAAGGCGTCGACGCTGTTCACATCTCCGTAGAGTCCCTGAAGTTGCGCCGCGACCGCAGCATCATCCGTGAGCTCCTGGAAGCTGGCCACAGGAGCGAGGCCGTACCACTGCCTGAGTGCGTTGTATCCCATGATCCCGTGATCGCGCCCACGCTGGATATCCAGCGCGAAAATGTCCGTGCCGGCGGAGCCTGGAGGCCCAAAGAGGATGTTGCGGATCGCGTTGATGACCTTGAGATCTGTCTCCTGCATCACCTGGACGCTCAG
Organism: Candidatus Peregrinibacteria bacterium; assembly: GCA_030649955.1. Classification (GTDB taxonomy): domain Bacteria; phylum Patescibacteriota; class Gracilibacteria; order Peribacterales; family Peribacteraceae; genus JAUSFD01. The sequence goes on along the minus strand of JAUSFD010000002.1, from coordinate 6,891 downwards.
TCCCTTCAGGAGCGGATCGATGCCGCCCTCTGTCACGAGTTTCTGCGGCTGCTGGGATGCCTCTCTGCGTGTGAGGTTCCCCTGAGGAATGACATTCCCATTGTTGTCGAGTCTTAGGAGCAGATCCGAGACGTTTGAGTGGCCGAAGCGGAAAGCTGTCGTGGAGAAGACCGTGTCGATGCTGGGGTTCACCGTTGGGTTGTACCCGCGGTACGACCGCAGTGGAGCTGGTCCGAGGATTGCGGGCAGGAATTCGTTGTACGTTATTGCCTGCATTTGGGCAATGACGATGCGCCGCGCGCGCTGGTAGAGCTCCTCATCACTCAGTCCCGGATTCTGCTGCGCGATCTCGTCGCAGAGTCTGTTGTGCTCGCGGACGAAGAGCGTGTGCATGGACGTAAGGCCGAGCTGCTCATTCGCGCGGATGTCTCCGGCGATGAAGAAGGCAGGATTCGTCCCTACAAGTTCATTCTCGAGACCGACATCGTTGAACGGGAGCAGATTCCCTGCACTCACCCGGAGCTTGCCCCCCTGGAAGGACCGTAGCGCATTCGCGCGATGCAGATCCGATCCGTAGACCTGCGATGCGTCGATGAACGAGGTGACCATATTGAGCTGCTCACGAGGGTTGCCTGGACCCGTTCCTGTCGATGGGTCGTACACAGACCTTCGGACGTTGATCACCTTCGTCCCCGTTGCCTGCGGGTCCAATACGGGATCACCCGTGGGCACCGGGATCACGAAGCTCTCCGTCGGGGTGTGCGCTGGCGTGAGTCCGATATCGTGCGTGAGGAACTGTCCCCACTGCGGAACCATATCGGTGAGGTCGCGCCGGTTCTCGATGGAGGAGTTCTGGTGAGCGAGGGTGTTGCTGATCACGCGGGCATTCGGGCGTCCATACACTCCAGGCTCCGCGTACCCATCGGCGTACGTTGCCGGTGTCCTGCGCGAAAGGCGTGCTCCCGCCATACCCCACGTGGGGTTCGCAGCGTTGTTCGCCCACCCATCGATGGTGCGGTATCCCGCCACTGCGCTCGCCTCCTGTGCGAGCAGGGGAGAGGGCAGGGTGAGGGCGATGGAACTCAGGACGACGACTGCGGATGTACGGAGGGACATGGTGTGAGAGAAGAAAAAGGAAAGCACTGTACATCCCGCACTTTTTCTCCGTCAAACAGCGTGGAAATGCAGAACAGGAAAATGTCCAATCTGCATCGGAGCCTTTGTGAAGCGCTCGCAGTTGCAAGTCCATGCTCGAGATGTGCAGTGCAATGTACTCGATCACTCAATCTCTCTCCTCTTTCGTCAACAGGAGTTCCTGCGAGTTACCCATCGACAAAGCGCGGCTGCTTGCCCCCGTGTGCTTCACTGGAGATTACTACAACTTTGATAGGTGGTTCTAGGACTCTGTGTCCACAGGAATTTTATGAGTACTTTCTGCCCGTTTCAGAGCAAAAAAACCTGCACGCATGCATAGGTTCACATACATATTGCACTCCCTGAGGTCTCCACAGACCTATGGGAAGAGGACGATTCAGACCAGCATTCAAGGGCATCCATCTCGTGACCTGTTACAACAGGGCGGTACGGCGGGAACATATGACAGACAAAGCAAAGAAGAAGTTTGAGATTCTCGTCTTCTGGGAGAAGCATGGTCTGCAGGAATAACATACTGATAGACCCCTCGTTGAATGGAGCGGGGTGGAGCGGGTTACTGGGAATGATGACAACTGTGATTCGTCAAAGAGTATGTTTCTGACGAGACTATTCATCTCTCAGATTATGCATAAATTCTTCAAGCCGCCGAGAGCGTACGGGGTGCTGCAACTTCCTGACTGCCCTGGCCTCAATTTGCCTGATCCTTTCTCTTGTAATTCCGTAGGTCTCTGCGACTTCATCGAGAGTATACGCGTGACCATCCAGAAGCCCGTATCGCAGCTTAATAACTTCGCTTTCACGCGGGGCAAGTGATCGGAGAACTTCGTCGATTCTTCCTCGGAGAAGGGCTGCGTCAATTTCAACAATCTGTTGTCCCTCTGCATCATCGCCGGGATAGGGAATGGTGTCCTTCAAATACTGCCATTCGTGCTGCTCAATTTCTGCAAGTTCCTCGGGGTCATCCTCTCTGTACGCAGGACGTGGAGTATGTGTATCACGGATATAACTTTCGAGGCTGATTGCCGTCCTCCAATTTCGTTCAAGCCAGTAGAGCGACCTGTTCACGGTATGACGCGCCAAGCCCGTCTGTTCAGCGATCCATTTATCCATTTCAGGTTCTTCTTGTCGGGCAGATTCATCTTTCAAATACTGCTCGCGAGCCTGTTTCACTTTCCTCATTTGCTTTCTCGACTCCATAGGCATGCGGACGATTGTTTTGTCACGAATCACATCCTTCATCACGCCATGCAGAGCGGGCCAAGTATAGGTGGTGAACTGCCCCTTGCTCGGGTCATGGGAGCGAGCGGCGCGAACAAGGAACTCGTTCCCTTCTTGGATGAGATCGTGAAAATCGACTCCCTGATCCGTGTACTTTCTCGCAATGGAGACAACCATTCCAAGATGCGCATTGATGAGTTCATGAGCAGTTCTGGCGTAGCCATTGACCGTTGCTTCGACTGCTTCCGCTCCTTTGCCGCTCACTTCTCCCATGCTCAATCCCATCTGCGACATGCCATGTCTCAACACCTGTTCCTCCAACAGCCGGAGAATGTCTGCCGCGTTCTGAATAGCTTGCGTCTGACTTTTGACCTGCGTACCCCAATCCTCTGCGCGAATCATGTCATATGCTTCTTTCGCAACGCCAACATCTTCGGCGAGTTTTGAGAGCATTCTTTTTCTGGATAGCGCCTGCATGCCGCCGCCGGAGTTATCGCCTGATAGGCGAGGCAATGTGCGGGCGATGTCGGGGATGCGGCCAAGAAGGGAAAGCAGTTGCCGGGATTTTCCCTCAATTGCCTCCAATTTCTTTCCCTTTTCGGTCAGTTCCGCCTGTGCGTCCGTTCTATTGCCACTCCTCGTCTCATGATCCCATTGCAGAATGTAGGTGGGGCTGACTGGAAAGGATGGAGCAAGCACGGACATTTGCTGCGCGGCTTCGGCGAACTCCTGCTGCGATTCTTCATCGGATGAACCTCTCGCCGCAATCGCGATCAGTTGGGCGAGACGATCTTCCATTTGGGAAATCATCGTCAAGAATTCCTCTCTTTTATCCTCATCATCCATCGGCACCATCTCCATGAGGACGTTGTAGCCCGAATGATTTCTGTCTCGAAGTCCCCGAAGTGTATGCGCAGTTTGCAGCAATACGAGTGGGCTTTGCTGCGCGACTTCGACGAGTACCATTCTGCCTTGATGCGCACCTCTCTCTAAATTCTTCCGCTCATCTCTGTTCAGCACCCCATTTCTCTGAATGCGTTCGATATACGCGTCACGTGGGTATTTTCCATCGTACAACGAGTCTGACTTTGAGATTCTCATGATGGTGGCAGTATAACCATGAAGTAGTAAAATGCAATCTAATCGTTGTTCTTGCAAGTTCCAGCAAACTGCGCATAATGGGATCTAGCATGAAGATAGAGCATGAAACTCGGACGGGCATAACAGAATCTGTACCTTCTAGAGAAGGTCAGCCGAATATAGATACGCTGGTGCGCACGATACGCGAAGGCATTGAAGAAAAACTGTCAGTTGAAGAGGAGAAAGGTGAAGGAGAAGAGTTACTTCCTGCGGAAGTGCGGCGGTTTGAACTCAACCGGCAGCTTCTGAAATCTATGGAAGAACAACTCCCATTCCTTCAAGAAGAGAATCGAACCGTACGTATCAATCAATTAAGAGGACTTGTGCGACTTGCCGAGTTTCTTTCGGACGGCGGCAATCAATGGAACACGGGGTACATGAGGCAACCCACAGGAGCAGGAAAGACGGTACTCTACGGAATTATCACGCGATTGATGAATACAAAGACCGCCATTTTCGTGCCGAAGACAATTCTCCTCACGCAGACTGTCGATGAACTGGTTGAGAGAGTTGGCATTTCGCGTGAAGACATCGGAATCATCGGCGGAAAGCACTTCGACGTGGGCAAGGGAAAGAGAGTGCTGGTCGGTACGTATCAGACCCACCTCCGACGAATGGGATCTGACGACGATTACACCCGAGAAATGTCAGAGTGTTCCGTCGTCATTTGCGATGAAGCGCATCGATCAATCGGTCACCAGAGTGCAAAGAGCCTGTCGCGACTTGGCTTGCAGAGTGCGGCTATTTCAATGGTACCGCAGTTTCAGCAAGAAGGTGCGGATTCTCGCCTCATACTCGCCTTTACCGCAACGACGGAACTGCAAAATAAATCCGTCTCCGAATACTACCATCAGTTGATTGCAGAAGAGCATTACGACGAATTGGTCGGTGCCGGAATTCTCGTGCCATTCAGGATCGAGAAGGCAGAAAAATCTATCATCTATGAGGATGAAATCAGAAGCATCCGAGAAGAAGACGAAGTTGCAATTCTTACGCGCGAAGGCGTATACGAGAAACTCATTCGTGCGTGGATCAAAGCTCGTGATGAAGGCACGGAACCCCGCTACACCGCCGTCTTCTGTGCTAATCACAAGGAGTGCAGGAAATACCAAGAGATTGCGAGCAGATACGGATTGAAATGCCAGATTGTCACTGGCTATGAAAAGCAGAGCGATGTTGCGGTAGTTGCGAAAGCAGAGCAGGCACTCCTTCGAGGTGAAATAGATAAAATCATCACCGTTGAACTGCTGACGGAGGGATGGGATTTCCCTCCACTCAATACGGCGGTCATGGCACGCGCAACGCAGAGTCCGGCGCGTATCATTCAGCCGACTGGCAGAACGGCGAGAGCGTTCGATAGTGCTACGGACAAGCGGTACATGGGCAGATTACACAAACCCTATACCAAGACACACGCTCTCATCATCGAGGCCGAGTGGTCACTGCGTTCCCGCGCTGTCGCCACAGCGGATTTTGATACGCTCCCCGTTGTAGAGAGAAGGAAATTGCTGCGGAGGGCTGCGGATGAAATTACCGGAGGAAGTCCGCCTGTCGATCTTGCCGAAGCTCTCGCCACTTTCGGCGAAGAGGCAGAGAAATTCGTCTCTCGTACCGATGGGCAGAAAGTGAAGCATCAACGGAAGATCGACATGCTGGATGGTCGGGCGGAGGTATACGGCGAAGTGATCATCACGCTTCCTGCCTATGCACGCTTACCCGAAAAAGACATTTCACACGCTCAACTTCTCAAACTCGTAGGGGAAGCAACGGTACGAGGAAAAGTCCGCAGTGTTCAGAATCTACGCAGCCGAGGGAACAAATCATTGCTTCTCTATCGAGAGGAAGACCTGGATCGGATTGTGGACGAATGGAAAGCTGCCAAGAAGCAGCAGGAAGAAGCAGAGCAGCAGCGAAGGGAATTGGAGCGAGGAGAAGTGAGCATCCTCGATCCGGTCACCGATGAAGTAACACTCAAAGATGACGAGCAAGATCGCATTGCCATTGGCATTCGAGGGATACTTGGATTGCCAGCCATGCAGGGAAAGCATGCGGCAGAGCAGGAACTTCGTCTTTGGCTTTCCAGCAAGCATATTCCGCCTGTAAAGCACAGGGTATTGAGGTCGCATCCAGACCCGGCGTACAAAGGACGACTTTGGCGAGCGATGGCCTACTGGAAAGATGTCGTGCTGAACAAAATCTCTGCTTTCCCGGCAGACAGTTACATGCTCGATGCCGTAACGGACGAAATCACCATTTCTGAAATGCAGAACCGCACGGCCATAGGTATGCGCGGAATTCTTCAATTATCGGGCGTCCAAGAGAAGAAGGCACAGGAACAGGATGTCCGTCGATGGCTGGCTGCTGAACACGTTACACCGATTACGGGGTACAGAATTCTCCGTAACAATCCAAGCGTCATCCCTCCGATTGAGAAAGCGAGAACATACTGGAAAGAACTCATACTTGCTAAATTGCCCACGTTGCCGGAAGCGGCCGTGGCCGGAACGATGGGTAGAGTGATCGAGGATCGGGATGGCTCATTTATCTTTGAGGAGTATGAGAAGAAGCGTGAAGGAATACACCGTGCGAGCAGTACCAGCGTCTTCTGTAAAAGATGGGACATTGACCCCGAGCTTCTTCAAACTGTTGCGAGGGGTCTTGGCATTGACCCCATACCGACCAGCACTCTCGCTCAATATGAGGGAATGCCCGCATTGTCAGAGCCTATTTTCTGGAATGATGAACTGCTCCCTCTGCTTTCGATGGTTGCCCGCAATGATCAGACCATTGATCTGCCGTCGGTTGGCAAGGAACAGCACGTCAATGTCAGGCTGGCAGTCACACTGGATGGATTTGCAGCAGCAACCGGAATGGAAATCAAAGAAGTGAAAGCCAAGGTGGAAGAGCGAAAGTTACTGCCTATCTGCATATCGCATTGCGTCCTATTCGAATCCGCGAAGATCACGCGCAAACCGCTTTGGGAAGGGATCGAAGTGGCGCAGACGTTCATTCCTGAACTCAATCAAAGCTGGAACTTGCTGTGTTCTGGCGATGGTGAGGAGACGTTCATCCTTGTGCATGCTGGTACTCCTGAAAAGATGAGCAATGTGTATTGGGCGGATGAACTTGAGAGACTCTGAGGGACATCAAGCTTCCTAGGAGTTTGTATCCATGTGTATCTTCAGTTGTATTTCCGGTCACCGTCATCTTCTGCACTATTGCCAATCGCAACATTGGTCAATCCGACTTCGCCCCGTGCGCGGGGCTACGCCGGACGAGCGGCCTGGAGAAAGTATACCTGCTTGCGGAGTCGATGGTCTGATTCCCCGGAGCTTGCTCCGGAAAAAGGAGTCCAGAGCTTGCTCTGGGGTTCATACC
>JAUSFD010000001.1 GCA_030649955.1 Candidatus Peregrinibacteria bacterium | reverse complement strand
ATGAACCCCAGAGCAAGCTCTGGACTCCTTTTTCCGGAGCAAGCTCCGGGGAATCAGACCATCGACTCCGCAAGCAGGTATACTTTCTCCAGGCCGCTCGTCCGGCGTAGCCCCGCGCACGGGGCGAAGTCGGATTGATTCAAGAATATATGGAGAACGAGAAACGTCAGGACGATGAAAATGTAAAGCCGGATGTTGTTGTATAGCCTGCAATCGTAACCACGAATTGCTGACGATCAGGAAGGCCATCCTTCGATTGCATGTTCAGAGGAATCGTGGGTGCTACGGAAGGGCTTCGCGGACTCTATTCTTTCGAGTGTGTTGGAAGTGATGACTCTGGCGGTGCCGCGTGAGCGACTGCTTCACCACGTGGCACGTAAAAGCTGGCTGCGCGCTTTTGCGTGGTCGGGTTTGGGCAGCTCAACTCGAACGGTTGAGAGAGTACCACAGGGAGAGCGGAAATCTTGGCAAACGGTACGTCGAGGTCATCCGTGCTTTCAATCCAAATTACACGCCTTATACGGAAGAGGACTTGGCACAGATGAGCCGAAGCATTCCATGTCTTGCAATAACCTGACCCGTTCTCGAACCGTAGTATCAGCAAGACAGACCTTCGTTTCTCTCTCAGTTCTCTTGTACACTTCTCTCTATGAAGGCTGCACAGAAACTCTACTGTTACGTTGATGAGACGGGACAAGATACGGCTGGGGAGTTCTTTCTCGTTTCGATTGTGATTCTTGAAGGCAAGCGTGAGGAATTGAAAGAATGGCTGATGAAGTTGGAGAAAGAGAGCGGCAAGGGACAGAAGAAATGGACGAAGGCCACTCGCAAACAGAGAAAGGCGTACATGGAGCAGATCGTTGCTGACGAGAGATTTTCAGAGCTGATCTATTACTCGCATTACACTGATTCTCGTTCGTATGTAGACCTCACAATCCTCTCCACTGCCAAAGCGATTCTTGAAAAGGCGAAGGAACCGTACGATACAAAAGTCTACGTTGATGGATTGCAGAAGAGTGAGCGACGAGCGTTCACGGCAGGGCTACGCAGATTGCACGTCCATGTGGATTTCGTGCGTGGTCTCACCGATGAAGCTGATGAATTCATACGTCTATGCGATGCTATTGCGGGGTTCCTCCGCGACAGTCTGGAAGGCGATGAAGATATGCAAAAGCTCCATCGCCGCGCTACGACGAACCACGTCATCAAGAAGTGCTGACATAATCAATCTAGGCCATCCGACGAGCGAATGGCCACCAACCCGAAAGGGAAGTATTCGATTGATTCTGTGCCCTTATATTATCGGCAAAGAGAGCCAATGTAAAGCAAAGAGAGCCGTTTTTGCGTTCAGAACATAGACATCTGGCCTTCTGAAGGTGTCTGTGAAGCTTTTTGCCCTCCTCCTTCACGCACAAGCCCCCTACTGAAGAACATGAATGCCGAGAGCGATGCGATGGATGCGGCGTACTTCAGATCAGCAAAGCAATTTCTCGAAATGTTCAAAATCGTTGCTGACAGATACAAAGCGGCTGCTCCTGAAGTGAAGCGCGAAGTTCTAGAGTTCTTTTTCTCGAAAAAATCCCTGATCGACGGAAAGCTCTTACTGAAGCCCAATCCGATACTTGAACAGGTCGCTGTTGTCTCTAATTTGAGTAGTGGTCGGGACGGCGGGACTCGAACTCGCGACCTCCTGCTCCCAAAGCAGGCGCTCTAGCCAACTGAGCTACGTCCCGGTGATGTGACAGGAATATCGTAGCTGGTTCCTGAACTGAAACAAACGCCACTCCTACCAATACTCCAATGATAGAGTAGGAACAATGAAGCTCTACCTCTCTTCGTTCAAGCTCGGTAACGAAGTCGAGAAGCTCAAGGAGCTCATTTCCCACACCAAAGGGCAAGTGGGCTATATCCCGAACGCGCTCGATTTCTCGCATGCCGATCCTACCCGGAGGAAGGAACACATCGAGGATGACCTATCATCGCTTCTAGAAATTGGCCTCACTGTAGAAGTTCTTGATCTGCGCGAGTTCTTCGGGAGAGCGGAAGACCTTCGAAGAAGGTTGCCACCCTGGGTGGAGTGTGGGTGAGTGGCGGGAATGTGTTCGTTCTTCGGCAAGCGATGAAGCTCTCTGGATTAGACGAAATACTTCATGAACTAACGACGAGAGAAGACTTCCTCTACGGAGGATACAGTGCAGCTGGCTGCGTTCTCTCAAAACAACTCGACGCGTACAAGATCGTCGATGATTCCACTGATACACCGTACAAAGAATTGAAGGAAGTTGTGTGGGAGGGTATCGGTCTCATCAATTTCGTTTTCCTGCCACATTTCGATTCAGACCATCCTGAATCTTCGGATATCGACAAAGAGATTGAGTACTGCAAGCAGAACAATCTTCCCTACAAGACTCTGCGAGATGGGGAAGTACTCATCATTCCCTGAGTTCAAGCCCTCAACTGCCCATTGACGCGTAGAAAGGCTCCTGTTTCACTGAACCATCCAATGGCAATCAATCCTCTCGTCGTCCACACCATCGAAGGTAAGGAGGCTATCGACTTACTGAGGAAGCTCGAACCGAGCACGTGTGCATCCCTTCGCAAGTTGATGCGAAGGAAACATGCAGAGATCCTCACTTGCGATGTTCCCGATGATCGCATGGTCACGGAGTTGCCGGAGACAGCATGGGAACCTGTTGACGAGGGACAACGCCCATTGACGCTCGATACTGAGTTCGTCACTCTCCCCGCCTTGCAGTGGTACTTCCGGTCATCGCTAGCACAGCCGCTCCTCTCTGGATTGAAGCGACGAGCAGAACGCAAGAAGTCCCTGGAGGGGTACATAGAATCTCTCGTGGATTGCATCGATGATTTCCTATCCCAACGCATGATGCGTGGAAGGGGGGAATCGGCAGATTCTGCTGCAGACCTCCTCGAATTCCTCGGTCGAGAAACGCTGGGAATCTTCAGGGATACTCCGCCGCGGCCACGTTCTCTGCTCTCGCTTCAAGGGAAAATTATGGAGCACATCGCTGCTATACTCGAGAAGAAGAACTCCCTTCACCGCATCGAATGGAAACAAGGGAGGTTTGCACTGTTCGACAACCTCGTCCTCGCTCATCGACGTGAGGGCGATGTCTGGCATGTCGACAGCGATTTCCTCTCTGCGAGCAATTGCCTCACGATGCTGCATTGCCCACGTTCCTCTCCCGTACTCCGCATTGCCGATTACGAGAGACATCTAGGTACGTGGAAGGGCAACGGTGCCGATTGGTACCAGAGCGAGTAAATACGTTCATCGACTATCAGCGCATGCGCAAGATGTACCCCCCCGGATTGAACGTCATGAGGAACTTCTCCCTGTTCCGATCAACGGTGAAGTTCTCATTTCCAACGAGGAATTCTTCCAGAGCTTCCTGCGGACCGGGCCCAAAGTGCTCGAGGACAGGATTCCCGTTCACGTTCGTATCCTCGACGATGAGGTACTGTCCAGCAGTAACGAGAGGGGAGTAGAGATGGAGTTCCTCTAAGACGTGTGGGGCGCGATGATCGGAATCGAGGATGACCATCACCGTCTTCCCTTCAATCAATGGTAGGAGTTGATCAGGAGTACTTCGGTCGGTCGATGATCCTGTGAGGTACGTGATGCGCGGATGCTTCGGAAATTCTCCACGTTCAATATCGATGGTGATCACACGCCCACTTCCAAGAGCATCGCAGGTAGAAGCCAAGAATAAGGCACTACCTCCAGCCGCAGTCCCCGTCTCGATGATGATATCCGGTCGCTTCTCGGTGAGGATTTCCTGGTACACCCATAAATCAAGCGGGCACTTGAATGTTCGAACTCCCAACCAGAAGGTATTCTGCCACGTGTTCTTCGCACGCTCGTAGTATGCGCAGTGAAATGCAGCTGTGATGGACGAAAGACTCTCAGCCGCGAGGGGAGGGGGGGAGGGGATCATCACTTCTTGCCGCGCTCGTAATGGTAGGTTGCGTCGATGGCAATGCCACCACGAACGTTGAAGCGGACGGTGATGTCGACGCTGAGCGGTTCGATGAACTTCACGAAATCCTGGGCGATGTCGATTGCGAGGTGTTCGTGGAAGACGCCAACGTTCCTGTAGGACTCGAGGTAAAGCTTCAGGGACTTGGACTCAACGACGAACTTGTCCGGTCGGTAGGTGATGTCGATCTCTGCGAAGTCCGGCTGCTTCGTGAGCGGGCAGATGCAGGTGAACTCTGTGCAGTGGAGCGTGACCTCCATCTTTCCCGAGGCATGGTTCGGAAACGCTTCCAACGTCCTCCCGGGTTTCGCATTCGCTCCGAGCTTCGTGAGGGCCTGCATGTCAGAAGCTTTTGTGGGCATCTTTAGAACTTGATGGGATTGAAGTTCGTTCCTGTATCGAAGTGATCGATTCTCTCCGAGCGCTTCAGGAAGCCAACAAGAGCGTAGGTGAAGGGTGTCGCAAGTACTTCGAATGCGGACTTGAAGAGCCATTGAGCAAGGATGAGGGAGAGCAGATCCGCACGGGGGAAGATCCCTGCGAAGGCGAGCGTGAGGAAGAGTGCCGAATCAATGCCTTCTCCGATGAGCGTCGAGGTGATCGTTCGCAGCCAGAGGAACCTCCCCTGCGTCTTCACCTTCAGCTTTGCGAGGATGAAGGAGTTCGTGAAGGAACCGACAAGGTACGCGACGAAGGAGGCTCCGAGGATCCGTGGTGTCGCTCCGAGAATCCGCGCGAATGCGCTGTCTCCGTCGAAGAAGGGAGCGGGCGGAATACGGAGTGCGATTGCGAAGAGGAGGACGGCGACCGCATTGCACATGAATCCTGTCCAGATAAGTCGTCGCATCGCCGCGTAGCCGTACACTTCCGTGACGACATCGGAGAGGATGTAGGCGAGGGGGAAGACAATAACGGCAACAGGGAGAGCGAGTGTTCCAAACATCCCCACCTTCACGGCGATGATGTTGCTCACGATCAGCGTCGTGATGAAGAGCGAGCCGAGGAGGGGGAGGTACTTGCTGTGCATGCGCTTGAAGGAATTCACAGGGAGTCTATGATAGTTCAGCATGGAAGAGAAGGTTCGCTGTCAGAGCTGCGGCATGCCCCTGATGGATAGAGCGTTCGTGGGAACGAATGCAGATGGCACGCCAAAGGAGGACTATTGTCAGTTCTGCTTTCAGAAGGGGGCATTCACAGAACCAGAGCTGACTCTCGAGGAAATGGTCGAGAAATCCATCCACTTCATGTCGACGAATCTCGGGTATGCGAAGGAGGAGGCAGAACGACTCTCCCGGGAGGTCATCCCCGGGCTCAGGCGGTGGAGGGAGTGAAGCCTTGCGAGGAAGCACCAAAACCCAAAACCCAAGTACCAAAGAAAAATCCAAAGACCAAAACTCAGAACCCAAATTTGAATTTTGGCTTTTCGATTTCTTTGGGTTTTGGGTTTTGTGATTTGGGATTTCCGCATGGAATGCGGTTGGATTGTCAAAAAAGAATGAAGCTCCTACAGTGCTCGCATGGACATTCAGAAATCCTCTGCAGCACTCCTCGCGAGACCGGGGGTGGAGTTCGCGGGGCTTCCGCAGATGAACATCCCGTGGGTAGAGTCTCCATTCTTCGGGCAACTCTTGGAAGAGTCCGATTTCTCAGAGGAGGATAAGGCGCTCGCGCGGCACTTCGCGGAGAACGGGTACGCGGTTGTGGATCCACACATCCACGACTTCGATGCGCTGGCGAGTGCGGTCATTGATTCACTCGCGGACAAGTATCAGGGGCAGGGCCGCGTTCAGGATGCCTGGACATTCAATGAGCACGTGAAGCGTCTGGCTCTGGCGCCGCGCATCGATGCGATCCTGCGCATCCTCTACCAGCGCGACCCCATCCCGTTCCAGACGCTCAACTTCCCCTACGGGACGCAACAAGGGACGCACAGCGATACGGTCCACTTCCACTGCGTGCCGCACCGCTTCATGTGCGGTGTGTGGGTAGCACTGGAGGACACGGATACGGCGAACGGCCCACTGCATATCTACCCCGGTAGCCAGAAGCACCCTGTGTGGAACTTCCACGACATGGGCCTTCCCTCCAACCCCGATCACTACGAGCTCTACGAAGCCGGTCTGGGTCATTACGTAGAGACGGCAGGGCTCCAGAAGATGCAGGTGCATTTGAAGAAAGGGCAAGCCCTCATCTGGGCGGCGAACGTCCTCCATGGAGGAGATCCGATTCTCGATCAGAAGCGCTCACGCCACAGCCAGGTGACGCACTTCTTCTTCAGCGATTGCCTCTACTACACGCCGATGCTCTCTGATCCCTACATCGGCAGGATGTTCCTACGGTCCATTACCGATATCCGCAGTGGGAAGCCCGTACCTAATATGTACAACGGACAGGTGATCACGCGGGTCCCGCCGGATGCACCCACGCCTGTTCCTCCTCCCCAAACACCGATGCAAGCAGCTCCGGTCCAGACGATGGTGCAGAGCGATGAAGCTCTACCGACTGCGACAGAACCTCGACGACGGACAATCAAGGACATCGTGAAGCGGGTCCTCAGGAAGCTCGCTGCGTAGGGAGTCTTGCAGCGCAGAGTCCTGAACAGCTACACTGCATCAAATCCCTCCCTCCTTTTCTCCATGCGCTCCCTCGTACGATCACTACTCCTCGCCACATCCCTCTTCACGTTGGCATCCTGCGCAGAGAAAACGTCCCTGCCCGTAGAGGGGAACAGCCAGAGCATGACGCAGGAGGGCTACAAGCGCTACGGGGTGGAGTCCGGGATCATCGTCTACGAGAAGACGGGGTACCAGACGGGGACAGAGACAGTGTACTTCGATCAGTGGGGCATGCGGGAGGCGCGCTACGACGATTCGGAGATCACCGCAGAGGGAGAGACGGTGAAGACCAATCAACTCATCCTCCTCGATGGTGAGTGGACGTACAACATCGATCTCAACACGAAGGAAGGTACGAAGCTCAAGAATTCATCGTACGCGGAGATCGCAGAGCAGTCCGGCTCCAAGGATATGGCAACGCTGGGGGAATCCATGCTCCAGAGCCTTGGGGGGAAGAAGACAGGAACGGAAGTCATCGCAGGGAAGGAGTGTGATGTGTGGCTGCTCGAGAGCTTGGGTAGTGTGAACTGCATCTGGAATTCCATTCCCCTGAAGACAGAGGTGACACTGGGCGATATCCAAGTCTCCGGTATTGCGACGAGTGTCCAGGAAGGCGGCCCAATTTCCGAAGACAAGTTCAAAGTGCCAGCGGGTATCACCCTCTCTGAAGAGAATCAGATGTTCGATCCGGAGACGCTCCAGGAAATGGAGGACTCGATGCCTCTTGAAGAAGAGATGCAACCGGAGTGAGCTGTCAGCTGGCCGCTGCTCGCTGATCGCTCCGTATCCGCTACACTACGCGCATGCACAAAGGTGAGAGCGCTCGGCTGGGACGCGACCTCGCACGCATGCTGAAAGGCGGCGTGATCATGGACGTGGTGAACGCCAAGCAGGCGAAGATCGCGGAGCAGGCAGGTGCTTGTGCGGTGATGGCACTCGAGCGTGTTCCCGCGGATATTCGAGCTCAAGGAGGAGTAGCTCGCATGAGCGATCCCAAGCTCATCAAGGAGATTAGAAAAGCCGTCTCCATCCCCGTGATGGCGAAGGTGCGCATTGGCCACAGTGCGGAAGCACGCATCCTCGAGGCGCTCGAGATCGATTTCATCGATGAGAGTGAAGTCCTCACACCCGCGGATCCCTTCGATCACATTGAGAAATCTACATTCAAAACACCCTTCGTCTGTGGGGCGACAAATTTGGGGGAAGCGCTACGTCGCATCCATGAAGGAGCGGCGATGATCCGCACGAAAGGAGAGGCTGGAACGGGGAATGTCATCGAAGCCGTACGGCACTGGAAAATCATTCGAGGGGAGATCGAAATACTGAAGCAAATGAAGCCTGCCGCTCTCGCCGCTTTCGCGAAGCGAGAAGGCGTACCGACTGCCCTCGTCTCGCAGGTCCGGGCAGATCAGCGCCTCCCCGTCGTCACCTTCGTGGCCGGTGGCATCGCGACTCCCGCGGATGCTGCACTGCTGATGGCGCTGGGGGCGGAGGGAGTCTTCGTCGGATCAGGGATTTTCAAGGCAGCCAATCCTGCCCGGGTCGCCCGCGCGATCGTAGAAGCGACGGTGCACTTCGCCGATAACGAAAAGCTCGCAGCGATCTCGGAGGGACTTGGAGAAGTGATGGCGGGACTGGAGATCGATTCGCTTTCGACGCGGTTGCAAGAGAGGGGGTGGTAAGGAAAGGGCAGTGAGGGCAGAGAAGGCAGGAACGGCAGGAAGGTATTTTCACATACTGCCCTTCCTGCCCTGTCTGCCTTTCCTGCCTTCCAAGATGCGAGTACAGGTATGCTCAACATATGACCGTGGGAGTCCTCGCAGTACATGGCGATTTCTCGGAGCACAGGAGTGTGCTCGCATCATTGGATGTGGAATCTCGAGAGATTCGTACTCTCGAGGACCTCGCTCCGCTCACGCACCTCATCATCCCTGGAGGGGAGAGTACCGTGATGGGAGGATTCCTCGAACGGACGGGGATGGGAAAACGAATTCAGAAACGAGTTGCTGAAGGTTCACTCGCAGTCTTCGGCACGTGCGCAGGAGCAATTCTCCTCACGAAGAAGATTACTGGAAAACTTCCTCCACACTCCCTCAAGCTCCTCGATGCAACAATCGAGCGAAATGCGTACGGCACGCAGCACCAGAGTTTCGAGGCATCGATCACCGTTTTGGTTGTTCGCCCGAAGATCACAGTTGCTTTCATTCGCGCGCCTCGGTTCACAAAGATGGGAAAAAGTGTCTCTGTACTCGCGAAGCACAATGGAGATCCCATTCTCGTACGGCAAGGTCGCATCCTCGCATCGACATTCCACCCAGAAGTCACGGGCGAGACGGCGATCCATGCACTCTTCCTGAAACTCTGAGCATGAATAACACCCCTGGCAAGCCAGGGGGGTATTGAAGTACGGTTAAGTACTCTGTGGGAAACATTACGCAAACACCGAAGAAACACAAGATATTCGTCTACTTTCTGCGGTGAATCGAGATCTCTCTCATAGATGTCTGTATACTATTTTCCTATGCACAACACCCGTTCAACCATCGGCCTACTCTCCATCGTCCTCCTCAGCGCATGCACTCCTGGAAAGGACCAGGCAGCCACTTTTACGTTTGAAGAATGCGCAGCACAAGGGAATCCCGTCATGGAATCGTATCCCCGCCAATGTCGCTTCCCTGATGGCCGCACCGTCACAGAAGTTCTCGAGAATCAGGGCACGAGTTCCTCAACCACTCAAGAATCGAACATCCGCGTCACGGAACCTGCCTCTGAGGATGTCGTGAGTTCACCGCTCACTATCCGTGGCGAAGCGCGCGTCTTTGAGAATGTCTTCCAGTACCGTTTGAAGGATGAAGATGGCACTGTCCTCGTCGAGGGATTTGAAAGTGCGTTGAGTCCTGACATCGGGCAGTTTGGTGCTTTCACTGTGGAAGTACCTTTCGGTCCACCATCGGGAGCAAGTGGCACGCTTGAGGTTTTCGCCTACTCCGCAAAAGATGGGAGCGAGATCGACATGGTGCGGATCTCCGTTCGGTTCGAGTCACAGTGAGCGATGAGCTTTTTATCTGTTGGCTTTTAGGGGTATTCCCTAGACCTAAAAGCTACAAGCTATAAGCTCAGATTCACGATGCCACCATCCGCAACAGCCTCGGCTGAACCGCTCGCGTTCCGTATGCGCCCCACGACACTCGAGGAGTTCGTCGGACAGCGCAAGATTGTGGGGGAGGGGACAGCACTGCGGAAAGCCATTGCCGAGGACCAGATTCACTCGATTATCCTCTCCGGCCCTCCGGGGACGGGGAAGACGACACTTGCGAAGATCATCGCAGAAACGACGCATGCCCAATTCATCCAGGTGAACGCCGTGACGAGTGGAGTGAAGGAACTCCGAGGAATTTGTGAGGAAGCGGAGCGTGTGCAGAAATCCTTCGGACAGCGAACGGTTCTCTTTGTCGACGAGATCCACCGGTTCAACCGGGGACAGCAGGATGCGCTCCTCCCCGCTGTGGAGAATGGGGTCATCCGCCTCATCGGCGCGACGACACAGAATCCCTACTTCGATGTGAACCAGGCGTTGCTCTCGCGATCGCATGTCTACCTCTTAGAGCCCCTCTCGGTCGATGATCTTCTGACGATTCTCACGCGATCCCTCACGGATGAACGCGGGTACGGGGGGAAGGTGAAGGTGGAGGATGCAGCGCTTCAGCTCATAGCGGAGAGATCCAATGGAGACGCTCGCATCGCTTTAAACCTCCTGGAACTCACGGTCATGACCGCTGGGAAACAGATCTCCCTCAAGGATGCGGAGGCGCTACTGCAGCAGAGGAGCATGCGCTATGACCGCGCAGGGGAGGATCACTACAACACGGTGTCTGCCTTTATAAAATCCATGCGCGGAAGTGACCCAGATGCAGCACTCCTCTGGCTCCTGAAGATGCTCAAGAGTGGAGAAGATCCGCGGTTCCTCTTCCGCAGGATGGCGATCTTCGCGAGTGAGGATGTGGGCAACGCCGACCCGAGGGCGCTGCAGATCGTCGTCTCCGCTTGGCAGGCATTTGAACTCATCGGTATGCCGGAGGGGGAGTTCTTCCTCGCCCACGCTTGTATCTACGTCAGTCAGGCTCCGAAGAGCAATGCAATCACACGAGCAATGCACGCTGCACATGCAACGATCGAGCGCGCGCCAACACTGGAAATCCCGAAGCACCTGCGCAACGCTCCCGTGAAGGGAATGAAGGAACAGGGGTACGGAGTGGGCTACAACTATCCTCACAACACGGAGGGCGGCGTCGTGTCCTCTCACTATTTCCCCGTGGGGATGGAGCGGAAGGAGTTCTACTCACCGACCGATCGTGGATTTGAAGCGGAAGTGCGAGAGAGATTGGCGAGAACACGAGATGTATTGGCCCAAAGCGACGTTGCTAAATAGCATGAAATAGTTTATAATAAACTAAACATGAACATACTCAAAACCATCAAAACTATCGCGCTCCAGCACGACGATCTCCCCGCATTCCACGCGAGTTACATCGTGCTCACGTTCCTCTTCGCTGCACTCCTGAACATCGGCGCGTTTGCTGTTCTCGTCGGCCTTCACATGCTCCTGGACGTATTCAAGTACCGCGAAGTCCATGGACTCTCATGGGAAAGCACGATCCATGCAACGCTGCGCGAGAGTCTCACGGATGCGATGCTCCTCATGATCGGTGTCGTCTTCGCAGTGTACCTCCACTACTCTGCAGGCATCATCGCCGTCAGCGGACTCTTGCGTTCGGAAGGCTACATCCTCCGCGCTGTGGGGATGTTCATCCCGAAGCTCAAGGTGCTCTGTCACACGACGGGAATCACCGCGTCTCTACGAACGCACGTCGCGAGTGTTCAGCCGTGGATGCGACCGGAGTTCGCACGCTGGGAGCAGGTCTGCTGCATCATCATGATCGTCACCGCCGCTCTCCTCGCCTTCGCGCCGGGAGTCCTCGAGAGCTCTCCTGAGCAGATTACGAGTATCCTCGCACGAGAGCTCAATCCGTTGAATTTCTAGCTCGGCGCCCCCTCCGGGAAGAGCTCCTGCTCCAGAGCCCTCGCTTCCGCGTACCAGAGATCACTCTCCTTCGTCTGCTTCCCCGAGCCGTAGCGTACGAGGAAATCGGCGAAGCGGTCATCGAGGGAAACAACTCGGTCAATCTGCACACGCTTGTCCGCGTAGAACAGGAGCTTCTGCTCAATCGTCGTGCGCTCGGGGGAGGGGAGGACGAGTCCATGGACACGCACAATTTCCGCGAGAGCATCGAACCCGTGCGTTCGTAGGAACTCCGCACATGCTGCTTCGTGTTTAAGTCCTCCAAATCGATTCTTCAATTGAGCCCAAACACGTACTTGTTCCTCTGTGTACTCCTCCTTGCCATTCGGCGAGGCTCCAGATCGAAAGTCAAGGAATCGAAGGAGATCGTGCACTTCGCCCCCTCTCGCGAGAGCGAGGGATCTGACGAGGATTCCGCGCTCAAGGAGAAGCGATGCAAGTCGCTGTGCAAACGCAGCGACTGCATCACAGTGCCGACGGATGTGCTCAGGCAGGAGGACGTCCTCTCTCCACTGCACAATCTGCTCAGTACTCGGGAGCGGGATATCTCGGAATGCGCAGCGGAGGTCCCGACCGTCCTTCGCAGAATCCTTGAGGTGAATGTGAATGGCGGGAATCGTTCTCCACATTTCTTCGTCCACACGCTCCGGCCACTCGATGCAGCGGATGCTCTGCGTCCCCTCGGTCTCTCGGAGCAACGTTACTGCGTCCTTCTCATTGAGACGGTAGAGATCGATGTGCGAGACGATCCCTCGCGGTGTCTCATACCTCTGCTCGAGGGCGTACGTCGGGCTAATTACAGCTGTGGAAACTCCCAGTGACCGCAGGAATCCCTGGAGGAACGTCGTTTTGCCTGCTCCCAGCTCTCCGCTCAACAGAATTGTCGATTCTGGGCCAAATAAACTGTTCCTCAGGGAAGCGCCCGCAGAAGCGGTACTCTGGGCATCTGGCAGCCAAATTGTTACAAAATCACTCATTGACGAATTAGTCAATAATTGTTAGAATATACATGTACACAAATACCTATGACACTCGTCTCCCGGAAACGCATGGGATTCTCCGTAGCCTCTGTGCAGCAGCGCACGGAGCCGACCCCCATGTACTACATCTCGCAGCGTGTGACGTTCTGGATTGCGGTCCTCTCCGTCTTCGCGTTCGTGACCGGTAACATGGTGGGGCAGCACGGGTGGCATGTGTTCTGGAAGTCGGTGCTCGGGGAGTTCGATGATAGTCTCATCGTCTACGACGGAACAGTCTCGCCGGTTCGCCTGGTGCCCGATTACCGCCAGTGGTCACTGTACGGTGGAGACGCTACCGCGAATACCTACCGCCAGGTGCCAAAGGATCTTTTGATCGAGCTGCCGAAGTACACTCTCGACGAACAAATGCTCGATTACGACCATGCACCTGATGGTGATGTGTACTCCATCGGAAACCTGGGCTCCTACGCAACGGGTGCGGATGGAGAGGGGAGTCACCCCGGCGTTGATCTGCGCGTGCCAGAGGGGACACCTGTGCTCTCCGTCATGAACGGCATCGTGACTCGCGTTGGGGAGGACAAGGGTGGGTACGGCAAGTTCATCGTCGTCCGTCACCCGCGTGTTCCCGATCCCTCGGATCAGACGACAGTGACGACCCTCCACTCCGCGTACGCTCACTTGAGCAGCACATTTGTCACGGAGGGAACGGTCGTCCGGAAGGGCGAGGAGATTGGGCTCTCTGGCGCAACCGGACTCGTCTCGGGTCCGCACCTCCACTTCCAGATCGACCGCGACTCCGCTCCGTGGCACCCGTACTGGCCGTTCACGGGGAGTGAAGCGCGCGAAGCGGGATTCTCCTTCACAGAAGCGATCAATCGCGGCTTGCATCAGGAGCGCGGGAGGGAGCACACGGTGCATGCAATGCTCTACGTGCAAGCGAACTACACTCCCGTTTCTGGTGCACAAATTCTTGCTCAGGCGTCTTCTTCTTCAAGGAAGTTTACCATTGCCGATCGCGTGGCACAGCGCATGCAACTGCGTTCTGTGAAGCGCGTGAGCATGGTCGCACTCGCGGAACCGTCTCCCGTTATTCCTCTCCACACAGCTCCTGTTACACAGTCGTCCGCGTCTTCCCAGTCCATCGTTGTACAGACGGAAACAGTGGTCTCCCTCGCAGATCAGCCTCTGCCGAAGCTCACTGGAGAAACAGTGGAGATTTATCACGATGGCGAATTCTCCGGTCGCGGGTGGGAGAAGATCGAGGTACGCATCGTCGGGCCCGATGGGAAACCCGTACGTGAACCCGTTCTCGATGCTGACTTCTTCCTTCGGACTGGATATGGCAAGGCGGAGTTCCGCCCCGAGAAGCTCACGCGCCTCGACTTCGCGAATGGTATTGCACAGGTCGAAATGCTCCCACATGGGCGCACGACCATCGTCGTCGTTGTGCAGCCGTTTGGTGTGCTGAGTGGGCCAATGCGCTACGTCGCTGAGTAACTCCTGATCAGCGTTCCTGCGCTTTCTTGGATCGAGGAAGCGATGAGCGGTGAGCGTTGAGCGGGCAGTCTCCCCATCGCTCACAGCTCAAAGCTCACCGCTTCTCAGAGGAATCTCCGGTAGTCCTCCATTGGGAGCACATGGATCGCAGGTTCCTCATACGAATGAACTTCCTTCACGGCGCGGAGGACACCGCGCAGTTGTTCTTCGGTGACGACGACTTCGATGCGTTCCTCCTCAACTGCCTCAAGCGAACCCACTTCTCCGATCGCTGGAGTGGCACCCTGCAGTGGACGGAAGCGGCCAGTGCCTCGCATGGAGAAGCTGCACGAGTCGTACGCACCGATCGCGCCGGCACCCGCCTTCGCAAGCGCTTCCCGCACACGATCGGCGTCCGCGAGCGGGACGTAGACGACGAGGTGATGGAGCTTTGCGCTCATCGCCGAGAAGAGGGGAGGGGACGGGAGAATGCACTCAGTGTGAGCATGAGCGCTCCCAGGAGGAGTGCCGCGAGAAACTTCCCCGTGGTGGACAGGAAAAGTGCGGTGACGCCGAATGCAGAGCCGATCACTGCTGTGAGAGCGATGATCGCTCTCGGGGACCATCCGCGCGCGAGGAGGCGGTGGTGGAGGTGCTCATTGGTCGTGCTCCCGTGAACAACAGAGGTACCGCGCAGCACGCGACGCGCGATGACGAAGAGGAAATCGAAGATCGGCACGCCCAAGACGAGGAATGCCGTCGCAACCTTTCCGCCGGAGTAGATGGTGAGCACGCCGATCATGAGGCCGAAGAACATTGCGCCTGTATCTCCGAGGACGACTCGCGGAGGCGGAAAGTCGAAGACCGCAGAGCCCAGTGCGACGGCAGCGAGGACGAAAGCGAGGAGTGCCAAGTGCGGCTGGTTCACGCGATCACTGAGGGAGAGGAACCCGATCGTCGCGAAGGCGATGACGCTGATGATCGACACCTGCCCGGGGATGCCATCGAACCAATTGAGCGCGTTGATGGTGATCCCGAGCCAGAGGATCGTGAAGATGCCGCTGAAAACCGGCAGCGGACCGAAGAGAGAGGTTTGGAAATCGAGGGTATCGAGCTTGAGGATGTCCCCCATCCCCAGGAAGGAGGGGACGGGATTGGTGAGTGTGTAGATGCGGGTTCCCGTCGCGAAGACCAGGAACGCGCAGAGGATGTGCACGGACAATCGTAGGAAAGGGGACAGGGGAGCGCGATCGTCGTAGAATGTGACGATCCCGAGCGCCGCAATGGCGAGGAGGAGCCCAGTCTTCTGCAGGGATGGAGGTTCCAGGAATGCGTACTCTCCGAGGAATACCAGGAGAGCGATGATGCCAGTGGGGTAGGGGAGACGACGGCGCTTGAGTCCGTAGTGCCCGGGGAAATCGAGGAGCCCGACCAAGGGGAAGAACCGACGCGCGAATCCGTGGAGGACGACTGTCGCGAGGAGACAAACGACGATCGGCACGACCATGGAGGAGAGATCCACGCAGCCATGGTAGCAGGGAGGGGAACGTTGAGCGCGCAGTGCTTGTCGCCCAAGTGATACCAAGTTGCAATAAAATGATTACTAATACAGAAAACCAGTAACCCCCTCCTCTCGTATCGCCGTAGCGATATCGACGCCATGAAGCATGTATCGCACAAAATCCATTAGTCACGTTTTAATCGCGAAGGCGTATGAGTTCCGATACAATGTTCACATGCACTACCATTCGCTCAAATCGATGGATATCGCTGGAAAGCGTGTCATCCTGCGAGCCGGATTTGACGTGGCGATCGAGGACGGCAAGGTAATGGACCGAGAGCGCATAGAAGCACTGCTTCCGACGATGGAATTCATCCTCTCGAAGGGTGCGTCTCTCGTCATCCTCTCACACCAGGGACGGCCCAAGGGCAAGGTGAATCGAGCATTCACGCAGCGACCGGTCGTTCCCATCCTCGAGGAAATCTTGAAGAGGCCAGTGACCTTTGCGCCGTCAACGACAGGGCCAGAGACGGAGAAACTCGCGAAGGCACTGAAGCCCGGAGAGGTACTGTTCGTCGAGAACCTGCGCTTTGATCCTGGGGAGGAATCGAACGATCCGCAATTCGCACAGAAGCTCGCCGCTCTGGGCGATGTGTACTGCAATGACGCCTTCACGAACTGCCACCGCAATCACGCGAGCATGGTCGGCCTCGCAAAGCTGCTCCCGTCCTGCGCAGGGCTCCAACTAGAGAAGGAGATCGACGAGCTCTCGAAGGTAATCGAAGAACCGCGACGGCCACTCCTCCTCATCATCAGTGGCGCGAAGATGGAGACGAAGGTCCCCATCGTCGAGCAATTCCTCTCGAAGGGTGATGCGATCCTCTTGGGCGGCTGCATCGCGAACACGTTCCTCGCAGCGCGGGGCTTCGACGTGGGTACCTCCAAGTACGAGCAGGAGTACGTCGAACAGGCGCAGGAGCTGATGCTGGAGTCGGAGAAGGAGGACAAAGCAGATATCCACATTCCGCGCGATGCCGTTGTGGCGTCCGCTCCAGACGAGAAAGCGCAGAAGCTTGACCTTCCTGTGGAGGATATCGTGGGGGATATGGGCATCTACGACATCGGCAAAGTGACGATCGAGCGCTACGTTCGCGAAATCGAGAAAGCCGGCATGATTGTATGGAACGGGCCGCTGGGCTTCTATGAAGTCAATCGCTTCTCGCATGCGACGAAGCGCGTCGCCGAGGCGATCGCGAAGGCGACGAAAGGGGGTGCCATCAGCATCGTCGGGGGAGGGGACACCATCGATTTCCACGGGAGATACGGCTACTCGCTCGATGCCTACACCTTCGTGAGCACCGGCGGGGGAGCGATGCTGGAGTTCATCGGGGGGAAGCGCTTACCGGCCATCGAAGCACTCGCGAGTTCCTGAAGTTCTGTTTCCTGTGCCGAGCCCCGCAGCGCTTGCGCGTGCGGGGGAGACGTGTTCCCTTCCCAAGTCCATGAAGAAGAAGACCCTCACCGTACTCTTCCCCAGCGAGGAGGAATCCTGGAACGCCTTCGCGCGCAGGATCGAGGAGACGGAAGGGGAGATCGTCGCGATCCTCTCTGGCAGGGACCGCTCCCTCGCAGGAGCGGAGGAGGAGCGCACGGAGTTCCTCACGCGATGCACGAAGATGAGTCATCGCCTCCGCCTCGCGACGCGACAGCGCACAACAGTGGCCGATGCACGGCGCATGGGCATTCGCATCATCGACAAGGCGAAGGATCTGCGTGCACTCCTCGCGGGATCCGCCGATGCGGAGCGAGCATTGCGCCTATTCCTCCCGCAGGTCTGGCGCCAGCAGCTGCGTTCACGCTTGCAGGACATGGGACTCCTGTCCCTCCCAAAGCTGCGCATTCTCACCCTCATCACGTTGAGTGGGGGACTCTTCCTCTTCGTTGTCTTCAAGCTCCTCCCTTCATCAGAGATCCGCGTCTGGCCACGAGAGGACACCGTGAGCCAGACCAGTAACGTCTTCCTCGTCCTGTCGGGCGCAACCGTTGACCTACCAGATCGCGTGCGCACGATGCCCCTGCTCCCGATCATCGTACACACGCAGCGAGCACTCACGTTCGACCAGATCAGCAAGGAGTTCATCGGGACGAGTGCAGAGACACAGATGACCGTCGTCAACAAAGCGGAGGAGACATACTCACTGCGGAAGGGGAGCCGGCTCACGAACCAAGCGGGGATGATCTTCCGCCTCCTGGAACCCGTAGACGTCCCCGTAGGTGAGGAGGTGACGGTGCGCGCCCGCGCGGAGGACGTCGATCTCTACAGCGAAATCATCGGGCAGCGCGGCAACGTCCCCGCGGGATTGCGTTGGGATTTCGCAGGCCTCTCCGAGGAGGAGCGCAAGCTCGTGTACGCGGAGAATCGGAAGGAGGCAAAGGGGGGAACGACGGCGTACCGGACCGTCCTGCGCCAGGAGGATCTCGACATCGCACGCAAGCACCTGGAGCAGGAACTGTTCTCCACAGCGACGCAGCTCGTCGATGAGGAGCGGCTCCTCAAGAATTTGAAGAGTCCCACGAAGAAGCTGGAGATCCTCTACTACGACGAACTCACGAAGACGACCTTCTCCGGTTTTGTGTTGCCGACGCAGTTCCTTGGCGAGCAGGTGGCGTCCATTCCCGTGGAGGGCGCCATCGAGTACACGGTGTTCGCGTACGATGCACAGGCGATTCTCGATATGCTGAGTGCGGAGATCGAAGCACACATTAGCGAGGGGAAGCGCCTCCTGCCCGAGACGCTCACATTGGATCGCATGGTCGTGCACGTCATCGACTACGCGGATGAACTCTCGTGGATCAAGCTCACAGTGGACCTCTCCGGAACGGAGCAGTTCGTGCTGGATCCCTTATCACCCACGGGAGCGAAGTTCGGACGCAAAGTGCGTGAGGCAGTCGCGGGCATGTCGAAGGCAGATGCTGTGCGTATCGTGAAGAACCTCCCAGAGGTGGAGAAAGTGGAAGTGAGCGTCTGGCCGCCCTGGAGCCCCTCGATTCCCAGCATCCTCTCGCACATCTACCTCTCTGCTGAATGAGCGAACGCGTGAGCATCCGTCGGGTCCTCCTCGCCCTCCTCGTAATCGCACTGGCGGGAGTTGGCGTCTTCCTCATCGCGGTCGTCATCATCATT
The DNA here is from genome assembly GCA_030649955.1 of Candidatus Peregrinibacteria bacterium. Classification (GTDB taxonomy): domain Bacteria; phylum Patescibacteriota; class Gracilibacteria; order Peribacterales; family Peribacteraceae; genus JAUSFD01. The sequence goes on along the minus strand of JAUSFD010000001.1, from coordinate 22,826 downwards.
CGCGGTTTCTCGGGAACAGCGGTCTTGCCGGAGAGTGCTGCAGAAAGCGGGGAGCAGTGCGCGATCGTCTTCGGTGCTGCCGTACGTACGCTCTTCGGCTCAAATGGGAAGCCCATTGGCGCGCAGGCAGGACCGGGTATAGCGCGGAGGATGGAGACCGCGATCAACCTCTACAAACGAGGATTGATTACAAAACTCTTCCTCACAGGCGGCAAGGGTGAGGGGATGAAGGAGAGCGAAGCATCTGTCATGCGACAACTCGCCATGCGTGATGGCGTCAATCCCGAGGATATCGTCATTGAAGACACATCGACGTCGACGCGGGAGAATTTGCTCTTCACAGAGCCGCTCACAGGCTCCTGCACCACAGTCACCGGGGTGAGCGATCGCTATCACCTCGCCCGTATAGCTTTCCTGGCACGTCAGATGGGCTGGGAAGAGCTCGAGACATTCCCTGCGCAGGTGGTCTCACGCGGGCCATTCGAAGTGCGCAGTGTCATCCGCGAAGCGCTGGGCATTCTGTTCTACGCAATCGCGGGGAAACTGCTCGATTGAGCACCGTTGTACAACTGCGCTAGAATGTAACAATTCCCAGAGCTGAGAAGTGGGATTCCTTCCTTCTTAACATAAAATGCATTATGTTAACTGAGATAGACCCATGCAACCACGCTCCCCTCTAGAGCAGGCCATCGATCGCTACCTCGGGTTCCTCCAATCCGAGGAGAACAAATCCACGCTGACCGTGCAGAACTACAGGCAATCCCTCGATCTGTTTCTGTCCCTCTCCCCTCTCACCGACCCGGGGCAAATCAGCAAGATCACCATCCGGGAATTCAAGCAGCGCTTGCATGAGTTCCGCACAAGGCAGGGGAAGGAACTCGGTGTGCGCACGAAGAACCACCACTTAACCGTGCTTCGAGCCTTCCTCCGCTACTTAACCACAGAGGAGGAGATGGATTGCTACCCACCGGATCGCGTGAAGAGGTTCAAGGAGGAAGAGCGGAAAGTGAAGGTCCTCTTCGCCGAGGAGCTCGAGCGGCTCCTCGCTGCACCGGATACCTCGACGAAGGAGGGGAAGCGTGATCGCGCGATCCTCGAACTCTTCTTCTCGACTGGCCTTCGCCTCTCGGAACTACGGAGCTTGAACAGACGCGATTTGAACTTCCAGACGCGTGAGATCTCTGTCCGTGGAAAGCGCAGCAAACTCCGCGTCGTCTTCCTCTCCGACCGCGCGGTCGCAGCACTCACTGAGTACCTCGATGTGCGCATCGATCACCTGAACCCTCTCTTCATTCGCGCTCACCAGCAGGCAGGAAACGCGCTACCACCAGGCGAGGAGTTCCGTTTATCGCGCATTAGCATCTACATGATCGTGAAGAAGCACGCCCTGCGAGCAGGGATTGTGACCAATCCCTCTCCGCACACACTGCGCCACTCCTTCGCAACGGATCTCCTCATGAACGGCGCTGACTTGCGCTCTGTTCAGGAACTCCTCGGACACAAGGATCTCTCGACGACGCAGATCTACACACATGTGACCAATCCCCACCTGAAGGAAGTGCACAAAAAGTTTCATCGCAAGTGAGGGAGAGGAGTGATGTCACACATGTTCAGTGAAGTACGCAACGCAACTTCGTCGTGAACCCTTGCATTCGTGGGTGTACGAGCGTACACTTCATTCGTCATGCAAACGACAGCGCAAACACAGGCCACGGGGACGGGGAGTGTCGTCATCGACTGGGCCCGCGTCCGCCCATCCGAGGAGGTGAGTGCAGCGCAGACGATGGATGCTCTACTCCAGTGGATCCTCTCGTTCGCGAAGAGGAGCGACATCCATGTCGTCCTCCCCTCAGCACGCAAGTCACTGGAGACGCGCAGATTTCAGAACAAGCTGATGTCCCTCGGATGCCGCGTGACGACGCGCATTGCTTAATTTCGAACACAAATATCCTTCTCCCTGTAGCGGCGGGCCACTATGCCCGCCCTACGGATATGGATTAGTTCTTGTCCGAATCGAGCAGGGCATTGATCTTCGCCGCGAGGATGAAATCATTCCGACTCAATCCTTTGATTGCGTGCGTTGATAACCTGAGCGTCACCCGTGAATACCGGATGTCGATATCCGGGTGATGCCCTTCCTCCTCAGCAATCGCTCCAACAGCACTTACGAACGCGAGTGCATCAACGAAATCCTTCCGCTTTACTGTCCGACTAATCTCCTTTGCGTCATCCCGCAGGTCCCATCCGAGAACATCATTCATGAGTGGACGAGCGTCCTCGCGGGTGAGGGGACTGACTCCCCCTTCACAGGGGAGGCACTTCTCCGATGTCAGCGTTGTCTTCTCCATGGGGTTACGAAAGGGAAATGCGAATGAACTTCCTCTTCCCGACATTGACAATCCCCTCCTCAACTTTCGCATCAATCTCCTTCACTTCCTTGTCATTCACTCGCACTCCACCTTGCGAAAATAGTCGCCGAGCTTCGGACTTCGAGGGTGCCATCTTCTCCTTCACGATCACATCGATGAGAGCACTCCCCTTCTCTACAGTGACGGTCTGCATGTCGGAGGGAATCCCCTTGTCTTTGTGCACTTTCTGAAATTCCTCTTCCGCTGCTTTCGCAGCGTCTGCACTGTGGTAGAGCGTGACGATCTCGCGTGCTAACCGCATCTTGAGTTCTTTGGGATTCACAGAGCCCTCCTTGAGCTTCCTCGCGGCATCAGCCACTTCGCGCATGGGAATGTCCGTCGCGCACTCCATGTAGGGAACAATCAGGTCATCCTTCACAGAGAGGACTTTGCCGTACATGTCATTCGGGGCATCTTGGAGGAATATGCAGTTATCGTAGGTTTTACTCATTTTCCGTCCATCTGTGCCTTCGAGGAGCTTCGTCGTGAGGACGAACTTCTCGCGCTTGCCATAGGCACTCTGGAGTGTTCTGCCTGCGAGCATATTGAAATACTGGTCTGATCCCCCGAGTTCGCAGTCGACATCGAGCATCACGGAGTCATACCCGACCATGAGCGGGTAGAGGAATTCGTGGAGACCGATGGGGTTGCCATCGGTCATCCGCTTCTCGAACATATCGCGCTCGAGCATCTGCTGCACGGTGAAATTGGATGCGAGGTTCACCACATCGACGAAGGAGAGCTTCTCTAGCCACATGTGGTTGTAGACCACCTCGACGTTGTTAAAATCGAGCACCAGCGCTGCCTGCTCTTTGTACGTCTCGAAGTTCGCGAGAACTTCCTCACGCGTAAGCGGTGCTCGCTGCTTATCCCGCCCGGAGGGATCACCGATCATCGCGGTGAAGCTCCCGATGAGGAAGATCACGTGATGACCAGCATTCTGGAAAGCCCGGAGTTTCCTCAAGGGTACGGAATGTCCCAGGTGGAGCTTCGTGCCCGTAGGATCGATGCCGAAGTAGAGCTTGAGGGGCGACTCTCCCGTGAGCTTCTTCTTCGCCAAATCGAGCGGAGTCACCTTGTCGACGGCGCGGGTGAGGAGGTCCTGGTCATCCATATCATCGAGTGTACAGGAGAGAAGCTGAGCAAAGGAGGCCAAACGAAGAATTAAGAAGTAAGAATGAAGAATTTTGAACGATCGATTATCCGTAATTCTTACTTCATAATTCCTAATTCTGGATCGTTCAAGCTACACTACCCCCATGCCCGACTGGACCGTTTCATCATCAGAGCGCCTCGATACCTTCCTCGTATCCCAAGGAGCCTTCGACAGTCGCAACCGCGCGCAGCGAGCTATTGAGGAGGAGTGCGTGAGCGTCAATGACATCATTGCTTCCAAGCCATCTCAGCAGCTCAAAGAAGGTGACCGTGTGACGGTAACGGGAGACATCGCGATTCACGCATCCTCGATCACGCCTCAAGATCTCCATCTCCAGGTTCTCTACGAAGATGATGCGTGCCTGGTGATCGAAAAACCGGAGGGGATTGCCGTGCATCCGGGTGCGGGAATGGCGGATGGGGAGATGACACTTCTCCATGGCATCGCTCATCTTTTCCAGGAACGCGGAGTCCCCTTCTCGAGCGAAGCAGTGCTCGCGCACCGTCTCGACAAAGAGACGACGGGGTGCATCCTCGTCGCCAAATCCCCTGCTGCACACCAGCAACTCCAGGAGCAGTTTGCAGAGCGAACGATTGAGAAGACGTACCTCGCCCTCGTCGCGGGAATCCCCTCTCCTCCACTGGCGACGATCGACTCCCCTATCGGACGCAGCGCACAGGATCGGACGAAGATGGCGGTCATTGGCAATACGGCTGCACGGGAAGCGCGGACGACGTACAGGACACTGGGATCAGCGGGGCAGACTGCGCTCCTCGCCTGCGATCTCCACACGGGTCGCACCCACCAAATCCGTGTGCACCTCTCAGCAGTCGGTCACCCCGTCCTTGGGGATCAGACGTACAAATCACCGCTGAGTGAGCGCGTAGCGACGGAGTTCAAGATCACAGATTTATGTTTGCATGCTTGGCGCCTCGCATTCACTTCTCCCGCAGACGGAGAGCGGAAGCAAATTATTGCACCCATGCCTAAAATATTCCGCGATGCCCTTCAACGGGCAGGGATTTTCTGGGTGGATGGTCCTAAGGAGTGACAGCACTATACGAGTTCACCGACCATATTGGTCTCCATGTGATCGTAGAATTTCCTGAGATCTCCTGCGGAATAAATATCTCCAAGACCGACGGTGTTCGCGACTGGCTGCATCCCCAGCTCGCTTTGGACGTAGTTCACTTTTGCCTCAAAGGCATCTGGCGATGTATTGAGAATGGGAAGTGGTCGGCGAACGAAGGGGAGTATTTTCCGTACAGCTGACCCTGCTTTATACCTGCCAGGTTCCACTGAGGAATCAGGGAATGGAGCCTCAAACATTACGATCTTCCCATTATTTCCTGCGGCAAGAGCAAGTTCCACCAGTGCGTCGTCTGCTGTCGCTGAGCCTAACTGAGTGAGCAGTGCAACACGCTGCGCAATGAGATGATCAGCAAAGGACTCCAGAGACTTATCTGTCAATCTCGTTGGGTACAGATCTGCTGGTCTGGTGATGTTCGTGAACGGCCTGTAAGCATCTTTCTTCCTCAAGTCTCGAGCATGAGAAGCGAACTCGTGATCTCCGTCACTCTTTCCCGTGCCGAAATCCAAGAATGCTGGAGCAAGCCTGTCCAAGGTTCCATTCGCTGCAGCTTTCGCCCAATCCGTAGCATCGAATTCCTGATGAGGCTGATTCCATGGACCGAACGCATTCGTCGTGACATCACCGAGCTTGGCCGCCCATGTTGCACGAGCAACCTTCAGTCCACACGCGACCATAACCTCAATGACGCGATTGTTGACGTTCGCTGCCAGTTTGGATGTCACAATTGCGCGCCGCATTTGATCCTTTGCATCTCCATCTGGTTGGCGCGCTGGAATCTGCGAGCCTGTGAATACGATGCTCTTCGGGAATCCTCGGAGCATGAACGAAATGTACGATGCTCCCTTGGCCATCGTATCTGTACCATGCGTGACGATGATCCCGTCGTAACTGTCACCAGCGGCATCTTCGATCTGCACTATCGCCTCTGCGAGGAACCTCCACTGTTCGACAGTCAGTTGTGAAGAGTCTAAGTTCATCAAATCACACAACTCCAGGTGAATCGTCTTGTCGCTGGGGAGTTGGAGAGCATCGAAGCTTTCCTTTAGCCTTCCGGTGGGTTCATACCCATCAGGACCTGGGGCAGATTGGAATGTTCCTCCGGTTCCCAAGACAATGAACACTTTGCGGCCTTCGGTTTTGAATACTCTGAGTCGTTCACGTAAGCCCGAAAGCCATTGGAGAAATTCCGGCAACTTCTCTCTCTTGAGTTGCTCATAGGATGAGATGCTCTTGGCATTCTTCGCCTCCATCGCGTACTCGCGGAGGTCGAATGCTCCGCTTGCATTGCTATTACCGCTGGGAACCCAAACTTCATCGTTCGTTTCCATACGTTGTTATTAATAAACTAAATAGTAATAAGCGTCAAACTCCAACGTATATCGCGAATCCCCTCTTCCATGATGGATTTTAGATCTTCCTCACGGTGTGTACGTCACCGTGTACTCAAACTTGTCGAGAATCTTCCCCTCTGCATCACGGGCGACGATGGTATACGTGTTCTTCCCGCGCTTGAGCGTCAGGAGTTCTGCATCGGCAATGTAGTTCCAGGTGGTTTTACCTGCGACGTAGAGTTGGAGACGATAATCGTTCACCCAGATGCTATCCGTACCGGCGGAGGTTGTCCCCTCGATGAGAAGGGAGCTCCCAGTGGCGGTGTGGGCAGTCCCTGCTGTGGGGCCAATGACGGTGAGGACACCAGGAGTGAGGGGATCATTCGTCGCAAGAGAGACGGAACTGGAAGCACCTGCAGATGGAGCACTGCTCACTACCCCCTCCGTTCCTTCTCCAACGATGATCGTGAGGCGAACAGGATCGCTCTTCTTGCCCGCGGCATCAATCGCAACAACATCGTACGTATTCGTCCCCTGCTTCATGTTCCCGAGCGCAATGGATGCGAGGTAGCTCCAGGTTCCCTTCTCTGGACTGAAGAGCTGTAGGCGGTAGTCATTCACGATGATGCCGGCAGCGCGATCCGGAGCTTCGCCGCGGATGATGAGCTCCGTCTGGGAGGTGCGGTACGTCTCGCCATTCTTGGCGGGGCTGGAAATAGTCGCCGGTTCTAGAGTTGCGAGGACACGTGTGACTTTGCGCGTCATTTGCTCAATCGGCATTCCGAGGGCATCCAGGGCCTCGATGTGAATGGTGACCTCTGACTGATCCGGAAGTGAGAGTTCCTGGGTGAAGGTTCCTGTAGCCGGATCGAGAGCAGCTTGGTACCCGTTCGTCCGCACCTGCATGACTCCCTCTCCCACTCGGCCGGTGATGCGGACGGTAGGCGTTTCGATGGAAGCGCCCTCCGCTGGAGAGCTGACTGTCAGAAGACTTCCGGACATGGATCCGCCCAGCGCTGGCTGCCCGCCACCGCTCGCACCGCGCCTCACAGAGCGCCTGCTCTCTTCCGTGAACGCGAATTCAGCAGTGGAAGGTCGCAGAAGTGAGCGGTAATCGTAGAGATCAGCGGCAACCTCTCCTTCCGCAGGAAGACGCCACTGCTGTCCTTCGCCGATGAGGATCTCTGTCCTGCCTTTCACCTCGACGAGGATCCCCGGTCCATCAGCAGCGTAGACCACAAGCGAGCGAGGTGTGATGAGCGCTTCCGTGCGGGGAGAGAGTGTATACGACGCAATGGGAGTTTCCACGAAACGGAGGATGTTTCCGGAGAACGCCTTCTCGTCAGTAACGGAGATCCAAATCATGCCATCCTTGAGCTCCACCCCCAGTTCTGACTGCTTCTCGCCCATCGCCGCCTCGGTGATCGCGAGGTGCGTTCCCTGCTCAAGGCGTAACGCCGAGCTATCGAAGAACGTAAGGAGGGCGCGAGACTGCGGACCCGTCGCGAGGGAGTCGCCCGGGTAGAGCTTCATCCCATCCTGTGCACGCTGTTCCTCCTCTCCCTCGAGGGAAACGGTGACCGCACCACGGTCATCGAGGTCAACGGTGGTTGCCGTACGACGAATTTCATTTCCGGCACCAAGGAACGAGAGGAACCATCCGCCGACGATGTACAGGACTGCAGCGACGAGCACGACGCCAACAACCGTGCGGACGAGTCCGGACGAACGTGGGGTCGACACAACCGGGTAGCTCCCCCGCCGGCGACGTGATGGTAGCAACATGTCGGATAGCGGAGCCCTGCTCTGCGGGCACTCCCCCCAGGCGAGTTACGCTCGTGGAACTCTGGTGAGCGCACGCGTTGGCAGCCCATCGTAGCAAACGGGCTCCCTGATGCAAGAGAAGGCAGCAATGGCAGCCAGGGCAGGAAGGGCAGGAAGGGCAGCGAACATCATACCGGTCTCTCACATATTGCCCTCCCTGCCTTTCCTGCCTTTACTGCCCTTCCTCGAAAGAAACAGCTCTAACGAATGATAGTGAGGATGGTACCGCAGCCTCTACGCCACGACCCGCGCTATCTCCTCCTTCGTCGTACGCTTCTCCTGGACGAACTGATCGCCCCATTCCTTCATCGTCCGGAAGCCCTCCTTGCGCGCCTGCTCGAAGATCGTGCTCGTCTGCTCGACGTTGAGGATGAGCTGCTGGATCGCGGGGGAGATGGTAAGGAGCTCCGGAAGGACCATCTGCCCACCGTAGGTATCGTGGGAAGAGGGGTCGCAGGGGGTCGCTCCGGTCTTGCAAGCATCAGTGAGTGTGCGGATGAGGCGCTGCGCGACGACCGCGCGGAGTGCGGGTGCAAACGTGTAGGGGCTCACGCCCATGGAGAGGAGACGCGGAATCGCCTCAACAGCGGAGTTCGTATGGAGGGTCGTGAGCACGAGGTGTCCCGTGAGCGACGCATTCACAGCAGTCTGTGCGGTCTCCAGATCACGGATCTCACCGACGAGGATCACATCGGGATCGTGGCGGAGGATGGAACGCAGTCCATTGGCAAAGGTGTACTCGTGCTCCACATCGATCTCGCTCTGGATGATCCCCGGGAGCTCGTACTCCACCGGATCCTCAAGGGTGATGATGTTGCGTTCCTTGCCGATAATCGTTGAGAGGAGCGCGTACAGAGTCGTCGTCTTCCCCGATCCAGTGGGACCCGTAACGAGGACCAAGCCGTGCGGCATTTCGACTAAGGTTGCGAGCTTCGTGCGGATATCTTCCGGGAAGCCGAGCTTCTCCAGAGGAAGGATGCCCCGCTGCGGATCGAGGAGGCGTAGTGTGAGCGCTTCGCCAAAGCGGCTGGGGAGCGTCGCGGCGCGCATGTTCACTGCTCTCCCCTTCGCCTCGAACGTGTACTGACCGTCCTGGGGAACGTTCGTGAGGTTTAGCTTCATCTTCGCCTCGAACTTCACGCGGCGGAGGAAATCCTGGTAGCGCACGGGAGGAATGATGGCGAGGGAGCGCAGCACACCATGCAATCGCCACTCGACGCGCACGCCGTCCTTCTGCGGCGATAAGTGGATGTCCGACGCACCATTCTCTGTGCAGTACTGCTCCAGAGTATGGAGCATGGTCTCGCCATCCATCGTGGTGAAATCGAGGCTCGGCATAACAGGTAATTATACCAGAAAACGTAGATTGTTGCTAGGTACGGGAAGTGGAAGAAAGGGAACCGGGAACAGGCATCAGGGAACGGGGTGTAGTCCTGTCCCCTGTTCCCGGTTCCCTGTTCCCACCCAGGGAGCGGAAGGAAACCCGCACACCTCCGTGAAAGGGGTGCTTCCGCATGCTACTCTCGCACTCACGCATGGCCCTCCGCTCCAGCCACTCTCCATCGGAAACGCAGAAACGACGCTCGCTCCTTCGGCGGATGACCATTGTGCATGCAGCATTCTTACTTGCGTTGCTCATCGTCGTGTCCCGCCTCATGGAACTCCAGGTTGTCCGGGGACGAGAGTACCTGGAAGCGGCACAGAGTCAGCACTTTGGAGGTGTGGTTCTTCCTGCAAAGCGCGGAGAGATTCTGGGGAGCAACAGCAAGACCAATGAAACGAACATCCTCGCGACGAACACGACACTCGAGCTCCTCTACGTGGATCCCTTCGTCACGGATGATCCCACGTTCATCGCAGAGACGCTGTCTTCCCTCCTCGTCACAGAGGAATTCCACGCGCAGTGCACGGAAGGGAAAGAGGAGTGCCCGCGGGAGCTCGTTCCCTTCTACGCCGCAGCCTTCAACCCTTTGGAGCAGTTCAAAGCCGTCGGGACGGGAGTGCTGCTCGAACCGCTCGAGGCAGGATTCATCCCCGCGAAGGAGCAGCTCCCCGATCTCACGGAAGCGCGTCGACTCTTCGCGCGCTCCATCGAGCAGAGAATTTCGGAGAAGCGCGTAACCTTCGCCCCGCTCAAGTATGGGGCGACGAAGCTTGCGATGCACGAGGTGCAGGCACTCGGGATTGCCGGTGTCACGGTGAACACAGAGGAGAAGCTCATCTACGCCAATCCAGAATCGATGGCTGACTCCTCCCTCTACTCCGCGTCGAAGAGCCTGGGCACTGCTCTCGAGATCGACGGAAGCCTCCTCCTCCGCTTGCTGCGCTCACGACCGCTGCGGTACGTCCCCATCATGCGGCGACTCCCGCCCTCCCTCTCTCTACGGATCAAAGAAGCAATGCTCGCGTCCCTCAAGGAGACGACGGAGCTGCGCAAGCAGGCACCTACCCGTGAGGCAGCACAGGAAATCCTCTACCCCCTACGATCAATCGCGCTGATTCCCGAGCACTGGCGTTTCTACCCCGATGCGACGATCGCTTCGCACGTCGTGGGGTTCCTCAACACCAATCAGGAGGCGCAGTACGGCATCGAGCGCACGTACAATCCGCAGCTACGCGGGCAGGAGGGTCTCATCAGTACCGTGAGCGATCCGCAGGGAGGCCAGATCCTGCGCCCAGAGCAGCGGATCATCGATCCGCGCGATGGAGACACGATCGTGCTCACCATCGACCGCTCCATCCAGAAGGAGATTGAGACGATCCTCGAGGCAGCCGTGAAGAAGTTCAAGGCGGATAGCGGCCAGGTGATCGTGATGGAGCCCAAAACCGGGCGGATCATCGCGATGGTCAACGCACCGCTTTTCGACAGCAACAACTATGCAATCGTCTACGAGAAGGAGCCGATCGAGATCGACGCAGCCCACGAGCGCCAGATCGTCGTCGAGATCTTCCATCCCGAGTCGAATGCGCGGGTCGTGAAGGCATACAGGGACGATGTCTTCACGCCGGACGGGAGGGCAGCACTCTCGGAGAAGACGCGCGCGTCCCTGACGGAACTCGAATCGCTCTACGATCTGCATGATCTCGTCCGGTACTACCAGTACACGGGGGAGAATAACCGCCGCGAGATCTTCCCGACGGAGCGCAAAGGTGTGTGGCTGAAGTTCAAGAACAACATCGGGGTCGGCGCGTACTTGAACCGCACGATCCAGGAAATCTACGAACCGGGGTCCGTCATGAAGCCGATCACGATGGCGATCGCCATTGATCAGGGCGAGGTGACCCCGCTCGACACCTACGACGACGAGGGGCCAGTGGAAGTGGACGAGTACACTATCAAGAACGCCCTCCTCGTGTACTACGGCAAGGTGACGATGACCAACTGCCTCGAGCTCTCCATCAACACCTGCATGACGAGCGTCTCGTTCAAACTGGGGCCAAAGCTCTTCCACCGGATGATCGAGCGCTTCGGGTTCGGGAGGATCACGGGTATCGAACTGGAAGACGAACTCCCAGGAGAGGTGCGCCCGTGGCGCGACTGGTCTCGCTCCCTCCTCGCGACCACGGCATTCGGCCAAGGTCTCTCCGCAACCCCCCTCCAAATGATCACCGCATTCGCCGCGCTCGCGAATGGCGGAAAGCTCATGCGCCCGACCATCATCGACAGTGTCGCCCACCCCGACGGTACAGTGGAGCGCTTTGAGCCGCGCGTCCTCGACCAAGTCATCACTCCAGAGACGTCCGATACTATCACCGCAATGCTCGTGAGCTCCGTCGAGAAGGGCTACGCGAAGCCCGCGAAAGTGAAGGGGTACCGCATCGCCGGCAAAACCGGAACCAGCCAAATCGCCGGCCCGGGCAGCAAGTACGAAGCGGGAACAGGCTCGACCATCGCGTCGTTCGTCGGCTACGCCCCCGTCGACAACCCCAAGTTCGTTGCACTCGTGAAGTTTGACCGTCCGAAGAGCGCTGTCACCGTACACGGCGCCTCCACGGCCGCCCCCGTCTTCCACGATATCGCCGCCATGCTCTTCAAGTACTACGGCCTCCCGCCGGATGAGCGCTAGATTCAGACCGCTCCCGCCTTCATCCTCATGTCCGCTTTCTTCTCTATCCGTGACCGGAGACTCTCAATCGCTTTCCCATCCAACTGACGGACTCGTTCTTTTGTAATACCGAGCAGAGATCCAATTCCCCTGAGGGTGAACTTTTCGTAGAATCGCCACTTGAGTATCTTCCAGAGCCTCTTGTCCTCCTGTCGTAGCTCATCGAAACACTCTCTGAAGATCTCGAGATGCTCCAAATCCCCAGCGAGTTCCAGAGCGGAGAGTCCACGCGTATCTGCAATCATTTCCTCGTTCATGGTCGTGGGTGATTCTGCGATGCCAGCACCTTGCTCAATGCGATGCTGAATGCCCAACGATCGAGCTCGAGCAATGCATGATGCCTCCTCCGGAGTGATTCCGAATTCCTCTGCCATTTCCTCAAGGGAGGGAGAGCGCCTGTGTGCACTGCGGAATTCGCCTTCGATCTTCCCCCAATTCGCAATGTACGATTGCATGTGAGTAGGGACACGGACGGTGCTCTGTTGATTGCGCACTCCTGCGAGCACTGCATTCCTGATCCACTGGTACGCGTGTGTGGAGAATGCCCATTGTTCGGCGTCCACAGTCGCAGTTGCACGCATGGTCCCGGTAACAGCGAGCTGCACCCGATCGCCGAACTCCACTCCTCCGTACTTCTTCGCGCGATCGACTGCCAGAGGAATATTTGCCTCAATGATGTGGTTGCGAGCCTGCTCTCCACTGTTGATCTTCGCGACGAGGTTCTGTACACCTCGCCGAGCTATTTCCTTTTCGAAAAGCTTGAGAGCTTCTCGCGTGATATGGAGAATGGACGATAGATGATGCTCTCGATGCTCCTCAATGACCTCGGAGGAAATGCTCCGCTCTTTGTAGGCATCCTTGTAGGTGCCGATACAGCGGGCAACTGTGGAAACGATATCGCGAAGGAGGAGCTCAATCGCCGCTTCCGGTATGCGAACCTTCTTGAGCACAGCGGCAAATCTCTCGCGGTTTCTCCGAAGGACGCCGGCGAATCCGCGACGAGCTCCTACGAGCATTGCGAGTGATGCCATAGAAGCCTCGCCCTCGCGCAGGGTGCGCACGAGTGTCTTCTCTTGTTCTCTCGTCAACTGATCGCGTTGATGCTTGGTGTAGAGGGACAAGTCGGTTGAACCGTTTCGCTCCTCATCCTGGGCCGCTGCTGATCGAGAACGCTTCATACGGAGTGAGGGTATGGTAGAGACTGGAGCTGCAAGAGCAAAACATCATCTGCGAACCTCTACATTTTCTCTTGCTGTAGAGGTAAACGACTATTTCACCGTCACGGATTTCGCGAGGTTCCTCGGCATATCCGGATTCTTCCCCCGATGCACGGCGAGGAAGTACGCCAGCACCTGGATCGGGATGATGTTCACGATCGCCTGGGCGGTCCCGGCATCAGGCACCTTGATCCACTCGTCGAAGACATCGTAGCGGTCCGGGCAGACGCCGATGATCGTGGCGCCGCGGGCTTTTAACTCCATGGTGTTGCTGAGGATGTCACTCATCACCTCATCTTTGCCGATGAGGGCAATGCAGGGAGTGCCCTCTTCGATCAAGGCAATGGGACCGTGCTTGAGCTCACCACCGGCGAAACCCTCCGCATGCACGTAACTCACTTCCTGAATCTTGATCGCGCTCTCCAGGGCCATGGGGTAGTTCCAGCTCTTCCCAATGATGTAGAGGTCTTCATCTTCCTTAATACGATCCGCGAGCTTTCGCAGGCGCTCGATGTAGCGCGGATTCAACATGTCGTTGATCATGGCACCGGCCTCGAGGAGGAGTGTCTTCCCCTCCTGGAGCTTGCCCGCGAGCGCATGCGCGATGAGGAGGAGGACCGCGAGCTGGCCGGTGAGTGCCTTCGTCGATGCGACCGCGCGCTCCGGTCCGGCATTGATGCGCAGGGTGTAGTCCGCTTCGCGTGCGATCGTCGAGCCCTCCACGTTCACGATGGCGAGGACCTTCGCGCGCTTCGCCTTCGCGACGCGCATGGCCTCGAGAACATCCGCGGTCTCGCCGCTCTGACTCACGACGACGAGGAGACTTTTCTCTGTCAGGAAGTGGTGATAGAGCTTGAACTCAGAGGCTGCGGCGACGTTCACGTGGTGCCGCGCGATGACAGAGAAGAAGTACTCCGCTGCCATGCACGCCTTGCCCGCTGTCCCGCAGGCGACGAGGAATGTCCCCTGCGCGTCGCGGATCGACTGCGCCAGCGTCATGATCTGCGCCTCGTCCTGGTTCACCGCACGGACGACGCTCTCCTTCTGATCCATAATCTCCTTCATCATGTAGTGTTCGAAGTCTCCCTTCTCCGCCTGCTCCACCGTCCAGGTGATCTCAATCTCACGCTTGGGGCGCTCCTCCCCCGTATGGAGATCGGAGAACAGGATCGACTCCCCATCCGTCACGAGCATCTCACCATCGTCGAGGTACTGAACGATGCGCGTGTGCTTGAGGAACGCCGGGATATCCGATGCGATGAAGTACCCCTGCTCTGCGTTCCCGTCACTCTTCTTCGAAACACCGACGATGAGAGGAGAACCCGTGCGCGCAGCGACGAGGGTGTGCGTGGGAGTGTGGAGCGCGAGGATCGCGAAGCGCCCCTCGAACTTGAGGCAAGCTCTGCGCACCGCCGCGGCGAAGTCCGATCCACTCTTCATCTCCTCCTCTATCAAGTGTGGGATGACCTCCGTATCCGTCTCTGACATGAAGGTGTGTCCACGCTCACTGAGCCACTCCTTGAGTTCGCGGTAGTTCTCGACAATCCCGTTATGCACAACGGCGATGGTGCCGTCTTCGCTTAAGTGCGGGTGCGCATTCTTCGGCGTCACGCCCCCGTGTGTTGCCCAGCGGGTATGCGCGATCGCGATGGTGCTTTCATCGGAGAAAGATTTCGCATCAACACCGCTAATCTTCCCCGTGTCCTTTGAGACGACGAGCTTCCCCGCGACACTCGAGGCGACACCCCACGAATCGTATCCACGGTACTCCAGGTTCTTGAGCCCCTCGATGACGACCATTCCCGCGTCCTTCCTCGCGCCGACGTATCCGAAGATTCCGCACATGGATGGGAAGAGTGTAACGAGGGAGCGCGCGGTATGGAAGGGAAGAACCTGGGAAAAGGCAGGGAAGGCAGTGAGGGCAGAAAAGGCAGGAAGGTAATTCCCATACTGCCCTTCCTGCCCTGTCTGCCTTTCCTGCCCTTCTCTTGACCTCCCTGGCACTTGCACGTACTCTCTCGCAGCTTTATGCCAATCATCAAGTCCGCCATCAAGAGAGCACGCCAGAATGAGGTGCGTCGTGCACGCAGGCAACCCTACAAGACGCACTTGAAGACGATGATGCGCAAAGTGTCCGATCTCGTGAAGGAGGGGAAGAGCGCGGAAGCGACGGCGATCGTGCCCGCGGTCTTCAAGGCGATCGACACCGCAGCGAAGAAGGGCATCA
Organism: Candidatus Peregrinibacteria bacterium; assembly: GCA_030649955.1. Lineage (GTDB taxonomy): Bacteria > Patescibacteriota > Gracilibacteria > Peribacterales > Peribacteraceae > JAUSFD01. The sequence goes on along the minus strand of JAUSFD010000001.1, from coordinate 7,464 downwards.
TCCACGGCAACAACGCTGACCGGAAGAAATCCCTCGTGAGCAAGCTCGTCGCCGTGAAGAAGTAACCACACACGTGGCAACACCTCGCATCACCAACCAGCGCCTCCTCGGGATCGACGTGGGCGGGCGTCGTTCAGGGATCGCCTCTTTCGATCCCGCGACAGATATCGTGCTCCCGCTCCCGTCGATCAACCACGCATCGCAGGAGGAATTGATCGAAGCACTCGTCGCACTCGCGCACGCACGCGGCGTCACACACATCATCGTTGGACTACCGCTCCTTCCTTCTGGCGACGAGGGCGCGCAAGCGCGCAAAGTACGCGAATGCGTGGATGCGCTCACAGCTCAGGGATTCACGGTGATTGCTTTTGACGAGAGGTACACGACTTCCACCCCGAAGAAGGGGGAGGTGTATGACGTGGATTCGGCTTCTGCTTGCCAAATACTCCAATCTTACCTGGGCCATTGACAAAGCAAAAATAAGAATTAAAATATACATCCAGCTCCTTGGACATCTCTGGTTCTTCACAAATTGAGAGGAAGCAATATCTCAATCTCCCCGTCCACCCAAACATCTCGCGAATCTTTTGCTTCTGTCAATTTTCTGGTAGAACGAGGGTTGTTCTTTCCCTTCCTCCCATGTCCACTTCCGCCGCAGCGACTGCGTCTGGTCAGCAGCAAGCTCCGAATGCACAGCTCACACTCAACTTGCAGGAGTTGCTGAATAATCTCTTCCTCGTACTCACGGAGAAGGAAGTGACGGTGATCAAGAAGCGGTTCGCCCTCGGCGGACAGGGTAAGCAGACACTGGAGAAGATCGGGAAGCAGTTCAAGGTCACGCGCGAGCGTATTCGTCAAATCGAGAGCATTGCGTTGAGCAAACTGAAGAGGACCGTGCGCACCACGCGCCTGGATGAGGTGAACGACCTCGCGAAGACGATCCTCCGGATGCACGGTGGCGTCATGCGTGAGGAGGATTTGGTGAGCCAGGTGCTCAAGCGCATTCAAGGAAGCTCACAGGTGGATGGCGCAATCCTCCGCTTGAGCTTCTCCATCGATCAGGAAATGAGCTCCACAGGACGCTCCAACACCTTCGTCCCCTTCTGGAGACTCACATCCCTCTCTGCAGAGGATATCTCCCTCATCGTCGAGAACGTTGTGAAGATCCTCCGCAAGCGGAAGACCTGTATGAAGCAGGAGGAACTCGTCTCTGCTATACAAGGACTCAATCTCTTCAAAGACCGCCTCCCCAGCCAGGAACTCATCGTGAGTTGCTTGAAGATCGATGAGCGCCTGCGCGAAATTGAGGACGGGTGGGGACTCACCGAGTGGCGCTTCGTCCGCCCCCGCAGCATCCGTGACAAGGTGGAGATCATCCTGAAGAAGTCTGGAGAACCTCTCCACTTCATGGAGATCGCCAACCGTATCCGCGAAGCGCGCTTCGACCACAAGAACGTCACGGTCCAGGCAGTCCACAATGAGCTCATCCGCTATCCGCAGTTCGTCCTCGTCGGCCGCGGCCTCTACGCCCTCAAGGAGTGGGGCTACGAGCCAGGGACCGTCGCAGACGTCATCGAGAGAATCCTCAAGGAGAAGGGGCCGCTCAGTAAGAAGGAAATCATCTTAGAAGTAGCCAAGCAGCGCACCGTGAAGGTCGGTACCATCTCCTTAAACCTCCAGAAGATGCCGTACTTCACCCGCGTGGGTCGCGCAGTGTACGCGTTCGATCCGGGGAAGAAGTAGTTTCAGTCAACCTTTCTCAGTAGTTGACGAGATTGGTAGATGTGACATATAGTTTTTTCATAGTTCTCCCGCCTAATGAACCACTACAAGGGATTAACGGATTCCTACATCCCCACTACTACAAGTGAACTAAATGAGGAATTGAAGGAGCTTGAGCAGGAAGGTGGCAAAGTGTCTGGGAGGCAACAATTTTTAGAGGAGATCCGCGCTATTTCGAAATTCACTCCTACGGTTTCATTGGAAGACTTGCAGGGATTATATCCAAATGAAATTTTCGATTTACTTTCCATTGTCAGTACAGATCTCAGCACTCCCGTTGAAGAGTTCATGAAGATCCTTAGGGAAGCGCGGCAACAATTGAGGAGAATAATTCTTCTCAAAGTTCTTGGCATCACCACGGCGGACTTGGAGTAAGTTCAAAACGTGTGAGAGTGGGCAAAGTTTACAGAGATAGTGAGGTACCTTTCCTTCCTGAAGCAGTCACCATTCTATGCACTATTTCATCAACATGCGGATCCTCCTCCCCTCCATCGCTGTGAGCGTCGTGCTCTCGCTCTTCGCGTGCACGAAGCCACTCCCTCTCCCGCCCCTCCCGGAAGGTGAGCAGTCTGCAATGGGTATCCTCACCCCCGTGCCCATTTCACTTGTACGCAGGGGGACCCACGTTCTCCTTCAGGGTGAGGAGCCCCTCTACTACGTGGAGAGTCCGACGGTGAATCTAGGTCCATTCGAGAACCGCACGGTGCGTATGCGCGGAACGATCGTGCGCAACACGGACCCCTACGATGCCCCCATCCTCCTCGTCAGCGAGGTGAGCCTCGTGGAAGGGGAGGAGGTGCGCACCCTCACTCTCTCGCCGTTCCACATGACCATCAATGTCCCGAGTACGTGGTCCATGGAGGACAGTGACGACACCGTCACCTTCCGCAGTGGGTCGGGCAGTGATCCCGTGCTCACCCTCGCAGAGGAACTGCGCAGGGACCTTCCCGCGAAGAGTAGCTTCGAGATCATCCCCGGACAGGAGATCATGGCGATTCTCGTCGGCGCACGCCGATCCCTCCTACTCCTCGATACCACAACAGGGTGGCAGAAGCTGTTCATCGACCCGGGCAGTCACCCGGATACGCTGGAGAAACTGCCCATCATCACCCTGCTCTACTCCCCTACCGAATCCACTTCTGCGAAGGAGGCGAAGGAGACCATGCTCCGCATCCTCAACTCTGTGCGGTTCCACTTCCGTAACCCGCCATCCTCAAGGTCGAGCGCGGGGTCGAATTCCATTGGAGCGGATAGAGGGAGCTCGGCGAGTGGCACACCCAATGCCCAGGGCACACCGTGTGGTGGACCTGCCGGTATCCTCTGTCCCGCAGGGTACTTCTGCGAGATCACGGATCTCCAGACGTCCATCGGCAAGTGTAGGATGGGTGTACGATAATACACCAACCTACTCTCCTGTTCATGCAAGCGCATTCCTTTGACGACTCCGTCAAGGATCGTAGGATAGTGGTGAACGTTCATCCACCAGTTCATTTCCTTCCCCATCCCCTCCCCATCCCCTATCATGCGAAAGTCCTCCTCCACTTCCAGCAGCGCCACTATGGAACCCACGAAAGCGAAAGCAAACAGCGAACCCAAAGAATCCAAATCCTCGGGCACTGACGCGAAGAGCGAAGCCATCAAAGTAGCGCTCGCCCAGATCAAGAAGCAGTACGGCGAAGGGTCCATCATGCACATGAACGACACACAGAGTGTTGCGATCCCCAAATTCTCCTCAGGCTCTATCGCCCTCGACATCGCGATGGGCGGTGGCCTGCCGAAGGGCAGGATCATCGAGATCTTTGGCCCGGAGTCCTCTGGGAAGACGACACTTGCACTCCACGCAATCGCGGAAATGCAGCGCATGGGCGGTCGAGCGGCATTCATCGATGCTGAGCACGCACTCGACGTTCAGTACGCGAAGAAGATCGGCGTCGATATCGATAGCCTCTTAGTTTCCCAACCCGACGACGGCGAGCAGGCGCTCGAGATCACGGAGACACTCGTGCGCTCGGGTGCCATCGACATCATCGTCATCGACTCCGTTGCCGCTCTCACGCCCAGGGCAGAGATCGAGGGCATGATGGGTGACAACCACATGGGACTCCATGCACGACTCATGAGCCAGGCCCTGCGCAAGCTCACGGCCATAGTCGCCAAATCAAAGACCATCGTCATCTTCATCAACCAGATACGCATGCAGATAGGCGTCATGTTCGGAAATCCGGAGACCACTCCGGGCGGCAAGGCGCTCAAGTTCTACACGTCGGTGCGTTTGGACATCCGCCGCATTGCGCAAATAAAAAAAGGAGACGAAGTCATGGGGGGCCGCGTCCGCGTCAAGGTAGTCAAAAATAAAGTCGCGGCTCCGTTCAAACAGACCGAGTTTGACCTTATGTACAACGAGGGCATCTCGCGCGAAGGCGAGCTTATCGCGCTCGGCGAGAAAATGGGATTGGTAAAAAAATCAGGTACCTCTTACGAATATGACAGCGTCAAACTGGGGCGCGGATATGACGCCACCAGAGTGTTCCTGCGGGAGAATAAAAAAATCTCCGGTGAGATTTTGAAAGAGATCCAGAAACGTCTGAAAGATGGAGTGTCTATGAGCGCGGGAGAAACTACGGAAGAGTAACACGACACGAACTGTTTGACGAAGTCTGACTTCGTCAATTCGTTAACATTCGCTCATTCGTCTCGTGTTACGCTCGCTCCACGTAATCACCGGTCTCCGTATTAATACGCACTATTTCGCCTTCGTTGATAAACAACGGAGCATTAATAGTCGCGCCGGTTTCAAGCACAATCTGCTTACTACCCCCCTTTGACGTGTCTCCGCGGACTGCCGGAGGTGCTTCGGTTACCTTGAGGTCCACTTTGATGGGGAGCTTCAGCGTGATGAGCTTGCCGTCCCAGCTCAACACCTCTACCAGTGAGTTCGCCTTGAGAAATCGGCCACCGTCCCCCACTACTTCAGACGGAAGCATAAATCGCTTTGACGGGTCGCTTGCCTCGCAAAACCACCATTGTCCGCGATTGTTGTACAAATACTTGATTTCACGCTTATCAATCTCCGCCTCATCCACCTTGTCCGCCTGATGAAAGGTGACTTCCGTGACTTTGCCGGTAATCAAATTGCGCAGCTTGGTCTGATTGACCGGCTTTCGCTGCTGCATGCGGAAAATACGCGCGTCCAACACTTCAAAGGGAGCGCCTTCGTAGACAATAAATCTTTTTGAGGTGATTTCATTATATTCAAGCATGGCTGATTTTCTTATGAACGCAGCGAATTTGAAAATCGCCACCCCGTAGTAGATTTTGTCCCATGGCAAAATTCACTACGGGGTAACGAAAATTATTCTCGCTACGCTCGGTAATTTTCAATTATTTGGCAACGTAAGGCAAGAGCGCCAAAAATCGGGCGCGCTTTACCGCGAGGGAAAGCTTGCGCTGATACTTGGCGGAAACGCCGCTTCGCTTCCCCGCCTGAATACGGCCATGAGGATTCAGGAACTTTTTGAGAAGCTCCACATCCTTGTAGTCCACATGCTTGATATTATTTTGTGAAAAATAGCACTGCTTTTGCATACGCAAAGAATTATTAACTTTTAACTCTTAACCGTTAACAGTCAAAGGTTAACAGTTGAGGACATTCCGTTTTAATCGCTCTGCGATTAAAACGGAATGTCCTCCGCCTTAATCTCCTCCTCCGGATACGCAATGCCCGACGCCGGCTCATCTTGCTTTGCTTCAACGTTGTCGGTCGTAGGTTGTCGGTTGCTGGTACTACCTCCCCCACCTTGACCGCTTGGTCCGAACTGGAAATTCTCCGCGATAATCTCGGTTTTGTACTTTTTTCCGCTTCCGTCTGTGGCATCCCAGCTTCGTGTCTGAATCCTGCCCTCAACAAAGAGTGGCCGTCCTTTCTTCATATACTGCCCGATAATCTCTGCAAGCTTACCAAACGCCACCACATTGTGGAACTCCACTGATTCCTGCTTGGCTCCGTTCTTGTCCTTATACACGCGGTTCGTGGCAATGGCAAAGTTTGCCACCTGCGTGCCCGAAGGCAGGGCCTTCACTTCAGGGTCGCGGGTCAGATTACCGTATAAGAAGACCTTGTTTAGATACATAGTAATGTAAGGATACTACTCACTTTGGGAATCTGCAACTTATTTCGTACTGTCTAAAATTCCAAATTACAATTTCCAAATCACAAACAATATCCAATAACCGAAGCTCAAACTCTCAAACAGACGGACTCATTTTGAATTTGAGAGTTGGAGTTTGGAATTTGTTTGGAGCTTGGTGCTTGGAACTTGGTGCTTATTCCTTACTCCGCAATAAGTTTCTCAAGCGACTTTTCCAACTCGGCCTCGGATACCGGAGCCGAAGGCGCCGCAACTGCCGCCACCCCTTCGTCCTTTCGTTCGCGCCGGAATTCACCACGCGGTGCGCGCGGCGCTGACATGGTCTGCTCGCGCACGGTCTTGATAAGCAGGAACCGGAGCACCTTCTCCGCCTGCTTGAGCGCGTTTTCTATCTTCTTGATGGCGTCGGGGGTGGACTCAAACTTTACCCAGCCAAAGTACGCATTGGAAAACGTCACATACACACCTGCGATACGCTTATGTATCGGGTACGCAAGCGGCTTAAATCTCGGAAATTCCTCCGCAATCGGAGCTGCTTTTTCCTTTTCAAGCACATCTTTGAGAGCCGTTACCTCCCGGGGCAATTCCTCCTCGGTTACGGTAGGCAAAATAAGATAGCCCACCTCGTAGATAGTGGGCGCCCCTCTGTTTTCAATTTCGTTTGGTACATCACTCATAATTTAGAAAGCCCGAAAATAATAACACGGTACCCCTCTGAAAAGCAAGGACGTATATAATACGAATAACGAATCAGTACCAATATACTTATGTAAGCTGTAATTCGTATATTCGGAGAAATTCGTAATTCGTATTAACCTACAAAGGAATACCGAACAGCCGACTGGCGTTCTGCAGTATCGCCTCTTGTATCACCTCGAGCGGAACCCCGCGAATGAGCGCAAAGTTCTTCACCACTTCCTGCACATAGAGCGGCTCGTTTCTCTTACCGCGGTAAGGAACGGGTGTCACATACGGCGAGTCGGTTTCAGAGAGAATACGGTCAAGAGGCAGGTACCGAATGATGTCGTCATACTCGCGCGCGAAAGTAATAACTCCGGTAAAGGAGAAGGTGTATCCTGCTTCCAAAAACGGTTTGGCTTCTTCAATAGAACCGGCGAAAAAATGTAGATTGCCGGGAGAAGAACCGAGAGACGAGAATCGAGATGCGAGAATAGAAAAGGCATCTTTATAAGCAGAAATGCCCGAGCCGTTCCTGATATGAAGCATCAGAGGTTTTTTTACAGAAGCCGCAAGTTCAATCTGCGCTTCAAAATTTTCTACCTGTTTTTCTTTGCTCTCGGGCGTCAACCGATAGTAGTCCAACCCGCACTCGCCTATCGCGACCACCTTCGGATGTTTCGCGAGTTCAGAATAAAGAGAGGCATCATACACTTCCCCGCGCGAAGTGAACGCTTCACCTTCTGCACCTAATTCTTTCTTGTCGTGGAAGGATTTGTCCGAATGTATTGGGTGAATTCCGATGCAGGCGTATACTCCCGACTCGTACTTCTCGGCAAGCTCCACTGCCTTCTGC
>JAUSFD010000034.1 GCA_030649955.1 Candidatus Peregrinibacteria bacterium | reverse complement strand
GCATTCACATCTTTGGCTTCACGCCAGCTGTAGCGGGTCATCCAGCGGTTACCGTAGAGAACTAAGGTGGATCCTCCGCGGATCAACTACTCAGTTCACCACCCCCCACCCACCTCCTCACTACAGAACTATTATTTTCTCCTGTCAACTACTCTAATTGAACTAATGGAATTCGTTGAACTTTATGCACGCCTTCTGATAGGTGTTCGATCCAGTCCATCGCGGATGAACAGATAAGCGATCGCCGTTGATCCGTCCAGAGTCGAGATGTTGTTCTGAAGATGAAGGAAGATACGCTCGCCCGCAGCTACAGGAATCTCGACCGCAGAAAGGACGCACAGAGGAACTGACGGCAGACCAAGGCCAGGAGTGGTTGTGAACCCCATGAACTGCGCTGCCACCTGGCAGATCGATGACCTCACATCGTGTGTGGTGAAGCTTGGAACCGATGCGAAGCTCAGTTCTCCGATTGCATTACCGCTCAGCGACACAGCCCCCGCTTCGGCAGCTGACACACCAAGAGTGACACAGTAGATGAGGCCATCTTTTTGGATGTCGATCGATGCCGAGACTAAAGTTGTAGAAGCCGCTGCCGTTGCATACATCTTAATGATACTCATAGATTCCTCCTAAGAACTCTCAGTTTGTTCTTCATTTCGTTGATGACCCTACGCGCTTCAATTGCTTCGAGGACCCTCCTAGCCTCAGCTTCTCTTACTGCTGCCGGTCTCACACGTCTACCAGTGTCCTGCACCCTCTCTCTCTTGTTCTTGGCCATACTACTCCTTTTCTAGTACAGCACGACACAACTTGTACTGCACTTCAATCTCTTCAAGACCTGCCTCTTGTATCACTCTTAGTGCAGTGTCTTGGATGAATTCACCAGGGATCCTTTCGTCAGGAGGTACCAGTTTCAGCAAGATCCTTAACAGAAGCTGGATTCCAGGGAAAGGCACAGCACTCACAATGAACTCTAGAATGAGCAGTACAATGTTCTTCGCTGCTTCACAGCGACTTTCCTCGTACAGGAACACTGCTACTACCTCTTGCCTTTCCTTATCTGTGAGATTGAGTGTCCAGAAGCGAACAAGATCGTTAGACCCGAACGTTTTGTTTTCGCGCATGGTGTGCACTCCTTACGCGCGCGCGCGTGAAGCAGAATGTTTCACGTGAAACCCGAGGGAGTTGGTAGGAAGCTGTAGCAGCTCTCGTGGATCGTGCCACCTGTGAGTGTTGTCACCGTGGCACGATTCTTGCAGTCTGCCGCGCGCAGGTGGCACACGCGGAGCATCAGACGCAACTTTCAGTTCCGCGTGTGCTACTTCCTGGATCCACCGCTTGCTTGACCCGCATTCACATCTTTGGCTTCACGCCAGCTGTAGCGGGTCATCCAGCGGTTACCGTAGAGAACTAAGGTGGATCCTCCGCGGATCAACTACTCAGTTCACCACCCCCCACCCACCTCCTCACTACAGAACTATTATTTTCTC
>JAUSFD010000028.1 GCA_030649955.1 Candidatus Peregrinibacteria bacterium | reverse complement strand
GGCTGGACATTCGATTCTCGACGCTACACCGGCTGGCGAAAGGACTCGGGGTTCGAGCGAGCACCATCGTGCGGAACTCAGAGATTGACGAGCGCGCGGAATAATGATATACTTACCATGTAAGAAACACTCTATGAAGCAGGCACATCAGATGTCAACCGATGAAAAGTTCTTCACCCTCGACGTTCCGAAGAAGACTCGACGACTCAAAAACCAGCTCAAGGTAGACCCCGCGTTTTGTCTCTGGAATGACAAGTTCGTCTACATCGACGAGCACTACACCCCGTACCGGTGGGATGAGCGTGACGGAGAGTGGGTCGAAATGCTCCTTGAGCCATTCATGCGCGTACTCCGCGATGCTTCGGTGGTTTCCAAGGAGGAGTTCTTCGAGGAGTTCAGAAACCGAAGCCACCGGAAGGAGGAGGAGACGGGTACCGCTGCGGTGTCGGGGGACCGTAGAACGGATCGTGCGGTCGAGCAGCCATGAGCGGTGCGGGAGGAGGAGATGGCGCATCGGGAGCATTGCGCGCAACGTATGATTCCGAATCCTCGTCGTACACGAGCGCGGGTTCTCGTGTGCGCGTTCCCGTATCAGTGTCCCACGCCCGTTGGTATCCCTCTACGCTCTCCCGTTGGAGCCGTTCAAGCGTTCGTTTTTCCGACGCAGAGATCACTTCCCCACGATCAAGCTTCGCAAGCAACGGACGCACCTCTTCGTAAATCTTATGTCCGCGTCCCGCAGCGTATCGTGCAACCTCTGGGGAAACCACCTGTGCTTCGGCAACCACTCCGTTTGACATCCGTCGGTTCATCTTGAGTCCACGGAACCCGAAGCTCGTCGGTTTCCGAACCTTGTCGGACACATTTCCCACGACGTTCCCGTCCCTGGTGAGATCGCGAAGAATTGCATCGAACCCCTCCGGTGATGCGATAACGGTTCCACGAACACCGTCGTACAATTTCGATACATCATCACCCTCTTCCGTCACGATCTTCTCGATGGAACGATCGAGGCCCTTGAGCGAGCCGATCTTCGATTGCGCCCCGTGACTTCGCGCAATGTTCGTGAGGTAATCAGTAAACTCCGAGAGCACCGCTTTCCCCCTCTCGAGGAGCTGTGTAATGGGCTGTTCGAGTGGGTGCTCGATGAACCGGACGACTGCGTGGGTGACACCTTTCTCCTTGAGTCCAGCGAGCGTGGAGTCCCCGTCGATCACCTTCCCAGTTCTCCGATCAATCGTGATCGGTTCTCGCTTTGCAAACGCCCCTCCGGTACGAGGGTCAATCTCCCCCGACGCAGCCTTTCCCATACGCTCTATCGCCACGCGGGTTGATCGCTCGGTTGCGTGACCATTGGGGGTGATATCATACACCCGCACCGCAAGCGCATCGGGTGTATCCTTGAACCACGTGAGAAATGGAAGCTTCCCATTTTTTCGTGCGTGTCGGATGATGTTCTGTACTCGTTTCGCTTCTCCACCGAATCCAGGAGTTGCAAGATCGCCCGCAAACCCCGCGACAAACGCCAAAGGAGCAGCGGTGCCTCGTCGAACAAGTGCTTCCTCGATCGGTTTCCCAGGAAACGCGAGGATGGACTGCGCCAATCCACCAGCACCCTGAATCGCACGCTCGACAGATGCACGCTCCTCCGGCGTCCCTGGAGAAACAATAGGTTGTCCTTCCGGCGGTACCAGTTGTTGGTCACGAAATTGCTTTGCCTTCGCAGCGGCACTCTTGACCATGGAATACAATCCACCCGAGATTGGTTGCATCTCGTCTTGGACCTGTTGGGTGAGCTTGTCGAGGATGGATTGCATCGGCATAGCCTCAGTGTGCGTTAGCCGCGTCAAGGATTCTCCAGAGCAGGGAGATAATCACCAGCGTAACGATAACCCACACCGGAGCAATGAGGAGAAGCGGAATGGCGAGGAAGAGCCACATACCTAGTATTGCTCTTCCTTCGCTTTCTCAGCGGCATCTCGTATTGCGGGTACGAGGTTCTTTGTCGCTGCGATTCCCTTCCCCAGGATGAAGAGTACCTGACTGGTTTTCCCAGAGGCGATAGCATCAGCGAGTCTGTTCTTTTGAACGGCGGAGAATGTTGCCCACGCGGTAGAGTTGACCGCCTTTGAGAGCAGGCCCAATGTCTCTGCCATGAAGAATCCTTGCCCGATACCCCCTGTCGCAGCACCACCAACGAAACCCGCTCCTTTCGCAA
>JAUSFD010000020.1 GCA_030649955.1 Candidatus Peregrinibacteria bacterium | reverse complement strand
TAGAATAGAGAACGCAAAAATTTCCGGCGGCTCCCTTTCCGGTGTAGCTCTTCCGGCTGGTGATCTGACAGGAGTCGTTGCAATCACGAACGGCGGCACAGGCACATCGACTGCTCCTTCATACGGCCAACTTCTTCTTGGAAATTCGGGCGGGACGTATGATCTGATTGCAACTTCCTCTCTTGGGATTACTGGAAGTGTCGATGGCTCTGGAAATACGAATCTGTTTGCCTACTGGACAGACAGCGACACACTGAGCGCAACCTCAAGCCCGACAGCCGGTTACTTTGTCGCAACTTCCTCGATCGCCTCTATTCTCCCGTACGCCTCCTCCACTGCGATCTCTGTATCGGGAACAGGATATTTTGGCACGGCCTCGACGACTAATCTCACTGTCTCATCGCTCAGCGCAACACGCATTCCATTTATTGCAGCCGCGGGCGTATTCACCGACTCTGCGAATCTCACTTTTGCATCCGACATTTTCACTGCACCGTCCTTTCTCGCAACATCATCCTCGACCCTCCAGAACTTCACGTTCTTGAACGCGACGGGTACTGCCGCAACAACGACAAGCTTTTTTGCAACTACACTGCGCTCTACGAATTTCCTCACGACAAATGCAACGACAACCACCCTCGGCATCGGCTCTCTCACCGGTCCTCTCCAGGCACTCTCCGGTGTCGTCTCCGCCTCTTCAACTCTCTCCATCTTCTATGGAGGCACAGGAATTTCAACACTTCCGACGTACGGGCAGATCTTGGTGGGGAACTCCAGCGGGACCTACACTCTGACTGCCACCTCCTCCCTCGACCTCTTCGCAACAGGTCTCGGAGCAAGTGACTTCGGCGACTTCACCTGCGATGGAACGACATGCACACTCGACGCTGACACGGTCGCCGACTCCGAGATCGACTACGCGAACGTCACGCTCGCGGACTTCACGAACGACGCTGACTACGTGAAGTGGGCGAACGCCACCTCTTCTCTCTGGCAGACGAGCGGACTTCTCTCCACTGCCTCATCCAC
>JAUSFD010000017.1 GCA_030649955.1 Candidatus Peregrinibacteria bacterium | reverse complement strand
AAACGCTCCGTCGGAACGAAGAACCCCGTCATGGATCAGCTCCTCAAGGAGTCCCCACCTGTCGTACGCGTGCATCCGGGGGAACTCATTGAGGGGGCGGTCGTCTTCCGCGGCAAGAATAAGCTCCTCCTAGATATCCAGGGAGTGGCAACGGGGATCATCTCCGGCCGCGAGCTGCGAGATTCCTTCAACACCTTCAAGGAGCTGCGCCTGGGGGACAACGTGTCCGCACTCGTGCTCGAGGAGGAGAACGACGAGGGGATGATCATCCTGAGCTTGCGCATGGCGAGCCAGCAGAAGGCGTGGGACCGCTTCCACAAGCTCGTGGAAGGCGATGGCACCATGCAGTTCACAGCGCAGGAGGCGAACAAGGGAGGGCTCCTCGCGAACATCGACGGCATCCGCACCTTCCTCCCCGTAAGCCAGCTCGCGCCGGTGCACTACCCGCGCGTGAATAACGCCGACACGTCGGAGATCATCTCGCGCCTGCAGAAGTACGTGGGTCACACTTTCACCGTGAAGATCATCACCATGGATGAGGATGCGGGGAAGATCGTCGTCTCCGAACGCGAGGCAATGGCAGAGGAGCGTGCGAAGGCACTGGAACACCTGAAGATTGGGGAGCTGCGCGAGGGAACCGTGAGCGGCATCGTGAAGTTCGGTCTCTTCGTCGCCTTCGACGGCCTAGAGGGTCTCGTACACATCTCCGAAATCGCCTGGGGACACGTGAAGAATCCTGCCGAGTACGCGGAGGTTGGTGACAAGGTGAAGGTGAAGATCATCGGCGTCGAAGGGGAGAAGATCTCCCTCTCCATCAAGCAACTCACGCAGGACCCATGGGAGGAAATCGCTGAGCGCTACCCGGTGGGGAAGAAGGTGCAGGGCACAGTGGTGCGCTTCGCAGACTACGGAGCGTTCCTCCGTCTGGAGAAGGATATCAACGGTCTCGTGCACTTAACGGAGCTCGCACACCACAAGGTAATTGACCCCGCAGAGGTCCTCACGATCGGCCAGAAAGTCGACGCCCAGGTCATCAATATCGACGTCGACGAGCGCCGCATCGGTCTCTCGATCAAAGCTCTCAAGCCCATCGACAAGGAGACGATGGAGCGCCTGAAGAAGGAGCGCGAGGAGGATGAAGCGAAGGCGAAGGCGGCGAAGGAGCAACAGGCAGAGGCGAAGGTGGCAGAGCCTTCTACTGAGGAGACCAAGGAGTCCAACCCTTCGACAGAGCTCAGGGCAAGTGAGACCAAGTCCTTCGACAAGGCTCAGGGCAGGGAACCTGCTGTTGCGGAGAAAGTGCCTGCGAGCGGCTTCGTCGCCTCGAAGACCGGGAAGAAGTACTACCCCGCCGACTCCACCCAGGGGAAGAAGATTAAGGAGGAGAATCGGGTGTACTTCGCGACGGCTGAGGAGGCGGAGAAGGGGGGGTTCAGCGCCTAACCCATCTTCCTATGGCTCTCGATACGGAATTCGACATCAGGCTCGAGATGGAAATCGCCACTCTCCGTCAATCTGTTTTACAGCGCAGGGAGAGCCAAGCATTCCTGGATGCGCAGGAACTCGCACAGTGGTACAACCACAGTGTGGGGCTACCTCGTTACTCCAATGCCTGCAGAGCAAGTTTGCCCCGCATCCGCAGGGAACTGAGTCAGGCGCTCCAGGCATTTCCCCGTGGATCTGATGGCTTTCAGACGTACATGGCAGAACTCCTCTCTAGCATCGATGCCCTCCTCCGGAAGAGGTAGTCCCGGAGCAGAGAGATGGAAAAAGTCGCAACAGGAAGAGCAGAACAGGGCGCAAGCCCAGTTCGGGTAGAGGGATGCTACGATGCAGGTGTACACTGTCTGCTTTCCTCTCTCCTATGACTGAAGTGCAGACGAACATCGAAGAACCACTGCAGTTCCTTGGGGGCCTCCTTGAGGAAGTAGCCAAAGATCTTGAAGGGAATAAAACCTCTGCCGCATTTCTGAAGATATGCGAAGTGCAGGAGTTTGCTCGTTCATCACTTCCTACTGTCCGGAGAGAAGCGCGCAACTTCCTACGCGCAGTCCTCAGCCTCCCGAATCTGTCTGATCCTCTCCTGCGCAGCAATGTCGAAGCTGCACTGGAACCCCTCAATACTGCAAAGGATGATGACGATGACGTGAGCACAATGGAAGACACCGATCTCGATCGGGAAGTTCACACTGTCTGATCACTGAGGAAATGCAAATGCAAATAGAACACCTCCTGTCCCCCACCCTTCCCCACGTGGAACGTGAGCTTGTAGCCCGTGATCCCCTTCTCCTTGGCGAAAAGCTGCGCCTTCAAGATCAGCATTCCCGGGAGGTGCGCAGTTTCCGGTGTGACATCGTCAATCGATGCAACGAAGTGCTTGGGGATGAAGAGCAAGTGCGTCGCAGCTTTTGGATGAATATCGCGGAACGCGACAACCTCATCGTCCTCGTACACGATGTCTGCGGGGATTTCCTTGTCCCGGATCTTGTGGAAAATGGTGCGGTCTTCCATAGGGGAAGAGTAGCACTAAGATGTGCGTCAAACTGTATTTGTAAAAGCACCACATCTATTGTATAATATCTACGTAACACACACTCCCCATGAAACTCACCAACGCATCCTGGTTCTCGACTGGAGGGAGATCGCACTCCGCTCTCCTCGGTTCCATCCTGGGTATCGTCGCACTCGTAGTGGTGCTGATGAGTGTGTGGAATGCGCAAGGACATCTGGGAGGGTTTGTTCCCACCGGACCGCTCCTTCCTCTCTATCAACTTGCCCCCACCGGACCACTCCCTCCCCTCCCGATCACCTTGTTCTCGAACGACAGCACGAAGGTGACATTTCCCTATGAACCGGAATTCGCAAAGTACTGTGCGATAGAGAAGAAGTCCTGTGCGTTCTCCCCTGTTGATGTCTTCAATGTGGACTGGAGTCCCGGTCTTCCCTTTCCACAACGGACTATCGGAGAACTCAAACAAACATGTTGCGATGGATCGGATTGCAGAAGTAGGACATGTGAGACATGCAAAACGTATGGCTCTGCGTGCGGAACGGTGAGCAACTGCTGCAGCAACAGCATAGGCGACAAGATGCGCTGCAAGCTGTACGACGCCGGAAGCAAGGAGAAAACTTGCACGTACTGCGCTCGGCGGTACAAAGAAGGCCCTGATTACGTCAGAGATTACTGCGGCGAAACGCGTGATTGCTGCGACTCAACACTCGTCTGCTTCTCGAACAAATGCGTGACCCAGCGCTCCATCCTCGTACCTATTCCCCATGATGGTCCTCTTACCGCCGGATCTAATTGCAATCAGTGTGGATGGGAAGAACGGTGTATCAATGGGCAATGCCGATTGGACCCACTTTGGTTTCTTCCACATCGTCGGGGATTCGTGGGTGATCCGTGCGGACCGAGTAACCCGAGTTACGGAACCTGCAGAGACGGTCTCAAGTGCAGCAAAGTGACGGGCTTCTGTTACGAAATAGATGATGGAAAGGAGTGTACTTCCAATGAACAATGCCAATCCTTTCTCTGCGTGATAGTCAGATACGATAGCAATGACTCTTCTGTGAAGAAGTGTGTCGGCACGTACGTTCCTGCAAAGAAGGGTGAGGAGTGCGGCAACGAAACCGTGCCTACATGCGAGAGTGGCCTGGTGTGTAAACCGGATGGAGCCGATCCGAAGAGGTGCTACGAGGAGTAAGGTTTCTTCGCTTCACCTCGAAAATATCACTGGGGAAATGCAGTGCAATGAATGTGAGAGAGAGTCCCGAAGAGACCGAGGAGTCCGACGATTCCGAGGAACTCGTATCGTTCGTCGGTCTCCTCAAGAACTCATGCGCGACCGGCGCCTCGTCCCTCCTCTTGCAAGCGCATTGACTTTTTGGCTAAAAAAAGAGAAAATAGTAGTGATGTCGAGCCCCTCTTCATCCGAGAAACCCACATCGCTCTCCCCCGAGGCACCCAAGGCAGCACTCCTCGTGGTGCGGCCGCAGCGGGTGATGAAGGAGTTGAATCTCCTCCTCGCGACTCTCGAAGCCCTCCCATCGAGGGTGGGCGAGACGATGGGTGAAGATAGCTCGCGGGATATGGGTGCAGGCGGGAGCGGACCGGCTTCTGCGCAGGCACGGAGCCAGACCTCTGCTCGCGCGCAGGCGATTGCAAATCTCCCTGACCCCACGGTGATGCAGAAGCAACTCGCAGAGCATATCGAGAAGGAGGTGAAGAAGCTGAGCAAGCAAGCGAAGCGGCTCGCGCGCACGACGAAGCCAGGAGCAGCGCACCGCATGAACGAGCTCTACGCGCGCATCCGCCGCTTGAACGCGATCCTCTCCGAAATCTTCGAAGCGTCCGTGGAACTCCTGAAGAGGCTCTTCATCCGGGTGTTCGTGGATGAGCAATCGGTCCTCTGAGGAGAATGAAGAATGTACAATGGAATATGTTCAATGGTATTGAACCAAGAACTACATTGTTCATTGTACATTTTCCATTCTCCATTCAGATCACGGCCGTTGTGACTGTTCCACCCTATCCGCGATTCTCGTCACGAAATCCCCTATCAACGGAACCCACTCGATGCCGTGCATCATCGCGAGCATGATGGGAATGACGATTGCCACCGCTGCGATGACTCCAAGGCCGGAAACGATCCCCTTGAGGAACGTGAAGAAGAGGTGCTTCCCTGGGTGGAGGAAGTACTCGTACTCCCGGGGAACTTCCTCGAACGTCCTGCGCAGCGTCTCGAGCGATGCGACCAGCTTGGCTTCCGCCTGGGGGACCGTCGGACGGGTGTTCTTCTTTGGGATCATTCCTCGGGAGAGCTGATGTGCTTCTTGCGATGGTGCTTCTTCTTCATGTGCTCCACCTGCTCAAGGATCCACTGGAGGATGGTATCCGCCATGGAGATCGGCTTCATGATCACGCTCTCGATCTGCTCGGAGATGTCATCGAACCGCCGCATCACCTTGCGCAAATCCCACACGATGAAGAGCACGTGGTAGAGGACGATGATGAGCATCACCGCGACCACGATGTAGAGGAGGATCATGATGTCTGCTGGCGTGTACGTACCCATACAGTGCGGAGGAAGTCACTGGATCGTACAGCCCGCAAGCAGTAACTTCAATGTACGTCCCACCGTGAATCCTCGTGAAACAGCTCTTCCGCTTCCTCTGGCGACTCCCCCGCTCCCTCCTCGTGGGTGGGATCACCGTGTACCAGCACACCCTCTCCCCTGATCATGGTCCCTTGAGACGACTCTTTCCTCACGGTGTTTGCATGTACGAACCCACCTGTTCCGATTATGGGAAGAAGGTCATTCTCGAGAGAGGAGCAGTGATCGGAACGTTGCTCACCATGAAGCGGGTCCTCTCGTGCCATCCGTGGAAACAGCCGAGTGATACGAAAATCTTGAGGACAATCGAAAAGCACTTTTCTTCACAAAACAAGGGAGGCTAGGTATTCTTTTCTCTGCGTCGATCTTTCCGAAATCCCTAACCCTAGCCCTAATCCTAATCCTCGCATGCGGGTGTCGTATAATGGTTATTACCCCAGGTTTCCAACCTGGTGACGACGGTTCGATTCCGTTCACCCGCTCCATTGACAAACAACATAAAATATGAAAAATATGACGCAAATGGCACCAGAGAGATTTATTAATTTTCAGGCTGACATCGAAGATATCACTGCACACAGATTGGTGAAGCTTTGCACGGATGCTTACCGAGATGCACTTAGTAAAATCACCATCTTGATTAATTCACGCGGTGGCGGGGTCCCTCAAGGTCTGGCTCTGTATAATTTCATACGAGGTTTACCAATAGAAGTCGAAGTCCATAACATCGGAATGGTGGATTCAATTGCCAATGCAGTTTATCTTGCAGCTGACAAAAGATATTCGGTTCCAAGTGCTCGTTTTCTTCTTCACGGAGTCACAATAAGCGGCCAGGCTTTAACCGAGGAGAATCTTGTAAGAGGACTGAAAACGGTTCGCAGAGATAATGAATTGGTAGCGACCACAATAGCTGGCAGAACAAAGTACACTGTCGAAGAATTAAAGGAGCTTTTTAAAGGAGAGCATGTACTTTCGGCAGAAGAAGCAAAAGAGAAGGGCATAGTACACGAAATCAAAGAGCTGCAATTGCCAACAGATGCAGAAGTTTTTGATATTTTAGATTTACATTAACAACACCGAAGACTGCTGAAAGTTATCCTGCGATAGCAGAGCATATCTCGGTTGTAATAATTTCCAGCCTTCGCCTCTGGGCTTCGGCCGGCAAGCCAGTAATCCGCTCCAAATCTTTTCCACCTTTTTACAAGTGACCGAATCCAACTCTACGTAGAGTTTATCGAGCACAGAGTAGGATTGAGGCATGGGCACCTATTGCAGGGAAATAGCTGATTTATCAGGGCTTTTCTAATCTCCTATAATCTACTATAATCTCCCATAGACTCCTACGGAGATTCTTATGTCTTTGCACCATTTCCATCAACGGCTCCGGCTTACACCTGATGCCTCACGGGAAATCACCAAGTTTCTGGCTCGTATTGATGAATGCAAAGGTTATTGGGAAGCCTTTCAGTTGCTCTCTCCAGAGTATCTAGAGCGGATGAAGCGAGCAGTCATTATCAGCTCCAGCGGAGCTTCTACGCGTATTGAGGGCGCACATTTGAGTGATGAGGAAGTGGAGCAGTTGCTCCGTCATGCCAAAGTCCGAAAACTCGCTACTCGCGATGAGCAGGAAGTCATGGGATACGTTGAAACGATCAAAGAGGTCTTCGATTCCTGGAAGGCGATGAAGTTCTCCGAAAACCTCATCAAGCAGATTCATACGATGACTCTCAAGTACAGCGAGAAGGATGCCCGTCACAAGGGGCAGTACAAGTTCGGTCCGAACCACGTGCAGGCCGTCGATGCGAAGGGGAAGGTGGTTGGGATCATCTTTGAGCCCACTCCACCGCACCTCACGGCAAAGGAAATGCAGGAACTCGTGGAATGGACGAAAGAGCAACTCAAAGAACAGAAGTACCATCCTTTGCTCATTATCGCTCACTTTATTTTTGAGTACCTTGCCATACATCCCTTTCAAGATGGAAATGGCAGAACAAGCCGCATCCTAACGAATCTCCTGCTTCTCCAACAAGGCTACGGCTTCGTGCCTTACATCTCGCACGAGAAGCTCATCGAGGACCACAAAGTGGATTACTACATGGCTCTCAAGAGATCCACATCGAACTGGAAAAAAGAGAAGGAAGATGTTTCCCCGTGGATGCTCTTCATTCTCCGCATGTTCGCTGAGCAGGGTGAAATGGCCATCGCACTTACGAAGGAAGATCAGACGGAGCAGGTGCTTTCGGAAAATCAGCTCGCGGTCTGGAAGGCGCTCCAGAAGGGTGAGGCAATGAGCAGGAAAGACATCGCAGACGCCAGCGGCGTGAATATCCGCACCGTAGAACAGGCACTGAAGAAACTCCTCGCACTCAAAAAGATAGTACAGATCGGCAAAGGGAGGGCGACAAGGTATAGACTGGCGACCAAATAGCTCCACTATCGCGCTCATGGACACAGGCTCCTAGCCGGACGCATCACCCGACTCCGCTTTCAGGCTACACCGGGCAGGCGGTTGTAACTTCTAGCCTTCGCTTCTGGGCTTCCCACTTCGCCTCATGGCTACGAGGGACAAGTCGGCCGACGAGCCAGTAACCCGCTCCAAACAGGAATGATCTTCTCGAGAACGATACCGCTACGCTGCAACGGAGCGCTGACGAAAGGTATCAGGACTTTTTTGCCGGCAATCGTTTATGCACCAGCGCAAGACAGTATTCCGCTCTTCTGCCGTCTCTGCTCCCACCTTGGAGCATTTTCTTGACAGAAGCGTTGAAGGTTGTACCATTTTTTCCTTTTCCCCCCACGGAACTATGGACCACGTCCCTCTCCGAATATCCTTCGGCGCGAAAGAACTCTTTGTTGTGTGTGCAGTGCTCGTCCTGTCGCTATTTGCAATCTCCTACGCACCCGTCGGCGCGCAGGGAGTACCTTCTTCGGAAATCTGCAACGGCAAGGACGATGATGGCGACGGAGTCGTCGACAACGGCGTCAATTGCGACCACTACCTGAGCTATCTCATCGACAAGTCAATCAATCCCATCAACGTGGTGCTCCGAGACCAATTCCTCAGCCCGACGGACTTCACGCTCACGCTCATAGAACGGCTCCTCAATCCGGTGCGGAAGCAGCATGCAGGCATGATCTTCAATCCCAGAAGGCCGGACCTCCACTACCTCGCCTACCGGGTCCAAACGCAGGTACCGTTCACGCCACGTCCTGTCTTCATCCAGAACCAGTTTGAGCAGCGGACGATTCTTGTGACCAAGCCCCGCTATCTCCTCACGCCCACCGGCAAGAAGAAGATCGGCATTCCCGATGACAAGCTGTCACACCTGCCGCAGAAGGCGATCGCTTTCCTCGTGCCGCAGATTCCGCAGAACGCAAATCACTACCTCTGCTACGACGTCGAACAGTACGACTTTGCAAAAGGCGTCCTGCTCCGCGATCAGTTCCAGAACAAGCAGTTCGAAGTCATCAAAGCACGCTATCTCTGTAACCCCGTGGAGAAGCGGCACGATGGAAAGGTCTACAGCATTGTCGACGAGAAGAATCACCTGATGTGCTACGAAGTCATCCCGCATAATCCCATGAACCGTCTGGTGCTCACCCATGACCAGTTTGGTGTGAAGGGTCTCAAGGCCGTCCGGACGGAAGAGCTCTGCCTCCCAACAGTGAAGACGCATCTCCATGCCTGCACTCAACCAGACTCCGACGGGACTGCGGTCGTCTTCGATGAAGGCACGAAGTACCAGAACACCGAAGGACACTTCGGCATCATGCCACCGACGCCCACGAGCACGGGTCTGGTGGCAGACGGTCTGCTCATGAGTGGTCCTGATACGGTCGTGAGGCGAAGCGGCACGCCTGCCGGAGGAGAGACGTACACATTCGACACCGAGATGCTGCAGCTTTCGCTCTCAAGCGGCCGCGTGTTGAACCTGCCCGTGAACGGTCAGATCAATACACAGCCACGAGCGCCGGGGGATCCAGTGCAGTCGTTCGACACCGACATGTTCCGCTTGCAAGGGCAGCTCCCTCCTGGGGATCCGGACTTTGATTTGCTCCGCATCACCGCCGGAACGGAGTTCGGCCTCCCAAGCCCCGGCCACACAACGCTGACGCGGCTGCCTGACGGTAACTGGAATGTCGACAGCTTCTTCGACATCACCTACCGCATTGACTTCGTCGGAGCGCCCGGCGGCCCGTTTGCCGGACAGAGCGGATCTGAGGCCGGAACCGTGCGAATGGCGGATCAGTGTCAGGAGAAACCAGAACAAGGAGAGTGAGTACGGGTGCGGAGTACGTGTTGAACCTTTAGGAATGACACTGGGGCGAGGCCGCCGGCGAGGCGGCCCGCTCCGGTTGCGAAGAAAATGTTTGAGACGATCAAGTAGCAGGAGCCGGCTTCGCTATTATTTCTTCGGATGGAACTGCGACTCCTTCGGATGCCCATCGAGATTCGCGCCATTGGCTTGGCTCGGGGAAATTATTGTCAAGATTTTCTACGGACACAAACTCCTAGCAGGACATATCAGAGTTGTAATAACCTCCAGTAACCCGCTCCACCTCAAAAAGCACTCAGTTCACGGCTTGCATCAGAGGAAATATTTTTTGTGTGTTCGTGACGGGTAACCGAAAGAATCCAACAACTGGAATGCACGCAATTACTCAGTTTTTGGAAGGCTGTCGTTGATGATACGGCTTACTTCGTCAGGAGTGAGCTTACTGCCCCCAATACGCGGAGAACCCGCAATAGTCGTTGCACCACCCCATCTGTCTTTTTCAGCACCTTCTGCTTGGTTCAAGGTGTCGAGCATTCGCAGAATCGGGAACTTGATGTACTCGGACATTCGCCCGATGACATAACTCCACTTTCCGTCTTTTCGTTCCTTCACTGAAAGAAATGCTCTGATGCCATCTGCAAACATCCCTGTTCGTGCCTGTGCTCCAAGTTCATGCACCATTGCCCATCCCTTTCCGCCACCGACTTGTTCATAACGGGTATCCACGGGGAGTGATTCACCTTTTCCAGCGACATGTTGCAGGATGCGATTTTCAACGTCAGAAACGACACTTTTGAAGGCACCGGCATCGCGCTTCTCTAGACCCCCTGCCAAACGGCACTGTGTGTAGGGTTCATATACCCATGCAAATTCTTCCATGATGGGTAAGTCTGCCGGAAACGGATACGCCCCTGCCGTCGTGTCGAGCATGTCCTCAATACTGACAAGTCGATTGAGAGCGGGGTTCATCGTCTGGTCGGCAAGGTAATGGTGTTTCAAAATAGTCCACGCCGTACAGACGTCCTGGTCACAATCGTTTGCGTAGACTGTCATGCGTGGGCCGCACTTGTCTCGGAAGCATTGGAAAAGCCCCATGCGCACTGCAATGAGTGCCTGTCCACATGTCGCGCGGGTTTCGAGGCGCGATACTCCGTGATGATGGTCAAAATTTGCATGTGGGGCATCGGCATCAAACTTTGGACCGGCATCGATGTACCCATCAACTCCAACTGAAAATGGAGGATGTGTCTTACAGAACTCCTCCCATGGCATAGGTGCGGTCTCTGGTTTTATCTGCAACTCAATTTTGGACATAGCATGCAATGCTAGTATAAATAAGGATTTTTACAAGATATGCGCCTCGCAGCCTCTTGAACAATTTTGGATCTCGATTGTTCTGTTATTGGTCAATCTTGATCAATTGTCTAGTACGCGTAGAATCTACTTTCCATGGGTTCTCAGAGAGAGAAAACACTGGCGCTCCTCGACGATGACGATATAGCAACTTTCGCTGAACTGCAGAAAGCGACGGATGCGCTGCTTAAGGGTTCTGCTCTCCAGGAAATAGAAGTACCTCCTGTCATTCAAAAACCACTGTCTGTTTCTCAATCGAGCGATGCGACCCGCAGACAGGTGATCGCAGTCCTCGGGTTTCCGGGTGTCGGGAAAAGTACGCAGATTCTTGATCTATGCAGACATTTCAAGACACGGCCGTTCCATTACCCTCGCTTTACACGTGATCTTTCTTTGAGCGAATACGAGCGCAGCAGAGTGGAAGGGCAACGACAGAAAGGAGAACTCATCACTGGCTACAGGGAACAATTTCTGGATGCCGCATTTGCCGTCAAGAACGACCGAATCATCCTAGATGGTTTTCCACGTTCCGTGGAGGATACCGATGCACTTCTCAACAGAGTTCGCCAATCCGAAAGCGACCTGCGAGTGATCTATTGCAGCTTTACCCGGGGGCATGAAGTCATGGATTCTCTGGAGCGACAACTTGTAAGACATCAGGAAAGAAATCACGGCAATCTCCCGGAAAAGGTGGAAGTGCAACGCTATATCAAGAAGCTTGAGAGAACAGTTCAGCATGATTTGCGGGCATTACTTACATTGCAGCAAAACAGTACTCATATTTCTGCACTAAACGTTGCTGATCACTCTCCATCACATGTGAACGCGGCAATTCATGATGCATTGGAAACAGATCTTTCCAGTCTTCCATGGCTCGAAACATCCTTAGCGCAAGTTGAGGAATGTCTTTCGATGGCACATATTAAATCCGCCATCGCTAGTTGCGGCTTGTTCTATAAACCATTTTTTAATGACAAATATGGTCCACCAAGCCTGCCCATAGACATTCACGTGGGAGTGGAAACAAAGAAGGACAGTGTTGCATTGGCGCAGATATTTCGTTCGACATTTCCCGGTATTCGACTGAAAGCGCGGTGCCTTCCGCAGCTGTTTCAGAAAATGCACCACACACCTCCATCGACACAACTTGTGGAAGTGCAGACAACGGGTCCGTACGTGTGGATGCAGGGCGGCATTCTGCTGGAGAATGGCTCACGGAAATTGGTTGCGTCATCGCAGTGCCTCGCGGACCTTCGTGCGGGGGTGCTGCGTGTGGATGAACCTTTTCTGAGCACACTGGATGCAAACCTTCAGGAAGAGCTTCTCAATCTGGCATGCGTGCGCGCATGGAAACTATTGGAAGCGTACCCCGCACTGAGATTGGAAGGAGCTTTGAAGAATAAATTTACAGGTCATGCAATCCCAAAAAGGTACCTGCAAGGAAGTAGCATGGTGCAAGCTCTCTCAAAAGAGGCGGAGCATCGACATGGTGGAAAGTTGCATTGGCAGAAAGGCATCTTGCCGGAGGAGAGTGAGCGGGCGCAGAAGGCTCGCAGTATTCTTCTTGGTCTTTCCAAAAAGGGTGAACCAATGCCCATTCCACCCGAGGTGCGTTTGCCAGGTGTGCTGGGAGATTTACAGGATCGCAAGCTGAAATATAAAGATGCATCGGATTCATCTGATTCAATTCCAGAAACGCACACAGCCATGATTCCTCCACCCGAAGGGTATGCTTCTTGGTTTGCATATATGGCTTGCGAAGCGACTGATGAACAATGGAGAGAATGGCTTATCAATCAGATAAAGAGCAAAAAGCCATTTTGTGGTTCTGATCCATTTATCCAGAAAGTAATGTATCTTGATTTTCTCGATGAGATACAAGAAGAACTTCATAGGAATCCCATGAACAGTGAAGGAAATCAAAAACTCACGCATCAGGGAGTACCACTTCAACGCCATATGATCTGGAGCGCAATTTGCCTAGAAACAGAGCCAACATGTGCAAAATTACAGGCAGAAGAAAACATAAATGAACAGCATATATGCGACGTGCGGAGCGGTATGCGTGTAGGAATGCTAGTTCATGACATTGGAAAATTACTGGACGATAGCAGTATTGAAACGCCTGGAGTGCACCAGGAACTCGGTGCAAAAGTGTGGCTGAAAATATGTCCTCAATGGATGCACAATAGAGCATCTGCAGTAACTCAGTGGTGCATAAAATATCATGATCTTCCGGGGAGACTGGCGAGGGGACTTATCGAAAAAGAAGAAAATACCGATGATGTAGGAGCAGTCCCTAGTTACAAAGGTGCATATGATCCAAGTGCCTGCAGAGAAGCTCTTGCCACACTCAGTGAACTCCCGAAAGCTGCACATATGATTTTTTGCAGAGATGTCTGGAGGGCTGATGTTGGTTCGGTACCAAGCTTGCGTTATCTACTTCCGGCAGCCGACTCACTGATAGCAGTGATACAATCGAAACCCTCTTTAGAAGAATATATCTCACCATAAGTGCAATCGTTTCACAGACACAAACTCCTAGCAGAACCCATCATGGTTGTAATAGATTCCAGTAACCCGCTCCACCTAATTCATGGCTTAAATAAGGCATTTCCGAATAGACTTCGTTCGTTACTGGTGTAATATTTTTGCCTTTGTCAAAAGGCCTCTCCACTATTGGCGAACAACTTGCAGAGCTTACGAATGCAAGACCAGAACATGATGTGGCAACTGCAGCCGGCCCAGAAACTGACAAAGGACTTCTCCAGCGCCTCACGGAAGATATTCGCACTGGTATCGCTCACATTGCAGAGAGGTTGGATGCCATGGAACCCCGCCCTACAATTCCAACACAATGGCTCCTTGAGCAAACCGCAAAACTTCTTGAAAAGCTTTACGTCTCATTGCAAGGCAAAAGAAATCGTGTATCCAGGCAACGAGGTGCTTTTGAAACTACAGAGGCAGTACGTACTTCCATGATCGGAGATATTGAGGGAGGGATAAAGACTGGAACTCTCGAGTTGGATACTCCCATCAGTGAACAACAAGCGACGCAAGCGCAGGTGACCGCGATGCTTGCAACACTCACGCAATCGATTGGTTTGCGCCTTTCATCGGGTGCACTTGGTGTATTGATACCGAGAGAGGATGTGATCGATCCCCTACAAAAGTACTTACGAAGAATTGCTGACGAAATTACGTTACACACACGTGAGTCGGTCGGCTCCTACGCAAGTATCACAAGCGCAAATGCACGACCCGAAGCACATTTAAAAGCAGTACAACGATCACTCGACTCTGTGGGCCATCTTGATGGACTCTTGAATTCCGCTCCTCCCATCAATGGTCCCGCATCTCTCAATTCCATGGCTCATCAGTATGCCCAACCAACGGATGGCACATTTGTTATTCCACTCTTGGTATCGCAGGGGCTCCAAACAAATGCAGCGCACGGAGCACTGGCCGGAGTTGATCGCATGCGAGAACGAAACACAAGGATGGCACTGGATTATTTTGGTTGTACACCAGAGAAGAATCCAGCATCGGATTTGCCAGAGCCAATTTTTATCGGCGTGGACAGTGGAACCCGAGGGAATGAGTTAGGAGTACGTTACCTCCTGCGCCTTGCACGATTGGGTCCTGCATTTTTCGAAGCACTGACAAAGCTGCAATATCTTTCGCGCATACCGTTCGGTGATGAGCATGTGAAAAAATTCTTCCCAGAAAAACTTTCCAATGGCGACGACAGCGCTCAGGAAATATGTCTCCAGGATATTGCTCCACATGAAGCAGCAGCATTGCCGCCATCGTTGATTTTTGAATTTTTTGCAAAGCTGAAGCAGTCCCTAAAAAAATACGATAAGCATCCAGAAGCTCGTAAGCGAGCCCTGGAAGAGCTGCACAGTGCAATCAATGAAGCGATGCACTCCGGACTTCCCCAAGGCCAAGAAACAGTAGTATTTTGTTCTGAACTCCTACATTACACGTTGCAGCAAGCCATCAATGGCGAGCGCAGACAAGAAACGGTGACAACGATCCCAAGTGATGAACATCAACGAACGGACTTCCGCTCCTATGAGGCACAAATTGAACAATCTGTGAAAGATGGGAAGCAAGTCGTTCTCTTTGCTGCCGCAGGCAACACATCATTTGGTTCTTTCGATGAATTTAATTTCCTTGCGGACTTGAAACAGCGTTTGCAGCAGACCCATGGTCGCAGCTTTTTATTGCATGTGGATGCGGCCTGGGGATGGACGGTGAGGTCCGTCATTCTTTGTAAGGATGGAAAACCAAAGAGTTGGGAGACTGTAAAAGAACATCCCATATTTGATAATGAACAGGGAAAAGCGTTGTACGATTCGCTTCTTCGGATCCCTGAAGCGTTTGATACGCTCACGTTCGATGCCCACAAAGATGCAGCGCCGTATTCGTCGGCCGGGTTCTTAGCAAAAGAACCTTGGTTCATGGCATCCCTACTCACCGAAAAAGTTCCGTATCTCGACGTGGATACGTCTGCGGGACATGCTGATGTCGATGCAATACGTACATCGCTGTGCTCGCATCCCCCAACGGTCGATAGCTACATGTATCTCACATTAGAGAGCTGGAAAAGCGGAGTGATGGGTCAACGATATAAAGCATTGTTGGATTCCGCACATTGGGCAGAGCGAGGTCTTGAAAATGAGAAACCAACGCTTCCCGATGGCCGCATCATCAACATTATCCCTGTGACCGACCAAAGCTCGCGCATCATCACACTAAATTTCATCCCGGAGGGCGCCACGGACGTGCAGGAAATTCATGATCTGAACATGCACATTGCTTCCACATTTGATGGATCGCCCAAGTCGGATGGCGTGGAGACAGGAGGCATTCATCTTTCCAAGACGATGGTAGCGGTGAAAAGTTGTCCGGGATTGCGTGGGCTGACTCCCACATTGGAACACATCAACGTCGTGCGTTTGGTCATTACCAATGACCGCCAGATGCAAACCTCCACTGAAGTAGAGGGATGGGGAGGTTCACGAGGACATTTGGGTTACGTGATGCACCATATTCAGCAAGCATTGGGGCAGTTCAAACCGGGAGCTCGCATTTCTCATTCTCACGATGAAAAAAGCGCCTTTGCGGACGTATCAGCTCCCGCTTCAAAGTATCAAAGTCCGATCCTTGCTGAGCGTAAATATCCTGTCCCCGCTTTCTTCCGTGATGTGCTGGAATTATTGAAACAACAGGAAGCTCCACAAAGTTTCTCCTCATTCACTCAGGACCCCGGCATCCAGCGTCTTGTGACAGCATTTGATTTTGATCCGGACCAACCGGGATGTGTCAGAGGCCTCCTTCGAACTCTAGCCAGTATCATGGAAGATACGGGAAATTGTGATCCGAGTGTCCGGCAAGCCATGCAGGATGCCCTTGCTCACTGTGCTGCGTTACAAGCGAGCTATAAATCCTCGAAGGGCAATGACACTGAGCTGAGCCAGGCATGGGGTGAACATGCCCCGGCAATTGCTTCGGCTCTCACAGCGGTTATCGGGAATAGCGCAGATATCACAGACATAAATTCTTAGAACCATCCATCATCAGCCTTCGCTTGCGAGCTTCGGCCGACAGGTAGTTGTAATAGATTCCAGTAACCCGCTCCAGTAAATTCTAGCTTCTATCCGCAATCCAGATGTAAATTTCACATGCTCCTAAATGAATACATATAGAGGTATTGACAATAGTCACTATAAATAATATAATAATAATGTTATAATTTCCACTAAGATTTTTATGAACGAGAATCAAAAGCAGCCATTGCTGTCACAAGTAGAAGCAAATGAAAAAGGAACTCCCGAACGAGGTTATGCATATGTTTCAACGATGCAAAATTGGAACCAGGCAATGCTACGAGTAATGACAGAGCAAAATACCGGAGAGCAGGATGTTAAATTAGGGAATGTAACAAAAGATGTAGTGGTGTTGTATATTTTGAATAAGCTTTCATTTAGAGGTAGAGAGATGGTTGAATCACTATCACCAGTTGATCTTCGAGTTCAGGCCTTGTTTGTTGAATTAGGATCAAATCCTCCACATGACAACGAGGAAGAATAAAGATGGAGGTTGAAAAGAAAGGGAAAATACAACTGGAGTATTGTCATGGCCACAAACTCCTAGCAGGACAGACCATGGTTGTAATAACGTTCAGTACAGAGCTCCATCCGGCTTCGCGGTATCGTTGCTTAGAATGTCTGCTTTGCTGTACATTCTGGAACTTTCCGATCCCGCTTCGCCGCGATGTCGCTCCACTACATCTACATCCTGGAATCTGAACTGAATGCGAGGCATTGGTATGTTGGGGTCACATCTGACCTAGAGAAACGCCTCCGAGAACACAACGCAGGAGACAGCATTCACACAAACAAATTCAAGCCATGGAAAATCAAGAATTTCATCGCATTCCGAGACAGACAAAAAGCTGAGGCATTTGAGCAGTACTTGAAATCCAATTCGGGCAGAGCCTTCACGAAAAGACATTTGTAGAACGGATACGTCGCGGCGAAGCGGGATCGCCATGATTCCCTGGGAAAGGGAATGGAAGAACCGTCGTAGTACTCACACCGCGAAGCCGGACGATTCCGTTCACCCGCTCCATCAAAATCTATTTCAATTTGGCTGTTTGGGATATTGTTAAGTGTATCCGTAACTGGAAATACAACTAAAATACGAGTATGCCACCGAACACAATAGACAGTGTCGCGCTCACTGATGGTCGCTCAATCGAATATGCAGAATACGGTGATCCGAAAGGGAAGAACATCATATTCTTCCATGGCTTGATCGGCTCATATCATCAAGCCTCCCCTGCTCATGAAGCTGCGAAGAATCATGGATTCCGATTAATTGCGCCAAACAGAGCGGGGGTAGGTCACTCCAGCCCCAACGAGACCAAGACCATTGTCGAACGCATGGATGATATTCGTGAACTGCTGGAGAAATTGAATGTAGAAGATTTTGGTGTTGTAGGTCTGTCGGGTGGGTCACCGTATGCCCTCGCTGCTGCTCATGTGTTTGAAACGAGAGTGAAAACGGTTGCAGCTATTAGTGGAATGGGAACCATCGCTGACCTCAATCTCTTGCAGCGCATGGAACCCTCACGCAGACGTACTCTACAACTGGCCAAATTTCCATTTCTTGCGAACCTGTACCTTTCTTGGCGCATGCGGGGATATGCGAAAAATCCTGAAGTATTTCTTGATTCCTTGATTCAGCGATGGCCCAAGGCTGATCAAGAACTATTCAAGAATCCTGCATTACGATCGATGTTCCTTGGGGATTTGGACCATACACTTCATCTTGGATCAGGCACGAAAGGGCTCTCGCAAGAATTGCGCCGCTATTTCCATTGGGGATTTGATCCACAGACAATCGAGCAACAGGTTCACCTTTGGCACGGAACTGATGATCATATTGTGCCGCCAGTCATGTCAGAGTACATGGCAGAACGTTTGCCGAATAGTGAGGTTTCTTTGCATCCAGGCGGTCATTCCATGATCGTGAATATCATTGGTGATGTCATGAGAAAAGCGGGGGAGAATTTCAAAGACACAAACTCCTAGAATCACCCATCATCAGCCTTCGCTTGCGAGCTTCGGCCGACAGGTAGTTGTAATAATTTCCAGTAACCCGCTCCAGCAAAATTCAATTCCGTTTGGTAATTCGAAGCTTTTTAAAGTGTGACAGGTAACAGGAATACAACTGGCTGATTCTAGTATAAGAAAATAAGGTACAATCGAGTCCGTGGATTTCACATCAAGCACCTTCATTCTCGCGCAGTTCCTAGCCCTACTTTCCACTATTGTTTCTGTGTGGAGTCAGCAATTTAGGAAAAGAGAAATGCTCTTAGTATTTTTCATCATTGCCAATCTGTTGAATGCAGGTCAGTTTCTACTTCTTAGTGCTTTTACAGGAGCACTCATGTCAATAATTGGAGCGGTACGATTCGGTGTAAACATTTTCTCCACAAACAAAATCTGGCTGATTCTCTTCCTTGTCATCAACACGGTAGCAACGTATTTCGTCTTTGAAGGATTTATTCTTTCGGGCACCTCGTATCTCGCAGCGACATTCATCATTATTTCGACTTTTCTCAAATCAGATAATTTAATGCGTGTTTCAATCATTCTTGGATCATTCGGATGGCTGATATATGGCATCCTTATTGCATCACCGGTTTTTGCCGTTTCTAGTGCAGCTTTTCTCGGAAGCAGCATCGTAGGATGGTACCGTCATGTGCATCTTACAAAGGGCTCATAAGCCTCATTGACACAAACTCCTAGAAGCACCCATCATCAGCCTTCGCCTCCGGGCTACGGCCGACAAGTAGTTGTAATAGATTCCAGTAACCCGCTCCATAGACCAATATAAGAAAAATGCTATAATATATGTATAGATGAAAGTGCGATTGAATCGGAGCCAAGGCCGTTAATTATCGCATTGCCTCATAATGCTGAAAGGCAACAAATTGACAATTTTTGATAGGTTTGGTAATCTGCTAGTGCAAGTCGAGCGTAACTTTAATCAACATTTATTATTAACCAAAAAAACTATGAAATTAAATCATCTATTCTCATGTTTGGTTCTTGTAGCGGGACTTCTAATAGCGACACCTGTTTTGGCAGAAGATATTATAACTGAAACAGTGAGACCTGTGATTGATGTTGTACCACAAAGCGGAGGAACTATTATTGGGGACGACCCCGGAGGAATAATAGGAGTTGGAGGAGGTCCTCCCATTGATACCATAATTAATTTTATTATGATTTACATCCCCCCAAGGGCAGGGCAGACCGAGAGGATAATAAGTATCCTGAAGTCAATTAAAGCGTAAGCGGAATCAAATCGCTATAATTGGGGTTATGAAGCATACGAAAATACGATTTGCAGAAGAACAAGATGCACCCGCTATTGCGAAAATCCATGTGGGGACTTGGCAACATGCTTATAGAGGACAAGTGCCAGATGCCTATTTGGACAATCTTCCACAATCCATCGAAAAACGAGCCGAGAAGTGGAAAGAAACAATAGGCAGGAAACAGCGAGGACTACGGGTTTTTGTTGCAGAAGTGGATCAAGCCATTGTCGGTTTTTGCATTGTAAATCCTTGTAGGGATGATGATATGGATACCAAGACAGGTGAGGTTGGAGCAATCTATGTTGATGCAGACTTTATCGGTAAGGGAGCTGGTTCGGCTCTCATGGAGGCTGGGTTGAATTTTTTGAAAGAGGAAGGGTTTGAGAAAGCAACTTTGTGGGTGCTCACCTCCCACAACAAATCGAGGGAATGGTACGAGAAGAAAGGCTGGAAGCTTGATGGGAAACAGAAAACCGAAGAAAGAGGTGATATGAAATTAAACGAAATTAGATACATCATTAGTCTTATATGAAGAAGGTTCTTATTACAGGCAATATCGGCTCTGGTAAAACCACTCTCTGTAAAAAATTAAGCAAAATACTAAATATTCCTGCATATCATTTCGATCAGATCGCATGGAAACCAAAGTGGCAACGTCCTTTGCCAGAACATAGGGAGGCTATGACCAAGGAGCTTATCCAAAAGAATGAATGGGTTATTGATGCTGTATCGAAAGAGCTGATGGAGAATGCAGATACCATCATATTTCTCGATTTTCCTAGATGGATAAATGTATGGAGAACCTTAAAAAGAAACATCCAATGCGGTTTTCGTACAAGGTCGGAAATGCCAGCCGACTGTCCCGACTACAAGCATCTTCCTTTCATTATCAGAGTTATTTGGAGCTTTCCTCATAAACAGAATCCCTGGATTCTCGAAGCATTGGATAGGATGAAACACCAAAAACGCATTGTTCATATACGCAATAATAAAGAACTGAAATCATTCATGAGAACTGTGGACACACACTCCTAGAAGCACCCATCATGGTTGTAATAACCTTAAGTACAGAGCTCCAAAAATCCAAATTTGTGGTATAATGTCTTGATGCAGCAAGAAAAAATTATCATCCGTGCCAGCGAGGACGAATCGTTTTTAACCTCGGAAAAAGGGGAGGAACTGTTTCGATTGCTCATCGATTCGACCTATGACGAGCCCGCGGACCTGCAGTCCCAAGCGCGCAGGGATTTGAAACATGTTTTCCATCTAGCAGAAAAGGAATTGCAGGAGGACAAAACAGTTGACGCTCTCATTGGAAAAGTGCGATCACAAATAGGAAATCGGCAGGACTTGCGCGAACTGCTTGATGGATCCTATCTGGATATCCAGTCTTTGCCGCAGAAAGAAGTCGAATCCTTTCTTCG
This sequence comes from Candidatus Peregrinibacteria bacterium, assembly GCA_030649955.1. GTDB lineage: Bacteria > Patescibacteriota > Gracilibacteria > Peribacterales > Peribacteraceae > JAUSFD01. Next base: position 158,523 of record JAUSFD010000017.1, on the reverse strand, counting down.
TGCCGTGCATCACAAACTCGGACCCATCACGAATAAAGAACACAGGATTGCCAACAGAATGCGGGATCTGGAGAAAATAAAAAAAGATGATCGCATCTTTGTTGCGAGAATGGACGGCAAAACAGTAGGCATGACCTTTTATCGCTTGGCGGAAGAACAGGCTAAGGGGGACACGGCTCGAAGACATTCTATCGAGGGCTTGCCCGTCTATGAGGTGAGCGGAGTCGTCGTTTTGCCGGAATACTGGGGGGTTCGTTCCGAATTAGGTGGAAAGAAAATTAGCGAACTATTGCGCGCAGCGGCAGCAAAAGATATTCAAAAGCATCATCCGGCGGCAATGCTCTTGAACACGAAGAATCCCGCGCTCCAAAAGGCGCTTCAACGTGAGGGGTATTCCGAATTGTCATTGGCGCATCGCCAGGAATTGCTTCAAGAACAACCTCAAGCGGAGGTTGACGATGCATGGATGAAGAATGGGTGGGCCACCTATCTCTCGACGACAAAACCGCCTATCACTGCGGACATAGGCACAAACTCCTAGCAGGGAGCATCATCAGCCTTCGCCTCTGGGCTACGGCTCCAAAGGAGGCCCGTTGGGCCCGACGAGCAGTTGTAATAACGTTCAGCCCCAAAGGGGCCCTGTCAGGGTAACCCGCTCCACTGAGCTCACCTCGCTTTATGCAATGAAATGCAGGGCAAACAAGTGACCCTCGTACGAAATGGGGACGAGGATGACCGTCGTATCGGCGGTTCCGCCGGACTTTTTCTGCCAACGCACCGAGATGGTGGAGGCCGTCATGCTCTGCATGGCCTTCTGATACGCATCAATCAGCGTGTCCTGACTGCTCGCATCGACGAAGAGAGCAGGAAAAGATCCTCCCATCTGCGCCCATTCTTCCGCGGAGCCGTATCCCAGGAGAGATGCGAAGTTCTCGTTGCACAACTTATGGTTATCATCGAAGTACAGGTAGATCCCCTGTTCCGAAGATTCCAGAACAGGCTGGAGCTGCAGAGCGAGCTCTCCGAGGAGGTCGTGGTGCGTCTGCCCGTGCGTGTGCTCGTGTGACATAGGCTGAGCGGAGGGTAGCCGCAAACCTTCCTCATGACAATCGGCCCAAGGTCCCGGTCGGACTCACGAGAGTGGTAATGACTGTCAGCCCCAAAGGGACCTTTCAGGGTAACCCGCTCCCTTCGGCTTCGTCTGCGGACTACGCCGAGATTTCGCTCTGCAATAATCTCAATTGACTATTATCTGCAAACACCTGATACAATTTTTCTATGAAAATACGCCTCGTACGAGACGACGATTATCCTGAGATCGCCCGTCTTCGTAGGCAGACGATTCGACACGTAAACTCAAAAGACTACTCCGAAGAAGTAATTGAAAGCTGGTCTTCCAAAATCGGCACAAAAAACTTTAGGGGGAGCGCCGAAACATGCAAAAGATGGGTAGCCGTAGAGAAGGAAAAGATCATTGGTTTTTGCGAACACACCTTTGAATGTGAAGTATCGAGAATGTACGTGCATAAAGAACATTTGAGAAAGGGAGTGGGTTCTCGTTTATTAGAAGTCGCTGAAGCCTCGCTGAAAAAGCAGGGATGCAAGGAGATCCATATCGAGTCCACCGTTACGGCTAAAGATTTTTATGAAAAGAACGGATACATAGTGCTTGAAAAGACTCTGTACAAAGGAAATACGAAAGAACCGATCTACAAAATGGAGAAGAGACTCTTCAAGGACACAAACTCCTAGGAGCACCCATCATCAGCCATCCCTTACGAGCTTCGGCCGACAAGTAGTTGTAATAATTTCCAGTCCCAAAGGGGCCCTTTCAGGGCAACCCGCTCCACCGAATGCCGATTCTATAACCGTAACTATTCAAGAGTACCCAATCTCGCTACTGTTGAATTCGTGAAGAAATTTCTCTTGTATTCGGCATCGTTTTTCATCCTCTCCGGTTGCCAGCAGCCCGTAACACCTTCAGTCCCGCAGTCGAGTTCTTCCTCTGCAAGCATAACTGTCAGTTCATCGGAAAGTTCAGAGCCTCAGCGAATGGTGTATACAAATACAAGTGATGGATTTCAGTTGTCCTATCCTCCCGATCTGATTCTCACCCGCCTCACGAATGTTCAGGTGAATGATAGAGGAGCCAATTTCGGTCCCAATCAACTTACGGGTTCACAACTCGCCTTCCCAGACAGCGACATCAGCGGGACAAATCTGATCAGTGCTTCCATCAATATTGCCACAGTTCCCTGCGTCGCGACCGAAGAGGGAACAACGGTTACCAACAATGGAATCTCTTGGAAATTTTGGGAATCTGGAGATGCTGCTATGGGTGTTTCTTTGCACGTTGTGACCTATCAAACTAGGCGTCATTCCATGTGCTACTACCTAGCACTTTCAACCATGTTGCATAACATGGATCGGTATGAAGACCCGGCAACCAGGCCAAAGGAATATGATAAACACAAGTTTGATGCAATTCTGCAGGAGGTTGTGCAAAGCTTCCAGTTCACGAAGTAGTTCAATCGGTCATGAATACAAACTCCTAACACAACCCACCACGGTGCGACAATTTCCAGTAACCCGCTCCAAATTTCACTGTAAGAAAGCACCACCGAAATCGTTCTATGTTATGCTACTCGTATAACCACTCGCACCCTCATCACCGTGGAAACGACTGTCAACGCACCCATCGAAAAAGTATGGGAGTGTTGGACAACACCCGAACACATAATGCAGTGGAACAATGCATCAGATGATTGGCATACCCCCAGCGCAACGAACGATCTCCGTGAAGGCGGTACATTTACGTGCAGAATGGAAGCAAAAGACGGTAGTGCAGGATTTGATTTTGGTGGCAAGTACACGAAGGTCCTGGAGCACAAGCACATTGATTACACGATGGATGATGGCAGAAAAGTGAGCATCACGTTTGATGAACATGATGGACACACGCACATCACGGAGAGTTTTGACCCAGAATCGGAAAATTCGGTAGAAGTGCAACAGCAAGGTTGGCAATCAATACTCGATAACTTCAAGAAGTACACTGAGTCGCATCAGTCATAATACTTTCCAGCCTTCGTCAGCCTAGGCTGACTTCGGCCACGAAGTGGGCCCTTTGGGCCCGACATGCCAGCAGCGCTCTCCAGACTTCTCGTCCTTAGCTCCATTGAAATTGTATGCCACTGCTACTCGCACTCATTGGGCTATTTGCGCCGAGATTGATGATTGTTGTTCTTTGGCTTTCTTCAGATTGGTTTGAGGGTGTCTTTGCAACGAGAGTATGGCCAATTCTCGGCTTCATTTTCCTTCCTCTCACGCTCCTCTGGTACAGCGTTGTCACGAACTGGTTCAATGGAGACTGGAATTGGTGGCAGGTGATTGTCCTCATTGTTGCTCTTATCGCTGACTTGAGTTCTGAACGGAGTGCAGCAAAGTAAGGGTTTGAACCCTCATAGACACAAACTTTTTTGGTGAGATGTCGAAAGTGGCAGTACGTGCTACATCAAGTTCCTTCGAGTTTCTAAATTTCACGGTCCAGCCGTCGATGATGGAAATCGTCCCCCAAGGTAGATCCACATCAAGGCAGTATTGGCGCACCATCCCTGCGATACACCTCATTTTTTCCTTCGTGAAAATGGCTAGCATATGCCATACTTTATGTATGCGACCTCTGGAGTTGTCCGTGCCATCATGCAGCGATGCATTAGCAATAGAGCAGTGGCTCGTCACTGATCCAGCTCTGGAACCAGAGCAGATGCTGTCGCAATCCAAAGTCCGCGTGCACATCAACGGGAATGCCCCTGAAATGCTCATCCAGCTGATGCGAGAGCATTTTCCTCAGTGGTGCCTGCGTTTGTCCGATGATGACTCATACGTTGATCTCGTCTTCCGCATGCCGCACCGCCCTTCAACAGAAGAAGAGGAAAACGGTATGAGTTCTTCGCAACTCCTGCCCGCAACGAAGAGTATCTTCCAGAATCTGCTGGAGAAGAATCAGGATGTGATGGAATGGATAGAACAGTCTGACTGCGATCGGCGCATTGGGAAAATCTCTGCACAAACCAGTAGCAATCAGCTTGGACAGTACGGAGAACTCTTGCTCGATGTACTCATTCGGAAAGCCATTGTGGAGTTACGTGATCAGCTCCCGGTGCACACAGTATTTTCGCCGGTGCTGGCAGGAAAGAAGCAGAGGACTACCGCGACAACGATGTTTCAACCTCTGCTGCAACATCCTTTTCGCATCCACTTCGATAATCACTGCTGCAAATTCTACATCAGGAAGGAGGAACGAGCGGAGTACGAAAACGCAATTATTTCTGAGGGGACTGATGGAAAAGAGCTTCTCCTCCTCGATGTAACAACAGGAAGTATTACGCACAAGAAAAGAGCTCGTGCTTTCAGTGTGAAGAATACGTTCGTGAAATATCCATACAAGAATAACTTCAGCGTTCTCAACGTGGCCATCGGTGATGCTCTACAACATTCGGACCCTGGGGAAATCGTTCTTCCGTTACGAAACACACTCCGACGACTTTTCAACGCAGGCGCAAATTCTCCATCACCTGCGAGTAATCCCGTGGACACAAACTCCTAGTGAACATATCAGAATTGTAATAACATCCGCCACAATTGCCAAAAGGAACTTTTAAATGTAAAATAATAGGATGCTCATCGATACTCGCGATCCCGGTGAACCTTCCTTCGAAGAATCATTGAGAATATATGAGCGACGCCGATACGAAATTGAGCGATTCCAACTATTCAATGAAACGTTCCATCCTCAGCACTGCAATGAGATTCTGAATCTTGGATGTGGTGGTGATGCCGCTCCGACACGAGCATTCCCGGGTAAGCGAGTGATCAATGTCGACTACTGCAAGTCGAATATCGATGTACTGAAAGCACAGGAGCCAAATGCGGAAATCCATGTTGCTGATGCGAAAGAATTCATTCCTCCGACATCGGATCAGAAGGTTGATGCAATTATCTACGCGGGAGCATTCGCAAAAGAGGGTCTTCGTCACCTTCGTACGGGCGGGTATCTCCTCGTATCCGCGACGGCCATAGTGCTCGATGAGATCCGCTCGGAGCCAGGGATGAAACTCATTGGTATTGTTTGGAAGAACGACGGTAGCCCAACGCCTGGACATCACTACCGCATCAACACAGAGCAGGGTGAAGATTTACAGAGCTACCTCGAACCCATCCAAACTGACGCTGACGTAGAAGCTCTGAGAGTGGAAGATCCTGTAGTAGTGGAACAAGCGAAGGCACGGCATGCCTCTGGTGACGTCCTGGGTTCAGCCGTGAAGATCGCAGCAGAGATATGTGGCTACATTCCACGGAAGAAGGGTCATTCCATCAATCGCCCAGATATGTTTATTTTTCAGAAGAACTCGTAGTAGTTGTACTACCATCCAGCCTTCACTTTGGGCTTCGATCGGCAAGCCAGCCCCAAAGGGGCCCTTTCAGGGCAACCCGCTCCACCCGGCTTCACGACAGCCTCTCAGAGAGCTCCAAGATCCAATTCCTCATTCATCTCGATCTGGGAGACGAACTCATGATCATGGCTCACCAAAATCATTCCTCCTTCGTATTCATTGAGAGCCTTGGCGATAACCGGCAAGTGGCGGAAATTGATGTGATTGGTTGGCTCATCGAGGATCAGGAGAGAAGGTTGTTGGAGAGTGAACCGCGCGAAGCAGAGCAGTCCTTTGAGGCCTTCGGAGAGCGAACCCGCCTTTGCCTGCAGTTTGTCTCCGGGGAGGAGGAAACGCGCTGCCGTTGCGTAGACGTGCTGCTTGTTGGGCTTCTCCATTTCCTGTTCCAGGATTTCGTACACGGTCTTCTCCATAGGCAAGCCGGAGAAATCCTGACGGTAGTACCCCACACGGACGCCCTCCGCTATCACCGCACCCTTCTCTGCCCCATTGGCCATGGCTTCCAGGAGGGAACTCTTACCGATACCATTCGGGCCCGTGATGAGCAGGCGATGCCTGTTATGGACCGTCACTTCCACCTTCTTCTTCGTTTGCTTGCTCTGTTTCATCACCGTCACCGATCGGATGTGCACGAGGGGCTTTTTGAAGGGTTCTGAGTCGATGGAGAAAGGAGGCAGGGTCGCATCGTCGCGACGCACTTGAACTTTGTTCTCCTCCGCTTCTTCGACCGCATCGCGCATTTTGCTCGCGAGCTTGCGCATTTTTCCTCCCTTGTGTGAGAAGAAGTTGATTTTCTCCTTCTGGCTGAGAATGTCTTTCTCCATTCGCGCATTCTGCCGCTGCTCGCGTTCGATTTGCGCCTCGATCTGCTCGACGACGTCGAAGTAATCGCCCACGTACTGCGTCACGAAGTGTGTGAACGTATCGAGATGCAATACCCCGTGCGTGAAACTGTTGAGGAAAGCCGCATCGTGGGAGATCACGATGCAGGTTTTTTCGTACAGAGCGAGGAAATCAGTCAGATGCTCTATACCTGCGCGGTCCAGGTTGTTGGTCGGCTCGTCGAGAAGCAGTATGTCTGGTTCCTGGATGAGTGCGAATGCCAGGAGTAGACGCGCTTTCTGGCCACCGGAGAAAGCAGAGAGATTCTTCACGAGCGGAGCATCCAGATGCACGACGTCGAGCACTTTCGCGATGTGTCTCTCGATGTCGTACTTCTTTTCGGCAAACGCCCCTTCGAAGAATTCGCGGACAGTCTTCTGGAGATGATCATGGGGAATCACCTGCTGCGCGATGCCGATTGTCGTTCCCCTCTTGATGTGAATCTCGCCCCCCTGCGGTGTGAGTACACCGGTGATCAATTTGAAGATCGTGCTCTTGCCAGCGCCGTTCTGGCCCATGATCGTGAGCTTCGCATTCTCGCGCACCGAAAAATTCGCGCCGTCGAGCACGGGCTTATGGTGATCGTAGTGAAAGTGCACATCCTGGAAACGGAGGATGACGTCGCCGTGGTCCATGAGGGGAGCGGAAAGAAGCGCGTGAGTATAGCGGGAATTCGGGAGGAAAAGACACAAACTCCTCCCAGCCCAAACGATCCGACCGTTCGGTCCAGGCGGGGGAAGCACCCATCGTTCGTCTTCGCCATACGGAGTTTATCCTGTGCCTGACGAAGGGGCCGACAAATGGTTGTGACAAGGATCATTACAGAGCTCCATGTAAAATCGCTCGCTGCGAATAGAGAAGCAGATTTTTTGTGCCACCTGCGGCGCAGCGGCATTACGTAGCTCGCGATCACGTGGAGCGGCCACCAGAATTTGCTTCAATCTGTCGATTGGAGGCATTGTAGAATGTGACGGTAACCGGAAATACAACTATAGTCAGGTATTTGTCGTAGAGTGGCTCACCTTGGAGTAGAATGGCTCCTTTCTTCCCTTCATATTCTATGAACTCCTTCACCCACACATCACCGGGCTGGCGACTGCTCGCAGCAGCCGCAGGTTTCACTGTCCTCCTGCCCGTCATCATCGCCGCGAGTCCTGCTCCGGCAGCGGACGTGTCGAAGCAGAAACTCTTCCTGCCGTCGAATTTCAGAGTAGAGATCGATGGCGTCATCGTCGGGGGGTTCAAGGAAGTCTCCGGGGTCGAATCGGAAGTGGAGGTGATCGAGGAGCAGGACGCCGGTCTTGCGACACTCCATAAGCGACCCGGGAAGGTGAAGTACGGCAACATCATCCTCAAACGGGGATTCGTTAATGACCCCGCAAGGGAGGATGCCCTCCGTGAGTGGTACAAGAAGGTCCTCGCGGGGACGACGGATCGCAAGTCCATCTCCATCATCTACCTTGATCGAGCGGGCAACGAAGTGATGCGCTACAACCTCTTTGAGGCGTGGCCGTGCAGGTGGAAGGCTCCAGAACTCAACTCCAAGGGCGACACAACTGCCACCGAGAGCATCGATTTCTGCGTGGAGAAGGTTGAGCGGATCTGAGCAGCGCTCAACCACTGCGGGCAGCTGCACGGTACGATGCGGCTGTCCGTTTTTGTTTTGGGAGAGCCATGCTGATTATCGCAAGCAAGTTCTTGCATTTCAGTTTTATCATGATATAGTCACCTCATGACCCCCCACCACAAGAGCGCTCTGCGCTTGTCCTCCGCTCTCCCCATTGCACTCGTCGCTGCGTCGTTGTTCGCGACGGTCGCCTACGCGAATCATTCGTGGGGCAACTACCACTGGGCTCGTCAGAGCAACCCCTTCAGTCTGAAGTTGGGTGATAACGTTTCGACAGCCTGGGATCCGTACCTTGCAACAACGTCCAGCGACTGGAGTCTCTCAAGTGTTCTCGATACGAGTATCGTCGCAGGACAAGGGAGGAAGAGCTGCCGACCCACGGCCGGACGAGTGGAGGTGTGCAATGCGAAGTACGGCAACAATGGATGGCTCGGCCTCGCGCAGATCTGGGTGAGCGGCGGTCACATCACACAGGGCACAACCAAGCTCAACGACACCTACTTCACCACGTCAACGTACAATACTCCCGCGTGGCGCAACCTCGTGCTGTGCCAGGAAGTCGGGCACACGTTCGGGCTCAATCACCAGGATGAGAACTTCGGGAACACGCCGCTCGGGAGCTGCATGGATTACTCGAGCGATCCCACGCTGAATCAGCACCCCAACGCACATGACTACGAGCAATTGGAGCTGATCTACGCGCACCTCGACTCCACGACAACTGTTGGATCGGTGACGGCACCGCAGGCGAAGGGTGATGTCGACGATGCAGATGGTCCGCCGCAGTGGGGCAAGGTCATCCACAGGGATGGTAAGGATCGTGCCTCCCTCTTCGAACGTGACCTCGGTAACGGCCACAAGGTCTTCACGTTCGTCTTCTGGGCGGATGGGGAAGGCGAGGTTCACTGAGACCTCCCTGGAGGACGGAAGGCACTGGTTTCATCACGGAAGCATGTTGAAGAGCAGCATGATGCCATAACGCCAATTGCTGCGCTTCAGAACTTGTACGGGCAGTGGTTCTGCTATACTCGTCCTCTGCTCTCTACCTCTTACCCCCAACAACAATGAAGATCATACGCAATCCGATGGTCATCCTCGCGTGCTGCTTCGTGGCACTCTTCGGCGTCGTCCTGCTGCCGCTCATGAGCGGCGCACAGGGCGTACCAAATGCAGAAATCTGTAACGGCAAAGACGACAATGGCAACGGCGTGGCCGATGAGGGCGTCAACTGTGATCACTATTTGAGCTATCTCCTGGATAAATCGATTCAGCCAATCAGCGTTGTTCTCCGAGACCAGTTCATCAACCAAACGGATTTCACGCTCGTTCTGATCGAGAGACTCCTCAATCCTGTCAGAAAGCTCCACGCTGGCATTGTGTTCAATCCACGAAGACCGGACCTCCACTATCTTGCCTATCGGGTTCAAAGCCAGGCTACGTTTACGCCGCGAACGGTCTTCATCCAGAACCAGTTCGAGCAACGGCCAATCGTGGTCACGAAGCCCCGCTATTTGCTTACGCCCACCGGCAAGAAAAAAATCGGCATTCCCTTTGATAAGCTGCCGCCGAACGCAGCTGAGAAGGTAATCAGTGCACTCGTGCCACCCGTGCCACAGAATGCCAACCACTACCTCTGCTGGGACATCGAACCCTATGAACTTGCCAAGGGCGTAACGCTCCGGGATCAGTTCCAACAGAAGCAGTTTGAAGTCATTCGGGCACGCTACCTCTGCAATCCCGTAGAAAAGACTCACAACGGGAAGGTCCACCAAATCGTCGACGAGAAGAATCACCTGGTGTGCTACGAGGTTATCCCGCACAACACGGTGAACAGAAATGTCCTCACCCACGATCAATTCGGCGTCAAATCACTCAAAGCTGTACGAACGGAAGAAATCTGTGTTCCAACGGTGAAGACTCTGCTGCCCGCGGAATGCATCCCCGCGCCGGAAATCTGCGATGGCCTCGACAATGATTGTGATGCATCCACCGATGAAGAACTCGGTCAGACGACGTGCGGCGTTGGCGTCTGCCAGAGAACGGTGAATAGCTGCGTCGCTGGCGAGCCGCAGCAATGCATTCCTGGGGTTGGTGGCAGCGAAACCTGCAACAACCTTGATGATGATTGCGATGGGGCCGTGGACGAGGGAATCCCCTCAACACCGACTTCCTGCGGCACGGGTGCCTGTCAGGCAACAGGTGCATCGTCCTGTGTGAATGGCGCTTTCGTGAACTCCTGCACACCAGGTCCGTCCTCCTCCGAAGTCTGCAACAGCATCGACGATGACTGCGATGGTATAGTCGACGATGTCCCCGGTTTAGGCAGTGCCTGCACGGGTGGCGGTACGAATACCACGGGAGTGTGCACGGCGAATTACACCTGCACCGGAGTACCGGGCCCAGGGCCCAGCGGCCTCACTTGCACGCAAACGGTCAGCCCATCGCCCGAGTCCTGCAACACGCTCGACGATGACTGCGACGGATCCGTGGATGAGGATCTCGTCTGCGCGTAGCAGTGAAAGAGCAATGTCGCTATGAACCCAGCCCGTGGAGAGCCCATTGGCTGGGTTCACCGTGCCGCGCACAATGGCGAGCCACAGTGGTATCGGCTCTTTGACTCATACAGAGCAGGGTGTAGTCTCCCCGTATGCGTATCACACACTCTCTCTCTTCGTTTGGAATTCTTGCATTGGCTGCGCTGCTTGCAAGTTGTGCTCCAGAGAGCACTCCGCAGGCAACAGATACATCTCCCTCGGGTGCCTCGAGTGAAGCCGCGATGCAGGAGGCAATGCAGCCGGAGCACATCCTCGTGAAAGCAGCCGATGTGCGCTGGGTGGATGCCCCTCCCGTCCTGCCTGCCGGAGCGAAGGTTGCCGTGCTCGAAGGGGACTCCTCGAAACCAGGCCCCTTCACGATGCGGATCAAGGTACCTCCCAAGTACCGCATTGCCCCCCACGAGCATCCTGCAGATGAGCACGTGACGGTGATCTCCGGAGCCTTGGCCATCGGCATGGGAGAAACGTTCACGGAGGGTGCGCTCAATACGCTACCGGTGGGCAGCTTCGCCATGATGCGCGCGGGCACTCGTCACTTCGCCTGGAGCGAGGACGGTGCGGTCATCCAGCTGCACGGGATCGGTCCCTGGGGCCTCACGTACGTCAACCCTCAGGATGATCCGCGCAACCAGTAGATCGCCACGCCATTATCAACATGTCTGTAAAAATCACCTATTTTGTCCACGGCACAACAAAAGACAACGACCAAGATCTCGCCACAGGATGGGCTCAGGGAGAACTTTCTGAACTGGGGAAGAAACAGGCCAAGGAGCTCGGCCAGCAGGCGCAGGGAATGTATGACGTGGTATTTTGTTCGGATTTGCAGAGAGCCATCGATTCGGCGGATCTCGCATTCGGTGAACGTTTCAAGATCATTGCTGACCAGAGATTGCGGGAGGCAAACTATGGAGACTTCACGCAAAAACACACCAATGAATTTAAAGACGATCTGGTGCAATACATCGACCATCCTTTTCCCGGCGGAGAAAGCTACAGAGACGTCGAGAAACGAGTGTCGGACTTCATCGAACTGTTGAAGAAATCCTACAAGGGAAAACGTGTAGCAATCGTTGCGCACCAAGGTCCGCAATTGGCATTGGATGTACTCCTAAAAGGCAAAAACTGGGAACAAGCCATCGCGGAAGATTGGAGGCATGCCAAAGCATGGCAACCCGGTTGGGAATATACCGTGGATGATGGGATATAAAAGGGATTTGACTAACATCAGCATTGGCGAAAGCATTGTCGCACCTCATGGAGAATAGCGATTTTCACGCACCCTCACACATCGACGATCGCCTTGAACCCACCGTGCACCATCCTCTTCACCCGTCCTCGTCCGCCTGAGGCGGACTTCGCCGAGGTTTCGCTCCCCCTATAACTCAGAGAGCGACGATGGCTTTAAACCCCCCATACACCATGCGCTTCATGTCGAAGGGCATGGGTGCGTCCTTATGAGCCGATGCGGACATGGAGGGATCCTTCATGACCTTCCCATTCACACGATCCCTGTGTGCACGGGATTTGAAGACGACGAAGGCGAAGATGACGGTCTCGGTGGACTTCGCTTTCACGGTCTGTGGAAACTTGATCGTCGACCATTTGGACTTGAGGTCATCACCGACGCACTCGAAGTACTCGAGGGCATCGTGAAGCGCCACACGCCGCCGGTCCGCACATCGATCTCGTGGAACGTGTTCGTGAAGCAGGTGGAAATCGGTTGAATGCTCTCTGAGCGCACCCTACCATACCCCCTCCCCCAAGATCGTGTCAGAACGCATCCTCGTCATCGGCGATATGCACCTAGGCAAGGAGCCGCTGATGCTCGATGCAACGCTGGATCTGCTGGAATACGCAGTGCACACGCAGGCTCAGTTGATCCTCAATGGGGATACGGTGGATCACATGAACAAACACACGAGGAGAGCGCTCAGGACACTGGTGTCGTTGTTCAACGAGTACACAGCGCACACCGGGAAGAACGTCGAGCTCCTCCGGGGATCCTCATCTACCACGGTCACCAGACGCGCGACCTCTTTGGGAAGACCCGAGCAAGCATCGACGGCATCTTGCGCGGTGAGACTCCACAGGGGCAGGAAACCGGAAACGGAATCTCACCCGAAGATGCACTTGCCCGACACAGATTCTCGGTACTGAACGGGAAGAAAGTTGTTCAGTCGATGTCCCCAACGGTACTCGATAGTCTCCGCCTTGGAGTGTTCCTGGAGAAGGATCTGGTAGTGCAGGGTCACGATCACCGGCCCATCCTTCAGCAATTCTTCGTGCAGGATGTGCGAACAGGAGCGCCATCCACAATCACTGTCGCGAATGGTGGTGCCTTTCAGAATGGCAACGATCTCGCCGTGGAAATAGATGCAACCGTAGCGGGAGTTCGGCTCATCAATCGGGATGGCAGCCAGACGACGGAGTGGATCACATTCGCAAAGCCTTCAGCAAACAGTGAGGCGCAGAGGGCGTAATCCCCTACTGAATCACACAGTCGCGCAGGATGATATTCCCGAGCTTGCCGGAGTTGCGGCCGACGACGGTGATGCGCGCACCCTTGGAGAGCGTCGCTGCTTGGCTCGCCTCCACATCGTCGGAGAGCATGCACTGAACGGAGAAGATGATGTTCCCCGTCTGGAGAGCAACGTAGGGAGTATCGAGGATGTCCTTGCCAATGGAGTCGACCGTTCCGCTCACAGCGAGGGTCTTCCCATCATACTGATCATCAGCGGCGATAGCGTTCGCCTCGTATGCGGCGTAAAGATCCACGGCGGAGACTGCAATAGGAGCAGGTGCTGTTTGCTGTGTTCCAGAGTCAGCGACAGAGGCATCAGTAGCGGAATGCGAGGAGCCACCGAGAGCATTCACGAGAATGACGAATCCCACGATGCTTAGGAGACCGGTGAGCAGGGGGTGCCTGCGCGGCCACGATCGCAAGTCCGAACCGCACTTGCCACACTTCTTAGCACCGAGGGGGATCTTCTGCTTGCACATGCGACAGATCTGCGTAGCCATGGGATTGAGGAGGAAAGTGGGAGATCGTACAGCCAAAAACCGCCTCCTACAAGGCGGCAACCCCCGCCGTTCTGCCTACCGGCAGAATGCTTTCCTTGGCTTGCGCAAGCCATGAAATTCCATCTCTCCCGCCGAAAGGAATGCAGGGTTCTCGCACTCTTGAACGAGGCACGTAGGGTGGAGGTATGACGAACGTCACTCCCATTCCCGGGAAGATTGTGGGGGGAGGGTATGTACGCTACAATGTACATACTATGCATAAGACAATCTCAGCCACGAAGGCTCGCAAGGAATTCTTCAAGGTTCTGGAGTTTGCCAGTAAACCCGGCTCGAGTGTCACCATTACGCTCGAAGGACATACCCCCTTGGTTATCATGTCTCAGCAGGATTTTGAAGGGTGGCAGGAAACGCTCGAGATTATGTCCGATCCACAGCTCATGAAGGATATTCGGGCAGCGATGAAGGAGAAGAAGACCATTCCCTGGTCTGTGGTGAAGAAGGAGCTGGGCTTATGAGGATATGTACCTCGTCATTTTGAAACCAACGGCAAGGAAGCACCTCCGCAAACTGCCTCACCGAGATCAGGAGCGCATCTCCCTGGCGCTTGAGCACCTTGCGGAGAATCCCTTCTTCGGCAAGAAGCTGGATAGGGAGCTCACGGGGTTCTACTCCATGCGAGTATGGCCATACCGCATCGTGTACATCATTGAACAGAAGATCATCACGGTTACTGTTGTCTCGATCGGTCACCGGAAGGATGTGTACAGGAGACTGGGGTAGTGAAATGCTGATTTCCTGCTGGATTACCCCCGCCGTTCTGCCTACCCGCAGAATGCCTTTCATGGCTTAATTAAGCCAAAAAACTCCGGAGCATCCGCTGACTATCCCTGGGAGCACTCGGTTGGGGGAGCGGGTGTTCGTAGAGTGCGGACATGACGCAAGCAACCCTCCAACCACCGGCAGATACAGCGAAGAACCAGGAAGACCAGGAAACCCCGGTACTCCCGTACAACGAGAGTCTCTACGAGAAGCTCCGGAGCCTACGGCGCAGCCTCGCAGTACGCGAGAGCGTCGCCTCCTACATGATTTTCAAGAACCGATCGCTCAAGGAGATGGCGACGTACTTCCCGCAGTCCCCGGCGAGCTTCGAGAACATGTTCGGGGTCTCCACGCGCAAGCTCCGGAAGTACGGCGAGCAATTCCTCGCTGCCATCCGGGAGTTCACCGCGACACACCAACTCGAGGAAATACCTGTGCAGAGAACGAAAAAGCCCCGCCGTGAACGGCGGGAGAAGAGCAGCATCTCCACGTACGAACAGACGCGCGTGCTCCTCGAGCAGAAACTGCCCCTGAAGACGATCGCGCGGCGACGCAAACTCAAGGAAGGTACGATCATCCAGCACATCGAGGAGCTCCTGGAATCCGGGGCAGTCCTCGACATCGAGTACCTGCGACCACCCTCCCCACACTTCGAGGAGATCGCGGCAGCATTCCGCATACACGGAACGGAAACACTCCATCCCCTCTTCCGAGAATTCCACGGCAAGTTCTCCTACGACATCCTGCGACTCGTCCGGGTGTTCACGCCAAAGAGTACATCGAAGCCCTTCGATTACCCCGAACGGTTGGAAGAGGAGTTGCAGCTCGAGCTCGCCCAGAGGGAGGCAGAGAAGCGAGACAGTGAGCGCAGGCTATGGGAGGAATTGCAAAATGGCTGAACTCATTGATAGCAATCGGGAAATTGACTAAAACACAATATTAGTATATAAAATATAAGATTGCTCGTAGCAATCACCCCTGCAGGATGTAGGGGGTTTGCTCATTGCACCAACGGCGCATTCCGAACTCAAACCAGGAGAAAAAACGTGAAAAAACTTTCGTACCTGGCGGCCCTCGTCTGCGCCGCCATCCTGACCGCCCCCGCGCAAGCGGGCGGCACCAAGAAGTCCAAAATCTTCATGGATGAGACGTTCCAAAGCCTCGACGGGGCACGGTGGTCCACTACCCTGCCCGGGCCCGGTTCTTCCGTCGAAGTCCGGCAGAACGAGGTCCGCCTGGCCAATCGGGCGTACCTCTTCAGCCGAGGGAAGGTGAAGGCCAAGGACGGCTACAAGGTCCATTTGGAATGGACCTGGGAAGACACTGGAGGCAAGAGGCCTTACGCAGACACGTTCGTTCTGTGTCTGCGTACTACAGGCGCGCTCGCAGACAAGCGCGCCTGGGAGACCATGGACGGTTTGCGAGTTAGGCTGAACGCAGGGTACGGATTCGTTCAGCTTGAACAGGTGGTCGACGGAAAGACCACCAAACTCGGCCGCAAGGACGTGGCCATCGAGAACGACAAGGAGAAACCGGCCTGGCCCGAGGGGGCCGGCACCAATTGGTATGCCGTCGACGTCAAGGATGACGGAGAGACGGTAACCGTTTTCTTTCAGGGCAAGGAAGTCTTGAAAGAAAAGTACGACCGCCGGTTGTTGAAGGGCCGAAAAGTCGGCTTCGGCAACCGGGAGAACGTAGGAGGATTTGATCACGTCTCCTACGTGAGAAAGATTGAGATCAAACCGCTGAAGAAGAGGAAAAAGTGAAAATGCGTCGTGCAATGAGCGAAAGGGGGCTGGCAAAGATTGCTAGTCCCCTTTCACCTGCAAGCATGCACTTGCGCCGTGAAATCCATGAGAGTACAATTGGAGTACTTTTGTCACTTCTCCCTATGGCTTCCAGCCGTCTACAGCACCGCATCAATCCCATTCTCCGGCGTGACGCCGAGGCCATCCTCCAAGCGCAGGGCATCAAGCCCTCGCAGGCCATCATCCTCTTCTACACGGAGGTGAAGCGTTCAGGAGGCCTCCCGTTCACTCCCTCGCCGGTCCAGCCATCGGAGATTCCCAACGCCCGGCTGCGCAGGGATCTGCGGGAGGCTAAGCAGGGAAGAGGGATACGGAGTTTCAAGAATAAAAAGGAACTGTTCAAGTCGCTCCGCTCGCTCTGAGGCGATGCGCATTGCGAAGCATACGAAGCGCTTCCGTCGCGACTACGCAAAGGTGAAACGCTCCGGCAGGAAAATCGCCAAACTCCATGCGGTGATGGGCATGCTCGTCGATGGGACGCCCCTGCTACCGCGGCACCGGGATCATGCGCTCCAGGGGGAGTGGCAGCACCTCCGCGATTGCCACATCGAGGGAGACTGGCTCCTGCTCTACGAGCTCCGTACCGATGCGGCCGGCAACGCAACCGTCACATTCCACGCCACGGATACCCACGAGAATCTCTTTGGCTAACGGAAATGCATCTGTCCCAGAAGAATAGCGGAGATGCCCCTATTTGTGGTATACTATTACCAAATACACCCCCACATCCTATGAAGCTCTCCTTCCGAGCAGTCTGCAATGCAGTGACCTTCACTGCGGTCTTCCTGAGCGTCTTCTCATGGCGCGTGATCGAGGAGCGGTCGCTCATCGGCTCCACGATGCAGTACGGTCAGTACTCCTCGCAGGATTCCATGCAGTACGGTGAGTACTCGACGCAGAATTCCCAGCAGTCGAACTCCAAGACCAATCCATCCTACGGGAACTCTTACAGCGAAAGTCCGGAGCCTTCATGGACGGATGACCAGCCTTCGTACGTGCCATCATCGGATGGGTCCATGGAGTCGCAATACCAGAACTCCATGCAGGAGCAGCAAACGAGCACACAGCAGTACTCCCCAGATGAATACGAATACCCTGAGCCAACGTCTCTCCCAGACCAATGGTATGAGGAGGAGAGTCGCCCGTACGAGCCACAGCCCATGGAGAATCTCTGGAAAGAGATGTCTGATCCAGAGACGCCTTCGCACACTGCACCGACGGAACAACCGTGGCCTTCTCCGGAGAGCACTTCAGAGCAAACGTACGTGGCCCCATCAACATTCAGCGACGTCTCCCCTCAGTACCAGTACAAGAAGGAGATCGAAACAGTCGTGGAGATGGGATTCTTCTCCGGTAATCCCGATGGGACATTCAACCCGGATGCCTCCATCAATCGGGCAGAGTTCGCGGCGATCATGACGAAGGATGCGTCGGATGAGTACCGCGCGTACTGCAAAGCCATCCCCTCCTCCTACAACGATGTGGCAGAGGACGCGTGGTACAAGGAGGCAACATGCCTCGCCAAGGAAATGGGAATCATGCAGGGCATGGACGATGGTTCCAGCTTTGGACCTGCGGAGAACGTGAACCTGGCGCAGGCGGCGAAGATCATCGCGATCAAGTTCAATCTGCCGGTGCCACACACGGGCGGTACGGAGTGGTACTCCGACTACGTGTCCGCAATCGAGGAGCGCGGCGCAATCCCGCCGACCGTTCACACCGTGGCAATCATGATCACGCGAGGGGAGTCGACCTACCTCATCCAGAAAGTTTCCGCAGGATTGGCACAGGTCGGGGAGCCTGTATCGAGCGCTCCCAGAGCACCCATCTTCGCACCCACACCCACGCCCTCGTCTGCGCAAGCAGAGTAGGAGTTCACTGATGGAAAAGGACGGTACGCCTCTCCACGCGACGGCGTGGTGGAGGCAACGTATACTCGGCGCATGCCACGGCTCTCCCTCGGTCAGAAATTCCGTGTGATGCTGCTGGCGGCGTTCGATGAGCGGACATCGCTCCGGGCAAAGCTCCTCCTGGCGGCCGGAGTCCTCTACGGGCTCTCCCCCATCGATGTGATCCCGGACCTACTGCCGCTGCTTGGGTTTACCGACGACGCAACAGTCCTCATCTTCGCGATCCTCTACTTCCTGCGGAAGACGCGAACTGTTCGAGCAGAGATTGCGAAGAAGGAACATCCGAACATCCCATGAGTATCTTGGTCTAGACTACCCTCGTGCCGCAGACCACCTACACCCTCCTCGACTTCGCACGCGGCGAGCGACTGGAGCAGTGGGGCCCCTACCGGCTCGTCCGTCCAGATCCCACTGCGCAGGGAGAACCGGCACATGCAGATCTCTGGAAAACTGCCGATGCAGTGTACGAGGGAGAGAAAGGCAAGGGTTCATGGACGCAGCGCACCGCTCTCCTCGATCAATGGCCGGTTGCCTTCGATGACCTCCAGCTGGTCGTCCGGCTCGCCCCGTACAAACACACGGGCGTCTTTCCGGAGCAGCAGCAGAACTGGAGAGCAGCTCGAGATCAAGCGAAGAAATCCGGAAAACCCCTCACGGTCCTTAATCTCTTCGCATATACAGGCGGCGCGACGATGGCACTCGCGAAGGACGGGCACTTCGTGACGCACGTCGATGCCTCCAAACCCGCGATCGCGTGGGCGAAGGAGAACCAGGAACTCAATGGCATCGCTGCCGATCGTGTGCGGTGGATGCTGGAAGATGCACCGGTGTTCGCTGCCCGTGAACAGAAGCGCGGGAAGACGTACGACGCGATCATCCTGGATCCGCCCGCGTACGGTCACTCCCCGTCCGGGAAGACCTGGCGCGTGGAGCGCGACTTGAAGCCCCTCCTGGAGAATTGCTGCGCACTCCTCTCTGCGGAACCATCCTTCCTCCTACTGAATACGTACGGGCAGAACGACACGCCGGAGAGTCTCCATCGGCTCATGACGGGAATCCTCCGATCCAAGACCACGCAGAAACATGTGCACGTGGAAGCGCGGGAACTCACGCTGCATGCAGAGGATGGACGCACACTCTCCACAGGGACAGTGGCATTCTGTACGTTCGGTGAGTCGGCATTGCCCTGAGAGCCCAAGGCCCGTAGGATGCGACACCATGGTACGCACTACACCGCTCGCTGGTCGTGGAATGCGCCTCATTGCGAGGTGCATCGATAGTTTGATCCTCGGTGTGGTCCCATTCCTGTTGATCATGGGCATGCTCATTGTGAGCAAAGAGGAGAACCTCCGCGTCGCGGCGTACGCCGTCTCGACGATCACCGGCATCCTGATCTTCCAGGTCTACTACGTGAGCATCATTGGCCAGTCGTTTGGGAAGATGCTCCTCGGTATTCGCATCGTGGATCAGCAGACGCAGAAGACGGGAGGGTTCGCACAAAACGTCCTCCTCCGTACCATCGGGAACGCCATCCTGGGCATCATCCCCTTCTACGGACTCATCGACGTGCTCCTGATCTTCCGCGCGGACAAGCGCTGCGTCCACGATCACCTTGCCGGGACCATCGTCCTCGAGGCACAGGACAGTCAGCTCCGGTCAAAGGAGGATGGGAAAGGGTTCCCACTCATCCCCTCTCTCCTGACTCTCCTGGTGCTAGGGCTATCCCTCGTCATCGTTGGGACCATGCCCGTAGAGCAGTCGACGGAGACGGTAACGGAGGGTGAAACTCAGCGGAGCGTGCGCGAGTACACATCGCTGGATGGCACGGTCACCGTCTCCGCATCGGTGCAGTGGCAACAGGTCACAGACCTCAATGACGAAGCATCGCTCCAGTTCCAGGATCCGCAGAACGACTTGTACGCGATCCTCCTGGGGGAGCCAAAGGAGGACTTCGACACGAATCTGGAGGGCTATGCGACGCTCATCCTCCGGAACTTCGAGCAGAACGCTCCCCTTGCAGAGAAGGTATCGGGACCCGTGCCCTCTGCGCTCGATGGCTTCCCGGCGGTCCAGTACGAGTACACGACGACCGTGGACAGCGTGAAGGCCACCCTCCTCTTCACCTTCGTGGAATCGGATGAGTACTACCATCAGATCCTGGTGTGGAGCACGCAGTCAAACTTCGACGCTAACCGCGCAGTTTTCGATGAGCTCTTGAGAGGGTTCCAGTTCAACTAGAAGGAGTGGTCAGCTAGGCTGATTGTTGAACGATTGTTCTGCACAGGAGACTTCTTTTCGTCCTGGGAGGACAGGATCGTGACAGGCATTCGTCAGAGATGCAGACTCTCTCAGAACACCAAGCAAGAGGGTCTTTCCCCCGCTTCCTCATGACATCCACTCGATCTCCCTGGAAAGATTCCGTGCGTGTTCCTTCCTACGCACCACTCTCGAAGAACACCAGTGCGGATGTCTGCGTCATCGGTGCGGGGATCGCGGGTCTCACGACGGCGTACCTCCTCGCGAAGAGTGGGAAGAAGGTCATCGTCCTCGAGAGCAAGGAGATCGGGTGTGGTGAATCTGGAAGGACCACAGCGCACCTCACCGCCGCCCTCGACGATCGCTACAGTCGGCTGGAGAAAGTACATGGGCGAAACGGCGCTCGCCTCGCAGCAGAGAGCCATACAAAGGCGATCGATCGCATCGAGGAAATCTGCGCAGAGGAAAAGATCGAATGCGCCTTCAGGCGCGTCAACGGCTACCTCTTCCTCACTCCCGGCGACCCGAGCACCACACTCGAGCGCGAGGCCACGGCCTGCCATCGGGCAGGGCTGAAGGACGTGTCCTTCGTCGAGCGTGCTCCCCTCCCCTCCTTCGATACTGGGAGGGCACTCCTCTTTCCAAGGCAAGCGGAGTTCCACATTCTCGCCTACCTCGCTGGTCTCGCTCGCGCGATCGTAGCTCGAGGAGGCACCATCCACTCAGAGACGCACGTGACGAACGTGGAGAGGGAGAAAATACTCACTATCCAAACAGAAGCCGGACACACGGTAATCACACAGCACGTAGTCATCGCTACCAATGCTCCTATTGGAGACAACGTGCAAGTGTACGGAAAGCAAGCACCGTATCGCACGTTCGTTCTGGCCTTTGCGATCGCGCGCGGCGCCATCGAGCACGGTCTCTACTGGGATACCAACGAACAGCACTCGGCACAGCCCTACCACTACATCCGCTTCGCAGACCACACCGACACAGAGGAGCTCCTCATTGTGGGCGGCGAGGATCATAAGACAGGGCAAGCGAATGATGCGGAGCTGCGGTTCCATCGGCTTGAGGAATGGACGCGCAAGCGCTTCGCACAGGCAGGAGACATTCAGTACCGTTGGTCCGGACAGGTGATGGAAACCATGGATGGGCTCGCGATGATCGGGCAGATGCCGGGGACGCGGGGCAGCATCGTCATTGCCACAGGAGATTCCGGCAATGGGATGACGCACGGGACGATCGCGGGAATGCTCATCACGGATCTCCTCAACGGAGTCGAGAATCCCTGGGCGAAGCTCTACTCCCCCTCACGATTCCGCGGACGCTCGCTCCCCACATTCCTCTCTGAGAATACGAATGTCGCGAAGGAACTCCTCATGGGATGGGTGGAGCCAGGAGTACAGGATATCGGCAATGACGCTGGCGGTATCGTGCATGAAGGCGTGAAGCGGATCGCGCTCTACCGCGACAGTCAGGGCACGGAGCACCGGATGAGTGCTGTCTGCCCGCACAAGGGCTGCATCGTGCAGTGGAACGGGCTCGAGAAATCGTGGGACTGCCCGTGCCACGGTTCACGCTACGATCGGTTCGGTACCGTGCTCAATGGACCATCCTCCGCAAACCTCAAGCCTGTAGAGAACGCCAAACAAGCAAGCGGGAAAGAGCGGTGACCGTCAGGAATGCGCCGGGGATCCGTCATACACATTGCCTATTCTTCCCCCCTCATTCTATGTCTATGCTCGATTCTCGCGGTCCCAACATGCAGAACTCCGATGCTACACTCGCGACGCAGCAAGCCTCCAAGGATGCGAAAGCACTGAAGGAAGGCACAGCGCAGGAAGTGAAGCTAGAGAACGATAAGAAGTGACGTCCGCAGACGGAAGCGACGGAGCGCAGAGATGTGCTCCGTTGCTATATATATTGCGATATATTGCTTCGAGGAATGCAAGTACACGTTGTAAGGGGATCAAGGGTGCATCGTCAAATACCGAGCGTATCCACTTCCCCATCTTTTCTATGGCAAATCGCGATGATCAGCAGCGTAACGACAAGAACCGCCCACAGCAGGACAAGGATGCACAGGGTAAAGACATAGGACGCCAGACCGGCCAGTCCTCCACAACGGGCACCACGGGCGCGAACCGTGGCATGAGCGGTCAGTAACTCTCGCACGCGAACCTCGCGGAATGGTTGTTGATGTGTTCCGTGAGTCCCTTGCGTCCGCCGCAGTCCTGCGGCCAACGGCGACGCACACACTTGGGGCCCCAGTAGGGCCCCAAGTGTAAAAGAGGGAAATGTACTGAAGTCTTCATCTCTGCAAGCTCTCCCTGCTTGCACGGTGGAGGGGAGGAACTTACGCTTGGCTACTTTCCTTCCCCTGTCCCCGTGCTCACCTCCACTTCTCTCTCCCGTGTCCTCGCCGTCGCGAGCATCATCGCCCTCACGGGGTGCTCTGTTTCCTCCGCGTCCCCCCGAGCGCGCGTGACGACGCTCACGCCGCAGATACCGGATTCGATAAAGGCGAGCGGACTCGTGCTCTCGCGTCAGGAGGCAGGCATATACCCACGACGCGACGGCATCGTCTCGTCGCTGACGGTCGACGTGGGAGACCAGGTGAAGCAGGGACAGGTGATTGCGACTCTTCAAGCAGATGGCAGCCAGCAGTACCTGGCAGCGGATCTCAACTTCAAGCGCAAAGAGCTGGAGATCGTCCGCGAGCGCGAGTCGAAGGAGGAGTCCCAGGCAGTGCTCATCGCACAGCTAGCGAACACTGCTCTGGAGACGGAACGCAAGGTGCAGATCCAGGAGCGCGATGCCGACATGAAGCAGGTCGACACGCAGATCGACGGTGTAGAGACGGAGATGGAGCAGAACCTGGAGCTCGCCCGCAACACCATGACCGACCTGGTCCAAGCCATCACCCGCATGCTCTACACCCGCAACGATGCACTGGAGAACTACGACAGGAACAGCGGGTACGACTACTACCGACGAAACGAGATCTTCTACCCGAGGGATGCGGAAGCTTCCACATTCGAGGGCGAGCTTCGTCGCTTCAACAGCAAGCTCTCCTCAACGACGGATCGTGAGAGGATGTTGGATCTGGTGAACGAAGCGATCTCCCTGGGGGAGGATGCCAGGCGCCTCTCGAATAACTTCTCTCCGAGCCCGGAACTGCCGGTCGAGAGGATCGAGTTGATCCGAGCGGACATCGGCAACGTCATCGATCGAT
This sequence comes from Candidatus Peregrinibacteria bacterium, assembly GCA_030649955.1. Lineage (GTDB taxonomy): Bacteria > Patescibacteriota > Gracilibacteria > Peribacterales > Peribacteraceae > JAUSFD01. Next base: position 134,948 of record JAUSFD010000017.1, on the reverse strand, counting down.
TGCTCAAGCACATGTCGGATGCGAAGGTGAGCGCGAGCAGGATCCAGACGCTCCTCGCAGAGAAGGAACGCGTCGTCGCCGGGAAGCAGCGCACCGCTGCAGCGACGAGCAGCCAGCGCCCGTTCGTTGCACGCAGTGCAGAGATCATCGAGGCGGAGATCGAACGCATCAAGCAGCAAATGGGCGGCGGAGGCTCCGTGACGGCACCCTTTAGCGGCGTCATCACGAAGCGCAACGTGAACGTGGGGGACAGCGTGGACTCCAACCGTCCGCTCGTCTCCATCGTCGACGACTCGCAGAAGTTCGTCCGGTTCTTCGTGACGCAGGAGTCTTTCCCCTACATCGATCAGGGACTGCTGGTGACCTTCGCCCCGACGTTCAGCCCGGGAGAGAAGTACGCGGCAACGGTGAATAGGATCTCCCAGGCGATCGACCAGGAAACGGGATTGATCCAGGTAGAAGCGGAAATCCCCGATAGTGCCGAGGGGGAGCGCATCCTCTCACGCATGTCCGTCGTCGTGCACATCCCGGTCACTGAGGAGTTCCCGCTCATGGAAATCCCGAAGAAGGCACTGGAACTCAGCGACCGGCCGAACACGGTGTGGACGGTGAAGCGCAGCAAGGCGAGTCCAAAGACGGTGAAGGTCAAGTTCCTACAGGGTGACTACGCCTACATCGAGAGCGGACTCACGGATGATGACGAGATCATCATCGAGTCGCCGGTGACGCTGCAGCCTTCGGTAGCGGTGTACACAGACTGAGGGGTTATGAGCTTTGAGCGATGAGCTTTGATACCCCTTCGCCCCGTCTGCGGGGCTACGGGGTACGAGAGGAGAGAGCATGTGGTTCTCGGAATAGTCGCGTTTTTTATTGCAACTTGATATGAGAACACCTGAGCTCATCGCTCATAGCCGAAAGCTCACGCCTCGATCTTCACGTTCTCGAAGTCCGCAGGCTTGTAGGATAGGTGTCCCTGGTACCCGTAACGCACGAGGCGCGGGAGCTCCCACTCGAGGTACGGAGCAACGGTATCCTCCCGCACGCCGAACCCCGCATCCGATGAGCCTCTGCGTGGAGGTACACCGTAGAGCCACAGTTTTACCTCCTCCAGCCCCGCCTCCTTGCGCTTCTGGTTCTGCGCTTCAGCGTAGTTCGGCACACGCACGTCGAGCATATTACTCACGAGAGCAATATTCCCCATTCCGAAGAGCGGGCTCTGAGGGTTGTCGAGCTCCTGGAAGAGGCTCGCAAGTTGATCGCCGGTGTGCTGGATAGGCTTCGGCGTTCCATCGGACATGCGCACGGTATCGGCGACGTAAACCTTCTCCTGGGGAAGCTTCAGTCTCCCCGCGTCCCGTGCCGCACGCATGACGGGATTCTCCACGGGTGTGCCGTTGTAGAAGAGCATCGGGGCATAGGCACGGGCATGCAGCGGCGTGAGTTTCTGTGCCGTAGTGGGTACACCGAGATCTCGCTCTCGCTTCTGCGCAGCGATTTCCGCTGCGAGCTTCACCCCGTACCACATGCGGTCGTGATCCTGCCAGCGGTTCCATTCCTCCTGCCCCTCCTTGAGTGGGGTATCGAACGTCCCAGGACCGCTCAGGACGTGCACGATCTGGATCCGCGGGTCGAACTTCGCGGCGCGCGCAAGAGAGCGCTGCTCCTCAGAGGAATCCATACTCTTCCGCTGCCCCTTCCGCTGTTCGGGTGTGCATCGCAATGTATCCACGATGCGGAGTGCATCCATGACCGACCGTCTCGCACCCTTCCGCACGAGCTCGAGCTCATCGACCTTCATCTCGAGTGCCATGGACTTTATAACGCTCCACGCAACGCAGCTTCGTATGTGATCCATTTCCAGAGAGTCAAACTCCCTACCGTCTATATCATGACCATCGAAGAGTTGTGGGTAGAGTCCCACGCGGCTGAGTTCTAGTGCCTTCTGCAGCTGGTCACTCTTCGCTTCCATGGGGATGAGAGGAAATGGAGGGTGAGTGTACTGCGGAAAACTCCTCGTACAATAAGTATTATACTACAAAAATATTTACTCGTATAGATCGGAATTGCAGAGCAATTGACTCGACTGCGTGGCGAGGTACATTCATCCCCTTTTCTCATGCTCACATGTTGAGTTTCAAAGGCCAGCGTATGCTGATCGTCGCACCCCATCCCGATGATGAAGTCTTCGGATGCGGGGGCCTCATCCACCGCTGTAAGCGAGAGGGTGGCGAGGTGTACGTGCTCTTCCTCACGGTGGGGACCACAGCGGATTTCTCGAAGAGCGGCGTCTCCACCATGGATGAGCGCATGAAGGAAATCGAAAGCGTTGCCAACGCCCTCAAGCTCGACGGGTACCGCATGGCTCTCCCGGGGAATGAGTACCACCTCCAGTTGGATGCGCTCCCGCAGAAGCGGCTCATCGACGAGATCGAACGGGGAAAGGACATCTCTCTCCAGGCTCTCACTCCGCAGATCGTGCTCACTCCACTCCCGAACGACTACAACCAGGACCACCGAGCAGCGTGCCTCGCGATGCTCACGGCGACCCGACCGACGCCGCCGACCTTCCGCAGTCAGCAGCGCCTCGTCCTCCAGTACGAGCTGCCACCGAGCGGATGGACCGCGGGATTCGAGGCATCGCCCCTCAACTTCTACGTCGGACTCGAGGAGGAGGACATCGAAGCCAAGGTGAAAGCGCTCGAGCTGTATCCATCGCAGTTGAAGAATCCGAAGGGCCCACTCTCCGTCCACGGGGTCCGCACACTCGCAGCTCTACGCGGAATCCACAGTGGCTGCGATAACGCAGAAGCGTTCTACGCGAAACGCGTCCTCGTGTAACCCTCCCTCTCCATGCGCCTCGCCGCTCACCAGCCCAACTACCTCCCCAATATCGGCTTCTTCAATAAGATGTGGAAAGCGGAGAAGTTCGTTCTGTTCACGAATGTGCAGTTCTCCAAGGGAGACGGCTGGGTGCGCAGGCACAAGATCAAGGGACCGAATAAAGACGTGTGGCTCACGGTGCCGGTCCTTGGCTCCTCGAGTGAGCAGCAGATCCGCGATGTGCACATCGACAACTCCCACACCTGGCGCCCCAGCCACAGAGCAACCATCCGCCAGGCGTACGCACACACACAGGAACGGGATGCTCTCGAACGGATCTGCGCGGTGTACGATCGCAAGTGGGACCGTCTGGCTGATCTGAACATCGCCTTCATCCTCGAGATCAAGGATATCCTGGGCATCGAGACCCCCGTCATCATCGACGAAGAGGTGACCGGAGAGAAGTACGCACTCCTCATCAATCTCTGCAAGCGGCACGCTGCCAATGGCTACCTCTCCGGCATGGGCGGCAAGGAGTACATGACGGAAGAGTACTTCGCGGCGATGCGCGAGCACGGCATTGACCACCAATTCGTCGAGAACAACCTCACCGCCCTGTACCCGTACACGATCCTCCACTACCTCTTCACGGAGGGAAAGGAGCACCTCATGGAGATTGTCCGGGAGGAGGTGACGGAACCCCTGCTCGTTCTCACTCCTGCATGATCACTGCCGCCGTCACCACCGCACTGCTGCCGCTCATCGCCTTCGGGCACGTCTTCCCGGATATCTCACCATCGCAGCCCTATGCTGAAGATGTCCGCTCCCTCGCTGCTGCAGGCATCGTCCGCGGGTACCCGGATGGCACATTCCGCCCCGAGTCGAGTATCAACCGCGCAGAATTCCTGACGCTCACACTGCGCGCGCAAACAGCCCTCTCCTCTCCATCCGATCCAGGCCCCCTCCCCTTCTCCGATACCGATGCATCGGCGTGGTACGCACCATCCCTCCGTACAGCAATTGCCCTAGGATTGGTCCGCGGGTACCCCGATGGAACGTTCCGACCTGCAAAGGCGGTGAACGGTGCGGAAGCGCTGAAGATCCTGAGCATCGCCTTCGGCATCTCCTCTCAACCAAGTACTCCTTGGTACCAGGGGTACGTCGACGCACTTCAGAATCTCGGCGTGATCCCCGAAAGCCTGACGAACATCGCTGCACCCCTCACACGTGGACAGATGGCGACCCTCATCGCTCGACTGCGAAAGAATACGGAGAACGCGGGAGAGGACGGTTTCGAGGTCGTCGGCTGGATCCCCTACTGGGATCAGGAGAATGCTATCGACTCCTTCCGCAATCACGCATCGGCCATCGATGCCATCTCGCTCTTCTGGTATCGGCTCGATCCCGAGGGCGGCATTCGCACCTACGATACGACGGAGGAGGACTCAGCATTCATCCAGGAAGCCCACGCACTCGGGAAGGACGTTTACGGACTCATCGCAAATCTCCCCGACTATACGGAGGGCGGAGACTGGGATCCGGAGCGTGTTACGAAGGTCATCGCGACAGGTGAGACGCGCAGGGTGCATATCGAGGAGCTCATTGAGCTGGCGAAAGCGAAGGACTTTGACGGCATCGACATCGACTATGAGGCGCTCCCCGGTGAGGACCGCGAGGATTTCTCCGCATTCATCCGGGAGCTCGCTGCAGCGCTGCATGCTGAGGACTTCACCCTGGGGCTCGCCATCCACTCGAAGACATCGGAGGATAATCCCGAGGAGGATAACGGCTCACACGCCCAGGACTGGCAGCAGATCGCGAAGCACGCGGATCGCCTCTACTTCATGACGTATGACGAGCACACGTCGGGCGATCCTCCAGGTCCCATCGCCTCCCTCCCGTGGATCGAACGGACGCTGCGGTACGCGGTGGAGGGTCTGCACATCCCCCCGGAGAAGATCGTCATGGGCATCCCCCTCTACGCTCAGGGTTGGGAAGAGGACGGTAGCGAATACCGTGGAGTGGAGGAGGAACTCACACTGAGCGACGTGGAGCGGATGGTTACGCAAGGGAACGTCACTACCCGCTTCGATGAGAGTGCAAAGAGCCCCTCGCTCACCATTCGCGACGAGGGAACACGGGTCATCTGGTACGAGGATGAGCGGAGCATTGGCGAGAAACTCAAACTCGCACGACGGTACGGAATAATGAACCTCGGTCTGTGGAGGCTGGGAGGGGAGACGGAGGAAGTGTGGGGAGTGTTGTCTGGGCACCGTTAGGGTATGTGCGAATAGTGGAAAGTGGATAACGGACAGTGGACAATACGGTAGCAGCTCTTGGCAAAAACTTGTCGATCTCTCATTGTCCACTATCCACTGTCCACTATCCCCCTCTACCCTTTCCTCGCCGGACTCTTCCACTGGCCGGTAGACTTGACGATGAAGGCGAGGGGGAAGGTGAGGACGTACAGGAAGACATCGATATACCGGAGCACCAGGAAGCCGAGACCGTAGACGAGGAGGAGGGGTTTTCGCTCGAAGACCGCAACGATCACCGTGAGCGCGTAGTCCATGACGAAGACCCCCATGAAGAGATCCTGAAAATTCAGTGTGAGTTCGAGGGGAATCCCCTCCGGGAACGGGACTTCGATGGGGGCAAACCCCGTAAAGAGGAACCCGATGAGAAAGAGAGGGAGGCCCAGGAGGAAGAAGGAGTAGATGAACATCTCTATGAGGAAGAGCCCGAGAGCGAGCCAGAAGAAACTCGGCCACACACCGTGGCGTCGCACCGTCTGCCAAAACCCCAGGTTCCAGCGTTTCACCTGCTTCACGTAGTCGCGGAACGTGAACGGATCCTGACACGTCCCGAAGATGGAGGGGTGGTAGGCCACCTTCCCGAGCTTCTTCTTCTGGAGCTCGAAGGTCATGTTGAAGTCCTCGATGATCATCCCCTTCGCGGCGATGTCGATCTTCGGGAGGACGTGCGTGCGGTACATGCTGGCGAACCCCGGCACGATGGAGGTGACATTCGTGTACTTCCACGTCTGCGCGTAGCGCATAAGAGCCTGCAGGACACAGTAGAGGCGGACCCTGTAGGCGGTGAAGAAGTACGGCCACCGTGGGAAGGTGTGGGGTTCCCAGCGTGTCACGGCATGCCCAGCCACGGCGACGACTTGGGGGTCGTCGAAGTACGGGAGAGCGTTCTCGAGATAGTGGCTGTCGAGCTCCGTATCCGCATCGACGATAATCATGGCATCGAACCGCTCGACGATGCGGAACTGTCCGATCAGGGTGACGAGGACTCCCGCTTTCCCCTTATTCGGATTGATCTCGAGGACATGACATCCCTCACGGACGACAATGTCCGCGGTGCGATCTGTCGAGGCATCGCTCCCCACGAAGATGTGCGTCCGCGGGACGACCTTCTTGAGCGCACGGAGCGTACGAGCGATGCACAGTTCCTCGTTGTGCGCGGGGACGATCGCCGCCACGCGATCTGGGCTCACGCGGGGGTACCGCCCACGCTTCTTCGGCGGGAGTACAGATTCGGTGAAGAAACGAACGAGTCCCACAGTGCACCAGAAGGTGAAGCTCACCCCAGAGATCGTGAAGAACGCAATGAGCCAACTCATGGAGCCATTGTACCCACCGCGACAGGCTGTGTCCTACCCTCGGACACGGTCTCCGCCTGGAATGCGATCATGCGTTTTAGGCCTTCCTCTAGCGAAATTGCGGGGATCCATCCGAGGCTGCGGATCTTCGACACATCGGGCTCCCGGCTTGTGTGATCCTCCGTGAAGTGCGGGCGATACTCGATACCTTTCTGATACCCGGTGAGGGCGATCATGAGATTCCCGAGCTCGGTGATCGTGATCTGCTCCGTCCCCCCCACGTTGAAGACCTCGCCACTCTTCCCCTCTTTCATGACGAGCAGGAGCGCGCGGATGAGGTCGTCGACGTAGAGGAACGTGCGCGTCTGACTCCCGTCACCGTAGACCACCAGCTCCTCCTCTCTGCGAATGCTCCGGAGGAACTGCGGCATCACACGCTGGTCCGTGGGGGACATGTAGGGCCCGTAGGTGTTGAAGATGCGCACGATCTTCCCATTGAGACCGAACTTCCGCACGTACGTGATGAGGAGACTCTCAGAGAAGCGCTTGCCCTCCTCGTACGGGCAACGGGGACCGACGGGGTTCACGTTGCCGGTGTACTCCGTCGGCTGGGGACACACCTCCGGTTGACCGTAGACTTCGCAGGAACTCGTGAAGAGTACGGCTGCACCTTTCTCGCGTGCGAGCTTCAGTACGGCGAACGTGCCGATGGAGCACGTCTCCAGCATCTCGATACTGAGGAGCGCGATATTCGGGACACCCGTGGGACATGCGAGGTGGTAGACCTCCGCAAGCGGTACATCCTCGAATACTTGCGGGAACCGCGGGTCGGCGATGTCGCACTCGACGAAGCGGAAGCGCTCGTGCGCGAGGAGGGGCTCAATGTTCTCTCGCCTTCCAGTGATGAAATTATCGACTGCATGCACCCGGTACCCGAGGGCGAGGAGGGTTGCACAGAGGTTCCTGCCCAGGAATCCGGCACCGCCCGTCACGAGTACGTCGCCCCTCCCCGCAGTGCGCGGGGTCCCAGAGCGTTGCGTGTCGAACGAGCTATCCATGGGGGAGCGACGCGAAGAAAGGGGCGGATGCTACCGCATCTACCAGCGCCGTTCCCGCTCTTCGCGTTGACGCACAATGAGCGAATTGTGCGATGCGCGAATGTACACCGTGTGGTAACGTATTCGCACATGAGTCAACGAAGCAACTGCAAGGGTAGCCTCCCTCATTCGTCATACAGAGTGATTCCCCCCTCTTGATGTTCAGAAACTGCGCGAACTCCCCCCTGTGCGCTGCACTGCTCTCACTCATGCTCAGTGCGTGCGCAAGCAGCACCTTTGGGCTGCCGCTGCCCAATGCACGGGAGAGACTCACCCCCCTCGCCTTCGGACTCTACGTCACTCCGGATCCTGCGCAGAACCCCATCAATCCACCGGAGCGCTTCACTGGGTTCCATGCGGGATTGGATTTTGAGATCCGACCCGGCGAAGCTGATCGAGAGGTGACCGTGTACGCCATCTGCGATGGAGCAGTGGCGTACAGCGGTAGCGCAGAAGGGTATGGTGGTGTTATCGTCCAGCATTGCGCCCTGCAGGGGGAACCGGTCACCGTCCTCTACGGACACCTCTCGTCAGATTCCCGGCCAGAGGTGGGGCAGGTGCTCACACGTGGGGAGACGATTGGAACATTGGCTCCTGGGCACAGTGTTGCGAGCGGGTTCAATCGCAAGCACCTCCACCTCGGCATCCACCGGGGGGAGACAGTCGAATTCCTCGGGTACGTGCAGAGCGAGAGGGAACTCGAGAACTTCATCGATCCGGCGGGGGTGATACCGCTGTACGGGCAGTGAGTTTGTAAGGTTGGTAGGTTGTAGGTCGGTAGGTGCAAGCGACACACGAGGAGTTCCTCGGCGCCACTACAAGCTACCAACCTACTGCGCTACCGAACTTCCAGAGACCTCATACAGCCTATCCCGTAGCTGCCCCCGTATCTCCCCATCCGGCTGCGTATCCGTGTGGACGTTCACGTAGATATCACCACGGAGGATGGCATCGCGCTCGTCCTGCGTGAGGCCGACCCACCTTCCTTGAGCATGCAACCCCTCAAAGGTGATCGCCTCAACCGCTGGTCCGCTCTCCCCAGGAATCGCCTGGTGGAAGTGCGCGGCAATGATAGGACCCGTGAGCCCACTCACCGTGATGGCGTACTGGAGGTCACTGCCATCGAGGACGAACACCCCTGTCCCCTTCGCCCCCGTCTCTACTTGGGGTACCTGCTCACTCCCCGTGAGCACAGCGAGGAAGATTCCCTGTGCGGGAACCACTCTTCCATCACTCGAAGCACTACTCGCACTCCTCGCACTACTCTGTACAGATTCTGCACTGCTCGACTGCGAGACGTAGTACCGCTCCTCCATCCACAGGGCAAGACGCGCTGCAACCGCGGCAAGTTCTGCGCGTGTCGCCGGGCGGTTGGGTGCGAAGTGCACGATACCCACACCCGTGCCGGTCATGATCTCCTCCTGGAGCACCCACTCAATCGCAGGATACGCCCAGTGATCAGCGGAGACATCGTCGAGGATGGGACGCGTGAATGTATCCGTGAGGAGCGCACTGGAACTCGCGACGGCTGTCGCTGTCACGGAGAATGCAGCGAGGAATGGGAGAACGGAGCGCAGCATAGACATTGAATGAGAAATAGAATGAATGAGCCCGCTTGCTGTGCATTCCTTTGTCGTTCGTTTTTTGAGGTATCGACCATTTAGTGGGATAGCATCAAGCGGGCTACAGGGAATACGACGGCTGTCGGGGTGCCGCCTTACCGAGAATCCATCGATGGACTACTGCAAGCTGTTCGCGAGGACGCGGAGGAGGAGCGCACTGCCTGCAGTGAGGGCACAGCAGGCGCACACGACGGGCAGGGAGCCCACGCAGAGGTCGAGGAAGCGATGTTCTTGCTCTCCACTCATAGAATATGGGGGAGGGATGCTGTATCTGACGGGGAAGTGAGGTTGGTCTTACATCCCTGCTCTGAGCGGTGAGCTTTGGGCTATGAGCTATGAGAAAAGCCGTACTCATTGCTCATCGCTCAAAGCCCATAGCTCATTCCTCAATCCAGTGCTGCTTTGCTCGCCGAGAGCTCCGCCAGCTCAGCAGTGATATTCGCCTGACGTGTCTGGTTGTAGGTCAGGGTGAGGTCATCGATGATGTCTGTCGCGTTATCTGTCGCGGAGCGCATGGCCACCATACGTGCGGAGTGCTCGGAAGCGACGGCTTCCAGGAGGCCCTGGTAGACCTGCACCTGCGTGAGCTGCGGGATGATCGCGTCGATGACCTCCTGTGGGGAGGGTTCCAGGAGGTACTCTCCACCCGACTGCACTGCCGGAGGAATCTCCTGCTCCCCTGGATGTCCATGCTTGTGGAGAACCAGACCCGCGACCATCTCCTTGAGTTCAGAGCGGGAGAATGGGAGGAGCACCTTCACCGCGGGCTCCTGGATCAGAGCGGAGATGAAGTCCATGAAGATGAGCGAAACGTGGTCGTACTCCCCCCTGAGGAACCCCTGCTCCGCGAGGCGGATCGCCGGGGCGATATCCCGAAACGACGGAGTATTGGAGAATGCGGGAAACGCGGCGATCACCGTCTGATTCGTGCGGGCCAAGTACTGCTGCCCTTTCCGCCCCACGGCAATGAACTCGAGACTCTGGAATGTGGGCGCCTTCTGCGCAGTCTTCACGTACTGTGTGACAGCGCGGAAGAGCTGTGCGTTGAGGCTTCCGGCGAGTCCGCGGTCGGAGGAGAAGAGGATCGCGAGGACCTTCTTCACCGGACGTTCGTGGAGAGTGGGGTGAATATCGGGATTCAGCGCTGCAACACGTTCGAGAATGCTCCACGCACGCTGCGCGTAGAGTCGCAGTTGCTGGGCGCTCTGCACCGCCTTACGCATCTTCGATGCAGCGACGAGTTCCATGGCCTTCGTCACCTGGCGCGTCGCCTTAATGGCCTTCATCTTGCGCCGGATCTCGCGCAGCCCACTCGCCATGCCTACTTCGAGGACGGGAGTCCCTTGTGACCGCGGAACGTCTGGAGGGCGTTCTTGAGCTTCTCCTCCACCTCCTTCGTGATCTCCTTCGCAAGGGCTTGCATCACATCCGGATGCTGGGACTTGAGCAGCGCGATGAAGTCGTGGAGGAACGTTTTCACATCGGGGAGCGGGACGTCATCGAGGAAACCGTTCACACCCGCGTAGAGCATTACGACCTGCTCCGCGACCGGGAGCGGCTCGTACTGGCCCTGTTTGAGGAGTTCCGTCAGGCGCGCACCACGGTCGAGTTGCTGTCTGGTCGCTGCATCGAGATCGGAGCCGAACTGGGCGAAGACGGCGAGCTCGCGGTACTGAGCGAGGTCGAGGCGGAGCTTGCCGGCAACTTTCTTCATCGATTTCACCTGGGCTGCGGAGCCGACGCGGGAGACGGAGAGACCCACGTTCACCGCAGGACGGATGCCCTTGTAGAAGAGGTCCGCCTCCAGATAGATCTGCCCATCAGTGATGGAGATGACGTTCGTCGGGATGTACGCAGAGACGTTTCCCTCCTGTGTCTCGATAATGGGGAGTGCCGTGAGGGATCCTCCGCCAAGCTTGTCATCGAGACAGACCGCGCGCTCGAGGAGACGCGAGTGAAGGTAAAAGACGTCTCCCGGGTACGCCTCGCGCCCAGGAGGGCGACGGAGGAGCAACGCGATCTGGCGGTACGCCCACGCGTGCTTCGTGAGGTCATCGTAGATGCAGAGCACGTCCTTCCCCTGGTCGACGAAGTACTCCCCCATCGCGCAGCCTGCGAAGGGTGCGATGTACGAGAGCGCTGCGGATTCCGAAGCACCGGCAGAGACGATGATCGTGTAGCTCATCGCCCCACGCTTCTCGAGCTCCGCGACGATCTTCGCAACTTTGGACTCCTTCTGACCAATGGCAACGTAGATGCAGATGACGGGACGATCGGAGGACTGGGTCTGCTTCTGATTGATGATGGCGTCGATCACCACCGCGGTCTTGCCGGTCTGGCGGTCGCCGATGATGAGTTCGCGCTGGCCGCGCCCGATCGGAATCATCGCGTCGATGGCGGTGATCCCCGTCTGGAGCGGTGTCGTCACGGACTTGCGCTGGATGACGCCCGGGGCGATCTTCTCGACGGGGTAGAGCGTCGTGGTGGGGATGGCAGGTCCACCGTCCTTGGCTTCACCGAGCGGCGAAACGACTCTGCCGATGAGGGCGTCTCCCACGGGGACAGAGAGGATGCGCCCGAGTGCCTTTGCCGTATCGCCCTCCTTCACCAGGGTAAAATCCCCGAACATGATCGCACCGACGGAATCCTCATCGAGGTTGAGAGCACTCCCGAGGACGCCGTTGCCGAAGTCGATCATCTCTGCCGCGCCGATGTTCGAGAGGCCACTCAAGCGCGCGATGCCATCGCCGATGGAGACGACTGTGCCGACGTGCTCTTGCTTCGCCTCCTTGTGGTACGCGGCGATGCGCTTCTCGAGTGCTGCCTGGATGTCTGCTGCGAGGGCCATGGTGTTAGAGGGAGGGGGTGGATGACAGGAGCTCTTGCGCCACAGTATCGAGGGCGCCGCGCATAGTGAGATCAATCCTCTGGTCGCCGAAGGCGATGAGCGCGCCACCGAGGAGAGTGGGATCCTTCTCCTCGACGATCTCCACGTCGCGGCCGAGGCGTGCCTTCAGGGTTTCCGCGACCTTCATCTTGAGAGGACCTGCATCGCCCGTGGGGGTTGTGATCGTGACCGTGAGGACCTCCTCACGCTCTGCGATCGCCTGCTTGAGAGCACGTGGGAAGTGCGGGGCCTCGCTGGAGAGTCCCTCTTTCTCGAGCATTTCGTACGCCGCAGCGATGGCCATGCGCGCGATCTCGAGTGGAGTGATGCTCATCGCAGGAGAGCGGGAACCTCCTTCTCGATACTCGCGAGGAGGCGCTGCTGGTCAGCATCGCTGAACTCGCGCTCGAGGATCTTCGAAGCGAGGGTGACGCTCAAGTCGCTGACGGTCTTCTGGAGGTCAGAGAGGAGTTTCTTGCGCTCGCTCTCGAGCTGCATCTTGCCCTTCTCTAGCAGCTGATCCACTTCGCGCTGGGCGCGGTCGACGATCTCCTTCTTGCTCGCTTCCGCCTGCTTCTTCGCAGCTTCCAGGAATTCCTTCGCTTCGCGATCCATTTCTTGAAGACGCGCAACGCGGGTCTTCTCCATTTCCTTCACACTCACTTCCAGATGCTTCGCATCCTCGATGGATTTGCGCACACGCTCCTTGCGGTCGTCGATGACACGCAGGATCGGCTTGTAGAGGAGATAGGTGAGGACGATGAGGAGGAGGCCGAAGTTGAGGGCCTGCGTGATCAGCAGTCCTACATCGATGCCAAGGGTGTTGATCAATTCCATAGGGGAGGAATGGGAGGAGACAGTGAGCGATCGCGTCTTACACGAACTTCACGATGAGAGCGACGACGAGCGCGTAGATGGCGACGGCCTCGGCGAACGCGATCGTGAGGATCATGGTCGTCTGGATGCGCGGGGCGGCCTCGGGGTTGCGTCCGATCGCTTCAGACGCTTTCCCACCGATGATGCCGATGCCGATGCCTGGGCCGATGGCCCCGAGTCCCATGGCGAGTGCCATGGCGAGGTCCTTCGTGACGATGGAGGAGGTAGTGGTGGCTGCTTCTACAGCTTCTGCGACGGGGACTGCCATACGGGAGGGGAGGAGAGAAAAGAGTGGGAGGAGTGTACGGAGGGAGGGGACGATTTTCAAGGCTACGGAGAACGATTTTCCTACGGAGTAGCGGGAGCAGCGGCTCCTCCGTGAGGACCCGCATGCGCGTCTTCAGCGTGATCGCCGTGGGGAGTGATCGCAATCTTGATGAACGCGAGGGTCAGGAGGGAGAAGACGAGTGCTTGGATGAAGCCGACGAAGATCTCCAGTCCCAGGAAGGGAACGGGAATGAGGTACGGCACGAGGTAGGTGACGACAACGAGGAGGACTTCCCCCGCGAAGATGTTGCCGAAGAGACGGAAGGCGAACGAGATCAATCGTGCGAACTCCCCGACGAACTCCAGGATGCCGACGAATGTACCGATGGGGCTCTTCCAGGGTGGAACGATGTACTTGGAAACGTAGGGCCCAATGCCGACAGCGGCAATGCCGAGCACCTGCGTCACAACCATCGAGATGAGGGCGAACGCGAGGGTGACGTTCACGTCCGCATTCATGGAGCGCAGCAGCGGGATGCGTAGCGGGTGCCCCTCGTGCATCCCCATGACGGTGATGCTTCCAACCCCGGGCAGGATGCCCATCCAGTTCGCGATGATGATGAAAAGGAAGAACGTGGCGACCATCGGGAAGATCTTCCGCGTGAGGGCGCGATCCTGGAGGATACTGTCGAAGAAGTCGAAGAGACCCTCGACGATCATCTCCATGAGTGATTGGAACCGGCCGGGGATGAGGGTGAACTTGGTCCTGCGTGCGAGCAGTGCAACGCCGATGAGCACGAGCATCGCCAGCCACGCCATGACGAGGGTGTTCCGCACCTCGAGAGGTCCAATCATCGTGATGGTTTCTGAGGCAATGGTGGGGACGGCGATGCTGGCCATAGTGGAGAGTGTAACGGAAGGAGGGGAACGAGGACAGGCGACGGAGAGGAGATTACGGCCGCAGTAAGCGCTGAACTCTGCGGTAGACGACGAGCATGGAAGCGGTGAGAGCGAGGGAGAGACCCAGGAGGACGAAGAGGGGGGAGGTGCCGACGTGCTGATCGAGGTAGGCGCCGCCAAAGCCGAAGAGGAATGCAGGGATGGCGATCAAGTACCCGATTTCCCAGACGAGGCTCAGGGACGCCCACATGCTCATCTCCGGTTTCCGGTCCGCAATGGAGGGTGGCTTTCCGTCGGTCATAGTGTGCGAGAAGTGGGGGGAGAGAGACGCGGCTTCGACCGGTGCCTGCGCACCGTGCGGAGTCGCGCGAGCTCGCGGTCGAGGAGGGCAGTCGCCTCGGCGAAGCCTTCGGCATCAGAGCGCTTGCTGTTCATGAGCTCCTCCGCTCGCTGCTTCGCCTCCTCGATCTTCTGCTCATCGAGCGTATCGGCTTCATCTGCAATATCCGTGAGGACCTGCACTCCTTTGCCAGTGACCTCGATGACCCCCTTCGCCACAGCGAAGATCGCCTCGTTCCCGCGAGTGCGGGCGACGACGGACCCTGGCTGGATCGACGCGATAAGGGAGACATGACCCGGGAGCACCGTTATCTCCCCATCCGCGGTGGGCAACGTGACAGACTCGATCTCTCCATCGAAGACGGAACGGTCGGGCGTGATGATGGAGAGGTGCATCGTGGGCATGTGCGGAGGATCAGGAAGCGCGGACTTCGTCGATACCGCCTTTCATGTAGAACGCCTGCTCGGGAACATCATCGAGTTCTCCGGCGAGGATGGATTGGAATGCGTGCACCGTGTCCTTCATCGGGACGAATTTGCCGGCGATGCCGGTGAAGGTCTCTGCCACGAAGAACGGCTGGCTCAGGAATTTCTGGATTTTGCGGGCGCGCTGCACGCTCTTCTTATCCTCCTCAGAGAGCTCTTCCATACCGAGGATCGCGATGATGTCCTGCAATTCCTTGTAGCGTTGCAGCACCTTCTGCACCGCGCGGGTCGTATCGTAGTGCTCTTGGCCGACGAGATCCGCGGAGAGAATGGTCGATGTGGATTCCAGTGGGTCGACCGCAGGGTAGATGCCGAGCTCCGCGAGTGCGCGGGTGAGCACGATAGTGGAGTCGAGGTGCCCGAAGGTCGTCGCTGGTGCTGGATCGGTGAAGTCGTCCGCTGGAACGTAGACCGCCTGCACGGAAGTGATGGATCCGTTGGTTGTCGACGTGATGCGCTCCTGCACCTGTCCCATTTCATGCGCCAAGGTCGGCTGGTAGCCGACAGCAGACGGGATGCGGCCAAGGAGAGCGGAGAGCTCGGAGCCGGCCTGGGTGAAGCGGAAGATATTGTCGATGAAGAGGAGGACATCGCGGTGCTCCTCATCGCGGAAATACTCCGCCATGGAGAGACCCGTGAGTGCAACGCGCAGACGTGGTCCTGGAGGCTCGTTCATCTGCCCGAACACGAGTGCAGTCTTCTCGAGCACGCCCGATTCCTTCATCTCGTAGTACAGGTCATTCCCTTCGCGCGACCGCTCCCCTACTCCAGCGAACACTGAGTAGCCTCCGTGCTCCGCAGCAACGGAGCGGATGAGTTCCTTCACGATGACGGTCTTGCCCACACCTGCACCTCCGAAGAGTCCGACTTTCCCTCCTTTGAGGATGGGACAGATGAGGTCGATAACCTTGATGCCCGTCTCCAGTACCTCTGTCTTCGTCGACTGTTCCGTGAACAGAGGAGCACTGCGATGGATGGGGTACTTCTTCTCCGTCTTCACGGGCCCCAGCCCGTCGATGGGCTCGCCGAGAACATCGCACATTCTTCCCAACGTCTGCGGTCCCACGGGAACGGAGATCGCCTTCCCCGTGCTCACGACACTCGTCCCACGCTTGAGGCCGTCGGTGGATCCCATTGCGACCGCGCGGACATTGCCGTGATCCAAGTGCTGCTGCACCTCAAGGGTGAGCATCTTCTTCTCCCCCAGGTCTACCGTGAGAGCAGAAAGCAGAGGCGGTGGTGCCCCCTCTGGGAAGCTGCAGTCGACGACTGCTCCGATGACGCGAGTGATGGTTCCGGGCATACGGCTAAGGAAAGAGTGGAGTAAAGATAACTGTACCTACGGCAAGCGCGGAGCATACGGGACTTTCCCCTGGGAGCCAAGGGTTTAAGAGTCCACTCTAATTCACATAGTCGAGAATTGACATTATTACTTAATGTATGAGATATATACATTTGCTCCTTGGAAAACATCGGAGTCTCTTTGCGGGCTGGGAGCCTGTGGGGAGACGCAACTCAGAAAGTCAGAGGAATCCTAAATGCGAAATTGGATGTTTCTTTTCCTTCTCCTCTGTGGCTCCGCCCGAGCCGCAGAGGAAATCAAGAAGGAAGAACCCGCAGAAAGCGTGAAGATCGGCGTGGAAAACGCCATTTTCCCATTGAAGCTCGACTGTTCCGTGGTCACGGGAAAAGACAAGGATGGAAAGCCAGTGACCAGAGGGGTCGTCCTCGCCTCAGGCCGCGGCATGTTGCCACCCGGAGAGGCGGAAATTACCTTGCGCCCCGTCGGGTACAAGAAGGGCAACCAGGACCACTTCATCTGGGCGATCTGGATCGTGAACGACAAGGTCGTCACGGCCGGAATGAATCAGATGAAGCGCCGTCTTGAGAAGGGCGACCGCGTCAGAGTTTGGGCATTGCAGCCCGTCCCT
Organism: Candidatus Peregrinibacteria bacterium; assembly: GCA_030649955.1. Taxonomy (GTDB): domain Bacteria; phylum Patescibacteriota; class Gracilibacteria; order Peribacterales; family Peribacteraceae; genus JAUSFD01. The sequence continues at coordinate 118,113 of JAUSFD010000017.1, read as the reverse complement.
CCGTGGAACGGTGCAATGGTGCGCTATCGCGGGAAGTGGATGCTTGTCATTCTCGGACTGCCGAAGGCATCGGCGAATCTCGAAGAATACGAGAAAGGCACCTACAAGTCTGCCGACATGCCCAATGGGGCCGTAGCGCTCGCCAAGCATGGACCGAAGGGCCTCGCCAAGGAATTGGCCGAGGCCTTCGTTCGCGACCGGGGGGGTAGTGGCCGCAACGGCAAATACGGCGGCCGCCTCCATTCGGCAATGATCATCCAAACCGATTACGATGGCTGCCCAGCCCCCTTCGATGAGGCAAAACTGGAAGACCTCATTCCAGTGTTGGAAGAGGGCTTCCGTTTGATCGCCGAGCAACGGCCTCCGCTCGGCGACAGCATCGCTTCAGAAGTTGAAACGGCCAAGGATTGGCTCGCGAAAAATGCACCGAAGACGCCTGAAGAGAAGAAAACTGAGAAGAAGAAATGATGAATTCATCCAAGGAGCACCGAGCCAGGCGCGTTGCCTGGCTCACCCACGGGGACCAGATTTGGAATCTGGTCTCTTTGGCGTGACGGGAATATTGCCCTCACCCGCCTCCGCCCCGTGCGCGGGGCTACGGACGGGCAAGCCCTCTCCCTCTCCCGGACGCGGGAGAGGGAACTGTTGTTGTTCTATTGAATCGCCCCCTTCTCCCGCGTCCGGGAGAAGGGCCGGGGATGAGGGCAGTTCCTGTGCTAGTCTCCCCGCATGCGCACCGTCACCCTCGTCGACGAGCGGAACACGCCCATCGGTTCGGCGGATCTCCTCGAGGCGCATACAGGTGAAGGGAAACTCCACCGCGCATTCTCTGTGTACGTGTTCAGCGACGATGGCGAGTCCCTCCTCATTCAGCAGAGAGCTCGGGAGAAGATGCTCTTCGCAATGTTCTGGGCAAATACGTGCTGCAGTCACCCGTTCGAGAATGAGGATGCACAGACAGCGGGTGCTCGCAGACTCCAGGAGGAACTCGGATTTTCCTGTGCACTCACCGAAGCGGGAACGTTTGTGTACCGCGCAGAGGATCCAGAGGGAAAGGGAGTGGAGCACGAGCACGTGACACTCCTCGTCGGGAAGATCCCGCAATCGACTTCGATCAGTCCAAATGCGGAGGAAGTCGCTGAGTGGAAGTGGGTCGACGTTCCGATGCTCATCACAGATATGAAGGAGAACAAAGATGCGTACGCTCCGTGGTTCCACCTCGGTCTGCGTCAGCTCCTCACGACTCCTCTCCCTACTATTCTCTCCGAACGATGAGCGAGAAGCCGATCCACTTGGCGATCATCCCCGATGGTAACCGCCGGTGGGCGAAGCAGCGGCTCCTGCTGCCGTGGAACGGGCACGAGAAAGCGATCGAGAACTTCCGGGAGATCACGGAGTGGTGCCGGACGAATCCGCGGATTTCGACTCTCACCGTGTGGTGCTTCTCGACGGAGAACTGGAATCGGGATCCGGAGGAAATCGCGAAGCTGATGGCATTACTAGAGGAGTACATCCAGCGAGAGCGCCCGAAGATGCAGGAGAAGAAGACACGATTGGCGCACTCGGGACGGACGGATCGGATTCCCGGGTCACTCGCATCACTCATAAAGGAGGTGTGTGAGGAATCGCAAGCGTACAGCGACTTCACCCTCCACCTCGCGATCGATTATGGAGGGAAGGACGAGGTGCTACGCGCGGTACGGAAGATCGGAGACTGCGCCAATCTCACCGATGAAAAATTACGCTCGCAGTTGGATCACCCGGAGCTCCCGGACATCGATCTCGTGCTGCGGACTTCCGGAGAGCAGCGCACCAGTAACTTCGCACTGTGGCAGAGCGCGTACGCGGAGTGGATCTTCCTCGATAAGTTCTTCCCGGATCTCACGGTTTCAGATTTGGAGAGCGCACTCACGGAGTTCAACCGGCGTACCCGCAGATTCGGGGCATGAGGAACGTGGCTTCTGCAAGCGGCAAAATCGTCCTAGCTGGGGAGTATGCGATGGTCTTCGGCTCTCCGGGTCTCGCGCTGCCATCGAAACAAGGAGTGCGAGTGACGTGCAATGAGGATGGTGGGAGGACGCTCACGATCCAGCGAGAAGGCGCGGAGCAAGACACGCAGAAAGAGCAGTTTGCCCTCACGATTGTTCGACTCTGCGAGGAGAAGAGAAAGCCTGTCTGTGGCACACTCACTGTTGAATCCGATCTCCCGCTCGGGAAGGGGATGGGTTCCTCAACTGCGCTCGTCATCGCCATTGCACGCTGCTTGCTCGGAGAAAAGTGCTTGGACGACGCACTCGCTATCGAGGATCACGTGAATCCGGGACACAGCGGCATGGATTTCACGGTCATCTGGAACGCGCAACCGATCCGGTACGAACGCGGGAAACCTGCACAGCCTATCCAGATCCCTCGGACGATTCTGGACCGAGCCCTTCTGATCGATACGGGTGCACCGGGAGAGACCACCGCAGAGCTCGTGAAATGGGTTCGGTCACGGGAGGCAGAACTGAAGAAACCGCTCACGACGATCGGATCGTGCGCAGACCGCATTCTCGCTAAAGAGAATCCCCTCGCAGTCTTCCGTGATCATCATCGTGCACAGATAGCGCTCGGTGTGGTACCGGAGAACGTGCAAGAGTTCGTTGCTGCTGTGGAAGCGCAGGGCGGAGCCGCGAAGATCACGGGTGCGGGCGGTCGCTCCGGCGGAGGAGGTATAGTGATCGCTGTCCACGATGATCATGCACTCCTCGAACGTCTCGCTGAGGAACGCGGGTGGCCAACTTTCCCACTCTGATACGGCTTCGCAGCGTGGATAATGCTGTTGTTGTTCTATAGCTGCAGCATATCGGCGTAGCGATACTGCTTCGCCGATATTTTGCTGTATCCTCTCATCAGTCATTGATGAAGTTTCTATAACAAGCCTTACGAACATGCCCGCAACAGCCATCGCCACACCCAACATTGCGCTCATCAAATACTGGGGGAACCAGAGCGAGGAACTTCGCCTCCCCGCTGCAGATTCCCTCTCGATGACGCTCGATACACCCTCCGTCGAAGTGACGGTCGAGCACAGCAAGGAACTCGTCGTGTATTCCTACCTCGAGAGTGGGCTCGAGCGCACGCTCACAGACAAGCACGTCCACCGCTTCGGGCACCACCTCGCGCTCATGAAGCAATACTTGGACATGCTCCGCATTCCTTCTGACGTTCTCCCCGCATCCCTCTCGATCACGATCCGCTCGCACATCCCTCCATCGATCGGCCTCGCTTCCTCCGCCGCAGTCTTCGCAGGAGTCGCGCGCGCGGTAGCAGGATTGGTAGGAGAAGCATTCCCCCTCTCCGATGAGCAGGTGAGCGTGATGGCGCGCCTCGGTTCCGGCTCCGCAGCACGGAGCATCTACGGTGGCTACGTCGCTCTGAGAGCGGGGAAAACGAACTCCATCGATGCAGCACATGCAGAGCAGATTGCGGATGAGAAGCACTGGATTCTCCACGACATCGCCATCATCCCCTCGCAGGAGGAGAAGGCTATTGGATCAACGGAAGGGCACGCCCTTGCTTCCACAAGTCCGTACTTCGTGGAGCGTGTCGATGCGATCATGCACCGCCGTCTGCGCGAGTGCATCGATGCGATCAAAGCCCGGGACTTTGAGAAGCTCCAGCACGTGGCGGAGGAGGATGCGCTCGACATGCACAAAGTCATGGAGACGAGTACGCCCGCACTGAATTACCTCACGAAGGACACGCATCGCATCATCACGGAGGTGAAGGCCATGCGCGAGCGGCAGCACCTGCCGGTCCTCTACACGATGGATGCCGGCCCGACTGTTCACCTCTTCTGCACAGAGGAAGCGCGATTGGTGGTCCTGGGTTACGCGCGGTCGCAGAAGAGCTGTACGGTGTTTGAGACACAGACGGGCCCTGGTGCGAGGAGTACGTGAAACGAATACTGAATGGAGAATGTACAATGTAAAATGTACGATGCAGGATTAATTGAATGGAGTGTTGAGTGACCGCCCAGAACTTTCCCCATTGTACATTGTCCATTGTGCATTCTACATTTCTGCTTACATGGATTTGCGCTCTCTCCCCAACGGCCTCACCCCTGCTCAACGCTGTACAGAGCGGAGACGCATGATTGAAGAGGAAACAGGCTCAGACCTGAGCGCTCTCGCAATCACCGATGAGCGCACGGCGAGTGCAGAGGAGAAGAACTGTGAACAGATGCTTGGTGCAGTCCCCATTCCGGTGGGATACGCGGGGCCACTCGCCGTTCACTTCAGTGATGCAACACAGGCAGACATTCATCTCCCACTCGCTACAACGGAAGGCGCGCTCGTCGCGAGTGTGAACCGTGGATGCAAAGCGCTCTGGATGAGCGGCGGAGTGCATGTGTCTTCGGAGTACATCGGCATCACGCGATCTCTCGCGTTCAAAGTGAATGGAAGAGAATCTCCTTCTGAAAATATCCGAAGCATGGAGAATGAGTGGAAGCAGATCGTCGAAGGATCGAGCAGCCACTTGAAACTCCTGCGTTACGATCTCGATGAGCGCGACGGATACATCTTCCTCACACTCGCCTGCGACACCGATGAAGCGATGGGGATGAACATGATCACGATCGCGGGACAGGCTCTGGGAGAGTGGCTCCAGGAGCGGATTCCCGAGCTCCGCTTCGTCACCGTCGCAGGGAATGTCGACAGCGATAAGAAACCGAGTGTGCGCACGCACGATCACGGTCGCGGGTACCGCGTCACTGCGGAGGCGGACATCAGTGAAGAAATTCTCCGCACCATTCTCAAGAGTGATGCACAGGCGATGCTCGATGTCGCGGAGGCGAAACTCACCATTGGCTCCTCTCTCGCCGGTGCAATCGGGAAGAACCTCCACGCTGCGAACATCATCGCAGCGCTCTATCTCGCAACAGGCCAGGATGCCGCGCACGTTGTAGAGGGATCACTCGCAGACACAGATGTTTCACTTACCGGAAACTCTCTGCATATTCGAGTGCACCTCCCCGCCGTGATCGTCGGTGTCCGCGGTGGTGGTACCGGTCTCCCTGCGCAGGAGCAGTGTCGCAATCTCCTGCTCTCACCAGAAACAACTCTCAAACCTGTCGTCCAACTTGCGCAGTCCATCGGTGCTGCAGTGCTCGCAGGGGAGCTTTCGCTGCTCGCTGCGCAGGCGAGTCACACGCTCGCGAAGGCGCATAGGGAATTGGGGCGGTGAAATATACGGAAATGGCCCGCGGCCCATAAAGGCCGCTCTCGTCGGTGGATGCATAGCATGTACAACGAGAGCGCACTTTCTGGTGCGCGGCCCGAAGACGCATAGACACCTGTATGCTCAATGCATGGAGAAGAACGAACTCAGCAACCACCTCAACGAGGCCGGCCAACTCACGAACTGGCCAGCGAAGCCGAAGAGGAAACTCCTCGCACTCCAGTACCTGGCAGAGAAGTTCCCGTGGGAAAAACGCCTCACGGAACGCGAGGTGAACGAGCTGCTGAATCAGCATCACACGTTCGAGGATCCAGCACTCCTCCGCAGGGAACTCTTCATGAAAGGATACCTGGATAGGAAGCTCGATGGGAGTGCGTACTGGCGCACGTCTCCGGAATCTGCCACAAGGTAATTACCTGGAAACAATCTAAGGAAAAACGCAAGAAACAGCTAGCAACCTCTGCTATACTCGCGCGTCTCATGAAGTCGGCAATCCTCGGGTTCGGCAGGTATCTCCCGCGCTTCCGGCTGCGGACTTCGGCGATCGCCGAACACTGGCAGCAGGATTCTGCAGCACTCGCATCCTCCCTCGGCATCACGGAGAAGACGGTGCCGGACAGGGATGAGGACAGTTTCACGATGGCGTTCGAGGCGGGGAAACAGGCGATCGAGGGAGCGGGCATTCGACCATCGCAGATCTCTGCAATCTTCGTCGGGTCCGAGAGTCACCCCTACGCGGTGAAGCCGACGAGCGGGATGCTGGCATCGGCACTGGAGCTCGATCCGTTCTCGCACTGCGCGGATCTGGAATTCGCATGCAAGGCGGGGACGGCGGGGATGCAGATCGTGGATGCGTTCATTCGCGCGGGGCAAATCGAGTACGGGATCGCCATCGGGACGGATACAGCGCAGGCGAAGCCGGGGGATGCACTCGAGTACTCGGCGGCCGCAGGTGCGGCGGCGATTGTCCTTGGATCGGAAAAGGCGAAGGGTGCACTAGCGCGGATCGAGCGGACACTATCGTTCACGACAGACACTCCCGATTTCTGGCGCGCAGCGGACGAACGATTCCCGCAGCACGCAGGACGATTTACGGGAGAGCCCGGATACTTCCACCACGTGCGCACGGCGATCCGCGGGATGCTCGATACTGCGAAACTTGAGGTGAAGGACATCGCGCACGTCGTCCTCCACATGCCGAATGCAAAGTTCCCAACCGCAATCATGAAGGAGTTTGGATTCACCAAGGAGCAGTGCGCACTCGGGTTCATCGTGCCGAAGGTGGGCAACACGTACAGTGCATGTTCACTCCTGGGGCTCACATCCGTGCTCGAGGAGGCGAAGAAGGGGGAGACGGTCCTCCTCGTCTCCTACGGCTCCGGAGCAGGTGCAGACGCCTTCCTCCTCACCATGCTACAATCCGGGAGTCCCCTCCCCCCGGATGAACGGGAGCTCACCTACGTGAGCTACGCTCAGTACCTCGATCACTGCCACCTGACTCCCCGGTAGTTTGCAGCGCGCTATCTCCCTCATCGGTTCCGGCCAGACGCGCTTTGGCGAATGGTGGGACAAGAGCCTCAGAGATCTGATGGCAGAGGCACTCGATTCCGCCCTCAGTGCATCGCCAGCGACCGCACTCGATATCGACGCGGTAATCGTTGCGAACATGCTCGGGGAGTTCACGAATGCGCAGGCACACTTGGGCACGCTCGCCTCCGCACTCCTCCCGCACCGTCCGCCTGCTCTCCGTGTGGAAGCAGCGTGCGGATCGGGGTCGCTCGCAGTGCACATGGCGTGCGCGCTCCTCGAGAGTAACCGTGCGCAGAGTGTCCTCGTACTCGGCGTGGAGAAGATGACGGATGCTTCACAGGAGGATATCGCTTCTGCGCTCATGGCTGCGGCAGACGCGGAACTCGATCGCCCCTCGGGCATCACGTTCCCCGGGATCTTCGGCCTGATCGCGCGACGCTACATGCACGAGTACGGGCTCACGCGCGATGAACTGAGTCTGGTGAGTGCAGTGCACCACATGCACGGAAAGGAGAACCCCTATGCGCAGTTCCGCTCCGCGATTCCCCCGGAAACGATTAGCAAGAGTCCGCTCATCGCCGATCCCCTTCGCCTCCTCGATTGCTCCCCTATCAGCGATGGTGCAGCAGCACTCATTCTCTCCACGAAGTACCAGACCCCCATGCGTCTCCTCGCATCCCAAGTGGCGAGCGACACCGTGAGCATCACGGAGCGTCCGTCGCTCACCTCCTTCCCCGCAACGAAAGAGGCATGTGAGAAAGCGCTTCGGGAAGCCGAAATATCGCTTGACGATGTTGGCGCTGTCGAGACCCACGACTGCTTCTCCATCGCCGCACTCATCAACCTGGAGGACATGGGATTCGCGAATCCCGGAGAAGCGATCAGGATCTACAAAGATATTCACGAGGGGAAGAGCACAATGCGCCTCAATCGTAGCGGCGGTCTCAAAGCGTGCGGTCACCCAGTCGCCGCAACGGGCATCAAGCAGATCATCGATGTCGCGAAGCAGCTCCAAGCGCATGAGGAACGCTACGGCATCGCCCACAACTTCGGCGGCGCGGGAGCGACCTGCGGCGTCCACGTCCTCGCCTCCATGCCATGACCGCCACTCCTCCCATCATCGCGCGCGCGCAGGCGAAGCGGAGGGAGAGCCTCCAGGATGGGACGATTGAATCGTTCACGCTCCTCGCACACCCCCTCAAGGAATTTGGCTCGCAGCCGCGCACGATCGGGATGATCCTCCTCGATTCAGGGAAGCGCGTTCTCGCCCCGCTGCTTGTCGATGCTCCCATGATCGGGATGCACGTGCACCCGCGAATGCGCTTGAGTTACGCGACGAAGGAAGGACTGCGCGTGTACGAAGTCGCCTACGAAGCGAGCGCACTCAAGCCTGTGGCAAAGGAAGAAGAACGAGTTTTCCCGGGCTACATCCTCGCCCTCACCGGCCCCTCCGGTGTAGGGAAATCCACCGTGAGCCGCCTCCTCGCTACGATGTCTGCGGAGTACACAGAACCGGTGCCGATCCTCACGACGCGCTCCCCAAAGCAGGGCGATGAAGGCGAGTACGTGTACGTATCGAAGAATGAATTCGATGCTCTGCGAAAGCAGAGCAAGATCGTCGCGATGACGGAGATCCCCTCGCACTCCGAGGAGCGGTTCTACGGCTACCGCAAGGACGACATCGAGGCTATCTGGAACAAGGGAAAGCTCCCCGTCGTCATCACGGAGATGCACCTGCTCCAGGGCTTGGCGTCACACTTCGGCCGCCGCTCGATCCTCTCCTTCGGGCTCCTGCCCCCCGGCAGGAGCAAGCGCACGATGCTCAGTCACTTGCTCCACCGCCTGCGCACACGCGGCCGCGATACAGAGGAGCATATCCGCGACCGCATGAAGAACGCGGAGCGCGATCTCGCCTTCTTCAAGGAGCGCTCCGATCTCTTCGATCACATCGTCGTGAACGAGGACCTGGATTCCCTCATGGCGATACTGACGAAGAACGTACCGGGGCTATCCAATGGGTAAATACTCAGTGAAATTGACACACACTCGCAAAGGAAGATAATCAACAGCTATGGAACCGAGTGACCCCGCGGAGAGTCCAGACCATCTCGATGCGCTCAAGCGCCTGGTGGAACACGCTCGATCATCCAAAGCGGGTGGTGAACCGGTAGATCCTCAACAGACCGCAGAGTTACTCATTGCCAGTATGGTGAGTGAGCAACGGCATTTTCCCCCTCGATTCGGAGGACGGGTCTCCGTTCTCCAGCATTTCGTTCACGGGAATCTGTTCGTCCCTCGTGATCATGCCAGGGGAATTGCGGCTCACGCAGGGGAGAAGCTCATCGATGGAATCGCTGCTTCCTCTGATTGGAAGAACGCTCTGTACCCCATTCTCCGGCAGCTCCAGCGGTACACCAATTCTCTCCCGCTGCAATCGGGGGAGAAGGACTCAATTGTGCAAACAATGAAGCACCTCACCACGAGTATCGCTGCTCCTGGGAACCGGGATGACGATCTGCCAAACATCCTCCAGCAACTCGTTGGACAATTCGTAGAACTCGAGCGAGTGGAGGTTCGCAGGAGAGCTTCTGATTCCATGGGAGAGGGCTGCATTTCACCATCTCCCTAAATGAGTCTTCCGCTTGGATCTGCGCTCCTCGAGCCATTCGTTGAGCAAATTTGGCAAAGAGCCCGGCGCCCGGTAGCATCAAGGGTTGTTCCCCATTTCCCATGCGCGTGACAGCGGCTCGGCCGAAGAAATCCAAGACTGTAGTTCGTGAGGAAGATCTCATCGGGAAAGTCCTGCGGTACGACGCGGCGCACGGAGTCGCCATCGTCACGCTATCCGCCCCCGCGAATGTGGGAGACCACGTCCGCATTGGGGTGGGAAAGAAATCCTTCGTGCAGTTCATCGAGAGTCTCGCGGTGAATCAACTCGCGGTGGAGTGCGCAGGGAGCGGGAGAATTGCCGCCATGCGCGTGGATCATCCAGTAGAAGTGGGAGCGACCATTGTCCGGGAACCTCCTCTATAAATAGTTTTGAATAGTTGGGAGCGGGTCTTCTGACCCGCGGTTGAGGAAACATGCTGAATATCCGCAGGTCGAAGACCTGCTCCTCAGGTGAAAATTACTTTCCTGGGCAAAGATTTGCGAGATCGGCAGGGACTCTCCCTGCGAACTCCTTGGTGAACGCCGTGGAGAATTCCTGAGCGAGCGCATCTGCACGCGCTTCATATGCCTGCGGATCCCTCCAGTTCGACAGTGGATCGAGCACGCGGGGATCGATGCCGGGGCAGGCCGTAGGAACGCGCAGGTGGAAGCGAGAATCTTCGCACAGTGGTGCTCCTGCAATTTCTCCGGAGAGCGCCGCATCGACGAGTGCGCGGGTGAGCCCCAGGTCCATCCGCGCACCGACGCCGTAGGGACCACCTGTCCACCCAGTGTTGATGAGAATGATTTGCGGCCGGTGCTCCGCGAGTTTGCGCGCGAGGAGATCCACGTAGTCCATCGGGTGCCGCGGCATGAACGGTGCCCCGAAGAAGCGAGAGAAGGTGGACTTCGGGGTGATCACGCCCGTCTCCGTCCCCGCGAGCTTGCTCGTGTATCCAAGAAGGAACCAGAGGAGTGCCTGGCGGGGAGAAAGCACTGCGACTGGAGGAAGTACGCCATTCGCATCGGCCGTGAGGAAGATGATGCGGTTTGGGTGGCCGGAGATGCCGCCCATCTTCGAATGTGGAAGGAACGAGAGCGGGTAGCTCGCCCGCGAGTTCTCCGTGAGGCGGTCATCGTCGGTATCCACGCTTCCGTCGGGGAACGTCATCGTGTTCTCGATGATGCAACCGTTCTCGTGCGGATCCCGCTGTGAAAACACCGCACTGTGGATCTCCGGCTCCTTCTCCGCACTCAGACGGATGAGCTTCGCGTAGCAACCGTCCTCCAGATTCTCGATCCCGGCATCTGACCATGCGTGCTCGTCATCGCCGATGAGTTCTCTCCCTTTCACGGTAGAGAGCGTCGTTTTCCCGGTTCCGGAGAGTCCAAGGAACAATGCAGTCCCCTCCCTCGACTCATTCGCTCCACAGTGGAGCGGGAGAATCCCCTCGGCCGGAAGCAGGTAGTTCATCACGGTGAAGAGGACTTTCTTCACGGCACCCAAGTACGATGTGCCGTACACGATGCCGAGACGACGCTCGAAATCCATCGCGATCACGCGGTCGACGGTCTTTCCATCAATCTTCCGCAACTTACCCTCGTAGCGCTCCGTACGCACTCTGCTCTTCGGGAGGACGACCAAGTGAAAGGGCTTCTCGAAGATGCTCTCCTGCTCAAGAAGGAGCGCATCGGGGAACATGTTATCCGCGAAGAGTGCCGTGAGCGCACTATCCGTGATCATCCGCACGGGGAGGGCGTTCCCAGGCCGCGACCCCACACGGCAATCAGTAACGAGAACCGAATTCCCTTGTCCGAGATCCGCGACAGCATCAGCGAGAAGGGCATCGAAGACGTGCGGCTCCATGGGATGACAGGCTGCAGCGGACCAATCGATCCCCTGTGTCTTCGCGCCGTGATCCACCATGTAGGTATCCTGTGGAATCCGCCCAGTCGATCCGCTGTCGTGCCACGCAGCGAGCGCTCCCGTCTGCGTCACCATGGCCTCACGACGGAGAATCGCTTCGCGGATGAGCGATCCACGCGAAGGGTGCAAGCGCACATTGTGGTGACGCTCGAGAAGAGTGAGAAGTGGCTCTGTTGCGGAGGAGTGCTCTTGCCTATGGAGGAGGGAGAGCGGGGGGATGGGTGGTCAGGAAGCGCAAGCGGAAGCGATATTCTCGAAGAGCTGCTCGATGTCCTTCGCAGGAACTGACGAGAACGCAACACGCAGGAGATTCCCCAGAGCAATCACACCGGTGTCGTACTCCGCGATAAGCTTCTTCCGAATCGCATCGGCATCGAGTCCCTCCCGCAATTGCACGCACATGAAGTACCCGGAGTTGAAGGGCAGCGCATGGAAGTGCGCGTCGTACTTGCCACTCTCCAGAACCTCGCACACACGCTGGTATCGCTCTCGGAGAATCGCCAACTTCGCGCGCTTCTCCTCCGCATACGTCGGCGATGTGTACGCATGCAAGAGGAGTGACTGCGACACGTGCGGAGCATTGGAGACCGTCGCGCGCACCACGCCTGCCGCCTTCGATTCGAGAGCCCGGAATACCGCTTCTGTGAGCCCTTTCCCCCCAAATGTGACGAAGCCGATGCGGTGTCCCCACACGTAGTCCTCCTTCGTCGCACCATCGACCTTCACCACGAGGAGATGCTCGGAGAGGTTCGCCAGAGGAGCGAGGAGGGATTCCAGGAACACACCATCCTCGTACACGAGACCGAAGTACGCGTCGTCGAGGATCACCACCGTGCTCCCTCCATCCTCTGCACTCTCGCGGAGCACATCGACGATCTTCACCACTTCCTCCTTGAGCGGTGTGTACCCCGCAGGGTTATTCGGGAAATTGAAGAGGACGACCCGCTTTTTCCCCTTACTCTTGCTAAGTCTCTGCTGCAAACTCTCAACGGCAAATCGCCCATCCCGGAACGTGTCGTGCATGACGATCTCCGCTCCGTAGACATTCGTGTAGATCAGCGAGTAGTTGTCCCAGCAGCAGTCGGCGACGATGAGCTCGTCACCGGGATCGATGAAGAGGTACCCGGCGACGCTCAGTGCGTGCGTGATCCCGCTCGTCACGATGGGGAGGCTGATAGGTGCTGTGAGCGATGGGTTCTTCTCGCAGATGAGGCGCTGCCACATCTCCCGCAATGCTTGCACACCAAAGCTCGAGGCGTACGGGTACACCTCCGAGGGGGGGAGCGTGAGCAACTGATCCATCGACGCAAGATGCATGGGCTGCCGGTTGTCCTCCGTCGCAATCCCGATGGTTGCGTTCAACTTGGTAGCCTTCGCTTCTGCTGTCTGCCCGAGGATCCCGAAGCGCGGGAAGTAGATCTCTCTCCCCTTCGCGGACAGCATGTCGAAGAACGCCGGACAATCCCTACGGATTACATCGTTCGCCTCTGCGGCGAGAGGGTGGAGGGTGGGCACGGGGAGAGAATAGGGATCGATGGAGAAGAGGGACATTGTGCAGGGATGCGAAAAGGTACACGTTCTCAAACGATGCTTGTGTCTGCCAAAAGCACGAGGAAGGGAATCTGTACGTCATTCGAGAGAGAATTCTCAGATCACATTTTTTTCTGGAGACAATGGGATCTTGACAATCACAAAAATATAAAGTTTAATATTTTTGATATGCTTACAGAGCGTCAGGGAACTATCGGCGGAACTCAAATACTCAAGCTCCCTTTGAAGAAGGTCATACAGCAGCATGCTATCCCGAAGGGCTCGACGAAGCTGAGTGATGCGATCTGCCTCGATCATGGGGAAACGGTCCGTGCGGCGTTGCGGGCGAGTATTGCGGCTCGCTGTTTTAAAAATGAGGAGACTCGACTCGAGGGAATAACACGCCTCGCAGACGTCATGCAATCGGCGATGAACAAGGACTTCGGCTTCCAGAAAGATGATGTTGGAAGACTCGCCGACGCTCATGCTCTGGAAATGCAGCGCAACATCGAACTCGAAGCGGGGATGGAGGCTGGCGGTCTATACCGCCTCCTTGGCGAGCGCGAAGGCATCGACAGGTGTGCTGACTACGTTGTGTCTTTGGGGGATATGGACCACATTGACCAGTTTTTCCGTGAAGTCATCGGCGGGCCTCCTCCTCGTGAACGGTTGTACCAACTGCTGTACTCCGCGCTTCAGAACCTCGGAGATTCTTCAACGGACAAATTTTTCTTGAGTGAGATTATCAATGCAGCTTCAAATGCGTTCCCCGGGATCGACCGAGCAGCACTCTCGGCGATTGCCAATCGTTGCTACGAGATCAACCCCTCCGCAGGAGAGCTTGCAACGCTCTTCGCAGCCCTTCAGCGCAATCCGTCGGCTATTCAGAGGATGGAGAGCGTTTTCGGTGTACAGAAAATTGGGAGGAGTGAGAAGCGAACGGCACAGCACAAGGACCTCTTAGAAGCTCTCAACGATCCTCAGGGAACGTACGCTGCGTGGTACACGGAGGCTCAAGAAGGGTTCCTGCGGGAATTCGACGAGGATGAAGTAACGTAGAGACGAACTCTAGCCCCCTCGTTTCTGCTTCCAGTAGACGAAACGTGCTTGAGAAGAAACTCGTCGATATTCATGTACTATTCTACGCTTCTTGCAAGTTTGACACGGTAGTCCGGGAGCAGTTTTCCTGGTATACTTCATAGATTAATTAGGCTTCAGGTAGCCAAAACACAAACATCACGTGCCACTGCATTCCCTCATGTTCGGCTGGGAGTACCCCCCGCGTCACTCGGGAGGACTCGGCGTCGCATGTCAGGGGTTGGTGCGCGGTCTGCTGAAGACTGGTGTGCGCGTCACACTCGTACTGCCACGCAGAGCAGGGAGTGAAGAGGAAGGTGCAGAGATCCTCACGCCGGAGAGCGGAGAATTTTCAGTTGTCACGGTTCCGAGTGATCTGCAGCCGTACGATGGGAGCGCAAGCTACGCGACGCGCAGAGTGGAGCACCGCGGAACGGAAATGGAGGGACAGCTGTACGGTCCAGACCTGAGCAGCGCCGTTGCAAACTTCACTGATGCGAGCGTGGCTCTCACGCAGAACCTCACACCGGATGTTGTGCACGCACACGACTGGATGACGTACGAGGCGGGTATCCGCACATCGGACCACCACGGCGTCCCCTTCGTCGCGCACATCCACGCAACGGAGCTCGATCGCACGGACTTCCACCCGAACGAGAGGATCTTCGTGCAGGAACGTCGGGGCTTCCTCCACGCACAGAAGATCATCGCGGTGAGCGACTACACGAAGCGCATCCTCACGGAACACTACGGAATTCCCGCGGAGAAAATTGCCGTCGTTCACAATGCGCACGCGAAGCTGGAGGGGCACCGTCCCACACAGATCTTCTCGCAGTACGGACGGCGCAAACCCCCGCTCGTACTCTTCGTAGGAAGGCTCACCGTGCAGAAGAATCCCCTGCAGTTCCTGGACGTCGCCTCGCGCGTCCACGCGCTGCGACCGGACGTGCAGTTCGTCATGGCGGGTGACGGTCCGCTGCTCCCTGCTCTCATCGAACGCACGTGCGCGATGGGGCTGGAGAGGACGGTATTCTTCGCGGGAAGAGTGAGCCGTGAGGAGGGCGAGAGCCTCTACCACAGCGCCGATTGCTTCGTCATGCCCTCGCTCTCTGAGCCCTTTGGGCTGGTGGCACTCGAGGCTGCCGCACACGGCGTCCCCATCATCCTCAGTAAGCACTCCGGCGTGAGTGAAGTGATCGACCACTGCTTCAAGGTCGACTTCTGGGACGGGGAGAAGATGGCCGACTGCATCCTGACTATCCTCCGCGAGGAACCTCTCGCGATGCAGCTCAAGGCGGAAGCCCCGCGCATCCTCACGCGCCTCACATGGCAGCGCCAGGCAGAGCGCGTGCGCGCCATCTACGAAGACACGATTCGCTCCCTCTCGACCCTCCGCATTTAAAATGCAACCACTCATTTCCCTCTACTTTCAGGTTCACCAGCCCTACCGGCTGAGGGACCTCAGGATCACGGACATCGGCAAAGCCGGAACAAAGTACTTCGACGCGGAACTCAATCGCACACTCTTCCGCAAGGTTGCGGAGAAATGCTACCTGCCAGCGAACAAGCTGATGCTTTCGCTCCTGCAGAAGTATTCGCACTTCTCCGTCGCCTACTCCCTCTCTGGTTCGTTCATCGATCAGTGCAGAGACTACGGGGAGGACGTGCTCCAGTCCTTCCGCGCGCTCGCGGCAACGGGCAAGGTGGAGTTCCTCGCAGAAACGTACTACCACTCGCTGAGTTCCCTCAAGTCCCTCCCGGAGTTCTGCGAGCAGGTGACGCTCCACCGCGATACCATCCGCGATCTCTTCGGAGTGGACCCGACGACGTTCCGCAATACGGAACTCATATACTCCAATGAACTCGCGCAGGTAGTGCGACTGTTGGGATTCAACGGCATCCTCGCCGAGGGCGTGGACGCACTCCTCGCAGGAAGGAGCCCCAACGACCCCTTCGCCCCGCCGCAGTTCCGCCTCCCACCCGAGAAGGAAGCAATGATCGAAGCTGCGTGTGGAGAACGAGAACAAGCGGAGGAGATCGCCGTCCTCCTCAAGAACTATCGTCTCTCCGATGACGTCGCCTTCCGCTTCTCCGACAGGACATGGGTGGGATTCCCCCTCACCGCAGACCGCTTCACGGACTGGATCACGGAGGCAGGGGGTCACAGCATCAACCTCTTCATGGACTACGAGACCTTTGGGGAGCACCAGTGGAAGGACACGGGCGTCTTCGAGTTCCTGGAAGCTCTCCCGCGGTTGTGGGAGGAACGTGGATTGAACGCCGCAACACCCTCACAGGTGATCGCTGCATGGGGGAAGAGAGACCACGGCGTCTTCGATGCACATGCACCGATCTCGTGGGCGGACTGTGAGCGCGATCTCTCCGCGTGGCTGGGCAACCGCATCCAGGAAGCATCGGTCGCAGCGCTCTACGCGCTCGAGCACGATGTGAAGGAACGGGGCGATGCACAGCTATTACAAGATTGGCGCAGGCTCCAGACCTCGGACCACTTCTACTACATGAGCACGAAGTACTGGAGCGACGGTGACGTGCACAAGTACTTCAGTCCCTACGACTCCCCGTACGAAGCGTACCGCCGCTTCAGCCACGCACTCCACGATCTGCGCTGCAGACTCGCAACCGATGAAACGACGCCATCCGTAGACACCGTCTCCGGCCCCTCACTCACCTAATCCATGCCGCGTGCTCTCGTCCTCGGGAACGGCTCCATTCTGGCAACCTTCGATAGGTTCCTCCAGCTCAAGGACGTGTACTTCCCGTATGTAGGCATGGAGGACCACACGCACTTCGGAGATGCGCACCGCATTGGCTTCTTCGTCGAGGGGAAGGGATTCTCGTGGATCTCCGATGGCACGTGGAGGATCGAGCCGCGCTACGAACAGGACACGCTTGTGACGCACTCTCATGCCGTCTCCGAGACATTGGGAATCGCCCTCTCCGTACGCGACTACGTGCACCCCGTGCACAACGTGCTCATCCGGCACTTCGCCATCCGCTCGATCGATGGACAAGCGAAGCGCGTGCGAGCTTTCTTCCACCACGACTTGCATATCTACGGCGACAAGCAGAAGGACACCGCCTTCTACGAGCCGTTCACGAACAGCGTCATCCACTTCCGCCAGACCCGGTACTTCCTCATCGGGGGCGTCACGAACCGTCCAACAGAGTGCACAACCGGCTTCCAGGGTGGCAAGTACGCATCCGTCCTCCGCAGCCGTGAGCAGCTGCGCACGTGCGGCATCTCCTCTTTCACCACGGGGAAGACAGAATACCGTGGACTCGAGGGGACATTTCGCGATGCGGAGGATGGTGAGCTCGCCCGCAACCCCATCGAACAGGGATCCGTCGATTCCACCGTCGCCATTCACTGCGATGTGCCGGCGGACACAGAGACAGAGATCGACTTGTGGCTCTGCTTCGGGAAGACTCTCGACGAGGTACTCACGCTGCAGCAGACCATCCTGACAGAGACACCGGAACGCCTGCATCGCAACTGCCACAACTACTGGAAGAGTTGGGTGCACAAAGGTCTCCCCTCGTTCGGTTCCCTCGGGAGCTCTGTCGTCGACCTGTACAAGAGGAGCCTCCTCATCATCCGCACGCACATCGACAACGGTGGTGGGGTGATCGCTGCCGCAGACGCGGACATCATGGCGTTCAACCGGGATACCTATACATACGTGTGGCCTCGCGATGGTGCATTCGTGTCCCTAGCACTCGATGCTGCGGGGTACGGGGAGGTGACACGCAGGTTCTTCGAGTTCTGCGCAGCCGTGCAGATGCAGGACGGGTACCTGCTCCACAAGTACAACCCGGATAAGTCGCCGGGTTCCTCGTGGCATCCATGGGAACGCGACGGAGAAGCGCAGCTCCCCATTCAGGAGGACGAGACGGCGCTCGTGCTCTACGCACTGTGGAAGCACTTCGAGCGGACACAGGACTTTGAATTCCTCCAGCGCATGTACGAGAAATTCGTGAAGCGCGCAGCGGCCTTCCTCTGCGACTTCCGCGAGGAGACGACGGGGCTCCCGCTCCCCAGCTATGACCTGTGGGAGGAGCACCGCGGCGTCTTCACGTACACCACGTCGTGCGTCATCGCCGGGCTCCACGCCTCCGCACGCATCGCGCACATCCTCGGCCACTACAAGCACTCCGAGCGCTTCGAGTCCGTCGCGGACGAGATGCGCCAGGCCCTCCTCTTCCACCTATTCGACGAGGGGGAGCAGCGGTTCCTCAAGAAGATCAAGCGCAAGGATGGCGTGACCGTGGAGCGAGACTCAACACCCGATGCGAGTATCGCTGCGATCTGGATCCTCGAGGTCCTTCCAGCGAATGATCCACGCGTCGTCTCTACAATGAATGCCCTCCACGATGCACTCTCCGTGCGCACGGACATCGGCGGCCTCGCGCGCTACGCGATCGATCACTACCACGCAGCAGTGCCCCCCAGCCGCGATGTCCCCGGCAATCCGTGGATCATCACGACGCTCTGGGAAGCGCAGTACGCCATCGCACTCGCGACGACGCTCCAGGCTCTGGAACCCGCCCGTGAGGCTCTCCTCTGGGCCGTGAGCTGCGCCAGCGAGAGCGGCATCCTCCCCGAACAGGTGCATCCCTACACGCGCGATCCCCTCTCCGTCGCCCCCCTCACCTGGAGCCATGCGACGTTCGTAGACACCGTTCTCAAGTTCATCCGGAAGGAGGAACAGCTCCGGGAGAAGGCAGGAAAAAGTGCTGTCTAGTTTCCTTTCCATTGCCCCTGAGAATGCAGGGCTAATGAGAGTGAAGAAGTAGCCGATCGTAAAAGCCCTGACCGTCAAGCCGAGACCTACTGGAAATTCTGCATGGGAAGCCTATGCCTTCTCATTCAAGAAAAGAGTGAACCCTAAAAAAATGGCTCTCTGAAGCAGAAATATCGCCCCATCAGCCAGCGCATCTCCGGGCGGAGGAGGGTCTTCCCATCCTGGCTATACTCGCCAGCCCCATGAGGAACGCAGACATCCCACACCGGGTCGAACGCACGCGCAACAAGCACTCTCGAGCATTCCTCCGGGAGAACACGATTGTGATCCGCCTCGCACGCAATCTCTCGCGCACAGAGGAGCGTGAGCATATCGAGAATCTGCTCCGCCGGATGATGAAGCACGTCCTCGAGGAGCGACAGAAGTTGTGCATCGATCCCTTCCGGCACCTGCTCCGCGGTGGTCAGACACAGACGATCACGCTGGCTTCTGGCAGGCGCTACGCGTTCTCTCTGCAGCCAGCATCGCGCACCGATGCTGTGCGCACTTCCACGGGTTTCGTTGTTCGCGTGAGCCCACAGGTACGTCGGCGTGCACTGCACCGGTTCCTCTGGAATCTGCTCGCCTCTGCGGAGCTTGCGCGCATGAGCGCGCTCGTCGAGCGGACGAATCGCGAGACGCTCCGCGTGCGCATCGGTCGCGTGAAGCTGCGCTTCGCGTCTACGCAGTGGGGAAGCTGCTCCCCGCATGGCACCATCATGCTCAACTCCGCACTACTCTTCGTCCCGCCCTCGATCCTGCGCTACGTCATCATCCACGAGCTCGCACACCGGCGCTGGACAGACCACTCCCCTGCCTACTGGCGCGAGGTAGCTTCCGCCCTTCCGCAGTACGTACTCACGCGCAAAAAACTCCACAATTACCGCATCTGCACATTGTGAAAGGAGTGTGATTCAGCTACTCTGCGAGATACACTTCCCCTTATGCACATGCGTAGAATTACTGAAGACGGAGATGACGACGACAAGAAGAAAAAAGAACCTCCGCCTGAGCCAACAGATCCAGGAAACTACACCGAGAGCGCGGATGTGACAGGGCATGCTGATGGCGGACATGGACAGATAGGCGAGCAACGGTAGGACGAAGAAGAGCAGCCGTTCGGGCTGCGGTTGCGAAGGATTACACGATCCTCTCCCCTGCTCGCTCTGCAAGTTCACCGAGGAGGAAGACGGGCAATCCCACGACGGAAGTCCAGTCCCCATCGAGGTGCACAATCATCAGCTGACCCAGGCCATCGATCTGGAACGCACCTGATCTACCCTCCCACTGTCCCGTCGCAATCCACCACTCCACATCCGCATTGGAGAGCTCCTTGAACGTTACGCGCGACGAAGAGATATCCGTCCACGATTCCCCCTTCGGGGAGAGCAGTGTGAGTCCGGAGTGAACCGTCGAGGTCCTTCCACTCTGCAGACGCAGCATGCGCCGTGCATCATCCGCATCGCGTGGCTTCTCGAGGAGAATCCCATCGTCCGCTACGACCAACGTATCGCACCCGATGATCCATGCTTTGGGATGGGAACCAGCAACATCCTTCGCTTTCATGAGTGCCAATGCCATGGAGCGCTTCGCGGGATCTGACTCCGTGCACGAACGCTCTTCGATGGTGCTCGATATGACCTCAAATACAACACCCAGACTCTTAAGAAGAGTCGATCGCTGAGGGCTAGCCGAAGCGAGTATGAGAGGAGAGAGCATGCATAGACATTCTCTCATGCCACAGGTCCCTCTGGAAGGATGAAAGGAAATGGAACGCACCCCGAACGGGTGCTCCCATAGTTCAAAAGCAGATAAAAAAAGAGCAGGACCCTGTCCTGCTCCTCCGTAGAGAATGTGCCTGTGTTGGCTCTTACTCTCCTGTGGGAGCAGCAGGTGCGGAGAGCCTGGTCGGGGGGATATCCGCAGAACGTGTCGAGGGATCCCTCGCCTCACGCAGCATCTGCATGCGCGTCTCCCACGTATTCGGGAGGACATTCAATGCCCTCTTCGCCCGTGCGAGATCATTCAACAGACCCACACGAGGCTGGAGCTTCGCCTGCTTCCCCACGAGGGAGAGGCAGAGTTCGTAGAACCCATCGATGTAGTTCTTCAGGCTCTCTGGGCACTGGCGTGCACGCTCGTAACGACGCAGAAGCAAGCGATCATCCTTCGATACCTGCTCAATCTGGAGCGTCGTTGGCTTCCGCCTGGCAGCTTCGTGATCAACGAGCTCCTCGTCATACCCAGGAGTATCGAGGTAGAAATCCACAGTATCCGGATCATTGACGTCCGGCTTGATGAGATCTTTCTCTCCAACTTTCAGGAGGTCGCGGTAGATCTCGAGCGCTTTGTGGTAGCGCAACCGGATCTGGAGGCGTTCCTCCCGATCAGCATTCGCGCGCTCGCGCATGTCCGGCTGTGACTCCACACTGAAGCCGTCCTGGTCCTGACCGCGGAAGAGCGCCTGCGTCGTGAGCGGCACGGCGATGACGACCGCAACCATGGCAACCATGAGCTGGGCAACAGCCTCTTTGGAGAGATTCTCGAGGTACTTCATGTGTGTGTTGGGAATTGCCTTTATTATAGCAGATTTGGCGTTCTACCGCAATCCTGTGGCCTTCCGGACCCGTTCCATCGTTTTCTGAGCCACAACGGAGGCTTTCTGCGTCCCCTTGCGCAGAACCTCCTGCACGTACTCCGGCTTCCCCTCGAGCTCCAGCCGTCGCTCACGCAGTGGAGCGAAGTGGTCCAAGTACGCCTGGAGGAGGAGCTTCTTCGCATCGCCGTAGGAAAGTCCCTCCCGGTACCGATCTGCCAATTCCTTCGCGTCCGCTGCAGACAGGAATAATTTATGAATGCGGTAGGTGACGCAGGTTTCCGGATCCTTGGGATCAGTCGCCCCGCGTGAGTCCGTCACGATCCCCATGATCGCTTTCTTGATCACTTTTTCATCCCCGAAGATGGGGATGGTGTTCCCGTAGCTCTTGCTCATCTTCTGCCCATCCGTCCCCGGGACGACGGCAACCTCTTCGCGAATCTGCACATCGGGGACAACGAAAGTTTCACCAAAGGTCGAGTTGAACTTGATCGCGAGATCGCGCGTCATTTCGAGATGTTGCTTCTGGTCCTTTCCCACGGGAACCAGGTTCGCATCGTACAGAAGGATATCCGCAGCCATCAGCACCGGATAACTAAAGAGTCCCACCGTTGCAGAGATCCCCTTCTCTACCTTCTCCTTATAGCTCACCGCACGCTCCAGGAGTCCCATCGGTGCGATCGTTGCGAGAATCCACATGAGTTCCGTGTGCTCGGGGATGTCGGATTGAAAGTAGAGGATGGCCTTCTCCGGATCGAAGCCGCTCGCGAGGTAATCCAGGATGATGTCCTTCCGAAGTTGTCGAAGGAGCTTCGGATCCTGAATCGACGTGAGTGCGTGGAGATCCGCAATGAAGTAGAAGCTCTGCTCCGCTTTCCCCTGGTGCTGCAGGTTCGGCAACATGGACCCGAAGTAGTTCCCCAGGTGAAGTTGGCCGGAAGGCTGCATGCCCGAGAGGACGCGCATGGGAGAATTCTAGAGAGAATATAGAATATAGAATATAGAATATAGAATATTGAATACGGGGCCTCCTTTTGAGGTGAGGACCAATCATTTTACATTTTACATTCCACATTCAATCCCTACCCCTTTCCTCTCAACTTCTCCAGGACATCCTCAAACGCCGCCGGCAGCGGCGCCTCAATCCTCATCTCCTTCCCCGTCACGGGATGCGGGAACGTGACGCTGATCGCATGGAGGAAGAAGGAAGAGTAACGGTAGGCTGTGGTGAAGCGCTTGTTCTTCTTCGCATCGCCGTACACATCATCGAGTGCGAGCGGACAGCGCAGCATCGCGAAGTGCCGACGGATCTGGTGGTGCCGTCCCGTTTCCATCTTCGCCTCGACGTACGTCGCGTCGCGGAAGCGCGCGAGAATGCGGTAGCGCGTGTGCGCCTCTACCTTCTCCTCCTGTCCACCGGGGTCGCGACCGTGGATCTTCCGTGCAGGCAATGGGAAGTGAATGGCACCTTCGTTCTTGGGAGGAGATCCCAGAATAATTGCGTGGTACGTCTTCACCCATCCTTTGAATCGCCCCTCGATCACGGTCTCCAGAACGGCCTTGCTGCGTGCGAAGAGGAGGACACCGGACGTCTCGAAGTCGAGCCGGTGAATAGGGCGGATCCCCGGGTAGTCCTTCCGCAGGAAATCGAGCAATGGGAGCTTGTCGACTCTGCCGCTCCCACGAACCGCTAACTCACGAGGAAGCTTGCTCACGACGAGCAGGTGCGGATCTTCGTAGAGGATACGTCCGGGGTGGATGGGCATCGGGTGTACTGTACAGCAATCCTCTTAGAAATTTGGGCACCCTTTACATGGATGATCGGGAGCACTTTCGTTTGGCAGGTGCCCTGTCGCCCGCCGAAAAGCTGTGAAAGGGCCACAGAGCTGGTGTCGGGACATAGCCTCGCGATCTTCGATGACTTCGAGAGACCTCCGCTCTTGCAGGCGCCCCCAAACCTCTCTTTCCCACTCCGCTTGCTTCTGCTGCGATGCTTCTATTGAGCTGTCTGCCGGTCGAATATTCGCGAAAGACATTGGAACAGGAAATGGTTGGTCATTAAATACACCCTCGACTTTTCAGTCAATGAAAAACAGGGGAACGGAACAGTGTCATCCCGTGCATCACACTCTCAACCTGCGGCCTAGCCCTAGCCCTAATCCTAGCCCTATTCCCCAATAAACCCACCCGCCTGCAGCTCGTAGAAATCACGATACAGTCCGCCCTCCTTCTTCACGAGTTCACTGTGCGGCCCCTGCTCGACGATCCGCCCGTCCTCGATGACGAGGATGCGATCAGCCTGCTTGATGGTCGAGAGGCGGTGCGCGATGACGATCGTGGTGCGGCCCTGCATGAGGTAGTGGAGCGCGTCCTGGATGTACTTCTCCGACTGTGAGTCCAAGCTGCTCGTCGCCTCATCGAGGATGAGGATGGGTGTATCCGCGATGATTGCACGGGCGATCGCCACGCGCTGGCGCTCACCACCGCTCAACTTCACTCCCCTCTCACCGACGAGGGTGTCATAACCAAAGGGGAGATCCTGGATGAACTCGTGGGCGTGCGCGTGCTTGGCAGCCTCGATGATCTCGTCCTGCGTTGCATTGGACTTTGCGTAGCGGATGTTCTCTGCAATGGAGCGGTGGAAGAGGATGGGATCCTGGGGGACGAGTCCGATGGACGTGCGCAGGCTCTCCTGCGTCACCACATCGATATTCTGGCCGTCGATGGTGATGCGCCCTTCGGTGACGTCGTAGAGGCGGAGCAGGAGCTTCACGAAGGTGCTCTTCCCTCCACCGGAGTGCCCGACGAGGGCAACGCGCTCCCCCGGCTGGATAGCGACGCTGAAGTGATCGAAGACGCGGCTCACTTTATTCTCGTACCCGAAGGACACATCTTCGAAGGCGATCGATCCCTGCGGAACACTTAGGGGAGGAGCATTGGGAGCATCCGCTACACCAAGGGGCATCTGTGCCAGCCCGATCATCTCCTCCGCATGCGCAACGGCCCGCAGGTAGTTGCGCACGTTCTGCCCGATGTCGTAGAGGAAACCCCACAGCCTCCCAATGTAGATCGTCACGACGATGAAGCTCCCCGGGGTGAACTCACCGCGGTACCACAGGTACACGGAGAGGAGCATGAGGGCGAGCTCGATCACGATCAGCAGCATGAACTGCGTCCACGTCACGATGTTGCCGAGCTTCCACGTCGTCCAGAGCCGGCTCTGCCACTCCGTGAGGACTTTTCCATGGCGCGCCTCCTCACGCTCTTCCGCACCGAAGGCCTTCACAACAGCGTTCCCCGTGATGGAGTCCACAAGGCTCGCAGTCACGTGGGTATCCTGCTGGTCCGTCCAGCTGTGGTAGCGAGCCATGTAGAGGTTGAGCGCGATGGAGACGGGGGCGTACACGAGGATGCCTCCCACGATCGCGAGTCCGATGAGCGGCGCGAAGAAGCTCAGGATGAGCATGAATCCCACCGTCATGATCATGAGCGGGAGGAAGTTGAACCACGTGCGATCCATGATCGTCTCGATCGCATCCGTCCCGCGTCCGATCTTGCGCGATGTTGCACCCGCGAATGCGTTCACGTGGAACTGGGTCGAGAGCCGTTGCACGTGCGCGTATACGTCGGAGTGTGCCCGGTGCATGATGCGCGTCTCGATCCAGCCGAGCATGCGCGCCGCGAGTTCGTGGAGCAGAAGGTGTACCGCTCCGAAGAGTGCTCCGAGGATGACCATGCGCACGGCGTAGGAGAGCGCTGCGCTGTCCCTGATATTGCTGCTCGCAATGGTGTCCACCACTTCCTTATAGAAGAAGGGTTGGATGAGCTGCAGCGCCGTCGAGAGCAGCAGGACCACCACCATGCAGCAGAGCAGCACGAGGTGTTGCCTGGCATAGCGCCAGACGAATTTCAGCACGTCGGTGTGCGTGACTTTGGACATTGCAGGAAGGATAACGGAGAAAACGGAGTGTTGTTACAAAATAACGGGGTTTTTTTGCAAATTCATCGCTCTCAGTACACCTCCCTGAGGTAGCACTCCTCACAGAGAACTCGAAGGTAGTACTCCTTGGGCCAGCTAGTCTGCGTCGCAGTTCCACATCGCGCACACTGCACAGGATGCGTCTCCCCATCGCAGGAGATGCGTCGGAAGTTCTCCATCAGTCTGCGCATGTAGTACGTGTTCGGCAACGGTGCACCCAGGTCACGACTGAAGGCAACATCGGGTGGGAGAATCTGGAAAGGACGCTCCGCGTGGTCATCCCAGAATGCTCTCGTCATGAGTTCCTCTCCTCCTTGATCACTCCTGTCCGGAATAGCACTCGGGTCGGCAGCGTCTGCAACACGTGCTTCCTTGCGTTCTCGCATGCGGAACCCTAACCGTTGCCCCTCCACTTTCGCGAGTGGCCAGTAGAATCCGGCGATGCTCTCCTCGTAGGGAGTCGGGGCGAAGAAACCGGGAAAGAAGCGTCCGTACTCCCCCGCCTTTTTCATGGCATGCACGATGCGTGTCTTCAGCGCTTCGTACTCCTTCGGTTCGTACGGCTTGTTGAAGATGTGGTACTTCTTGCCAACGAGGCCACAGCAGCCGAAGCAGTGCTGGCACTGGAAGCAGTGCGCGCAGTACTCGAGCGACTTGCACTGGATTAGGTCGCAGCAGCACTTGATGTCGTAGCAGTGATCCTGGGGCATGCAGGTGTTGTACACGAGCTCCGCGCCACCGTAGGGGCTCACCACATCGACGCAGTCTTTATTTCCATCCCCTCCGCGGAACACGTTCGCCGCATCCTGCATTCCCCCCGTGAGGAAGTAGCAGCTCTCACTGTTCTTGCACTCGTCTAAGTAGTTCCCGCTCACGTTCTCCGAGCGGTCGATGGAGAGTGCCCGATGCCAAGCGCGTGTGCGGAGCATCGCATCGAACTCCGCCATTGCCTTGTCATACGTTTTCCGGGAGTGGAAATCCTCGCTCTGCATCGCCCGCACGTACTCCTCTTTCGTGTACTGCTCGTTGCGTATGCAGTACTGCTTGTTGCGGAGGTTCGAACACAGGTAGCAGTTCTGACAGTTGCGGCAGTCGTAGAGGAACGCGGAGTCTGAGCACTGCCAGGAATTGAATGCGTACCGGACTGTGTGGCACCCGATGCAGTTGATGAGATCGATACTGCGTTCGCTATCGAGGCAGTAGACGCAGAACTGACAGTTGCGCAGACGCAACGTGCGGTAGCAGTACCTCAGGTCTTCGCACTCGACTCCAGAGTGGCACAGGTAGCAATTCTTCGAGTACCACCAGTCATCCGTGTACTCACAATTCTCGTTCCCCGCTCCCACGTTGTGCGCGATGGGCGAGCGATGGAAGATTTCCCACATCTGCTCGAAGACTGGCTTGCCTTCGACGAAATCCGCACCTGGAGGATCAGCGTGCTGTAGCCACTCATCCTTATGCCACACCGGGTAGGGGCACTCCTCGCCAAACACGGAGATGATGTGCTTCCCCGATTTCCCGCACGTCCGTTTGTGGAGGTTCCAGTGCTGCCAGAAAGCACCGAGCAGTTGGAAGCGAAATGTGGGATGCAGTTCCGGCTCCCCTTCGACTCCCAGTTTCTTCCGGAGGGCGAGTTCATGTTCGCTGACCTGGAACTCCCGGCCGGTCACGGAGCAGCGGCATTTCATGGAGTGTTAGTATATCGTTGAGTGTCGAGGATTCGCTACTTTCGCTTCCCTCTTTGTTCGCACGTTCTTTCACTTGCCTAAGTATCACTTTGAATGTACACTGAAAATACTTTTAAAATGACCCTATGCCCAAGGACCTCTCTATTAAAGAATTGCGCGAGCAGCTTTCGGATATTGCCGATCGCGCCGAGCGCGGTGAATCTTTCCGTATCATCCGCAGATCGAAGCCATCATTCATGATTATGAAAGTCGATGCCGATGCATCGGAGTTGGAATGGGAAACGGTAGTGGATTTCACGGATGGAGGAAAGAAGGCGGGTATGCCGGTGGAGGATGTCGTGAAGATTATCAAGAAGATACGACGATAGATGGGGAAAATAGAGAAGCAACTTCGCGCAATTCCCCGGCAGTACCGGGAACGCGTTTTCGCAGCAGTGGAGCACCTCATGGTGCGAGACTTCGCAACACTCGACCGGAAACGTTTGAAGGGATACGAGAATATCTTCCGCATTCGTGTCGGCAATTACCGAATCATCTACCATGATGACGGGGAGAACATCATCCTCAAGGCGATCAAGAGGAGAAACGAGGCGACGTATAGCGATTTCTAGATGCGAGGTGGTGACGAAGGTGGATGATGTTCGAACTTCAAAGAATGGCTCTGGGTGGTTTACCATGAGCGAGAGTCCCACTTCGCCTTCGGCTTCGCGGGGCACACTTCGCTACATTGTCCTCGTAGAAGTGTGGCTTGCCACGCGAAGCCCCGCCAGAGCGGGGCGAAGTGTGGTGGGCAGCAGAGGAGTTGAACCTCCGACCTTTCGGATGTGAACCGAACGCTCTAACCACTGAGCTAGCTGCCCGGTGCGGTCATTATAGAATGCTCTGAGGAAAGTACTAGTTTTTCTCTTCGGGATACGAGAAGTAAGAAGAAAAAATTAGGAATTATGAGAAACTCTTAATTCTTAATTCTTACTTCCTAATTCTCGTCAGATTAGGCTTTAGCAAACTCCGGATCACTCGCGAGCCTGCTCTCCTCGGGAAGAATTTGTCCCTGGTACTTGCTGTTGGGCTTGAGATTGTAAGGCATGTCCGCCGGGGAGCTCATCTCCTCGAAGGCAATCTGGCAGACGCGCATGCCGGGGTAGAGGGCGACGGGGAGACGGTTCAAGTTGCTGATCTCCAGCGTGATCGTGCCGGAGAAACCCGGGTCCACGAATCCCGCGGTCGAGTGGATGATGATGCCGAGGCGCCCGAGGGAACTCCTGCCTTCCACACGAACAACGAGGTCATCCGGAACGGTGATCGTCTCGCGGGTGACACCGAGCACGAACTCCCCGGGTTGGACGATGAAGGAGTCGCCATCCGCGATGGCAATCTGGCGCATGTTGCCCTGGAAGCTCTCGGGATGCTTGGGATCCAGGACGGCGAATTTGCTGTGCTCGTAGAGTTTGAAGATATTCCCCAGGCGCAGGTCCATGCTGGAAGCATGGATGTGGGTGAAGAGTTCCTGGTCGGGCGCTTCGATCTTCACACGCCCGGAATCAAGGGCCTTACGAATATCTCTATCTGACAGAATCATACGAAGAGGAGAGTACCACAAGAATGAGGAAAGTTGAGCAAAAGTGGTACTGGACAAGTCCAGGATGCTATACTCGCGGTCCATGCCGGATACAACCACTGAAGCCGAGAAGCTGAGCACGGTTGCCGTGACGCAGAATCCTGATCTGCGACAGAGAATTCAGAATGCCACTGCTAACTACGAAAAGTACTTCAGAGAATCTGTCGCGACTGGAGCAGCATCCGAGAACGACACACAGAAGATCAAACAGTGGTTCGAGGAGAAAATGACAAAAGCGGACATCACGCAGAAAGACGTCGAAGAGGTAGAGACATTGTATGAGAAGCATTTAGTAGATCGATTGGCTTCCGCGCACAAACTCTTCCACGTCGAGCTCATGGACAAGCTACTCGAGCTCTACAACCGCAAGCCGCGCGCTATCCCCTTCTCCTCGCTCAAGGAGTGGTCCGACCGGTTCAAGAACCCGAAGCTGGACTACAAAGATCGCGAGAGGTTCATCAAGAGCACCCTGCCGGAGTGGATTTCGAAGTGGACGACCCTCGCAGACCAGCGAAGCATATTCCTGAAGGAGCATCCCGAGCTCAAGAGCATGAGCGCGCTCGAGGTGCCACACCTCGACACCCTCCTCAATGAAGATGCCTTCCTGAACCTCAGCTACCCTGCACGGAAGGAGCTCTTCGACAGGACGAAGCGCATCCTCAAGCTCGCTGCAGGCGGCAAGGAGACGAAGACGTACGCCCAGTGGAAGAGTGCACTCGAAGGGGCGACGAAAGGCACGAATCGCTTCCTCCATCCATCGAAAGTGCAGAAGTGGCTCGACTGGTTCAAAGGGCACAAGAATCCCGCGATCGCGAGTGCGGTGATCGCGGAGTACATGGAGAACTGGCGCGATGTGCGCAGCCGGTTCGATGGGGCGCTCGGGAAGATCCATCGTGAGGGAATCCCGAAGGGGTACAACCCGCCGACCCTGGACCAGTTCCTCCTCTCGTCGTACCACAAGCGCTTGGCGCACATCGATGCGCTCGAGACGCGCTTGAGCGGAGAGAAGAATGGGGAGATGCAGCACCTGAAGAGCCACATCTGGAGCGCATGCGACATGGGCGACTTCGAGGACGCGGCGGAACTCGTGACGCACCTGCGGAGGAAAGATCCCAAGGATCCCGATATCCCGTCGATGGAGCGGTACATCAAAGCACATCAGACCAAAGCGGCAGAGCAGGAAGCTGAGCGCGAGCCGGATGACGTTCTGGAGGAGACGCGCACGATCGTCAACGACATGCCGCAGATGAGCTACCTCCTGCACGAGACGATCCGGAGGGACACGGCAGATCACGAGGAGCCACCTATGCGCACACGTCAGGTGGGGCGCACGATGTACAACCTCGACTGGGCACGGCAGCGCGGGTACAGCGATGAGAATGCAGAGATCCGTAACTGGAACAGCGACCGCAACAAGGAGAAAACAGAGGAGTACGTGCAGACGGGACACAGCGGCGGAGTTGAGCACAATATCCTGGGAGGGAGGACCGCGACGAAGGAAGCCATCCGCGGCAAGTGGGAGATGGCACAGATCGTCTACATGAGCGCAGAGCACGAATCGCAGGTTGCGTACCTCCAGAAGATCGAAGATCACAAGAGTGACGAGCGGTTCGGATACTGGACGGACTTGCGGACAGAGATGCCGTACGAGAAGCACCTGGACTACGTCTACGTGAAGAGCAAGCGCATCAAGGAGAACATGCGCTACATGCGCAAGCACGGCATCATCTATTCCACGAGTGGTGCAGCCGAGTTCCGTCCCGGCGTCGCACAAGACACATCAAAAGCAGAACCGAAACGCACAGGAAGTGAACGGCCTGGACCGACTGCAACGGGCATGCCATCGAAGACGAGTCCAAACCGTTCAACGAGCGGAGTAGCCGCATCAACCGCAAAAACCGCCCCGTAATGAGGTTGCGGAGTGGAACCCTGGTTGTACACTATGCCCTTATTCGCTCCATATCCTATGAAAAGGACCCCCGCACTCTTCTTCCTCGCAACGACATGTCTCCTCCTCTCCGCGTGCGGTGAGCAGGAGGCGCAGGCAAATCCATCACGCGCGGCGCTCCTGAAGAATCCCCTCTACGCAGAGCGCTACTGGGACAACATGGTCGATCTCCTCGTGGAGCTCGCGATCCAGAACGATCCCATCCTCGCGGAGAAGCAGTCTGTACTCGATAAATGGCGGGAGGAGGGATTGAAGGAAGCGCAGGATGCAACGGGCACGCAGCGCGGTGGGACCATCGGCCCGTTCATTCCGGTAAAGGCAAACGTCCGTGGAGAAGCGCTCTACCTGGGGGACACGGTCTACCTGGGACCGGAGTTCGAGACCGTTGGAGGGCCATCACTCCACCTGTACCTCACGACCATTGCTGACCCGCGCGAGGGAACCTTCCCCGATGAAACGAGCATCGACCTTGGGGAACTGGCAACACCCTACAGTGCGCAGCAGTACCTCGTCGGCGAGGTCGAAAATCCCGTCCAGTACCGCACGGTGGTTCTTTGGGATACGAGACTGGGGCTGCTGTACGGCTTTGCGCAGCTTGCGAAGTAATTCTTGAGGAACCGCACCCCCGTACGGGTGCTCCACAGGTTCAAGAAAAATATTGAACGACGAGCGCAGGCATACTTGCCTGCAATCCTACAATTTCTGCATCATCCCCGTCGACGCTTCATCGATCGCTTTGCTGATCGCCTCGAGGGTGCTCTCCTCCACGCGCTTACCATTCACGAAAAACGTGGGCGTGCTGTTGACGCCGAGCGCCCGTCCCGCTTCGTAATCCTCGAGAACGGTGTCACGCTTGATGTGCGAGCGGAAGCAGCGGTCGAAGGTATCTGCGTTCGTCACCCCTGCCTCCGTTGCCCAGTCCGCCAGGATGTCCCTCTTCAGCTCCGGTTGCTTCTCGTAGGCGAGGTCCACGAACTCCCAGAATTTCCCCTGATCGGCACTGCACTCCGCAGCCTCTGCCGCATCGAGCGCGTAACGGTGGATGGAGCGGAGCGGGAAGTGCTTGAACTCGAAACGGACGGTTTTCCCATACTTCTCGACGAGTGGCTTCGCGAGGAGTGTGTGTGCGGCCTTGCACGCTGGGCACTGGAGATCAGCGAACTCCTGGACGACGACGGATCCGTTCGCGTTGCCGCGTGGAATCTTCGAGGATTCCGCAGAGATGCCAGTGGTATCCACGCACGCTGCGAGGAAGACGGTGAGTGCGAGGGAGGGAGGGAGGAGCTTGTGCATCCACAGCAGCATGACAGTCTGTAAGGCGAAGAGCAAGCTGTGAGGGCTAGGATTAGGGCTAGGGCTAGGGTTGGAACCAAAGGAAGAATCTCAAACTCTGACAGATTCCTAGCCCTAACCCTAGCCCTAACCCTATACTAGTCCCGTGTCCCTCTACCGCACGTACCGGCCGCAGGCATTCTCGGACGTGATCGGGCAGGACCACATCGTCACGACACTGGAGAATGCGGTCGCGCAAGACAAGGCAACGCACGCGTACCTCTTCGCGGGCATGCGCGGAACGGGCAAGACCTCCGTTGCTCGTATCCTCGCGAAGGCCCTCCTCACGCGCGGGATGAAGGATGACACGCTCCAGAAGCAGATCGAGAAGGGGGTGGAGGATGGGAGCCTGGTCGACTTGATCGAAATCGACGCGGCGAGCAATCGCGGGATCGACGACATCCGCGATCTCGTGGAGAAGATTCAGTTCTCCCCCGCGGTCGCTGCAGCGAAGGTGTACATCATTGATGAGGTGCATATGCTCACGAAGGAAGCGTTCAATGCGCTCCTGAAAACCCTCGAGGAACCACCGCCCTACGCCTTCTTCATCCTCGCAACGACGGAGCTGACGAAGATCCCCGCGACGATTCAATCGCGCTGCCAGCGGTTCTTCTTCCGCCAGATCCGCGAGGATGACCTCATCCGTAGACTGCAGTACGTTGCTGATCAGGAGAAGATCGATGTCGACCGTGCGGCGCTGCGTGCAATTGCCCATGCGGCGCAGGGAGGAATGCGCGACGCCATCTCCCTCCTCGATCAGCTGCGCTCCCTCGAGCACATCACCGTGGAAGCGGTTGCAGAGCGTATCGGGGCTACCGGCCAAGAACACGTGGAGGAGGTCCTCCGCGCGCTCGCGGAGCATGATGCGCCGGCTCTCCTCAACGCCGTCGCGAAGATCGAAGAAGAAGGGATTCCCTTCGATGCCTTCCTCCGCTCTCTCCTGCAGGCCCTGCGGACCCAGCTCCACGCGGCAATCGAGGAGAAAGCACCCATTGCACACATTGCTCGTGCCCTCGATGCCATCATCGAAGCAGTGAAAGATGTGCGGATTTCGCCGGTTCCCGGACTCGTGGTGGAATCCACTCTCCTGTCCCTCATTACCGATGAGAGTGCGGCCACTCCACCACCCAGGAAAGCTCCAACGGCAAAACTCGCAGCTCCCCCTCCCACACCCATACAGCAGAAACCAGAAGCAAGGCAGGAGGAAGAGGAAACTCCAACAGAGTCTGCAGTGACCGTGGAAGCACCAGAATTCACCCTCGCGAACGTCATCGCGACGTGGCCACAGGTGGTGCAAGAGGCATCACCACCCTCCGTGAAGCAGTCCCTGAAGAACGGCCGCGTCCATGCGGTCACAGAGAGCAACGTGACCGTGAACTTCACCTCCACATTCCACAAGGACAAGGTGGCCACAGCAGAGGCGAGCCGGAAAATCGAGGACACTCTCGAACGCATCTTCAAGCGTTCGCTCAAGATCGAGTGCGTTGTCGATGTGAACACTCCCGTCCATGCGAAAGATGCTGAGGAGGAGATGGTGAACTTGGCAGAGGCAGCGGCGGAGGTGTTCTAAGACGAAGAAAATTCCAATTATCAACTAGCAACTCACAAGAAAATCACAAAGAATAACTTCCAATTTTTTGTTTTGATTTTTCATGATTTTCTTGGAGGTTGGATGTTGGAAGTTGAAGTTTTGAATTCGGTCTCTTAAAGACTCCTCATCAGTTATACTTTCTCTATGCACGTCCAAGAACAGAAGGAGCAACTGCGGCAATCCATCCGCGAACGCTTGTCGAAGATGAATGCAAAGGAGAGGGCAGCGGAGAGCCGGACGCTGTGCAAGGAATTGGTGAAGCTGCTGCCAAAGGAACCAACGACACTGTGTGCGTACGTGCCTTTGGGAGACGAAGCCGACATACGGCCATTGCTGCTCGCGCTCCTCAAACGGGGCGATGCGCTCTACCTGCCGAGATTCGAGGAGGGGGCTCTCGCATTTCGCAGGGCGAACGATCTCACGTCACTCAAACCAGGGAAGTTCGATATCCCCGAACCGCCACTCACGGCTGATCCCCTCCCGCTCGATGTGCTCACACATGTTCTCGTCCCCGGTCGAGCATTCAACGCGAAGGGTGATCGCTTAGGGAGAGGGAATGGGGGGTACGACTTCTGGATTGCGAAGCTCCAGAAAACGCACCCGCATGTGCAAGTGTGGGGCACCGCGCTCGAGTGTCAGATCGTACGGGAGATTCCGATGGAGGAACATGATGCGACAGTCGATGCGGTGGTGACAGCGCGGGGCAGACTCGGTCAGTCATCGTAAGCATTCCCTTTCATTCCCGAGAGCGCACGAGTTATGATGCGGCCATGCCGACGTACACATCCCTTCAGGCGAGCGATTCCGCAGTCTACGCAGCGCTCGTAGGGGAAATGAAACGCCAAACGGATGGCGTAGAACTCATCGCATCGGAGAATTACATTTCGCCCGCCGTCCTGGAGACGATGGGAACGGTCTTCAACAATAAGTATTCAGAGGGGTATCCCGGACGCCGCTACTACGGCGGACAGGAGTTCACCGACATTGTGGAAACACTCGCGATCGAGCGTGCGAAGCAGCTCTTCCACGCAGGCCACGCGAATGTGCAACCGCACGCGGGAGCACCAGCAAACGTGGCAACGTACTTCGCACTCCTCGAACCCGGCGATACCGTGCTCGGGATGGATTTGAGCCACGGCGGTCACCTGACGCACGGCCATCCGGTGACGTATCTCACGAAGATCTTCAAGTTCGTACGCTACAAGATGAAGGACGTAGAGACGGGAGAGCTCGACTACGACGAGATGCGGAAGGTCGCTCTCGCCGAGAAGCCGAAGATCATCCTCGCAGGGTTCTCCGCATATCCACGGGAGGTGAACTACGCGAAGATGAAGGCCATCGCGGACGAAGTGGGCGCCTACACGATGGCTGACATGGCGCACATCGCAGGGCTCATCGTGGGTGGAGTGCTGCGGAATCCCTTCGATGACGGTTTCGACATCATCACGACGACAACACACAAAACATTACGCGGTCCGCGTGGCGGTATGATCCTCGCGCGCGATCCGGAGCTAGGGAAGAAGATCGACAAGTCTGTGTTCCCTGGCTTCCAGGGCGGCCCCATCATGCAGATGATCGCCGCGAAGGCCGTCGCCTTCGGCGAGGCGCAGAAACCGGAGTTCAAGCAGTACGCGCAGCAGATCGTGAAGAACAGTAAGCACCTTGCGAAGTTCATGATGGATCACAAGATGAAGCTGATCACGAACGGCACGGACAATCACCTGATGCTCATCGATTGCATCCAATCCTTCGGCATCCCCGGTGGCGAGGTGGAACAAACGCTGGATAAGGTGGGTATCACCCTCAATAAGAACATGATCCCCGATGACACGCGCAAGCCCATGGATCCCTCTGGCGTGCGCTTGGGAACACCCGCCATCACGACACGAGGGATGATGGAGAAGGACATGGAAACTCTCGGGACGTTCATCCTGAGTGCGATCGAGAAGCGCGCAGATACAGCAGCACTCGCACACCTCAAGGAAGAGGTGGTTACGTTCTGCAGGAAGTTTCCCGTGCCGGGGATTACGGGGTGAAGCCATTGGGAGGGGCTATGCTTTCGTTCAGCCACCCATAATTTGGCCCAGAATCCCCTTTCCTTGCGATCGCTCCGGTGCACGGAGGAAGGGATTGAGCGTCTCTGCGAAGGTGCGGAGATTCCGCGTTTGCAAGTAGACCGTCCCGGGTCCCGTGAAGATGCATGCCAATCCTTCACCGGTCGTGACCATGTTGAGGATGTCCTCACCCACTTTCCCGATGCGATAGTTGATCGATGCAGGGAACGCAACGATGTGACCATTATCAACGATGAAGGTTTCCCCCGCCGCGATCTCCTTCTTGAGAATGCCGCCGAAGCTGGAGACGAACATCTTCCCGCTCCCCTCCCCGCGGATCATGAAGATTCCCTCACCGCTGAGGAATCCCTGCCAGCCCGTGAAGTGGCTGTCCGTCGTTACTCCCTTCTCGCAAGCCAGGAAGGAGCCACCTTGAACGATGTACGCATCACCCTTGAGCTCGAGTGCCTCGATATCCCCAGTCGCCCGGGGAGCCAAGTAAATCTCCGTATCATCGGCCGTCGCGGTGATCGTCGTCACGAAGAAACTCTCGCTCGTGAGTACCGTGCGCTTGATCGCCTTCCAGAGTCCGCCCTCCATCTCGCCTGCAATCGCCGCTGTCCCGTCCATTGCGAGCATGGAGCCGCTCTCGGTCCTAAGTTCCTCACCCTTGTTCATCGTGCACTTGAGCGCGCAGTAGCTACTGCGGAGGAGGAGTTCATGGTGCATAGCAACGGACAGTGGACAGTGGATAACGGACAATGACGATGCGCGATTCAGTTCACGAACCTGGAAAGATTTCCGCTGTGGATTGTCCACTGTCCACTATCCATTGTCCACTTCGCCCAAGTACCAGCCTCGCTAAGTACAGAATTCTATACTTCTCCACATTTCTGTTAAATTACGCATTCTCCTGAGGAAAAATATAGGACAAATAATTTGTACAAATGAACGGTGTACATCATTCCCATCTCTGGACGAGTCCTGTTTCTTGCGGAATTTTCACGGTCCGTTACGATGCCGTGATTTGCCTCGTGCAAATCAGTCGGAACCACCAACACCCACATACACAGACACACGTCCGGGCCCGGACGAAAACACACACCTGCGTTCCTTCACACCACCGGTCATCCACAGTCACATCGCTCTCGAGCGAACGTGGCGCAGCGAGAGGAGCGGTCACCCTGGAAGCAAACGTTCCTCCCGGCCAAGCATTACAACTCCTGTTGTCATCTCTGGGCATAGCGACCGTCTTGCCCCGAGTGGTCGCTCCCCTCGCTGCTCTGCGATGTCGTGCTACATATGTGAGGATCTGTGTAGCATGCATCCCCCCTTCTCCCCAGTGCTCTCCTCGTGCCTTTTGGCGCTTGCGATGGGCCGTCACGGGGACTTCGTCCGGTCACGAGGAGAAATAAGAGACCGAAGCAGGGCAGATGAGTGAGGGCTCCTCCCCTCCTCCGTCCCGGTAGCTCCATGCATTTCTTGCCTGGCACGCTCCGTGATGGGAACACCAACACAAAGAGGCCAGAGAACATCTGGTCTTTTTGTTGTAATTGGAGAATCAGAGAAGGGAACAGGGATCGGGGAACAGGGAACTGGGAACAGGGAACAGAATAACGGGGAACAGGGCCCCTGTTATTCTGTTCCCTGTTCCCTTCTCAAGTCTCATCGGACGCAATTCCGGTACACTCTGCCTTGTGATCAAAGCTGCCTTCTTCGATCTCGATGGGGTACTGACGACGGATTTCAATGCAACCGACAGGATTTGCAGGAATCTCTGCGATGCAGTCCCAGGGCTCAAAATCGAAACCGCCACCGAGTGCTACAGACAGCACTGTCGACACTTGCTCGTCGAACGCAGAAAGCATGCGGATGTTTGGGAGAAGTTCTGTGCGTGCGCTGGACGGGAAATTTCCTCTGCCATCCTGCAGGAGGCGCTCCGATCGGTATCGAAGAATGAGGCGATGTTCTCGCTCGTTGGTGATCTGCATAAGAACTACCGCCTTGGCATCATCACCGATAACTCAGAGGAGCGGATGGAGTTGCTCAATGGAGAACTGCAACTCCCTGCGCTCTTCGATCCCATTGTCGTCTCCTCATCCGTCCATGCACTGAAGCACGATGGAACGACAACCATCTTCGATGCAGCTCTTGAAGCTGTTCAATGTGAACCACAGGAAGCGATATTCGTGGATAATCAGGAGAGGAATCTTGTCACTCCAGCAGCGATGGGCATGAAGACGTACTGGCATGATGACAAGAGAAACGACATTGCTGCACTGCTCTTTGCTTTACGAGAGTGGAATGTAGTTGTGGAAGGGAGAGTGTGAACGGACCGCAGGCCGAACGCCTGCTCCCCTATTTCAAAGTAATACCTCTACCCGGGGAGCACCCGTTCGGGGTGCGGTCCCCGTGCTGCACAATTCTACTTCTGCAGCTTCTCCTCCTTCTTCTCTGGCTTCTTGCCACCGGTGAGCATGGTCTTACTCGGGGGTGGTACACCGCCGGTCTCGATGAGCTTCTTCTCGAGCTCTGCCATTCGTTTCTCTTCTTCTGGAGAGAGCGCCTCACCAAG
Source organism: Candidatus Peregrinibacteria bacterium (assembly GCA_030649955.1). Classification (GTDB taxonomy): domain Bacteria; phylum Patescibacteriota; class Gracilibacteria; order Peribacterales; family Peribacteraceae; genus JAUSFD01. The sequence goes on along the minus strand of JAUSFD010000017.1, from coordinate 79,994 downwards.
GAACTTCTTCTTGCGAAGCGCATTGAACTCGTTGGTCCACATTTCCCGGTCCCTCCACTTCCGGTACTCATCGAGGCTCATGCCCTTGGCTTTCGCCTTCTTCTTCTCCTCATCCTCCTTCTCCTTGGCTTTCTCCGCAGTCTTCACCTGATCGTGGGCCGTGCGTGCACTCGCCACCCACTTGCCGATCTTGTCCTCCACGACAGCACGCTTCTCCGAGTAGCGTTCGCGGGAGAGGTTGCGCACCATCTCCATCCTGCCTTCATCCTGGGTGAACTGCGGCGGAGGAAGTGTGAGGACAGAGAAGGGCTTGCTCGGGATACCTTTGATCATCAGGCGGAAATAGGCGTGGTACTTGGGAAGGCTCAGAATGTCCTTCGGGAGCACCATTTCCTCGAACTGGAGGCTGAGGGGTTCGGCGTCATCGGAGCCAACCTGGAAGCAGACCATGGAGCCGACGTTGCCGAAGACGGCATCGCGAAGCACCGTCGACTTGTCTCCAATGAGGAGCTGCGAAACGTACTGGTTCGCCATCGTGAGGTTGAGGTGGTACTTCCGCGCCTCACTGAGGATCGTCGCAAAGGACTCCGTAGCGAAGTTTTGGAACTCGTCGACGTAGAGGTAAAAGTCCCGGCGGTCCTTCTCCGGCACATCGGCCCTACTCATGGCATCCAGCTGGAACTTCGTGACGAGCATGGAGCCGATGAAGGCAGAATTATCCTCCCCCAGTTTCCCCTTGCTGAGGTTCACGAGGATGATCTTCCCCGTATCCATTGCGTGGCGGATATCCAGGGAGGAATGGACTTGCCCAACGATGTTGCGGATCATCGGTGCAGAGAGGAGCTGCCCGATCTTGTTCTGGATCGCTGCAGTGGCTTCCGTACGGTACTTCTCTGACCAGGACAAGTATTCCACTTCCCAGAACGTCTTCACGAGGTGATCCTCCACGTGCTCCAGAATCTTCGCGCGGAAGGGGTCGTCGGAGAACATGCGCAGGATGCCGAGCATGGAGTTGCCGCCTGCTTCGATGAGGGCCAAGAGGGAGTTACGCAGGATGTACTCCATGCGTCCGCTCCACACGTCTGGCCAGAGCTTCTTGAAGACGCTCATCATCCCAGAGCAGACGAGTGCTCGCTGGTCCGGGAGCGGACAGGAGAGCATGTTGAAGGAGATCGGGAAATCCTTGTCCGCAGGGTCGAAGAGGACAACATCGTTGGTGCGCGAGGCCGGGAGGAACCGCATGACGGCTTCCACGAGGTCTCCGTGCGGATCGATAACCGCTACTCCCCTCCCCGCGTGGATGTCGGAGAAGATCATGTTCTCCAGGAGCGTGGATTTGCCCATGCCCGTCTTCCCGATGATGTACGCGTGGCGCCTCCGATCATCCTGGCGAATGCCGAACTTCGTCCGCTCGCCGCGGAAGACTGCTTCACCGAGGAGCGTCAACTCATCATCGATCTCACGACCTTTCTGCCTTTCCTGCCCTTCCTGCCTTTGCTGCCCTTCATCCGTGTCTACAGGCAAATCCACCGGAGGCTCCAGCTTCTTGCTCATCACCCAGTCCATGTTCGGGGTCTTCACGAGGACGCTCGGCACATGCCAGAGGGTCGCGATTTCCTCGACGGAGAGGACGTAGGGCTCCATGGAGAATCCCATGGGAATCTGCTCAACAGTGCGGAGGCTCGTGTGGCGGAAGCCATTGCACTGTGGGAGGGTGAACTGCCGGAAGCTGCTCGCGATCTCCTCTACCTTCACCTCCGCCTCAGCGACGTGTGCCTTCGGCGTGATGACACTCACGCGGACGTTCACGAGGAAGAGGAGGCGGTTCAACTTGTCGACGGCGGCGCCCAGCGCATCCTCACGCTCGTGACTGCGCATGACAGAACGCATGGCTTCCTCTGGGTCCTCAGAGAGAGTTTCCTGGCCCGTGAGGATGGAGACGGATTTCCCGGTCTTCAGGAACCACGCGCGGAATCCTCCCAAGAGAATATCGAAGGGGAAGTAGAGCCAGCCGCGCAAGCCCCGGGCGAGGTGCACTCGCGTGAAGAACCGCGCGTATCCCGGCCAGTGCTTGGAGATACCACGGGTGAGAAGTGGGAGGAACTTGAGCGCGCGGCGGCGGTACCCCGGACCTGCGATGGGCGACACAATGATCTGCACGTGACCGCGCATTCTCGGCTTCGGGTAGCGCACGAGGGCAGAGGTGATGCCGGCGATCGTATCGATGTTCTGGCGGCTCGCGATGTCGATGAGCTGCGGGTGACGCTTGATCGGGAACACCTCTGGATCCGTGAGAACGAGGTCCGTCGTCACCACCACTTCCCCCTCCTTCGCGACGAAGAGATCCGTGGAAGCGGGCTCGATCTCGGCATCGGGGTACTGCCCGTAGAGCTGACTCTCGACGAGAGCCGCAGCGCGATTCCGGGCGCGGGCGAACAGGCCAATCTTCCCCTCCGAGGAACCGATCTCCAGGCTGAGCTGTCCCCGTTTCCCCTCCAGTGAGTGGAGGGAACTCAGGACGGCTTCCATCGTGAGAGGCCCGCGCGAGGTCTTCACCTCCTCGGGATCGGGGAGTGCAGGGCGGATGCGCAGGAGAATGTCACCGTGTGTGTTCATGACGAGAACGGAGGACAGATGACGCGACTACTCACCCGCCGCGGAGGAGGTTCACGACGAGTTCGAGGGCAACGGAATCGTAGGCGTAGTCCATGCGCATTGGCCCCATAATCCCGAGTACGCCCTTCTCCCCCCGTAAATTGTAACCGATGACCATGAGGGAACAGCTCTGGATCTGGGGGAGCAGGTGCTCATCCCCGATGTAGTAGCGCACCTGCTCATCGACCTTGATGCGACTGAGGAGATCGGTGAGTCGACCTTCCAGCACCTCTACGACACCCGTTGCGAAGCGTGGATCTGCCTGGAACTCCGGTTGCTTGAGGGCATTGGCGAGACCGAGGTAGTAAACCTGGGTCTTGTGGGGCACGGTGGAGAAGGCGACATTCTGGATCATCTGCGAGAGGAGGGCGACCGCATCGAATGCACGCTCCTGGTCCTTCCTGCGGAAGTAGTGGTCCTTCAGGCTCTCGAACTTCTGGCGGACCTTGCGCTCCTCCCGGGAAGGCTCCATGTACTCCTTCACGTACACGCGGTAGCCCTTCGCTGTAGGAATGCGCCCGGCAGAGATGTGCGGCTGCTCTAAGTATCCCTCATCCCCCAGTGCTCGCATCTCATTACGAATCGTCGCACCGGATACGCTGAAATCCCCCCCGGAGAGGAGGTGCTTACTGCCCACGGGGATGGCGGTCTGGATGAACTGGTCGATGATCGAGACCAAGAGCTTCGCCTGGCGGGTATTCATCCCCTTGATTGTAGCACTCAAAAGGGAGGAGTGCTATGAGCGCTTTCGGTGTTTTGCCTAGAGAATTGCAATCCATAGGCAAAATCCCAACTACCAAAACCCAAATCCCAAACAAGCTCCAAAACTAAATCCCCAAAATTTTAAAACTTGGGACTCTTCTATTATTTGGGTTTTAGGTTTTGCCTGTCCGCCGTAGCTTTAGCGAAGGCGGAGGCTTTGGGTTTTCCCTCAGGCTGCTTTCTTCCCCACCGCCATCCTCTTGCGGAAGCGCTCGATGCGATCGCCCTTGCGCTCGGTCTGCTGCTTGCCGGTGTAGACGGGATGGCAGAGGCGACAGGCCTCCACTTTCTGGTCCTTCACGGTTGAGGGAATGACGAACACCGCATTGCAGTTCACGCAGGTCGTCTTCGCGTCCTTGAACACCTCTGGATGGATACCGGACTTCATAGCGGGGAGATTGTACAGAGAACGGAGGAGAGTGCAAGAGGAGGGCTCTCCAGATGAGGATTTGGATTAGGATTAGGATTTGGCGAAGCAATCCCTAATCCAAATCCTAATCCTATTCCTTCTTCATGGTGTCCTTCTGCTGCTTCCGCGTCACCCGCTTCACCTTCTTCTCCTCCTCCTTGATCTCCTCCACCTCCTCCTCACGGAGTTCCTCAGCGGCCAAGAGCACGGCCTCTGCGCTCTCCTTATCCTCCATGACGACGCTCATGGTGGCGACCTTGTCTTTCGTATTCAAACGCATGACGATGACCCCCTGGGTCGCGCGTCCGCGCGAGGGGATGTCAGACAGGCGCATGCGAATCATCTGACCCTGCTTGCTGATGCAGAGGAGATCGCCGTCATCACCATGCTGGAGCACACATCCACCGACGATATCCCCCGTCTTCGCCGTGAGCTGCGCGGCCTTCACGCCGGTGCCACCACGTCCCTGGAAGCGGTACTGCTCCACAGGCGTCATCTTCCCGAGACCGTTCTCCATGACGACGAGGAGGTTGCTCAGCTTCGCATTGGTGATGAGTGCCGCTTCGACAACGTAATCCCCCGGTCCCAAACGGACTCCTCGCACGCCCGCTGCTGCGCGTCCCATCGAGCGCACATCGCCCTCCGGGAAGCGAATGGCCTTGCCCTTGCGCGTGAGGATGAAGATCTCATCCTTGCCACCGGTCGCGAGCACCCACTGGAGCTCATCGCCCGGCGGGAGTTTCTGTGCAATCAAACCGGAGCGGCGGATGTTCTCGAACTCGGTGAGTTCCGTGCGCTTCACCACCCCTTTCCGCGTCGTCATGAAGAGGTGCGTCTTGCCTTCGAGCGCGGACTTCAGCATCGCGGTGATGCGCTCGCCGGGCTGGAGCTGCAGGAGGTTGACGATCGCCTGGCCCTTGGCGATTCTCCCCGCCTGCGGGAGCTCGTACACGGGGAAGGTGAACACGCGGCCGTTGTTCGTGAAGTACAGCAGGTCATCGTGGTTCATGACATGCAGGAGCGAGAGCACCTCGTCGTCATCCTTCGTCGTGAGACCCTTCACGCCTTTGCCTCCGCGGTGCTGCGAGCGAAACTGCGTGGGGCTCAGGCGCTTCACGTACCCGCCGCTGGTGAGGGTCACGATCATTGGGGCATTGGGGATCGTATCCTTGGCGCTGAACTCCCCTACTTTGTACGGGATCACCGTGGTGCGGCGCACGTCGCCGTAGGTCTTCCGGAGCTCAGCGAGCTCAGTCTTCAGGATGCCGTCGATCTTCTTCTTGTCCTTGAGGATCGCCTCGCACTCCGCAACGAACGTGCGCTTCTCCTTGAGCTCCTCTTCGATCTTCTTCCTCTCGAGGCCCGCGAGGGTCTGGAGGCGCATCTGGAGGATGGCATCCGCCTGGAGATCCGTGAGTTTGAATTTCTTGATGAGGTTCTCCTTCGCGATCTCCTTGGTCTCGCTCTTCCGGATCGTGTCGATCACTTTATCGATGTTGTCGAGCGCGATCTTGAGACCCTCCAGGATGTGTGCACGTTCCTTGGCTCTATCACGGTCGAAAACGATCCTCCGCGTGATCACCACTCTGCGATGGTCGATGAAGATTTGGAGGAGTTCTTTGAGGGTGAGGAGCCTGGGCTGGATGCCGTCCGCCAGCGCGATCATGTTGTACCCGAAGCTGCTCTGGAGCTCCGTGTGCTTGAAGAGCTGATTGAGGATCTTCTGCGGGTAGGCGTCCTTCTTCAATTCAATAATGACGCGGATACCCTTCCGATCGGACTCGTCGCGGATATCGGAAATGCCGACGATGACCTTCTCGTTCACGAGCTCCGCCATGCGCTCGATCATCGTGGACTTGTTCACCTGGTAGGGCACCTCGGAGATGCGAATCCGATAGCGACCGCTCTCCATCTCCTCGATCTCCGCCCTGCCGCGCACCACGATGGTGCCGCGGCCCGTGAGGTACGCCTGCTGGATCGCCTCCTTGTCGTAGACGAGGCCTCCCGTCGGGAAGTCCGGTCCCTTCACGAACTGGAGAAGGTCCTCCACGGTCGCGTCGCTCTTGTCGACCAAGTGCGTGGCCGCGTCGATGAGCTCCGTTGCATTATGCGGAGGGATGTTCGTCGCCATACCGACTGCGATGCCGACGGTGCCATTGAGGAGGAGGTTCGGGATCTTCGCGGGCATCACGGAAGGCTCCTTGCGAGATCCATCGTAGTTCGGGCGGAATTCAACGGTGTCCTTCTCGATGTCCTGCAGCAGCTCATCCGTGATCCTCGCCATCTTCGCCTCTGTGTAACGCATGGCCGCGGCGCTATCCCCATCGATGGAGCCGAAGTTCCCCTGCCCCTGCACTAGCGGGTAGCGCATCGCGAAATCCTGCGCCATACGCACGAGTGCCTCGTACACTGGAGCATCACCGTGCGGGTGGTACTTCCCGAGCACGTCGCCCACCATGAGCGCGGACTTGCGGAACTTCGCTGCACTACGCAGTCCCAGCTCGTGCATGGAGAAGAGGATGCGGCGGTGCACCGGCTTGAGTCCGTCGCGTGCATCGGGGAGAGCGCGCGAGACGATGACGCTCATCGCGTAATCCAGGTAGCTCTCCTCCATCTCCGTCACGATGGCGCGGGGCTTGATACGGCCAATCGTCGAGAGTGTGGAGTCCTCTCCGCCAAGAGGCTCTTGAGGCGCTTGCGGAGCAGTGGAGGGGGGGTCGCTGTTCTTGGGCATACGAAAACGGATCGATCACGGGGATGATACCCGAAACCCGCGAAGAGCAAAGCGCATTTAGGAGAACACAGGCTAGAAATTCCCACACCGATCAATCGTTTCTATACAATATTTCTCTTCCTTGTCATCACTCTGCGGACGCCCGCCCAACTGTGTTCGTAGCGCCGGGACTGGTACCCTCGCATCGTGCTTTCCATAGTCTCCACTCCTATTGGCAATCTTGAGGACATTACGCTGCGAGCGAAGCGGACGCTGACCGAGTGCGCGGCGATCGCCTGTGAGGACACCCGTGTGACGGGGAACCTCTTGAAGCAACTCGAGATGCCGAAGAAGGAACTCATCAGTCTCCATGGGTACGCAGACGATGCGAGAGTCGATGGCGTCCTCGATCGCCTCAAGCGCGGGGAGCACATCGCCCTCGTGAGTGATGCGGGCACACCGGGCATCAGTGATCCCGGGTATGCGCTCGTCTCTCGGGCACGAGAAGCGGGAGTGAAGATCGAAGCCATCCCCGGGCCCTCCGCATTCCTCACAGCACTCAGTGTGAGCGGTCTCCCGATCAACGCCTTCCTCTATATAGGATTCCTCCCGCTCAAGAAGGGACGGAAAACCCTGCTCGCATCCTTCGCAACAGAGGAACGCACCATCGTCTTCTACGAGTCTGTGCACCGCATCGAGAAGACTCTCCACGAACTCGCTGAAGCACTCTCGTCGCAACCCGATCGTCCTGTTGTCATCGCGCGCGAGCTCACGAAGATGCACGAGGAGGTGGGGCAGACGAGTGTCTCCGCTCTCCCTGAAATCGCGAAGAGCATCATGAAGAAGGGGGAGTTCGTCGTGGTTATTGGCGCGCTGTAGAAGGCATAGCATCATCAATAAGAGCGGGCTTTCTGCCCGCGGCCCGAAGCATTTCTGGTCGCGGTCACGGCCCATCTTTCCGTAGCCTTGATTCGAACATCGCGGCGGACCGAAACAGCAGCGGTTTTCGAACCGCTGCTGCGGGAATACATCATGTCATGTTGGCCAGGTTCAAATCACCGCCCCAAACCACTTCCTACGGACCATCCACTTGCAGAGCTCAAGGAGGGGGACGATCGTGACGGCGAGCCCGACGATGATCAGCCAATCGTTGAGGGAGAGTGCGTAGGTGCCGAAGGGGATGTGGAGGAGCGGGACGTAGATGATGAGTCCGAGGAGGACGAGCTCCCAGAGGATGGCGATGTTCAGCCACTTGTTCGCGAAGGGATGGCGGAAGGTGGACTGCCGATCGGAGCGGAAGATGTAGGCCTTCAGGAACTCGATGACGACGAGGGAGGCAAAGACCATTGTCATGGCTTCATTGCTGGTGCGGCCGGAGCGCATTGCCCAGGTGAAGATGATCAAATTGAGCACCATAGACCAGGTTCCTGCGACGACGAGGAGTGTCACGACGGGACGCGTGAAGATCCCCACACGTGGATCGCGCGGCGGGCGGCGCATGAGGTCAGGCTCAGGAGGATCGACGGCAAGGGCGAGGGCGGGGAGGCCATCGGTCGCGAGGTTGATGTAGAGGATCTGCACGGCGGTCAGGGGAGCAGGCAAGCCGAGGGCGGTGGCACCCACCATGAGCAGGATCTCTCCAATGTTCGAGGACAGGAGGTACATGAGGTACTTCTTGATGTTGCCGAAGATGCCCCTCCCCTCCTCCACCGCAGCGACGATGGAAGCGAAGTTATCATCGGTGAGCATCATGGCGGCAGCCTCCTTGGTCACATCCGTGCCCGTGATACCCATGGCGATGCCAATATCTGCTTTCTTCAGCGCCGGTGCGTCATTGACGCCGTCTCCCGTCATCGCGACGATGTGTCCCTTCTCCTGGAGTGCCGTCACAACGCGGAGTTTGTGAGAGGGAGAGACGCGAGCGTATACATCGATGTTCTCCACTTCGCGTCGGAAGTCTGACTCACTCATCTCCTCGAGCTCCGCACCGGTGATCACGCGTCCGCCATCGAGGAGGTTGAGTTCCCGCGCAACCGCCTGCGCGGTGAGCGGGTGATCCCCCGTGATCATGATGGTGCGGATGCCCGCGTGCTTGCACGTGTGGATTGCCTCCTTCGCCTCTGGCCGCGGCGGGTCGATCATGCCAACGAGTCCAAGGAACGTCATGCCCTCCTCTGCACCATCGAGAGAAGGCGTTGTCTTCCGCGCGATGCCGAGAACACGGAGTGCGCCCTCCGCCATGGTCCTCGCCTGCGCGGTGATCTGTGCACGATCCTCCATAGTGAGTTCCACTTCCCCGTTGGACGTGAGCCAGCGAGAGCAGGATTCGAGGATGATCTCCCCCGCTCCCTTCGCGTAGGCGACACTCCCCTGTGACGTCGTGTGGAGCGTCGTCATTCGCTTGGTTTCCGAGGTGAAGGGGATCTCTGCCGTCCGCGGGAACTGCTCATCGAGCACTTCCTTCTGGAATCCTGCCTTCGCAGCGGCGACGACGAGCGCACCCTCCGTAGGATCACCGCGCACATCCCACAGACCCTCCGCTTCGATGAGCCGCGCATCCGAGCACAGCACTCCCGCGTGGAGGAGATCCGTGAGGGGGTGCGATGGCTCGATGAGTTTGCCATCGACGGAGAAGGATCCCGTCGGCGCGTACCCCGCTCCCGCGACGTCGATGAGCTCTCCACCGACGAAAATTCTGCGCACCGTCATCTCGTCCTTCGTGAGGGTCCCCGTCTTATCCGTGCAGATAATCGATGTGGAACCGAGCGTTTCAACTGCAGGTAATCGACGCACGAGCGCGTGTCGGCGGACCATCCGCTGCACACCGATGGCGAGCGAGATCGTCACGACGGCAGGCAACGCTTCCGGTACAACAGCGACGGCGAGCGCGATGCCGAAGATGAGCATCTCCAGGAGCGACTGCCCGCGGAAGTACCCGAGTGCGACGATGATCGCGACGACAACGAACGCGATCTTCGCGAGGGTGTTGCCCACCTTATCGAGGTTGCGCTGGAGGGGTGTATCCGAGGTCTCGACGGTCTCGAGCAGGCCGGCGATCTTCCCGAACTCCGACATCATCCCCGTTGCGACGACGAGCGCCGTACCACGACCGTACGTAGCTGTAGTACCGGAATACACCATGTTCCTGCGATCACCAAGGGAGGCATTCTCCTGTGCGACGACATCGCTGATCTTCCCCACCGGAACGGATTCTCCCGTGAGAGCCGCTTCATCGGCATGGAGGCTCATCGATTCCATCATGCGAGCATCGGCGGGGATGCGATCCCCTGCTTTGAGGAGGATCACATCACCGGGGACGACCTCCTCTGCGGGAACCTCGCGCTCCTCACCATCGCGCAGGACTGTCGCCGTCGGTGCGGCCATCTTCCGCAGTGCATCGATCGCCCGCTCCGCCCGGTACTCCTGGATGAACCCGAGCAGGACCGCGAAGAGCACGATCACACCGATCGCGATCGCCTCCACCTCGTGCCCGAGCACAGCCGATACGACGACCGCGAGGAGCAAGATGATGACGAGAACATTCTTGAACTGCTCGAGGAGGAGGGCCCACGGCGAGATGCGGTGCGAGGCTTGGAGTCGATTCCGTCCGTACGTCTCCAGACGCTTGCGCGCCTCGTCCTCACTGAGTCCGGGTGTCTGATCCGTCCCGAGCTTCTGCAAAATTGCAGGGATCGTGAGTGCATGCCACGCAATCTGCGCATCGTTGCATTCGTTCGGATCGGCTTTGGTTGTTGAGGAGTGCGGAGTACGTGCCATGGGGATGGAGAATGGAGGAAGCACGGTATTCTTGCGTGTTTGCGCCAAGGAGGAAAGACCTCAGAGGACCATCGTAAAGGCAGCGAGAACGGCAGGTGCTGGGAAGGACAGCCAGGACAGGGAAAGCAAGGAGGGCAATACGTTCACATGCTGCCCTTCCTGCCCTCGCTGCCGTTCCTGCCTTTTCCCGATCTCTATCTTCTCTCCTCCAGTCTCGGTCTGCTATCCTCCGAGCCATGATCTCCCACTTGCGCGGAACCGTGCACAAGCTCGATCCGGGTGAAGTCAGTGTCGATGTCGCAGGAGTGGGATACAGGGTCACAGTGCCCGTCGATGTGTGGGATGCACTGCGGGAGGGTGAGCCGAATATGGTGTGGGTTTCTACGTACGTGCGGGAAGACCGGCTGGAGCTCTTCGGATTCCTGGATCGTGCGGGCCGCACGCTCTTCGAGGAGCTCATCAAGCAGCAGGGCATTGGGCCGAGGCTGGGCCTGGAACTCTGCGCCGTCCCGCGGAGCATCCTCCTGAATACGGTGAACACGCAGGACCCCGCTGCGCTCATGAGCATCAAGGGCATAGGAAAGAGGACAGCAGAGAAGCTGCTCCTCGAACTCAAGTCCTTAGTCGAGAAGAAGCCGGACATCTTCGGCTCCCGGGAAACACTGCCCATGCGTAACGAATTCGATCAGGATGCTATCGCCGCACTTTCGCAGCTCGGCTACGACGCATCAACGATCATGCGGGCGCTGCGTGAACTCCCCGCTACTCTCACCACAACAGAGGAGCGCGTTGCCGCAGCATTGAGGGGACTCTAATCCCCTAATCCCAATCCTAACCCTCATCCTCGTTCTATGTTCCACCTCGACGTCACCGCAACGCTCGCGAAGGCCATCACTCCTTCCTTCGGGGTTCCCGATCAGGAGCTGACAGCCCTGCGCACGTCCATGCGGCGCTACGTCACGGAGTGGCTCGCGGAGCGGACGAAGGGAGAGCACGCGTGGTCGATGGATCCGTACGATAAGGAGGCGATCGAGCGCGTGAAGGAGGCGGCGATGCGCGTGCGCGCGCAGCGCTTCCAGACGGTCGTGTGGATCGGCATCGGCGGATCGGGGTTGGGGCCAAAGGTCCTGCAGGAGGTCTTCGAAACACCCGACACCATCGAGTTCGTTCTGTTGGATACCATCGATCCCGCGATCCTCGACATGTACGTGAAGCTCATCGACTGGAAGTCGACGCTCGTGGTGATCGCGAGCAAGTCCGGCGATACGCTGGAGCCGATGAGCGTGTTCTTCCTCTGCTGGGAGCAACTCACACTCGCACGTGGGGACAAGGCAAATGAGTGCGTACTCGCCATCACAGATCCAGAGCACGGCTACCTCCACGATTTCTGCCTCGATCACTCGATCTCCATGCTCCCCCTCCCACCCGCGGTGGGGGGACGCTTCTCGATCTTCACCCCCATCGGACTCCTGCCGCTCGCGCTCTTCGGACAGGACATCGATGCCTTCGTCCGCGGCGCGAAGGAGATGGACACGCTCTGCCAGAAGACCGTGCTAGACGAGAACCCCGCAGCGCTCCTCGCAAGCATCCAGTACGTGCTCGATGCGAAGAAAGGCTACCCCATCCGCGTCATCATGCCCTACAGCCAAAGGCTCCAGAGTATCGCACGTTGGGATCAGCAACTGATCGCAGAGAGCTTGGGGAAGGTGGAGACGCAGAACCCCATTCCCACGACCGCGATCGGGACACAAGACCAGCACTCGCTCCTCCAGCAGTGGATGGCAGGTCCGCGCAAGACGTGGCACCTCTTCCTCTGCGAAGTGGAAAAGCCGCGCGTGACACTTCCAGAGAACCTCGCCGGCGCGTACCACACCATCGCAGGCAAGACCTTTGGGCAGCTCCTCGATGCCTGCTACGAGGGTACCAGCCGCGCGCTCACGAGTGCGAAGCGCCCGCACGCGACCGTCTCGCTCACACGCCTCGATGCATGGCACCTGGGGCAGCTGTTCTTCTTCTTCCTCGCAGAGACTATCTTCCTGAGCAAGCTCTACCGCATCGATCCTTACGGGCAGCCCGCCGTGGAGATTGGGAAGCAAATCACCAAGGAGATTCTCTCGAGGGGGAGGATGTAATCCTCCTTTGCGGAGGAAACTTTCAACTTCCAACTTTCAAAGTCCAAGAAAATCACAAGAAAACAACTACCAAGACGCTTTTTCCTCTTGTGATTTTTCTCCATTTTTCTTGGAAGTTGGTAGTGGAGAGTTGGATCTTCTCATAAGGAAGAGAGTACACTTCTCCTGCTTTCCATCCTCCCATGCCAAAAGCCATTACCGATGCGGAGTTCGATCGTGAAGTCCTCAAGTCCGATGTCCCCGTCCTCGTCGATTTCTGGGCGCCGTGGTGCGGCCCCTGCAAGATCATGCTCCCCATCATCGAGCAGCTGGATGCCGACTACCAGGGCAAGGTGAAGTTCGTGAAGGTGAACGTGGATGAGAATATCGAGTCTCCAGGAAAATTGAACGTAATGAGCATCCCCACATTCGCAATTTTCAAGGGCGGCGAGGTGGTGAAGAGTTTCGTCGGCACGAAGTCCAGGGAGGACATGAAGAAGGAGCTCGATGCCGTCCTCGCCTAGCCTCGTGGGCAATTTTCTCGCCATCGTCGGCATCGTCGGCTCGATCTTCCTCATCAAGTACCGTCAACAAATGGGCGATATCGTCGGTGAGGCGGATTGGATGCGCAAGGTCGGGGGCGTCTACAATTTCCTCATTATCTGCGCCATTCTCCTGCTCTTCTTCTGCATCTCCGTGCTCACGAATACGGAGGACATCTTCCTCTCGCCCTTGAAGAGGCTCTTCGGCGTCGTGGCACCGCAGCCGGGGGTTTAGGGCGTGGCGGAGCTGTACGAACCAATCTCGAACTCGACAATCGTCAGAAAGTGGATCCACTTACTCGGTCAGAAAGGCTCATCGTGTTGAGGAATTCACTGGATTTCGTCAGATCCATTCTCAAGAGTCCGCAGGCGATGGAATGTGCACTTACGCTATGAATGGCTGTGTCCTGACAATGAGTTGAAGGGGGCAATCTCGAACTTTTTAGGCCTTCAATGACTCACTGAATCGAGACAGTCCGGTAACCTTTCAGGTCATACGTCCCCGTTTGATAGACGCTGTACCGTATATGAGTCGAGTCCGTCCACGATACCTCTGTCTGCGAAGCGAGGGCGAAACCCGTAACAATCGTCTCATTCGCCGGAAGCGTTACGAGAGTGCGGTACGAGTCATTCCGCAGGTCGAGCAGATAGAGCTTCTGTGCTCCTTTACTCTCATCATTCGGTGCCCATGCAATCATGCTGCTGTCCGGTGACATCGCCTCCCCGCCATAGAAGCCATCGTAAATCTCGTTGAGCTTCATCTTACTGAAGGAACGAGTGGAAGCATCAAACTTGTAGAGATCACCAGCGGAATTGTCTGTTTCTCTCAAGGATGTCTGAACGATAAGGAGAGAAGATGAGATCATCGCATAGCGCGAAATGGTTAGGTTCTCTGGATCGCGCACCGCCGGAAGTGCTGCCTTCACGCTCTCAACCACTACCTCCTGTCGGCCATCGGGGTAACGACGAATGATCGAGGCATCCCAATAACCGTAGGAACTCTGACGACCAGTCTCTCCCGCGTACACAACATCGAGTTCGCTATTCTGCTGTGCATTCGCCTGAGTAAGTGACTCATAACTCTGTGACGGCCTATCTGTCCTCTTTTCAAGCAGTCTGTACATCATCTCCGCCATTTCTCCACGCGTAATTGGCTGATCGAACCGAGTGATCGCAATAGGAATGGCGTTGCGTACTTCCAGATCCACGACGAAGTCTTTGTACCAAGGCTCAGAAGGCACGGTATGTCCCGCATCGCTCGCGATATCAGCGGCATTGACGATGATCTTCGCGGCCTCAACGAAGTTGATCGAGGCGGCAGGCCGGAAGGTGCCGTCAGGGTAGCCACTTACTATTGATAGGGCTGCTGCGAGACAGACGCGGAAGGCAAACCAGTCTGCCTGATGAACGTCACTGAATGGCAAATAGAGCTCGTTCGATCTGCCGCACTGTGACGGAGTATCAGACGGGGATGTCATGGCTCTCGTGATGATCTTTACAAACTCCGCACGATTGATCGTCGCATCAGCGTGAAACGTTCCATCAGGGTAGCCATGCACCATATCGTGGGTACGCAGATACTCGACTGCATCATAGTAAGGATGATTCTGAGAGACGTCGGGAAAGCCAGCTGCAAGAGCTGACATCGCAGGAGCAAGAACAAGCAGAGAGAGAAATACAGAGACTGCGCGGGTGGTTTTCATATAGTGAAGAGAATACCGAAGCATGGAAAACGATGCCACGACGAATTCGGAACATGTATAACCCTCAAGTCGAGATTAGCCCAGAATGATTGAGGCTTTCGAACTCCAAGAAAATCGCAACACAAAGCCATTTTTTCGATTCGCGAACAAGAATGCAGCAAAGCGCAAAAACCGCATTTCGAACTTTTTCCGAATCGCCAAAAAGCCCATGATTATATATCTGATAGCGATTTTAACTGTTTCTATATCCCTTTTATCCCGAATGGTGGAGCTTATCAGTTCAAAGTCGAACCCCACGAGGACATCCTAATACTACTCTCAGGGCTTACGGAACTGAATTCGAAGCTGGAGATGCTGAATTTTGATAGGAATGAAAAGAACGAGTTTGCATTTACACTATGACTCCTAAGTTATCTTCCTCACTCGATCCCGTAGGTCTGTCAGGTTCCTCACTGATGAGTTTTAATGTTCAGAGCTTCTGAAGCAGTGCAATAAATTGCCTGCGCACCTGATCACTTTGATCTTTCTGCCCTTCGGCAACACCCATACTTTCCTGCCGAACTTTTATCAATTCAGCTTCTGTAAGTAGCTGTTGGTGTATCTCTTTGAGAGTTCCAACTAGCCTTACTTGCATTTCATCGTGCTTTCTCTCCTGTCCGTATGAAACAGGTTGATCATTGATGTACACCTCCAGACCATCCTGTTCCTTGATGATTTGAATTTTTACGTCACCTTTTCTAATGATAAGACAATTTCCATTGTGTAGTCCCCCACCAGTGCCCCTCATCTGTTCTTGGAATGGAACAAGAGAAAGTTCGCGACCACTTAGTTCAGTCGGCAGTTTACCTTGTTCTGCTAAGATGTTTGCGAGTTTAAATAAATCCTCAGCTGGGGCGTTAAGAAACCAAGTCTCTCTTGGATCGACTGCATTTCCTGTCACGTTATTCTTATGGAGTGTCATATACCGTAAATTGTACTACAAATTCTAACTATTAGCAATGTCTTACTTTTGGTGGAGATGAGGGGAAAGCTTGGGAACGAAACTTTGATATGCTTGAACTGGCCAAAAAGTTCACAGAACTCAAATACTCACTTGAAAACATCATAGTGATCCTAAACAGCCAAGCGCAGGAAAAGAGCAACCTGATCCTCTGATGAGATTTTCGTCAATGAGCTGTCGGGAAGGATTGGGAACTCTCGCTACCTTAAAAGAGGCTCGGTTACTTATTTTTCTTTCTGTAGTCCTCCAGAATCTGCGCAGGGGTATAACCGAGCGAGACTAGCAGTGCTTCTAGTTTTTTCGCTTCAGCGATTGTTTCTGCTTTCGTGGGCGTCGGATCGCCACTCACGTCTTTCGCAGGCCACCCTTTGGAATTCATAAATGCAATATTCAGCAATTTCCCTACGACGTAACTGGGATTCTTTTTTTCACGAGGGACCTTCTCAATATAGTAATCTACAAGCGCCAGCGCATATTCATGATTGAGATAGCGCTGCTCATCGGTATTCTGATTTACCCCGCTTGTCTTATTAAGAACATTGCGTATTTGCCTTGCAGTGTTCTCACTGGCGAGATAGACGGTCTTGCTATCCAGCGCCTGAAGGCCGATTTTGCCATTCACATCGAGCGCAGAATAATCACCAGGTGGAATATCGCTTCCTCCTTCTGTCTTGTGCCCGTGATCCAGGCGGATTTTACTCATGCATATAATGAGAATCTGTTATTGGTCATTATACTCCTTTATATAATTTTGTCTATCATCAAGGTCGGATGAAGGCATCCGCATTTAGCATTGGGAACTCGACAAATACCGCCACTCAAAGCCACTTTCTGCATTCGACGTTGAAAATTCTCCAAAGTCAGAAATCTTATTCGGGAACTCGCTCAGAATCGCCTATATATTCAAAAATCTCTATTGAAACGCCATTTCCGAAGTTTCAATTCCCGAATGGTGGAGCTGAGGGGACTCGAACCCCTGGCCCCCTGCTTGCAAAGCAGGTGCTCTACCACTGAGCTACAGCCCCACACGTACCGGAAGTCTACCTGACTGCCACATCTGCTCAAGCCGCTTCTATACGCCAAGGAATTGCCTAGGAACGCGTCTCAATCACCCATGCGTACCCTTCAGCATGGAACAGTGCGAGGTAGCGCTTGATCGCCTCTTCGAGTGGAACATCCTCAGCACGTTCCGCTGCGGCAACGAGCCCGCGCGATTGCAAGACTGCTGCGACCCACGCACTATTCTGCCGTCTGAATTCCGCGGCGATGCTCTCGCTCCTCCGCTCCTTTGGTAATCCCCGCATGCAGTCGATGATCGGCTGCATGAGGAGAGCGGACTGCGAAGCGGGTGCATTCTTCATGGTGCTCAGGTGAGTACTTTCTCGAGCGCGTCTTCAGAAATTGCCTGACGAATCTCCCGCCCGATTCTCTCCCCCATCGTCATGGGGTGTCCGTAGAGGTAACTCGAGTAGGGAGTTGCGGCGATGCCCGGGGAGCCTGGAGTACGGAGGGAGACGTCGAAGATAACGATATCCTCCTTCCCGTCTTCCGCGACGACAGCTCCCTGGAGGGCGAAGGGCCCGATGATCCCCTTCCCAGTGGGGTCGATGTCCTTCGGCAGAGCCTGCGTCGCCTTCACGAACTTCTCACCCAAGTCGAAGGCTCTCTCGAGGAGGGATTCCTTCACCGTCACTGCGACGTGGCCAGTCTCGACCATCTTGAGTTCAACGTGTTTGAGAGCTTTCGCTTGATCGACCGAAGTCATTCGCAGGAAGCCATCGAGGTTCGTCTGGCGACGCATATCGGTGCCGAGGAGTTCTACTTCTCTCGTGAGGGGTGAGTAGAAGAAGTTGAAGTTCACCTGGGCGCCGACGATGAACTCCTCAATGATCGCTTTGCGCCAGCTCTTGTCGACAATCCCCTCCTTCTCGAGGCGTGATCCTTCAGCCTCCCAACTAGGCTCATTCCCTGCGAGGAAGAACGCTCGCTCATAGCCCCGCTTCGCCTCACTCGCCTTCACAATGCAGAGACGGTCGATGTCCGTGGGCTTCGCGAAGATCTTCGGGGTGCGAATCCCTGCTTTCTCCAGGAGATGGTACTGGTTGAACTTCTCACTTCGCTCCTCAAGACGCAGCAGGTGCCGGGAGCCGAAGATGGGGATCTGGAAATCGTTCTCGACCTTCGCGAAGTCATCGAAGTAGACCCAGAAGTAGCGACTGTGGAGGAAGATCGTATTCAGGGTGCGCAGCTGCTTCTGCACACTATCCTCGAGGACGTCGCTGAATTTCTTCACGGTGATCACTTCATCGACGCAACCACGGTCGCCCTCGCGCGTACGGTAGTGCTTCGCGTACGTCGCATCTCTCCCCTTCTGCGCAACGACAACGGAACGGAAGCCGCTCTTCTTCGCACCAAATGCTGTATCCAGTGCACTGTGCCCACCGAGCGCTCCAACTGAGAGGGAGGAGAGGTCGTAGCCATTGATGAGGGAAGCGGGGTCCATTTGCGGAAGTGTACTACAGAAAGGCAGTAAGGGTAGGAACAAAGACAGGAAGGGCAGTGAGGGCAGGAATGGCAGGAAGGTATTTCACATATTGCCCTTTCCTGCCTTTCCTGCCGTTCCTGCCCTTTCTCAGATCATCCCAGTACTTCATCGAGCCTCCCCGCCGCAATCGCCTGCTTAATCTCCCGCGCAATCCTCCTCCCAGTACTCATCGGCACATCGTACTTGAGCTGCGTGTAGGGAGATCCTTCGATGAAGGGGTTCGTGCCCGCAACGATGCGAGCGCTGATTTCGAAGACGACGATTTGCAGCTTCCGGGTGACAATTGTCTCGAGGCAGAATGGGCCGAATAGCCCCTTGCCACAGAGGGTCTTGCTCACCTCCACGACACGATCACCCATTTCAAAGAGCTCCGGGAGCAGGGACTCGCGCACCACGATGGGGATGTTCCCGACGATGGTGTAACTCGTGTAGATGTTCGCGGCCAGCTGGTCCTCTGCACGGATACGGCCGATGGAATCGGCGTTGGATTCGTAGCGCTTATCCAGGCTCATGATCTCCAGCTCCTTCGTGATCGGCGAGTAGAAGTAATGAATGTAGAGCGGTACCCCCAGGATGTACTCCTGGATGACGAAGTCCTCCTCCTCTGGGTACTTCTTGCGCTTCACCTCGTAGAACTGCTCCGGGGACTTCACCACGAAGTACCCGAACCCGCCGCCTGCGCCGTGGAACTTCACGATCACCGGCTTATCGATATCTTCCGGCTTCTCGAACACGCGCGGGAGCATGAGTTGGGATTTCTCCAGCCATTCGCGCTCCAACCGTCGGTCAGATTCCCACTCGAGAATCTCCTTCGTGCCGTAGTACATCGTGCGCATCTTCTGCACCCGTTCATGCCCCAGGTATGCGATGAAGGACCCATGCGGGATGATGATCGCGTTGCGCTTCATGAGCTCCTCCTCCAACGCTTCGTTCCAGTCCGTCCACTCGTCGACGAGGATGATCTCATCAGCGACCCCGTAGCTCTTATACGGCCGCTCCTTCCCCTTCTTGCAGATGACGAGGTTGCGCATGCCTTCGTCGCGCGCGCCCTTGAGGATCTGCAGCGCAGAGTGGCTGCCCATCGTCGCGATGACGAAGTCCTTGGGGTTGTTCGATGCCTGTGGAATGGGGTAGCTCTTCGCCATGGTATTTCAGGCACTGTAGCAAAGGAGAGGCAGGGAGTTCAATCGAGTCACTCTGAATTCTTCAGAAAGCTTCGATTGTGCGTTCTCACGCAAGTTCCTCGGACTCGTCGGTCTCTCCTGCCCTGAGCTCGTCGAAGGGTCGGAATCTCCAAGAAAAGGGGCGCTCGCGCGCCCCACTTCCTGGAACAGTTCCAGAGAACTAGTACATGTACTTGTAGTAGTACCTGTTCCCATCCTCCGAGTTGCCCTCGCACTTCGCTCTGCGGACGCTGCCGGGGGCGTAGGCGTCGCAGTCGTTGATGGCGGGAGCCGCCCTCTTCGTGGTCTCGTCAGACGCCTCAATGGGGGCGCTGTCCGTGTCCGCGGACTCCATACAGTGACGGTCGATGATCGCATCGCGCGCCGTTTTGATGGCGGTGCGGATCTCACCGTAGTTCTTCTCCTGCAGCGGAATCCCTGCGAGAGACGCATCCGCGAGCTCATTCACGACCGCGGAGACTAAGTCGCACTCCGTCATCGGAGTGGCAGATTCTGTCCCCGTCGTGGAACCCTTCTTCGGGGCCTTCACGCGGGAAGCGGTTCCCGCGACATCGCGGAGCGTGGGTGCCTGGTTCTCACGATCGCGCAACTTGCGCGCCGTGTACTGGTCGGCATCCGGAGCATCCCTGTAGACAACAGGGTCACCCTCGGTGCCCAGGGTCGTCTCCTGAGCGTACATTACGGAACCAGCACCGAGCATGACGCCGACGACGACGCCGCAGATGCTGATACTCACATCTCTATTTGCCATAGGGCAAAGGGGGAAAGGATGTAAATGTTTGTTGTGGATATTATGACATATAATTTGTTATTTTGCAATATCCCCCCAAAGAAAACCCCCCAGAGAAACGGAATTTATTGGCTAAAGAAAGCCAAAATTCGAGAAATTGTAAATCAATGGCGGCGCCACGTGAGCGCGCCTAAGAAGCCACATAAAGCGACTTCACCAAATGTCGGAGGATGGGAGAGAGATGGCGGCGCCACGTGATCGCTCGCAGGGACGTAAAGCGACTGCGTCGCCACGTCCCACGTAAAATCGCTTCTCGCTTCGCTGCGAGCGATTTTACGTGGAGGTGCCGGTGGGAATTGCACCCACGTATGGGGGTTTTGCAGACCCCTGCCTTACTACTTGGCTACGGCACCGGTGAGGGAAACGATCGAAGCGCGTGTTATCGGCGATAGTCCTGCGTAGCCTTCCCTTGGCGGAAAGAATATATGCTTCGCGCGCTGGTACACGGTTGATGAAGGGCGAAGCATGGACTACTTGCCTGCCCGCCGAAGCTCCTCAGGAATTCAGTATGCGAGAGAACAGTGGATGGAGAGAGCGAACGGAGAGCGCAGGCGGGGCTACGGCACCAGAGAGGCTTGAATCGCGCTGAAGGATACGAAAGATTGCCGGCAATGGAAAGCGCAGGTACAGAAAAGGGCAGAGTCTCCTCTGCCCTTCCTCGAAATTGCTGGGAACGATTACTCCGCTGCCTCCTCTGCAACAGGCTCCGTGAAAGTCATGTGCTCGAGGATGAGGAGGACCTGCTCCTCCAGATCACTATCGACGCTCACCGGGGTGAGGGCCGTGAAGGTGTATCCGTTATTCCCGTGCACCGTGGAAACCTGGTGGAAGCGGCGCTCTGGCTCCTCTGCAACAGGCTGGGCAGTGAAGATGTGGATCTGGACTTCCTGACCCTCAACGGTCACGGGGCGCGTGTCGACGAGGGTGTACTTGGGGAGGACCGTGACGGAACGGATGCTCGCCTCGCTGTAAGCAGCGGCATCAATGGGATCGGCGAGGGTTTCCGTCGTGACGGCGACTGTTGGGAATTGTCCACTCACTGCGGTTGCTGCCTGGAAACCAACGGTCACCTCCTGGGGGAGGCCGCGCTCGACGAGGGTCGCTCTATCGATGACGCTCCAGCCCTGGGGGAGGCAGGTCCCGACCGTGCCGTCCCAGTACTGCTGATCGCAGGCAACTTCTGCGGAAGATCCGCCACAGGCTGCGAGGAGGAGGGTTGTTCCGAGGATGATAGGAAGAGTGTGCTTCATAGGATGAGAGCATAAAGAAATGCGGACGGCCACTGTAAGCGAAACCTCCTGAATGCACAGGAAAAGACATAGACATTTCTTGTAATGAGTATGGAATATCCTGTTTGGATGGAACTGGCATGGAAACCGTTAAAACCACGAATGGCAGCCCGCCTACGCTCTGCGGGCTCGCCGGCCGTAGCCTAGCTCTTGCGGAAAATACGCTCCCATAAGGGCAAAGCTACTGTGGACAGCCTCCGCGAGCAAAGGCTGGAGAGAGAACGCCGAAAATGCTAGAATAGAAGGATTTATGAACAAAAACTCACTCATCGCCCTGATCACCGGAAGCGCTCTGCTCCTCGCTCCTCTCACCGCGCAAGCGGCGGGCACCATCGAGGTGCATGACGGCATCGCTGGTATGACTGCCGTCGCCACCGTCCATGGGGGGAAGCCCAGCGCGGTCGCCTCCCTCACCCTCGCTCCTCCAGAGGGAGAGGCAACGGTCTTCTCTGCAAAGGCTGATGCCAACGGCACTGCGGAAGTGGAAATCGAGGGAACGTTCCTCGAACACGCTGGCGTGTACACACTCGCATCCTCGGAAACGGAAGTGGCATTCCACATCCTGCCGGACACGGTGGATCCACGGATGTCGACGATCGATGTGGAGTACCCGACGATCGAGGCAGATGGAGAGGATGAAACGGAGATCACGGTGACCCTGCGCGACCGCTACCGCAATCTCCTCCCAGGCAGACCCGTGGAGCTCATCGCGAGCAGGAGCGCAGACCGCGTGCTCGCGCTGCGAACGGAAACAGATGCCCTTGGTGAACAGCAGTTCGTAGTCACCTCCACGCAGGAAGGGGAAGCGGTGCTGAGTGCCATCGACATCCTCAGTAGCACGATCCTCGACGAGCGCGCACACATCGGGGTCGGACTGGGGAACGCCGTGGGCGGCCACCAGTACGCAGGCAGTCTGATCCCCCGCGTAAAAGCACAGGAAAAGTTCGACGTCCTGAGCAGCTTTGAAGTGACCATCGACCCACCGGAACTCGAGGTGAATGAGATCGCGAGCATCACCATCCGCGCTACAGACCGCGCCGGTGAGACTGTCGAGGACTACCTGGGCACGGTGCGCATCTGCGCACCCACGGATCCCGATGCGAGCCTCCCCGGCTTCGGCGACGAGTGCGGCGAGGTGACGTTCACACCGAAGAACCTGGGGGAGAAGCTGCTCCCGCTCGTGCTCAGCTTCACGAAACCCGGCAAGCAGATCCTCCGAGTGGAGGACCGGGCGAACCCGGACCTGATCATCCGCGGCGAGACAGAAGTGCTCGTCGGTGGAGTACTGACAGATCCCTCCGTGGAAGCAATCGAGATCACCGACCCCAAGCCCGACACGGTCATCAACGAGCCACGCGTGACGCTCGTGGGAGTGGGACCACCGCTCACGAACCTCATCGTGAAAGGAGGGCTTGAGGATACGGCCGGCGACACAGATGCGAAGGGTGCGTACTCCATCACCGTAGACCTGAATCCCGCACAGCGCGACTTCACCCTCCACGTCCGCGATGAATCGGGACAACACGAATCCGATACGCTCCACCTGGTTCTCGATAAGGATGTTCCGGAGATCACTTCCGTCACCTTCAGCCCAGACCAGCCGAAGGAGGGGGACAAAATCGTCGTTGTCGCACTGTCCGAACCCAAGCTCGAAGCGGTCACCATGACACTCAAGGGGGAGGAATTCCCCATGAAGGAGATCTCGCCAGGCTCATACCAGTACCTCCTCGATGCTCCAGAAGCGGGCACGTACCAGCCGACAATCACCGTGCTCGACACCGCCGGGAACGAGGCGAAGATCCAGGGCATCCTCCTCGTGACGCCCAAGGGACTCCCCACGGTGCAGAACGTTGTCGCAGAGGGGAAAGCACGCGCGATTGAACTCCAGTGGGATCCCGTGACAGAAGTCCCCGTGACGGGGTACCGCATCTACGTGGGCGAGCGCCCTGGTGACTTCCTCTACACCGTGGAAGCTGCACGTGATGCGACGGCTGGACTCGTGACAGGACTGCAGCCGGGCACGCTCTACTACTTCGCGATCACTGCATTCCAGGGTGAGCAGGAGAGCGCAGAGAAGAGCGTCGTCGTCTCCGCACGCGCCGTCGGCCTGCAACTCACGGTCACCCCACAGAGCGGAGCCCTGCAGATCCAGTGGACACTCAATCAGGCGGGCGGGAAGCAGCTCTCGTCCTTCGTGCTCCATTACGGGGTAGAGCCAGGAAAGTACACAGAGAAGCGCATCCTTCCCGGCGAGATGACGGTGTTCACGCTCCGCGATCTCCTCGATGGAGTGCACTACTACGTGAAGCTCATCCCCGTGGCGACGACGGGCGACATCCTGAGTGACCTGGCTGCGGAGGGCGACGGCATGCCGAGCGGCAGAGGATTCCACGCCTCCGCCCCTGATCCCATTCCGCATCTCCCGGGAACCATCAGCGACAACACGAAACCCCCTCCCCCGCTCCACGACGGTGCGCCGCGAACGACAAGTGTGGGAATCCCGCCCGCTGCGCTCTGGATGCTCCTCGCAGCATCGATCATACTCTTCCACTGGTACTGGCAGCGCAAGCGCAGCATGCGACTCACCGCAGAGTTCCTCAACGTGATGGAGGAGCGGTACCATGGGAGAATCTAGAGCGACCATGCCCTCCCAATCGCCTTCCGCCGGCGCGCGCACCATGTCGATCGGGGGCGCGACGTTCGATCTCTTCGTGCGCACGGGCATCGCCTCCGTCCCGTTGAAGGATGGAGTCACCGTGCCGGAGCTCCCGCTGGGAGGAAAGATCCGCGTAGAGGAGGTGATCGGCACGTGCGGTGGTGGAGCGTCCAATACCTCCGTGGGGCTCAAGCGCCTGGGGTGCAACGCTGGATTCTGCGGCGTCGTCGCCTCGGACCAGTGGGGAACATCTCTCCTCGAGAATTTACGCAAAGAAGGAGTTGATACATCGTGCATCACCGTCATTGAGGGAGAGACCTCCAGTTTCTCGATCATCCTCACGGTGGAGAACGGCGAGCGCGTCATTCTCTATGATTCGGGTACGAATGCTCACCTGCACGACGTGACGTTCGATCGCGAGGCTGTCGCGCGGGCGGACTGGGTGTACCTCAATAGAATCCAGGAGCAGAGCTGCGTGATCGAGGATGATCTCCTCGCGATGTTCGTCGCAGAGAAGAGCCCTCACCTCACCTGGAACCCCGGTGGATGCCACATCGAGACAGGGATGGGAGGGGCGCAGCTCACCGCCCTCGTCTCCCACTGCCACCTCCTACTCCTCAATAAGGAGGAGGCACTCACGTTCACAAAGACGAAGGATACGGATACGGCATTCCGGCAATTGCTCGCTGCAGGCGCCAAGCGCATCTGCATCACGGACGGCGGCCGCGGCGTGCTCGCAACGGACGGCGAGCACCTCTATCACTGCCCCCCCGTGGCGGGTGCGACAATCGTCGACACCACCGGGGCGGGCGATGCCTTTGGAACCGGTGCAACGTGGGCTCTCCTTTCTGGCATAGACTTGCCAGGAGCGCTCCGTGCGGGTACTATGAATGCGACCAGTGTCATCGGCGCATGGGGCGCACAGGCCGGTCTCCTCACAGACATCGAGATGCGTCACCGACTGTCGAGCACTCCACTGGATGTGAAGACGCTGCCGCTCCCCCGCTGAAGTTTCCCTCATCCGTTTCACACCCAGACTATGTCCGACGATACACTCGTACAGATCCAGGAATTGATCGATGGTGCGATGTCGAGTTTAAAGACAGCGCACGCGCTCCTTCGGGAGATGACAGGTGTGAGTGATACGGGACGGGAACGCCACGTGCTCCGCGCAGGGGGGATGAGTTCCGGACCTGTGAGCGGCAAGGTCGTCGAGGGAATCTTTGACGGGCAGAACATGGTGGACTCGAACAACCAGACCTACCCCGTGCCCGCGAACTACGCGAGCAAGAGCAAGCTCGTGGAGAGCGACGGCATGAAGCTGACCATCACCGACGAGGGGAAGTTCATCTACAAGCAGATCGCCCCCGTCCCCCGCCGCACGGTGCTGGGGGTCCTCATCTCGGAGGACGGCCAGTATAAGGTACTCGCGGAGGGGAAGGCTTTCCGCGTGCTCCTCGCCTCCGTCACGTTCTACCGCGCAGAGGTGGGTGACCAGGTGACGATCCTCCTCCCCCAGGACAGCGAAGCGAAGTGGGGCGCCATCGAAGCAGTGATCCCCAAGCACATTGCAGAAGCCGCGGCCGTTGCGAGCGTCGGGAAATCGGGCAAGAGCTCCGGGGCAGATGGGGAGCTCAGTCCTACCATGTGACAGTAAAGGAGACTCTGGTGGGAAATCCCAAAACCCCAAACCCAAAACCAAAAAACGAAAACCCCAAGAGAAGAACAGTGGCGCTCTTTGGATTTGGGAATTGGAACTTGGAACTTGTTTGGGTTTTGGGCTTTGGGTTTTTTGCTGTCTAAAGTTCTCCCTCACCCAGAGACCTGCTACCCTCTACCCGCGATGAAAATCCCCGCCCGCATCCTCGCCCCCATCCTCGCAGCGCTGAGCGTGACAGCCGTGCTTATCGGCCTCCTGTGGTGGCAGCTCACGGAGTCCTCTGAGCGGCTGAAGGCGGAGTTCAAGCGTGTGATCAGTGCGGAGGAGAATCCCGCGATCCTCATCGCCGACGTGCCCGTGGACACCACCGACCGCTCGCTCATCCACCTACGTCAGGGAGATTTAGCTGCACTGCAGGGCGAGTGGGCAGAGGCACAGCAGGAGTACCAGCTGTCCGTGGACGCCGGCGGCGGATTACCGTCGCTGCGCAAGTTAGCGCAGGCCCAACTCCAACGACGGGATACGGAGGGGGTGACAGAGACTATCCGGCGCCTCAAGCGGGAGGGTGCGCGCAGTGAGGACTTGCTGCTGCTCGAGAGCATTGTCGACCTGCGCTCCGGAGAACTTGTCGCTGCACAGCAGTTGCTCACGTCTGCGGAAGACTCACCACAGAAGCACTATGGACTCGCCCTCCTCGCCATCATCCAGGGCGAGCATGAGGTCGCACGCGCGGAACTGCAGACAGTCCTCAGCGGTTGGGATCCCATCCTGCGCTCCTACGCGCGCACACTGGAATCCGCCTACGAGGAGTTCGCGCTCTTCCCAGAATCCTCAGACATCCACCTGACGACTCTCCTCTCCCGCGCACTCGCGCAGGTGCAGGAGTGCGAGCTCGCGATCCCGCTCCTCGTGCAAGTGCTGGCACAGCAGGACGACTACCGCGACGCATGGATCGTGCAGGGGTATTGCGAGCTCACAACGGAACGGCCGGACGCCGCACTCACCTCCCTCGAACGCGCGTACTCCCTCGATCCGGAGAAGCCAGAGATCCAGTACTTCTTGGGCCGCACGCACGCAGCACTCGATGACCACGGGAACGCCATCACCTTCTACCGCTATGCCCTGACAAACGGCTTCCAGCCAGCGAGTGAGATCCGCAGCCGTATCGTGGAGGAAGCGCTCCAGGCGGGCGACGGCACTCTCGCGCTCACGGAACTGAAGGAACTCGCGAACGAACATGATGCGAATATCGGCACAGCAGTCCAGTTCGTCGAGACGGCGATAGCCCTCGGGGAAGCGGAGCAGGGATACACATTCGCGCGCGAGGCGACGGAACGCTGGAAGGACGAGGCCCGAGCATTCGAGATGCTGGGGAAGGCTGCAGCGGCAACAGACCGGAAGGACGAAGCGAAAGAAGCCTTCGAGAAGGCACTGAGCCTGGATCCCAAGCTCGAGAGTGCGCGGGAGCAGTTGGAGGATCTGTAGAGGATTAGGATTGGGATTAGGATTTGGGGAGATTGGCACCTTCTCTTTCACATGCCCTAATCCAAATCCTCATCCCAATCCTCTTTTGCCGTTGACCAGATAAAACAAAAAGGCCAGTTGCCTGACCTTTTTGTGTTTGTGTCTGCCTCCGCAGCTATCAACGGCGAATCACATGAGTCAACCGCTGAGCCGTTCAGAATGGAGGATGACGGAGGGGAGGAGCCCTCGGTTCTCTGCCGTGCTGTGGTTTCTCGTTTATCCTCGTAACCTGGCGAGGTCTCCGGACCGGTTCACCGCGCGGTGCAAAATGCTCCGGGGGAACACTGGAGAGTGGAGGGGGGTGCACGCCTGGAGCGCTTCCTCACATCTCCGGCGCGACGTTGCAGAGCAGAGAGAAGGATGGGCGGAAGGGAAAGCCTACTTCCGATTCGACGCCCATTCTCCTCTCTGCGGAGGAAGAATATTGAATATGGAATGTGGAATGTTGAATATTCAATATTCTATATTCAACATTCTCTATTCTTCGTCGTTGATGTGAAGGATCTTCTCGGTCAGCTGTTCTTTTGTTTTCTTGCCCCGGGGCGTGTGTATGTGTGTGTCCTGTTTGTGTCGGATTTGCTGCTCCGTGTTTCTGAGCAAATCCGGGCATCGTACCCTCAGGCTCGCTTCCGGCGCAACCCAATGACATGGCGGAAGGGGAGGAATGTTTTATGAATACATTTAGTGTTCAGGGGAAAGCCGTCGTTCTGCGCTACCCCAAAGGCAATCCAGCACCCGAATATTCCTGGGGCAATGTCCCTCCTTCTCCCCCAAGAAGGGGGAGAAGGAGGACAGGAGGAAGAGGTAGAAGCACGAAAAACGTCGGGTATAGTGCCGCAACATGCCCATTCCTCTCCCGTATCGCACGGTGGTCATTCTCCTCGCTGGAATAGCGAGCGTGGCCACCCTCCTCATCGGTTTCCTCCTCTTCGGACCCGTGGCAACGGGGGCGATTTCGGTCGCGCAGATCCTCCCCGCGGAGGGGACGATCGCCCTCTTCGAGCACCCAACAGCAGAAACACTGGAACAGTTCTCCCCTTTCACTCCTTCCCTGCGCGCCCTACGGACACGGACGGAAGTACCAATCGCCATCGCGCTCCTCGATGAGGGGAATGGGGATGTGGGGTTCGCCGTGTTCTCTCACTCCGCAACTGTGGAGAGTATTACGGAGCAAACGATCGGACCGTTCGCCGTCGAGACATCGTCGGAGAGGACCATGGCCATGGTCCTCTCCGCAGGAACTCGCCTGGGCAGAACGGCGGAGTTCCGAGCGCTCTCTTCTGCAGTACCCACAGGGAGCAGTCGCACCTTCCTCTCGCTGAACACTCTGGAACCAATGCTCGCCAATGCCCCGAGTGATCCCACCGTGCGAGGCATCCGGTCCCTCCTCTCTCGTGCAACGCATGTGATGATTGCGAACGATGGAAATCAGGGCTCGATCGGTGCGTACACCGGCGCACCCGCAAACCGAAGCGCACAAGCATCGAATACTATTGCCGTACCGGCGTACGGCGAACTGCGTAGTGCGATGACATTCGGGAATCTGCGAGCCACTTACGACACCACCATCGATTCCGCTTCGAGTGAGGATCGGCTGATCCTCGCAACACTCACGAAGACCGCCGCTGCGGAGGTGATCGGGGATGAGGTGAGCTTCGCGCACGATATCCTCCCACTCCTTGAAGAACCAACACAGGTGCTCATTATGGAGAATCCAAGCGAGCGTCGTGTACTGCTCATCCGCGGACAGATGAGCGACCAGGAGCTCCTCTCCGTAATCCTCGAAAAGCTCCACCGCAGTGCTGCCGCAACGTCCACAATCGCCTTTGAGGTTCGAGAATTGGAGGATGGCTTCCGCTCTCGCACCGTGCGCAGTGGTGGTGGTTCTGCTGAGCGTACGGAGCTCAATGGTTGGGATATCCGTAGGACCTCCACAACGGAGAGTGGAGCGTTCATCACCGCGCAACGGAGAGGAGAGTTTGCCCTCAGTACGGATCCTGCACTCCTCTCGGGAATTATCGACGACAGAGCGGGTATGCGCATCACCCTCCCCCACCTGGGTGGGAAACGACTGTTCCTTGGTGGAGTGTTCCTGAGTCCCGCCATGCGGCAGTCCGCACTTTCCCCATCGTACGATGATACGCTCCTCTCGCTCCTCCTCCCTCCTGCTGCTACCGGCAGTCTCGCTATCGGCGCAGAAAGGACGGGCGCGGTCACAACGCTGACATGGCAGCAGGATGCGGAAATCAGCGTCCAGAGGGAGCAGGAGCCTTGACCAGCCCCCAGAATACACGCCCTGGAAATCACGGGGGAAACACGCTACGCTCTCGCGGACAATCCCACCTGAAGACCACCATGACATTTCTCAAAGCAGCGAAGCTCTTCCTCGGCCTCTCCGTGCTGCTCGTCGTCATCGGCATAGGACTGCTCTTCGTTCCCGGTCCCAAGCTCAGCATTGAGTTTACGGGAGGGACGCTCATGGAACTCAAGCTGCCACAGGGAAAGACGAAGGAGGATTTGGTCGCACTCCTGGAGAAGTCCGGCATCCCGCCGCTCGCAGCCGCCAGCATGACGGAGACGAAGACGGAGTCGTACTACGTACGGTCCACGACGCTCACGAATGAAGAGCACCTCCAGTTTCTTGCAACTGCGGAGAAGGAGATGCCAGAGATCACCGAGCTGCAGTTCACGACGATCGGACCCACGGTGGGTGCGACTCTCAAGCGCAGAGCGGTCATGGCCCTCCTCATCGCAACCATCGCGATCGTCGTGTACATCGCCTTCGCCTTCCGCAAGATCCCGCGGAAGATGAGCCCCCTGCGCTTCGGCATCATCGCGGTCGTCGCGCTGCTCCACGACATTATCATCACCATGGGGATCTTCGTCATCCTCAGCCACACAACGACGTTCCAGGTGGATACCCTCTTCATCTCCGCATTGCTCAGCATCATGGGGTACTCCGTGAACGACACGATCGTCATCTTCGACCGCATCCGCGACAACCTCTCCCTCCAGGGAAGCCACGAGGACTTCGCGACCCTCGCCACGCGCAGCCTCCAGCAGACCCTCACGCGCACCATCAACACCGGCTTCGGTGCGCTCATCATGCTCTTCGCACTCTTCTTCCTGGGATCGGAGAGCATCCGCTGGTTCATCCTGACCCTCATCATCGGGACGATCATCGGGACCTACTCCTCGTTCTTCGTCGCCACTCCCCTGCTCATCTTCTGGAAGAAGAAATCCTGATCCCGTTGGTGCGTGACGTATTCGAGCACGCACTCACTTGTCCCGTACCCCTCTGCGAATGGCTACTGCCCCTGTTGTGAAACGGCTCCCGAAGAACCGAATAGAGTGCACCGTGACCTTTACGCCGGAGGAGACGAAGCGCGGGGAGGAGCAGGCGCTCGCGAGGCTTGGCGAGAGCATCACTATCCCCGGCTTCCGCGCAGGGAAAGCTCCGCCGGAGAAGATGCGCGAGAAGATCGATGAGCAGGCACTCTTCGAAGAGGTGATTCGCGTCCTCCTAGGTCCTCTCTTCCCGAGTATCGTGAAGGAGCATTCCCTCCAGCCGATCCTCCAGCCACGCGTGGAGGCAGAGAGCCGAGACCCACTCACCATCAAGGTGACCTTCGTCGAGCGCCCGACGGTGACGGTGAAGAAGCCGGATGCCATCAAGATTGAGAAAAAGGAGACGAAGGTCGATGCGAAGGACATCGATCGCATGATCGACTACCTCTTGAAGCAATTTGAGACTGGGGCAGAGATCGATGCACCCGCAGAGGAGGGGCACCGCATGACAATGGATTTCACGGCTACCGATGAAGGGGGGAAGGAGATCGAGGGCATACGCAGCGTGGACTACGCCGTCATCTTGGGATCGAAGACCCTCCTCCCGGGGTTCGAGGACGCGCTGAAGGGGCTGAAGAAAGGTGAGGAGAAATCCTTCACGCTCACCTTCCCCGCGAAGTACCACGCCGAGCAACTGCAGGGAAAGCCGGCAACGTTCGCGGTGAAGGTGAAGAAGGTGGAAGTCATCTCGCGCCCAACGCTCACCGACGAGTTCGTGAAGCAGCAGTACGGGGCCGGGTCCGCTGCGGAGTTCCGGTCCCAAGTGGAAGCCTCCCTCCGTACAGAGGAGGAGAACGTCGAGCAGCGTCGGCGCGAGCAGCAGCTCCTGCAGGCAATCGAGAAGGCGACGACGGTCGAGCTCGCTCCAGAACTCATCGATGAGGAGGAGCGCAGCATGTTCGAGGAGTTCGTCACAGAGCTCGAGAAGCAGAACACGACGCTCAATGACTGGATGAAGCGCTCGAAGAAAGATGCGGAGACGGTGCACAAGGAACTGCGCGAGCAGGCAGAGAAGCGCCTGACCGTTCGCTTTGGGCTGGAGGAGCTCATCAAGCAGAAGGGCATCACGGTCTCCGACGACGAGGTGCGCTCCGCACTGGAATCATCACTCACCTCCGTTCCCCCCGAGCAGCAGCAATCCATCCGTCAGCGCCTGCAACCGGGCGAAGACACCTTCGAGCGGTTACGGTGGCAGAGGACGGTGGAGAAACTCATAGGGCAAATGCTCGAAGTGTAGGATTGGGATTTGGATTAGGATTAGGAGAAAAGGAATGACAAGCCCCATGCATCTCTCATTCGTCGATGAAGTTTTGCCTCACCCCAAATCCAAATCCTAATCCTAATCCCAATCCTCAAGCCTACTTCCTCCACTTCACCTTAATCCTGCGCTCCGGGTTCCCGGCTCGTAACATTTTGCATCCCCGTGCGTGCACGACGACATCTGCGCTGCGCGTGATCGACCCGATGAGTTCGAGCGGATGGTTCTCATTGGGCTTGCAGCACTTGGCGAAGCGCATCGGCATAGGGAGGTTTCCCTCGATCTCGATAAGAACATCCTTGCGTTGCAGACGCACCTTCCGCTGGGGTGCCTGCAGAGTGGATTTGAGGGCATCGATGCGCGCGAGGATCGCGCTCAAGGGCTCCCCTCCTTGACCGAGCTTGAGGAGGAGATCCTCACGCTCGTGGACGGAGAGCATCTTGCCCTCGGATAGGCGGAGGAGAGTGAGGTCCGGATCGAGCGGAGGCAGACGCATCCTCACGAGCTCCTCATTGAGCAAGTCGCGCCCGTGGGCAACGTAGGCATCGCGATTGAGCGCGTAGAGGTGACGCTTCAGACGCGAGCGCGACGACGCCATCTTCAGGAGCTGCAGCCACTCAGGGGATGGTCGAGGGACACGGTGCTTCACGATCTCGACGACATCACCATTCTCGAGTGCGTAGTCGAGCGGCACGATACTCCCGTTCACGTGCGCGGCACGGAACGCGAGCCCGACATCCGTGTGGATCTGGAAAGCAAAGTCGAGTGGAGTCGCTCCTTCCGGGAGCTCGACGATGTCCCCCTTCGGTGTGAGGACGAAGATGTGATCGACGAGCGAGCTCTCCTCCCGCTCACTCTCCACAGTGGAGTGCTGCGATGCGAGCACTGTGTGGAGCTGCAGGCGCTGGAGCGCGCGGTCGGCCATGCCACCCTCCTTGTAGCTCCAGTGCGCGGCGATGCCGTACTCCGCCTCGCGGTGCATCTCGTGGGTGCGCACCTGCACCTCGATGAACATGTTCTCCGGCACACCGGGGAGCTGGGCAATGGTAGTGTGCAGGCTCTGGTAGCCGTTGGGCTTGGGAAAGGCGATGTAGTCCTTGAACCGGTTCTGCACGGGCCGCCCTAGTCGATGGAGCATACCAAGCACGCGGTAGCATTCCTCCTCCGTCGCGACGACCACCCGGAGCGCGAAGAGGTCGCTCATGCTGAGGACACTGCTGAGGCTCTTCGCCTTCATCTTCATGAAGACGCTGTAGGACTGCTTCTCCCGACCATCGACGAGGGACGCAATCCCCTGCTGCTTGAGTGCGGCGCTCAGTTCAGCGGCCGCCTTCGGCAGGAACTTCCCGTAGCGCCGCGCCACTCCCTCCATCTGCTCCCCGATACGCTCCGCATCCGCGGGGTACACGATGGGGAACGCGAGGAGTTCGAGTCGCTGCTTGAGCGTGTGGATACCCAGTCGCGCGGCCACGGGTGCGAAGAGATTAAGCACGTCCTGGCACAAGCGCCGCTGCTCCTCATGGGGAACGTGCGCGAGCTGCGTGAGCACGTAGCACCGGTCGCAGAGGATGATGAAGATCACACGCACATCGTCGCTGACGCTCAGGAGCATGAGCCGTAAATCTTCAATGCTGTTGCGGCTATTGGCCATCGTCACGTGCGAGAGCAAGTGCACCCCGCTGATGAATGAGCGCACCTTCGTGCCGAACTGCTCCTCGAGCTCCATGAGTGTCACCTGCCGCGTCTCGAGCGCGTGGTGGAGCAGGCACGTGATGAGCGTGTCCTCATCGGGCTCAAACGGGAGGAGCACCTTGAGCACCCCGGACACATGTTCGAGGAGCGAGACACCCGTCCAGTGAAGTCGTCCGCGGTAGAGTTCCTCTGCGAGTGCGTATGCCTCCCCCATGCGACCACCTTGGAAAAGGTGCTTGATGGGTTCGATCGCCAGAGCGTCCTCAGTCGCAATGTGCTTCTGCGCAGACATAGGAGAGAGGCAGTATAGCACTACTCGATGCTGTTTGGCGGTTTTGACGTGAGACCTCTCTAATTCACAGGGAAATCGTTTTTTCGCATTCTCGTTGGCTAGTTCTCTAGCCAGAGAGTGACCGGCCCATCGTTCACGAGGGTGACTTCCATCGCTGCGCCGAACTGCCCTGCCTCAACGGGAATGCCTGATGCCCGGACCTTCTCGATGAAGAACTCGTAGAGCGTCTCTGCATCCGCAGGAGGAGCCGCTTTGGTGTAGTCCGGCCTGCTCCCCTTCGACACATCTCCCGCGAGTGTGAACTGCGATACGACGAGGATCGATCCGCCGACATCCGCAATCGATCGGTCATTCACCTTGCCGACCTCTCCTGGGAAGAGCCGGAGTTTCGTCACTTTCTCCGCGAGGAGCTGGGCGTGCGCCGATGTATCGCCCGCCATCACACAGAGGAAGAGGAGGTATCCCTTCCCGATAGAACCAATGACGGCCCCGTCGACGGTCACTTCCGCTCGGGAAACACGCTGGAGGAGGAGTCGCATGGCGAAGAGCGTACGCGCGCAGACGAATGGTGGCGACTTTCACCCGTCCGGAGTCTCGTTTTCCTCCTATCGAGGAGTTCTTCCAAAGAACTTATATTATATATATAATATTTTATTTGTCAACATCTAATAAGGAGAAACCGGGAAATTCTTGACATCTGCCTACATCTGAGTAAAATCCACCTACGTCCGAAGACCGAGGGCACAAGGCCGCAGGCCGAAATAAGCCCCTCCGAGGAATACAGCATCGGCCACTCGGTTCCGACTTGGTGATTCGTGCCGTGTTCCTCGCTGGTCTCCCGGACATCTGAAGGGAGACTTTGCGTGTACGTGTCCCTTGGGATGTCTGGGAGGATCCCCTCCCCCTCCTCTCTCATGGCCGTCAGCCGCACTCAGAAAGCGCAGCTCCTCAGCGAGCTGAAGACGAAGCTCAAGGACGCAAGCTCCGTACTCTTCGCCCACTACATCGGGCTCAAAGTGTCTGAAGTGAGCGAACTCCGACGCAAGTTGAAAGTGGGTGGCGCAGAGATGAAGGTGACGAAGAAGACTCTCCTCCAGATTGCAGCGAAGGATGTGGGTCTCCCGGAGTTCAGTGAGGAGTCCATCCCCGGCCCCATCGCCTGCATCTTCAGCTTCCAGGATCCTGCGGCGGGGGCGAGCATCGCCTTCACGTTCGGGAAGGATCATCCGCAGGTCGTCCTCATGGGCGGCTGCTTCGATGGGAAACTCCTCTCAAAAGAGGACGCACGTACGTTCGCTCAGATCCCATCGCGCTTGGTCCTCCTGGCGACCTTCGCGGGCATGATCCGCTCGCCCCTCACGAAATTCGCGAGCATGTGCAACTCCCCCCTCATCAGCTTCGCGAGAGCAACAGGGGAATTGGCGAAGAAGAAGGGAACGTAATTGTCCACTGTCCATTGTCCACTATCCACTACCCACTTTTCCCCCTTACCCATGGCAGACGCTACCGCTACGATCTCCCTCTCCGCTGAAGAGAAGGCAGTGATCACCGCTCTCGAGAAGCTCAATGTTATTCAGCTCAATACCGTCGTGAAATTCATGGAGCAGGAGTACGGCATCTCCGCTGCCGCTCCCGTCGCCGCTGCAGCCGCAGCACCCGCTGGTGCAGCCGGTGGTGCTGAAGCAGAGGAGAAAGCCGCCTTCAACGTGGAGCTCACGGATTCCGGCGCGCAGAAGATCGCCGTGATCAAGGTGATCCGCGAGATCACGGGCCTCCCGCTCGGCGATGCCAAGGCCTTGGTCGACAGCGCTCCGAAAATGGTGAAGGAGGACGTCGCAAAGGCGGAGGCCGAGGAGATGAAGAAGAAGCTCGAGACTGCAGGAGCGAAGGTCACATTGAAGTAATCTGAGAAAAGGCAGGGAAGGCAGAAAGGGCAGAACATCTTGCCGTTCCTGCCTCTTCTGCCGTTCCTGCCCTTTCCTCACCCTGTCTTCGCATTGACAATACGAGCCCCTGCCCTCACAATAGGGCTAGCAATTCCTTCAAACGGGTCCTATCGGTCTCCGAGAAACTTAGAGAGAAGGAAGCATTGCACCTCTTTACTTCCTTTCTTTCTGTTCTATGGCTGACCAACAGCTCACCTGCCGCGATTGCGGCGCCACGTTCACGTTCACCGAGGGTGAACAGGAGTTTTACAACTCCAAGAACCTGAGCGCACCGCAGCGCTGCAAGGACTGCCGCGCGGCCCGCAAAACTGAGCGCTTCGGCGATCGTCAAATGCACGATGCCGTCTGCGCGAAGTGCGGCGCCCAGTGCCAAGTTCCCTTCAAGCCTCGCCCCGTCGAGGAAGGTGGGAAGCCGGTCCTCTGCAAGGATTGCTTCGCAGCACAGCGTAACGCTGCGTAATACGAAGCACCTACAACGAGAACACCTCCGCAAGGAGGTGTTTTTGTATCGGTGACTATCCCCAACGTATAGTACGCAACCCGACCACTATCGTGCGGTAGCTGGCAGCATCAGTCGGCGCTTTTGCAGAACGGCAGTCAAGACTTCCGAGCCGACGAAAAGCAAGGTAATCTACTCAAGCATGAACGGTCGTTCGTCCCTCATACC
The DNA here is from genome assembly GCA_030649955.1 of Candidatus Peregrinibacteria bacterium. Classification (GTDB taxonomy): domain Bacteria; phylum Patescibacteriota; class Gracilibacteria; order Peribacterales; family Peribacteraceae; genus JAUSFD01. The sequence goes on along the minus strand of JAUSFD010000017.1, from coordinate 43,471 downwards.
TTTTTCCAGACGCGACATAGGTGACGCTTCGCTCCTGTTTGGGTTGTCCGTCACACTCATCCTTTTCAACGTGGCGCATCTGGCAAACCTTGCCTCCCGGATACCAACGCAACAGTTTGATTCTCTTTTGCCCTTCCTGTTTCTGCCGTTTTGGGGAGGATTGTCCTGTACCAGTTATTTGAGTGACCAGCCGCAGCAATGGTTCTTCTTAGGGGAGACATCAGCAACCTGCGTGGATGCAGCCATCTCCAGTGCGTTACTCGCCCCTCTATGGTTCTACAGTTGCTTGTGGATTGCCTATTTCCTGCGGAAGGCTCGTACTCCGAAGGGAAAGCGGGAAACCGGGGAGAAGTCACAGGGCGTCGCCCCGGCATCCAAGCGGTCAACAGTCCTCAAGGTTCTCGCGCTCATCGGGTTGCTCTTCCTCCTCCTACCCGCTTGGGTGCAGATGATTTTCTGGTTCCCACAACCTCTCGTGTGGGTCCTCATCATCTTCACGGTGGGATATGGGGCATACCGTCTCATGGCAAGCATAAAGCACCCGTGGTTCAAATACGTCACGAGAGGATTCCTGGCGCTCTACCTCCTGGCCAATATAGTCATGATTGGCGTTGGCACTGTGTGCAGGCAGTGCGAAATCCCTGTTGATCACAGGGGGGGCCGAAAATTGATTGACGCTGTAGGCCCCCAAGGTCTCGCCTACGAGTACCCCGTACTCTGGCTGCTTGTGATGGCAAATTACAGCGGGTATTTCATTGCAGACCTCTTGTCTCCCTGCCCGAAGAGCCCGAGTGCGGAACTCACGAGGTATCCGAATACACCTCGGTTCGAGTTCTGTCCTTGGCCTTAGAGAAGATGCACGCGCGAGAACAGTTAATCGCCCTGGGGAAGGGATGCGAACGGCGTTAGCGGGGCGGGGGACGGGTACACTCCCTCTATGCCCCTGCGCCGCCTCGAGATCGACCTCCTTCGCACCCTCGCGATCGCGATGATGGTGGTCTACCATCTGGCATTCGATCTCGTGACATTCCACGGATGGGAGATCGACGTGTTCACCGGTGGGTGGCGGCTCTTCGCGCGAGCAACCGCAACACTCTTCCTCCTCCTCGTTGGTGTGAGCTTCGTGCTCTCGTACCAGCGCGCGGATCATCCTCCGCCGTATCGGAAGTACGCGAAGCGCGCGCTCATCATCCTCGGCGCGGCGTACGTGGTTTCCCTTGCGACCTTTGTCGTTGATCCGGAGACGTACGTGCGCTTCGGGATCCTCCATCTCATCGGCACGGTGACGTTCGTGCTCCCGATTCTCGCTCCGCTACGGGAGGGGAACATCCTTATAGGGAGCGCGATCATTGTCCTCTCCCCCCTCCTCAAACGCACAGCCAATACTGCTCTCCTGATCCCACTGGGAATCACACCCCCCTGGTTCCAGAGCGTGGATTACTTTCCTCTCTTCCCGTGGGCGGGAGTGATTCTCATGGGCGTGGGCATCGGGTACGCGGTGTACGTCCGGATGGGACTCCGGCATTCCTCATGGGAAGGAACTCCCCTGCTCTGGAGTATCAGCACACCGGGCCGGTATGCGCTCCTCCTCTACCTGCTGCACCAGCCGGTGTTGTTCAGTATCTTGGCTATCATTTTCTGATGCAGGGAACAGACGAAGGATTAGGATTTGGATTAGGGTTAGGAGTGGAAGTTCTTCTTCGCCTTCGAAAGAGGTTCAATTTGGCACAACCCTGCGTGAAATCCCTAATCCAAATCCTAATCCTAACAGCGGGAAGGGCTCAGGAAAGGGCATATCTAGCCTAGTAGGACCACAGGTGCTCCTCTACACTACCGTCCGACCATGTCCTTCCAGACACGCCGCATCAGCGGAGAGCGCCCTCTCCGGAAGTTTCCGTGGAGGAGAGTCCTCCTCGTCGCGGAGCTCGCTCGGCCCCTCCTCCGGTGGTACCAGCACTGGCGGGAACGCCGTCAGGAGGAGGAGAAACGCATGCACCGTGTGGATATCCTGAAGAGGATCCTGCTCATCGCCCTCGCACTCCTCTGCGCAGTGGTCCTCTTCGTCGGCATTGCCAAGGCGTTGATCTCCCTGGAAGTGGTGAGCTTCCGCGGCATCCTCGATGTCGCAGGCACAGACCTTCCGCACGATGCGAACGGCTTCACCAACGTGCTCCTCCTGGGACAGGGCGACGACTCCCACGATGGCCAGGACCTCACCGATACCCTGATGGTGGCGAGCATCGACCCCACGGAGACGAAGAGCGTCGTGCTCCTCTCTCTGCCACGCGATCTGTACATGCTCTCTACGGAGAAGATGGGCAGAGGGCGAATCAACAGCCTCTACCGCGACTACAAAGCCTACCTGCGTAAGCAGGGGCTGGAGGAGAAAGAGGCGAGTCTGGAGGCGATGAAGGAGCTCGCGAAGGAGGTAGGAGAGAAGATGAACTTGCCGATCCACCACGTTGTGAAGGTGGACTTCATCGGGTTCGTGAAAGCTGTGGACGCACTGGGAGGCGTGGATATCACCGTGCCTTATGACATCGTGGATACGGAGTACCCGGGGCCGAACTACAGCTACCAGACATTCCAGATCGCAGCAGGTCCGCAACACCTCGATGGAGAGACCGCTCTCAAGTACGTCCGCAGCCGTCACACGAGCTCGGACTTTGGGCGCTCTGCACGTCAGCAGCAGCTCCTCTCTGCGCTGGGGGACCAGGCGAAGCAGCTCGGAATTCTCTCTGACCCGGGGAAGATCACGGAGATCGCGCGCATCCTCCAGGAGAACATGGAGACGACCATGAGTGCTCGCGAACTCATTGGGGGGGCATCGCTGGGGATGGACATCGAGCGTGACCGCATCATCACGATGCAACTCAATGACCACAACGGCCTCTACGGGACGCTCACGAATCCTGGCGGCTTCCTCTACACCCCACCGCGCGACCAGTTCGAGGGCGCCTTCGTCCTCCTCCCTGTCTCCATTCCCGAGTTCCCCGTAACGTGGAAGCAGATCCACGCTCTCACGGATCTCCTCTTCCGCCGACGCTCGCTGTACATGAACCAGCCGCGCATCCACCTCCTCAACGCCGGAGCGAAGAGCGGCCTGGGGCGCTTGCTCGGTGCAGAGCTCACACGCTACGGATTCACCGTCTCCGAGATCACCAACGCCACTCTCCCCGAGAAGCTCGATCAGTCGCTCATCGGTCACACAGGGGAGCAGCAGGAACCTTTGGGGGCCTTCCTCGCTACCCTCTTGAATCTTCCGTCCTCTCCCCTACCCGCAGATCTCCCAGCGGAGGAGCGCGCGCCCGTTACGATCATCCTCGGGAAGGACTTCCAGTACACTCCCCTCCAGGACCTCATCCCCTCGTTGCCATGACACCGCGCGAGATCGTCGCCGAAGCCTGGACCATCACGAAGAAGGAGGTCCTCCTGCGACGCTGGGGGTTTGCTGCTGCGCTCTTCGAGACCCTCCGGAACGTCGAGCTCATCCTCTACCAGGGGTACTTCCTCTACTGGTACTTCAAGGGCGTCACCGTGGGGTGGCTCTCCGTCGAGGTCCTCTTCTTCGAGTCGCTCCCCCTCTGGCTCTTCATCACCGTGACGGTCCTCCTCGTCATCCTCCTCATCCTCGAGCTCTTCGTGCCGACCCTCGCAACGGGAGCCATCATCGGCCTCGCGGCGAAGTCGTACCGCAAGGAGGAGGTGAAGGGCGGACTCGTGCTCGCGCTCTACAACTTCTTCCCGATGCTGGAGATCCACGGGCTCTTCCTCCTGAGCAGCTTCACGACGGTCTTCACCGTCTGGTCCTTCATCCTCCGCTACGGCGGCGGTGAGCTCAAGTACGGTGCGATGGCCATCCTCATCATCGTCTGGACCATCTCGACGCTCTTCCACCTCTTCTCGAGCTTCGCAGAGGAGGGAGTGGTGATCCGCAAGCTCGGTGTCTTCACCAGCGTTGGCCGCAGCTTCAAGCTCATTCTGAGTCACCTGGGCCACGTGATGTTCCTCTTCATCCTCATGGTCGTGATCTCGCTCAGGATCCTCCTCAACGCCTCGATGATCTTCCTCATCCCAGGCATCGCCATCGGCTTCGGGCTCTTCCTGGCACTCTTCCTCCCCACGAGCCTGAGCGTCATCATCGCCACCATCGTGGGCCTGACCCTCCTCGTCATTCTGAGTTACTTCCTCGCGTACCTGCACATCTTCAAGCAGACGGTGTGGACGCTCACGTACATGGAACTCAGTAAATTGAAGGATCTGGATATTATTGAAGAGTAAACGGAGTGGAGACCGACGAACGAGACGGCCACGGATTCCGTTGATTCGTTTATTCGTTGACTCGTTTATTTGAATCGCTGCACAGCGAGTAAACGAATAAACGAGTAAACGTTTTCCCATTCCTCGGTCTCCTGCAAGTCCGAGGGACCATTCAGCAACAGAGACACATTCTCGGGAGGCGTCATCTGCGATTGGTTTGACAGTGGACAATCGTCCACCTACTATGGTGGACGTTCGTCCTTTCCCCACTTATGACCCTCACCTCTCACCAGCGCACGGTCCTCAGCTACATCGGGGAGTTCCAGCACAAGCGCGGCTACTCACCCTCGCTCGCGGACCTCGCGATCGCCTTCGGTGTGCGCAGCAAGAATGCTGTGGCGAAGGTGGTGAACGCCCTCGAGCGCGAGCGGCACCTCCAGAAGGACCCGAAGGGGCGCATCAAGATTCTCGAACGACTAGAAGAGGAACGCGTCTCTCCGCTCACGCTCCCCCTGTTCGGGCCGATCCCTGCGGGATTTGCCGCGCCAGTGGAGGAGCAAGCGGAGGAGACAGTGACGCTGGAGGACTACCTCGTGCGCGACAAGGCCTCCACCTTCCTCCTGCGCGTGAAGGGCGACAGCATGGTGAACGCCGGTATCCACGAGGGGGACCTCGTGATTGTAGAGCGCGGCGCGGAGCCGAAGGTGAGCAACATCGTCGTGGGAATCCTCGATGGGGAATTCACATTGAAACGTCTCAAGCGAGAGAAAGGAGGGAAGTATTTCCTCCATGCGGAGAATCCCGCATATCCGGATTTGTATGCGATGGAAGATTTGCAAATAGCAGGAGTTGTTAGAGGCGTCGTGAGAAAGTACTGAACCTCTTTCCACCATTATGTTTGCCCATGTCGATGCTGACTCTTTCTTCGCGTCCGTTCTCCAGCGCAAACTCCCCCACTTAAAAGGGAAACCTCTCCTTGCGCTTGGTATGGGAGGAGGGTGCGTCATCGCAGCGAGTTACGAGGCGAAAGCCAAAGGAGTGCGGACGGGAATGCGGCTTACGGAAGCTCTGAAGCTCGTCCCCAGTGCGGAGTGCATGCCGGCGGATTTCCGCGAGACAGGTATCGCCTCGCATGATATTGAAGCGATCCTGCAGAACGCGTGCCCGATCATCGAACAGATGTCGGTAGATGAGTGGTACCTGGATCTCGCCACGGTGGTGGGTGGCTTGCCGAAAGACCTCTACGCCTGGGCTCAGGATGTGCAGAAGACAATCCTGGGACGCACAGCGTTGTCTGTCTCGATCGGGGTCGCGCCGAGCAAGCTCCTCGCGAAGATGGCCGGGGAGTATCACAAGCCTGCAGGGATATCGATTATCTGTGGAGATCCGCGTAAAGACGCGCGATTCGCGCGTCTGTACAAGGATCCCCCATCACAGATATACGATATCGAAACCTTCCTGCGCGATCGCCCTGTGGCGGCGATCCCCGGGATCGGACATCGACGCCAGGTGTACACGCGTACGCTCAGGTGGGACACCGCGTGGGACTTCGCAACCGCGGATCGGGCGCTCGTGAAGAAGCTCTTCGGCAAGGTGGGAGAGGAGATGCAGAGGGAGCTCCTCGGTGAACGAGTGTCCCCTGTCATGGAGGACACGCGTCCACCGCAATCCATCTCGCGCTGCCGGAGTTTCCGCGCATCGAGAGACCGCGGCACGCTGTGGGCGCACATGCTCCACCATCTCTCCTACACGGTACTGAAAATGCGCAGGCAAGCGCTTGCGTGCAGAGGGATGTCCCTCTGGCTGCGTGACGGCGAGTACGAGCACGAAGGGAGTTCTCTCTCCTTCTCTCAGCCACTTGCGACAGAGGAAGCGCTCCATCCACACCTCCTGCGGTGCTTCGAGGAGGTGTACGACCGCAGGAGGGCGTACACCCAGACGGGACTCGCCCTCTGGAATCTCTGCCCCACAAGCGCAATGCAGTTCACGCTCTTCCGCGAGCCGCGAGAGATGGAGAAGGAGGAGAAGGTGCAGCAATCCCTCGATACCCTCCACGAACGCTTCGGCCGCGATGCCATCGCCCGAGGATCAGCACTGGAGGTGAAGAGTGGGACGAGAAGAGATTTTGATTTTGGGATATATGGGGATACGTGAGAACTGAGCTGCTGCCCTCACCCGCCTCCGTCCGCCTAGGCGGACTACGGACGGGCAAGCCCTCGCCCTCTCCCGGACGCGGGAGAGGGAACTGTTTGTTGTTCTGTTGAATCGCCCCCTTCTCCCGAGTCCGGGAGAAGGGTCGGGGATGAGGGCAGCAGCCTCACTTCAGCATCTTCAACCTCTCCTCGATCTTCTTGAGCTTCTCCTCCGTACTCGCGAGTTTCTCGCGTTCCTGATCGACAACGGCCGTAGGCGCATTCTCGACGAAGGCTTTGTTCTTCAGCTTCCCCTCAATCCCCTTCTTATAGGTCTTCAACCGATCACGCTCCTCCTCTGCACTTGCCTTCTCCTTTGCGAGATCGAGCAATCCCTCCAACGGAATGTGTACTTCGACACCGGGGAGGAACGTACTGGCGGCATTCTGATGCTTCTCGGGCTTAGCAGTGAGCGTCCACTGATCGGCCTTCGTGAGACGGAGGATGTGCTCCTTCTGCGAGGCGAGAACGTCCTCGTACTTCTGAGAGTGGAGGATGAGTGCAATCGTCTTCGCCTGCTCGACACCGTAGTCACTGCGCATCCGGCGTACGGTGGTGACGACATCGATGAGAACTTGGAAAGCTTCTCTTTCTTCACCATGTCCCTTACTTATTGGTAACGGCCAAGGATGTTGTATGAGCATTCCAAATTCATTGTATTTCACATGGGACCAAAGTTCTTCTGTAACAAATGGACAGTAGGAATGGATGAGCTGCAGAATTTCTCGTAGAGCATTCACGAGGAAAGGAATGTTCACCTCACCTTTACTAAGCTCCAAATACCAATCGCAGAAGAAATCCCAGACAAACGAATAGAGACGCTCCCCTGCTTCACTGAGTCGGTAGGTAGCAATTGCATCCGTGACATCGGAACGCACCGACAGAAGTTCATATAACAAGGCATGATCTGCAAGCGACTTCGGCTTCATATCACTCGGCGCAATTGTATGCGGATCCACTTTTGCTTGGTCACACTGCATGAGGACGAAGCGCGAGGCATTCCAGAGCTTGTTCACGAAGTTCCGGTACCCAGCAATCTTCTCTTCGTAGAGCCGCGAGTCATTGCCTGGACTCTGCCCGACGATCATGGAGAGCCTCAGCGCATCAGCACCGTACTTCCCGATCATATCGAGCGGGTCGATCATCGTGTCCGGATCGGACTTGCTCATTTTGCGCCCGTCGCGCGTGCGGATGAGGCCGTGGAGGTAGACGGTCTCGAAGGGCACCTGCCCGTACTCGAGTTCTGCGATGGATCCCGTGACGTACGTCGTCATGAGAACCATGCGGGCAACCCAGAAGAAGATGATGTCGTACCCAGTCTCCAGGACATCCGTTGGGTGGAACTTCATGAAGTCCGGGCTCTGGAGGAGCAGGTCCTGCAAGGACAAACTCGTGTCCTCCGTGAGCTTGGTATCGACGAGTGTCGACCACGTCCAGAGTGCAGAGCTGAACCACGTGTCGAGCGTATCAGGATCCTGCTCCCATCCGTTCCCTTCGGGCGGCGTAACGCCGACGTGTGTATCCACTGCGCTCTCCGACTTCTTGTACCAGACAGGAACGCGGTGTCCCCACCAGATCTGGCGGCTGATGCACCAATCACGCAGGTTATCGATCCAGTGGAAGTACTCCTTCTCGAAGCGCTCGGGAATAATTTTAATCAATCCGGTCTTCACCACCTCCTGCATCACCTCCTTGAGCGAGAGCTCGCGGCGCTTCCACTGCACCACACGTTTATTGACGTCGATGAACCACTGCTCCTTAATCTGCGGTTCGATGAGCCCTTTGCCGCGCTGACTCAGGGCGACATTGTGGATGTAACCCTCATCGATCTTCACGAGGAGACCCTTCTTCTCCAACTTCGAAACAATCTTCGGGCGGGCTTCCTCGATGCGCATACCTTCGAATTCACCGGCAATGGGGAGTAATTTTCCGTCGAACCCGATGATCTGCTCCTTATCGAGATCCTGGCGCTCCGCGAGCTCGAAGTCGACAGTGTCGTGCCAGGGCGTGATTGTCATGACACCGGTACCGAATGTGGGATCGACAGCCTTGTCCTTGATGATCGTCGCTTTGATAGGACCGTTAATCCACTCCGCAGTGAACGTGTCGCCGTGCTTGTACTTGGCGTAGCGCTCATCCTCCGGGTGCATCACCACGTATTTGTCCCCGAACTTCGTCTCTGGACGCGATGTCCCAATCTGGAACGGCCCGTACTGGAATGTATAGAACGGATCCTTCCGCTCCTCGTAGACGATCTCGTCGTCGGAAACGGTTGTCTGGAGCTTAGGATCCCAGTTCACGATGCGATGCCCTCGGTAGATGAGGCCATCGCGGTACATGGAGACGAATACCTCGTTCACGAGACGATTGAGCGCCGGCTCCAACGTGTAGCGCTCCCGCGACCAATCGCAGGAGGATCCCATCTTGCGCACTTGGGAGCGGATTGTATCGCGACTCCTCTCCACGAACTCCGCAATGCGTCGAATGAGCTCCTCTCGACCCAGCTTCGCCCGGGGATTCGGAATCTTCTCCTCCTTCTGAATCTGCTTGATGACAACGTTCTCCGTAGCGATCGCCGCGTGATCCGTCCCCGGTACCCACAGCACTTCCTTCCCCCGCATCCTATTGAACCGTATGAAGATGTCCTCGAGTGCGAGCATCACCGCATGTCCCAGGTGGAGCTGCCCCGTCGCATTCGGCGGTGGCATGCTCACCGTGAAGCTCTCTTTCTCGCTCTTCGCATCCGCCCTGAACGCCCCAGAACTCTCCCACATCGCGTAGATGCGGTCCTCCGTGCCGGCGGGGTCGTAAGCTTTTTCGAGCACGAAGGGAGTGTATCGGGACTTTGAGGCATGCTGAAGGGCGATTTGTGGAAGGAGACCGAAGAGACCGAGGAGTCCGAAGAGTCCGAGGAACTATCAAGCAAACCCAAGAAAGTAGTGTATGTCTCGTTCGTTGGTCTCGTCGGACTCTTCGGAATCCTTGTCAGGACTACAAGGAACTACCCCAGCCCACCCTACGCAATATAAAACGGCCCCCCTTGCGGGGCGCCGTTCCATGAAAAGAAAGATCGAGACTTGCATCTTTTGGATGCAGAGCGGGAAGGTTATACAGAAAGGTCAAAAAAAATGCAAGTTTTCTTGAGAAGTTGCGTCAAATAGAGGTATTGTCAAAAGCACTATGAAAACTGCGTACGGTGTATCACGGGCAAGAGCTGCGTTGGTCCAGGCAGGAAACGACTTCACGGACGGCATCGAGGGAAAGGATCTCCTCGGAGAAGCGCCGCTCGCTTTCCGTAACGCTGTCTATGGTTTGCTTCGGATCGGCGGGAATATCGTCCCTAGCATTGTCAATTTGGTGGATGGCCAGGAGTACGACGTCGTGGCACGAAAGACCAAGTACCATGGAACGGCGAACGCCGTGACGAAAGTAGTAACAGCTGTGAAGCAGGGGCATCCCTTTGAGGCTGCAAGCGCTGTCCTCATCGAGGGAACAGATGGCTTCGTGGATGATGGCGTGCATGCACTCACCGGTGCTGCGAACTCCCTGATTGTCCCAGCGGGCACAGCCAACCTCCAACGGAACCACATCAAGCGCCTGCTCAGCGCAAAACCTTCCAAGAACTGAACCATGGCACTCGAATCTCTCGCTGGCCCGGATGGAGTATGGAGTACCCCAGAAATAGCGGCTGCTGTAGGCATCGGCGCTGTTACTATCTGGGCAGGCTGGCACGTAGCGAAAGCACTGGGAAAGAAGATTTCTGGGTGAATAGATGGCTGCAGAAAGCGAAAAAGTTTGCTATACTATTGATGACAAACACACATGCTCTCCAACGCACCAAATCCCGCGCCTCTCCTCTCTTCGAGTGCTGAAATTGGACCGACACTGACGCCGGAGAGTTTCGCGGCGAGCCGAGTGAACCACCTTACCGGGGCAATGCAGCAAAATCCCGTACTGGGAACAGCGACGAATATGCTCAAGATGGCTGGTGGCCTCATCCCAATAGGCCTCACTCTATTCACGACACTCATCGGGGTTCGGATGATCATGGGATGGCGACCGGGGAAAGGGTAGGAAACGGACACACCGAGATGATGTTCGTAGATGGAGCGGACAAATGGCAGGAAAGGCAGTGAGGGCAGAAATGGCAGGAAGGTCCAATATTTTTCGTCTACACATTCCTGCCTTCTGTGCCGTTCCTGCCCTTCCTGCCCTATCCATGAGCCTGCGCAACAGAACATCAGAAACGCGCTACACTGAATACCATGCCCACCTTCGATTTCCAGTGCGGGAAGTGCAAGAACGTCTTCCCCTTCAGCCGACCGTTCGGGAGTAAGACGAAGCCAGCGTGTCCCAAGTGCAAGAGTAAGCGGACAGAGAAGCTGATCGCCCCACCGGCGATTCACTTCCGCGGGCAGGGGTTCTACAGGACGGACAGCGCAACAGCATCGTCCACTCCGCCAAAGAAGGAAGCACCGAAGGAAAAAGCGAAACCGAAGGAGGAAACGAAACAGCCTCCTCCTCCGCCACCGGAGAAGAAGGCTGATTGAGTTCTCAATGCTCGCTCACCGACGGAACGGCGGGCGCCCACCACTTGGCCTGCCGCGCGGAGGTCCGCTCGGGCGCATCTGGAAACCCTCGGGCGGATCTGTCATTTGTCGTAGAGAGAGGCGCGTCTTCCCTTCCATGGCATCGTACTCGATCACCTTCACCTGGAGTTCCTGGCCCATGTTCACGACATCTTCGACGTTCTCCGTGCGCGTCCACTGGAGCTCGGAGATGTGGACCATGCCATCTTTGCCGGGGAGGAACTCCACGATGGCGCCGACACCCGGGATGATGCGTATCACCTTCGCTGAGTAGACCTTGCCCACCTCTGGCTTCGAGACGATGCCCTTGATCCACTCCTTGGCCTTCTCCATGGCTTCCCCATTCGTCGAGGTGATGAAGAGGAGGCCGCTGTCCTCGATGTCGATCTCCACATTGAGCTCACCCGTGATCTTCTGGATTGTCTCGCCGCCCTTGCCGATGACGAGGCGGATGTCCTCCGGTTCGATCTGCATCGTTTCGATACGCGGGGCGTACGGACTCAGCTCCTTGCGGGGCTCCGGGATCGTCTGGAGCATGGCCGCGAGGATCTGTCCACGTCCGGTGCGTGCGCGCTCGAGTGCCTCCTGGAAGACGTGATCGGGGAGACCCTTGATCTTGATGTCCATCTGGATGGCGGTGACTCCCTTCTCCGTCCCCGTCATCTTGAAGTCCATGTCGCCGCCGAAGTCCTCCTCGTCCTGGAGGTCACTCAGAATCACGTACTGGTCCTTCGCTTCGTCGGAGACGAGGCCGAGGGCGATACCAGAGACAGGAGCGGAAATCGGCACACCCGCCGCCATGAGGGCAAGAGTAGAGCCACACGTCGCTGCCATGGAGGAGGAGCCATTGCTCTCCAGGATCTCCGTGACGATGCGAATGGTGTAGGGAAAGTCCTCCTCCTTGGGCAGTACGGGGATGAGCGCTCGCTGCGCAAGGTTGCCGTGTCCGACCTCGCGATTGCCCACCATCAGGCGGTTACTCGTCTCCCCGACGGAGAACGGTGGAAAGTTGTAGTGGTGCATGTACCGCATCTTGAACTCTCCCTCCATCCCCTCGACGATCTGGCGATCGCCCGGGGCACCGAGTGTTGCTGTCGTGAGCCCCTGCGTCTCGCCGCGCTGGAAGAGCGCAGAGCCGTGGACGCGCTTGGGGAGAATGTCGACCATCGCGCTCAGTTCGCGGATCTCGTCGACCTTCCGGCTACTCATGCGCGTTCCCTCCTCGAGGATGAGGCGTCGCATCTCGGCCTTGATGATCGTATCCGCGAAGGGCGAGCCGTTCATCTGCAGCTTCTTCATCGCTTCCTTCTCTTCATCGGTGCTGCCACTGCCGAACTTCTCCTTGAGCTTCTCTCCCGCCTGACTCATGAGATCCGTGAAGATCTTGCGGCGTTCGAGCTTGGGCATGGGCTTCTTGATGGCATCGCGGACAGTGGGGAGCACCCACTGCTTCACAAACTCATATCCCTCCGCGTGCTCGTAGGGAGGGGCAGCAACGAACTTGGTCTTGCCGATCTCCTTCTGAATGTCCGCGAAGAACCGCGCGATCTTCTGCGCCCACTTCTTCCCGAATTCGATGGCGCGCAGCACATCAGCCTCTGGTACCTGATTGGCTCCGGCTTCGATCATGACAACGCGCTCGAGGGTCGCGGTGAGGAACATGTCGAGATCACTGCGGGTGAGCGCCTCGCGACTAGGATTGAGGACGAGCTCGCCGCCAATGAGACCAACGCGCACAGAGGCGACCGGTCCATCTGCTGGGCAATCGGAGAGAGCGACGGCCAAGTTCGCCGCGTTCGCGCAGAGGAAGTCGTGCTCGTGCTCGAAGTCGAAGCTGAGGACTGTGCAGAACACTTGAATATCGTTTCGTAGGTACTTGGGGAACATCGGACGGAGCCCGCGGTCGATGACGCGGCCGAGGAGGATGTACTCGTCAGCAGGGCGACCTTCGCGCTTGCGGAAGCGACTACCGGCGATCTTGCCGCCGGCGTAGAACTTCTCCTGGTAGACAACTTGAAGAGGGAGGAAGTCCACGTTCTCGCGCGGCTTGCTCACGGTGACGTTGCTCATACACACGGTCTCGCCCATCTGGGTGATGACGGTGGCATTGGCTTGGTTCCCGAGGAGTCCCGTGCGAACGACGAAGTTCTCGTTCCCGAGCTCGAGTGTGTACTCCTTATTGGTGGAGGACATAGGACGAAAAGGAAAGGATGAGAAACCACGCGGAGCGTGGTAAATCCTTCCCTCCAGAGCCTCACGTACGGTGTGGATTCACATGCGAGACCTCCCGTGGAGAGCTCAAACGTAAACCCGCAAGTACGAGGCGGACAGTGGAGGAAAGAACTGCGGGGAGTGTACTCGGTTTGACACATCAAGGGAAGGGCATCTTCGAGCGAGATTCGGACCTATAACCGCTTCCAGTTCAGTATTATGCAGATGCGCGCAATGCGTTGTCTAGAGGTCCAACGGCTGCTCCAGGGATCTCATCATCGTCAGCAGGCGGCAACTCTTGCGGGAGCTCGCTCTCGAGTCCGGCTGCAATGTACTTCTCGAGTTGTTCGTGGAACATCGTGATGTAGAGGACGACTGCCTCTCCTTCTTCATCCGCTCTCTCGAAGCGGAATCCGCTATCGAAGCTACGGAATGCATGCGCCTCCCTAACCGCATCACTCACTGTGGCCACGGAGACACCGAGGGCAGCGAGAATGCGCGAAACATCCCCTGCAACCTGCGAGCGGTAGGACTTGTACTTCTGATACTGCGTAGGTCCGCGTGAAGCGAATACAGAGAGAGGCATATCGTAGTGTTCTGACGTGCCTGCGATTGAGAAGGGAAGTGTCATTATGTACCGGTACACCATTACATGCCCCGCACTGGAATGCAAGGGTTTTTTCCTCAGCGGAGAGCTGTTTTTGGCACTTTCCGCTTCTGATCTTTAGGAAGCATCCAACGCAGTCATAGGCTCACGGACCTCTCAAGAGAATTCACAGGATAGAAAAATATGTCTTGCAAACATTGAATTGTTCTTGTACCTTTGTACCGGTGCATAAGTACATCGCTCCCCATCGGCTCGGTTGGTGGCAGACCCTCACACATTCCGTTCGGCGGTAAGGGTGCTCTATAACTTGAATCTAAAGCCCTTCCCTGAGCGGAGGGGCTTTTTTTCAGCAATTTCCTTTCTCCCATGCGTTTCTCTCTCACGTCTACCGCCGTTCAACCCAAGCACTGCGATCCACTCTTCCTGCTTCGAAAGCTGGGGCTCAGCCGTAGCTACTGCGCTCTCCTGGAGTCCGTAGACCGCCAGGGCACGAATGATTACTCATTCCTCGCCCTCGGTGCCAGGGACGTGATTACGGTAGAGCAAGGAGCTGTCCGAGGATCTCAGTACGTCCCTGATGGGAAAGTGCCAGATGCTCTCTCTGTTTTCCGTGAAACGATCAATTCTGGTGATGAAGGTGAACGTCTGCGCATGGGCTACATAGGATTCCTCAGTTACGAGGCTGCGCGGCAATTCGAAGACATCGACCTTCCGACTCATCCGCGTGTGCCTGATGCAGTCTTTGTGCTGCCCGAAGTGCTTCTCAAAATTAATCACGTGAAACATGAGATCACCATTATTTCTCACAAAGATTCCCAGGAAGACCTCTCTCGTATTGAAGAAGTGATCCATTCCTCTCCATTTTTTGATGATACAAAAGGGGGAACCAGTTCAACAGAATTGCCATTACCCACTCTCGATGAGATCGAGCCACTGCGTCAAATGTCACGCAAGGATTACTGCGCTGCAGTCGAGAAAATCAAGGAACAAATCCTGGCAGGAGAAGTATTCCAAGTAGTGCTAAGCCAAGAGCTCGTTATGGAGAATAACGTTTCTGCTGATCGGGTGTACGAAGAACTCCGATCGCTCAACCCTTCGCCATACATGTATTACTACCAGACACCTGAGCGGAAAATTGTAGGAGCATCTCCTGAAACTCTGATTCGCATCGATGGAAGGAATATTCTCTATCGCCCTATAGCTGGAACACGAAAGAGAACCGGAAATGAACAAGAGGACAAACGCATGCAGGAAGAGCTGCTCCATGACGAAAAGGAACGGTGCGAGCATCAAATGCTCGTGGATCTTGGGCGCAATGATGTCGGGCGTGTTGCGGAAATTGGCTCTGTGCAGGTGCGTAACCCTTTTCATATTGAGCAGTACGCCCATGTCTTCCATATCGTCTCCGAGGTAACGGGACGCATCAGGGAGGGGCTTACTCCGCTTGATGCCATTCGTTCGGTGTTCCCTGCAGGAACGCTCACAGGGGCTCCCAAAGTCCGAGCAATGGAGATCATCCGTGATTTGGAGCGTTCGCCTCGCGGAATCTACGGCGGAGCATTCGGGTATATCGATCTTGCGGGCAATGTCGATTTCGCCATCACCATCCGAACGATGCTCTTCCAGGATGGCAAGATCAGTCTTCGTGTGGGAGCGGGAATCGTGAAAGACAGCATCCCCGAACACGAAGATAACGAATGCCTTCACAAAGTGAGGAGTTGTCTGGCTGCTGTGAAACTTGCAAAAGCCCACCCTGAGTCCCATCGAAGGGCTTCCCCTCAACAATCATGAAAACACTCATCCTCGATAACTACGATTCGTTCACCTTCAACCTCTATCAATACATAGGGGAGCTCGGTGGGAATCCCGTCGTGCATCGCAATGACAAAATAGACTTGGATGAGGTCGAAAGGCTGGGAATAAGCCATATCGTGATCAGCCCTGGTCCAGGCAACCCGTATACGGAACGGGATATTGGTATCTCGGAAAAGCTGATCGACTATGCCGCCAAGCAGCACATTCCACTTCTTGGGGTATGTCTTGGACATCAAGTCCTTGCAAAACACTTTGGAGCGACAGTCTCTAGAGCTCCGAAGCTTTTTCACGGTAAATCCTCAAGAGTCCGGCTGGAGGGCGATAGTTCACTTTTCAAAGGTATCGGCAAGGAATTCGATGTGATGCGGTATCACTCGCTCTGTGCAGAGAAAGAAACAGTTTCTCATTCACTTCGTATCACGGCCTCAAGCGAGGATGGCGTCGTGATGGCGGTTGAACATACAGAATTCCCACTCTTCGGCGTTCAATTCCATCCGGAGTCCATTGGAACACCTGTAGGGAAAGAAATCCTGCGAAACTTCCTCTCGGTTGCCAAGAAATTGCCATCCATCAACGTGCACACTCTCGTTCTTGGAAAGACACAGAAGAAGCCGTATTTGCTTGCTTCCAAAGAAGTGCGAGACCGCACGGAGATTACGATACGACCGAACTGTGTTATCGGCTCTCCAAACCAGGTAGTCGTTATTGCCGGGCCTTGCTCGATTGAATCCGAAGCGCAGGTGGATGAGGCCGTAGCGATGGTAAAAGAGCAGGGAGTGAAGATCATCCGTGGTGGTGCATTCAAGCCGCGCACCGGGCCGTATTGTTTCCAAGGTTTGGGTGAGCAGGGACTGAAGTTGCTCAAAAAAGCTGCGGAGAAGTACGACCTTGCCACTGTCTCTGAAGCGATGAGTCCTGAGCAGGTCGATCTCATGGAGGAATACTGTGACATCATTCAGATCGGCGCACGAAACATGCAGAATTACGATCTGCTCCGTCGAGTGGGAAAAGCCAGGAAACCGGTGCTGTTGAAACGTGGACTTGCAGCAACGTTGGAAGAACTTCTGCTGGCTGCTGAACATATCCTCGCAAACGGCAATGAGAACGTCATTCTCTGTGAGCGAGGCATCAGAACCTTCGAGAACGAAGTGCGTTTCACACTCTGTCTCGGCTCCATTCCTCCTCTCCGAAAACTCACACACCTTCCGATCATTGTTGACCCAAGCCATGCTGCAGGTGTCGCTGAGTATGTACCCGATTACGCGCGTGCAGCCGTTGCAATGGGATGCGATGGTTTGATCATGGAAGTGCATCCACATCCCGAAGATGCGCTTTCCGATGGTCGACAGTCCCTCTCTCCTGAACAGCTTCAAGAATGCATGGAAGGCATTCGCAAAGTTGCTTTTGCTGTTGGTAAAACCATCGCATAACCATGAAAACAATTATTCTCCACCATCCACAGGCTCAAGCCACTTCCACTCCCGTTCATATCGGAGAAGGAATGCTGATCGAACTGCATCAGTTCATAGAAAAGCTTGGAAATTTTGATGGCTTCTTTATCCTGCATGATGCAGCGGTCAAGACAGTTGCGAAGGATATCGCTTCGCATCTTCAGAAAGCACACCTGATCTCAGTTCCAAGCGGCGAAGCATCAAAATCCTTGCATGAGGTCGAGCGCATTGCGTCGAGTCTACTGGCACTTGGAGCCACACGTCAGTCACTTCTCCTCAATGTTGGCGGAGGGATGCTCACAGACCTTGGTGGCTTTGTTGCGAGCATGTACATGCGTGGCATCGGCTGCGTACACATTCCAACAACACTGCTCGGTATGGTTGATGCCTCCATCGGAGGAAAAACTGGAGTGGATCTTGGCACAGTAAAAAATCTCTTGGGTGCATTTCATCATCCAAGGGCAGTCATCGCAGATATCCGTCTGTTATCGACACTTCCTGATACGCAGTTCTGTGAGGGGCTTGTCGAAGTTATCAAGATTGCCGCGATGCTTGATGCGAATTTCCTTGAGTACATCGAGAAGAATATGAAGAAGATTCTGGCGAAAGAGTCCTCAGTGCTCCTGAGTTGCATTGAGAAAGCAGTGAGCCTGAAAGTACAAATTGTTGAGGAAGATGAACGAGATCAAACAAAGCGGCTCTTTTTGAACTTTGGTCACACTATCGGTCACGCTGTCGAAGCCGTATCGGATTTCACCATCTCTCACGGGAAGGCTGTGAGTATCGGAATGATTGCGGAAATGCAACTTGCAGACTTGAAAGGTGTTGATCGCATGAAACATCTATTGGAGGAGATCAACATGCCTACAGTGATTCCCGATACGTGCAAACCACAGACTCTACTAAGAGCCATGCAGAGCGATAAAAAGGTTATCAGCCGAGACCTCAGGATCGCGGTGCCGAGAGAGTTTGGGAAAGGAGAAATCATCACTTTGGATGAAGAACGCTTTCTTCGTACGTACTCATGAATACTGACGTGCTCTCACTGGCTCCTCTTTCGCTCCCATTTACAGCGACATTGACCATGCCGGGATCAAAGTCTCACGCGAACCGCGCGATCATCGCCGCATGCCTTTCTGAAGGTCAGACGACGATCTATGGCGCAACACCATGCGACGATGTTGCTCTCCTCGTAAAAAACCTAGCCTCGATTGGCTTCGATATTCACTACACCAATCGTAAAAAAGGCATTCTGATTATCAGCGGGGGCATTCCGAAGAAACAGAGGTACAGAAGGCCAAAGGAACTCTTCTGTGGAAATGCCGGTACGACGCTACGCTTCCTTACATCTCTCGCCTGTATTGTTCCCGGCGAATTCGTTCTCACGGGAAATGATGCTATGCACAAGCGTCCTATCGGCGATCTTGTTGCAGCACTGAAAGCATTGGGAGCAGACATTGAAGATACAAATGGGTATCCGCCAATCCATATACGAGGCGGATCATTGTTGGGTGGAGTCGCAAACCTCAGAACACAAAAGAGTAGCCAGTTCCTGACATCATTGCTGCTCATTGCTCCTGTTCTTCCACAAGGCATGACGCTGAAGCTGGTAGGGTCTGTCCCCTCGCAGTCTTATGTCGCTCTCACACGACAAGTCATGAGAGATTTTGGTGTTCCTGTTCAGATGCGAAATGGAGTGATACATGTTTTGGACACAGCGAGATATAGAACGCCTCGCAGCTATCACGTCGAAGGAGATCACAGTGCGGCGGGAGCTTTCCTTGTTCTCGCTGAACTCACACACAGCACGGTATCCTTTTCGAATCTCGACCCACGTTCGCTGCAAGGAGATGCGACGCTTCCGAAGGTAATTGCTCAAATGCGGAAGAAAGGACAGATAACGATTCACTGCTCAGACATACCCGATCAAGTGATGAATCTGGCTGTCCTTGCTGCATGCAGAGACGAAGTGACCAAGATGAGTGGAGCCGAGAATCTACGATACAAGGAGTCTGATCGACTTTCAGTTCTCACCAATGAATTGCAAAAGGCAGGTATTCGAATCGAGAAAAATCACGATGGGGTCACAGTCCGAAAATCAACAATTAGAGGTGCTCTTCTCGATCCTCATGACGACCATCGAATGGCATTCTGCTTTGCGATTCTAGGTTCCCTCCACCCTGGAATCCGTATCGAGAATCCCGGCTGCGTCTCGAAGAGCTATCCGCATTTCTTTGACGATCTACAGAGTCTTCACTCTTCATCCCGTCCCATTGCGATTGTCGGTATGCGTGGCTGCGGCAAGAGCACGCTGGGGAAGTCACTTGCGCATGCTTTGTCGCTCAAATCGTTTGATACAGATCGTGTCTTCGAACGGAAACATGGAAACATACGAAGGTTCATTGAGAAGCATGACTGGATGAAATTTCGGAAAGAGGAAGAGCGCATCGTACAAGCGTGCCTACAACCTGGTCATGTTGTCTCTCTTGGTGGCGGAGCAATCGAGTCCAAGGCTACACGAAGACGGCTACGAGAGCAGGCAATCGTTATTCACCTGAAGGCGCGATCAGGCGAGCTCATAGAACGATTGAAAAAGGCTAAAAGACCGTCTTTGACCGCTCTTCCTCTGGAGCAGGAGGTTCCGATGATCCTCAAAAAACGGACTCCGCTCTACCAAGAGGTCGCTCACTTTTCGCTTCCTAACTCCGGCAGCATTAATGATGCCGTTCGTTCTCTTCGCGCTCTATGTTCGTTGTAACCCTGCCATCATCGGCCGCACATGACCCCCTGACGTTCGCCAAGCGAGTGAGTGAAGCAGGAGCAGATCTCCTGGAGATTCGCGGAGATCTAACTCCAAATGTGCCCGCATTCAACACACCATTGCCTCTCATCGTCTCTCCACGGAACACCAGCGCGAGCCTGATCACGAATCTCCAGCCATCATATATCGATCTAGAGCTTGGAGAGACAACTCCTATTCCATCATCTGCGACTCTCATACGCAGCTTCCACGATTATGAAAAGACACCTTCTTTACAAGCGTTGCTGGAACTGACGGAGCAATGTCGCAGTGAAGGAGCAGATATCATCAAGATCGTTACGACGATCAATGCATACGATGATCTTGCAACGCTCGAAAGACTGCATGCTGCCCTGCCCAAAGAGCAGAAGCGCATTATTCTCGGCATGGGTATTCGCGCAAATTATAATCGCATCCTCTCGCCGTTCCGAAATGAACTGACATACACGTATGTGGATGAAGGCGAAGCTGCTGCTTCCGGACAGGTAGCCCTCTCGCTCTACAAGAAAACAGCGCACTGCAAGCAGCCACTTGTCTTCGGCATTCTCGGAAGCCTAAATGTGAAGAGTGGAAGTCCACTCATACAGAACGCATTATTCGCAGCCCATGATGTAGATGCTGTTTTTACGGCATTTCTTTCGGATAATCTCGACGATGCGATGAGCTTTATAAAGCAGACAAAGGTGCAGGGGCTTTCGGTAACAACACCTTTCAAGAAAGACATACTTTCAACCCTTGATGATCTCGACCCTCTGGCTAGAGAGCTGCAGAGCGTAAATACAGTCGTGCGCGAAGACGGCGAGTATAAGGGTTACAACAAAGATGAATACGGCATTCGAGAAGGCTACGACTTTATTAAAGAAGGATCTGCCGTCGCAATTCTCGGATCAGGAGGCGTAGTGCCTGCTGTGATTCATGCCTGCAAGGAAAAGGGAATCCAAGAGATACAGGTGTTCGCACGAAGCACGGAAGCACGATTAGAAATTGAAAAGAAGTTCTCTATTCCAAGTTTTGACCTCTCCGCAGTCTTGAAGGCAAAACCGGATGTACTTATATGTGCCGTGAATGCCGATGTACCTCTGCCAATTCCCTCTGCAAAGCCAGGTGCTCACGCGCTTGATCTTCGATATGGCAAAGCCACCCTCTTTTTGAAAGAAGCAGAACAAAAGGGGTATCAGACTCATGACGGGATTCCGATGCTTCTTCAGCAAGCTCTCGGCCAATTCCAATGTTTCACTGGTATCACACCATCGAGTGATGATAGCCAATTTCTTCAGTCTCTTTTCCCAATGTCCTATGGCAAGCAATAGTTTTGGCGATCTGTTTCGCATCACCACCTTCGGCGAATCACACGGACCCGCTCTCGGTGTCGTCATCGATGGATGTCCAAGCGGCATCTCATTGTCGGAAGATGATCTGCTGCCAGATCTTCGCAGGCGTCGTCCTGGCCAGAGTGCTATGGCGAGTGCACGCAAGGAGGAAGATAAGCCGATCATTCTCTCCGGTGTATTTGAAGGGAAGACTACCGGTATGCCGATTACGGTGATCGTGGAGAATAAGGATCAACGCCCCCAGGACTACGATCTGCTGCGAAAAGCCTTCCGGCCTGGGCATGCTGATGCGACGTACGCGGCGAAGTACGAGCATCGGGATCACCGAGGGGGAGGAAGATCTTCTGGCAGAGAAACCGTGGCAAGAGTCATTGCTGGAACAATCGCACGGAAGATTCTGCCTATAGATACAAAGGTTATTGGGCACACCATCAAGATCGGGCCGCATGAAGCCAAGACATTCAATCTTGAATCAATTGAGCAGAATCCTGTTAGATGTGCCGATCCATCTGCAGCCAAGCAAATGGAGGAATACGTCTTAGAACTCAAAGAAAAGTTCAACTCCACCGGTGGATTGATAGAAGTCCGTGTGACTGGCACTCCTCCGAATTTAGGAGATCCGGTCTTCGGCAAATTGAAAGCACGACTCGCAGATGCGCTCATGAGCATCGGAGCCGTCACCGGCTTTAGCTATGGATCAGGATTCGATGTTGCCGCAATGAAAGGCGTCGATTACATCTCAGATCGCAAACACTTCGGCGGCATTCTTGGTGGAATCTCCACGGGAGAAGATATGGTTCTCCATATCAGCGTGAAGCCTCCTAGTTCTCTTGGAGAGGTAGCCAAGAGAGGCCGTCACGACTCCTGCATCGTCCCTCGCGTTATTCCTGTAGCCGAAGCGATGGTAGCCATCGTGCTTGCAGATTGTTATCTGCTGCAACGCACCTACGCCAATTTTACGAATCATCCTTCTTCCTGATCATGTCTGCGACTCTTCATAACCAATCGGCATTCGAACTGACCAAGACCCTGCTCTCAGAAAAATGTGAGGATGCAGAACGACAAGCCATATTCAACGATCTTGTGCAGCGACCCATCTCAGCGGATTTGCTCACGAATGGAGTACGAGCATTGCGAGAAAGCATGATTCCCACATCACTCTCTTCTGATGCGATAGATACCTGTGGTACGGGCGGTAGTGGTCTCAAGACGATCAATACTTCGTCTCTGACGGCATTTATTGTGGCTGCAGTAGGCGGAAAAGTTGCCAAGCACGGCAACCGCTCGGCGGGTGGCAATTGTGGTTGCTTTGACCTCTTGGAAGAGTTGGGAGTGAACATCGATCTGAATCCTGATCAGGAACGCCGTGTATTTGAAGAAATGGGGATTGCCTTCCTCTATGCCCGACTCCATCACCCTGCTCTTCGATTCGTTGCGCCTCTACGGAAGAAATACGGCAAGAAGACTCTCTTCAATCTGATCGGACCTCTCTGTAACCCGGCAGGTGTCCATCGACAGATGATCGGTACCGGGAGCGACACAGACGCCAAGGTCATCGCAGAAACACTGCAAAAACTTGGCTCCATAGGATCAATGATTGTCACAGGGCATGACGGCCTCGATGAAGTGACAGTTACCACAGGAACGAGGGTGCGGCGTGTCACAGAAAAGGACGTAAAGATCGAAGAATTCTCACCAGCATCTCTATCTGTACCACTCGCGTTTGCTTCTGAAATCGAAGGTGGAACTGCAAAGGAAAACTCAGCACTTTTCTTGGAGCTTGCCCAAGGGAGAGGCACGGCTGCAATGAAGAATCTCATTCTGCTCAATGCGGCACATGCACTGCTCCTCACGCCTTTGGTAACGAGAATCGAAGATGCCTTCTCACTTGCTCAAAAAACTCTGGAGTCCGGTGCAGCACATGATCTCTTCCTTTCGTATCGGGATTTCACCAAACAACTATGACCGCATCCATCCTCGATACCATCGTTGCAACGAAGAAGCAGGAAATCGCCTCACTGCCGAACATGATGCCCAAACGGGCCTCCGGGCCTTCGTTCATTGATGCAATTCTGCAAAGGCATCCCGCGCTCATTGCTGAAATCAAACCGAAGTCTCCATCGGGAGGCCTTCTGTTGAACAGAGAAGGCATTCCAAATATGGTAAAACTGTACAACCAGCACGCACAGGCAATTTCTGTCCTCTGCGATGAACAGTACTTCGGAGGAGGATTCGATTTGTTGAACGAAGTACGCATGATGACGGAGAAGCCGCTCCTCGCGAAGGACGTCATCATCAGCACTCGCCAAATCGATCATGCTGTGAACAATGGAGCAAATGCCATTCTTTTGATTGCGGCGATTCTAGAAAGACTTGCATTTGTGGAACTTGCTTCTCATGCAGTTGACCTCAATCTCGATGTCCTTCTCGAAGTGCATTCCAAAGAAGAAATAGAAAAATCTGCGGAAGTGTTTGATTTGCTTTCAGCAGATAAAAGAAAGCACGTACTGATCGGCATCAACAACAGAGATCTCCACACGCTGAAGACCGATTTGCAAACAACAGAGAAGCTTGCGCCATTTGTGAGGAAGCTGTTGCCTGGTATTCGCGGTCTTATCACCGAAAGCGGCATTCATACGAGAGAAGATATCAAGCGCCTTGCACCTTTCGTTCAAGGATTCCTGATAGGTACATCCATCTTGAAAGCCAACGATCCTGTTTCTCATCTCCATTCTCTCTTCGCATCATGAAACCGAAAGTGAAATTTTGCGGCATGACACGGGAAGCAGATATCGAAGCTGCTGAGGCTCTTGCAGTCGACTTCCTCGGTTTCATCTTCGTGCCATCTTCTCCGAGGTATGTCACTCTTGAACACGCTGAAACGTTGAAGAAGCACATACAGAAAGCTCAACTCGTCGGTGTGTTTGAAGAACAGTCTCAGACGGAAATGGAGAAACATATTCACATGCTTCATCTCGATTACGTGCAACTTTACGGGAGGCAGGATGATGGATTTCTCAAGAATATCTCTGTGCCAGTGATCCAAGCTTTCCGAGGCATACCCGATATCAAAAACTTGGAGAGTGCTCTTCATCATTGCGCTTATGTACTCATAGATAAAGCTGAGGGTGAGAATGAGGTAGACTTCGATGCAGCTGCGCAATTGCCGCTGCACATTCGCTCAAAGCTCTTCTTTGCAGGTGGCCTTACCCCAGGAAATGTCAGGGTCGCTGCAGATCGTATCCAACCCTTTGCCGTTGATTGTGCGCGTGGAATCGAAAGTTCTCCGGGAGAGAAAAATCACCATCGCATGTCTGCATTCCTTCACGCCCTCTCCTCATGAAAACCCTCGGACAATTCGGCCCTCCGACAAGCTCAGGGCAGGCCTTCGGTGGCTGCTACGTCTCGGAACTTCTTATCCCCGTTCTGAGCGAAGTCGAAGCAGCATTCCTGCAATACAAGGATGATCCTGTATTCCAGAAGGAGCTGCATGATCTCCTCCGCGATTTCGCAGGGCGACCGACCCCGATCACGGAGCTTCCCACGCTCAGTAAAGAGTTTGGCTGCAGGGTTGTTTTGAAACGTGAAGATCTTTTGCATGGAGGTGCGCACAAGACGAATAACGTCATCGGACAAGCACTCCTTGCAAAGCGCATGGGCAAAGCAGAACTCATTGCTGAGACAGGAGCGGGTCAACATGGAGTTGCGACGGCAATGGCTGGTGCGCTCTTCAATCTGCCCGTGAAGATTTTCATGGGTGCGAAGGATATCGAGAGACAGCACCCCAACGTGCAGCGTATGAAGCTCTTCGGAGCGGAGGTTATCTCCGTCAATTCCGGCTCACAAAGCCTCAAGGACGCGATCAACGATGCATTACGGTACTGGACTGCGCACAGTAAGGACACGTACTACGTCTTCGGGACTGTGGCAGGGCCTCATCCTTTCCCGTCTCTCGTCGCCTACTTCCAGCGAGTCATAGGTGACGAGGCAAGGGTGCAATGTTTGGAGCGATACGGAAGGCTACCGCACACCGTTTGTGCATGCGTAGGAGGAGGAAGCAATGCCATCGGGATCTTCAAGGCTTTCCTAGACGATGCTGAGGTACAACTCGTCGGTGTGGAGCCCGCAGGAGAAGGCATTGAAACAGGAAAGCATGGTGCTGCCCTCGGTATGGGACGGCCAGGATCGCTGCATGGGTCCTATAGCTACTGCCTGCAAGACGAAGACGGCCAGATTCAGGAGGCACACAGCATCTCCGCTGGTTTGGATTATCCAGGCGTTGGACCGGAACATAGTTTTTTGAAGGATAGACAACGAGCACAGTACGTCTCGATCACTGACCAGGAAGCTGTTGCTGCGTTCCTCTTGCTCACCAGAAAGGAAGGAATCATTCCGGCCCTCGAACCGTCACACGCGATTGCCGCTGCACAGAAAATTGCCTCTTCACTGAAAAAAGAAGATATCCTCCTCATCAATCTTTCTGGCAGAGGAGATAAGGATATTGATCATGTTCTTCGTTACCTACAAAACCATGCTGTCTAATCCGTACGCAGAGGCTTTGAAAAAGAAGGGGAACGCACTCTTTATTCCCTTTGCTGTTCTCGGAGATCCAAATAAGGACGAATCTCTTCAGATCATTCGAACGCTCATTGAGAACGGTGCAGATGCCCTGGAGTTAGGCTTTCCTTTCTCTGATCCCCCTGCAGATGGTCCTATCATTCAGGCGGCAGATGTACGTGCACTCCATAGCGGAATCAAGATCGACGACTGTTTTGATATTCTTGAAGAAGTGAGGAGCGATACCGATATCCCCATTGGCCTGCTTGTGTATTACAACCTTGTTCTGCAACGCGGAACCGAGAAGTTTTATGAAGACTGTGCGAGGGTCGGTGTGAATTCCGTGCTCATTGCCGATCTCCCGCTAGAACATGCTCAGGAAGTAGTGCCACTTGCTCGCAAGCATGGCATCGCACCCGTTTTCCTGGTGAGTGAGCTCACTACGAAGGAACGACTGCAACAGATTGGAAAACTCGCTGATGGATACCTTTACGTTGTCTCTTACCTTGGAGTCACTGGCGTCACGAATGCAATTCTTGGTGAGAATATTCACACAGTCATTCAACGCATACGGCCACATACATCATTGCCACTCTTTGTGGGATTTGGCATCAATACTGTTGAACAGGTTCAAGCTGCGGTGGATGCTGGTGCAGACGGAGTAATTGTGGGAAGTAGAATTGTGCAGGAGTTCCCCAGCATGCAAATGATCGCAAACGTATGCAGAGAGCTACAACCGGGATCGAAAAAAAATATGGAGAGTTCTAGTGCGCCCTTGCTCTCTTGAGGAACCGGCGAAAGCCCCCCGCTCCGTACTTGAGTGCATGCGACCCGCGGGTGATCTTGCTGATGCTGATGTGGAGCTTCTGGGCGATTTCTCGCTGCGGTGTCCCCTTCGCGAGTTCCTGAATCAATTGCCAGCGCTCCGTGAGGGAGTCGAGCTCCTGAGGAGTGAGAAGATCTTTCAAAAGTAACGCCGCCTCCTTCTCCGACTTGATCGAAGCGATGAGGCTGCAGAGGTCGCGGAAATCTTTGGAAGGGAGTGGCATCGAGAAGGCATTCTACCCTCAGACGTAGAAGATGTAGAGAAGGGCATATAACGAGGATTAGGATTGGGATTAGGATTTGGTTTCAAGCACCGAATGGATGAGCAACCAGTGACGGAAATCCGATTTTTTCTACTGCATATCGGCAGGGGAACGAAATCGTCCCTAATCCAAATCCTAATCCTAACCCTATTTCTTCAAATTGTGCTTCTCCAGCACCTCCTGGTATTCGTTCGGCTTGTTCATCCTCAGGTAGTTGAGGAGCTTCCTGCGGTGCGCGACCTTGCCGAGGAGCCCGCGGCGGGCGGAGTGGTCCTTCTTGTGCTCCTGGAGGTGTTTGGTCAACATGCCAATCTCCTTCGTGAGGATGGCGATCTGCACCTGGGGGGAGCCTGTGTCCTTCGCGTGGGTGCGGTTCTTGCTAATGAGGGTCTTCTTCTGCGTGCGCTTGAGCGACATAGCAGGGGGTGGGACGGCAGCAAAAAGATTGCTGCCGGGCCTCCAGAGCGGGTGAGCGACTCCGGGAGCGCGGACAGGAAGGGATTGTACGGATCTCATGGCAAAAAGCAAGCTGAAACGACATTCCATGCAAGGGCAAGAAGGGCAGAGAGGGCAGGAATGGCAGGAAGGTATTTCACATACTGCCTTTCCTGCCGTTGCTGCCTTTACTGCCCTTCCAAGTGGACAGACGTCCACCATGCTCTTAGGATGCGCCCATGCTCCTCTACATCCTGCTGTCGGTCACCATTGCTCTGCTGGGTCTCATCGCCTGGAAACTCTTCTCACAGTCTGAAGACCATCATCCCGTGCACGACATGCTGGAGAGCCTGCGTAGGGATATCCAAGATTCGAGGGAGAAACACAAGGAGTACATCCAGGAACGGATGGATCGGGTGGGCGAGATCCTCCACCGCTCCATCACCGATAATTCAAAGACGATGCAGGGGCAGTTCAGTCAGAGCGCGGCAATCATCAAGGAAGTGACGGAGAAGCTGACGAAGCTCGACGAGACGAACAAGCAAGTGCTCAATTTCTCCGAGCAACTCCGGGAGTTCGAGAGCATTCTGAAGCAGCCGAAGGGGAAGGGGGCACTGGGGGAGTACTGGCTGGGAGCCCTCCTGAGTCACGTGCTCCAACCGGACCAGTACAAAATGCAGTACAAGTTCCAGAATGGGGAAATCGTGGATGCTGTCGTCTACTTCCAGGAGAAAATCATCCCCATTGATGCGAAGTTCTCGTCGCAGGGGTACAGCCAGATGACGAAGGAAGGAGATGAGAAGAAGCGTGAAAAACTGGAAGAGGAGTTCAAGAAAACAATCAAGCAGAGAATCGACGAAACGGCGAAGTACATTCGCCCGGAGGAGTCGACGACGGACTACGCATTCATGTTCATCCCTGCGGAGGGCATCTACTACGACTTGCTCGTGCAGAAAGTGGGCACGCTGGACATCAACCGCATGAATCTCATTCGCTATGCGCACGATAAGCGCGTGCTCATCGTCTCGCCGAACACGTTCTTCGCCTTCCTCCAGACGGTCATCGAAGGCCTGCGAGCGTTCCGGATGCAGGAGTCTGTCCGCGAAGTGCTCCAGAGAGTGGAACTGCTCGGCAAGCACCTGAACAGTTACGATGAATTCATGCGCAAAGTCGGTTCCAATTTATCCACGACAGTGAACATGTACGATAACGCGTACAGGGAATTCAAGAAAATTGATAAGGATATCTACAAGATCACCGATGGAGCTTCCGGTGGATCCATCGATCCCCTGTTGGTGGAGAAACCCTCCGCACACATCGAGGAAGCTGTCTCTGCCAGTCTCACAAAGAGGAGCACAAAGCAGTTCGCGGCAGCGGCTGATGCAGTATGATGTCCCTGTGAAGACCGTCGCGCACCCGATCCTCAAAGGGTTGAACGCACCGCAGCAGCAAGCGGTGGAAACGGTGGAGGGTCCCGTGCTCATCCTCGCAGGCGCAGGGAGTGGAAAGACGCGCGCGCTCACGCACCGCATTGCGCATTTAATGGGTCAAGGTGTGGCACCGTGGCAGATCCTCGCCGTCACGTTCACGAATCGCGCGGCGACGGAGATGAAGGAGCGCATCCGCTCCCTCCTCCACATCACGGAGGGCATCGACCTGGTGGAAGTGGGAATGGGGAGTGGTCGCATGCCAACAATGGGGACGTTCCACTCCATCTGCGCACGCATTCTCCGCCGGGACATCGAGCACCTGGGACGCGACCGGCGGTTCGTGATCTATGACAGCTCCGATCAGGAGACACTGATGAAGAAAGTGCTCAAGGCGATGAACATCGACGAGAAGGAACTAAAGCCACGCGCGGCGCTCGGGTACATCGGACGGTTTAAATCCGAGGCGATGAGCCCGAAGGAAGCGGCTGTGCAGGCGACGACTGCGCGGATGCAGCACGTGATCAGAGCGTACGAGCGCTACCAGGCGGCACTGCGAGAGGCAAACGCGCTGGATTTCGATGACCTGATCTTGGAGACGGTGCGCCTCTTCCACGAGGTGCCAGATGTCCTCGCGCGCTACCAGAACACATGGAAGTACCTGCACGTCGACGAGTACCAGGACACGAACCACGCGCAGTACCTCTTCATCTCGCTCCTGGCGGAGAAGCATCGCAACCTCTGCGTCATCGGCGACCCGGACCAATCCATCTACGCGTTCCGCGGGGCGGACATCCGCAACATCTTGGAATTCACACACGAGTATCCGAATGCGCTGCGCATCAAGCTGGAGCAGAACTACCGCTCGACGCAGCCAATACTCACGGCGGCGAATGCCATCATCGCTGCGAATCCGAACCGACCGGAGAAGGAGATGTGGACAGAGCGGAAGGATGGACCACAGGTTGTTGTCCACGAAGTGCGTGATGAACGGCGTGAAGCGGAGGAGGTGGTGAAGCAGGCGGACCTGATGCGGGCGAGCGGTACACCACTCAAAGACCAGGCGATTCTCTACCGCACGAATGCACAGTCGCGTCTCTTTGAGGAAGCCTGCCTGCGCGCCGGCATCCCCTACCGCATCGTCGGCGGGGTGAAGTTCTACGCGCGCAAGGAAGTGAAGGATGTGCTCGCGTACCTCTACGCCATCCTCAATCCGCACGACACGCTCTCACTCCTCAGAATTCTCAATGTCCCCGCGCGGAAGATCGGAACGACGACGCTCGAGCACCTGCAAGTGTTCTCCGTCCGGGAGAAGCTCCCGCTGTGGGAGACGCTCCAGAATGCCGACGACGTGCCGGGATTGCAGGAATCTGTGCGTGCGAGGATCCTCACTTTCGTCTCGCTCCTGGAGAAGTACCGCGCACTCAGTCACCAGCAACCGGTCTCCGCACTCACCGTCTCCCTCCTCGAGGACATCGGCATGGAGAAGTGGCTGCGCGATGATACGGAGGAGGGCGAGACGCGCTGGGAGAACGTGCAGGAGCTCCTCTCCGTGATGCACAAGTACGATGCGCTGGATGCACAGACATCCCTCACCTCCTTCCTCGAGGAAGTCGCCCTCATTTCCGAAGTCGATAGTCTCACTGGAAACAAAGATGACGCACTCACGCTCATGACTCTTCACCTCTGCAAGGGGCTTGAGTTCGAGCACGTGATGGTCGCGGGCTGCGAGGAGGGCATCTTCCCCCACTCGAGCAGTATGTTCGACAAAGAGCAGCTGGAGGAAGAACGTCGGCTGATGTACGTGGGGATGACGCGCGCGAAGACGCAACTCAGGATTTTCTTCGCACAGAGCCGGATGCTCTGGGGTTCTGTGCAGGCGAACGCTCCCAGTCGCTTCCTCGACGATCTCCCCGATGCGGTGACGGAGCGGAGGAGCGATGACGTGCTGAGCGCCTTCGCGTGGGCAACAACGCGCGCACAGAAGAACTTGGGTGCGGCCCTCGATGAACCCATCGTCCATACAGAGGAGCGTGCGCACGCCTCCATCGGGGACATCGAATTCAACCAGGATATCGTCTTCGAGGAGAAGCCAACCGACGAAGGTGCCTTCCAGGAAGGTGTGCGCATCATGCACCCGAGCTTCGGCACGGGAACCGTCGTCTCCCGGCGCGGAGACGTGGTCGATATCCGCTTCGACAACGGCTCGAAGAAGAGCTTTGCGCTCAGCATTGCCCCTCTAAAGCTCCTGTGAGGTCGAGAGAAAAATGACATTGACTCCAGCACGTTGACCATATAAAAATGGGCGCACATGTCTCGCTCCCACCAGGTCCTCACGGTTATCCGTTACTTCTGCAAGATGCAGAGGGGCCTGAGTTGTAGTCAATGAACTGAAGCTATTCGCAACTCACTCGCCCCTCCAGAAGAGGGGTTTTTCGTATCTGTTCCTTGAAATCATACGGCTTCGCATTCGAAACATTAGCCATCTCAGAGCCTGCGCCCCCATAGATAGCGGCGTAGCGCTACGCCGCTATTGCGAATGCTTCCATCGAACAAACCAATAGTTTGTATCGCGGAGCCGTAGCATCGCAGGAATCGATCTGTCTTCATCACGATTCGGGTACACGTGATGCCCGAAGGAAGACGGAGGTCAGTGATCTTCTCGCGAAAGGAGTGGTCATGAAATTCCGAACTTGGTCCCGACGCCGCTGGTGGAAAAATCACGTGAAGAGCCTCAAATCGAGGCGCCTCACGTCGATATCCCCAACGAAAAAGGCCAACCCCACTGTGGCGCAAGCCACCCGCTGACACCCTAAGTCCACTGCCCCGCAAACGCGGGGCAGTGGCAACCTTGACTCCGCAGCGCTTGCGCGTGCGGAGCAAAGGGACCCTAGAACATCACACGAAGAAAGTGAAGGTAGATCGATTCCTGCCAGAATAGCCTTAACCCAGAAGATATTTGAGGAGCGGGTCTTCTGACCCGCGGGTGAAAAGTAATGCATCGACCAACGCAGGTCGGAAGACCTGCTCCCCAAAATAGTGAGCATTGGATGCCCGGAGAAAATCATCTCCGCACTTTTACAGCCACTCGAGCGAGGCGAGATCCCGGTGCATGGATAGCTCTGCCATCAATTCACGACCGGTCTCCTCCGTGCAGGGTTTGAGAGGGCGCATAGTGACGGAGAAGCCGTAACGTTTCCGTCCAAGGGAGTAGCTCTGCAGAAGTGTGAGATCCATGCCAGCGTAATGGAAGAGCTGGAGGACATCGGCGAGCACACCCGGACGGTTCTTGAGGACTAAACGGACGGAGATTTCTGGCTTCGTCACATCCAGGGAACCCTGGGTGATGAGTTGATCGGGGTAATCCGGCTCTGCTTCCGTAGAGAGTTCACCCACTTCGAGTGCCTCGTCCCAACTACCAAGCCACTGAACCGATGGATGGGCTCTCATAACCTCGAGTGTGCTTTGCATAATATGCAGCCGTGCCGTACCGGACTCATCGAAGAGTTCCATGAAGAACCCATGTTGATCCTTTCCGTCCGCATCTTTACCGCGGGGATAGCTATGGAGTGATCGCAGATCTAACCGGTTGCGGGCTATTGCGTGGAGGATGTGTGCTAGGACTCTCGGCTGATTCTCTGGACGCAGATCGAGCGCGTGGAAACGAGCACCGGATCGTGGGAGCGCCTCGGAACCGTTCTTCTGGAGTACGTACATTTGCGTACCTCCACCGGGGAAATCGCTCACGGACTGATCCGTGAGGAGGGTGAGGTCATTCGCAAGGAGTGCAGGCTTCGATGCGAGCGCGATGACCGTCTCATCCTGGTATTGCTTCACTCGATTGCCCACGATCTCCGCAGCATCAGCTGTGCTATCGCAGAACTGCCGCCCCTCGATGTGCGGATGCGCAGCGAGGAATCGTGAACACTGCTCAATTCCTTTAGGGTGCGAAGCTGCACTTCGTGCCGTGGAGAGAGCACCCGCATGCGCACCGCCAGGGTAGATCGCAACCCCCACGTTCACTTCCGCGATGATCTTTCCCTGCCCCTGCAAGAGGAGATCTCTGTGCTTTCCCACAGGACCTGCGACGTAGCTTTCGATAGGGAGAACGACATACCAGCCTTGCTGTATGCTCGCCACAACCTGTTCAATCGTGTTCAGGTTCTCTACCGTAGTATTAGGATATTTCTCCCGCAGTGCTTGCGCAGCTTCGTCAGAGTACGTGAGCTTCTTCAGGGCCGCGATCGTCGATCCTGGAGGGATGAGCGGTGATGGTGCGTTGGGAGACATGAACAGGAGGAGAAATGAAACTACGCATTCTTTGCATCCAGGGATTTTGGCCGGGGAATGCGATTCCCTGTGACCATGCCGTGGACGTACTGGAGGTGCTCGAGGGAAAGACCTTCGATGTTCGAGCGACACCCCTCGGCATTTGCGAAATGTTTCACGTCCGCAATGCTGATGCTCTTTGCACGACTTTCGTAGTGGCCTTCGACGATCGCGACGATGGCATCGATGAGTTCTCGTCGTAGCTGTTCAATCGCATCATGGTGTCCATTCGCGCGATCGAGTTGGCGATGCCCGTCACGGAGGGCTGGCTCAGGGGAGAGGACTGCAGTCATGGGAGTGGGGAGAAAGGAAAAATGAAACGCCATACGGAAAACCCGCCTCGGGTGCTTGGGGGAGGCGGTGCGGCTCTGGTGAGCTAGATCAGTCTACGCACAGATACGCCTTCCCCTGACTAAAGGTAAACCAGAAGGCGCCATAGAAGTTCGTCGTGCGAGACATGTGGGCGCAGTGTAAGGATTTGTGCCGTCATGTCAATGAAAAGCACGGCAGGAAAGGCAGCAAGGGCAGGAAAGGCAAA
Source organism: Candidatus Peregrinibacteria bacterium (assembly GCA_030649955.1). Taxonomy (GTDB): domain Bacteria; phylum Patescibacteriota; class Gracilibacteria; order Peribacterales; family Peribacteraceae; genus JAUSFD01. The sequence continues at coordinate 9,841 of JAUSFD010000017.1, read as the reverse complement.
ATGGACAGCGCTGCCCTCACTGCCCTTCCTGCCTTGGCTGCCCTCTCTTCAGTCTCTTTACGCAGGAGAAATGAACTGTCACGCTCCGCGCATGTTCGTACTCAAGGAAGAGGTCGTGCAGTTCTGTCAGAGGCATCATCTAAAGCTGAATACAGACCTGGGCCAGCACTTCCTCATCGATGAGGACATCCTCTCGGAAATCGTCGCGGCAGCGGATATCGAACCCGATGAATTGATTGTGGAGATCGGTCCCGGGATCGGTGTGCTGACGCGCGAACTCCTCGCGTGCGATGCTCGCGTGCGGGCGATCGAAATCGATGCTCGGTTGATTCCGCTCCTGAAAGATTTCACGCACAAGAAAAACAAATCGCTCGACATCACCCAGGGGAACGCTCTCGCTGTGCCGTTCCCGGAGGAACCGTACAAGATCGTCGCAAATATCCCGTACCACATCACCTCCCCCCTGCTCCGGCACGCATTCCTGGAATCCACGGTGCAGCCGACGTCACTCACACTCCTCCTCCAGCGCGAGGTGGCGGAGAAGATCTGCGATCCAGAGGATGCGGGAATGCTCACAATTCTCGTCGCGCTCTTCGGGAAACCGCACATCGTCACGAGAGTTCCCGGAAGCGCATTCCTCCCGCCACCAAAGGTGGAATCCGCCGTGCTCCACATCGCCTGCAGACCCAAACCACTCACCGACCGGGAGACGATCGACCGCATCTTCACACTCACGAAGGTTGGCTTTGGGCAGAAGCGGAAGATGCTGCGCAATACGCTTGGGCAACTACCTGAGGGGATGGCACATCTGGAACACGTGGGAATCCGCGCAGACAGGCGGCCGCAAACACTGAGTATTGAGGAGTGGATCGCCCTTGCACAGGAATTCAGCGAAGGGAGTTCTGCTGGGAGGCAGAACGCAAAAGACGGCTGAGGGAAAACGAGAACAGACCTATCGAGAAACGAGAGATGCACAGAGACTCGTCGGGGGAGCTTTCGCTCTCGATGCTCTCAATGTGCGCGCTTCCCGTATCAGCATCGCATTCTTGGTTTCGTTCCTCCTCACGACTTTCTCCCTGCAGTGGTGGCAGGAGCGGAGTTATCCGCTGATTGTGTGGATCTCCCTCGGAACTGCCTTCGCGCTGACACTCGGTGGAATACTGACGCGGAGAACGGAACGCTGGATCCTCTACCTCGCCTGCGTGATCGGGATCAGTCTCGCCTTCGCAGACGTGGCGCGGACGACGCACACGCCAGGGGAACATGCGGTCGAGCACTTCGCGCTCGGCGAATTCGTAACGGTGAACGGGAGAATTATAGGAGAACCGGATCAGCGGACGCTCGCAACGCAGTACACGCTCGAGGCAAGCGACGTGAAAAATCGGTCAGGGGCAACAATCCCGGCAGAGGGCCGAGTGCTCGTCGTCGATCGGGGCGGTGGCTTCGACTACGGACTGGGTGATCGCGTCTCTGCCGCAGGCATTCTGGAGAAACCGGAACCCGTCGAAGACTTCCGGTACGACCTGTATTTGAGTGAGCAGGGAATCTATGCGCTGATCTCGAGAGCTTCCGTGACGAGAGAGGAGAAAGCGATGTGGAGTGTTCGTTCTTCGTTGAGTTCGCTTCGCGCCAGTATCGAAGACCGCATCGATCAACTCTACCCGGAACCGCACGCATCACTGCTCGCGGGACTCCTCACGGGTGCGCGTAGTGGACTCCCCACAGACCTGGAGGAAGCATTTCGCAGAGCAGGAGTCATGCACATCATCGCGGTCTCTGGCTACAACATCACCCTCGTCATCACCGCAGTGTTCGCGATGCTCTTCTGGCTCCCGCTCAAGTGGAGAGTTGTGCCCGGGGCGATCGCGATTGTGCTCTTCGTACTGCTCGTGGGCGCCAGTGCCTCCGCAGTGCGCGCAGCGATCATGGGCATCCTTGGGTGCATCGCCCTCGCTCTGGGGCGCGAGACGCATGCGCGGCTGGGGATACTGTGGACTGCGTTCGCGATGGTCGCATGGAATCCGAAGGAGCTCTGGTACGACGCGGGGTTCGCGCTCTCGTTCCTCGCGGTCATCGGCATCAGTGAGTTCCAGGGCATCTGCACCAAATTGTGCGGGCGGTTCCCACGTGCACTCGGGATTCGCGACTCCCTCACGATGACGTGCTGCGCGCAGATCACCGCCGTCCCGTGGTCGCTGGCCCTCTTCCACTCGCTCTCCGTCATCGCGCCGCTCTCGAACATCTTGGTTGCACCGCTCATCCCCATTTCCATGCTCGTGGGATCTCTGTCGCTGGTTGTGAGTGTCCTGTCTCCCCCACTGGGACAGTTGATCGCCTTCGTCGGATGGGGATGCCTCTCGCTCATCATCTCCGGAATCGCCCTGCTCGCGAAAGTGCCGTTCGCCTCTGTGGACATGCCCATTGGACGCACGGCGATCACGGTGTACTACCTCTTCCTCCTCTTCATGATCATCCGACGTGATCGTTTGCAGTCTGCAACACTCACCACTGGTACAGGAGAATCTTCTTCCCCTTCCGCCCCCAGGGGACGAGCACCTCCTGCACGGGTTCCTTCCCGGGAAAGCGGAACGTACAGGAAATCACCCTCGTCCCGGGCTGGAGCTCTTCGTCGAACTTCGGCTCGAGCTTTGCGAGGAGCTCGGGCATCAGGTAGAGGAAGAGGACGTTCGCATCACGGAGATCTTCCTTGAAAGCATTCGTCATCCGGAAATCGATATTCTGGCGGGAGAGGAGGATGCGGAGTTTCCCGAGGAGCCAGATCGTCGGCACGACTTCGCAGCCGATGGCGCGGACATTTGGATGCTTCCGCTTCGCGGCGATGAGGAGCCGGCCATCCCCCGCTCCCAAGTCGTAGATCGTCTCACTCCCGCGCATGTCTGCGAGCTGGACCATCGCCTCTGCGACTCTCCACGGAGTGGGAACGTAGGGGACACCGAGGAAGATGTGCGCGATGACCGTGACAACGAACGCGAACGTGAAGAGGAGGAGTGCGCCGAGGAGGACGTCCGCGAGGAGGATGGGACCAGTGTAGTGTTCACACCAGGGAAGCGGAAGCTCGCTATGCACTGGACTCCCGCGTGCGGCATACTCACGACGATGGGAGAGACATCACACACGGGCTTGCATCCGAACATTCGGAGAATCTACGCGATTCAAATGTGCACAGGCGCGATCATCGCGATCCCGACGATCACGCTCTTCTTCATGGAGAACGGGCTCTCCATGCAGCAGATCTTCCTCCTGCAGGGAGTGTTCTCCCTCTCGCAGGCGTTCTTCGAGCTCCCCACAGGGCACCTCGCGGACCAGTGGGGCAGGAGGCAGACGGTGATCCTGGGGTGCGCGTTCGCGTTCCTCGCGTTCGTCTTCTACGCACTCAGCGGCGGCTTCTGGGGCATCCTCCTCGCAGAGCTCCTCCTGGGCTTCGGGGCGAGCTGCCTCTCCGGCACGCTCGAAGCGCTCACGTACGACACCCTACTCACGACGGAGCAGACGGGACTCTATCGACGGATTGTGGGGCACCAGTTCTTCCTCCACTTCTCCTCGGAAGCAGCGTGCTCGGTCCTGGGCGGCTTCCTCGCCTTGATCTCGCTGCGCGCTCCCCTGTGGGCAACGGTGGTGCCATTCGGGATCGCCGTACTCATTGGACTCACACTAGAGGAACCGGAGCGGCACAAGGAACAGGAGACGGAACACCTGAAATCCCTCATGAGGAGGAGCGCACAGATGCTGAAGAAGCCGACGATCCGCGGCATCGTCCTCGTGCAGGCGGTGATTTCCACCATGACGCTCATGCTGTTCTGGTTCACCCAACCGTACCAGTCGCTCATCGCTCTGCCCCTGGAATTCTTCGGCATCGTCCACGCGATCATGGTCATCATGGGTGCCATCGCCTCGAAACTCACGCACCGGGTCGAGAAGCTCATGGATGACCGCCTCTTCCTCATCGGTATCGCGAGCGTTGTCACCGTGTGCTACGTGAGCCTCGGGTTCATCGTGCACCCCGCGGGCTTGCTCCTCTTCCTTGTCGCCCGCGTGAGCTGGGGGTTCTTAACTCCCCTCACGAGCGACATCGTGAACCGACTCGCTCCATCGGAGATGCGGGCGACGGCACTGTCACTGCGCGCATTCACCGGGAGACTCCTCTTCGTCGCGGCATCCCCCGTCTTCGGCGCGATCGCCGATACGGTGTCGATCTCGACAGCGCTCCTGAGTGCCGGAGTGGCGGGAGGATGCGCGTTGATTCTCCTCTTCCTCATGATGCGGCCGGTGTGGAGCAGGATCCCAGCGTAGGGAACAGAATAACAGGATGATCTTCTGCCCTGTTCCCTGTTATTCTGTTCCCTGTTCCCTGTGCAGTACGCGTCCCTCACCTTCTGGGTAAGCTTCCTCCTCTTCCTAGGACTCTACGCAGCAGTGCACCGTCATGTACGCCTGCGCAACATCCTCCTCCTCGCGTTCAGCTACCTCCTCTACGTCGTCTGGGATGGGCGCTTCCTGCTGCTCCTCATCCTCGCGACCCTCGTGAGCTACGTCGCCGGGCGCGCGCTGGAGAAGAGCCACTACCGCAGGACCATCTTGTGGAGCGCCATCATCTTCCACCTGATCATCCTCGGGTTCTTCAAGTACGCGGGATTCTTCGTGAGCAGCTTCCAGGATGTCCTCGCTCTGTTCGGCTTACCGTGGGACTGGGCGATCATCGCGATCGCACTCCCCCTCGGGATCTCCTTCTACACATTCCAGCTCATCGGCTACGTGGTGGATGTGTACCGTGGCACGATCCGCGCGAATACGAACCTGCTCGACCTCGCGCTCTTCGCCGCGTTCTTCCCAAAGCTGCTCGCCGGCCCCATCGAGCGCGCAGGTCACCTGCTCCCGCAATTCTCGCAAGTGCGACCGATCACGAAGGAGCGGTTGTCGCAGGGAATCATCCTCATCGCGTGGGGATTCGTGCAGAAGTTCTGCATCGCCGATAACGCAGCGCTCATCGCGGATACGCTCTTCGATCATTCGCTCCTGACACCCCATGGCCTCAGCGGAGCGCTCGCCGTCTCGCTCGAGATCTACGCAGACTTCTCTGGGTATTCCGACGTTGCGAAGGGAATCGCCGCCCTCCTCGGCTTCGATCTCGTGTGGAACTTCCGCATGCCATACGTGGCATCCACACCCAGCGACTTCTGGAAGCGGTGGCACATCTCCCTCTCGGAATGGTTCCGCGACTACGTGTACATCCCCCTCGGCGGCAGCCGCGGCGATATCCTCTACACCATACAAAACCTCTTCGTGACTATGCTCCTCGTGGGTCTCTGGCACGGAGCACAGTGGACATTCGTACTCTGGGGGATGTACCACGGGTTCCTCGCTACCGCGTACGCCGTGGGAGGGAAGATCATCCGCATCCCGGAGAGAATCGCACACGCTCTCCCATTCCGCATCCTCGCTACGGTCTTCTTCTTCGGGCTCGTCACATTCGGGTGGATCCTCTTCGCGAGCCCATCGCTCGATGCCTTCGCGCAGGCAATCCTCGGGATGCGATTCTCTCTGCACGAGCTGAACCTCCCGCTGGTCCTCCTCCTCTGGGCACCCATCATCCTTATGCACTTCCTCCAGGGATGGAAAGGTGACCTCCTCGCGATCACGCGCCTGCCCACTGCTGTGCAGTGTATCTTCGTCCTTGCGTGCATCTACGCACTCATCCTCTTCTCCCCACAGGAGACGCAGCAGTTCCTCTACGTCCGATTTTAATTTGCGGCGCATCCTCCTGATCATCGGCTGCTGCCTCCTCACGATCGGTGTGATCGAGCTGGGATTCCTCTACGTCTTCTGGCTGCCCACACATGCGCAGGCGGACTGGACCTACACCCAGCAGCAGAAGATGCTGCGCAGTGCGGAGGAATTCGACGTGCTCATCCTGGGAGATTCCACGGCGGGGAACGGCGTGATCCCCTCCCTCTTCCAGGAACGGACGGGCATGCGGGCACACAACTTCGGGACGACCGCTCTCGTCGCGGCATTCGCGGACCCCGTCATGCTCCTCACGTACCTCGAGCACCATCCTCCGCCCCGCGCCATCATCGTGGTGCGCAGTCTCAATACGTGGGTGCGACAGGTGAACTACGGAGCAATGCGAGAGGACTACCTCGATCCAAATATCGTTCGGTTCCTCTATAAGGAAGGGATGCTCACCACTGAGGAAGTATTCAGTCTCGCCCTCGCCCGCATCCTCCCGACATACCGGTACCGCAATGCGGTGCGGCGGTGGTGGAAGGACTACAGGGAGGACTTCGTTGCACCAGAGGCGTACACCGACGGCTTCATTCGCGACGACCAGGTCATGAGAGCAGTGTTCCAAGTGGGAGATCTGTCGCTCATCACGAACGCGTACGACGGCAAGGGGTTCCTCTTTAACGCCGATCAGATCCTCCTCCTCGACTACCTGTGCTCCATTGCGCAACAACACCGCATTCCCACGTTCGTCATCATTGGTCCATACTCGCAGGACTTCGCACAGCTCTCGAACGTCCAAGCCTACGCCACTTCACTGAAGACCGTGCTGAATCTCGTCACCGCACAGCACCCAGCCTGCACCTTCATCGACGGTCGGCGGACGTACTCCTCGTACTTGCTCTCGAATCCCACGCACGTGAACTACTCCGGAGCGCTCCTCTTCACCGCCGATTTGGCTAATGAGCTACGGAAATATGCGCCGTTCAAGGAACCTCAGTAGCTTCTTAGCTTGTTAGCTCCTTAGCTTCTTAGGAAGCTCCTGTTCGGCGCCCTAAGAAGCTAACTAGCTAAGAAGCTAACCAGCTAAACAAGCATCGCTTTGCACAGGGATAAACGCTATACTCCCCCAACTGATGATCCCCGCATCCGACCCAGAGGAGGCCTTCGCCGCTGCGTACGACAAGTACGCGGAGCCGATCTTCCGTCACTGCTACTTCCGCACCTTCAATCGCGAGCGTGGCAAGGAGCTGATGCAGGAGACATTCATGCGCGTGTGGGAGTACATCCAGAAGGGCCACGACATCGAGACTGAGCAGGCGTTCCTCTACCGCACGGCGAACAACCTCATCATCGACGAGGCGCGTCGGCGCAGTAAGCGTAAGGAGGAGTCGCTCGAGGCATTGCAAGAGGAAGGCTTCGATATCGGGACGGATGAAGATGAGCAGACGATGCAGCGCAAGGTCGACGAGCGAAACGTGCTCTCGATCATCCGCAAGATCGACCAGCCGTACCGTGATACCCTGATCCTCCGCTTCGTCGACGGCTTAACACCGGCGGAGATTACCGGGGAGTCTGCTAATGTCATCTCCGTCCGCCTGAACCGGGGACTCAAGAAGCTGCGTACCCTCCTCAAGCAATGAACGACCCCATCGCCAATTTCTTCGCGCAGGCTCAGAACATCCATCTGACAGAGACAGAGAGGAGCGCCATCCTGGGCCACATGATTTTGCAGGGAGAAGAGGTAAGTCCGCAGGAGGCCGAGCGTCAGATGATGCACATGACATCCCTCGCGAACAATTTCTTCGATAAGGCCAAGAGCACCAGCCTCCATTCTGAGGAGAAGCAGGCATCGCTGGCACAAATCCAATCGTTCATAGAGAAGCATCCAGTGAAAAAGAAGAAACGCACAGTGAAGGGTGACCACGGAAGCAAGCTCACGGAGGTCTTCCTCTCCCTGTTCCACATACCCACATTCTCTCTAGGTCTCGCAACCATCGTCCTCCTCATGACCTCAACCGGTTTCATCGCCTCCGCAGCGGAGAGCGCAGTACCCGGCGACCTCCTCTACCCCATCAAGACGGGAATCAACGAGACGGCGATCGGCCTCCTCTACGTGACCACCGAGGCAAAGGCAGAGTGGAACGTGCGCAAGCTCGACCGACGACTAGCGGAAGTGCGACTCATCCTGCAGCGTTCGCCTACGTCCCTGGGAGAGAGTGAGGCGCTCCTCAAGTACTTCGAGGAGGAGTACACGCGGGTTCGCTCGCACGTGCTCCTCGCAAAGGATCGCGGTGAGACACGCATCGCTGCGGAGGAGAGTGACGATCTGGAACTCATACTGAGCGATCACGAGTCCGCCCTGGGCAACCTCCACTTCCGCGAGAAGGACACCGCACTCGCGCCTGTGCTCCAGCGGATCACGACGGCGAAGCAGTCCGCACGTACGCTGCGACGGCAGGTGGAGGAAACCCTCCCGGATGAGACGCGTGCCGCTCTGATCCTCAAGCGGCGTAACGAGATCAATACGGAGCTCGCGCGCGCGGAGGAGCTCTACAGTGGGATAGAAAATCCGGACGTGCAGAAGAAGCTCGATGACGTGAAGCAGCACATCATGCAGATCGACGCAGCTCTGGAGCGTGGCGAAGTGCAGCAGGCGGATACGCTCGTGGAGGACGGGAGGCTGCGCGCACGGGCTGTGCGTCACGCGGCGGAAGCAGGCGACGTGCTGGAGGACCTGATGGAACCCCTTGACCCTTCCGCAGGAGGAGTGTGATACGCGGTGAAATGCATGCGGAAATGAAGGAAGTCCCACGGCTGAGAGGGGGATCTTTCCGCTTAAGCTGCGTTCATCTGTAAAGAGGGAATGCAAAATCAAGGTAATCTCATTGCTGGCCGTTCGTCATAGGATGCACAATGTACCCCCTCCCCCCTTTCGACTATGCGCACCACAACGAGAGCCATTCTCTCCGCCACGGTCGTTGGCATGGTGACGTTCTCCATGGTCGCGGTGGGTATGGCGAAGAAAGTGAACGAGAACTCGTACGTGAATTCCTCCTTCTCTTGTAAGGGGCTGATCGGCAGGGAACGCGTCGATTGCGAGTGGAACAAGCACCTGGAGAAATTCGGGAATTTCTTCTCGAAGAGTTCTCGCAGTAGCTCCTCGAGTTCCGTGAGCTCCTCCGGATCCAGCCAGAGTTCGACCTCCGTGAGTTCCACATCGGCATCGAGTGCCTCGAGTACCTCCGCGAGTTCGCAGAGTTCTCTGAGTGCATCGAGCACCTCCTCCTCCTCGCAGAGTTCCACCGGTGGAGTGCAGTCCTGCAAAGATCTACGGGGACTCGAGCGCGCGCTGTGCGTCCTCGAGCAGCAGAACCGGTGCTTCAGGAGTCACTGGGACTTCCACAAGGAGAAGAACCGCCTCCATATGGAGTGGCACCGTTCTCACAAGCCGAAGCGCGGCAACCAGAACTGGTGGGATGAGCACAAAGATTTCCACGACTCGATGCAGCAGAATCACAAGACGCTCCACATCGACATGCGCGGCGGCCGCTGCGGTGCGAGTGCCAGCAGTTCCTCGAAGAGCTCCTCAAGCGAGTCTTCAAGTGTGAGCTCCAGCAATTCCTCCAGTGTGAGCTCTTCGCAGAGCAGCGTGAGTTCCTCTGTGAGTAGCAGTCTGAGCTCTTCCTCCTCGAGTTCGAGCTCCTCGAGTTCTTCCTCATCGAGCGTCAGTTCGAGCAGTGTGAGTAGCGGAATCAGTAGTTCTGCGAGTTCCCTCTCCTCCAGCGTGAGTTCCTTGAGTTCTTCTGTGAGCAGCTCTGTGAGCTCTTCGCTCTCGAGTACCTCGAGCGTCAGCTCCGCCTCGAGTTCGACGAGTAGCTGATCACTCCCTTCTCCAACGCCTTGAGCAACGCTTCCCAACGTGGGAAGCGTTTGCATGTGCGGGCGGTGCTCCAATGGACAATCAATGGTATGAACCCCAGAGCAAGCTCTGGACTCCTTTTTCCGGAGCAAGCTCCGGGGAATCAGACCATCGACTCCGCAAGCAGGTATACTTTCTCCAGGCCGCTCGTCCGGCGTAGCCCCGCGCACGGGGCGA
>JAUSFD010000033.1 GCA_030649955.1 Candidatus Peregrinibacteria bacterium | reverse complement strand
AGTCCTGGCATCACATCACCACCATTCTCGACGGCGACCTCGATCCCGTCATTGAGAGGATCAAGGAATCTCTGAAAGAAACACCAGGTTGAGCGCAGAATTGAGAACATCGCAGGCGATCCACATCGTGTCCACTTTTCGGATCCCAGAACGAAATCTGGTTACGCACTGATGGAGGATTGTCGCGCAACCGAGAGGACTTGACATGGTTTTTCGCGGGTGTACGCTTGTTCATGTTCGCGAGCTTCGGCTCGCGTTTCAGTTCCTTCCAAGGGAACGATAACCGCAAGTCCGTCTCGAACCTCGAGGGGTCGTCAGCCCTTCGCCCGCATCACTGCGGGGTAATCCAGCTTCCTAAAAAATTGCTGGTGATTGGGTCTCGAGCACGTCGTTCGGAAGGTGTGTACGAAGGAAGTCTGTCGGTCACTCTACCGGCGCGAGTAGTGCTTCGTCAGTGAGTCGCTATAGGTTCTGCGCACGTTTGCCGCAAGGCGAGCAGTGCAGACCAGGATGCGGCCCATTGATGCGGTGCGAAAAACGCAGGAGAGATGGCGGATGACCTTCACGCTGCCGCCCTATGGCCGTCCCTTCGCCGGGACCGCCTCGGGTGCCACAGCACACCACGGATGACGATGGACGCCTTGCAGCACATACCGGTGCTGTAGCGGACCACGTAGCGGAGAATGCTCGGAAGAAGCACGGTGAACAGCTGTGCCTCCCTCCTCCCTACACCATTGCGAGCTGCAGTGGTCGGGGGGTCCGACGAGTCTCCGCGAGTACGCAACTGGGGTGTAAGCTCCGAGCGTCTGTGGTCCACTACGGTAGGACCATGGTGCTCGGCCCCTGCGCGTATTCCCTAACTGGTTGTTCGCAGCCGTAATTGGTTGTTCACAGCCGTTAGGTACTACAGGAACAAGGCGTCAAGCCACGTGAGGTGCGCCTCTTTTCACTCGGAGACGAGTGAGAGGAAGCTGCGGTGAGCCTCGCTGTGATGGGGTAACACCCATCGCACCGATAACTCCGCGTACCTCTTTGGAGAGTGAGCAGATCTGTTGCAGCGTGTGTCCCCTCGCCGCATTGCTCTCAAAACGATCGAGACCACGTGACCGCGTGATCTTGATGAGAGCGAACCGGGCAAGGAGTACATACGATGTGATGGTGAGTTCACCGGCTGTATCTCGGGTACATATTGCGTGACGCAGGTTCGTCCCTGCGCTGCGTGATGGCCCCTCGAGGTATTCTCTAGCAATGCAGCAACGGTCCCGGAGTACGTGAGGAAACGGGAGCTCAAGGCATG
>JAUSFD010000026.1 GCA_030649955.1 Candidatus Peregrinibacteria bacterium | reverse complement strand
TTGTGGCGGGATCGTCGTACTCGAGTACAAACGTGGTTCCGGTTTTCGTATTCTCGTACACGCACTCCACGCCGCGTCCGTTGTCCACGGTGACCGGCTCCTGAAACTCCGCCCGTGTTGCACAAAACCGCTTCAACTCCGCTGGAGTGAACGTCGCAGATCCCTCCGCTCGATAGAACCGAAGGTCGAAGCTCATACCCGGTACCGCTTCGGGTTGAGTCGTTCGGCGCCATCACCGTATTTCTCTACCGATGGATCCACGGCGTCCGCACCGTGGATGTTATCGGGCCCCACCGCACAGGTTCGGCGCAGGAGCCACTCATAGGAAGGATATCCGTCGGGATCCAGCTGCGCTTCCGGTACCGGTGTCGCATCCAGTTCTCTCAGCATTTCGTGCGCGGCACGAGCGATCCATTCTGCGGTACGGAATTTCGGTCCGACAATTTGCGGGAGCTGTGCATCCATGTGATCGTAGAAACCGTGCTGGAGCTTGTTGCGCACGTAGGACAACGTACTGATGCCCGTATCGAGAGTGTCCACGACGTCCATGTATCCGGTTTTCGGGTCGATGCGCGGCACCTCAAACGGCACTGCTCCCCCTTCCTTCACTTGCACGTACTTTCCAATCACCTCTCGTAGGAATGGCCGCGCATCCTCATGGACAATTTCGAAAAGGATGATTTTCTTGAGCTTCTTCATTTCGCGCTGCTCCTCGGTATCCGTTTCTTGAATCTTAATCTTCCCGAGGTACTCCTCAATGAACGCGCTGGATTCCTCGATGAGCTGCTCCCGAGCTCGCCCGTACGTGGTCTCGGCAGCACGATCCTCCATGATCATCCGCCACGAGTGGTTCGCGTCGTGCATGATGAACTCCTCTGGTGATTGCTCGAACTCGTCCACGTAGAGGAAATCACGCGAGAGGCCGATGAACCGAATCGGCACGCCGCGCACTCGCATGAGGTCCGTTGCGGAGAGCGATTCAAATGTGGGGATGACGATCTCGT
>JAUSFD010000004.1 GCA_030649955.1 Candidatus Peregrinibacteria bacterium | reverse complement strand
ACTTCGCCCCGTGCGCGGGGCTACGCCGGACGAGCGGCCTGGAGAAAGTATACCTGCTTGCGGAGTCGATGGTCTGATTCCCCGGAGCTTGCTCCGGAAAAAGGAGTCCAGAGCTTGCTCTGGGGTTCATACCATTGATCGCGGGCATACTTGCCCGCAGGTTGCTAAGAAGAGGCAGGCAAATATGCCTGCCCTCATAAACATGTTGGGATGGATTCTTGGTATACTTGTCTTCCATGCAGCGTTCCTGCGCACAGTGTAAGGCTGGCTTCGAGATTACGGAGGATGATCTTTCGTTCTACGACAATCTCTCACCTGTCTTCGGAGGCAAGAAGTACAAGATCCCTCCAGCGACGCGCTGTGCGGATTGTCGGCAGCAGCGCAGGCTCGCGTGGCGGAATGAGCGGTACATGTACAAGCGCAAGTGCGATTTCACCGGTCAAGACATCATTTCCATGTACCCGCCGGATTCGCCATTCAAGGTCTACGAGCAGGGCGTCTGGTGGTCGGACAAGTGGGATGCGCGGGAGTACGGCAGGGCATTCGACTTCAATAGGCCATTCTTTGATCAATTCAGGGAACTGCAACTGCAAGTGCCGCGGTTATCCCTCGTGAATAAGCAGAGCGAGAATGCGGAATTCACGAACCATTCCGCGAAGAACAAGAATTGCTACCTCTCTGCGGTCACGTTCGAGTGCGAGGATGTCTACTACTCCGATTGGGTCATCGATCACTGCAAGGATATCTTCGACTGCTCGTACCTCCATGAAGGGAGTGAACTCTGCTACGAAACCTACTACGCGTGGGGGAGCTACCGGGCTTTCTTCTGCGACTTCATCAAGCGCTGTCAGGATGTCTGGTTCTGCTTCGACTGCACGAACTGCAAGAACTGCTTCCAGTGCTGCAATCTGCGGAGCAAGGAGTACTGCATCGAGAACAAGCAGTACTCCAGAGAGGAATACACACGGAAGATGGCGGAGGTCCTCCCTTTCTCTGCTGAAGAGCTCAAGAAGCAGAGAGAGGAGTACATCCGTCGCAAGCGAGAAGTCGCGATCCACCCAGCGACCTACCACGTACAGACGGAGAGCTCCACGGGCGACCTCCTCTTCTCGACGAAGAATTGCACGGAGTGCTTCGATACGATCACCGCGGAGGATTGTCGTCACTGCATCGATGTCATCGACGTGCGGGATTCCATGGATACCTACCACGTCGGCTGGTCAGAGCTCATGTATGAGTGCCACGCCATAACGAATGGCTACAACTGCATCGTCTGCCATTTCACCTACGATAACAGGAACATTGCGTACTGCGACTGCACCCAGAACAGCCAGAATCTCTTCGGATGCGCGGGCCTGAACAAGAACGAGTACTGCATTCTCAACAAGCAGTACACCAAAGGAGAGTACGAGGATCTCGTTCCCCAGATCATCGAGCACATGCAGAAATCCACTGAGTGGGGGGAATTCTTCCCCATCGCGTTCTCTCCGTTCGGGTACAACCAGTCGCGTGCCATGGAGTACTACCCACTCACAAAAGCTCAGGCATCGCAGCAGGGCATCCCGTGGTCCGACTACGACCCTCCGTTTCCTGCCGCGAAGACCATCATTCCCGCTGCCGAGATCCCCTCGAGTATTGCTGACACGACCGACGATATCCTGCACTGCGCATTGCAGTGCGAAATCAGTGGAAAACCATTCCGCATCATCAAGCAGGAACTGGATTTCTACCGGAAAACAGGAGTACCGCTCCCTCAGAGACACCCCGATCAGCGCTACGCTGACCGCATGGCGCAGCGACCACCTCGCAAGCTCTGGCATCGTCAATGTGCCAAGTGCAAGCAGCCAATTGCCACGAGTTATTCTCCTGATCGGTTGGAGATTGTGTACTGCGATTCCTGTTACTTGAAGGAGGTATACTAATTTCCCGTGGAACAGCACTGTAGAACCTGTGGCACCGCCTTCCAGATCACTTCTGGTGATGCATCATTCTACAGCGACATCGGAGTGCTCCACCCAAAGGACTGTCCCGGATGCCGATCACAAATGCGGTGCATCCACCGCAATGAACGAAATCTCCACCGTCGAACCTGTGATTTGTGCAAGAGCAATATCGTATCCATGTACTCTGCTGATGCGCAATTCCCTGTGTACTGCCCGTCCTGTTTCTACTCTGATCGATGGGATCCGTTCACATTTGGGAGAGAGTACGATGTACGCAAGGGGTTTTCCGATCAACTCACAGAGCTGTGGAATGCGGTCCCTCACCTCTCCATCATGAACAAGCAGTCGGAGAACAGCGAGTACTGCAACTACTCCTACGCGAATAAGAACTGCTACCTCACCGCGGGAAGTCACTACGAAGAGGACTGTCTCTACGGTGCGTACTCAACGAAGAATCGCGATTGCGTCGATTGCCTATGGACCTACGGGAGCGAGCTCCTCTACGAGTGCATGTTCTCGAAGAACTGCTACAGCTCTGCATTCCTCGATCATTGCGAGGATTGCAAAAACTGCTTCTTCTCCCGTGATTTGAAAGGCTGCTCTGATTGTCTCTTCTGTGCCAACCTCCGTCAGAAGCGATTCTACATCTTCAATGAGCAGAAGACCGAGGAGGAGTTCCGTCGCATTCTTGAGTCTCTGCAGCTCTCGACGTTCTCCGGTCTCGAGAAGGCGAAGCAGACATGCAGAATAGAGCTCCAGCGAAGATTTCCTGTGCGAGCGCTCTACCAAGTGCAATGCGAGAACTGCGAAGGGGATACGCTCAGCAATTGCAAGAATATGCGGAAGTGCTTCTACGGTTCTGATAGCGAAGATTGTGTGTACGGTATGCAGGTCGATGGAACGTACAGTTCGATGGATATCGATTACATGGGATATGACCGAAGCGAACTGTGCTACCAGACGATCGGGTGCCTGGGGCTCCATAACTGCGTCACCTGCAATGCGTGCTGGAATGGCAGCGGACTGCGGTACTGTCAGAACTGCTTCTCCTGTGCGGACTGCTTCGGTTGCATTTCGTTGCAGCAGCAGAAGTACTGCATCCTCAATCGTCGATATGCGAAGGAGGACTACGAAAAACTCGCCGCACGCATCATAGAGCGAATGACTGAAGATGGAGAATGGGGAGAGTTCTTTCCAACCGCTCTTTCTCCCTTTGGCTACAATGAGTCCATGGCACAGGATTGGGTGCCACTGAGTAAAATGGAAATTCTTTCTCGAGGACATCGCTGGACAGAAGATGAGGAGCTCCCGGGTGTAACGAAAATCATTGAGGCTGCTCGCTTACCCGAGATGATTGAGGAAATTCCCGATGATGTTCTCAACTGGGCAATCCGTTGTGTGCAGACAGCAAGACCCTTCCGTATCGTGAAGAAGGAATTGGAGTTCTACCGGAAGATGCAACTTCCTCTCCCTCGCATCCACCCAGATGAACGCCATCGACACCGTAAGGCGCTTCGCAATCCTCGCAAACTCTGGAGCAGGAACTGTGCAAAATGTGCGAGAGAGATCCAGACGACGTATTCGCCTGACAGGCCTGAAACCATTTTTTGCGAGGAGTGCTACCTCAAAGAGGTGTATTGAGCTGCTGCCCTCACCCGCCTCCGCCCCGTGCGCGGGGATCCGGACGGGCATGCCCTCACCCTCTCCCGGATCCGGGAGAGGGAACCGTTCGATGTTCTTGAATGGTGCTCCCTTCTCCCGAGTCCGGGAGAAGGGCAGGGGATGAGGGCGGCAGCTCATGATTCACTCTTCGGGTATACTTGCACTCCATGCAGCACTCCTGCGCGCAATGTCGGGCTCCCTTCGAGATCACGCAGGATGATCTCGCTTTCTACGACAAACTTTCGCCGATCATCGGAGGGAAGAAGCAGTCGATCCCCCCGCCGACGTTCTGCCCGGACTGCAGGCAGCAGAGGAGGCTCGCGTGGAGGAATGAACGGAAGCTGTACCGGAGGACATGTGATCTCAGCGGAGAAACCATGCTGTCGATGTATGCTCCTGGAAGTCCCTTTCCTGTTTACGGACGCGACGCATGGTTTGGGGATGGGTGGGATCCTCGGAAGTTTGGGCGAGAATATGATTTGTCACGCCCGTTCTTCGAGCAGTTCCAGGAATTGCAGAAGACCGTACCACGTCTCGCGCTCGTCTCTGCGCACAACGAGAACTGCGACTACTGCAATGTCGTGGGGAATTGCCGCAACTGCTTCCTCATCTTCGGCTCCATTCGCTGCGAAGATTGCTACTACGGGAACCCATACTACTGCGAAAATTGCGTCGATTCCCTGGTCCTGCGGAATTCTCAGCAGTGCTACGAATGCACCGACTCCGAGAAACTCTATGAGTGCAGTTTCTGCCAGAACTGTGGAAACAGTCAGAACCTCCAGTTCTGCTTCGAAGTCACGAACTCCCACCACTGCTTCGGCTGCTCGGATATCGCGCGCAAGGAGTACTGCCTGTGGAATGAGCAGCTCACGAAGAAGGAGTACGAGAGGAGGGTGGGGGAATTCGATCTCCAAGATCCTCGGGTCATTGAGGAAATCTGGAAGAAGCTCGCTGCACTGAAAGTTCGCACTGCCAAGAAGTACTACGTGGGATACGGAAATGAGAATGTGACAGGGGACTACATCTTCCACTCCAAGGATTGTCGTGCTGTCTTCAATGCCGATCGCTGCCAAGACCTCGCCTACTGCTCGCAGGTCCTCGAGGTGAAGGATGGAATGGATGCCATCTGCAGTGAGGAGGCAGAGCTGGTGTACGAAGTGAGCGGTGGCTATGGAGTTTCTTCATGTGCATTTTCCCATTGGTGTTGGGATAACGCTCACGGGCTCCTCTACTGTTCGATCTGTACACAAGATGTGAAAGATTGCTTCGGGTGCATTAGTCTTCGGCACGCGCAGCATTGCATCCTCAATAAGCAGTACACAAAAGAGGAGTACGAGGCACTGGTGCCGACGGTCATCGACAGCATGCGGTCACGAGGAGAGTGGGGAGAGTTCTTTCCCGCAAAACTCTCACCTTCCACGTACAACGAGACCATCGCCTCAGACTATTTCCCGCTCTCGAAGGAACAAGCGCAAGAGAGAGGGTACCCATGGAATGACGCTCTGCCCTACACGCAGGGGAAAGAGACAAAAACGTGGGACGCTATCCCGCAGAGTATTTCCGATGTTCCGGACACATTCACGCAAGAAGTCCTCGCATGCACAGCCTGTGGAAAGAATTACAAGATCATCCCTCAGGAACTTGCATTCCTGAAACAGCGCAATCTCCCTCTCCCACGCAAGTGCCCCGATTGCCGCTACGTCCGCCGTCTCGCTTCTCGTAATCCGCGGAAACTCTGGGCGCGAACGTGTAACATGTGCAAGAAGACGATCCAGACGTCGTACGCACCTGAACGGCCAGAGATCGTCTATTGCGGGGAATGCTACGTGAACACGGTATACTGAAGCCTATGCAGAAGACCTGTGCGCATGCCTGGTGCGCATCCTCCTTCACCATTTCGGACCGTGAGCGCTCACTCCTCACGCAATTCGGCATCGATCGTGAACCAGAGCACTGTCCAACCTGCAGACATCTCCTGCGTGGTCAGTTCTTCCCACGTCTCATCCTGCACCGATCAACATCTGCGCTCTCGGGTGAGCCGATCATTACGATCTACAACCCTGCGAAGAAGTTCCCCATCTACTCCGTGAAGGAGTGGTGGAGCGATGCGTGGGATGGTCTCTCGTACGGACATCCGTTCGATTTCTCCAAGTCATTCTTCCCGCAGTTTGACGAGCTCCTCCGCATCGTGCCGCGCATGGCGAACAAGAACGAGAACAGCGAGAACTGCGAGTTTAGTTACTCGTGCGGGAACGCGAAGAACGTCTACTACTCAGAGATCGTGCACCGGTCAGAAGATGTGTACTACTCGAAGAACATCACCGGCTACAACACGATGATCTGCGATTCGCTGCGCTGCTTCCGCTCGAGCTACCTCCATGAGTGCGTGCTCTGCCAGCACTGCCACTACTCCACGTACCTGTTCCGCTGCAGCGAAACACGAGACTCCCATTTCTGCATCGATTGTCGAGGGTGTAGCAACTGCCTCTTCTCCTGTAATCTCCGCAATCGCTCGTACTGCATCGGCAATGAGCAGGTAACGAAAGAAGAGTTCGAGAAGGTGAAAGCACAGACAATCGATGGCAGTTTCTCGACGCTCCAGCAGAATCTCGAGAAGTGGAAGGAAGTCTACGCGAAGGCGATCTTCCGCGACGTGTACCTGGAGAATTGTGAAGACAGCACGGGTGATGCGCTCGTGAATTGCGCACGGTGCGAGGAGTGCTACGACTGCCTCAACTGCGTGGATGATCTCTACTGTTGGAATTTAAGCCCGAGTGAGCAGAACGTGAGCTCTCTCGACCTCACATCCGGCGGTATTGGGGAACTCCTCTACAACTCGACAGGACTGGGTGGTGGAAACTACTTCATCCGCATGTGCGCACACTGTCGGCTTTCGAGTAACCTTTCCTACTGCATTGAGTGCTACTCCTGCAAGAACTGCTTCGGGTGCACGGGACTCCGGGGCAAACAGTACTGCATCTTCAACCAGCAACTCACGAAGAATGAGTACGAACGGAATGTTGACCAGCTCACACAACACATGAAGAAGACCCGTGAATGGGGACAATTCTTCCCACTCTCGCTCTCACCGTTCGCGTACAACGAATCGCTGTCCATGTATTACCATTCACTCTCGAAGGAAGAAGCTCGTAAGAGAGATTGGTCGTGGGAAGATTTGCCGGAATACCACCTAGAAGGTACGGAACACTCAGATGCTATTCCCGATGGCATTGATGGAGTGAAAGACGATATCTGCGAGCGAGTGCTCACCTGCGCGGAGACGGGACGGAAGTTCAAGATCCAACCCCAGGAACTCGTGTTCTTGAGGATACTGCGCGTCCCCCTCCCGCGCGTGCATCCGGATGTACGCATGGAGAGGAGACTCGCGATGCTCAATCCATACGCCCTCTTCCCTCGTTCCTGTCATCGCTGTAGCAAGCCAATACAGAGCTCCTACGCTCCCGATCGACCGGAAGCGGTGTACTGCGAATCGTGCTACCTTGCAGCCGTGTACTGAGGCCTCCGGGATGCCAAAAAGTGATTCCCAAATCAGGCATTCTCTGGCAAAATAGAGAGTACACATGGCGCAGCGCTACCTCCACATCGTCATCCCGCAGGGCACGGAAGGCACGAAGAAGCTGGAATCGAAGTTCCAGGAGTTCCTGATCAACATGCGCAATACCTTCACGGGGCAGCGGGTGTGTCTGGAGTACTTCGGGTACGCGCAGTACACGTACTTCTTCATCGTGGTGGACGAGAAGCTCCTGGAGACGATCGAGGGCCTCGTGTACGCGACGTTCCCAGAGGCGGAGATCCGCGAGGCACAGGACTACACGAAGATGTTCGACCCGAAGAAGCAGGCCCTCGCGGGAGCGTTGATCAAGTTGCACCGCGCCGATATCTACCCGGTGAAGACGTACGATCTGTTCGAGGAGGACAGCGCATCGCGGTTCTTCTCCGTGGTCTCGAAGATCGGCAGCAACGATCAGGTGTGGGTGCAGATGATTGCGGAGCCGCAGGACGATACGGGACTCTACCACTTCAAGCGCAATTGGCGCCTCAAGCTCGCGAACATGCGTAACTTCTTCCGCATTCGTGACCGCATGCGCGAAGGAGGACTCAAGGGAATCTCCTCGATCCGCATGAAGAAAGCGCAGGAGAAGAACGAGATCAAACCGTACCGCGTCAGCATCCGCTGCGCGTACATCTCCACGGATCAGGCGTCTGCGGACCGGAAGCTCGAGGCGGTGATGAGCAGCTTCTCGCAATTCAACGATTCCGATATCAACGGATTCTACGGTCGCCCCGTAGGGAGCCCCGATCGCTTCATCCAGCAGTACCGCGCACGTACACACGCCGATACGGTGATCCTGAGCGCGAAGGAAGTGGCGACGCTCTACCACTTCCCCAATGCGGACTTCGTGCCGCACATCGTGCACATGCTCGCGCGTAGGTCCGATCCTCCGCAGGACCTTCCGAAGATAGGCGAGAAGGATGTCTCTGGCTTCGGCCTCACGAACTACCACAACAACTTCGTGCCCTTTGGGATCCGCCGCTCTGACCGTCGTCGTCACCTCTACGTCATCGGGAAGTCCGGGTCGGGAAAGAGCAAGCTCCTAGAACTCCTCATCAACGAGGACTTGAAGAACGGGGAGGGGATTGCTGTACTCGATCCACACGGGGATTTAGTCGACGCAATCCTGCGCTTCGTTCCCAAGGAGCGGGTCGATGACGTCGTGCTCATGAATCCTGCGGACATCGAGTTCCCCATCGCGTTCAATCCTCTAGAGAAGATCGACGAGGCGTACAAGATGCAGCTCACGGTCGGGTTCCTGGACATCTTTAAGAAGCTCTTCGGCGACAACTGGACATACCGTCTGGAGCACGTGCTGCGCTACACGACACTGGCGCTCCTCGATAGTCCGAACACGACCGTACTGTCGATTCTCAAAATGCTCACAGACAAGAACTACCGACAAAAGATCGTCGCACGCATCCAGGACAATGTGGTGAAGAGCTTCTGGGTCTCTGAGTTCGCCGCATGGTCAGAGAAGTTCGATGCCGAGGCCATCACACCGTTGCTCAACAAGGTGGGCCAGTTCGTTGCGACGAACATGATCCGCAACATGATCGGGCAGCCGAAAACCATGTTCGATATTCGCGAGATCATGGACAAGAAGAAGATCCTCCTCATGAAGGTGAGTAAGGGTCTGCTCGGGGAGGAGAACAGCTCCCTCATTGGATCCATGGTGATCACGAAGCTCTACCAGGCGGCGATGACGCGCGCAGATACACCGGAGGAGAAGCGCACGGATTTCTACTTCTACGTCGATGAGTTCCAGAACTTCGCGACAGATACCTTCACAGAGATCCTCAGCGAGGCGCGCAAGTACCGCTTGAACCTCACGATCGCCCATCAGTACATGGGGCAGCTCTCGCCGACGGTGCGCAAGACCGTCTTCGGTAACGTGGGTTCCATGATCAGCTTCCGCGTGGGTGCGGAGGACGCGACGATCCTCGCAGAGGAGTACAACCCCGTCTTCAAGGAGCGCGACATCATCAACCTGGGCGTGCGCGAGTTCTACGTGAAAATGTCCGTGAACGGGGAGCTGCGCGAGGCGTTCTCCGGCCGCACGCTTGATGCCCCGAAGACGCAGGAGGACTTTACGCCGCAGATCATCGAGGCATCCCGCAAGAAGTACAGCCGTCCCCGGGCGGAGGTGGAGGACAATCTGCGCAAGTGGGACGAGGCGAGCTCCGCACCGCCTTCCGAGAATGAAGTGGCGTCGGTGGAGGAGAAGTTTGAGGAGCCGTTGATCTGAGCTGCTGCCCTCATCCGCCTCCGCCCCTCGACTCCGCTCGGGGCTACGGACGGGCAAGCCCTCTCCCTCTCCCGGACTCGGGAGAGGGAACTATTTGTTGTTCTTGAATAGTGCTCCCTTCTCCCGCGTCCGGGAGAAGGGTTGGGGATGAGGGCAGTTCCCTCTTGTTTGCGATCCTCACCAGAGGCATCCTTCACCCACTATGCGTCACCTCTCTCTCCTCGTCTTGAGTCTTCTCCTCCTCGCTGCCTGTGCGAAGGAACAGACGATCAAGATCGACATCGCAGACTCCACTGGTACTGGTGATGACATCATCGGGCAGCAGACCGTCAAGGCCATCATGCCCAAGGGGGGCAAGGTCATCGATCCCGAGCACGGGGAGGAGGTCTTCTTCGCACTGGCGCCGCTGATAGGCGTTGGGGGAGCGAATGCGAACGGTGTGACCCAGATTCAGGTCTTCGCGGATGGCACACTCCTCCACACCATGCAGCTGAATATCGATATCCCGGAGAAGGGAACCTACTACGAGGCCTGGTTAGAGGATGGAGCCACTGGTGACAGGGTCAGTACGGGGCATTTGAGCAACCATTTCGGGGATGTAAGGCACCAGCTCAAGGGGGAACTCGACCGAGACCTCCGGGACCACCTCAAAGTGGTCGTCACCCTCGAGAAGGACGACGGAAACCCCGATCCTTCGCAACCAGTTGCGGAAGCGCTCCTCAAAATCATCGACCGGAAGGCGGAGAGGTGAGGACACGCAGCAACAATAGAATCGATGAGTCAACTTTCAGCCCCTCAGTGAGAGCGCTGAAGGAGAATAGGTCCCCTCCAGGGGGGGATGGAGCACTCATTGCCGCTCGCTGAGATTAAAGAATCCGGCTCTCCGGAGGGCGGAGGCTTGGAGATGATGACCGCAGGGATGTGCATTGATTATCTGCGGTGGACCGAAGCGTCACTCCTTCTCCCGAATTACCCGAGGGTGGGGAGAGTCATCACCATGTTCACAGCGAGGAAGGTGATGAGCACCGCGTGCATGAGCACGAGGGGGAGTGAAGCGCGAGGTGTGAATGGCTTCACGAGGTTCATAATAGGCGTTTGAGGAGGGCCGGGTCAGTGTACGGATGGAGCATTCGTTGTCTAGCAACCATTGACACTATATTATTTCAATTTCCTTACTATAAATTGGCGAGTAATGATGACAATTTTTGCGATTCGACCCTGAGGAATGGGAGGATGGTAGGAACATATTGAGCAAAAAATGTGTACAAAGAATCAAGATCTCGGTTGGGGTCAGGCATTGCAAAATACTGGCAATATTTTTTGATATACATTTAGTCTTTCCACCATGCGAAATTTGCAAGCCCCTGGAGACAACGCCTGAGGTCATTCTCCAGTTCCGCAAGGAAGTAGTGGGCTGCTCCTTCTGGCTGGAGGTGATGCCCGAAATGAGAAGAGAGCTGCTGTGCCAGCGATGAATCGGAGGAAACTCCTTTCAATTACAACTGTCACGACCAATCGCGTCGAAGCGGTATCGTACTTTCGAATGAGGACTTACTAGCATGAACTTTCTACTCCCTAGCCGCGAAGACGGATGGTCGGGACGACCCCTCTTCGCCTCTGCCTCGCAGAGGTTTTCACGATACTCAAAAAGAAGGGGACGACCCCACTCCACAGAGCTACGCGGGGTCTCTCGGAGACAATCGATCTTCCAGTTGCTTTGGATGCTATTCCTCTGGTCGGGACGACTGGACTTGAACCAGCGACCTCGTGGTCCCGAACCACGCGCTCTAGCCAACTGAGCTACGTCCCGAGTGAAATGAGGAATGAACTGTGGGGCAGTATAACGGAGTACTCTCGCCCACCGTAGCCTTCCCCCCACTGAAAGCGTAAAGAGCAATGACATGACCGAGAGGGCACAACGGGCGTAGGTGGGAGCTACGTCCCGATCGCGCGGGAGTATACCAGCACTCAGCCTTCCAAAAAGCCGTTTGTGAGGGTAGAATGGAGCGAAACCATGACAAAGCACACTGATCACCAGAAACTGGAGAGCCACCACCTCGGTCGCCTGTGGCCGAAGGATACTGCTGGCGGACAGATGACGAAGCGCGTGCCTATTGTCCTCCCGCATCAGACCCTCGCCGATGTACAGCACGCCATCGGGTCATCCATTGGCCTTATCGAAACGATCAACTACGTGTACGTCGTGGATGAGAAGGGGAAGCTCACGGGTGTGCTCTCGATCAAGGATCTCTATCGATACGCACAGGAGACGCGCGTTGGGAATATTTGTAAAAGCGAGGGGCTCGTAACAGTGAAGCCACATACAGATCAGGAGCACGTCGCGTACGTCGCGCTCAAGCACCACATCAAGGCGGTGCCCGTCGTCGATCACGATAAGACGTTCCTCGGGGTGATCCCGAGCGACGTCATCCTCCACATCCTCTACCGCGAGACGCACGAGGACGCTCTGCGCCTCGCTGGCGTGCACCACCACGCGCGCGCTGGCATGGAGACGATCCTAGATACGCCACTGTTCGAATCCTTCAAGCACCGGTTCCCCTGGCTCTTCGTCGGTCTCATCGGCGGATTGCTCGTCGCGAAGGTAGTCGGATTCTTCGAGCAGACTCTGGAGCAGAACATCATCCTCGCATCGTTCATTCCCCTCATCGTCTACATGAGCGACGCCGTGGGGACGCAGATCGAGGCGTTCTTCATCCGCGACATCGCCATGGACCGGGATCTTCCCATCTACCGGTACTTCATCCGACAACTCATCGTCATCTTCTGCATCGCGGTGTGCTTCGGCATCGGTCTTTTCGGGATCAGTGCGTTCCTCTACGGCGGCGTGCGCATGGGGGCAGTGCTCGGCATTTCGCTCTCTGCGGCGATCGTCTCCTCTGTCTGTACGGGTCTCATGATCCCATACGCGGCGAGTCGCATGGGCGTCGATCCCGCGAATGCGAGCGGACCCATGGCGACGATGCTGCAGGACATGATCAGCGTGGTGATCTACCTGGGGGTGGCGACGGTGATGCTGTAATGTGCTTGTAAGTTTGTAGGTGAGTAGGTTGGTAGTGGCACCAGGGGTACGTACGAGAATCGCTTGCGCCTACAAACCTACAAGCTACAAGCTAAGAAGCTCATCTGGAAAAAGATTCGTAGCACCAACATCCGTGGAAGCAATCCTAGTAGGAAGAACTCGCGCTAGAACTGGTGGAAGACGAACTCGATCCGCCTGCGGAATATGGCTTCACCCGGAGGTCGATGCGCTTCTTCGCCGCGAGGTTATTGCGGCGCACGTTCTGCTGGCGGATCACATGACCGCGGGAGACGCGCCTGCCGCGCTCACGCACTCTGCCGAGGGTGCCGCGCTCTCCGATGAATCCGCGGATGACAGATGGCGGTGCGGGCGATGTCGAACGCGTTACGGTTGCTGCCAGTGCAGGTGAAACGATTCCGAGAGCCAATGCAGAAGATAGGAGCAAGTGTGTGAACTTCATAGGGCAAGAAGGGAAGATCAATAGTACATGCTTATGAGCGATGATCCTCTTGCGCTCTCCCCTGGAGTCATGGTTTCGCGCAATGCGATGTTGAACCCACACCCCATCGGTGGAGTATACTGCAGCCATCTTCCTCCCCTCGACTATGGCACGCGTTCGCTCTCCCTGGCTCCTGGCTCTCCTCGGTATCGTCATCCTCCTCGTTGTCTGGCTCTGGGGTGGGTACAACTCGCTCGTTGCGAGTAGGGAAGGTGTCGAAGGAGCGTGGTCACAGGTGGAGACGCAGTACCAGCGGCGCTTCGACCTGGTGCCAAACCTCGTCGAAACGGTGAAGGGCGCTGCGAACTTCGAGCAGGAGACACTCACCGCGGTCACGCAGGCGCGCACGCAGTGGCAGGGGGCGCAGGGGAATCGGCCTGCGCAGATTGCCGCAGCGGAGGGATTTGAATCCGCTCTCGCCCGCCTCATCGTTACTGTAGAGAGTTACCCGCAGCTCAAAGCGACGGAGGCGTTCCGCGACCTCATGGCGCAACTCGAGGGAACAGAAAATCGCATCGCGACAGCTCGGAAGGACTACAACGAGGCGGTGCAGCAGTTTAACGTGAAGGTGAAGCGGTTCCCGGGGAATATCCTCGCAGGCCTCTTCGGCTTTGGAGCGGAGACGTTCTTCCAGAGTACGGAGGGGTCGGAGAACGCTCCGACGGTCGATTTCGAATGAGGATGCTCCGGTTGTCACCGGCGGCTCTCCGCTCGTTCACGATCCTCATCGCGTGTGCGATCGCATTCCCTGTCTCTGCACTCGACGTCCCTCCCAATGATGGATTCGTCACGGACATTGCGGAGCTCCTCACAGAGGAACAGGAGCACCAGCTGGAGCAGGAACTCACGGCGTACACCAAGGAGACGAGTAACGAGATCGCCGTGCTCATCGTTCCATCCACGCAGGGGGAACAGGGGGTAGCGTTCGCCGTGGAAGTCGGTCGCGCGTGGAAAGTAGGGACGGAGAAGGATAACGGCATCCTCATTCTCGTCGCCTACGAGGAACGTGAGGTGACGATCGCCACAGGGTACGGCCTCGAAGGTGCCGCCCCAGATATCGTCACTCGCGGAATCCGGGAGCAGGTCATGATTCCGTACTTCCGCGAAGGCGAGTATTACGAGGGCATCCAAGCAGGGATAGAAGCGCTGAAGAAGCACATCGGCGGAGAGTACACTGCGGATCGCTACGATGAGGAGGAGGGGGATGGATTCTGGCCGTTCCTCGCATTCTTCGGCTTCTTCCTGTTCGATGTCCTCGCTTCCTTCCTCGCGCGTTCGAAGTCGTGGTGGCTCGGAGGCATCCTCGGGGGAGTCTTTGGTCTCATTCTCACCTTCGTCTTCAGTTGGTGGCTCGCCATCCCGGCGCTCGTGGTACTGGGTCTCTTCTTCGACTTCCTCGTTTCCCGCAGCGGCTACGGCAGGAATCGGAGGAGGGGAGGGGGAGGATGGTGGAGCGGAGGTGGAGGTTTCGGGTCTGGAGGCCGCGGTGGGGGCGGGGGATTCGGCGGCTTCAGTGGCGGCTCGTTCGGGGGAGGGGGTGGATCCAGTCGGTGGTGAAGTAACCCGCGCATTTTCTCCTGAAAAAACCCCAAGGTGTGTCGTCTGTGCGATATACTCATCACCATGGTCCACTCGCTCACTATTCTCTTTCTCTTCTTCGTTGTTTTCCCCGTTCTGCCTACGAGTGCTGAGGGAATTCCCACTCTCACGGTTTCTGTTGAGGAGAGAGCACCTTCGATGGTCGCAAGGGGAGCGCAGCGAGTTCCTGCGATCATCCTAACGCTCACGGCGTCATGTGATGCCCCTGTCACGGTCACAACTTTGCACGTCAGCCACGGCGGGCAGGGAGCGATCGCCGATATCATGAGTGTGGCAGCGTACAGGCAGGGAGTGCGACTGTCCGCATCGCGTCCACTCGATGCAGAGGACGGAGACGTCCAGCTTGCGCTCAAATCGCTCGTCATCCCACCGTGCGGGAGAGAGGAGGTGATGGTCGGTGTGAGCATCTCGCCCGATGCCGTGTCCGCGGGGGAGCACCGCTTCATACTGGATCCGGATGATGGCGTCACCGCTCCCGGCGCATTGGTGGAGATCGGTACTACAATACCATCGCAGACGTCAGTCGCGCCGGTAGCAGAGGGAGTGGTCTCGGTGGAGTATCTCCGCCTCCTCCATCCTGTGCGCTACGGGAAAGAACAGGGGGTAGCACGTATCAAGATTTCCGCTGATGTTATTGAAGATCAAGCACTGCAGACGATCACTTTCACGAATGTGGGGAGTGCGCGAGATGGTCACCTGCAGAAACTGACGCTGCGAACGGGGCGCGGACAAGTTCTGGCGGGACCCGTAGCGACGCTCGATGGCAAGAAGGTGACATTTCGCTTGGCGGAGCCTCTCCTCATCGAGAAAGGCGAGAATCGCGTCCTCACCGTAACCGCGGACGTGCTCGCGAGCGCGAAGCGCACTATCCGGCTTGTTGTGGAGGAGCGAGAAGACATCCTTGCCGTCCCCGTCCGCGGGAGGCTGCGCGGTGCTGCTCGTAACCTCTAGCGGCTGGTGTCTGCCGCGGAGTTCCGGCACAATGCCTTCCGATCCTTCCTGGACTATGCGTCGACTCCTCCTCTGTGTGAGCTTGAGCCTGCTCCTCTGCGCGTGCGCGAAGCGCGAAGCGCTTCCGACAGCGGAGGTGCTGCAGCGTACCGCTGCAGCGAGCCAGCAGCTCCAATCCTCCCGATTCACGGTGAAGGGGGAGGGGACCGGTGCCTCCTACGATGCGAACGTTTCCCTCGAGGGAATCCTGCAGGATGGGGGGGCGCAGCTGCAGTTCACTCTGCAGACGACGGGGGAAGTCGCTGCGGAGAAGCAGCATACGTTCGCTGCGGACGTCGATGCAGTCATCGCTATTGGTGAAGATGCCTACGTGCGCATTCGTTCGCTCAACATCTCTCCACCCCACCCCAAACTGGATCCGCGCCTCTTTACGCTATTCCTCCAACGGTGGTGGAAGATCCCTCTCCAGCGCACCCCCTTCCCGCCGACCGCCATCACTCCCGATCCGCGGTTCCTGTACGCGCAGTCTCAGGTGATCACCGTGACGGAAGACCGTGGAATCAAGCGTGTGGAAGGGAAGGACACGTACGTGTACGACGTGACCCTCGATCGGGAGAAGCTCGTTGCATTCCTCGAGCAGGTAGCGGAGGAGAGAGGGGAACCGTTCAATCGGGAGGAGACGATTGCCTCCCTCGCACCCTACACGGTCGATGGCACGCTCTGGATTGATGCAGACACGTTCTTCATTCAGCGTCTCACGTGGACAATTGCATCGGAAGGCGTGGGGGATCCCTTCCAGGGAACCGTGGATGCCGTCTTCCGAGAGCACAACATCGCGCCACGCATCGAGATCCCCTCCGATGCCCAGCTCCTCAGTCCAGCACTGCTCAATGGGGTCCCTGGAGCTGCACCGTACGACGAGACCTTCAACCAGGGATTCCCGCTCCCCGGTGGGAATGCGTACGAAGATGGCTCTTCCACAGATCTCTTCGACGCGCTCCAAGGTCTGAAACCCCCAAACCCTTCTCTCCCCCCACAGTAACGTGCCTGCTGCAGGGCTACCACCAGCATCACCGGCAGCGCAGCCGGGACCCTCTCCCTCAGTGGATGGGGTAGGACCCGCGTCTGCCACTCCTGCTCCTATGGCTGGAGGGGATGCGACCGAGAGATTGGCTCGAGCGCGTGCACGTCTGCTCAAGGGGGGGGTTCTCCTCTACGGTGTATATGTTCTGTGGTGTTTTGTTCTCATCGCACTCCTCCCGAGTACCACTGGGGGATTGCGGCTGCTCACGATGGTAGGCCTCCTGAGCGTGATCGGCGGAGGAGCAGCACTCCTCCTCGCAGGATTGCTCGCCGTGCAGCGGATCTCTCGCGCAACGGAGATCCCTGTCTCTGTTCGACAGAAGAGTTTAATCCGCGTGTCCATCTTCCTCCTCCCTGGTGTCCTCCTGAGCGGGATCGTTGCGTTCATGATCACACGGGAACCGGGGTACTCGATTGATATCGTGCGCCCCACAGCTGCTGCAGATTTCGTGGCTCCGCTCGCGGTCACGATGAGCGTGGAGCGCGCTGCGGGGATCCTCTCGCAGCGTGGTCTGAAGCCCGTGAAGTACGTTTGGGATTTTGAAGGGGATGGGAAAGTCAACGAGGAGACGGGGGTACCCGAAGTGACTGCCGTCATTGATAGGCAGGGTACCTACAACGTGGCCATGCGCATCGTCTTCGAGGATGCGTCCTTCCGCAGGCTTTCGCGTCGCATCAACATCCCCACAGCGGTGTTCTCGATGTCCCCCATCCGTCCTATTGTGGAGAAGCCCGTGCGCTTCAGTATCTCACACTTGCTCCCCGTGGTGGGGAGTCAGAACTCCCCTCCGCCGAAGCTGAAGGAAGTGCAGTGGGATTTCGATGGTGATAGCACAGTGGATGAGATCGTGAAGCAGCCGGACATCATCCACACCTTCTACATCATCGGACGCGTGGTCGTCACCGCAACGGTAATCCTCGATAACCAATCGCAGGTCCCGTACCAGCGAACGGTGGAGATCGAGAAGCCCTCGCCGCCCAAATTCGCTGCAGAATTGCTTTCTGAACCGAAGAACCTGGTGGGACCCGCTCCGTTCGGCGGCATCTTCCGCATCGAGACGAAGGAGCCGCTGCGCGAGGTGCAGTGGTCGTTCGGCGACGGGAAGGAGGAGCGAGGAGTAGACCTCAAGCGGATTGGGCACTCCTTCGATTCTCCGGGTATCTACCCCGTGGAGGCGAAGCTCCGCTCGGCGAGTGGTGAGCTCGTGGAGGTGTCTGCGCTTGTGCGAGTGACGGAGAGTCTCTCGCTCGTCGATCTGCGATTCGAGGGGAACGTCCCCATCAACGGGAAATCCATCAGTGCGGAGGCACCCGTGAGTTTGCAGCTCACACCGGTCACCAGTGCTCCACTCATTGAGTTTAAGTGGGAGGCGCCGGAGGGCAATGCCCACGTCGATGGAAAGACGCTGCGCGCCATCTACCGCCGCCCGGGTTCGTACACGGTCACGCTGCTTGCGCAGGATCCGGAAGGACGGTCGTTGCGCATGCCCCTTACGGTCGAGGTAAAGCCTCCGTCCGCGGAAGCGTCGATCAAGTTGAAACCGGAGAGCGGATTCGCGCCACTCTTGGTGGAGTTCGATGCATCCGATACTTTCGTTCCCGCTGGAGAGAAAGTTGCGGGGTACGCGTGGCTCTACGGAGATGAGGGAGGGTTCAATATTCAGCCCATTCCAGACGATGCGAAGACCGATCACGTCTACGAGCGGCCGGGTGAGTACACCGTGACGCTACAGGTGATTACGCAATCGCAGAAGAAGTTCACAGCGCAGCGCACGATCCTCGTCCGTCGGCCCGTCATTGACTCCTGCTTCACGGCGAGCCGCCTGCAGGTGCAGTCGCAGAAGAGCGTGAAGTTCGATGCATCGTGTTCAACGCCCGCAGGAGTGAAACTGCGCTGGGACGTGCGTAGCAAAGACTACCCCGACGATGTCCTCGGACAGAGCGCGGATCCGGTGTACATCCACCTCTTCGAAGCACCGGGCGAGTACGAGATCACCTTGACAGTGAAGGACCAGGAGTTCGAAGATTCCTCCCAAGTCACCATTACCGTCACCCCATGAAGCACTCTACCCTCGTACGCGTCATCGCTGTCCTCGGCATTCTCGGTATCGTTTTTGGAGCTCTCCTGCCAGCGCTTGTCTAGTATTGCCTGCGTAGAATTTGGTGCGGCAGTTTTCCTGCACTGAGGGCTGTGAGCGATGCGCTTCCAGTCACGAGCTTCGAGAAAGGAAGTTTCATGACTTGTCACTACACTCGCAGCTCGTAGCTTCCATTCATAGTGATAACACTCGATCAAGCGAAGACCGTAGCGAGAGGAATCGTCGCCTCCGTCGTGAACGGCGCGAATGCTGCCTCCTCCCTCTCGAGAGCCAGGAAGTGCGCAGCAGCCCCGATCATCGCTGCGTTATCTGTGCAGTAGGAGAGGAGCGCCGGTGTCCGCAGTCGCAATCCACGGGAGAGGAGTGCTTTCGTGAGCGCCGCGCGCAGTGCCGCGTTCGCGGAGACTCCACCGACGACGTGGATTTCCTGCGGGTCCGGAGAGTGATCGAGCGCACGCAGTACTCGATCGGTCAGATGCTCAACGAGTGCGTTCTGGTACGACGCAGCGAGGTCACGGCGGACAGCATCCGTCAGCGGAGTGGAGAGGTCCCTGAGTGTGTACTTGAGGGCCGTCTTGAGCCCGGAGAAGCTAAACTCTAGAGTTGGATCGCCGCGTAGTGGTGTTGGAAAGGGGAATGCAGTTGCGTCTCCCCCTTCCGCACACCGTGAGAGCGAAGGGCCGCCGGGGTAAGGGAGACCGAGGAGGCTCGCACCCTTGTCGAATGCCTCCCCGGCGGCATCGTCCCGTGTGCTGCCGAGCAGCACGCCATGCGTGTGACTCGTCCGATACCAGAGGTCGGTGTGCCCTCCTGATGCGGAGAGTGTGATTATCGGGAAGCAGGGGGGTTCGTCCGGTGCACTCGATGCGCTTTCCGGTCGCAGCCACGTCGAGCTCAGGTGCCCAAGGGTGTGGTGCACTCCAATGATGCGTTTCCGGAAAACCGCAGCTACGGTGCGTGCTGCTGCGGTCCCTACGAGGAGGGAACCGAGAAGTCCCGGCCCGCGTGTCACGGCCAGTGCATCGATGTCCGCAGGCGTACTCCGTCCGCCGCGCAGGCACTCGTCGAGGACGGGGATCATGCACTCCACCTGCCGTCGCGCCGCTTCCTCGGGGATCACACCCGTGGTGCGCGCAAAGATATCCTTCGCGCTTGCGATGACGCTCGAGAGCACTATTGATCCATCCTCCACGATGGCGGCCGCGGTCTCGTCGCAGGAGGTTTCGATGGCGAGGATGAGCATGGATACAGTGTACCTGGATTACGCGAGGGTGGCCGGAGCGCAGAGCATGTGCTACGGTGAACAACGACCTATGGAAGAGCAAGGAAACGCCCGGCACGCGTATAACGACTTGATCTCCATCGTCGCGGCGGCGCTCCTCGCCCTCCTCACGGCCAAGTACTTCTGGCCGCTCGCCGCTTTCGATCTGCCCCTCGGGTACGACCCCGGTATCTACCGTTACCTCTTCCTCAAGCACGCGGAGGGGTTCCCGCCCTTTGTCATCGCTACACTCGACCCCTGGGCGAAGGAGCACTCGCTCGGGATTTTCACGTTCTCGACGATCCTCCTCAGGCTGGGCATCCCCGTTGAGTGGCTGATCGGCTGGCTCTGGAACCTTATGCCCGTCGCACTCGCAGCGACCCTCGCGGGGCTCACCGCGAAGCGGGAGAACCGGGAAGTAGGCATCCTCGTCCTCTTCATGGCGCTGCTCTCCCTCGCCCAGTACGACGGCTTCGCATCGATGTACTGGAAGACGTACCTCTCCTTCCTGTTTTGCATACTCGCGTTCCACCTCCTCGAACGCAGATCCGTGTGGTTCCTCGTCCCGGGCGCGCTCGCGGTTGCCTGTCACCACCAGACGGGTGTGATCTTCGCGCTCTCACTCGTGAGCTGGTGGCTCGTCTCCTTCCGTACAATGTATCGCGATCCCGTCTGGCGGTTCCTCTCTGTTGCGGGAGTTCTCATGGGACTCCTGGGATTGCTGTGGTACATCCCCGTCTGGAACGAGGGGTTCGTGCACCTCCTCCAGTCCGTTCTCACGATGCAGGGGAGCACAGCACCCGGAGGATCCTTCCCGCCGTTGAGCGTGTACGTGCGCATCACCCCGATCCTCCTCGCATTCGGGCTCCTCGGCTGGTTCCTGAGCTTCCGGCGAGAGAAGGGGAGTGTGTGGCAATTTGCTGTGCTGTGGAGCGCAGTCTTCATCGTTTTCCGCCTGGTGTTCTACCGCCGATTCTTCCTTCAGCTCGATTTTTTCCTCCTCCCTTTCGCTGCACGAGGGCTCTATGACCTGTGGGTCGAAGGGAAGTCTCAAGTTGTCCGTATCGCTCTCTGTGCGCTCGTGATCATCCAGTCCATTTCGACAGCGTATGCCATCATGCCGCGCTGGTTCCCCTTCTGCCCGTTCCCCTCTGCACACTGCGCGTGGTATCCACCAACACAGCTCCCCACGACAACGATAGATGTTCTCGATGGTATTCGCGAAGTGGAAGCACTCCTCCCACCAAATGCACTCGTGCTCTCCCTTGAACCACAATCGGCCCCCTGGTTGCGGGGATGGCTCCTCGAACAGAGGGTCGCTGGCCCCGGAATCTTCACGTCGCCCTGGACGTACGAGCAATGGGAGGAGGTGATCCTGGGAACGACTGAAAAGCGTGCGGAGTTCTTCCATATGCTCGATGGCCCCGCGTACTTCTTCGTCTCCCCCTACTTCCTGGAGCACTATGAAGAAAGCGCGAAGAAATTTCTGACGGATCCCTGCTTAGAGAAGACGGACCACATGTTCCTGCGCCACATCACGTGTACATCCGGAGCATGATCGCACTCTTCCCCACACGGACGGTTGCCGTCGATCTCTTCGGTTTCGCCATCCACTGGTACGGCCTCCTGTACTTGGTGGCCTTCCTCCTCGCGGCATGGCTCCTCCCGCGCTTGCAGCAGTACCGCAACCTGCGCCTCACGAGCGAAGAGTGGATGTCCATCATCTCGTGGGCTGTCCTGGGCGTCATCGTCGGCGGTAGATTGGGGTACGTGCTCTTCTTTGAGCGCTCGCACTTCCTCCGGCATCCGGCAGAGATCATCATGGTCTGGAAGGGCGGGATGTCCTCCCATGGAGGGTTTATTGGAGTCGCTATCGCGCTCTCCCTCGCGTGCCTGCTCAAACGGATTGATCCGTGGAAGCTCGCGGATGTCGTTGTTGTCCCCGCCGCAATTGGACTCGCGCTCGGGCGCTTGGGGAATTTTATTAATCAAGAACTCTACGGTACGGCGACCACGCTCCCGTGGGGAATTACTGTTCCTGGCGTCGAGGGATTCGTGCATCCCACACAGCTCTACGGCATCCTCAAGGATCTCCTCATTGCCTGCGCGTGCTTCCTACATCTTCGCTATGCAAAGACCATCCGACCCGGTCGGACCTTCGCACTCTTCCTCATGCTCTACGGCATTCTGCGTTTCCTCCTCGAGTTCCTTCGTGTGCAGTCGTACCCCTTGGTGGTGTTCGGTGGTATTGCACTCTCCCGTGGGCAACTCCTCACCATCCCGGTGTTCATCGCAGGATTGGTTGTCTGGTTCGTCTTCCGGCGGAAGGCGCGCTGATCTCCAGTGATCGGAGGAACGTGAGTCGATGCAGCACGCAGGGACCGTGCTCACGGAGTGCTTGAAGGTGCACCTGCGTTCCATAGCCCTTGTGTCTCACGAAATCGTAGTGCGCAAAGGAACTGCTTGCCTCGCGCATCATCCGGTCACGCGTCACTTTTGCGACGATGGATGCAGCAGCAATGCAGGGCTCCGATTCATCTCCGCGGATAATGGAGCGATGCGGAAAGGGAAAGACGAACCGATCGCGACCGTCGACGAGGAGGAGTGGCTCTCCTTCCAGAGCGAGCGAAGCAATTGCCATGTTCATAGCGCGTTCTGTCGCGACCAGAATGCCTTCCCGATCAATCGTCTCAGCATCGACGATGCCGACACCGAAGGCACACTGTCCCTGGATCCATGCGTACGAACGCTCCCGTTCGTCTGGAGTGAGCTTCTTACTGTCGGCAAGGAGAGCATCATCAGCCTTCTTCCTCTTGTATGGAGACCAGCAGTGGAATGATTTCCGCCGTCGGAAGAGATTTGCGGTGAGGATGCAGGCACCGGCAACGACGGGGCCTGCGAGCGCTCCACGGCCTGCTTCGTCAATTCCTACAATGATCCGTTGCGTACTCATCGTGAACGCAGGATCTCCAGAACGATCTCACGCTCGTTCCAGGGAATTTGGCCATCCTTCAACCACATCGTCGTGTCACTCCCTTTCCCACAGAGGATAACAATATCTCCAGATTTCGCATCCTGTAGCAGAAATTCAATAGCCTTTCGACGATCGAAAATTCGGTGTGCCTTCGTCTTCGCATGATCGATTCCCGCCCACACCTCATCGATGATCCTCTCGGGCTCCTCCGTGTACGGATCCTCATTTGCGACAACCATGACATCCGCGTAGGAACTCACGATCTTGCCAATCGTGGGACGCTTCTCCCGCATTCTGTCTCCGCAGCTGCCCGTGAGCACGAGGAGTCGGTTTCCTGATGACAGAGCAGATTTCAATGTAGAGAGCGTCTTCTCGTACGAAGCGGGAGTGACGGTGAAGTCGACGAAGACGGAGAAGGGTTGCCCTGCATCGATCCGCTCCATGCGACCAGGAACACCTTTGAACGTAGCGAGCGCGCGTGCACTCTCCGCAAGGGGAACACCGATGGCATTAGCACAACTGATCGCGCATGCAGCGTTCTCGAGGTTGAACTGACCGGGGATCGCGAGGACGAGATCTGCAGTTTCCTCTGAGGAATTCCCTAAGACAGAGTGTGTTTTCGCTTTCGCGGATGTGGGTGTGACAATCAGATCCGTCATCCAGAGGAAAGCATCGTCATTGCTCATTGCCGTCGTCTGCGGGTGGTGCGGGTCACCCTCGAGAATACGGCCATCGAGGAGAGCAGCGATCCCTCGCGGAAACTGGGAGAATTGCCCACCTCCAGAGTACGCATACGCCCGCTCTGCAGGGATTCGGCGGTATGTCCGAATGGTCTCATCCTCAACATTCAGGACCTTCGTCCCTTTACCCGTGAGCATGCGGAAGAGAATGCCCTTGTCCTCACGGTATTGCTCCATCGTCCCGTGGTAATCGAGGTGCTCTGGTGTTGTGTTCGTGATCGCGGCGACCTGTGGCCAGGTGTAGTCCATGCGGTGTTGCACGAGACCGTGCGAGGAGTACTCAAGGACGACATGCGTGCATCCTGCGTCTCTGCATCTCTTGAGGAACTTCTGGATCGTGAAGGGAGAGGGAGAGGTTTTCTGCGTCGCATTCCAAGTGATCTTGTTCCCGATCTGGAAGAATGCCGTCGACAATGCCCCAGCCTTGATCCCTGTTTCGTTGAGGATGTGCGCGACCATCCCGACGGTCGTCGTCTTCCCATCCGTCCCCGTAATGCCGATCACCATCAACGTTCGTGCGGAAAATCCGTACCGGAGAGCAGCGACGAAGGCCTTCGCTCTGTGCCACAGGAGTCGGAGTGGATTGCGCTGTGCTATGAGTCCCTTGAGAGCCCTGATCATCGTGCACTCAGGATAGCACGCGCCTGATCGACGTCCGCGGAAATCTGTGCGATCAATGCCTGCTCCGATGGAAAATCCTGTACAGGGCGCAGGTAGGCAACGAGTTCGATAGTCAAAGAGGGAGGACATTCTCCGAGTACAGCATCGATCAGATGAACCTCACAGGAAGGGGAGTCCTTGTGCACGGGGCGAGGACCGTAGTGCAGTGCTCCCATGTGCTTCTCAGAACCGAAGTGCGCAAAGCACGCGTAAATTCCCTCGGTAACCTCCGGAAGAACATCGGCGAGGTTGAGATTACATGTTGGCGATCCCATGTCTCTCCCACGCCCCGCGCCCGGGATGACCGAAGCCGTGAAGGTGAGGGGGAGGTGATGGTTTCGCATGGGGGTTGAAGATCTGCTGCAGGGTGGATCCCTGAGCAGGGGCTGGGAACAATGGTATGCG
Organism: Candidatus Peregrinibacteria bacterium; assembly: GCA_030649955.1. Classification (GTDB taxonomy): domain Bacteria; phylum Patescibacteriota; class Gracilibacteria; order Peribacterales; family Peribacteraceae; genus JAUSFD01. Next base: position 45,523 of record JAUSFD010000004.1, on the reverse strand, counting down.
CTTCCCCATCTCCCACGCCAGCGATGCCGTGCCTGCGATGCCCCGCTTCATGAGACCGATAGTCGCGCCACCCATTCCAACGGCAGTAATTCCGAAGACCTTGAAGGGGAGTTTCGCCGTTTCCCAGATCATCGAGCCTGCTGTATCAGCGGTGAAGCCGACGACTCCACCTGCCCTCGTGTATTTCGTGTCACCCTTCAGAAATTTTCGTACGTAGTCCTTACCCGTCCCAGCAATATTTTTCGCGATGAAGCCTACAGTCTCCTGTGCTCGCTGTACGAGGTTCAAACGACTATCGGTTAATCGGTCTGCCCCAACCAGACTGCTCTTCGATTCGTGATTGGTATGGTTGAGTGTCACACAAATATTGCAAAATGGTTGATTATTTTTCGATTTGCACTCCGAGAGAACTGATGTCCCCTCGGACATTCTTTCGCAATCCATCGAGTAGTGTACGAACGCCAGCATCGAGGCCTTCTATCTTTGATTCATCCAATTGTGCCAGGGCATCGAGCACAAAATCCTTATGCGTCGCGAAGAGTGAATTTAAATTCGCCTCAGTGATTTTTACCCATTTGATCTCCTTAATTTCCTTCGGATTCTTCGGCTTGAAACGAATTGCCTCTGCTTCGGCCTTGCTGATGTGCAAATGCATCGGATAGGTAACGAATGCTGAGTTGTCGGTATTGCGGTTATCGCCAACAATGACATATTTGTTGTAGATTGGCTTCGCGCGCGCGTTGATAATATCTTGGCCTAGTCCTTTGCCCACTTCTTCATCAAATTCGCGGCAAAACGTTGTTCCCTCATCCTCCCAAACAGTCTCCCCATTTTCTGTACCTTCTGGGTCAACCTTCCCACCCGGAAGTGCCGATTGGCCATTATCACCGCGGACCACGAGCAGGACTTCCATACTTCCGTCGTCAGGATTATTACGAGTGACGATGGGATCAACCGCACGAATGGCACCGATGCCCGGTGTCCGTCCTGGCCCGGAAAGACCGAGACGCCCGAGAGGAACGAGTGGCATGCCCTTGGAGTCGAAAGTAAATCCAAGGCTCTCAAGAAACGCGTGTTCCTTGGGTTGAATGTCAGATGGTTGCTGGGGATATTTGCGATCGTTCTTCTCTGCGGACTTGTAAAAAGGAGGATTGTAGTCGTGGTCTACAGTATCCCATGATTCATATCCAGATTTGATTTCTGCACGGAGCGGATAATCCTTTGGCTGATCCTTAGGATTCACAACTTTCGCACGCAAACGGAATATCTCTGGTGAGAGCGATGATTTGGAGGTTTCTGGGGTGTGTGTCATAAAACTTATTTGAAGATAGTAGAATGTTACTATACACCACTATATAATATTTATCAAGAGGCAGCCCTCCTCACTGCTGTTCTTCAAGCGCCCGAGTACTCTCTGCCATGTTCGTCGCGATGGTCTGCACTTGGTCTGCCAGGCCTGCCATGCTCGCATCGAGTTCCTTCGCTCTCGCCGCGAGGTTCCAGGCTTCTCCTGCTAAGCGAATTGTTTCGTTCAAGTCTCTATCCACTCCGGCTCGATACGCACGCACGAGAGCGCGGAAACTCTCCACGATTTTCACTGCTGCCTGGATGAGAGGCTCATTGGGTCTGCTCTCGTTCGCTCCACGCGCGGCGATGAGGGCGCGAGCGGAAGCGTACTCAGCCTGGGCGATGTCATTCTTCTCCAATGCAGAGAGAACGTTGACGATTTCTGTTTCAGACTCAGAGAGGAGCGCCTGCGTACGCCTCCCGTCCTTGTACATGGTGTAGCGGAAGAGGAGGAGAGCGACATCTCCCCGCGTGAGCTCACGGCCAGGCGAGAAGAGCCCATCGCCGGAGATCATGGTCATCGATGAGGCGATGCCGTAGCGCATGTACGGGTAGTACCACTCATCGGTGTTTGCGACATCCGAGGAGAAGGGGAGACGGATCTCATTGAAGGACGCAGGATCCACTTTGTTCGCGAGCAGCAGCATCTTGATGAACTCCGCCTTGTTCACCGTCCGCTCAGGGTTGAAGACGTTGGTCTTCGGTGGTCCATCGACGATCGTGAGCTCACTGCGCGCGTACTCCACAAACGGTAAGTACCACGCATCCTCTGCGACATCGACGAAGGGCGTCGTCTTGATCTGGTTGAGTGCTGTCGGCGGGGCAATCGGGGCGACGATGATCTTCGCGGCCTCTGCCCGGTTCACTTTCCGCTCTGGCTTGTACGACCCATCGTCGTAGCCGGTCAAAATTCCCTGCGCTTTCAAGTGCTCTACCGCTTCGTACGCCGGGTGCGTGGGGGGGACATCCGTGAATGATTGTTTTGGCGCTTGTTGAGCGCTCACGCTCCCAAGATTCAGGAAGGTGAGACAACAGAGAATGCTAGAGGTGAGTCGGCGCATATGTCTTGAGCACTAGCCTAACAGACACTGCTCAGATCTACCACTACTCTATGGACATCCTAAAATGTGCATCGTCACCGCCATCGCGGCGTAGCGCTGAAACAGTGCGAATGGAAGAAGCCAGCCTCCGCTCTCTGGAGCTACGGCTCCAAAGGAGACACTTCGGGTCCTACAGCCTTCGGTGCAAAATTACCAGGATGGGGGCCCGCCGGCCGTAGCGTTCCGCAGAATGCGAAGGCTGGCGGAGAGGGTGAGTCCAGAACCAACCTGTGAGAGATTTTTCGGGGCCCTTTCGAAGGGGCGAAGTGGGTAGGCTGAGGAGGGTGGGTCGGAGGCCAATTTGGAGGAATTCGGCAGGTTTGAGGGGGGTGAATTGGACAGTACTTCGAGGGGGTAAACCGAACAATCCGAACAGTACTGAGGGGCTCGAATGAGACAAATGAGACAGTACAACAGGGGTGTGTCTCACATGATAAAAATCACGAGCAATCAGCTGTTTCTAGCAGTATAGTTGCTTGTATGACAGCATCTCGATATTCGGTCGGCGGCAGTGAGAACGAGTACATGGATTTGGAGCAGAAAGTACTGAAGAACAAGAAGGACATTGTTGATTTGCATGACCTATTCGTCGAAGAAGAAAAGTCTTTGGCCAGAGCATACGAATTGCTTCTCGATGAGATGCGATCAGACACTCCCATCTCATCCGAATTGATTCAGTATGTTCATGGCCGCATTTTCAGCGATCTGTATGGGTGGGCTGGTCGATGGAGAACCGTATCGATCAGCAAAGAAGGAACTGCTTGGCCACCCCCAGATTATCTCGACGAAGCAATGAGCGCATTTGAACGAGATGTGCTTTCAAAATATCCGGCAACTTCACTTGTTGCGGACGATCTTTTCTGCAAGGCGGTCGGGCACATTCAAGGAGAATTTCTCGCCATACACCCGTTTCGTGAGGGCAATGCTCGCACTATCAAACTTGCCACGGATTTGCTGGCCGTGCAGACAGGTCGCCTCGCTCTCATCTACGATGCATCGGATGCCGGTCGAGATCGCTATATCGAAGCCGCAAAAGCAGCGATACTCCAGAACTACGATCCAATGGCTTCAATGATTACATCGGCTCTTAATGCTTCGAAGCGATCTCCTTAAGATCTTGTAAGCACTCCTGCTTCATCTTTTTTGTGAATCGGGGGAGTCCTTCAATGACACTATTATTCTCGACGCATCGCAGAATCATCTGATGACGAGCATCCTCATTTCTGAGTGCAGGGGAGATTTGCCGGAGTCGGGTGCCTGTACCGAACGTCATGAGCCTATTATAGCACACAAATCGTTGTAAATCTGGTAGAATTTCAAGCCATGGCTGACGTTTTGAGCGATCAACTGCGGCTGTTCCGATCTCTTTTCCGGGGACGAGATGATGTTTTCGCGCGATTTTGGTCGAGTAACAAAACTGGGAAATTTGGTTACGCACCGGCCAAATTTCACACCGGTGAATATGCTCCACTCACCGATGAAGTCATTCAATCGCATCTTCGGGGGGATGCTCTCATTGGCATTTATCCGTTGCAGAAAGATAATACGACGCATTTTCTTGTCGTGGATTTTGATGGAGATCAGTGGCTCGCTGAAGTAAATCTTCTGGCTCGCGTCGTCGCAAGGCATGGCATTCCATTCGCACTTGAGCGGTCGAAATCGGGAAATGGAGGTCACGTCTGGTTCTTCTTTGATACAGCACTTCCTGCATGGAAGGCACGGCAATGGGGTAAATACCTGCTCACGGAGGCAGGGATCACCAGACAATCGACATTCGACCGACTTTTTCCGAGCCAAGACGAACACGCAGGTAAAGGCCTCGGAAATCTCATCGCACTGCCACTGAGCGGGTCCCATATTCTTGATGGCAACAGCTGTTTTATCAACAGCGACGGAAAAACTGTAATTAATCAGTGGCAATATCTTGCATCGCTCACTCGGGTTACGGAAAAGATCGTCGATCAATTGATAGCAGGAATTCCGCGCATCGAAGGAGAAGAAGGCGACCCGACGACAGAGAAAGTCTTTGATCGAGTTGCGACGATTACTCAGCCCATTGCAACAGTCATCCTTGAAAGTGAAATCTTCATCCCGAGTCATGCATTGCCTGATAGCCTGTTCAAATTCCTCCGAAAGAAGCTCGTCTTCCGAAATCCTGAACACATGATGAACGAGCGCCTCGGCTACTCTAACTGGCAAACAAGGCGTTGGATCTATGCTCTGCGAAAGTACGAGGATGGCATCGTCATTCCGGCAGGACTTCTTGAGGAGATCAAAAGCTGGGCTGAGGAAAATAGTGTCACTGTTCACATCGAAGATCGTCGGCAAACGATCAAAGGAGTGCGAATGTCCTCCTCAATCGAACTTCGTCCAGATCAGGAGCGCATGCTCAGGAAACTCCTGGAACACGATCGTTGCGTTCTGGAGGCTCAGCCCGGATTTGGAAAGACCGTCGTTGCTCTTCAGTACATCATCAAGCGCAGACAACCCGCACTCGTCATCGCGCACACGAGAGAACTGCTCCAACAATGGAAGAAGTGCATTGAGAAAAACTTCGTTTTGAAGAAAGGAGATATTGGCATCATCGGTGATGGCAAATGGAAGATCGGGAGACTGATCACCATCGCATCCCACCAAACTCTCGTGCGCAGAGATCTTACGGAAATCAAGAATACCTTCGGCTGTCTCGTGATCGACGAGTGTCACCACATCCCGGCAACTACTTTTCTTTCTGTCGTGCGGCAGTTTGCTGCTCCGTATGTCCTCGGTCTCACGGCGACACCGTATCGGAAAGATAAACTGGAACGATTGATGGTGTATTCGGTTGGTCCTGTCGTGAAGATGAAAGCAGCCGAGACAATTGGTCCATTAGAAAATGGGCCAACAGTGCCACTCACTGTGCACATACGCGGCACTACTTTCCGAGTACAGGAACAAGGACTCGACTTCTTCCAGATCGGTGAACGGATCATGCGGAATACTGAACGTAATATCCAGATTGCCTCCGATGTCGCTTCGCTGCTTGAGGCTGGTCAAAAGTGTCTCGTTCTCTCCGAGCGTGTGGAGCACTGCCATACGCTCTTCCAGATGATTCGGGGGCGGACGAAGGGCATACACGGTTCGGTTGCGGAAGGAACAATGACCAAAGGCAATCGCCTGCGTTTGAGTCAGCGTATCCGTCAGGAGCGTTTTCAGCTTCTTATCGCGACTGGCAAACTCATCGGTGAAGGATTCGACTGGCCTGAGGTAACGCATCTCTTTTTCAGTTTTCCATTCTCTTGGAAGGGGAAACTCGTGCAGTACATCGGACGAGTACAAAGAACTGCTCCGGGCAAGTCGCACGCGCACGTCTATGACTATGTGGACTTCGATGTGCCCATGCTCAAAGGGATGCACTTCCAGCGCCTTCGTACCTATCGAACACTTCAGCTCGAAATTCGACAGGAAAGAATGGGTGGGATGAAACAGGCTATTCCCGAAGGACAATTGGCGATGTTTTAAAGCGTTTGACTGCAGAGAAATTGGGCTGTTTACGCTGATTTTGCCTGGCCTTCTTGAGTGTGTAGCGGCATTGCTTGATGTGTCCATTCTTACCCCTTTCCCTATGAACCCTTCGGCAACATTGGAAGAACGACAACAGAAAACAAGCAGCGAGACTGAGCCGATCCGTTACTGCCTCTACGCGAGAAAATCTTCCGAAGATGACGAGCGGCAAGCACTCAGTATCGACTCCCAAATCAAGGAGATGCTGGCGGTCGCGAAGCGGGACGGATTGGACATTGCAGAGATCCGGCGCGAGAGCCATTCAGCCAAGGATTCCGGGCAACGTCCGGTCTTCAGCCAACTTATCGCAGATATCAGGAATGGCACATTTACAGGAATCGTGACGTGGGCACCGGACAGACTCAGTAGGAATGCAGGTGACCTTGGTTCTCTCGTCGATCTGATGGACCAAGGTGTTTTGAAGGAGATCCGAACGACGGGACAGAAATTCACGAACTCCCCGAACGAGAAATTTCTGCTCATGATCCTTTGCTCGCAGGCAAAACTGGAGAACGACAATCGAGGAATCAACGTGAAGCGCGGCCTCAAGAACAAGTGCGAGCTGGGCGTCAGACCCGGGGTGGCTCCCCTTGGATATTTGAACGAGAGGAGCCTGGATCGCAACAAAGGCAAGATCGTCATCGATCCAATTCGGGCGCCCACGATCAAGCAGCTGTTCCGCTTCGTCGCAGAACGAGGGGCGAGCGGTCGGACACTCCTAAAATGGTTGAACACAGAAGCGAATTTCAAAACAAGAGGCGACAAGCGAATCACGCTCTCGGGTGTGTATCGGATTCTCAATAACCCCTTCTATTACGGAATGTTTGAATATCCGAAAGGTGTAGATAGCTGGTACAAGGGCACCCATGAGCCGATCATCACGAAGGAGCTCTTCGAGGAGGTGCGGTCGATGCTGGCAGTCGCTCCGAAGATGCGATGGGGATCGAAGGAGTTTGCCTTCACGAAGATGCTCAAATGCGGCAATTGCGGGAACGGCGTCACTGCCGAAGAAAAGTTCAAGCAACTTCGGGACGGCACGATCCGGAAGTACGTCTACTACCACTGCTCGCGGTTCGATCAGACGTGCAAACAACCGTATGTTCAGGAGGACGAATTGCTCAGCCAGCTCCTCCAGCTAATCGATCAGATCGACCTCGATACAACGGGCATGCGGAAAAAGTTGGAATCGGAGGTGGAGCGAATGAACAAGTTCACCGCCGATGTTCTCGGCATGGATCAGTCGATCAAGATTCCAAAAATGGATGTGCGGGGATACGCAAAGTACGTCCTGAAGAACGGGACGGCAGAGGAGAAGAGAGAAATTCTCGAATCTCTGAAAAGCCAGCTCAGTCTGGCAAATGGAAAGATCAACTTGGAAAAAATCTGACACTAAAAATCTACAAAGGCGGTAGGATAGAGTCGTCCAATCTGGAAAGCCGCAGCGATCGCCGAATCTGCTGCTCCTGCTCCGGTGTCAGGACAGAGGCATCCATGAGCTGTCTTTCGATCTTCACCGAAAGATATTCAGAACCTCCTCAAATTCTGTTTCCGACTCGCTACCGGCAGCTATGCGGACTGTCTGTGGATCACAACTATCTGCAAGATTTTGCCAATGCAGCCATTATTCCTTCCGAATGATGATCAATAGCTATTCGATCAATATCGAATTCATCTTTGAGTAATGAATAGAGTGTCTCTTTTCGATCATCATCCAACAGGTGCTTCATCCCGCCGAAATGACAAAGTTTTTGCACGCCCTTGGCTACAAGTTCCCGGATTCTCTGTGCTGAATATACATCGCGAACTTCTCCAGTTGGTGTTCGAGTCATCGGACGTTCGATCTCCGGAATGCCAGCAAATGTTCCTTTTGCAATTCTTTTGCGGCAGATTCTGTAATACATAAATGCGTTTGCGAAATTGCCAGCAGAAGGGCGGGTCTGAGGATCAGGCACTCGACGGACTGTGAGTGGAATGTTTGCATCACAAAATGCAATGAGCCTTTCGATGTTCGATTGGTCAGGGTGCCCAATATAGTTAAGTGGAATTTTATTCGCTAATGCATATTCACGGATTGCGGCTACAGCAGGATAAATACCGTTTTTTTTGCAATTTTGAGTCACAAGTTCTTCAAGTTGTTTAGGATCTTCCTGGTGGTGAGACAATAATTCCCAGAATTGTATTCTTTGATACGCACTTGCGATCCGGTCTACAGATGTATGTTCAAGTGTAATTGCATCAGGCTTTTCAGCTCGTAATACTTCCTGAGCATGTACTGATACGAATGGGTCATCATGTTGCTCGCCGACTAAAACGATTTTAGCCATATTGCTATTTTAAATGTTTTTATATTTATGTCAAATAGGCCGTTAATGTTAGAACCCCATTCTCACATATTTACCAACTCATTTCTGGTCTGCGCCCCTACGGAGGGGGTGGGTCACCCCAGAACCGCAGCTTCCCCTATGTATGTGGGTCCATTAGGCCCAAAACATGATGGCGGTGGGAGTGGGATTCGAACTGCTTCGACGAGCTCAGCACAAGGTAGTCAGTTCTAGCCATGAGCTTGTCAAATGGCGGTGGGAGTGGGATTCGAACCCACGAGACCCGTGAGGGTCTACCTGATTTCAAGTCAGGCGCCTTCAACCACTCGGCCATCCCACCGAGACTAGAGTAACAGGGAACTGGGAACAGGGAACCCCTCTTCGCCAAGGCTTCGAGGGGCGAGCAGGGAACAGGATCCCGTTTTCAATACTTTCACCTGAGCCTCTTGCTATTCCTGCTGAACGACAGTACAACGGCCCAACGTTTCCCATGCGAAAGGATGAAACCCGGTTCACTCGACGACATCATCGGTGAGTACTTCAAAATGAATCCCTCTCATACTCCTCCTGACCGTGTAGTGTTTCGAGATCGCGTGATTGCGAAACTTCGCTCTCTCTATAGCAGTAGTAGTATACAAGATGACAGAGTCCGTGAAGCTGTCAGACATGTGCTGACCAGCATAGAAATTGAGAAGTATTTGCGAGGGAAGTCCTAATCGCGAGAAGCGCTGTTGCTCTACAGACGATCCCGCAGTTGCTCATTCGTGGGAAGTTTGTCCTTGGGACATGCGCGCTTCTTCCAGCTCTGGCGAAGCTTCTCGAGGTACCCTTTCTCATCGCGAATGCGTTCCATGTAGGCCTCAATACTGGAGCGGAACCTGCTCTGCTTGCGGTTATCGGAGAGTGCATGGATGGCAGTGACAATTGCGTCCTCTCCTCCGCACACTTCGTGCGCGACTGCATCCTGGACAGCATCCTTGATGCTCTCGGCATCCAAACCTGCGAAGAATTTGAGATCCTTGTCTGTGGCAGAGGGGAAGTAGTGGTTTACGCCTAGACGCCGGAGGGAGCAGGGGAGTTGGAAGTCTGCAATGATGTCCGCCACCTGTGTGGCGAGACCCCCCTCGCTGTGGTGATCTTCTACGACGATCAGGTGTGCTGTCTCGAGAGCTGCTTGGATGATCGTGCCGGCATCGATCGGACGAATGCAGGAGACGTTGAGCACGCGGATGCTGAGTTTCTCTTCGGCGAGGAGACTCTCCGCTGCAATCACCGCATCGTGGACAGGAATTCCCACGGCGATGATCGTCGCCTGATCACGAACATCCCCCGATCCACGCACGAGGTCAATATGCCCGTCGAAGATGTAGGATGGACCGTAGAGAACTTCCCCACTCGGAGACTTGAGCTGTTCGTGACTACTCCGCGGGAAGAAGACGTACACGCTCTCCGTTCCCTCTGCAATGAGCGAGAGTCCGCGCTCGGCAGCCGCTGCAGCTTGATTGCTGTCCGCTGGCATCCAGATCTGCGTGCGATCGAGGGGAATATTGAGGTAATTACGCTCCTGATGTGTCTCTCCATCTTCCCCGACGCTCAATCCCGCGTGCGTGCAGTCGTGCATCACGGCGCAGTGCGTGTGACCGCAGTTGATATCGATGAGGCGCGCGTTCGCCCGCGCTTCATTCGTTCCGAATGCTGCGAAGGTATAAGTGACGGGGAGCAATCCAACCTGACGCATTCCCGCTGCCATCATGTACATGTTCGCCTCCGCGACGCCGACGTTGATCACGCGGCCAGGGAGTTCCTTCGAAACCTTATCGAAACCACCCGAACCAGCGAGGTCTGCGTGGAGAACGACGATGCGCGAATCGACCTGCATCAACGCCTTGAGGTGCACGGACCCAAACTCCGAGCGAGCGCTTCCTTTCTCCGCGGTGATCGTGCGATGGATCTTCGGAAGAGGGGGAAGCGAACCAATTTCTTTCCAGGAATTCCCCTTCAGCCCTTTGCGATGCGGTTCGTACTGCGTCATGACTTCTTCGAGAGGTGGTAAACCCTTGAGCGCCTCCGCAGCGACATCGTCTTTGAGCGGTGAACCGTGGAAGTTCTGCTTCCCCGTGTTCGATCCCTCCTCCATGAACGGGACGCCGTTGCCCATAGTCGTGTAGTAGCAGATGAAGATGGGTCTGCCTTTCCCGACGAAGGCATCGGCTGCATCGAGCGCTGCGACCACCTGCGCGGGATCATTCCCATTCTGCACTTCAATCACCTGCCATCCGCACGCGGAGGCCAGCGCTGCGAAATCTGCCGCGACGGTGCGGGAGGGGAGGTCACTCAACTGAATATCGTTGAAGTCACCGTGAACAATGAGATTGTCGACTCCCAAATGCGACGCGAGCCGGAATGCCTCCATGATCTGCCCCTCCTGTGAGTCACCATCGGCCATGAGCACATCGACCTTCCCGTCCTTCTTCAAGTACTTGAGTCCGAATGCCGCCCCAAGGGCATTGCTCACTCCTTTACCAAGTGGACCCGCCCCGAACGGAATTGTGCCAATGCCAGCTTCCGCATGACCCGGGAGTCCATCGGGAGTCCGGAAGCCGTCGATGATCGCCTGCGGTGAGGCGAGACGCTTGTCCTTGCCCTCGTTCCCGAAGAGCCACTCGAGTCCGTACGCGAGGAGGCTCAAATGCCCGGCGCTCATGCGGAGAGGCTGATCCTTTCTATAATCCCGTCGTTTCCGAATGAAGTAGCTGAAGGTGAATGCGGAGAGCGGTCCACCGGGGTGACCGGACTTGTGTTTCGTCGGTGCCTGAATACAGAGGTGTGCGAGGATTTGGTGAGCCAAGTGGTAAGCATCCATCTCCTTCACATCGAGTTTCTTCCCCTCCTTGGGTCCGATCCACACCAGCTCAACCTTCCCTTGCGAGGACACGATGCGTTGGAGAGAAGCGGGGACTTCATCGAAACTCTTGCCGACAAGCGAAGCAGAATCTGGTCGAGAGGTTGACATGGGACTCTAGAGTATCAGGTACCGGAGTGTCAGGCACGTGATTGCTAGGCGTAAGAGATGCAGGGAAAACTCGTCGAATACTGTATACACGTTCCCCGCATTCCCCATGTTCGACAGTACAGGAGAGCCCAAGGTAGATGACCAAACCGGGAAGACAGTAGCGAAGGAAGAGTCAGACAGGCAGGCCGATGTGCGTAATATGGAACGCGAGATCAAGGACAAGGAGAGGACTGCTGACTATAAATTTCAGAAGATAGAGCAGGAGAAGGAGGACAAGAATGCGAGTGACACAGAGTCCGCACGTGCGAAGGTGTCATGAAATCTGTAGGATTCCGTCATGGCGACGACCGATGATTTTCAGAAGCTCGATATCCGCGTAGGGAAGATCACTGCTGCGGAACCTTTTCCGGAAGCCCGGAAAGCTGCGTACAAGCTTACGATCGACTTCGGCACAGAGATAGGCTCCAAGCGCTCTTCTGCACAGATCACGGAGAATTACGAACGCGAGTCCCTCGTGGGCAAGCTCGTTCTCTGTGTCGTGAACTTCCCCCCGCGGCAGATCGGCCCCTTCGTCTCCGAGGTGCTCACTCTGGGAGTTCCCGATGCTGACGGGCATGTTGTACTCGTCGAACCAGAGCGGGATGTGCCGTTGGGTGGGAAGCTATACTGAAGAGAAGCGTTCAGCGGTCAGTGGTCAGCGTACAGCGATGAGTTTTCTAGAGAAGGCGAAGATCATCTTATTGAGTTCTTCAATATTCAGCAGCAGTTCCTCTCGTTGTTGTAGAGTCAAATATTGGAATTCTCCTGCGAGGAGAACTTGTGTTCGAAGTTCCGCGAGCGAGCCTTTTGCAATGAGAATGAAATTCCGGAAATCTTTATCGGAACTTCTCTGGCTTCCCTCTGCGATGTTCGATGGAATGGAAACTGCTGCTTTCCTCATTTGTGACTTCAATCCGTAGACTTCATCTTTTGGAAAATTCATAGTGCATTTGTGTAGCAACTTCGCCAGAGCCATCCCTTTCTGCCAGATTTTCAACTGTTCAAATGGCATAGATAACATATCCTGATACTACCATTGTTTTTGCCTGCTGCTAGCTGATAGCTGACCGCTGATAGCTACTTTGTGACTACAAGCGCTGCCTTCGGACCTGTTCGAATTTCCTCCTTCACGCCTGTCCAGTCGTGAACCGCAGAGAGAATAACTCCTTTGTCGTACGCATAGTTCTCGCCACGCTTCGTCCCCACATCCTGCGTGATGAACTGGCTATCGTCGTATCCGACAATCACGAGCATGTGGTACCAGGGACCCTCTCCACTGTAGTACGGATTCCCGAGATCTCGTCCTGCGAGTGGCACGATGACGGGATTGCCCGCCGCGAGTTCACGCTCAATCGATTCCTCTGTGACATCCGTGAGGACGCGTGAAGAGTAGCCGTAGTACTTCTCCGCAATCTCCGCGAGTTCTTCGACGGTGACATCCTGCGAGTACCCCTCCAATCCCTCCCAGCGTGTAATCGCGATGATCGCGTCATCCATCTGACTAGGACTGATCGCCAAGTCCTCGAGGAAGTGGTGCACGAGGATGAGCGACGCCTCCTCGCATGCTTCCTGGTACGGATCATCCCAGTTTCCGAGGGGTGCCTGCGATGCGAAGGGGACCTTGATGAGAACACTCCCTGGCTTTACCGCTGGGTTCTCCACTACTGGCTCCTCTGTTGCCTCAGCACTGGATGTTGAAGCTGCCGAGCTCGTAGCGGGTACGGGTGGGTGCTCGAAGACGACTTCAGGAGTTGAGCAACTGATCAGTGTGAGCGCACAGAAGCTGCCGGTGAGGAATCGTAGAGACTGCATGAGCTGGTAGGATACAGGAAAGAATCGAATCCTGCAGCCCGTAGCGATTCCTCGTGAAAGGGGCTATACTGTTCACGATTCTCCATTTCGCATGAAACTCTTCCTCGATACTGCAAACCCTAAACACGTCGCCGAAATCGCCTCGTGGGGGGTGCTCGATGGCGTGACGACGAACCCATCCCTCGTTGCGAAGGAAGGGGGAGACTTCAAGAAGACCGTCCTCGAGATGTGCAAGCATGTGCCCTGTGTTTCCGCGCAAGTCACGGCGACGGACTTCGCGGGAATGAAGAAGCAGGGAGAGGAGTATGCCAAATGGCACAAGCACATCTACGTGAAGGTGCCGATGACGACGGAGGGATTGAAAGCTCTCAAGTACTTCCGTTCGAAGGGAATCCGCACGAACACCACACTCATCTTCTCGGTCCCGCAGGCAATTCTCGCTGCGAAGGCGGGGGCGAACATCATCAGTCCCTTCATCGGCAGGCTCGACGACGCAGGCGAGGACGGCATGGAACTCATCCGCGACATCATGGAGGTGTGGAGTCACTACAAGTTCGATACAGAAGTCCTCGTTGCCTCCACGCGCCACCCGCGGCACATCGTCGATGCCGCGAAGTGTGGGGCACACATCTGCACCGTTCCGTACGACGTCTTCACGAAGCTTCCGAAGCATCCGCTGACGGATGTGGGTTTGAAGAAGTTCCTGGAGGACTGGGAGAAGGTGAAGAAGGGGTAGGCACAGGATTTGGATTTGGATTTGGGATTTTATTTCTGGTCGTTGTTTCTATAGTAAGCCGCACCTGGATCATCCTTTGGTTCTTTTGTTATGGTAATGCGAATTCTCTTGCCGTCATGAGTGGTGCAAGTGATCCACCCTCCTACCCTCTGAACGGTACGGGCATCACATTTAATACCGAATTTCTTTGGCGCGGAGCACAGAAATCCTTCTGTATTGGCTTTAAGGACACCCATATCAAGATCACTGCACGCAACATCGAAGTCATATTTTGAGACGCATCCGCTGAGTATAAGGATTAGACCAGCAAGGGCTGGAATACAGAGACGACGCATGAAGAAAAGTATGCTCTTGCGTTTTCATTCAAGCAATATTAGGCGTTAAGGGAACATTCCCATTTTTTTGTGTTAGCACTCGTTCCTAACCCAAATCCTAATCCTAATCCTCGCTCTAGCTCTTTCACTCACGCTACCCCTATACTTCTATTACCATGCAGCTCGGCGTCATCGGACTCGGCACGATGGGTGGAAACTTGGCTCGCAATGCAGCGCGCAACGGAGCGACAGTCGTGCTCTACAACAGGACGTCATCGAAGACGGATGCGTTCATGGAGGGGTATGGATCGGAAGGGGATTTCCTCCCGACCAAGACGATCGCAGAGTTTTCTCAGAACCTGAAGGGTCCGCGGGCGATCCTCCTCATGGTCTCCGCGGGCGAGGCAGTAGATGCGACAATCAAAGAGTTGCTCCCACACCTTTCGAAGGGTGATGTTCTCATTGATGGAGGGAACAGTCATTACCGCGAAACAGAAGTTCGCGAAGGACAGCTCAAGGGTTCTGGTAGCCACTTCATTGGAATGGGTGTGAGCGGCGGAGAGAGCGGAGCACTCCTTGGCCCTAGCCTCATGCCTGGAGGGAGCGAGGAAGGTTTTCGTACCGTGGAACCACTCCTCACGAAGATGGCCGCGGATGATGGTGACGGAGGGAAGTGCATTGCGCACCTGGGACCAGGAGGAGCAGGTCACTTCGTGAAGATGGTGCACAACGGGATTGAGTACGCACTGATGCAACTCATCGCGGAGGCCTACGATGTCCTGAAGAGCATCGGCGGGTACAACAATGAGCAACTGGCAGAGACGTTCGAGGCTTGGAATGGGATTCCAGAGTATAAGTCCTTCCTCCTCGAGATCACGGGGAAGATCTTCCGCAAGCGCGATGGGGAAGACTACCTCGTCGACAGGATCAAGGACACAGCGAAGCAGAAGGGGACAGGGAAGTGGACAACGGATGCGGCGATGAGCTACGGCGTTGCGATCCCGACGATCAACGCCGCCGTGGATGCACGCATCCTCTCCGGTCGAGAGCGATCCCCAGATCTCCCCAGATTCATCGATATCCACGATCCGCTTCCGCGGCCGCAGAAGTTACGGGCACTCGTCACGGCTGCTCTGGAACTCTCCACCATTTCTGCGTACCAACAGGGTTTCGAACTCCTGAAGAGTGCTTCTGATGAAGAGAAATGGGACTTACCACTCGCGGAAGTTGCGCGCATTTGGAAGGGCGGCTGCATCATTCGCTCCGTTCTACTGCGCTGGTTCGAGCTTGCTCAGAGCGGGTCTCCCTCGAAGGAAGAGGCAGCGAAGGATGCCCTTCTCGAACGCTTCCGAGGTGAACGCCAGACGGATTGGCGACGCGTCATCGAGATGGGAGTGAGTAGGGGAGTGCCGACACCGGCAATGGCAGCATCCCTCGCGTACTACGACACCATCAGGCGCGAAGATCTGCCACAGAACCTCGTGCAGGCGCAGCGGGATTTTTTCGGTGCTCACGGATATCAGAGAATCGACAAGTCTGGAGAGTTCCATACAGAGTGGACGAAGTGAGCTTGTGAGCTTGTTCGCTTCTATAGCAAAACGATGATCGGATTTCTATTTTATCCAATGTGCCGCGCTGGATTCTGGAGGTACTGATTCGCCGCAAACGTCATAGAGAGGTACTGCTCAGCATCTTCTGTGTACTCCGCGTCGTGATGGAGGTCCTTGTCCAGCCATAAACGTGTGAACTCCGTGACGTCGACAGCACCCGCGTACCCGTTGTCTTGGTTCTGCACGACGCCGTTCTTCAGAATTTTATACGACCAGTGGACGTGCGGGCCGGAAGAGTTGCCGCTCTTCCCACTCTTCCCGATGGGGTCCCCTTGGTACACGCTCTGCCCGTTCTGCACAGAGCATTCACTCAGGTGAGCCAGCAGACTCCTCCGCTTCCCATCGTCAATCACGAGGTGGAGACCGTACCCGTTTGTCCCGTCGTCCTTCACCGTCGCTTTCCCATCATGTGGTGCGTACGTCACTGTCCCCTCGGGAACTCCGAAGTCGATGCCATCGTGACCTGCGAACCCAAAGCTCGCGTACAACTCGGGATTCTGACCAAATCCTTGAGTGATGAGGGGGGTGCCGGGAAGGGGACAGAAGATCATGTGCGAATTTGTTAGCTTCTTCAAATAGCATACACGTTCCCTAGGAAGCGAAGAAGCTAACAAGATCTTAACGTTCAAGTACTCTTCTCTTTCTCATAGGCTCGCAGAGCGAGGATCGCCGCACCCAGTGTTGCCGCATCATCACGCTTCGCGATGGTGAGTGCGGGGAGGGGAGTGTCCGGCAGCAGCCATCGACGCAATTCCTCCGTGACGACGGGGAGGTGAGGTTTCAGCGCCCGTCCCGCACTCCCGCCGAAGACGATGATGGAGGGATCGAGGAGGTACACGATGCTCGTGCAGAGCCAGGCGACTTCGCGGAAGACCTGCGGCTGCATGAACGCACAGACCTGTCCCTCCAGGTAATCCTCTGGGCGCTCGGCTGCTTCACAACGCTTGCCCATGGCTGTACCGGAGAGGAACTGCTCCACCTCTCCGCGCGTATCCTCGGATTTGAATGGCGGCACTCCCGGCTGGAGGAGCATGTGACCGATCTCCCCCGCGAACCCGTGATGTCCGTACAGGAGTTCCCCATCGACCACGATACCGCCTCCTACACCCGTTCCCATCGTGATGCCCACGCAGACGCGGGAACCTTGACCAGCACCAGCTATGGCTTCCGCAAGCGTAAAGCAGTGCGCGTCGTTTTCGATGGCGACAGGCAGATTCAGTCGAGCGCGGAGGAGGGCGAGAGCGTCAACAGGACCGGAACTCCGGATGTTCGGGGTTCGGAGTATCCTCCCCTCCGGTTGGAGGATGAGGCCGGGGACTCCCAATCCTACAGCAACAGTATCGGGCGTTCGCAATTTCTCGATGAGAGAGAGGACATCCTCCAACACTGCTTCTAGACCCTTCTCTGCGCTCGTTACCGTACGCTCAGACGCCTGGGGAGTGAGAGTGATCGCATCGTAACGCACGACCGCGCTCTTCGTGCCACCTAAATCGAAACCGATCACTGAAGTCGCCATCGCGTCAACTCTAGCACTCTGAAATGGACTCCGCCTCTCCACTTTGCACTACCCTCCTTTGTGCTGACTCCTCTTCACTCCACCACTGTGATCTCTCATGCTTTGATGAGTACACCAGTTCGCTGCTTTGCCACAGAGCGCATTCGCTGCACAAGCGCTTGCACTTCCCGGTAGTACTCCTGCAGGCGTTCCTTGCGCTGCTCCGATGCCTGCATCATCCGGGTGCGAATGGCGGTTAAACGCTCGCAAGCGAGATCGTGGGTGCGCTTGAGACTCTCGTACTGCACAGAGTCGAGTTGCTGGTGGATGGACTTCTCCAGGAACTGCTCGACCTCCTGCTGAGCATTCTCGATAGCGAATGTGAGCTTCTCACGTAGGAAGGCGACGGTGGCTGGTTGCGATCGGGCGTAGTCGGCAATCTCCCGTAAGCTCCGGTACACCTCGCGGTAGGAGTCCATGATGGTCGTCTCGTAGTACGGAACGCCGTGCTCTTTGCAGAACTTCTCGACGACGACCTTGGCGCGTGCGAGGTTGTAGCGGGGCATGTGCGGGAAAAGGTGGTGCTCAATCTGATAATTCAATCCACCGTAGAGGAAATCTGTAATGGGATTCGGGTGCATATTCCTCGAGGTGATCACCTGGCGAGTGAAGAAGTCCAGCTGCTCGCCCCTCTCGATGATGGGCATTCCCTTGTGATTGGGGGCAAAGACCATGCCGAAGAAAATACCGAGTGCAGCTTGGTGGATACTCGTGAAGAGGAGCATGTTCCAGAATCCAAAGAGGAACCACAATCCACCGTAGTAGTACACGTGCCAGAGCAGAACGATCGCAAGGTCTAGGCAGACAGCAGCGGTCTTCTCCTTCTTCAACATGAGCTGGTACAGGCCGTAGTACCTCTTTGAATAAGGAACGAGCGAGAGGAGCAGTACGTAGAACCACGTCTGATGGGCGATGAACCATCGGTAGGGTCTCCTCTGAGCGGAATGAACTTGCTTCTGTGAATACGCTACGAAAGGGACAGTCACATCAGGATCGTCGTCCTCGTGGTTGGGTTGATTGTGGTGCGCATTGTGCACATCCATCCAGGCGATCAAGGATGTGCCGAGGAACACCGTTGCGCACCATCCGAAGAGGTTGTTCACTCGTTCATCCCTGCTGCACTGTCGATGTCCGCCATCGTGCATGACGTACCCCAGGAGGAGCGAGCCGAACCCTCCGACCACGGCGAATACCACTGTGGATAGCGGGGGGAAGAGTGTCGCACAGACAATGGAGAGACCGAGTAAAGTAACCGCCAAGATGAGGTGGAGCAGGACAGAGATCGGTTTCTTCTCTAGGAGACCCTTCTCCACGATCTGCGCTCGTAGGAGCGGGTAATAGTTCATCTGCGTTAATTGCGTGTTTCCCTGCATTCCGCCGAATGGTAGAGGAAACGCCCCGTCGCCGAAAGTAGTTTGTCGACTCTCTGAGAGGAGCATTGCGTACGAGGTGATGGATTCTGTTGCAAGGATACGCGGTGATGTCGCTGCGTAGAACGCGTGTGCTATCCTTCGCCGAAGATCCCTTCCCCTCCTTCCCATGCACAGGAATCTCGTTAGCCCGTTCACCTGGATCCTCGGTCTCGTGCTTGCCCTCGTTGGCGTCGCCGGGTTCTTCGTAGAGGACATGCTCCTCGTTTTCCAGGTTGATCTCGTCCACAACGTCATCCACCTCGTCAGCGGCATTGTCGCCCTCGTTGCGGCTTCACGCGGCTACCAGACTGCGCGGCACTTCCTCATCGTCTTCGGGGTAGTGTACGGTCTTGTCACGTACCTAGGATTCACAATGGATGGCGACATCCTCGGGTACTTCTCCGTGAACATGGCGGACAATTATCTGCATGCGGCGATCACTGCGGTCTGCCTCATCGTTGGCTTCGGGACGTACCATCACGAGAGAGTCTGAATGGATTAGGATTTGGATTAGGATTTGGGCTACCAAACCCTAATCCTAATCAAAATCCTCTTTTCCTATGACGCTGCGTACTAGAAACCTCTTCGACCCCGCATCGACGGAGCCCTACCGCTTGAGCAGGTCGAAGGTGGAGCTCTTCCTCTCGTGTCCACGATGCTTCTCCCTGGATCGTAAGTTCGGAGTAGGGAGGCCGGATGGCCCCGCATTCTCCTTGAACCTCGCTGTCGATACTCTCCTCAAGAAGGAATTCGACATCCACCGCGCGGAGAAGCGCAAGCACCCTCTCATGGAGACGTATGGGGTCGATGCGATCCCGTACAAGCATCCTGAGCTCGCAGAGTGGCGCGATCCCTTCCGCGGTATCGAGGTCCTCCATGCGGAGACAAATTTCCTCTTCTACGGAGCAGTCGACGACGTGTGGGTGACGCCGCAGGGAGAGCTCATCGTGGTTGATTACAAAGCGACGAGCACGGATCGCGAGATTTCCCTCGAAGGGAAGTGGCAAGCAGCCAACAAGCGCCAACTGGAGATGTACCAGTGGCTCCTGCGAGCCAAGGGGTATCGTGTCTCAAAAACGGGGTACTTCGTCTACGTCAACGCGCTCAAGGATAGAGAGGCA
This sequence comes from Candidatus Peregrinibacteria bacterium, assembly GCA_030649955.1. Taxonomy (GTDB): domain Bacteria; phylum Patescibacteriota; class Gracilibacteria; order Peribacterales; family Peribacteraceae; genus JAUSFD01. Next base: position 25,600 of record JAUSFD010000004.1, on the reverse strand, counting down.
TTCGATGCGAAGCTCGAGTTCTCCGTGCAGTTGCTAGCGCATGCAGGCGACGCTTCCTGGGTAGGGGATGCTCTCCGCGAAGCACGCCTCTGCCTGGAGCGCACACAGCTCCCACCTACGGCTGAGGAATGCGAATGGTGTGCGTACAGACGTGACGCTCAAGCGACGGAGGGAGGTCTCGCACAATGACTTGCCTCCCGTCGATCCTGAATTCCGAATGGTACTGAGAGATCACACGGCAGGATTCCTTCAAGGCAAACGGATTCCCTTCTGGAGAGGAGAGGGGAGAATGGAATCTCCTTACCCCCCTCACTCCATGTTCACTGCTCGAGCAGTTCGTATTTGTGCGAGTGCGATGACCATCGCGCTCTCCCTCTCCCTCACGGGAGTCGCTTCCGCGCACCACAGTCAGAGTGTGACGGTGCGTGCGCGTGCCCGCACCAGTATCTCCTCGACGATCATCGGGGTATCGGTGAACGTCATCAGTATCCAGCAACAGAATTGACGCTCGTACGGTGGTCGGCAGCAGGACTGCTGCCGATTTCACCGTGCTGTGATACAATCTTCCTGGACCGCCGGTCGAAGCATTCCGCGCACGGGGGCGCCAGAGAAAACTTCAAGGCCTCGGTGAGTTTCTTGCGGTATCCCTCCGTGAGCGAAACCTCCTCTGCCAGGACTTCTCCTTGGGCTTCACTCCGTTCACGTTTGCAAGGCCGGGAAGGTTTCGACTATCCTCGCTCCTGATGTAAAGCTGGTGCTTCAGTCTCCTCGCTGTCAGAGACCACATCCTTTCCGAAGATGCCTGCGATAGCAGCAACGTACTTCGGAGAGAGGCCGTCCCCACGCATAGCCCTCCTGATTGCTATCCGTACAGCACCGATGGTGTGCTCTCCCTTCCCCCGAATTCTCTGTACCACTGCAAGAAGTGTGTACTGTTCAACGAGGGATTTTATGTTTTTTTCCACCGCAGACTTCTCCTCGGGAGTCAGGTCCTGGTGCTGCTTTGCATCTGGTGAACGGCTTGGCTTAGGAGCGAGGGGAGGTGAGGCTGCTCCAGCGTCGTGACGCTGTTGAGGAACGAAATCTTTCGCTGGCTCATCTCGCAAGTGTGCAACAGGGAGGTCGAACTTGCGAGGTCGCACAGGACCACTGCCAAGAGGAGAACTCGCAAGCGTCTCCCACTCTTCGTCATCGATAGTGTGATCATCCTGCATTGCACCTTTCAGGTTCTGAAGCCCCCCCACTTCGATCTGTCGAACGCGTTCGCGAGTGAGTCCCAGCTGCTCGCCGATTTCTTTCAATGTCTTCGACTCCGATCCATCCTGTGGGAAGCGAAGACGGATGACCATTGCTTCCCGTGGATCCAGCTTTTCTAGGAGAGCTGTGACGAGATCGCTCTCGTCGACCTGGAGCAGTCCGTCAGTGACAGGAGGTTCGCGCTTGTCGACCACCTGAACGACGGGATCCTCCCACTCCTCGCCGCCCTGAGAGCACTTCGCGTTGAGGCGGGTCAACGCGCTCTTCACAATCGTCACTTGCTGCACCGAAATCTTGAGTGCCATCTGAACTTCCTCGTCGCTCGGCGGACGCCCGAGCGTTGTCAGCAGACGTTTCGTCGCTCGCCGCCACTTGATCACGAGAGTATGTACGTAGATGGGCAGCGGAATTTCATGCCCTTTCATGAGCATGCCACGATCGATGGATTGTTTTACCCAGAACGTAGCGTAGGTGCTGAATCGTACATTCTTCGAGGCCTTGAATCCTGCGACAGCTCTGTAGAGGCCGAAATTTCCCTCCTCGATGAGGTCCGAAAGCTCCAACCCTTTTCCCACACGCCTACGGGCGAGGCTCACAACGAGCGGCAAGTTTGCTCTCATGAGAACATCATGAGGGGTCATCACATCAATTCCCATGAGGTATCCCTGGCTTATGAGAGGCTCGATATACGTGCGACACTCTTCATCAGCAGTGACTTCCGCTGCGAACGTAGCATCGCGCTCCGCGAGTGCAACCAGACAGGGATGACCGTCCGGCAATGCACTGCGCAAGAGCGTAAAGGATTCACGGGTGATGGTAGCGAGAGCCGCAACTGCCACGATATCTGACGTGGCGATCCTCTGGCAGAGAGCGAAGTGCTTCTGCATGACGGAGAAGAGATTCCTCGTGAAGACATCGTCAGTCAGGTTCTCCGCTTCGATGATCGTCGAATGGAATGTTCTCTTGTTGCGAGATGCCCTCACCATCCTCCGGAACGCAGCATCCGCGAGCGCATCGCTCTCTGGAGTGGGGATTGCCCCCTCCCTCCCGTACGGATGATCACTCACCATAGCCACCTCTCTGCGAAGAATCAGGCACTTGATCTTCTCTAGAGCACCGGTAATGCTTCCGCCGGAAGGGTCCACTCCTGCGAGAGATGTGAGGATCGCCTGCTCCAGGAGTTGAGCCTGTTCCTGGAACAATGGTTCTGCTCGGTCCTTCAGCACCGCGAATTTCTTCTCCAGCGTTGCTGTGAGGAGGGGAAACTTGCGTATGTCCTCGAGGAAGAGGTTCATAGGTGTCTTGAGCGGCTCCTCATCGTCCGGCGGACCGTTAGACGGCTTGCGATGCGTTTTGCGCACTTCTGGAGATGTGACTGCCTCTTCGCTGAGGTCGAAAGTGTTGAGCGACATAGGTCATGAATGCGGTAATGAGTGCAGCAGAGTACACTCTCTGTCTCTCGTGGTCATTGTCAATAGGTGAGCAAATCCTCCAGAGTTTTTCGCTTTGATTGGCATGGATTTCAACGGTGAAAGGGATAATGTTGACAGCGGCGCGAATCTCCTTACTCTAGCCGCAATTCTACCACTCACTTTCCCCTGTCGCTCCGCACAATCACCTGTGGCACGTTGGACAAGAACATTCGAGGAGCCTCCGGAGTGAAGATCAGTGATGCTCCAATGAAGAGGCCTTTACCCTTTGGACGTGACTGGATCGATTACTGGCGGAAGGCGAGTGATGCCAACCCCGAGGGCACGATGAACGAAGTCCTGCGGTGCATGAATATCGTGCGAGAGCGGAAGCCGTTTAACCGAGAGCTCTGGACGGAGCTAGCTGAAATCGGCCAGAAAGTTCTCTCGCATGTACCGCAGGCTCTCCGTGACGGTTTCCTGCGCGTAACATCGCACGACAAGAAGCGACGCATCGATGCCCTCCACGTCTGCCATGCGCGTATGAGCATCTTCGTGCTCATGGCGCAGAAAGATCCAGCGCACGCGTTGCGCAGAGTCGCGAGGGAACTGGGGACACTGCCATTCTCGGACACGTTCGTCCGCTCCCCCCGTGCACTGCGAAAAAGCTTTCACCCCTCAGATGATGAATGGAAGTTGTACGGAGTGTATCGCCTGAATCTCGAGGGGCTGTATGCCAATTTGCTTCTGAAGACGAACCAGGGAGTCGATCGGGATATCCTCCTCTGGGGCATTGCAGATGCCGCACACACAGCTGCAGAACACTCCATGGAATGTCGCAGCGGAAGCAACGGGCAGCTCGATATTCCTTCCCAGGAACCTTCCCTCGAAGTGCAGAGTGATGGCTATCCTCAACAGTACGCGGACGGGCAGGAGCTGATCACTGTGTAGGGAAGCTCCATCACATCGAGCTTTGTACGCTGCTTGAGCGACTTCGTCGTGTGCAGCCGTAGTCCTTAGACGAAGCCGGATGGCGGAGAGGGTGGATCTAGAGCCAACCCGTGAGTGGATTTTCAGAGCCCTTTCGAGGGGTCGAAATGGGTAGGCTGAGGAGGATGGGTCGGAGGCCGATTCGGAGGAATCCAGTGGGTTTTGAAGAACTCTATTGATCGATGGACAAATTCGATGCCGGCTGCGGCTGGCCCGCGTTCAAGGGGAACACCTGACAGCGAAGAACACGCGTCACTGTGTGAACTCACTCTCCATGCGGTTTGTTCCGGCGAAGTGAGACCGAGTTCAACTCTCTGGATCGCGGTACTCTTTCCCGATGTCCCATTTGGTGTAGATATTCGTCCGGGAGAGCGGGGAAAAGCGCGCAGGGTAATACCCACGCCCCGTTGGGCCATGGGACGCGTCGCGAGCGAATAGGATTTCTTCCCAGCCTTCTCGTTTCGCTCTCCGTTCATCGATGTCTGATTCCTGGACGCTAATGAAGAATTGGATGCCGCGTAGTGATGCTTCGATGCGACGGTCGTGCGGGAAGTCCGTCCCGCGGTACTCGACCAGGGCCGCGCGGCCATTGTCCGTGAAGCCGAGGATCTTCACCGTGCAGTGATCATCGAGCCGAATTGTATCCAAGTCTTTGAGTTCCTGGAACGATAGGCCGTCTGCCACCCTGTATTCCTGTCGTTCCCCCTCCGCCTGGATATCCGCAGGTGTGATGACGCCCTCCGGGGAAGGATGCACTTCGAACACGTCGTACACCGTGTGCTTTTCAAGAGGAGCAATGGTATCCAGATTCATGACATAGACTTCTGTGTCTCGTTTGTGTGCCATCAGTCGCGCGAAGTCGCCGACATGGACAGCGTTTCCTCTCTCCAGAGTCATGTGCTGCGGTCCCTGGCCGCTCGAAATGCGCCCGATTGCTCTGCGAACTTCAGCGCGAAATTTTCGCTTCTCCAGCACTTCCTCATTTTTGTTGCACAGATCGTGAACGGGTTGGAAGTACTGGATGCCGCTCGGTGAATCGACTCCCGTTAGGCTTCCTTCTGGCCGTGGCGACATATACGAGAGGAGCGCGTAGAGCTTGTCTGCGCTGAAGCCCAGGATCTCTGCGACTCCGCCATACTCCAAGCGCGTTACGTGCGGTCTCTGGCCTGCTTCCGTCGGGAATTGAATGATCGCATCGGAGTTACTGAAGCGCGAGACGACTGGCGTCAGATTCACGGCGGACGGACCCCAGCCCGTGTTGGCAATAGGGACGGTGTCGCCCGTTTTGAGTATATGGTCGGGGAAAGAGGGGATCGTCTGAAGATCTTTTCGGAAGGAGAGAATGATGTTTGCGACCCAGGCCCAATGTGCACTCCGGATGCTTTCGATCTCCCTCTGATTTTTTCTCTCCGCTTCGGCGCGCTGCAATGTCGCGATGTTGACCTCCTGAGGCGTCGCTCCCCGTAGAATGCGCTCGATCGCTGCGCGGGTTTCTTGCAGCTCTTTTGGCGAGAGACCTCCCGGATTTCCTCTCGCAAGCTGTGCGATAATTTCCTGTGCTGGACGGTCGGGACGGGACATGCGGCGAGCGGAAAAAGGGCAGCATGTTACACCTCCCACGAATGGGTGTCACCACACACACTGACTACACCCCAGTTTTTGCTCAGCCAATGACCTGATCCTGGCCATTCCACAAGGAAAAGGGGGAATACATTTGTTGACGCTGATCTCCGAGTACTTCTCCAATTTCCATACAAATGCGACAGATTAATAGGGAGTGGGTCACCCCAGAACCGCAGCTTCCCCTCTGTATGTGGGTCCATTAGGCCCAAAACATCATGTCACGTAAAGCTCGCTCCGCTCGCCACGTGACACGCAAAAAACGCTTCTCGTGCACAGGGAAGCAAGTGGTGGCTGCGCCACGTGAACGCGAGCAGCGCACTGCGAGCGTTTTTACGTGGCGGAGAGGGAGGGAGTCGAACCCTCGATACGGGATTTACCCCGTATACCGCATTAGCAGTGCGGTGCTTTCGGCCACTCAGCCACCTCTCCGTGCTGCCGCGGAGTATACGCGATCCGCAGGGGACTTCTACCCTTTCTGTGGGGTTCCAGGGGTGATGTGAGCGACGAGATCGGTCAGGAGCTTCTCGAGCCCGTACGTCGTCGTGACCTCTAGAGTGTTGCTATTGAGTTCGTACGTCTGCTCGATGATCGTGAGGATCTCCTCACTCACGATGATGCAGCCCATACTCCGGAATCGTTCATCTTCTGCAAGCATCTTCACACTACTTCGATGACCGTGAATCCCGTAGGGAGTGCTCTCGCCGTCGATATAGAGGCGGAGGAACTTTCCCGTCGGCCCAAAGGTAGTTCTGTCTCCTTTGATATGCGTCGACTGTACCGTCCACTGGCGTTCGGGTGTCGTGGCGTTGTACACGCGTCCGATGTAGTGCACGGTCCTCCGCTGCCCTGTTGCAACGGGGAAGGCAGTGTACGTTCCGTTCGGATGGATCAAGTACCCCACCGTTTCCTGGGTGTCGATGACGAGCTGGTCTCCGGCGCGAGGCGCCCACTCTTGAATGGGCGTGGGAGCAAGGGGAGAAGGAGAGGCCGTGATCCCCAGCATCACGCTGAAGAGGAGGGTGGGAACCCAAAACAGAGTGAAGTATTCTACTTAAAATGCCATAACTGTCAACTGTTCAGAATGGCTTATAGAAGAGGTTTACTCAGGAATTTTGCAATTATTGTACAAATAATGTGTTCATAAGAGATCTCTGCTCTCCCGGCAAGGGAAATGCGTTGAGGGGGAGTGAAGACTCCCTACACTCCTACCCATGGTTCACATCCCTGTACTTCTGGCAGAAGGAGAGCTGACCGCACCTGCGGAAGCACTCCGCGCATCGCCAATTATGACGCACCTCTCTCCAAGAGGAGGGGAGTCGGTGATTGATACCACACTGGGACTTGGGGGGCACGCGGAGGCATTCCTCACTCTCACGGCACCGGATGGTGTTCTCATTGGTCTCGACGCAGATGTGGAGAATCTCGACCGAGCGTCCAAGAAACTCTCGATTTTCGGTGAACGCTTCCGCGGTGTGCATGCAAACTTCCGTGCACTCGCAGATCTCTCTCTCCCACTCAGCGACATTCTCTTCGCAGATCTAGGACTGAGCTCTCCCCATCTCGATGAGGCGGAGAGGGGATTCACGTTCCGCGAGGATGCGCCTCTCGATATGCGGTACGACCGCTCAACAGGACGGACAGCAGCCACGTTCCTCGCGCGCGCTTCTGAGGAAGAAATCTTGAAGGCACTGCGGGAATTTGGCGAGCTCCAGGGAAGTGCGCGTATAGCGCATATTCTCTGTACCCGAGCACATCGCACAAATGACCCTCTGGAGACGACGGGGCAGCTGCGGCAGTGCATTGAGGAAGTGTTCGGGTTCAGGGCTCCCCGGATTCTTCCGCAAGTATTCCAAGCCCTTCGGATAGCCGTGAATGATGAACTGCAGTCTCTGCAGATGTTCCTCGGTGCGACAGCTTTACAGCTCAAACCCGGGGGACGGTTGGGCATCATCAGCTACCACTCCCTCGAGGATAGGATGGTGAAGCAAGCGTTCCGCGCATGGAGCACGCCGCAGCGCGATGCGGTCACGGGTGCAGAGTCCGTTGAGGCGCCTTTCCGCCTGCTCACATCGAGAGCTGTGCAGCCGAGCGATGCGGAGGTGGAGCGTAACCCTCGTGCTCGTTCGGCTCGGTTCCGCGCAGTCCAGCGATCTTCCTAGAGAGAATCGGTGCGCCTGCGCTAGAGCTCTGATACACTCCCCGCCACGACCGTGTTCACGACCCTCCCGCCGGCTCAGGACCTCACGCGACGCTCTTCGCTGGGGAGGATGGTGAACCAGAGCACATTTCTCCTCATGGGATGCATCGGCGCGCTCATCCTCCTCCTCGCGTTCCTCATCCTCTTTCACGAGAATGCGAATGCCACGAAGGGCTACAGGTTGCGCACACTCGAGCGCGAACGATCCGTCCTCCTCCTCGAGCAGGAGGTGTTCAACATGCAGGTTGCAGAGGCTCAGGCGTTGGAGTCTCTGCGGGAGGACCCCCTTATTCAAGCGATGATCGATATGCGTGGACCGCGCTACACCCAGGACGACAGGTCCGTGGCACTCGAAGCAGTGAGCGATGGGCTTTAAGTGAGGCGGCATATCGTGCTCGCAGCTCGTAGCTCGAAGCCGCTTAAACGAGGCATTCTCTCCGAGAACTCTGGAGGGGATTTACGGGATGGACCGTATCTGGATCGTGTTCACCGCCTGCTCGTGCGCCTTTGCATCGGACACGAGCACGATCCTCGTCCCGCTGGGGAAGAGCTTCAGGGAGTGGATCTTCTCCATCGCGATGTCCACCGTCTGTTCTGGATCGTCGTGGAAGGAGACGAGGAGCGGAAGGATGCCGTAACTCATCTGGAGGCTACGCTGGATATCGGGACGGTGCGTGAAGGCGATGATGGGGATGCGCGGGCGGAACTTCGCAATATCCACGGCGCTCTTCCCCGTACGGGTGATGACGACCAGGGCTGCGGCCTCCGTTGAGACAGCGAGGGTGACAGCAGCCTCGGCCCGTGCCTCACGCTCGTCGTGCACGCCCGTATCCTCCATCGGTGCGAATCGCTTGAGGTGCGCCTCCGTCGCTTGCAGCACGCGATCCATCGCATCCACGGCAGCGAAGGCGTACTGGCCAATGGAGCTCTCTGCGGAGAGCATCGTGGCGTCCGCGCCTGTGGTTGCAGCGTGCGCGATGTCCGTCACTTCTGCGCGTGTGGGCATGGGGTGATTGATCATGCTCTCGAGCATGTGGGTTGCAACGATGACGGGCTTCCCCGCCTCCTTGCAGAGGGCGACGATCTGATCCTGGATGACCGGGAGCCGCTCGAAGGGCATCTCTGCACCCAGGTCTCCGCGGGCGACCATGATCCCGTCGGAGACGCGGAGGATCTCCGCAATGTCGTCGACGGCTTGCCGTGTCTCGATCTTCGCGATGATGCGAATCGCACTGCGCTTCTCCTGGAGGAAGAGGCGAACCTGCTCCACATCAGCTGCACTGCGCACGAATGAGAGAGCGACGTAATCGACCTGCTCCTCCGCGGCGAACGCCATATCATCCCAGTCCTGGGGGGAGAACGTGGGGAGGTCGATGTCTGCACCGGGGAGATTGACGTGACGCCTCTTCCCAATGGATCCGTTGTCGAGGGCACGGGCGATCACGCGGCCGTTCGTCTCGGTGGAGAGTAGCTCGAACGTAATCTCTCCGTTGTCGATGAGGATACGCTCAGCATCCCGCACGTCTTTACTGAACCCGTCGTAGCTCACGATGATCACCTTGCGCTTCTCATCGGGGCAGGGGATGGGGGAGAACACCACTTCGTCGCCCTTCGTGATGACGATCGGGTCCGTCACGTCGCCGGTGCGGATCTCTGTCCCCTTCGTGTCCAGCATGACTGCAACGCAGTACTTCCCTTGATCGTTCAGGTCCTTGAGCGTCCGGATGAAGTGCAGGTGCTGTTCGCGCGTCCCGTGCGAGAGGTTGATGCGGGCGACGTTCATGCCCATCCTTGCGAGCTCCTCGATCTGCGCAGGAGTGCTCGTAGCGGGGCCGACGGAGCAGACGATCTTCGTGAAGCGCATGGGGATACGGTACTCTCCCTACTGAAGGGGTGTAGGGACCATCTGTATATTATGTCACGAATTCACTCATCGTACAATTCTCCACGAGTACACACTAAGGGTGAAAGGTGGTATAATTCTATGATTTGAAACACAAACACTCCTCACAGAATAGTGCGCTGCAGATGGGACTCTTCGTCCTCATCCTGACGCTCGTTGCCGTGCAGGCGCACGTTTCGCGGGACAGGCAATCGCTGGATGTGCGGATCGGGAATATCGCGTACGGGTACGGATCGAGCTCGAGTACGAGTACTGGCGTGCACAAACCCAGTGGGACACAACCGCTCCCGTTCAATACGCTCCCTCCGTCTTCTTCTTCGGAACCCCCAAAGCCTCCTCCTCCACCGAACTGCGGGAACGGCATCATCAACGAAGGAGAGCAGTGCGATGACGGTCGCTACAACGGAATCCGGTACTGTACGGAGAATTGCACGTTCCTCTACTGCGGTGAGGAGCTCGTCTCGCGACAGGCGGGAGAGGAGTGCGAACCTTCTCAAGGGGACATGGAATACGCAGACTCTTCGAGCGGACAGGTTTACACGCGTCGCGGATACGTGGACCTGATGTGCAATAAGCGTTGCTCCATCCCGCGGCACAAGAAGACGAAGGAACCCTGCTGGCCGGACGAAATGAAAACCCTTGCGGAGAACTCCTCGAGTAGGAAATCTGACCCCAATGCCTGCATCGGTGGTTGCCGCTGGCTCTTCTCACCCATGTGCGCGGTAACCTCGAGCTCAGCCTCTGCAGTGAGTGTCGATTCATCTTCTGCATCGGGTGAAGGGGAATCCGAAACGAGTACATCGGAGGGGCAACCTCAGGAGGAGGGAGAACCCGCGTCTGCTGAAGCATCCTGTGGAAATGGGGAGATCGAGGAAGGGGAAGAGTGTGATCAGGGCGAGGAGAATTCCGATGCCGAGCCAGGTACATGTCGTACGAGTTGTAAAGATGCCTCCTGCGGGGACGGTGTTCTGGACCCTGGGAATAACGAAGCGTGCGATGCGGGGGACGAGAACTCCGATTCCACTCCCAACGCCTGCCGGTCAACGTGCGTGAAGGCGCAGTGTGGGGACGGAGTGGTGGATGCCGAAGAGGAGTGCGACGGTGGTGAACGCTGCACGATGGACTGCACTGTGGAAGGCGCAACGACAAGGGATTCCGAAAATGCCTGTGGTGACGGTGCTGTCCAGGGGGATGAGGCCTGCGACGATGGAAATACGGAGAGTGGCGATGGATGTTCGGATGCGTGCACTCTGGAGGGATTCGCGGAGGCTGTGTGCGGGGACGGCACCGTGCAGGAAGGAGAAGACTGCGACGATGGCAACACGCTAGACGCTGACGGCTGCTCCGCATCATGCACGAGCGTCGAAACAGTCTGTGGCAACAAAACCGTCGAGGCGGGAGAGGAGTGTGATATGGGAGAGAAGAATTCCGACAGTATCTTCAATCGCTGCCGGTCCGATTGCCGTCTCTACCACTGCGGCGACGGTGTGATCGATAGTAATGAGGAATGTGACGATCGCAATACGGAGGACGGCGACGAATGCCCGGCAATCTGCCGGTACTCCGAGTGTGGAGATGGGGTGCTGCAGGAGAGCGAGGAGTGCGAAGACGGGAATCTGCAGTCGGATGATGGCTGCTCGAACGTCTGCACATCAGAAGGAATCCACGGAGCTGCTCCCACGTTGCAGAAGGTGTACGTACGCGACTGGGACATCCTCCTGATCTTCATCCTCGCCAGCATCCTCGGGTTCATCGCCGGTGCCCTCACGGGGTGGCGGTGGGTGGAAGGGGATCGTGTGGGTGTGCGCTCCCCTTGAATCCAGCCTGCGCGAGACCGACGAGTGCGAATGCGCCGCGAATCAGCGAGCGTAGGGCTGTGAGAATGCCGAAGAGGGAGAGGAGTTGAACGAGGACGAACTGATCATTCAACCGCTCAATGCTCTCCCCGATTGTATCGAAGGAGGAGAGGAAAGCGGGCTGCGGTGAAGAGAGAAGGAACGCGAAGATGCCCAACCAAAGCAGAGCGCAGAGAATCGCAATCCACCCGAGGAACCGTGGAACCTGCGAGCCCGAATCTCCCGGGAGCAGTGTGTCGTAGAGGTCGCCCAGGACGAGCGCGACGATGGGGGTAACGGCGAGAGTGATAGCGAGGGGGCGAGACAGTCCCTGCGCTCCAACGATAAAGGAGAGGGAGAGGAGGACGAGAATTCCGTAGCCTAGTGCGAAGCGGAGGAGCACCTTGCCCGAGGAGAGTCGCATCACCACCAGCAATGGAATAGCGAGGAGCGAGCTTGCGGTCTCCCAGAGGAGGGCGAATGCAGCATGAATGAAACCCAGCCCGAGGAGGAAGCGTGCGAGAGGCTCAGCCAGGTGCAGTACTTCTGTGAGGAGATACATCTCTGGCCAGCGATGCTACGCACTTCGTTCGCAGCGCACCAGCCTCCATGTAAAAAGATGTACAATGTAATATTATTTATTTATGTCAACTTCTTCACAGAATCCCGCTCTGTGCACTGCAGCAACTCTCCTGCGTTTATTGAGTGCTAGCTTGCTTCCCAGTGCACTCTATCTATGAAAGACTGACTCGTCCGGTGCGTCATAGAGGCAGTTTCATCCATTCCCCACTCATCACATGCGTTCACCATCGTCCCTAATCACGGCACTCCTCACACTCCTCCCGCTCACGGCGAGTGCTGTTGGTGTGCAGGTCATTGTTGAGGGGAGGACCCTCGAGTTTTGGGATGTTCCCCAATCCGCCTGGTTCGCCACCTACGTCCGTGCCGCGGCTGAGGCGGGAATCGTCAGCGGGTACAAGGATAGCTCCGGCAAGCTCACGGGCTCCTACGGGCCAAGCAACAGGATCACCGTCGCAGAGTCGCTGAAGATCGCGGTCGAGGGCGCAGGCTACGACGAGGAGGAGTACAGCTCCGTCATCGACAGCGGGCTCAAGAACCACTGGGCCTCACCGTACGTCGCCGTTGCGAAGGGCGAAGGCTTTGCATTCCTCGATGGCAACGTGAACTGGAACAGCCCCGCGTCCCGCGCGGAGGTAGCCGCTATCTTCACCGCTGCATTCCACGTGGACGTCGATGTCTCCCTCGGGGATCGCTACGACGACGTGCACACAGGGACAGCGCACGCAACGTCCATCGAAGCACTGAGTAGGGACAAGATCGTCGCTGGTGACACTGATAGCGACGGCAATCCCACGAGGAAGTACCGTCCGCAGGATGCCATCAACCGAGCGGAAGTGGCGAAGATGGTGATCGCCGCTCGTGCAGCGTACGGAACCCCTGGCGAGGATCTCCGCCCGCCCAAGGCCAGTGTGGATAATACGCTCTCCGTGACGTACACGGCGGATGGCTTCACTCCCTCGGTACTCCACATCAAGAAGGGGGATACGGTCTCCTTCCAGAATGACACGACTTCAGAAATGTGGGTAGCCAGTAATCCTCACCCCACACATACCGATTTCTCCGCATTCGACGCAGAGAAGGCCTACGGCCAGGCAGAGACGTACATCTACACCTTCAATCAGATCGGCACGTTCCGGTACCACAATCACCTGAACTCCTCACATGAGGGCACGATCGTCGTGGAATAGTGCACTGGTATACACCGCACGGGAGAACGCTCCCGCGCGGTGTTTTTCGTGTGCAGAGGAGAGTTCTGGAAAGCGAGCAAGATACTGCGAAAGAGACAGGCCCCTCGACCGTCATACACTTTACTTACTCCTTTCCCCATTCCTCTTATGGCAGACACCAATCCCGTGGTGAATGAGCACCACTACCACCACGAAGCGACAGGAGACTCCTCTGCGGCAACACTCCTCACCCTCCTCGCAGTCGTCCTCATCGTCGGCATCCTGCTCTTCCTCTTCCGCGTCTACCCCTTCAGTAGCATTCCACGGTCCACGACGGAGGAAGGAGTGAACATCAACGTCGAAACGCCGTCGACCACGCCGGCTCCCGGGACCAATCCCGGAGCGACCGTCTACCCCTAAGACACAGAGCGACCGCGGCCTGGCTCTCGTGAGCTGGGCTGCGTTCACGTAGGCTAGAGGTGGATATGCCGATTCTCCTCGCAGTCCTCATCACGCTCATCGTCCTCTCAGGTTGTGTTCCTCCGGAGAGGATTCCACCGGCTCCCAAAACATCGGAGATTCTGGTGATTCCAGAATCGAGAACAGTCGACGAAGTCTCCGCACTTCCCCCAGAGCGGTCTCTCGACGCACTCGGTACGATGCACCTGGTGGGAACGGGATTCACCGTCCTCGAGCGATTGTCACGAACGGCCGTCTACGATCGCCATAGAATCAGTTACAAGAGTAATGGCCTCACCATTTCCGGCATCATGAACATTCCGCGCAGCGGGAGTGGACACCCTCTCCTCGTACTCAATCACGGCTACATCGCGACGAGTGTGTATACCAATGGTAGGGGCCTCAAGCGTGAGCAGCACGCACTCGCTTCTCGTGGATTCGCCGTCCTCCACCCCGATTACCGCGGACACGCAGAATCAGACGAGAGCCCTGACGAGAGCGAGGTCTACGATGCATCACTGGAGTACACGATGGACGTGGTGAACGCGATCGCTGCAGTGCGAGGAGCCTCCATCCCTGGTGTGGATACAACACGCGTGGGTATGCTCGGCCACTCTATGGGCGGAGGAATCGCTCTGAATGTCGCTGTTGCCTTTCCCAGCCTCGTCGATGCGATCGTCCTCTATGCTCCCGTGCATGCGGATGCTTTCGAGAACTACATGCGTTGGAGAGGGGAGCGTGAACCCGGCGACCGGACACTCGAAGTGCTGAAGACGCGAGAGGAGAATCCCGCAGGGTGGGATGCGCTATCCTCGAAGACATTCCTCGATCGCATCACCATACCAATCCTCGTCTTCCATGGAAAGCGTGACAAGGACGTTCCGAAGGAATGGTCCGATGGACTCATCGCGAACCTCAGAGCAGTGGGGAAAGTGGTTACGTACACCGAGTACGCAGGGGAGGGGCATGAGTTCTCCGTTCTATTCGAAAAATTCATGGACGAGACTGCGGAGTTCTTCGAAAAGCACCTGAAGGGAAGCGAGCGATAGTGATGCACGACAGAAGAGAGGAGGACAATTGTCCTCCCCCCTCTGCACTGAACACCTAAGTCTTAGTTGCTGATCTCCACAGACTCGCGCGTCTCCATGTATACATCAGTCTGTGTGTTCACAGACGTGTCCGAACGTACGTCTACTTGCTGACGAGCAGAAGTGTTCGCAGTACTCGAGGATGTCGCGCTCGTCTGCTGCGAGGAGCTGGACGCTGGGCTGTCGCTGCTTTCATCACCGAGGGACGCTTCGATTTCCGCGAGGATCGTAACGATACTCCGCACGTCGACGCGGGTCTCAGACTCTGCATCTCCATCGATGGAAGAGCGCACTTCTACCATACGGTCTCGGGCGTGCATGAGTTTCGCCTCGAGTTCGGCGCGAACCTCAGCGGAGAGATCTTGACGATTCTCCAGCTGCGCATCTATGCGTGTGTACGTGTCCTCCACCACAGTCAGACTTTCCTGCGCTCTTGATGAGGCGGAAGACCCCTGGGAACTATTCACGGAGAACTGAGCGATATCCGAACGCACGCGCGCGATGGCCACAAGGGAAGTACGAATGTGTGTGCGCATAGTGTCCTTTGACTGCGCGAGGCTCTCCAATGCTTCGGCGTGTGCAGCGAGTTCCGTATCGAGCTCCGCGAGGACTTCTCCCGTCGCACCCGCATCATCGCTGGCATTCGCATCAGCGGCCAATAGACGGGCACGCTCCGCGTGAGCGTCGAAGCTCGCCGTGAGCTCTGCTTGCGTCTCTGCAGTCAGCGCTGCATCCGCTGCAAGTTCCTGCAACTCCTGGAGCCTGCGAATCGCGAGACGCGCTTCCCAAGTTGCTTCTGCGCTATTGGAGATTGCCAGTCCGCCACGGACTTCCTCGTTCACCAGTACTTTCACGTGGTAGAGGGCATCACCTGGTACCGAGGTTTCGGCGAGTGCGGAGACACCCCCTGCTGCGACGAGAATCGCAGAGGTGATGCTCACGGCTGTAGCTGTAGTGAGGACTGCCATAGAAAAAGGGGGAAAGGTTTTCCGATGCCTTTCCTAAACGCACCGGGTATGTATGACGGGAAAATACTTTCCTTCTTACAACAAGTCTTCAGTGCCCTTTAGCGAACGTCCTGCAGCTCCACTTGCTGTCCTGGCACGATGAGATCATCTCCCGCAGTGAGCGAGCGCACGAAATTCATGAATCTCTCGAAGTACTTCTCGAAGGTGCCTCCTTCCGGTGCACTTGCATGTGCACCGATAGCAATCGTGGGAACGACCTTCTTCGCGACCGATTGAACGACTTCTACACCCTTCGCCACATTCTCCGGGGTCATGACACCAGCGATCTTCTCTTGATGCACTTCCATATTCTGCACTTCGGTGAGGAGGGAATCGGGGCTCGGGGGATTTGGGCCGAAAACGTACGGCCCGCCGTACTTCCACACCATCCATCCGACGATGAATACAAACGCAACGTACGCGATGTTCTTCGCAACCTTCACGGCATAGAGCGCGAGCACTCCAATGATGAAGATGCCGAGGACGAAGAGGAGGGTGTTCATATGTGTATTAATGATAATTATACATTATTTTTATTATTATGGCAAATAGCACAACAACCTCCGTGGCTAGCCCCGTTGGAGAATACGTTCAATCTCCCCAACATCCTGCACAGTGCAATGATCTTCATGGGCGTACCGATCAACCTCTTCCTCACTCTTCTTCATTCCGGAGCGCACGAGGCAACTCAAGAACCTCTGTCCACTCTGACGACGGTAGAGAGCGACCATTTCCATATCGGTTTCGAGATTATCTCCCACAGCAATCACATGTTCTGGTGGCAACTTGAGCCTTGCCAATGCCATATTCGTTGCAGTGGTATATGGCTTTCCTGCGATGATCGGTTTTCGACCAGTTGCGTGGGTGAGCCCGTGAACAGCAAACCCCGCACCTGTGTGAAAGTCTTCATTGGAATTCCCGATCGTGAACCGATCGTCGTTCGTTGCAACGAAGGCCGCGTTGTATTTCCTGATTGCTTTTACCGCTGGGTCGATGTCCTCCATGCCGTACATCAGGAGTTTTCCTAAGACGACGACATTGGGCACTTGATGCGGGTCCCATTCACGGTCTTTCCATGCATTTTTCTCGACTATGGTCACACCTCGCTCGGAGAGAGCCTTGCGCACTGCGTCACAGCCCAAGACGTACGCTCTCCGTTCCTGCCCAAGAGAAGCCACCACTTCTGCAGCTGCCATGTTACTCGTAATGATATTCTCTGGAGGAACCTGCAGGTCCATTCCCCATAGCTCATCAGCAACTTTCTGCGGGGTCTTCATCGAGGCATTCGTCAAAATGACAAAGCGCTTGCCTTGCTTCTCTATGATCCTCAAACACTCCTTCGCACCAGTGATGGGCTTTCCTTTATCTTGCAATGTTCCATCGGAGTCGAGGATGAATCCTTTAGCCTGGCGGAGTAGCTCTTGAGCGTTCATGGGGTGAAGGAGTCTACAGCGGAAGTGAATACACTGGAAGAGCTAGTGGTACACTCTTAGCATGCCCCGGTAGCTCAGTTGGATAGAGCGGGAGCCTTCTAAGCTCCAGGTCACAGGTTCGATCCCTGTCCGGGGTACCACGTAAAATTGCGCGCAGCGAAGCGAGCAGCAAATTTTACGTGCCACGTGACGGCGCAGCCGTTTTTCGTGGCTGCGCACAATCACGTGGCACAGCCAACACACGTACTAGAATCCAAGTACCTCTCAACTCACTTTGTTTGCCCATCGTATGCCATCAACAGCACCTCCATTTCGGCGTCCGCAATTTGCTACAATATGATCATGCCCGATGAGAAGCCGACCAGCGTGATCCTCGTGGGGTCCATCGAGAGGAACGATATCGATGCGCATCGTGACACCGCAGCGATGGGGTACATCTGGTTTCTCTCCATTCCCGTCTACTTCTTCAATAGCAAGTCCCCGTACATTCGTTTTCATAGCCGACAAGGCATCGTCCTCTTCGGAGCGAGTCTCATCGCATTCGTAATCCCAATCCTCTGGAAGACCCTCCTGGTCATCGTCTTCTTCGGCATGCTCTACGGGTTCGTGAACGCGGTCACGGGGAAGGTGAAGGATGTGCCTCTCGTCGGTCCCATCTCCCGCGGGGAGTGAGATACTGTTCGAGCGACGCTGCGCAACTGGAAAGCTGCATTTCGGGTTGTGGGAGTGATGCTGCGTGCTCTCTGGTTGAAGTTCATGCACGCGAAGGTTCCTTCTCTCACCGAGAGGGGAGATGAAGCCATTCCACCGCCTTCGGGATCCTCGGACCGCACCCCCTTGGCGTAAGGCACTTCGAACCGTATGCTAGGCGCACTCTATGAAACGCAAGCGCATCATGCTCAAGCTCTCCGGGGAAGTATTCTCCGGGAGGCAGGAGAGTGGCATCCACAAACCCACCCTTTACCAAGTTGCCAAGCAGATTGTGGAACTCGCGAGCATGAAACTCCAGATTGTCGTGGTTGTGGGAGGGGGAAACATCTGGCGCTACCGCGATACGAAGGATACGGCGATCGAACGAACGGTGAGCGATAGTATGGGCATGCTCGCGACAATTATGAATAGCGTCGCCCTGCAGTCTGCACTCGAAGCCTTGGGAGTGGAGACGCGCGTCCTCTCCTCGATCGAGATTCCCGAACTCGCAGAACCCTTCATCCGACGTAGAGCCCTACGACACCTTGATAAGAATCGCATCGTGATCTGCGCAGGAGGAACAGGGAATCCGTACTTCACGACAGATTCTGCCGCTGCACTGCGCGCGCTCGAGCTCACCTGCGATGTGCTTCTGAAAGCGACGAACGTCGATGGTATCTACGACAAGGACCCACGCAAGTACCGCAAGGCGGTGAAGTACGAGGAGTTGACGTACCAGGAGGCGATCGAGAAACATTTGAACGTCATGGATCAGGCGGCGTTCAGTTTGTGTCAGGACCAGAAGCTCCCCATCATCGTCTTCAACTTCGGGAAGAAGGGTGCCCTCCTCAAGGCAGCCAGCGGAGAGAAGATTGGCACCCTCGTCCACTCTTGATGCCAAGTTGCAATAGAAGAGAACCTATTTCGAGAACCACTTGCTCCCTCCTCTCGTACCCCGTAGCGTTTCCACAGCTCACTCATTACAATCTTCAACGTTTGGTAGAGTGATAGCCTGGTAAACGCGAAGGGGTATGATTCTCCTCCCTCCCCCTCTATGAACGACACTCGACTCGATGCATTCCACAAGGAAGTGCAGCGCGTGCTCCAGTTCCTCGCGACGGAGTACGGAAAACTCCAAACAGGGAGAGCAAACCCTGCACTCATCGAGCACGTCTCTGTAGAGGCGTACGGTCAGTCACAGCCCCTCCGGAATGTTGCGGGAATCTCCGTCCCTGATGCACGCACGATCGTGGTGCAACCGTGGGACCGCACGATCATGCAGGCTGTGGAGAAGGCGCTGCAGCAGGCAAACCTGGGAACCAGCCCCGTGAACGACGGGACGGTCATTCGCCTCAATCTGCCTCAGATGAATGAGGAGCGGCGCTTGCAGCTCACAAAGGTGGTCCATCAACTCGCGGAGGAGGCACGCATCTCTGTGCGGAAGAGCAGGCAGGATATCCACGATTCCATCAAGGCGGAGAAGGACGAGGATGTGAAGGAGACGCTCATGGAAGCCCTACAGAAGGCAGTCGACGACGCGAATGCGAAGGTCGCAGAGGCGGCGAAGAAGAAAGAGGAAGAGGTGATGAAGGTGTAATTGCCCCTGAGGGGAATTAAGAATTAGGAAGTAAGAATTATGAATCACTCTCATTCTTCTGTTCTTAACTCATAATTCCTAATTCTTACTTCTCGCTAGTTCACTTACTCTGATTTACACTCCGTCCATGAAGAAACCAAAGGTCGCCGTCCTCTCTTTCCCCGGGATGAACTGCGAGGTGGAGTCGCTTTGTGCACTGAGGAGGAACGGGATGGATGCCCGCTTCTTTCGGTGGAATGACGACAGGAGTGTACTCGAAGATGTCGATGGGTACTTCCTCCCCGGAGGCTTCAGTTACGAGGATCGGGGGCGCTCGGGAATGGTCGCTGCTCGCGATCCACTCATGGAATTCATCGGGCGAGAGGCTGAACGAGGGAAAGCGGTGATCGGCAATTGCAACGGTGCGCAGATCCTCGTTGAGAGCGGGCTCATCCCCCTCCCCAAGGGACTCACAATGAGCCTCGCGCGCAATGCTATTGAGGAGCATGGGGAACCGAAGGCAGTGGGGTTCCTGAGTGAATGGGTGTGGATTTCGCCGTCTTGCGAGCGCGATCGCTGTGCGACCTCTGATTGGAAAGGCGTGATGCACTTACCAATCGCGCACGGCGAGGGACGCTTTACGACGCGCGATCCGGAACTTCTCAAAGAACTGAAGACTCGTGAGCAAATTGCCTTCTCGTACTGCGATGAAGCGGGGCACATCTCCGATGACGTTGCGACTACTCCCAATGGTTCCTCGCTAGCTATCGCAGGACTCTGCAACCCCGATGGGAATGTCGTCGCGCTCATGCCTCATCCCGAGCGTACACCGCTAGGAGATCCGTACTTCCAGTCTCTCTGCCGTTGGCTCCAGCAGGGGAGAGTGACGACGAAGGCAGGGAACGCCACTTCCAAGAGTGCGGGCTTCGACCTCCATCCACGAACAGTGCAGGGGACAGAGATCTTCATCGATCTCATCATCGTGAACAACGAGGAGAGAACTGTAGAGCAGGCTGCCCGACGCATCACTCCGTCCCTGGGTCTCAAGCAGCTTCGGTATGTAGCTGTTCCCGAGGAGAAGGTACTCCCGCTGCTACGCTCACTCTCGTTCTTCAATCCCCATAAGGAACTCGCTTACATCAGGAGGAATGGCCAGCTCTCCACGTGGGAGAGCCGAAAGGGGAAGGAAGTGCCACTCAAGAAGCAGCCTCACTTCTTCGCAGCGACGAAGCTCCTGCGTCGCGATGAGCCAGACACGAGCAGCGCTTCGCTCGGAGAAGGCGCTGTACAGGGAATCGTCTACGCCATTGCGGATGTGGAGGAGAGAGCTCTCGCAAATGATGAGCTCCTCGCCGTCTTCGCAAATCCGCACGCAAGTACACTCGAGCGCCTGCCATGAAGCACCGCGTGATTCTGCTCGCGTACAACGTGCGCTCACTCTGGAACGTCGGTTCATTCTTCCGCACGGCCGATGCCTTTGCGGTCGAGAAGATCTACCTCACAGGCTACACGGGTCACCCACCCCGCACAGAAATCACGAAGACAGCACTAGGAGCGGAGGAGACTGTGGTTTGGGAACAGGCAGTTGATCCACTCCCCATCCTCAAGCAACTGAAGAGTGACGGATGGCAGATCGTCTCCCTCGAACTCACTCCGGACGCTCTCCCACTCACGGACTATCAGCCATTGGAGAAGACCTGCCTCGTCGTCGGTCATGAACTCTCCGGTGTTCCGGAGGCCATTCTCACCTTGAGTGATGCTGTCCTGCGCATTCCCATGCTCGGGAAGAAGGAATCGCTGAACGTCGCAGTGGCTGCAGGAATCGCCCTGCATCATTTGGGTGTGGTGTCAGCTTCTTAGCTGGTTAGCTTCTTAGGAAAATAGACAGCGCTAAGAAGCTAACAAGCTACCGTTCGTACAAGAACGTAAACGCCCACGCTCCCGCAACCGCTCCGACGATGGGTCCGATTCCGTATGCGAGGTTGAGGGCAGAAAGACCGAGTGCAACTGCGGGATTGAGGACGCCAGCTGAGTAGCTCGAGGCGAGGGTGATGCCGAGGAGGAGGGAGCCGCCGACGGCGAGACCCGAGGCCTCCGCAGGGACTTTCTTTGCTGTTGCCGCAGCGACTGCGAAGGCGAGGAAGAATGCGCCAAGGGCTTCCGCGAGACCAGCACCGAGGGAATTCTCCGCAACGATCCGTACGGGCTCTGCGAGGATTGCACGGGAGACGAAGAGTGCCAGGGAGGCACCGATCGCCTGACAGAAGACGTAGAACGCAGCATCGTGGCCAGAGATCTTGCGGATGCTCATCATGCCGAGAGTGACTGCGGGATTAAGGTGCGCTCCACTCAGGGGCCCGATGGTGTACACGAAGAGGCCGAGCGTGAGCGCTGCGGCGACTGGCGTAGAGAGTGGTGCTTGAAGCGCTGTGGTGAGCAGCACTGCGAACGTGAGCGTGAATGCACCGAGCAGCTCGGCAAGGTATTTGTGGAAAGGCATACGTGAAGGGGGATGTACCCGGTAGCATACCGAAGCAAAGCACGAATCAAGCAACCAACGCTTTACTGGTCGCAGGTTTAGGATCTGATACAAGCCCCGTCAATGACAGGAAATTCGTGAACATGGTCTCGAAGACGCTGTGGAGATTTGTGCTCTCCCGATGGAAATCCGCAAGGAGCTGCTGTGCATCGAGACGTCGGAGATCAGGATCGGCAGCGATCCACGCTCGGAGCATCTCCTCCGTGAGCTCCGTATGGAACTGGACGCCGTACGCAGTCGGCGTGATCCGTACGAGCTGATTCTCGCACTCTGGTGACCGGCCAAGGTTCTCCATGAGCGGTGTAGGGGCTACGGTCTCTCCATGGAGCTGGAAGACAGGAAAGGAGTGAGGGACGCCTGCGAGGAGGGGATCCCTCTCATGAACACTCTTGAGGGTGACACGATACGGTGTTCCCTTGGGGTTCCTCATACCGATTTCCTGCACAGCATTCTTCCGCACAATTCCCCCAGCAGCTTTCACCAGGAGCTGGAGACCCAGGCACACGCCGAAGCAGGGGATTTTCCGCTGCAGTGCTTCCTTGAGCAGTGCGCGTTCCTCGATGATCTTCAGCGACTCATCGTTCGCACTGTCCGGGCTCCCCAAGATGATGCACGCAGAGATTTCACCGATCGGTGGCAGTGAATCACCGGCATCGAGATCGTACGTGCGAAAAGGAATTGCATGGCGTTCGAGGAGCGTCGCGATGAGGCCAGGCCCTTCGCGGGAGCAGTTCACGAGGATCGCAACGGGCTTCATGCAGATGCATTCTACTCGAATTCGTCGAAAATCACCTTCAAAAGTACAATGAATGGCGGCCAAGGTAATCAAGGTAGCGAGAGCAACACATTCGTATTTGCTGCCTTTCCTGCCCTTACTGCCCTCCCTGCCTTTCGATTGTTAGGGATTTCCTCAGGAACCCTTTCCTTCAGGGAGTGACGTCAAACGCACTCCAGCGGGTCGATATCCACAGAGACATCGTGCAGGGCGAGAGCAGACAGGAGTGATGCGGGGTCCTTTCCGCGTATGAGGATGTGCCACTCCCTGCCACCACCGAAGAGACTGGGTGCCATGTTCACCTTTGCATCGGACGTACGGTGCTCAATTGCCGTGAGGAGAGCATGGTAATCCTTGCGGGTCCGTTCCTCTGCCCGGTCATCGCGGTACAGTAGGCGAATCATCTTCGTAAAAGGCGGGTAGCCCGTGTAGAGCCGCAACTTCATCTCCTGCTCCAGGTACTTCTCCGTCTCGTGCTTCGCGGAGAGTGCAACTTCCGGGGCGTCCGGGCGGAAGGTCTGGATAATCACTTCTCCAGGCTTCGCTCGTCCGCTCCGTCCCGTGAGCTGCGTGAGGATTTGGAAGACGCGCTCACCTGCACGGAAGTGGGGAAGTGAGAGCCCGATGTCCGCAATGAGCACCGCAGCGAGCGTGACTCCCGGGAGATCGAGCCCTTTCACGACAGACTGGGTCCCGAGGAGGATGTCTGCCCTCCCTTCCTGCATAGCGGTGAGGAGGCGACGCATGTCCTCTGGGGAACTGAGGGTATCGCTATCGGCTCGTAAGACACGGGCAGTCGGAAACAGCTTCTTCACCGTCAGCTCGATACGCTGCGTCCCGGCACCGATGGTGAGGAGCCGCGTGGAGCCACAACTCGGACACACTTTCGGAACATCCGCCCTGTTTCCGCTCGTATGATCCAAGAGGTATGGCCTCCCTATCGCATCCTGATGAACGGTGAACGGAAGGAGGGTATCGGGCGAGATGACGCGGCGTCGGCACTGCAGGCAGAGTACCGCGCTCGCGATGCCGCGTCGGTTGAGGAAGAGGACGGACTGCTCCTTCTTCAGAAGCCGATGCCCAATGGCATCGAGGAGAGGAGTGGTGAAGGGGTAGTGCTGCCCGAAGTTCGCATCGCCCAGATCGATGACGCGCACAGACGGGAGCCCGTGCGTGCGGTAGCGTTCTTGCAGGCTCACGAGTGTGTACTCACCCTTCGCCTTCACCCACGTCTCCATCGACGGTGTCGCCGTTCCCAGGATGAGGCGGGCCCCTGCTTCACGACAGAGCACTTCCGCAGCATCCCGCGTGTGGTAGCGGGGAGTCTGCTCGTTCTTGTACGTCCACTCATGCTCCTCATCGATGATCACGAGCCCGAGCTTCCGCAGTGGCGCGAAGAGTGCACTACGTGACCCAATGACGAGTGCAACTCCTCCACTGTGGATTCGCCGCCACTCCGCTCGCCGCTTCCCCTGCGTAAGTTTGCTGTGGAGGATGGCGAGGGAACCCCGTCCCACAAGCCGCTCGAACCTCTCCGTATTGTGCTCCGTGAGGAGGATCTCCGGTACCAGGAGCAGCGCCTGCTTCCCCTCCGCGATGCAGTCAGCAATGAGAGACGCGTAGATCTCCGTTTTCCCGCTCCCGGTAATCCCGAAGAGCAGCGACGGCTTCGTAGAATTCCGTATCATTTTGTACGCTTCTTCTTGCGCGTGACTCAGCTTGGGGTGATCCATTGTTTGGTGCATAACAGGTTCACTGTCATCTTGCGTGAATTTCCGATCGCGTTCGATCACTCCGTTCTTGAGAAGTGTTCGGAGAACTGCAGGAGTCGCATCTGCTGCGCGCTTGAGCTCCACTTCGCTGACCCAATCCTTCCCAGACAGGTAATCGCAGATGAGCTTCTGCTTCACACTTCGGAGTGCAGGATTCGTCTTCCGTAAGCGATAAACCGTCTGCGCTTGTGGGAGCAGTGTCCTCCACGGTGGCGGTGGGAGCCACACGCTCAGAGACTGGCGAAGGGTAGTCAGGTAGTACCGGGCCATCCACGTGAGTGTCTTCAGCTGCGCTTCTGTGAGAAGGGGCTCCGATGCGAGGAGTGCCGTAACCTTCTTCACCTCGAACTCATGCTCCTCCCGCTCCCGCTGAACATCGAAGACAATGCCATCCACGTGGCCTCCTCGAAGCGGGATCTGCACTGCAGACCCTGGCGTGATGCGTGCCTCTTCTGTTTCGTAGGTGAGTCCATTCCCTATCCCAGGGGATCGCGACGATGTGATGACTCGCAGGAACATAGCGTTTCATGGTGCACGCTCTCCTCACGAGATACTAGTGACGCGCCTCATACAGCTCCGCGGTATAAAATATCGAGGTTACTCAGCAGCACCATTTTCGATATCGGCGTAGCGCTACGTCGATATAAATGTGATCAAAGCTATCGAAAGCTAACGCTTCAAAAGCGAAGCCGTATCAGACTTCATCGGCATCACCTTCCAGCAATTCCGGTTCCTCGGACTCGTTGCACGTGCAACCGTCATCTGCCCGGTCGGGGCAGCCGACTACGCAGATTTTTCCACCGCAGACTGTGCATTCCACGATTTCCTGGCCGCATGCATCACACGTAGGCATGAGAGGGGAGGGGAGAGAGTGTAGGCGTTAGTATCCGCGAACAGAGTCTCCTCATCAAGGAAAATTTGTTATGCAGTTCCCAGTACAAAGATATGAATCGTGAATATTCCTTGGCAAGATGCCGTTGTACAATGGTCGGCAAATTGAGCCATTACTCGAGCGGGGCCGGAAGAACATCGGGGAACGGTCCTCGGCTAACACACACACTGAAAAAAGAGCACAGGATTGGGCAGAAGCAGTGGCATGGGAAAATCATCATTATTCCAACACTCCAGATACTCGTATCTACTATCGCTAGGATCAATGGTATGAACCCCAGAGCAAGCTCTGGACTCCTTTTTCCGGAGCAAGCTCCGGGGAATCAGACCATCGACTCCGCAAGCAGGTATACTTTCTCCAGGCCGCTCGTCCGGCGTAGCCCCGCGCACGGGGCGAAGTCGGATTGA
>JAUSFD010000016.1 GCA_030649955.1 Candidatus Peregrinibacteria bacterium | reverse complement strand
CGATGACCTCTGCGTGCAAACAGAATGCGAAACGGAAACCCCTCACCCCATCCCTCTCCCGCTCGGGGGAGAGGGGGCTAACTGGGGCTAATAAGATAGGTTATCTCGTAAGACAAAGGTAATCCCCTCTCCCTTGACGGGAGAGGGTTAGGGTGAGGGCGCTTCCGGTAAGTCTTCGTGAATAATCCGGGATAGGGAACTGAGCGAGGAACAGCTTGACTTCTTGAGACGAATGGAACCGATGAACGTCGAGGTTAGATACCCGCCGGATCGCGAGCTTCTGGCAAAGGCGTTAACTGCCGACAAATGCAGATGGATGCTCGCCCGGACCGAGGAGATGTTCCAATGGATAAAGCCGCGGCTCTCCGAATAGCCAGAAGATACTCTGACAAGGTGCGAAAGCGTGTGCCGGTGAGAAAGGTCGTTCTGTACGGCTCGCAGGTGCGCGGCACGGCACGTGAAGATAGCGACATAGACATCGCCGTCATCGCGCACGGCCTGGATGAGACTTACCTGGACCTGGCGGCAGAGCTGTACAGGGTGAGAAGTGAGGTCGACATCCATATCGAGCCGGTCCTTCTTGACGAGACACGCGACAGAAGTGGCTTCGTCGAAGAGGTCCTCAGCACGGGCGAAATAGTCTACAACGCTGACGAGGACAGATAGTAACTCGCATGTCTGATCGCCCCTGACATGCACGCCTGGGGCGCGCTACCGAGGCTACCCAAGGCCGCCGCCAAGCTTCTTCACGCCGTGAGGGCGTGGATCGTCCGCAAGCGCCAGAATTCTCGGGTTGATGAGACGGAAAGCATCCGTCGGAGAAAGAGTTCAGTTCTACGGGAAATGCTCGGTCGACATCAAGAGATCTCGCGTGCAAGGTTCAACCCTCACCCCTGCCCTCTCCCTCCCAGGGAGAGGGGGTAGGTGGGTACAGCTCCGTTACCTGGATGGCGTTCCCGCAAGACTGAACTGTTTCCCATCGGAAGTTGTCTGATGGCGCTTCTCAGCGGTTCGTTTGATCTCAATACTATACTTCACGGCCTTCCGCCCTGAGCTCGTCCGAGAACTCCTCGTAGGGCCGCGCCGGCTCGCGCGCGCCGATCTCAGCAGGTCCGCTACGTCCTCCAACTCTTCCAGAAGATCGCCCATCTTCGCCATGCGGACGAGCAGCGCCTCCCGGCTAAGCCCTTCGATCTCAGCGGCGATTTCGTCAACCGACTTGTTCGTTGCCATCATCAATCCTCCAAGCTGTACTATACCATTTCCAACCGGTGTCATCGTTGTCCCCGAGTAAGAGTTCAGGAATGGGTAGAATTGTATCACCCTCACCCTAACCCTCTCCCGTCAAGGGAGAGGGGATTACGCTCGTCTTCTTCCGAGGACGGAGGAATAACGACCGACAGTCTACCTAATCGTGAACAGTTACGTCCTGCCGAGCGCCGCTGTCAGGAGGCACATCCGATCAAGGGACAGGATGTCCCGAGAAACGGGCCCCGGACATGCATGTCCGGGGCCATCGGTGGACTGGATGGACGGAATGGACGAGATGGACAAGCGTTCCCTACGGGGGACAGGATGGGTCGGATGGTGGTTAGTGGTTAGTGACGGACGGAGCGGACTCGTCGGACTCAACCCCACCCCGGCCCTCCCCTGAAGAGGGAGGGGGATTGCGTTTTCCTGTAATCCGATAGGTGTTGCATGTCCGGCGCCTTCCACCCTCACCCCAGCCCTCTCCCTCATAGGGAGAGGGAGTTCAGGCGACCCACCACCCGCGCCCCCCTCCGCTCTCTCGACCCCCGACGCCGCATTCCACACCTCCCCCTAACCCCCTTCCTTCGACAAGCTCAGGACAGGCTCTAAGAGGAGGGGGACTTTCCGACTGCTTCGAGACGCTGGGCTTTTACGTGGTGTCCCTCCAGGTAAGATACCTG
>JAUSFD010000011.1 GCA_030649955.1 Candidatus Peregrinibacteria bacterium | reverse complement strand
TGATGTGCGGACGAATCTCTGGAACGGCAAACCTTGCTGCTGCCGTTCTCCGATGTGGATGTACATCGGTGGCGGTGGGTGATCGCGTGATCCGAGTAACTGGAGGCGTTCTTTATCACTCGCGCTACTCCAGAATTTGGTCCACGTTGCATAATCCCAACTATCACCGAGGTACCCCGGGCTAAGGGTGCTCCAGCGGAAGAACCCCCAAAGCCACGGAGCGTAAAGACTGTCGGTGGCGAGCACACCGGCGGTGGGTTCAACGAAGGAGGTGTAAGTTTTTATTTCCTCGAGCTCCTCAGAGAAGACCATTGGGCGTTGCTGATGGATATTGAGACCCATGCTTAAGAGGAAGAACGTAAGGAGGAGCCCCACGAGGAGTTTCCCAGTACGGTCCCTGGAGAAGTGCTCTGCAAAGAGAAGCATGGTCGGCGTCGCGAAGACGAGGAGGAGGAAATCGAGGATGACGCTGAAGCGGGATTGGTAGATGACTGGCGAGAAGGTGACGAGGAGAAGCACGATGAGCGCTGCATAGAGGAGCGCGAGATTCTGGAAGAAGAACAATTTTGTGATGGACCTCCGTATCCATGTGGCGGGGTGGAGGACGGTGAAGAGACTGAAGGGAACATATCCAAGAACGAGCAAGCGAAACGCACCAGGGACAACGAAGAGTCCCCGGAACTCGGAGATGCGCTCCTGTGGAACATTCCGGAGGAGGATGCCGTGTGCGCCAAGGATATCGGTGAAGATATTGCGCACGTCGATCTGTTTCACGAGGAGTGCGAGCGGGAGGAGGAGTACGCCTGCTACGAGGATTTTTGTGGCAAAAGGGTAGACAAATCGGCGTTGTGTGAGGAGCTGGGTGCCGTAGGCGAGGTAGGAGAGGGCGAGGGCGAGGAAGAGGACCGCGCCTGTTGGGGTATGCACGAGGAACGTGATGAGTGCGAAGAAGAGCGCTCCGTACGATCTGCGTACGAAGAGCCCTAGCGTCACGAGGAAGAATCCCATGCCGAGCATCTGCTGGGTGAAGGCCCACCAGTACCCAAGGAACTGCACCACGGAGAGTGTGTAGAGGAGTACGGCGACGGTGGCGAGCCGATAGCGAAGCGGCGTTGCAAGGGAGGAGAGAAGGAAGAAGAGCCCCCCCGCGAGGAGTACTTGCGTGAGTACGTGGAAGAAGTGGTAGAGGAAGCTCGGAGAGAGCCCCGCAGCAAACAGGGGGGTCAGTGCGCGGTAGAGCGCCGAGGATGCAGGAGTTCCTGGGGAGACGAGCGATTTGATTGATCCGACATAGAATCCGGTGTCGTACCCGAGCGGCGCTTCACCGAAGCGCACGAAGGGGATAAGGCGAGTCAGTGAGAGGAGGAGGAATGAAACAAAAATAATCGCGAAAGTGATCCAGTGATTGTTTCGTTTTGTAGATGTCGACGGAGGTCGTAGTGGTTTGGGCGACCAGGAGCATCGGGCACTTGAGAGTGTCCAGTAAATAAATGCGCCGTAGAGAATAAAAACCGTTCGGATAAACCAAGGGAATCCGATGCTCCAGAGCACGACGGACACCCCATAGAGGAGGGGTATCGCCAAGCGCCAATATTTCGTGGAGATGATCTTGATGCGTCGCGACATTGCGAGTAGAATATACCATACGCATTGCCTATGCGAATCGCGCTCACGCTCCTTTCCGGCATCGGGTACGGTGGGGCGACGTATTTTCGGAATCTCCTCCCCACGCTCGCGGCAATTGACCAGCGGAATGAGTACCATTGCTTCGTCCCCGATCGCCATCCACTCATCGCGTCGCTTCGAGTTTCGAACGTACACTTCCACGAAGTCGTTCGAGAACGGACGAGCGCACTCGAGCGGTTTCGGTTCGAGCAACTCGCGCTTCCGCGGGAGCTTCGGCGTCTCCGCATCGATCTCCTCTACACCGCGAAGAATGTTGCAGTGTTCCGTGCTCCGTGTCCGCAGATTATCGCGATTCGGAACATGGAACCGTTCATGTACCGCGAGTTCGAGAACACGTGGTTGCTCGATGTCCAGTCGCGCGTGAAGTGGGAGCTCACGAAACGATCCATTGTTCGTGCCGCGGGGATTGTGGCCGTTTCGCAAGCCGTGCGTGATGCGGTAGTGGAGCGATTCCCGGACACTGCGCAAGAGATCAGCGTCGTGTACAATGGGACACCTGCGGTGTCATTGCGAGCGACCGAAGGGAGCGAAGTAATCTCGTCCCATGATGCGCGAGATCGCCACGTTCCGCTTCGTTGCGCTCGCGATGACAGTCCATTCCTCCTCTCCGCCTCGAAATTCGTCGCGTACGCGAATCAGCTCGTGCTCGTCGAGGCGTACGCGCGATTGGTGGTACAGCGGCCGAATGCGCCACCGATCTGGTTTGCAGGTGGCATTCACGATGCGCGATACTTTCGTCGTGTCCAGCTCCGCGTATCGGAGCTCCAATTGACGGATCGTATTCGTTTCCTCGGCCTTGTTCCGCAGGGAGAACTCCATAGGCTCATGCGGCGGGCAACGATGTTCGTGTTCCCTTCGATGTGCGAAGCATGCCCGCACACGCTCCTCGAGGGTATGGCATGCGGTGTGCCGATTGCCGCATCAGACGCTCCGCCGATGCCCGAGCTCTGCGGACCGGCAGCGGCATACTTCGATCCGCGCAACCCCGAGGACATCGCTGCGACTATCGAGCGCCTGCTCGATGACGCCACGCTCCGCAATCGTTTGGTCGCGACAGGCGCCGAGCGCATCCACGAGTTCACCTGGGAGCGTACGGCACGCGGTCTCGTCGAGACGTTCAGTCGCATTGGTCATTCGGCACTGATTCGATAGCAGGAATTCATCCCTCAACATTCCGTGTGCACGTCC
>JAUSFD010000032.1 GCA_030649955.1 Candidatus Peregrinibacteria bacterium | reverse complement strand
CCCATGAGCGCGAGGAAGCCAGCGACACCGTACAGCGTTGCAAAAAATGCAATATGCCCCCTCCCAGAGGAAGAAACATTCGTGTAGATGAAGTACTCGAGGAAGTGGTCAACCTGAACTTGGCTCACAAGCACCGCGAATCCAGCGCCACTCATGAGAAACAGCGCCGCGATGACACCGGCCATTCTCCGTTCATGGATCACGCTTCTCAAGACCGGAAGCGTACCGACGACGACCTGCGCAATTTTGCCCTCGTAGTATGCGGAGTAGACGAGGAGGAGACCAATGATGCTCATGAGGGCCGCGCGTGTGTCGAACGCCACACCATAGGGAGCATAGGCGGTATCGAGCTTCACCCAACCCGCAAGTTGCAGCAGGGGAACGGCCGCGAAACTCAAACCGTAGAGCGCGGAGAAGATGGTGATCGGCGCAAAGAGATCCTCCTTCGTAAATACGGCGTAGAGTAACGGAAGTGCCGCGAAGCTGAGGAGGAGAAGGTGTAGGTAAACACGTACGTCGACAATGTACGCCAAGAAAAAAAGTGCTACGAGTACGCCGACGCATATGACGTGCTTCGGAGAGCTGCTGTTCATTATGGTTCGCATAGATCGGAACGGGGAAGGATCCCATCGATACGCTTCGCGATGAACGCACTCACCCATGTTCCCGTATGGATAAAGAAGAACGGATTCTGGATGAGCAGGCGCGTGACATGCACACCGCAGTCAACCCAACGGTGCTCGGAAAGCGCGAGATGTGCCTGAATTTGATGTTTCGCTGCCCCCGCCTTCTGGTCGAGTCGGTGGCGACGAACGAACTGCGCTACGATCTCGAGGAGTCGCTCCCAGTGGCCCGACTGGACGACGTCCTGGTGTCCCGTCATACGGCGACGCGCACGCGCCAATGCGGCAATGCTGTACATGAGCTGCTGGGATGAACCGTACGTGATCGATGTGGGATCGAACCGCCATCGAACGAGCACGTGGGGAAGGGAAGCCAAGCGCGTACACACAAGCGCGCGGAGGAGGAGGTCGTAGTCCTGTGAACGCGCAAAGGCCGAGCAGTATCCCTCAAGCTGCCCGAGCGCTGTTCTCCGACACATGAGCGTGGAGTGTGGGAGTGGATTCACAAATCGGAGGAGGAGACCTGCGATCTCCTCATGTTCCGTGGGATAGGTAAATCGCCGAAGCGTCTGCTCACCGCAAAAGAACTCGATGCCGGACCCGAGTATACCAATTTCAGGATGGCCCTCGAGGAAACGTACTTGCTCCTCGAGACGCGTTGAGAGAGCGAGGTCTCCAGCGTCGAGACGCGCAATGTACTCTCCACGAGCGCGGGCGATCCCCTC
>JAUSFD010000015.1 GCA_030649955.1 Candidatus Peregrinibacteria bacterium | reverse complement strand
GTATGAACCCCAGAGCAAGCTCTGGACTCCTTTTTCCGGAGCAAGCTCCGGGGAATCAGACCATCGACTCCGCAAGCAGGTATACTTTCTCCAGGCCGCTCGTCCGGCGTAGCCCCGCGCACGGGGCGAAGTCGGATTGATCGTCTCGATCATCACGAACTTCCGTCCGTTCATGTCGTATGTGAGCTTGGACTTCGCACCGGGTTGCCCCCGTGAAGTGCTCGAAGCTCACGAGCTCCGGCTGCCAGTACTTGAGGTTATCGGGGTTGTCCGCGAGCTCAACGACACGTGCTACAGGCAAGTTGATAGTGACTTCGTGGGTGAATTTCATAGAACTGTGATAGCAGCGGGATTCATAGTCATGATGTATCTGATAGACTTCTTCCACCTTGGGGAGTAGCCCCACCTTCGCTTTCGAGCTTCGGTGGGCGAGCAAGTGGCCCCACTTCGCTCCTCGCTGCGGCTCGGAGCTTCGAGGGGCCGTTCGCAGACATCACATTTCTGTTAGACTCTGTTCATTCTTGGGGAGTAGCCAAGTGGTAAGGCAGCGGCCTTTGAAGCCGTCATTCGGGGGTTCGAATCCCTCCTCCCCAGCCAACATGGGCACCCGACCGTAGTGCCTGTATGGCACAAGTAGAAAATAAATCCATGACCAACGTCCTACTTTTTCTGCCCTCGCCACTTTCCTGTGGTACGAAATTTAATAGGTAAATCTATTGCAAGTGATTCGGGTGCTGCGTCAAAGAAATCGACAACTTTGATCCTAGCAGCCTCTTCTGTATGCATAATCTCAATAAGCTTTGGTCCAAGTTCGTTAGAAAGATTGTCTGCCAATTCAGTGAAGAAAAGATCATTCACATCTTCTGCTACAGATGCAGAGTTTAGTTCTGTCACAAGGTCGGCAATGGTCGCATCTGGAGAAAGAAGCAGGTAACGCCTTTGTTTCTTTTTGGCTTCTGGTTGAGGTGATTTTTGTTGTGTCTTCTCGGTCGTCATCACTTCCTGCTTTTTCTTCTCAAGACCCTCAAAATACAATTGCAAATCAGGTGTGCCAACATCCATGTTCTTCATGAAACGAACGATAAAGGCGTAATCCTGTAGCTCAACATGTTTTGCAATGATCTCGAATGCGTAACGTTGTATGAGCACCTCCGGAACAGCGGCCAATCTTCCTCGTTTGATGGCTTGAGCGGCATACTTTCCATGAAGAGAAAGTATTCGATCCCATTCCGGGTCTTCGGGTGATAGCAGATCTGCAA
This sequence comes from Candidatus Peregrinibacteria bacterium, assembly GCA_030649955.1. GTDB lineage: Bacteria > Patescibacteriota > Gracilibacteria > Peribacterales > Peribacteraceae > JAUSFD01. The sequence continues at coordinate 80,638 of JAUSFD010000015.1, read as the reverse complement.
TGGCCCTATGCACGACATCGATAGGATTCTTTACTTCAGAGTATGTATGCTTCTTTTTTATTTCACTTGCTTCTGATTCGCCTATTTTGTCATTTTCTTTCATATGTATTATTATAGCATAGAATTACGTTCTTACGTAATTATAGAATGTATATTCAGTACAGACCGTCTTGCCCTCTCACCTCTAAAACCCGACCCTCAAAAGTCTGTCTGGGACTCAACCAATAAGTTCACGTCCGTTCCGCTCAGCCATGAACCACTCACTTCGTTCGGGTTCACGGCAAGCCAACAACATGGTTCGAATCCCTCCTGGCTGGTGACATCAGCATAAAGACATCACTCTATATTGAGCCTGTTAATTCCAGCGATGGTTTTGGCCGCACTCTGTTCGATTTGTTTATAATTCACTGTGGGTTCATAGAAGACAGTTGCTCGATACGCCTTCTGCCACTGCTTGTCCTCTGGGTTGGCTCTTTCGCGTACGCCCTCGTAGCAGTAAAGAAGTTTTCCGGACTCTCTCTTCCATTGGTTATCATCATCGAGATAGTATGAATAATCCGCAAAAAGTGACGTGTCACCCGATAGCATTTTTTTGGCCCTTTCACGTTGCTCATCATCTTTGGGTTCAAATTCTTGATCTCGTATTCTCGCAAGTAATTCTGGCTGCCCACATTCAAAGCGAAGACGGACCGGTTTTTGCAAATTACTGGTCTGTGAATTTGCAAATTGCTTCAAACTAGAAATAACTGCTGGGAAAATATGTTGGCCCCTATAGCGGGGAGAAACTTCACGATGATAAATATCAAGCACGTTATTCTCCCGTAATTCAATATTAAAATTGGCAACAAAATGCTCTTCTGCTTCCTTTGCATCTGGCCTAAGAATATTGATTGTCAGAGCATGCCGCCGAATACTTGGGGTATATATTTTTGAGAAATCCAAAACTAAATTTGGATCACATTTCAGAGGCTGTCTATAAATAGATTCCGCTTGTCGTTTTTCTGGGGATGTTAATTCTTCGAATCGAAACACATTTCCCAAAGATTCTTTGGCAGTGAGATTCAGCAATACCTCAAGTATTTCTCTTTCTATAGCTTTCGCTCTTTCTTTGAACTCTGGATTCGAGGCTTTAGGAGGGTGAGCAGTTTCTTCTGGTGGGCAACGTCCAGCAAAAATCTCATGAACGTTGAATCGTTGCTTTTGTTCTACATTTGCCATCGAGATATTATATCATAAAATGAAGCATTCGTCTGCAAAATAGCCCTGTCGCTCTTTGTGCAGCAGTCCCTCAATTCGATGCAATTTATAATCAATGCTTTTCCAATAACTCTGGTCATTGAGAACGGTTATAATATCGGTTGAATTGGGCAGCCAACAGGTGCACGCGACCGTCTTGGCTTCACACAGCCTAAATATCGATGCGTCTAGGAGCCATTTTGTTTAAGGTGTCTCTAGTGCTTACTACAAAAAAATTGACTAGTTTTCATGACAAGGTATTATCTGTATAGAAATGGTTATCTCCTTCACGACTCACGGCTCCCTCCTCCTCGGGCTTCTCGCCACGCAGGAGTGCCGTCATGTCTAAATAGATACGCGAAGAAAGACTGACTCTCTCCTGCAAGTAGCCGGAGGGGGATTTTTTTTGTTCATTTACATCATTTGTGATCAACATGGTGGCCTGCGGAGAAATTCTCCCTAGCCCGCCCTGCTGTGTAGCAAGCAAAAGTTCCATTGTTCCATGAGAAGGAGAAACCAGTGATAGTTAACAAGACAGTTCGTCTGCTTCCGAGAAATGGTTATTGGTCATCGTTTCGTGCAGGACTCTCCCAGTATCCAGTGGAATTGTGGTTTGAAGAGAGTCCCATTAATGATCCTGATCAGGCACTCGTTGAAAAGGCCAATGGTGATGGCATCGTGCTGCTTCGATTGTGGCTAGAGCAATCAGGGCTTATCGGTGAAGATGGCACATTTTTCTTTCGAGAAATCCCAAACACCCCGCGTTTTCTTGTTGGGGAATCCTTCCCTGAAGGAGATGGTTTGGTATTTGTACCCGATGTTGTGCGAAGAATAGCCGGACTGTCAATTCCACAAGTCTTGATAAGGGGCGGTCACATCTTTTCGCTGGATGCAGTGGACAACTTTTATCTGCATCCCGTGGACTATGACAAGCTTGGTACAGTGAAAAATCTACTTTTGTAGCGCTGCACAGCAGAATTACCTATCTCCGCTTCTCACCTGAGAAGCGGAGATTTTTCATGTGGCTCTGATCGGTGGCAATATCGTTGCCCCAGCCAACATGGGCACCCGACCGTGGTGCCTATACACCACAAATTCTTGAACATAGCGAGGTTCGAATCCCTCTTGGGTCAGGTGACCATCTCCAGTGCCTGCTTCACAGAAGTCGGTGAAGTCGAGAAACTGGATTTCATTCCAGTGTTATCAACGGTTGCTCGCCCCCCACTCCAAAGGGATCGAAGCCGCCGATCATCTCGTCAAAAATTTCCCCATACTGCGCGGTGGAGGAGCGCTGCACATGTGCAGTCGTGACAAAGATGCGTCCATCGCGCATCAGCGTTCCCAGTTCCTTGAAGCGATACTCCGTACCCGCGTCCGTGAATCCACCACGCGCGATGTAGTTGCCCGCAACTGCCCCGCCCTTCTCTTCGCCGTCCTCATATGCCTCAAGCGAGTACCGTTCGTCTTTCTCGAATCCATCGCGGATGTCCGTGAAAACGGCCTGAACACCACCCGGTTCCGTGATGCGCTTGTCGCCAAGTGCACTGACGATGAATACTCCGCCACTGTCGGGTGCATCGATGTGGATGCGCGCACCGGCGGGATCATCGGCGTCTTCGAGTATCCAATTGCTTGGATACCATAATGCGTAGCCGTGCGATGGGCTGCGGTATTCCACCCATTCCGGGCCCGCAACAGCTGGAGACGTCTGCTGTTGCCGGTCGATTGTGGACGACGACTGCGCACAACCGGTGAGCACAAGGACAAACATCACCGCAACAAGAGCCGCGACATTTCTTCGATGGGTCATTGCGTGGGATTCCATCTTCTTATTTCCAGATTGTGAACTCCACCCGGTCGGTGTCACTCGGGCCACCGCGCATCTTGCCGACGACGCCGTCATCCGTCTTGAAGCAGATGACGGTCGCGTTGTACCCGAAAATGATCGCTTCGTGATTGCTCGCGTAATCCGGATTGTTTTTGCAATCATCTTCCGTCAGTTCTTCGTAGCGCTTCATCGGCATGGCGAAGAGAGCCGTGCTGCCCTCTCTGCTCGCAGCCTCGAGATAGGAAGTCCCAAGCCCAAATCCTGCGCCGGATTGCAAGCTGAAGCGGAAATCCCACGGCTTGTCATTCTGGTCTCGGCGGTAGAGCTCCATGGAGAAATCGTAATATTTTGACACCCTGTTGAGACCCTGGAAGAAATTGGAGAGGTCGATGATCCCGGTGGCCTGCCGATGCTGCGATGCGACGGATGCGGGACGAGACGATGCGGAGGCAGCCGCCGATCTCGAGAGTGAGGACATGGAAGAAGCTATCGAGGGTGAGACGGCCTTCGCGGCTGCTGACGACGCCTGGAGACAGACGCCATCCGCACATCCGTTCGGACAGACTTTGCCGGTGTTCAGGATGCGTCCGTCCGATCCGCAGTAGTACTCCGCCTGATGGACGGCTCTGCCGTAATCCACGCACTCATCCGTCGACGAAAACTCGACCTCCCCCGTATCGGTATTGCGCACGCTGACTGTCCCCTGCACGGCGAAGTCCTGTCCGCTGTCGCTGTCCTCACAGGCAATCCGGATACATCCCCCGTTCCTGCACGTACTGGCTCCCGGACATTGGAGTTCACTGTAGCCAATGTAGAGGCCGCGATCACACGAGTACTCCTTGACCGTCGAAAGGCTGAGGCACTCATCCTCGAATTCCCACGCGCGATCCGGCTGACCGTGGAATGTTCCGTAGATGATGCCCTGATCGAACAGATTCTCCCCCCCGTCCGAATCATGGCACGGGATGGCTTCGTTGCCGCTCGACGCAAAAACAGCGGTCTTGGGCTCCGATGACGACGATACGGACCCGGCGACGCCGGGCTGCACGGGAGCGACATTGTGCATCGGCGATTGTCCCATGCCCGCATGGTGAAATTGGTCGAGGAGCCGATCGAGTATGACCGCCATACTGGCGCGATTGATGGAATCCTGGATCCCAAAATCGCCTGTGGGGTAGCCGGTCATCACGCCCAGGGCATTGGTGATGGCCACCTCCGTGAAGAATGCATTGCCCCGTGGAACATCATCGAACACCTGCGGTCCGTCGGCCAGTGACTCCACGTCGAGGTCCGCCTCTGTGAAGAGGGGCTGTCCAACGATGGCGACCAGTCTGGCAACGATCCCGCGTGAGGCTGCGTCATTCGGCAGATAGTTCTCCTCATCGAATCCCCATCCTTCAGCCGCGAAGGCGCAGACGGCTTCTTCCATGTAGTCGCCAGGCAGGACATCACCGTAGGCGTTGCACCCGGTCTTGCCCATGCCGATGAGATCCGCTGACCGTAGCATGCGGTACAGGAGTGTGATCACCTGACCGCGGGTAACGGGATCCGCGGGACCGTAGCGATTGTCGTCGTACCCTTTGATGATGCCAGCACGGTAGAGATGAATGATGGAGGGAGTAGCCCAGTCCGGTAGAGCGTCCGTGAAGGGATTCTTGAGTGTCTCTGTGACCTCGATGAAGACGGTGGAATGGTACCCCTCAGCATCGGCGATGACTTCCACCATCCCTGCCTCCTCGCCTGCGGTCATCGTGCACTGCTTGGCATTCCTGCAGCGTCCGACTGTTGCCGGGACACCGCTGCCAATCGACCAGTCTGCCCGCACGGGCATGGTCGCCGTTCCGTAGTCACCTTCCGCGGTCAGGCGGATACTGCCACCTGCTTCGACCGTGAGCGGGCCATCGGCGGTGATCCGGACGTTCGCGAGCTCGTCGCTCGTTGCATTCGCCTGCAGCATTCGGGATGCCGTGAAGGACACCGCGATCACGAGCAGGGAGATGCCGCAGAGAGCGATGGCGACGGTATTCTTCTGGAATCGGCGCATAGGAGAGAGGTGTGTATTTGAAGTTATTATAACATATTTTTGTATATTACACAACTCCATGCCTCCGTTTCTGCAACTGGTGCCAGAGGAATAGTGCAGCCACATTGCCTGCAAGGAGAAGGAGAGCGGCGGCAATGGGCGCACTCTCTCCGATCTTCAATGCGAATGTCCCGGGGAGGAGCCGGAGCATGGCGGCGAACAGGAGGAACGTCGCGAGGATCTGCAAACACGCACCGATCTTCCAGAGTGTCTGGCGCGTATTGATCGAGAACAGCGTGAGGGCGCAGACGACAGAGAGTGCGAACGCGATCAAGAGAATATTGCCGCTGGCAATGATGGTAAGTCCAGAGAGCGGACCGCCACGACTCGCGGGGATCCATGGCAAGGCGAGTGAGAGGAGAACGAGCGAGTCCATGACGATTGCCGCGCGCCGGAGCTCCTGTACTCGCTTCGCTCCACGAGTGGAATAGTACCGTGGCAGGAGCCACGCGCAGGCGAGGCCGAAGGCGATCCAGAAGACGATGGTGGAATCGGTGGAGGGCAGGCGCTGCGGGGGAGGACTTACGGGGTCGTGCTCGGGCGCTCTTGCGGGCAACGCGCTTCTTTGTGCTTATACTCGGTGCGGGCGCTTGAGGCTTGACCTGCTTCACGCAGCTTGGCGTGCCTGACCAAGTAGTTTATCTTCTCCAGCAGTGCTTCGGGGGATGGAGACTTGCAGCCGATCCCCCCTCCCTCGAACTGGAACTCGAAGGGACATTCATACGAAACATCGCCAATGTGCCAACCGCCTGCGTTCGTGACGCGAGCCGCACGTACTTTCTGCCAGGTGACATTCTTGCAGACCCTGGGCTCCTCGGGCGTGAAGACGTCCGTCACATCGTAGACGTAGATTCTCAGGGGAATGCTCATGCTGTTGATATGGTTGAGGTGTTCGTGCATCCAGCGTATGGCTTCCAGGATGGTATCCTCGGCGCTGGGAATGGCCGCGTCCGAGAACAACTTCCCGATGATGCCGATGACGCCGTCGCTGATGGAGGAGATCCAGTTCGCGATGGAGAGCGTCCGCTTCATCCCGTCGATCATCCGGGTGAAGTCCTCCTTCGCCATCGTGATCTTCACGGGCAGGTCGTCGTCGACGTCCAGGTACACGCAGCGGTACGTCTCCTCCACCGGCTTACTGCAGCAGCCGTCAGGATCGATGTCGTGCGGAGCGCGGAAGACCTCCTGCAGGTTGTGCAGATTGATGTACGGCGCGTTGCGGCTCCTGGTGACGCCCTCCGCCGACGCCATGGCGGCGCTCCTGCTCGCGGCTGCCCTGGATGAGCTCGCCGCCTCCGCACTACGACATGCGTCGAGCATGGTCTTCAAGGTTTTCGCTTGTGACTTCAGTACGGGAACTTTCGCGTGGACGCTCTCGAGTTCGCCCTTCGCCACTGCGATCTTCTCCTCGGCAAGACGCACAACCTCGATAGTGTCCTGCACGACTTTCCATCTCTTGTAGATCGTCGTTGACGTCTCCGCTGGCACGCCGCCGGGTTTCAGCGGCTGATTCGTCCCAGGCGCCAGCGTGAAGCCGGCATTCTTGACCCATGCGTGCGCGTTGAAATCGAACGTTCCCTGGGCCTTGTCACGCTCAGCAACCGCGCCCTTCAACGCGGCCTGGGCCTGCATGAGAGCCCATTCCTTCATGGGGATTTCTTCGTTGTTCACATTGTCGATCGCCGCGTTGATCTCGTTGAGCTTCCGCTCGATCGCATTGCAGTCGCGTGGATCCACTTCCGGGAATGTCGGCGGCTCTTCGCCTCCGCCGGCCGGTCCCGATGCTTGGCCCGTGAGGAGAGAGCCGCGGAGCTTCGACTGCGGGCAGTGTGCTCCGTAGGTCTCGGGAAAGTCCCCCCACTTCTCGGGAATGGGGTTCGCACACTCCTTGGGGGAGAGGTCATCGCGCCGCGCGTCGCCCTGTTCGCAGTCATTGCCTGCGAAGGGGACGTAGTAGCGAGAGTACTCGTTGCTCGGGCATGCCTCGCAGCAGGCGACGCCATCCCTGGGCAGGGACTGCGAGTCGCCAATGGACGCGCTAGAGCTGCTGGCAGTGAATCTGAAGCCATCTTTCGGGCACTTCTCCCCAACGCGAGGCAGGGGAGGGAGCGGACGCAGAACGAGGGGGGGTTCGTTGCTGGGGATGAACGTCCCGTTCTGGACGCCTGCATCCGTTCCATCAGAGGGGTTGCCGGTCTGCCCCACCGGTGCGGCGGGATGCGCAATCGCCCGGCCATGGAGGACATCGAGCGCGCGGTCGACGACCGTCGCGGCCGCCGCGCGATTGAGCGGATCATGTAATCCGAAATCACCACTCGGGTAGCCCGTCATGATGCCTGCTCGCTGGAGGAGCGCCGTCGCACGGAAGAAGGGCGATGACACAGGAACATCATCGAAGACCTGAGCGTTCCCAGCTGCTCCGTCCTTCTCAAGGATATCAAGGGTCGCCGACGCAAGGAACCCTGCAGTATCGCCACGTGAAGCGACGGCATCGGGACGGAAGTTCACCTTTGGTATAGTCCATCCACGGTTAGCGAATGCACACACAGCAGCGTACGCATAGTGCGTTGCCGGAACATCGCTGGGTGAACGCGTGCAGGCTTCACCCTCTTTCATCAGGTTCGCCTTCGTAAGCATGCGGACAATGAGCGTCACGATCTGCCCGCGCGTGAGGGAATCCGCCGGGCCGTAGCGGCCATCGTCGTAGCCTTTCACGATTCCCTGGCGGTAGAGATTCACAATGGAGGAAAGCGCCCACGCAGGGAGTTCATCCTTGAAGGGATTCTTCAGCGATTCCGTCACGGTGATCTTCGCCACGGCAACCGCGTCGCCATCCCCTACCTGTGCCTGGATCACAGCGATGCCCGCTGTGTCATCGGCGTGGAAATCGCAGGTCTTGCTCCGCTCACATCCTTCAAGCGTTCCCGTCGCTTCACTCTCGGGCTCGAGGAAGAACCAGTCCGCGCGCACCGGCATGGTCGCCGTGCCGAAGTCTCCTTCGGCCGTCAGCCGGAGCGTGCCTCCCGCTTCGACGATCGCAGGCGAAGGCGTGATTGTGAGTCCCTGGAAGGGATTGGTAATCGTTGATGCCGTCCAGCCGTTCAGAGACCACGTCGCGACACCCGTTGCCACCGAGACGAAAAACGCAGCGATGATCCACGTGCGAGTGCATCGCAGGAGTGGGAGCTTCATACGAGGGATGGGAATGGATGGGTGTTGGTGCTAATCTCGAAATATTGTACATGAAGACGCCCCTACGATCAATTGCCATCCCGAGACTGATGTTGTGGTTCTGCGGGGCGCTCGTGCTGGTTGCCATTGCATTCGTTCCGCTCAATTCCATTGGTTTCGTCCTGCCAAAAATCTTCTTCGTCGCTCTCGCAGGTTTCGTGGGCACTCTGGCTGCACAGCGTGATCCTGAGCGTGATGCTCTCTCTACCCTCCTCACGACATGGACAGGGCGATTGTTGCTGTTACTGGTCATCATCACTCTGCTTTCGCCGTTCTGGTCCATTGCACCGATCCTCAGCATTGTCGGTTCTCCTCCTCGGTTCCAGGGTGTTCTCACACACATCGCGTATTTTTCCGTCGCGCTTACGGGAGTTGTGGCCGTACAAAGTGAGCATGCACGATACGCGATTGTGCGGTCCGTCATAATCGCCAATGCAATCGTTGTGCTCTACGGGGTATCGCAGATAGTAGGGCTGGATCCACTCGCCGGGGCATGGAACACGGATCTCTTCCTCGGGCGCGTCTTCTCGACCATCGGCCAGCCGACGATGCTTGCAAATTTCCTGCTCCTCACGTTGCCGTTCGTCGCGTGGCAGGCACGTGAGAGGGGAGGGAACAATCGGAGTTTGTACGTTGCAATCATGTTCCCGAATCTTGCTGTCCTGTTCGCCACCGCGAGCCGCGCTGCGTTACTGGGGCTGTTGATCGCTGGGATACTGTGGGTGCTATCGATGCCGAGGCAAAACACTCGCCAGAGCAGCCGACGAAACATACTGCTGATCATCGCAGTCGCGCTTGTACTCGCAAGCATCGCCGCTTGGTCCTTCTCGAGCCGCTTCCGTGTGTCGACGCAACACCCTTTCTCGCTCGGAGCCCGCAGTGAAATCTGGAAAAGCGCGGTGTCCATGATAAAAGAACGGCCATCCGGCTATGGACTCGAAACAGTCGGACTCGTCTCGCCGCGCTCCCTCTCTCCTGTGCTCTACGAATATGAATCGCTCACGACGAAGATTGACGACATGCACAGCGAACCGCTCCAGATCCTCCTCACACTCGGATGGATGGGGCTGCTGCTCACGTACGGATTCTTCGCGCTCCTCGGCATCGGTCTCTGGCGAAACCGCATGATGCACCCGCTCCTGCCGGTCATCCTCATCTCCCTTACAGGAACGCATGTGAGTCTGCTCGCTGGCGTCGCTGATCCAGCCACGAGCGCATTCTCTTGGCTGATCGCGGGCATGGGTCTTGGATCCCTCCCGTCCCCGGCAATGGGACGACACTCGATCTTCTCAAGACGCATCCTCTGGGTCGCGGCTATTTTTTCGCTCCTGACAGCCATCATCTTCGGATGGTGGATCGTCGCCCGGTTCCACCGTGAGCGCTCCGAAGCTCTGCTCCGGAGCGGAGCGACACTGGAAGCGGCGGATGCCGCGATGCGGACGGTAGTGCTCTTCCCCTATGACCGGCAGATCCTCATCGAAACTGCTGAGGCGGCACTGCTCGCCCTGGAGCAAGTGCAGGATGCACCGACAGCCGCACGACTCCATCGCATCGTCGGCGGAAGTGTGGAACAGCTTTCCGCACTGACGAGCATGCAGGACGGCATGGCACCACTCCTCCTGGGATGGCAGGCCACGATCCGCGGGAACGGAGAACGCGCTGCGCAGCTCTTCACGACAGCGCAGGAGATGCGCCCGGTCGATGTCACCGTCTACCGCATCGCCGCGCATGGGTATGCGCTGCTGGGGGACGCGGTTCGCGAGCGGGAAACGGAACAAGCACTCATCACGCTCCTCCCACGGGACTGGAACGACCCTTCGTCGCCGCGCGGTCGGATTCTGCGCAAGGAGCAGCCATGGCTTGAGCCACTACTGCAGAACGTCCTGCAACCGGAGTGACCGTCACGGGAATTCCGTCGAAATCTGCCCCGTTTTCTTGTCCACACGGTACCAGTTGAACGTGGCGGTGTGTCCGCCCTTCACCTCGTACACCTGCACCAGCCACTCCTTATCTTCGGACTGTGCATCGATGTGCGCCACGGTTCCCGCCTTCACGAGGGTACTCTCGAATTTCACGACTTCCGGTCGGTTGCGTACGACTTCGATAGCCGCCTCTTGCGAAATGTCTTGGCCGGAGTTCTGCGGAATTGGTGTGGGTACTGGAGCGGGAGAGCAGCCCACAAACGTAAGCGCACAGAGACAACCGAGCGAACACAGTACGAATCTTGCAGGACAAATATTCATCGAGGGTGCAGTGTACTTCCCTGGAGTGCCACTGTCATCTTTGGTATGCGAGTCGGCTGAGACACGTATGTACGGGCCCATTCCGCACTGCGAAGGTTCTAATAATCAACCCGACCGATCTCCAACGCCTGAGCCCCTACATTGATATCGCCTGTCGGAAACTGGAGAAGACGTCGCCATCCGGGAGCGCCCACACAGACTTTGACAAATATATTTTACATTCTAGAATGCGCCAGCGATGACTCCCCGCCTGAAACACCTGGCCTCCATTGCTTTTGCTTTCAGCCTCACTGCCTGCTCGTCCAGTGGTGATTTCGCAGTGATGTCCCCCATCGTGCAGAACGGAGAGTTCTCCGCAGAAGTTCGCACAGAGCCTCTATCTCTCACGGTCGGCGTACCGACGACGATCTTCTACCGCTTCCGCGAGAACGGGAAGGTCGTGAACATCGAAGATCGTTACCTCATGGTCCACGCATTCCTCGCGAGCGAGGACCTCCTCGACGTGTACCACACCATCGAGATTGTCCGTGAAGAGGACAACTCGCACCCCATCACACATACGTTCCTCCGTGCTGGTCGCTACCGCATCTTCGTGGAGCTCGAGGATCCATCTGCAGAGTTCCGTCATGGCAAGCACGCACTCCTCATCGCGTCGCATGATGTCGTCGTCGAGGGCCAGAGCATCCCCGTGGAGCCCCCTGTGAATCCCGCGATCAATGGTGCACGTTCAACGCATCTGGAAGCCAATAATTTGAAGACTGGCACAGCATCGCTCATCGTGCGCGCGGAGGAGGGTGGCAAGCCCATCGCGTTCTTCGCCGGGATGCCATCCATCTACGTGATGGTCGGTCCTGATCTCGATCTGATCGGGCATGGGCACACGCACGGACCTGCAGACGTAGAGTCCGTCGATGAGATCACGTACCAGGAAGTCCTCCCGAAAGCCGGAAACTACGCACTCTGGACAGAGTTGTACCCCTCCGCGGAGGAGTCGTTCACCCCCCTCCAGGCGTTCTTCCACTTCATGGTCGAATGAGTGGCGGGATAGAGGGAGTGGAGAAAGAGAGATTTCCGCAGCACGGAGACATTTTCTCAGTTGAACAATCTGTTACTAAAGCATATTTTCATAGTATGACAACGACTAGGGAAGATGGCTACCATGAAACACTTTTGATCATTTAGGAAAATCATTCCAAAACAAATTATAGTTATTGATCATGTGCATTTGACTATAGAAATATAAAACCATAACTTGTCACACTTTTGTATCCTCCCTTTCTTTCCGTATGGGTTCCTCTCTCCTGATGCGACGCGGACTCGGCATCGCCGCCGGTCTCCTCGCAACCGTTGCCGTGCCGCTGACGGCCTACGCCTGCGGCGTCATCAATTTCACGATCACGAAGAGTGGTCCGGCGACGATTCAGCCAGGTGGCGTGATCATCTACACGATCACCGCTACCAACCACGGTCCAGGCACCGCGACGCGTGTTGTCATCCGCGACGCTATTCCCGCGGGCCTCACGTACATCGATAGCCAGAGCCACGCTTCCTGCGCACAGAACGGCCAGAACGTCGTGTGCCAGCCAAACGTTCGCCTCGCACGCAACCAGTCGGTGACCGTGAAGATCGCCTTCCAGGTTCCCACGAACGCCACGTGTAACGCGGTGTACACGAACACGGCGAGCGTGAGTGCGGCGGAGCAGGACAGTAACGTGAATAACAACACGAGCAACCAGGTCACGACAACTGTGCAGTGCCCCATCGGGTGCATTGAAATCGTGAAGCGCACGCGCAACGCCAACGGCGACATCATCTCGCCGACGGCGGACTTCACCTTCAAACTCGACGGAGGTCAGCAGGTGGGAATCGACGACACTGGCCACGCGACGTACCAGAACGTCCCGGCAGGTCAGCACACCGTGACGGAGAATCCGCTCGCAGGCTGGAACCTGACGAGTGTTTCGCCCGCGAATGGCGTTGTGAACGTTGTGGGTGGTGCGCAGTGCGTGCAGGTCACCTTCGAGAACAAGCAGGTGCTGCCTAAGGGCTGCGTGGAGATCGTCAAGGAAGCCTTCGATGAAGATGGAAATCCGCTCCCCACAGCACCGACATTCACGTTCCGTTTGGATGGGAATCGCACGGAGACGAACGGTCCAGAGGGGCACGCGCGCTTCGACGACGTGTCCGTTGGTCAACACACGGTGACGGAGGATGTCCTCGACGGTTGGGAGCAGGCACTCGTGACGCCGGAGAACGGCCGCATCGATGTGGAGCAGGGCGACCACTGCGCCGTCGTGGTGTTCAAGAACCGCAAGCGACCGCCCACGGAGGGCTGCATCGATGTGGTGAAGAAGACCTTCGACACCCTGGGACGTCCGCTGACGCCGGTGGCGCAGTTCACGTTCACCCTCGATAACGGTGTCCGCACCTTCCGCAACAACGGCACGGGCTTCGTGCGGCTGAACAACATCCCCGTGGGGCAGCACTCCGTGACGGAGCAGATCCCCCAGGGGTGGACGCAGACGTCGGTGACTCCCGCGGGCGGCATCGTGAATGTCACGGGCAGAGAAACGCAGTGTCCGAAGATCATCTTCGAGAACAGGCAGAACCCCCTCACAGTTCCCACAGCTGATGTCGAGATCGTGAAGACCGGCGCCTCCAGCGTGACGCGCGGGAACACGATGACCTACACGCTCACCGTGAAGAACAACGGCCCAGCGACAGCGCAGAACGTCGTCGTCTCCGATCCCGTCCCGAGCCCCTTCACGTTCGTTGCCAACGGCTCAGACTTAAGCTGCTCCCTCCAGAACAGTGTCGTGAACTGCAGCGTGGGCACGCTCACGAGCGGCCAAACGAAGACCCTGACGCTCAAGTTCTCCGTCCCAACGACGGACCCCTGCTTGCAGACGGATGTGCAGAACCGCGCAGCGGTGAGCACGTCGACCCGCGATGACGACCAGGGCAACAACGTGAGCGTTCACTCCGTGACCGTCCTCTGCCCTGTCCCGACGAAGACGGATCTGGAGATCATCAAGTACGGTCCGGAGAGCGTCGTGCGTGGATCCCAGATCACGTACACGTTGACTGTGCGGAACACCGGTTCCATCCCGGCGAGTAACGTCGTGGTGACGGATACGTTCCCGAGCGGCCTCCAGTACAACTCCGGCCTCAGTGACCCCAGCTGCACGTTCCAAGGTGGCAACACCGTCCAGTGCCATGTCGGTACACTCGCCGCAGGGCAGTCGGATAACTTGACGCTCGTCTTCACGTTCGCCCCCACGGCGACCCCGTGCTACCCGGAGACCATCGAGAACCGCGGCAGCGTGACGAGTTCCACGCCCGATTCCAACCAGGGCAACAACTCCTCTGTCCACTCGACGACGATCCTCTGCCCAGAGGAGCACTTCGGCTGCATCGACATCATCAAGGAGACATTCGATGCGCAGGGCCACCCGCTCACGCCGGTCACCCCGTTCACGTTCACCCTCGATGGCGATGAGTCCGTGCAGAACAACGGCTCTGGCCGCGTGACCTTCAACAACGTTTCCGTCGGCGTCCACACGGTGGCGGAGATCGTGCCCTCGGGCTGGACGCTCTTCTCCGTCGCTCCGACGGGGGGTGTCGTCTACGTCGAGGAGGGTCCGTACTGCGCCGTCGTCGTCTTCAAGAACAGACAGAACACGTTCTCCAGCTCCTCGAGCTCGAGAAGCAGTGTCTACAGTTCGGCTCAGAGTTCTCAGTACAGCTCAGCGCAGAGTAGCAAGTCGAGCTCTGTGTACAGCTCAGCCCAATCCTCTGTATACAGTTCGGCCCAGAGCAGCCAGTACAGTTCTGCAGTGAGCTCGGTCTACAGTTCCGCGCAGAGTTCCCAGTACAGCTCCGCTCAGAGCAGCAAGTCGAGCTCCGCGCAGTCTTCCGTCTACAGCTCAGCTCAGTCCTCTGTGTACAGCTCGGTCCAGAGCAGCCAGTACAGTTCTGCTGTGAGCTCGATCTACAGTTCGGCTCATTCCTCTGTCTACAGCTCTGCACAGAGCAGTCAGTACAGCTCCGCGCATTCTTCCGTGTACAGCTCAGCGCAGAGTTCTCAGTACAATTCGCAGAGCAGCCAGTACAGCTCGGCACAGTCCTCGAGCAACTGCTACTGCCCAGACGTCTACTTCCCCGTGTGCGGCCTCGATGGCGTCACGTACACGAACGCATGCTTCGCCGTCTGCGCGAACACCCTGCCGGTCTCCATCGGCGCATGCACAGGGAGCTCGTCGTCCACCTACAGTTCCGCGAATTCCAGCTCATCGCGCAGCTCCAGCTACTCCTCTGGGGGAATCACGGACTACGAAGATGAGGTCATCACGGCGCAGTCTTCCTCCGGCGGTTGGTCATCCTCCCTGCCCTCCTACTTCTCCGACATCGACAACACGGTGATCGATGGAAGGGCCGCAAACTTCCTCGCGAGCAGGGGCATCCTGGGCGGCTACCCCGATGGGACGTTCCGCAGCAGCAGGACGGTGAATCGCGCCGAGGCTGCGAAGTTCCTCCTCCTCTCCAAGTACGGCACCGTACCCAACAAGACGAACAACGGTCGCTTCTGGGACGTCGTCGAGGGCGAGTGGTACGTGAAGTACGTCGTCGATGCAGAGGAGCGCAGCATCATCACGGGCTACGAGGACGGATCCTTCCGCCCTGCCCGCGACGTGAACGTCGCGGAGTTCCTGAAGATGCTGACACTCACCTTCGGTCTCCAGCAGAACCTGCCGCACTCGTTCACGGACGTCCCGAACGACATCTGGTACGCCCGCTACGCTGGCGTCGTCCCCCGGTACAACCTCTTCCCGACCCGCAGCCAGACGCGCCTCGAAGCTTCCTGGCCGATGACGAGAGGAGAGGTCGCGATCGCGCTCTACCAGATCCTCACGCAGCTCTAAGTCTCCACGAAGCGAAAGAAGCGAAGGGACCCCCGCAGGGTCCCTTTCGCTGTGGGGGGGGGGGGGGTGGGGAGTTTTTGGCTTCCCGAAGCCACTACATTTGACATAGCATCCATGTTGTTTGATATTGACAGAATGTCAAAAATGATTTACGTTCACATGCTTTCCGTCTTCCACTATGTCCCGGTTCCCCTCCACCGTACCTTCGATCTTCCTCGCTGCCCTCGTGGCATCGTCCCTCGTGATACCGATGGCGGTGGCGCAGGCGCAGCCCGCGCAGTCATGCTCCGCATCCCTGGAAACAGTGAGATCACTCTTTAATCAGGGCAAGATCACCATGAGTCCTCACGTGGCCGATGGCACGGCGACGATCGTGAATAACACCGACGTCTGTTTCCCGATGAGTTTGTCATCCTACAAGCTCATTGATCCATGGCCGAATATCGCCACGCAAATTTTCTTCGATGTCGATGATGAGGTTGTCCTCCCGCGTAGTCAGGTGACGCTGAGGGTGTCTCTCCCCAGTTGCCGCTACCAGGTGGATCTGTGGTACAGCCCGGCTCCGCGCGTGCTACAGAATAATGCCAGCTATCCCAATCTCTTCCGCGGAGAACTCAGCAATACGTCGGGGCCATTCTGCACTGTTTCCTCCAGTAGCTCATCTCGCTCGTCTTCTTCTGTCGGAAACGGTCAATGCACGCCACAGGATCCTCGTGTGCTCTGCGTCCAGCAGGCACTGAACCTCGGTTCACCAAACGGCTCCGGTCCCAGCGGGCGTGGTGGGACTCTCGTCTACTGGGACAGCGACAAAAATGGAAAGGATAGGGTGAGAAACATCATTGAGAATTGTGGCTTGCAGTATCCTGAGCCTCAGAACTACACCTCTCCCTCCATGGAAGGTTTGGTGCGCTCCGTTGTAGGAAATAGTAATTACCGCTTCGTGCAGATCGAGGGCAAGTGCACGCAGTCAAAAATTCAGGAATACAGAAACGAAGGTCACAAAATCAGCTTAGACAACGACTGCAATACCGAAGAAGGACAGACGGATTTACAGCACAAAGTGAACTATTTCATCCCGCCAGGGCTTTTTAGTCTCCGAGGTCAGCCAGTCACGCCTGGGCAGCGCATCGACGGAGTGGGTGACGGTGGCGACCACGGTCATATTGCTGCAATTTGTTTGCCACAGCAGGTGCAGCAGTGTCCGAATATTCCCCAGGCCCCCTTCGCGTCACGCATCATTGAACAGTCCCCGCAGAACGAATCCGACAACCCCAGTGATGTACTAGGACCGCCTGATTCTTTCCTCACGACGGGAGGACAAAGCCCGAATGAAGTCGTAGGGATAGCGGACTTTGATAATGATGGCAACCAACCGGGCTTTGTGACCGTTGGCTTTGCAGACAATGTACGCATCGTTAATGGACAGGGAAACGATCTCACGATCCACCTCTCCGATTTCCGTACCGGAGAGATGTACGAGACTTTCACAGTGCTCGTCAGCAATGACGGCGTGCATTTCTTCAGTCTGGGGCAGCGAAGTCCGACACTTGCCGTTTCGAATGAACGAACATCATTGAGTTTCGATTTGGCAACTGCTGGCTTGAGCGAAGCGCGGTACGTGAAGATTCAAAATAACAATATCATCCAAAACTACACCAACGAGGGCCCGGACATTGATGCCGTCGAAATTCTCCATATCAATTGCGATGTACAGTCCTCCTCCAGCAGCTCGCGCAGCAGATCATCTTCCTCCGCTCCCCAGGCCGACCTCAAGATCGTGAAGAAGGGGCCAGCAACGGTGCAGAGGGGGGATACCTTCACCTACACGCTCACGGCGAAGAACCTCGGACCGGCGAACGCACCCAACGTCACGGTCATCGACTTCTTCCCCGCAGGGCTCCAGTACAATCCTCAGGCATCGACACCCGGGTGCAATGAAGTGACAGGACTCGGGAAAGTCATGTGCGGTGGCCTCTCGCTCAATGCAGGTCATTCGGTCACGATCACGCTCTCCTTCACGGTTCCCCGGAACCAGGGACAGCAGTGCGTACCGGAGACACTGGTGAACAAAGCCACAATCTCGAGCCCAGTCCCCGATCTCAACGAAGGCAACAACACGAGTGCGCACAACGTCACCGTGCTGTGCCCGCCGCAGCTGGGATGCGTCGAAGTGGTGAAGGAGATATTTGATGTGAATGGCGTGCCCCTCCCGGACGACGTGCCGCCCTTCACGTTCACCCTCGATGGGAACAAAACGGTGGAGATGAAGCTGAGCGGTCACGCGCGCTTCGAGAACGTCTCCGCAGGAGACCACCGGGTGACGGAGTCCCCTCTCCTCGGGTGGGAGCAGGTTGTCGTGACGCCATCGAACGGAAAACTCTCCGTGGAGACCGGCAAGGACTGCGCCGTCGTAATCTTCAAGAACCGCAAGGTCCGCCTGAAGGCGGATGTGAGTGTCGTGAAGACCGGACCCGTGAGCATCTCCCGCGGTGGCGTCCTCTCCTACACCATCGCCGTGACGAATGCAGGGCCTGGCCAAGCCGAAGGGGTAGAGGTCACGGATCCCCTCCCGGCCGGGACAACCTTCTTGGGAGTCTCCTCGAATGATGGTGCGCACTGCACAGTCCAGAACGATGTCCTCGCCTGCGAACTCGGGACGCTCGCAGCAGGTGAGACGAAGACGTTCACCGTGCGAGTGGACATCCCGATTCAGACACTCTGCCTCCCGCGCACGGTGATCAATCGTGCGACGGTGGCTACGTCCACAGACGAGACGAACGATACGAACAACGGGAGTGAAGTCACAACGCAGGTCCTCTGCCCTCAGCCGGACAAGGGTGACGTGAGCGTCGTGAAGACTGGCCCTTCGAGTGTCACGCGCGGGAACCCGGTCGTGTACACCCTCACCGTGACGAGTACAGGGCCAGCCGCTGCGGCGAACGTCGTCGTCACCGATCCCGTCCCGGCAGGTCTCACCTTCAATTCTGCTGCCTCGGACAACCGCTGCACACTCCAGGGCGGATCCGTCTCCTGCACCCTCGGCACGATGCCGAGCGGATCGTCGGAGACCCTCGTCCTGACCTTCACGACAACTCTCCCCGATCCGTGCGTAACGGGATCGGTGCAGAACAGGGCGACGGTCAGCACAACGACACCAGAGAGCAGTGCCTCCAATAACACGAGCACGGTGACGACACAGCTCCTCTGCCCCCCTCCCGTGACAACGGACGTCTCCATCGTGAAGGAGGGCCCGGCGACGGTGACCCGCGGGAATACCGTCACCTACACGCTCTCCATTGTGAACAACGGGCCGGGTGCAGCGACGAACGTCGTCGTCACCGATCCGATCCCCACGGGGCTTACGTACCTCGGGAACCTCTCCGACAACTCCTGCACGAAGCAGGGCGGGAACATCGTATGTGCGCTCGGGACACTCCAGAGCGGCCAGACGAGGACTCTGATCCTCACCTTCGCAACACCGAAGCAGGATCCGTGCATCCCCGCAGTGGCGGCGAACCGGGCGACGATTTCGTCATCGACGCAGGATCCCATCCAGAGCAACAATGTCAGCTCCCTCGTGGAGACGGCAATCCTCTGCCCGCCACCGGAGAACGCCGATGTCGCCATCGTGAAGAGTGGCGTCTCCTCGATCCTACGCGGATCGACGATCGTCTACACCCTCACCATCATCAATAACGGGCCAGGATCGGCGAAGAACGTCATCGTCACTGATCCCATCCCCGGAGGCTTCACGTTCAACGCCGCTCTCTCCGACGACTCCTGCATCAAGGATGGCAGCGTCATCCGCTGCACGCTGGGAACGCTCGGCAGCGGTCAGGTGTACACGCTCACACTCGCATTCTTGATCCCACAACAGGATGCCTGCATCCCGGTCACCGTGCCGAACACCGCCATCGTCGTAACGACGACCGTCGATCCGGTGAGCGCGAATAACCAGAGCACGGTCTCCACCGTCGTCACTTGCCCACCAGTGAGCTCCTCTTCAAGCTCTTCCTCAGTGAGCTCCTCGAGCTCATCGAGCAGCGTCAGTTCCTCGAGCTCCGTGAGCTCCATCAGCCTCGGTTGCATCGAGGTGGTGAAGGAAACGTTCGACACGCGTGGCTACCCCCTGCTCCCCGTCCCGCAGTTCCAGTTCACGCTCGATGGGACGAGGCAGGCGTGGAACAACACGCTAGGACGCGCGACGTTCCTCGAGGTCCCCGTGGGTCTGCACACCGTGACCGAGTACGTGCCTCCGACGTGGAACCAGGTCTCCGTGACCCCCGTGGGTGGCACGATCACCGTCCTCTCCGGAACCTGCGTCACCGTGACCTTCAAGAACAAGCAGAACCTGGACGGGTACTTCTCCTCGTTCTCTTCCTCCTCCAGTAGCTTCAGCTACTCGAGTGCCTACTCCAGTGACGGAGATGAGTACTCCGATGCGTTCGACGACGTCGATTCCTCGACGCTCGAGGGACGCGCTGCGAACTTCCTGGCTGCACGCGACATCATCGAGGGCAACGACGGGGACTTCCGCCCCGACGACGACGTGAACCGTGCGGAAGCCGCGAAGTTCCTCCTCCTCGCACGCTACGGCTCTGTGAAGAAGCGCAGCAACAACGATCGGTTCTGGGACGTCGAGGACGGCGAGTGGTACGTGAAGTACGTCGTGGACGCGGAGCGCCGCGGCATCATCTCCGGCTACCCCGATGGCTCCTTCCGCCCCGAGCGCAGGGTGACCCGTGCGGAGTTCCTGAAGATGATCGTGCGGACGTTCGACCTGGAAGAGGACCTCGATCATGACTACGACGACGTCGACAGCGAAGACTGGTTCGACCGCTACGCCGGTGCTGTAGAAGAGTACGACCTCTTCCCGGATCTCGATGACGACGAGCTGGAGCCCCACGAGTACCTGACCCGCGGAGAAGTGGCAGTCGCCATCTACCGAGTACTGAGGGATCGCTGACAGAGCTGTGTCCATTTGCTCATTCTCCTGCGGGGAAAACGGACATTGACATATTGCTGTATTTAGTTTAAAAGATAGACGTATGCAGGACAGCTCCAGACCCATCGCCTACGACATCGCCTTCACCGCCATCCTGGCAGTCGGCGCATTCTTCCTGTTCAACGGGCGTGGGCCGTACACCCGTGCGGAGGTCCGCGATACGCTGCGGCTTGGCCTTGGCTTCCAGCAGCAACAGGAACTCACAGCAGACCAGACGGAACCGACCATCGGGATGCGCCTCTACCGCGACCCCACGCAGGGCTGGAACCTCGTTGTTGATACCCCAGGCTTCCGCTTCCTCAACGATGCAGAGGCCGCTCCAAGCCCCATGGAGGGGTACGGGTACCTCTACGTGGACGGCCGCCAGGTGGCGAGGATGTACACCCCGTGGTTCCACCTCCCGAACTTGACCGATGGAGAGCACGTGATCACCGTCGCCCTCCAGAGCCCGTCGTACGCCATGTACACGCACGAGGAGGAACCCATCGCCGCATCGTTCATCGCCACCCTCGAGGGGAACACCGCGACGCTCGTGCCGATGGATGCTGCGAGCTGAGCATCCAACGGTAGTTGCTGGTTTTTGGTTACTGGTTTTTGGTTGGGGATTTTTCAGGTGTACACAGAATCGAGCGTAAGGCATAAGACGGCAGTCTTGTTTTCACGTCGTCGTACTGCAATCATGTTGCCATGCCTGAGAGTCCGCCACCTTCGCCTGAGGACAAGCTTGAAAAGCTGCCAAGCAACAAGCGCGACGTCCGCGAAGAAGCCACCAAACGCGTCAACAACATTGCCGTGAAATTCGACGAGATGCGGCAAGTTGTGCTCAAGGAGGCAAAGAACAATCCACGCTTCGCCAGAACACAATTGGAGATGCTCAAGACACAGTTACGCGAGCTTGGAGAACAGAGAGCACGGGCAGAGAAGGGTCCGCACAAACCAGACATCAAAGCGCTTGCATTGGGCGAATACCAGCTCAAATCTCTCGTTAAAGAACTTGAGGATATTGTAAAGGCTCAGGGAGCGGCATCGAAGAAAATGAGTGGGAAGGACTTCCTGCCAGGAGTAACCCCAAGTTACAACTGAGGAGGATGCGTCCCATAGCGAGTTCCGCTTCTGGTTTTATTGGCTGAGGAATATGCAGGCGTAAACCAAAAACCAGAAACTAGAAACCCATAACTTCCCAGTGCACCTGTAATCATCAGAGACCTCACGACAATCGCATACTCATCGGAGCCTGTGGCGGGTTCGCAGGACCACGGATCGCGTACCAGATCTTCCGGTGCATGGAGAACCAGACGAAGACGAGGAGCGGTAACGTGAGCGCGAAGACATTGAACCAGAAGTGCAGGGGGATCAGGCGGATGCCCAGGAGCGTATCCGCAATGCCGGGGCACGGCTCGCAGCCGATCGTCACGTGCTTCGTGATGCGGAAGGTGTGCTCGATGGCGTGCCAGCCCTGGACGAGGAGCGTGCCCGCGATGAAGGTGCCGCCGATGCGATCAACGTGATGACCCGCCTGCCACCACTTCCGCAGGAGCAGGGCGGATGCGGCGAAGAGCATGAGGAAGTACCCGGCATCGAAGATGAAGTGGTTCCACTCGACGTCGAAGAAGAAGAGCACGCCCTTCGAAATCTTCGGAGGGAGACCCAAGTACCAGAACTGGTAGATCTGGGTGAGGTGCTCGTAGTGGTGGAAGATCTGGTAGACGATGGCGTTCCCGAAGATGATCACCGCCCCCCAGCTCACGTCCTCGAGGGGTACCGCTGCGAGCCTGTCCCGAATGATCCTCCCCCGGAGCGCCCACCGAACGACTTTCGCCGTGAGGAGGACGTAGAGGGCCAGGTAGACCCAGTACCGCCAGTCCGTGAAGACGTACGACGGGATACGGAGGCTATCTGCGTAGGCTGCAGATGGCACCAGCAGGCCAAGGATGACGTAGGGAAGGATGTGCAAAGGAGGGCATTGTAGCCGCTTTCTGAGCCTTGTCCACTGAATTATTGACAAAGGCTATTTTTAGTGGATAATACATCCCTTTTGTCCATCTCCCCCCTTCCGTATGCGTCGTGTCCTGCGCTCCCATACTCTCCGGTTCTGCACGTCGCTCTTCGCCATTGCGTGCGCTTACATTGTGCTCCCTACAGCCAGCGCACACGCCGCAATCACGGCGACATTGAGTGGCCCCGCCACAGCAGCTCCGGGTGAAGAGATCGAGTACACCGTCTCCGTCACGAACAATGCAACATCCCCGGTGACGCAGATCCGCCTCGCCTTCCACACAGGCGGAAGTGCAGGGCTCTTCTCACAGACGACCTTCCTCGGAAGCGATAAGTACAACTGCTCGATCGCGGGCATCTCCTACTGCTCCTTCTTCGCTCTCGGTCCTGGGCAGACTGAGGTAGTGAAGCTCAGGTTCAAGGTGAAGACCACTGCATCCTGCGGATCGGAGATCATCGGGCTCGTGGATATCCAGGGGGCAAACGGCCAGCAGCTCACGTGGACGAACTCTTTCCGGACAGTCGTGACCTGCGTCGTGAATGCCGATCTGGAGATCCTGAAGACCGGGCCAGGGAATGTGACACGCCCCGGTACGATCACCTACCAGCTGAGTGTGCATAACAAAGGGCCGGGAACGGCAGCGAACGTCGTCGTCACGGACCCCATCCCCTCTGGCCTCACGTACAACTCCGGAGCTTCGGATGCAGCCTGTACACAACAGGGAAGCAACATCGTCTGCAACTTCGGCTCCATGCCAGCGAACCAGACGAGGAACTTCGTCCTCGTGTTCACGGTTCCCACACAGGGGAATTCCTGCTCCGCGACGACGGTCCAGAACCGCGCGTCTGTCACCACGACCTCGACGGACAACGTGCAGGGGAACAACCAGAGCGTGAACGTGGTGACGCAGATCAACTGTCCCACCCCGACCACCGCTGATCTCTCCGTCACGAAGACCGGCCCCAGCACGGCAACGCGCGGCGGGACGATCACGTACACGGTGAAAGCAACCAATGCAGGCCCGGCAACGGCGAATAACGTCGTCATCGCGGACACGATTCCCACTGGCCTCACCTTCAACTCCGCACAATCGAGCCCCGACTGCATCCAGGTTGGCGACAAGGTGAAGTGCATGAACTTCAACCTCACCTCCGGGCAGTCGAAGTCCTTCGTAATCGTCTTCAATGTCCCTCAGGTGGACAGCTGCTCGCCAACCGTCTTCCGCAACACGGCGATCGTCATGCTCCCCCAGGGCGAGGTCAGCGATCCGAACCCGAACAACAACACCTCCACGACTGTGGAGACGAGCGTGCAGTGTCCCATCCCCGATCTCACCATCGTGAAGTCTGGTGGAGCGAGTGTGACGAGAGGCGGAAAGGTGACCTACACTATCACCCTGAGGAACACGGGAAACACCTCGCATCCTCAAGTGTACTTCCATGATGAATTCCCAGCAGGATTCACGTTCCTCCCTGGGGAATCCACAGCAGGATGCGTACTGATCAATGGCATTGTCGTTTGTGAAGTCGGGACGATGCAGCCTGGCCAGGTCTCCGTATCCACTGTCGTCTTCGAGGTCCCCACGATTGCCCAGTGCACGCAGACAACTGTGCAGAACAAGGCAACAATCGCGTTCGGTGGACCGCAGCCCGATGCAAACCTCAACAACAACGTGAGTACGGTCTCCACGACGGTGCACTGCCCCACACCCACGACTGCGGATATCTCCGTCACGAAGGCGGGTCCTGCATCCGTCGTACGCGGGGGGACGATCTCCTACACCGTGAACGTCACGAACAGCGGCCCGGCGACTGCACAGAACGTCGTCGTCACAGACGCTATCCCCAGCGGCCTCACGTACAACTCCGGCTCCTCGGATGCCTCCTGCTACTTAAACGGCAGCAACATCACATGCAACATCGGAGCGCTCACGAGCGGTCAGTCGAAGTCCCTCACCATCGCCTTCAACACGGCAGCGCAGACGAACTGCTCCCAGACGACCGTGCAGAACACGGCAACGGTGACGACGAGCACATCGGATCCGTCACAGGGCAACAACACGAGCCAGACGGTCACGACGACCATCACCTGCCCCACACCAACGACGACGGACCTCGCGATCACGAAGACCGGTCCCAGCGCAATCACGCGCGGCGGCACGATCACCTACACACTCACGGTGACCAATAATGGTCCTGCATCTGCACAGAACGTGTCAGTGAATGACGCAATCCCCGGTGGCGGCCTCACGTACAACTCCGCACAATCTGATGCGAGCTGCACGCTTCAGGGGAACAACGTGGTCTGCAACCTTGGCACGATGACGAACGGACAGGTGAAGACCCTCTCCCTCGTCTTCAACGTCCCGAACCAGGACAACTGCGCATCCGTCGCGGTGAACAACCACGCGACTGTCACGAGCCAGACGGGCGAGACGAACGCCGGGAACAACACGAGCCAGACGGTGACAACGAGCATCAACTGCCCGACCCCGACTGTTGCCGATGTGACGATCACGAAGACAGGAGCGAGCACCGTGACCCGAGGCGGGACCCTCACGTACACCCTCGCGGTGAAGAACGAAGGCCCGGCGAGCGCGACGAACGTCATCGTCACCGATGCGATTCCGAGCGGACTCACGTACAACGCAGGCGCATCCGATGCCTCCTGCTACCAGAACGGGAGCAACATCACCTGCAACGTGGGCACCCTCGCCGATGATCAGGTGAAGACCCTCCTCCTTGTCTTCAACGTCCCAACGCAGAATAACTGCAGCCAGACGACAGTGCAGAACACGGCCACCGTCAGCACGTCGACAACGGAGTCGAGCACGTCCAACAACACGAGCCAGACGGTATCAACGACGATCCTCTGCCAAACGTCCAACACGACGGACGTGACGATCACGAAGACGGGTGCGAGCACGGTGACGCGCGGATCGACGCTCACGTACACGCTCACGGTGAACAGCAGCGGCCCGGCTACGGCGCAGAACGTGGTCATCACAGACCCCATCCCCGCAGGTCTCACGTACAACTCCAGCTCCTCAGACCCCTCGTGTTACCTGAACGGCAATAACGTCACGTGCAACATCGGTTCCCTCACCAGTGGCCAGTCGAAGACCCTGAACCTCGTCTTCTCCGTCCCGACGCAGACGACCTGCTCGCAGGCAACGGTGACGAACCAGGCGAGCGTCGCCACAGCGACATCGGAGACGAACAGCTCGAATAACACGAGCCAGACGGTCACGACGACGATTACCTGCCAGTCCGATCAAAACGGATGTATCGAGATACTCAAGGAGACGTTCGACGTGAACGGGGCCGTCATCTCCTCGGTCACGCAGTTCACCTTCTCTCTGGACGGCCAGCGCACCGTCGTGAACGATTACCAGGGCCGCGCACGCTTCGACAACGTGTCCGTCGGCACACACACGGTCACGGAGACTATCCCCTCGGGCTGGTCGCAGCTCTCCGTCACACCCAGCAACGGCGTCGTCCAAGTCACACAGGGCACCTGCGTCGGCATCACCTTCAAGAACCGGCAGACGAGCCTGAGCACGACTGACCTGGAGATCAGCAAAACGGACGGCCGCACCGAGGTGGAGCCCGGCGAGCGCTTGATCTACACGATCTCCGTCCGCAACACGACATCGACGGAAGCACGCAACGTCGTGGTCACGGATACGCTCCCGGATCAGGTAGAGGTCATCAACATCGGAACGAACGGCAACAGGAACGGCCGCACGATAAGCTGGAGCGGTCTCACGGTCCCCGCAAATCAGACCATCAACCTCACGGTCGAAGTCGAGGTGGATGAGGATGCAGACGACGGCGACATCCTGACGAACGTGGCACAGGTTGCCAGCAGGACAGCGACGGATCGCACGGACGTCGTAGAGGAGGAAGATGATGAGGAAGGGAGGATCTCCGTCGAGAAGAGCGCACGCACAGAAGCGCAGCCTGGCGACGAGGTGCTGTACACGATCACCATTCGCAACTCCGGCGACACCGCTCTAGAGGACGTCGAGGTGGAGGACACCTTCAACGAGGACGATCTCGAGATCATCGACGCCCGCGATGACGGCGACATCTCCGACGACAGCGTCCGCTGGGACATTGGCACGCTGGGTGCACGCCAGTCGAGGACGCTCCAGTACCGCGCCCGCGTGAGCACGTCCCTGAGCCACGGCGACACGGTCCGCAACACCGTCCGCGTGGAGACACGCGACGACAGCGACTCCGATACGCACGAGCTCCGCATCATCGATCAGCTCCCGCAAACGGGAGGCCGCGACTTCGCCTCCTCGCTGCGCGAGGCCCGCTCCTTCCTGACACCGTGGAGTGGTGGATCCAGTGAGAGCGGCGGCGGCGCGGTGGCTGCGATCGTCTGGACCGTGATCTTCACGGCCGGCATCGTCGGCGGAGGAGTGCTCGGCAACAGGTACTTCCTGTAAGCTGACTAATCACCGTGAAGAGGCGTGCGCGAGCTCGCCTCTTTGCGTTGTACGTTTATTCGTTTACTCGTTGATTCGTTTATTCGAATGGATGAGCACTCGAATACACGAGTAAACCAATCAACGAATAAACTTCTCTGGTGCGAGAATTACTGCTCCGCCCCCTCCAGCACAAACTTCTTCACAAGTTCCGGCAGCGTCTCAATCGCGCTCTGCAACACCTTCTCCTCCTCCGGTGGCGGGACGCTCAGCACCCACGCGGCGAGGTCCGAGCCCGCGGCAGCAGTGCCGAGCCCCAGGCGGACGCGGGGGAACCCCTCCCCCAGCCGCTCCACAATGGACTTGAGTCCATTGTGTGTCCCCGGCCCTCCTTTCTTCCGCAGGCGAATCGTGCCGAGGGGGAGATCAACATCATCGGAGACGACGAGCAGCTGTGCGGGATCGAGCTTGTAGAAGGCGATGAGCTTCTGCACCGCCTCCCCAGAGGAGTTCATGTACGTCTGCGGCTTCACGAGGAGGATCGGCACCGTGACGATCCGCCCCTCCTGCGCAGTACTCAGGAACTTCTGCTTCTCCTGCCACTCCCCCACTCCAAACGCGTTGCTGAGGGCATCGAGTGCGCGGAATCCTGCATTGTGCCGCGTGCGCTCGTACGATGCACCGGGATTCCCGAGGCCGACGATGATCAGGGAGGGCTTCATGCGCAGAGTGTACCAAATCATCTGCCAACGAATGGAGAAATGGACAGTGGATAGTGGACAGTGGATAATGGACAATGGCGAATCGATTGCATGCAATAGCCCGCACGGTATTTCCTGCTGAATTGTCCACTGTCCACTATCCATTATCCACTACTCGACTTCATCCTCGGTGAGTTCGTTCATCTGCATTCGCTCTGCGACGAATCCCGCGAGCAACTCTTGGACGTGTCGTGCATCCTTGAGATTCTTCGAGTGGAGGTACGTCTCCATGTTCCGGAGGATGAGGGACTCTACAGCCCTTGGCTGTTGGACGTGACTGAGGGTGATCGCCATGCCCGTGGAAATTTTCTCCACACTCACCGCTCCGTACCGCAGCACCGTTCCCACGAAACCTTGGATCTCGTAGCTCACGCCCTGCACGTCGCTGTAGAGGACGCGGGTCGAGGTGCGATGGAACCAGCCGTGCCAATCGAGGTCTATGACTCCGTGGTCGGTGATGATCCACACATCCAGGTAGTAGTCGAAGAAGTTGCGAATCCACCACACGAGCGAGCCGATGCTCCACAGCGTGACGATGTAGAAGACGAGTTTTGTCGGTGCGTAGAAGAGCACGACCCATGAGAGGAAGAACGAAATCGTAGGCCACACAAGGAACCGCACACCGACGAGCCAGTGCTTGTGCACGAGAAGCGTGATCGTCTCATCGTCATCGAGGTGCTTCCCGAAGAGGAAGGCGTCGAGCATATGACACCAGTGTACAGCGGAGGTGGGTGATGTATCGAGAGGGGGGAGAAAAGGCAGAGAAGGCAGGAGGGGCAGGTAAGGCAAACTGCAATGGAGCTTCCTGCCGTTCCTGCCCTCACTGCCCTTCCTGCCCTTCTTATCAGTCTTCTTCCTGTACAACCCTCATTCCCACTCGTACACTTGCAGGGATGAAGTCACAGCGTCAGGGACTCTGGTTCCATTTGCTCGATGTCGTCTTCAATATCGTCGTCATCGTGGCAATCGTCGCCGGCATTCGTACCTTCCTGGTCTCCCCCTTCCAGGTGGAGGGCAACTCCATGGTCGACACACTCGAGGATAAGCAGTACATCATTATCAATAAGCTCGCCTACTTACTTGGCAATCCAGGGCGCGGGGATGTCGTCGTGTTCCGGCCGCCCAACGATCCGGGCAAGTACTACGTCAAGCGCGTGATTGGGCTCCCCGGCGACGAGGTGATCATCCGCGAGGGGTTCGTGTACCTGAAGGAGTCAGGCGAGGGTGAGGAGCGCAAACTCACGGAAGAGACGTATCTGAACGACCGCAACGAGGGGAAAACGTACCGTCATCCCCCAGGGAGCGGCGACACCTCCACCGTGCAGTACAAAGTTCCCGAAGGTCACTTCTTCCTCCTTGGCGACAACCGGCAGGGCAGCCTGGACTCCCGCAGTTTCACCGCGGATAACGCCGTTCCCTCCCCCTACGTCGCAAGCAAGAGCATCAAGGGACGGGTGTGGTTCATCGCACTGCCCATCACGAAGATCCACGCACTGGAGCCTCCGGTCTACGGCCTCTAGGAAACAGCTCTGCGGAGCCCCTTCCACGAACGGAATGCTCTTGCATTCAGCCGCACTCCCGCTTATAGTGAGAATGCCCGAGAGGGCTTTTTTCAGAAGCACCCTATGTCTCTCACCACTTACGTCCGCGAATCCATCGACGAGCTCCACCACGTCCGCTGGCCCACACGCCAGCAGGCGGTGCGCCTCTCGATCATCGTGCTCGGCTTCACCGCAGTGAGCTCTGCATTCTTCGGTGCCGTCGATTACGGCCTGGGCCTCGCTGTGCAATCTCTCCTCTCCTTCATCTAAACATCCATGGGCAAGCAGGATCCCCGCGCAGGGAGGAACTGGTACGTCCTCCACACCTACTCCGGGTACGAAGACTCTGTGAAGCAGGCGCTCGAGCAGCGTATCGAAAGCCTGGGCATGCAGGACTACATCTTCAGCGTGCAAGTGCCCAAGGAGAAGCAACTCGTCTTCAAGAAGGGCGAGCCCGTGGAGGAGGAGCGTAAGCTCTTCCCCGGCTACGTCCTCGTGGACATGGTCGTCACAGACGAGAGCTGGTACGTCGTCCGCAACACCCCAAACGTCACGGGCTTCGTCGGCTCTGGGAACATCCCGGTCCCCGTTACGCCCGAGGAGTACGGCGTCATCGAGCGCAGAGTCGGCGAGCAGGAGGCGAAGTTCAAGAGCGACTTCCAGATCGGCGACTTGGTCGTCATCATCGATGGCCCCTTCAAGAACTACGAGGGCTCCGTGGACAGCGTTGATGTGAACAAAGGCAAGCTCACGGTCCTCGTGCTCATCTTCGATCGCGAGACACCGGTGGAGCTCGATTTCACGCAGGTGAAGAAGAAGTAATGTTCCGGGAACCGGGAACAGGGCACCGAGTATCAGTGCCTCCAGCTCCCTGTTATTCTGATCCCTGTTCCCTCGTCTCATGCCTGCTCTCACGCTCCGCATCACCGGAAAAGTGCAGGGAGTCTTCTACCGTGCACGCACGCAGGAGCAAGCGCTCACATTAGGTCTGTGCGGATGGGTGAAGAATCTTCCGGATGGTTCTGTGGAAATTCACGCAGAAGGAGAGGAAGCTGCTCTTCAGGAATTGGACCAGTGGTGCAGAAAAGGCCCTCCTAGCGCAGAAGTGAAGAGCGTCATTGCTTCACGAGCTGTGGAAGAAGACTTCCCGACATTCGAGATTATCCAGGAGCCCGGAGGCGCTTGAGGCGCGACGGCAACAGGAGACTCAAGCCAGCACACTGCACCAGCTGCCCCGCGGTGAATCCCAGCGCGAGAGCGTAGACGCCGTAGCGTGGGACGAGGAACCAGGCGATGGCGATCGCACTGAGCCCATTGAGGACGCTAAAGACTGCAGGGATAGTGGTGCGATGGAGTGCGTAGTACGCACGCAGGAGAAGGTGATTCACACTCTCGAAGGGAATGCTGATGGCGTAGAGCGTGAGGCAGGTGGTGAAGACGGTGACGACGTGTGTGAGGTGTACGAGACGAGCCGCGAGGGGCGCTGCGAGGATGAGGGCAAGGGTCCCCGGAATCGTGAGGAGCAGGAGCAGGACGAGCCCCTTGCGCATGTAGGTGATGAATCGCTGCCGTTCGCTGCGCGCCGCTGCTTGGCTCAGGAGGGAGAACGCTGACTGTGCGAGGGCGATGCCCACGACCCCTACAACAACGGACTGGAAGTTTCGAGAGTACGCGTTGATCGTCACCGCGCCATCGGGGAGTCCGGAGGCGGCAGTATCGAAGAGGAGGAGCTCTAACTGCAGGGCGCCGAGAGCGAACATGCGTGGCAGCATGAGCCATCCCAGGGTGAGGATGTCCTGATGCCACAGGAGGGGCATGGGACGGAAGCCGGCATGGATCGATCCAACGATGCGGATGAGGACGTAGAGGAATGCACCGATGAGAGTGCCGAGCATCGGGCCCATCTGCCCATACATCGGGGTGAGGAAGAGCGTCCCCCCAATGGTGCCGAGCGTGTAGAAGATGGGGGTGAGACCGTAGATCCAGTACCGCTGCACCGTGATGAGGTACTGACCCAGAGCATTCCCCATGACGAACAGGAAATTTGTGAGCAGGGCGATGCGACCGAATGTGATGTAGAGCTCCAGGGAATCCCCTGTGAACTGGACCAGGTGAGGGGCAATCGTGCGGAACGAGAGAGCGAGGAGGAGGGCGAGGAGGCCAAAGACCAGGGAGCCGATCGCCATCACTGAGCTTAAGAGTGAGGACATCCCCTTCGCATCATCGGACGCTCGGTACCGCGCGAGGAGCGGAACGAGCACTGTGCTCAGCCCGGCCATGATCGTGATTTGGAAGAGGAGATCGCTGGGTCGGAAGGAAGCGATGTACACATCGACCGTGTCGAGCCCTGGGAACACGCGCGTGAGCGTGCGGTCCCGCAGCAATCCCACCAGTGACGCGCCGAACTGCGTGGCTGCGAGGACCGCTGCCCCCCCGAGGATGCGGTGCTGACCGAACTGGGTCGTGAAACTGCGCATGGGCAGTGCGAGTGTACCGATTACGCATGGCAAACGGATAGTGGACAGTTGACAGTGGACAATAACCCCTCATTTTTCATTGTCCACTGTCCGTTGTCCACTGCTCCATTGTCATTTTCGACTCAGACCCCCCATAATCCCTCCATGAAGACGCAGACTGCTGCAACGACACTCCCCTTCTCCTCGATGACGGATGAAGAGGTACGAAGCAGCTTGAGCGAGCACCGCATCGGGCTGACCGTCGAGGAAGCGCGCGCAGTCGAGAAGATGCTCAAGCGCCCACCGACACTCGTGGAGGCGGTGATCTGGGGGATCCAGGGATCGGAGCACTGCAGCTACAAGTCGTCCCGCAGATTCCTCCGCGCGTTCCCCACGACCGGAAAGCACGTCATCCTGGGACCCAAGGAAGATAGCGGCATCGTCGCCCTCACCGATGGTCCCGTGGGGGAGCGGTGGGGCATCGTCGTGAGCCACGAATCGCACAACCACCCCTCGCAGGTTGTCCCCTTCGAGGGGGCAGCGACCGGAGTGGGTGGGACAGTCCGCGACGTCGTGTGCATGGGTGCCCGCGTCGTCGGGTGCATGGACATGCTACGACTGGGGGATCTACAGACGGAGGAGACGCGCGCCATCGCGAAGGAAGTAGCACGGGGGATTGCGGGGTACGGGAATCCGCTCGGCATCCCCAACCTGGGTGGAGACACGGTCTTCGATGCAGGGTACAACAGCAACTGTCTTGTGAACGCGATCGCCATCGGCATCGTGCGCGAAGATGAGATCATCCACAGCTACGTTCCCGAGGAGGCTGGCGAGATCGGGTACGACATCATCATCGTGGGCAAGCCAACGGATCGGAGTGGCTTTGGCGGTGCGTCCTTCGCAAGTGCATCCATGGAGGAGAGCGAGCGCGAGGAGAACGCCGGTGCTGTGCAGGAGCCCAACCCCTTCCTGGAGCGCCACTTGCTCGCCTCCACATACGCGCTCTTCGACTGGCTCGCAGCGGAGAAGCTCCTCTCGAAGGTGAGCTTCAAGGACCTGGGTGCGGGCGGTGTCGTCTGCTCGTCCGTCGAGCAGGTGGCGGAACGCGGCCTGGGCGCGGACATCGCACTCGAGCGCGTGCACGTCTCGCTCCCCGATCTCCCTCCAGAAGTCATCGCCTGTGCAGAGACGCAGGAGCGCTTCTGCTGGATCATCCACCCGGATCTCACGGAGCGAGTCCTCAAGCATTACAATGAGGAGTGGGATCTGCCATCGATCGCGGAGAACGCACGCGCGAGCGTCATCGGGAAAGTGACGACAGATGGGGTCTACCGCCTCACACATCACGGGACTGTCGTATGCTCCGCCTCCGCGAAGGACATCACCTCTGGGCTGCAGTACCAGCGTCCGACTGCGGATGCGCCGGTCACGAGGAGTGAGCCAGACGTGCAGTTCGCAAACGGCAAGGTGACGGTCGCCGGGTCTCACACATTCACCCTCGCCGAAGTTTTCCGCACGATGCTCCACCACCCCAACCATGCGAGCAAGGCACCCTTCGTGCGCCACTACGACAAGACCGTCATCGGGAACACCGTTGTGGAAGCGGGCGAAGCGGATGCCACGGTGATCGTGCCGCTCCAGGATCTGGAGGGGTATCAGCATACGGTGAAGCACCCCGGATGGACGCTTAGCCCAGAGGATCGCACGCGCGGAGCGGTGTTCGCTGCGGACGGGAACCCCCGCTACGGACGCATCTCTGCGTACTGGCAGGGGGTGAATGCTGCCGTGGAATCGATGTGCAACGTCGCAGCAGTCGGCGGTTCGCCCCGCGCCCTCACCGACTGCCTCAACTACGGCAATCCTGAAGTTCCGGAGCAGCTGCGTGCTCTGGAGGAAGGTGTCCGGGGCATCGCTGATGCAGCGAAGGGGGTCACCGTCGAAGGCGAATGTGTCCCCGTGATCTCCGGGAACGTGAGCCTCTACAACGCAACCCCGGATGGCAGAGCCATCCCTCCCTCCGCGATCGTCTGCTGCATCGGGATGATGAGGGATGCCCACCGTGCAGTGACGATGCAGGTGAAGGAAGCGGGCTCTGTCCTCCTCCTCATTGGAGGACGGGACGATGCCTGTGGTGGATCTGCGTACTACGAGGTCCTCGAACAGATGAGTGGACTTCCGGCCGATGCCCTGCTCGGGAACGCACTCCCCCAGCCAGACTTCAATCAGGTCAGCAAGCAGATTGCCCTCGTGACGGAGGCGATCGGCATGGGCATCGTCCGTGCATCCCATGACATCAGCGATGGCGGGCTCCTGCTCGCTCTCTTCGAGATGCTCCTCCCGCAGCGCAAGATCGGCGGTGCCCTCGGCATCGACATCGACCTCGCAACACTAGAATCCTCCCTCCCCGCCGATCGTCTACTCTTCTCTCAGGCACCCGGATTCATCCTCGGGGTCTCCCCTGCAGACGCTCCGCAGATTCGCGAAAGAGCGGAACGGCGCGGTGTTGCGACCGCCGTCATCGGTTCCGTGACGAATACACCAATGCTCCATGTGAAGAATGGGGTGACTCCCCTCCTCAAGGAAACACTGTCGCCTCTCATTACGCTCTGGGAATCCGGCCTCACCACTGCACTTGACCCTGGGAGCCGGTAAGCGCGAATACCCATCGTCGTGCTTGCAGTGACCCCGGAAACCCGACAGAATCCAGAGCATGACCTCCACCTTCCTCCGCAGAGCGATCGCCCTGCCCGCTGTCCTCGCTGTTGCGAGCTCTCTCTCCCTCACTGCCGTCGCCCAGACGGGCACTACGACTGTGAGCGGTCCAGCATCCGTCCTCTTCGAGCAGGATGCCTTCATGGGACACTACGGGAACTGGACGCTCCACAAACCGGACCAATCCATCACGAAACTGAGCGCGAAGACGTACACGCTCAGCGATGCGCCACCGGGTCTCTACACGCTCTTCGTCGAGCCTCCCGAGGGCGGCGCGGCAACGATCGAGCACTACAAGGGCGATGCGCTCTTCGCCACAGTCGAGCGGCCGCAGGTGAGCTTCACCGTCGCTGCAGGGGACAACTTCCGCTTCAAGGTTTCCTACAAGCTTGCGAAGTTCGGGAACGTCTCTGTCACAAGTACACCCGCGGGAATCCCCTACCGCCTGCGGGGCCCGAACGACTTCGAGGAATTTGCGAAGACTCCGGGGAACTATCCCCGTTCCCCCATCGGTCTCTACAGCGTCGAGTACCTACCTGAGGGCTGTCCCAAGCCCCCGGCGCGCTCGCAGCATCTCGTGAACGACGGAAGAGTCACCTTTCACATCGAGCTCATCTGCTCAACGCTCATCACGGGGGATGAGGAGGAACAGGAGGAGCAGGAGGATTTTGTGCCCATTACCGTCGATGGCGAGACGATCGTCTTCTCCGATGTCCCGCAGTCCGCATGGTTCGCACCGTACGTCTTCGCGGTCGCAAAAGTGGGGATTGTCACAGGGTACACGGACGATCGTGGCCAGCCCACCGGGCGCTTTGGCCCGGAGAATCCGGTGACCATCGCAGAGCTCGCGAAGATCGCACATCGCGTCGCAGGGATCGATGAGACGGAGGTTTCCCGTCAACCGGATAACCTGCTCGCGCGCGGTGAGTGGGTCGCCCCCTTCATCGCCTCTGCGGAGCAACGCGACTGGGTGCTCTACACCGATCCTTCCCTCGATCTCAACCGCCCAGCGCTGCGCGGTGAGATTCTGATCACACTCCTCCAGGCATTCAACGTTCCACTCGAATGGCCAACGGGAGCACTCTTCACCGACGTCACGGGTCGCACTCCATACGCTGCTGCGATCGAGACTGCAGCAAACGATGGCATCGTCTCCGGCTTCACGGACGATCACGGTGTCGCCCTCGGCACCTTTGGCCCCAGCGCCCCCGTGAACCGTGCAGAAGTCGCAAAGATCATCAACGCAGCGATGGATACGTATAGGCATGAGGCAGAATAGCGCAGACTCCCTGGAGAAGTGGACAGTGGATAACGGACAATGGACAGTCCAGCATCAGAGATTGCTCTCAATGCAGAGCTCCCTGAATGTGGATTGTCCACTTTCCACTGTCCACTATCCATGATCTCTTCGGTATCCCACAGACCTACCTCACCATCCTCCCGGCCAGGTTCGTGATATCCCCCGCCCCCATGCAGACGAGGACATCGCCTCGCTTGAGGATGTCCGTCCGCAGGCGGTGCTCCGTCTTCTCGAGGCTCTCCCCATCCACAGCCTCGATGCCGCTGCCCTTCGCGATATCGGCAGCGAATGATGCGACGTTCACCTGCGCCCCGTCACGTTCACTGCGTGCAGCATAGACATCCGGCACGATGACGAGATCTGCGTCGCGGAATGCGGGGAGGAACTCCGTATAGAGCTTGAGCGTTCGATCATGCGTGTGCGGTTGGAAGGCGCAGACGATCCTCCGACCAGGGTAGGCTTCTTTGATCCCACTGAGCGTTGCCCGGATCTCCGCAGGGTGATGGGCGTAGTCATCGATCACGGTGACCCCCTCGCGATTCGTCCCCTTCTCCTCCATTCGCCTCCACGATCCGCTGTACCCCGCGATCGCCTCCTGCGCATCTGCAGGGGGGAGGCCGAGCTGAGCAGCGAGTGCGAGGACGAGCTGTGCGTTCTGGCGCATGTGTAGGCCAGGTGTGCCCAGAGAGATGAGGGGGAAGTGATCCGCATCGATGAGCTTCCGTCCGCTGCGCTCAACGACACTACACACGCGGGGGTCGCTCCCATGAGTAATAACGATGCCGTCCTGTGGGAGGCGCGAGAGGAACTCGAGGAATGCCTGTTCGTAGTCCTCCTGTGATGTGAAATAGTCGAAGTGATCCCCATCGCACGTCGTGAGGAGGACGATCCGCGGATCGTACGCAAGGAACGAGCGGCGGTACTCACACGCCTCCAGGAGGAAGAGCGAACTCTCCCCCGCGCGCCAGTTTCTCTCGCTGAGCTCGTGCGTCCTCGTCCCGACGACGACTGTGGGATCCTTTCCCATGGTGAGGAGGAGGCGCGCTGCCATGGCTGTCGTTGAGGATTTCCCGTGCGTTCCTGCAACCGCGATCACGTCGTACCCCCGGGAGAGTTCCCCGAGTGCTTGTGGGTAGCTCAACTGCCGAATTCCCCGCTCACGCGCGAGCGTGCGCTCGGGCGAAGACTCGGGAACTGCCTCAGAGTACACGAGCACGTCGCAATCCTTGGGAATGGCACTCCCATCCTGAAGGAAGGAAACAGGGATGCCCTGCGCGACGAGATCGTCCGTCACGACACTCGCACTGCGGTCACTACCGGAGACGCTGTGCCCTTTGCTGCGCATGAGCGCTCCATATGCGCTCAGGCCAATACCGCCGATGCCACTGCAGAAAACGGTCAATGGAAGAATGGAGAAAGGAGAATGTACAATGGAGAATGGGAATGGAAGTCATTGTACATTCTCCATTCATCATTCTCCATTCCCTTCTACATGTCCTACCGCGACTTAGAACCCCTCAGTAAGCAGCTCACGATCGTCGTGGGGCTCACGGTCGTGGGGTTCATGGCCTTCGGCCTCGCGCTCTCATTCTATCGAAACGTCCTCTTCGAGGGGACGCTCGCGAACCTCCGCCTCCAGAACGACAAACTGCGGGAGAGGAATGTCTTCGCGCAGCAGGATCTTTCGTACTACCGTTCCGCGCAGTACAAGGACAAGTACGCGAAAGAGAACTTTGGCAAGCTCCGCCCCGGTGAGAAAATCCTCATCATCACAGAGGAGACGAACCCTCGCTTTGAGGACTCCGTCGACGAACCGACCATTTCCCAGGAGCAGGAAGCTGCCTTCGAGGAGTACCTCCGGGCAACTCCCGTCATCGATCACTGGAAACTCTACCTCTTCGAACGGAAGAAGATCGATGAGCTGAAGCGATCCCTATGAAGCCTTCACCGCCTCTACATGCACGACCGTAGCGCGCTCGCGGCGTCCGCTGAACTTCGTGAAGCGACGCTCGGAGAAGGCGACCTTGCCAGCGACGCTCGCGTGGATGGTCCAGTCCTTGCCTACGTGCGTGTTCTTTCCAGGACGGAACCAGTATCCCTTCTGGCGGATGAGAATGTCTCCCGCAGACACGACCTGTCCGCCGAAGCGCTTTACGCCACGACGCTTCGCAACGCTATCGCGCCCGTTCTCTGTAGAGCCTCCGGCTTTCTTATGTGCCATCCCCGGTATTCTACGGAAAAGCTCCTTCCTTGCAAGTGCTGAATTTTTCGTGCAGAATAGGCCTACGACGCGGGGTGGAGCAGCCTGGTAGCTCGCGAGGCTCATAACCTCGAGGTCGCCGGTTCAAATCCGGCCCCCGCAACCATGTACCAGAACGCCGCAGGCACTCAGGTGCCTGTTTGTGTTTGACGGCGTTCGGTACATGGCAAGCCATTATGGCCGAGGACGTTCTGGGACATGCCCTGTACCGATGCTTTGGTCTTGCCGAATTTCCTCCCAGGACGCATCTGGTACAGGGCAGATTCATTTTCTTCTCTCGTCACTCCGCTCGGGGCTCGCTCATGGTAAACCACGATCTTTTTTCAAGGCGAGTCCAAAGGTGAAATTTCACCTCTCCTTGGACTCTGATACTCTTGCACCATGTCTGAGACTGGCGGTATCGACATCGGGGCTCCTGGCGAGGGGGGAAGTAGTGCACCAGAGCAGCTG
Source organism: Candidatus Peregrinibacteria bacterium (assembly GCA_030649955.1). Classification (GTDB taxonomy): domain Bacteria; phylum Patescibacteriota; class Gracilibacteria; order Peribacterales; family Peribacteraceae; genus JAUSFD01. The sequence continues at coordinate 42,179 of JAUSFD010000015.1, read as the reverse complement.
AGTGAGGAGGCGAAGCAGAGGTTCGCGGCTGCGGCTGCGGCGATCCAGGCGATTCAGCGGGAGGAGAAGCGATCGAAGAAGCGCGATACGAGAGTCGCGCGCACGATCATCCAGTTCCTCAATGACGAGCGGTACACGCACCTCTTCGTCCTGATCTCGCGCTTAGTCGCGCGCGACTGTCCATCGATCTTCATCCTCGCGATCCTCTCGCTCATCAACGATGAGTGCCTCAACGTCGTGCAGGAATACCTGAAGGAAACGACGGGGAAGACGGAGGCAGAGGCGATGGACAACTCCATCGAACTCTCCGCAGGCGGAGACATCAATGCACAGGCGAATCGCAAACTCATCGAGTGGATCACGCGCATGCAGATGGTGCTCTCGCTGGAGGCGCAGCAGATCCTGGAGAAGCTCATGGTCGACGAGCGCAACATCGACGGCACAGTCCTGCAGCTCACGACGTTCGTCCTCCTCGAGTTCTTCCAGTCGAAGGAGGGTGGTGCGAAGGATGTCCCCTTCGAGAGCCTCCAGCCGTTCACCGCGAGCATTCTCCAAACAGTCCTCGAGCCGTTCCTCCACATGGTGGTGAAGAAGCAACTCCCCAAAAGTGAGGACGAGGACGCATGAAGATTTTTTGGGGAAAATCCAAAAACCCAAAACCCAAATCCCAAAGAAGCTCCAAATTCCAAACACACGGAAATCTCAAGGTATGAAACATTGGAATTTTTTCATTGGAATTTGTTTGGAACTTGGGATTTGGGAATTGGAACTTTTCATTGTCAATACAGATGGCGTCATCCCTTGCTCGCTCTCCCGTCATATACATCAGCATTCCCCTCTCTTCGTATGCGCAAGCTCTTCATTGCCATCCTCATCGCCATGGTCTTCGGCGGCGGGTGGGGTCTCCTCTACTTCATCTTCAGCTGACGCCTCCAAGCGGAAAGGTCAGGAGCGGCGTTTGGTTCTGCTCACCGACCGTCGCGTAGAGTGTGAGCTGGTCGACTTCCATCGTGAATGAAGTATTCACAATCGCCTTCATGATGCGCTTCTCCTCTGTTACGAATCGCTGCGGATGACGGATGCGAGCGATCGTCACGTGTGGGTGAAAGGGACCAATGCTCGGCCAGGGGCAGAGTTTCTTCAGACGTGCGAGCGGTTCACTGAAGGGGACATCGAGGAAGAGGACATTCGCGAGCCCACGGGAGCGGAAGGCATCGACACCGGCAATGCGGAGCGTGAACGGCTCAGCTTTCCCAGCAATTGTCGGCACTTGCTTCAGGAGTTGGGTGTACTCGATCTCCAGTATCTCCTTCCAGAACTGGAGGGTGAGGTGTGGAGTTTCTCGCTTCTGGAAGCGGAGAATCTCACTCCAGGGTTTGAGCGCATCCTGGACACTCAGGAAGTGTGCGAGAGCATCACCGGTGAGCGGCACCGCCACGAAGCAACTGCGCAGCGGGAAGACGAGCGGCTCCATATTCTCAGCGCTTGAGAACAGAGAGGAACGCATCCTGCGTCAGCGTGACTCTCCCCATCTGCTTCATGCGCTTCTTGCCGCGTTTCTGCTTCTCGAGCAGCTTCTTCTTCCGGGAGACATCGCCACCGTAGAGGTAGCCCGTGACATCCTTGCGATAGGCCGGAAGTGTCTCGCGCGCGACGATCTTCCCTCCAATGGCTGCTTGGATGGAGATAGGGAACTGCGCCTTCGGGATCGTTTCCTTGAGCTGCTTGCAGACGACGCTGCCAACGTGGTGCGCCTCAGAGCGGTGCACGATTGTGCTGAGTGCCTCGGAATTCTCCCCGAGGAGGAGGATATCGAGCTTCACCAGGTCGCCCTTGCGGTAGCCGAGCGGCTCGTAACTCATAGAGGCGTACCCCGAAGTAGCGGACTTGAGCTGGTCGAAGAAATCGAGGACGATCCCCTGGAGAGGGACCTCGAAGTGGAGGAGTGCGCGATCGGCGTCGAGGTACTCGAGTGACTGGTAGATACCCCGCCGCTCCTGCACGAGCGTCATTGCGGCTCCCACATCCTCCTTTCGACAGACAATCTCGAGCGCTACCCACGGCTCGCGGATCTCCTCGATGTACGTAGGATCGGGGACATCCGCAGGATTGGAGATCGCTGCGGTATCTGGCTCGTCCACTTTGAGGAGGCTACTGCGAACGATCGCAGCGGGGTTCTTCGCATTGAGTTTAATCTCGTAGAGCACACTCGGGGCCGTGACAACGAGAGTGCACTGGTACTCGCGCTCGAGGCGCTCCTGAATGATGTCCAAGTGCAGGAGCCCGAGGAAGCCGCAGCGGAAGCCATTTCCCAGTGCTGCATTCCTCTCCGATTCCACCCGGAGTGCAGCATCATTGAGGGAGAGCTTCTCCAGGGCATCCCGAAGCTGCGGGAGCTCATCGGCTTCACTCGGATACAATCCAGCGAAGACCATTGGCTGCACCTGCTTGTAGCCAGGCAATTGCAGAGCATCACCCTTCGCAGAGATGGTGTCGCCAACGCGCACCTGACGCACATCCTTGAGTCCCGTCACGAGGTACCCAATCTGCCCTTCCGTCAGCACATCATCCGACACGTACTTCGGGGCGAAGAAGCCGACATCCTGCACCTCGAAGGGCGTCTTCGTCCCCAGCAGGTGCACGACCTCTCCTTTCCTGAACGATCCCTCGACGATGCGGACGTACGCGACGGCGCCCCGGTACGCATCCATCACCGCATCGAAGATGAGAGCACGGGATGTGCCGAGCGCTGCCGAGGTCACCCGGGGAGGAGGCAATCTCTCGATCACGGCATCCAGGACCTCCGTGATTCCCCGCCCCTCCTTGGCGGAGATGCGGAGAATCTCTTCCTTCTCACATCCGAGAAGCCGCATTACCTCCAAGCTCACGCGCTCCGGGTCCGCTGCGGGGAGATCGATCTTATTCAGGACCGGAACAATCTTGAGGTTCGCCTCGACCGCCATGTAGAGCACGGCGAGCGTTTGCGCTTGAATCCCCTGAGAGGCATCGACAAGGAGGATCGCCCCTTCGCACGCGGCGAGCGATCTACTGACCTCATAGCGAAAATCTGTATGCCCCGGGGTATCGATGAGGTTTACCTCATGATCACGATAGTGCATGCGCACCGGTTGGAGCTTGATCGTGATCCCCCGCTCCCGCTCCAGATCCATCATGTCGAGCATCTGCTCCTTCATCTCGCGCTTCTGGAGCGTGCCCGTGGCCTCAATCAGGCGGTCCGCGAGGGTCGACTTGCCGTGGTCTATATGTGCGATGATGCAGAAATTTCGAATGTTCATTGGTCAGAAGTAGATGACTCGCCCAGCGTAGCCCCGTGCACGGGGCGAAGTTGGGCTTGCCCGGCGTAGCAGGAGCGAAGTCGGGTGCAGAAGTTTCTGATATCCACGCCAGAATCTTACCGTGTTGCCGCAGTCCTGGCGACGGGTTTTACCGCGATGGACTCGCTTTCTTCAGAGCTTTTCGCAGTTCCTCCTCCCCTCTGGCAATGGCAATGGCGAGCTCTGCGATACTATCTGGGCTCACACTCAGCTTCGAAAGGCTATCGAGCTTATCACCCGGAGCCTGGGGGATCGCCTCGAAGGGAATCCCGAGAGCAAGAGCAGCAATCCCCCCGTGATACCGTTCGGTGAGGACGAAACTTCCCACTGCGACTTCTCTGTGAAGATCGGAGAGGGAGACGACAGACTTCATATGGACTGGTACCCCCCAATTGCTGAAGTACTCCTTGAGAGTCATACCGATGCTCTCCTCCCCCTGCATGAGAACAATGTGCACCTCCTCCCACCCTCGATGGACGAGTGCAGTGAGTGATTGGAGGAGACTTGCAGCGGTGTTATTTCGAGGGATAACAATGAGTATTTTTCTTGTACTCCCCACCTGTTTTCCTTCTGAGAGAAGAGAAAAAACCGGATCGAATGATTGTATAATCTCTTTGTTCAATCCCCATTCCTCACATCGCTTTGCCGATGGATTATCCCTCACAGAAACGAGTGCCGCATGCCGGATTGCCCAGCGGGCAAACCACTCCCCTACTCTCGTTCTGAATGGTCCAATTCCCTGGAACGCCAGGAAGTAGGGCTTCCTGAGGAGAGTGCAGATACGGGCATGACACCACCATGTGAAGCACGCCCGTACAGATTCCACATCGGTGAAGAGGCTTCCGCCGCCAAATACCAAGCCGTCACTCCCGCGGAGGGAACGGAGTGTTAAGAGCCAGCCAAAGCCGAAGAGGGAGCGCAGCCCACTCGGAAGAAAAGGCTTCTCCCCTGATCCCGGAGTAGCGCTGAGGGGAATCCACTCCACATCCGGAAATCGTTTGAGGAAATAGTCCTTGAGAGCTTCATCTCCCAGATTGCCTACCCCGTAGTTCCCTGCGAGCAGGTAGCGCATGGACGGACTATACGCTCTTCTCTGCTGCCGCTGCCTCTGCAGCCACAGGAGCTTGCGCAGGAGTTTCTGGCGCACTCACGGCGATTGCGAATTCATCCGCATTGGTAAACCGCTCGCTCAAGCGGGCGCTCTTCCCCTCTCTCCCGCGGAGGAACGAGAGCTTCGCACGGCGGACCTTCGCCACCTTCTTCACGTCGATCTTCTCGATCAAGGGAGACTCCATGGGGAAGACGCGCTCCACCCCAACCCCAGAGGCAATTCTGCGCACGGTGAAGGTAACGTCTGTATCACTGTGGCCACGGTGGACCCCGATGACGAGCCCCTCGAACACCTGCGTGCGCTCCTTTTCCCCCTCCTTGATGCGCTCGTGGACGCGCACGGTGTAGCCCGGCTTCACGTCCGGTCTAGGTTTCTTCTTGCCGCTGAGGTCACGTACACCAACTGCCATGAGCTGGGAGAGAGTAGGCAAAATTGCGCACTATGTAAAGGGCGATTTCCCTTTGGGAACGGGGAACTGGGAACTGGGAACAGGGCATATCTAAGGCCTCTTTTCATCCCGGTCCCCTTCTATCTGATCCCCCCTATTCCCTGATATTCGGCTCCCTGTTCCCTTCGTCACTTTCCCAATGCTTCTGCAATCTGCGCCTGAAGGTTGTTCTGGACGATGATATGCCGGGGATCGTTGAGGATCTCGAGGATGAAGCGGTCTCTGAGACTCAGGCGGTAGAGGAAATCCGGCTGCTGGAAAATCGAGTACTTGGCGTTGCGGAACGCGGCATCCTGCGCGAGCAGCGTCTCGATAATCTCCTTCTTCACATTCCCGACGATGAGGAGGTCCACCTTGCTCTCCGTCCCTGTGAAGGCTCCCGCGAGGAGCAGGAGCTCGATGTGCGGGAGCTTGCGCAGGCTCGCGACCACGGGGTTCTCCGTCTGGATCTCCTTCGTGAACATGCTCTTCAGGTCTGCGTAGAGACTGAACTCGGTGTCCACGCGATAGTACTTCTTCCGATTCTTGTGCCGTGCCTTCACCAGCCCCACCCTGCGTAGATTTTCGAGTTCTCGGCGGATGCTGTTGATCTGCTCCCCGAGCAAACGGGTGAGTTCCCGGATGAAGAACTCCTGCTCCGGGTGGAGGAGGAACGTCGATAGCAACTTGACGCGCGTCTGCGAGCTGAACAGTGCTTTGAGGACCACGGACGACATGTTCACAAACATTACTCATGATTGTCAGTTAAGTGCAAGAAAGGTACTCAACCGTTAGTACTAAATACTTGTTCTTATTTTTTGGCTTGTTTTAAGCAAAATCTAGCATGTTTCCCTTCACTTCAAATATGCCTTTGTTCACAACTTCTACTCACTAAAATTCCATTTTATGGTATAACGTACTTTCTTGGTTTCCTCCGTTGCAGGAGAGACATAGGGTAGAAGCTGCGTTCTCCACTTCCGAGAATTGTCCGAAAACGGAAAATACGCTAGAATACTAGGAATGACCTCACACACCAACATCCAGAGGAGAGTATGCCTCACCATCCTCATTGCTCTCGTGCTCTCGATGGGAGGATGGGACGCAATCGCTGGGTCTGTCACCGCTCATGCGCAGGGACCCAATTCAGGCACAGACCACGTGTCTGCAACCATCACCCAGTTCGCGGACTACACAGCGACGTTCATCACCGCATCCAACGTGATCATGTGGCTGATCTTCCGCTTCATCGACATTACCCTGGATCCCAACTTCATCTTCGACGTGCAGGGGGCTCCCACGGGAGGGGCATTCGTGGATACACCGCTCCTCGACATGCTGCACCACATCTGGCAGGTGGCCCGCGACCTCGTGAACGTCTTCTTCGCGATCCTCCTCATCATCGGGGCGCTCTACATGATCATCCGACCGGACAAGGCGAAGGAGACGCTCAGCTCGATGGGGCCGAAGTTCGTCCTAGCAGTGATCCTCGTGAACTTCTCGTGGTTCATCCCCCGCGTGATCTTCGACGTTGGGCAGATCACGGCCTACACAGCATTCCAGCTGCCAGACTACATGGACGTGAAGTGTGAGGTACCTGCCCCCGATGGACTTGGGAAAGTACCCTGCAAGATCGTGACGAATGTGCTGTTCTTCGATGCTATTGAGAAAGACACGACGGGAGCTACAACGAGGACCAATGGATGGACGTGCCCCCTGCCCGATCTGGTCTGCGTGCAGTCCATGTCTTTCAGTGGTGCAACTGTGGCCAACGTGAAGACGCACAGCAAGGTGATCAACGGCCTCATCGTCAACCATGCGCGGCTCCAGACGCTCGCGCAGATTGGCCGACCCCCTCCCCCGACCGGTGCAGCTCCAGGGGCAGCCCTGAAGCCGAGTGAAATCCGCGTCTACCTGGTGTTCCTCATGAAGATGGTCATCGTGCTCGTGATCAACATCGCCCTCCTCTTCCCGATGATTGCCATCTTCGTCGCATTCATCGTCCGCATCCCCGTGCTGTGGATCACCATGGCCTTCATGCCATTCGCGGTCATCAGCATGGTCATCGGGGACGCGATCGGGGAGAAGATGTTCGATACGAAGAAGATGATCTGGAACAAGTTCCTCTCAGCGGTCTTCCTCCCCACATTCGTCGCCATCCCCATGTCCATCGGCTTCATTATGATAAACGTAGGGAGCAACCTCGCTCCCCCTCCCGCACTCCGAGACAACCCGATTCCCCTCCTGAGCGGTATCTCAAACCTCTGGCAAATGATCTGGCTCATGGTCTCCCTGGGGGTGATGTGGGTACTCACGTTCCAGATCTTGGAGAAGGACGAGCTCACCTCGAAGATCACGGGGAGGATCAAGGGCTTGGGGACGCAGATCGGCGGTGCGGCGATGAGGCTACCGCTTGCCGTGCCGATCATCCCCGGTGTGGGAGGGAAACCGAGTAAGAGCCTTGGTGGGTTGATGAAAGAAGGTTCAGACATCATGAGTGCCCTCAAGTACAACCCCGATTCCGCAATGAAACTCATCAGAGGTGAAAAGGACCATTCAGTGCCAGAGGTTCAGAACAAGCTCAATGCAATCGGCCCAGTCAAGGCACAGCTGGTAAACCGGGCAAAGAACGTCAACGCGGCTACGGCGGCGGACGTTGAGGGTGTAGGGAAGACAATCCTGAGAGATGCGAAAGCAGCTGATGCGTCCCTCAAGTCTGTACCGAATCACGTGATCATGGACGCCATCACGCAGGAGGCAGGTATTGCGGCAGATAAGCGCAACGCCCTCATGAATTTCGCGCGAAACTACACTGGGTGATCCCTCTCTTGCATCATGACCATCGACAACATCCAGCAAAGGCAATTACCGCAAGAGCCTGAGCGCCCACAGGAGACGGGAGAAAGTCAAAGGCAACGTGTGAATGTGCGGAGACTCTACGAGAGCCTGCAGCTCTTAGCGGGCATGCGTGCGGAGCAGGTGAGCGAGCTCGAGCGGAAGGAAGTTCGCGATCTGCACAAATGCTACTTCGACGAGTCCCCTCTTCGCATCAACCATGCTCTCTCGATGGTTACTTCTAAGCTCGACAACATTGTGGAGGCTCTCGACTCCATGCAGAGCTCCGTGGGATTCAAGCAGGAGGCGCTCACGATCATCAAGGGAATGCGTCACGGAGGCCCATCAGGGCTCACCCTTCTGAACGCTCCCTTTTTGAAGCCGGTGACCGGCACGAAAGGGTGGTGCATCGACACGCGACTGGTGTGGTACACGATCAGCCAACAAATTGAAGGATGGCGGATGTCCGCAGCGAACGACCCGGGAGCTCAGAAAGTGCTCGTTGAACTCCGAGCGACTCTTGAGGAGTACGCGAACCTGTGTGACCCCGTGACGTGGGCCATGAACTACCTTCCACCGGAGCGCGGCTCACCTCCGGGCACGCGTACGCGCTTGCAGGACTTCGGTGCCCATACGCGAACAGTCGGAGCAGTTGTCGCAGGCGGGGTGGCTCTCCTCTTCGGGGCACTGAGCGTCCTCTCCGGCAGACCGCCGAAAGCTGCTGTCGCATGGGGTCTGGGGGCGTACCTCCTGGGCTACCCCGGTGTGATTCTGGACTCGAAGAGCCAGCAGGTCGCCAAGAAGATCGCCCCCGTCATGAACCCGTCCTTCTGGCAGTTCCTCTCCGACAATGGCATCCAAGGAGAAGGGTGGAAGCAGGTGGCGGAGACGATCATGCGACCCAGCCTCCCCCCGGCCCTCACGAAGGCACTCAAACAGATTGCGAACAAGAAACCGGTGGAGGATCCGCGCGCACTCGCGGAGGAGCTCGCGGGGAGCAGTGCATCCCCTCAGGTAATCAACACGCTCGAGGCGATGATCAAGGGCGGTGTGGCGGGGAACGTCTACGGGGAGAAGTTCGCGGATTTCGTTCAGACACTCAGAACCCAGGACACGACGGAGTCACGCGAAGTTGCCTCGTACCTCGTTGCCCAGGGCAGCCCCCGGCCCATCATCGCGCAGGCGCAGTTCTTCGATCAGCGGAATCCTCCGCAGATGGGGGGGCCGGCGCAGGGCATGGCCACATGACCCGTTTATTCGTTTACTCGTTGATTCGTTTATTCGCATTATTGCATTTCGAATAAACGAGTAAACCAATAAACGATGTACATCGAGGGTAAACATCCGTCACCCTCATTCTCCTTTTCTCTTGAGTTCCCGGACATACGCCTCCAGCGTATCGCCCACTTCGATGGGGACAGAGGACTCCACGCGCATGCCGCACTCGCTCCCCTCCTTCGCCTCCTTGATATCCTTATCGACGTGCTTGAGGGATGTGATACGTCCGGTACCGATCTCTGCGCCACCGCGCTGCAGGCGGAAGGATACACGCTTGATCATCCCATCCATCACTTTGCCGCCGATGATCTGCTCGCTCTTCTTCGAGAGGAAGACCCCGCGTACTTCTAGATGACCTAGGATGCTCTCCTCCTCTTCCGGCTCAACCAGGCCCTCGAGTAACCGCGTGACTTCCTCAAGTAAATCGTAGAGCACGGTGTACTGGCGCACTTTTACCCCCTCTCGATCCGCCGTGCGCTGCACGTCAGGGGACACCGGTGCATGGAACGCGAGCACCATTCCCTCGCTCGCGGCGGTCATCATGACATCGGATTCCGAGACTGCACCTACAGCGGCGTGGATGACCTTCACCCCCACCTTCATGCCCTCGGACTTCTGCCGGAGTGCTTCCTGGATCGCTTCGAGAGATCCCTGCGCATCAGCCTTCAGGACAACCTTGAGCTGCTTGATCCTCCCTTCAGAGAGGCGGCTCACGAGGTCCGCGAAGCTATGCTTCTTGCGCTGCTCCTGCCCCGCCCGCAGCGCCGTCGCGAGTACCCGAGCCTCTTTCTCTGAAGCGACGACCTGGAGGATATCGCCCACTTGGGTGACGGCATCGAGGCCAGAGACCCGCACTGGGCCAGAGGGGCCCACTTCCGTGAGGCGCACCCCATGCGCATCGATCATCGCCTTCACGCGCCCCATACTGCTGGCGCAAACGAGGATCTCTCCCATTTTCAACGTCCCCGTGTTCACGATCACCGTCGCGAGGGGCCCCAGTGAAGTATCCAGGTGACTCTCGATCACGGTCGCCACGGCTGGGCGGTTCGGGTTCGCCTTGAGTTCATTTATGTCCGCGATGAGGAGGATGTGGTCGAGCAACTCGGGGATCCCCTTCTTTGTTACTGCGGAGCAGAGCACCACGGGAACGGAACCTCCCCACGCCTCCGGTTGCAGTCCTGCTGCAGCCAGCTCTCCTTTCACACGTTCCGGGTCCGCGCGCTCCTTGTCGATCTTACTGATGACCGCGATGATCGGCACTTCTGCCTCCTTCGCGTGGTGAATGGCCTCCACGGTCGTCGCCTTCACCCCCTCCTCCGCAGAGACGAGGATGATCGCGATGTCCGTAACCTGGGCGCCACGCGCTCGCATGGCGGTGAACGCCTCATGTCCCGGTGTGTCGAGGAAGGTGATCTTCCGCATCTCCGTCGCTTGCCCTGAGCTCGTCGAAGGGTGTTCAACCTGGTACGCCCCGATATGCTGCGTGATGCCCCCCGCTTCGCCAGAGACGACGTCCGTCTGGCGGATGGCATCCAGGAGCGCTGTCTTCCCGTGGTCGACGTGCCCCATCACCACCACGACCGGCGGACGGGGCAGGAGTTTCTCCGGTTCATCCTTAAGGAGTTCCGAGAGATTGCGCATCAAGAGATCCTCGACGTTCGCAGAGCGCTGCTCACGATCTACAGTCACCCCGAGTTCCGTTGCGACGATCATTGCGGTGTCGAAGTCGATGGATTGCGTGATCGTTGCCATGACCCCATTCTTCATGAGTGTCTGGATGATGAGAGGAACCTGTATACCCGTCTTCTCCGCGAGCTCCTTCACAGAGATCAGCTCCGGCAGGAGGACGACACCCTCCTTCTTCTTGATTTGCTCCTGCTGCGTGTGCTGTGGTCCCTTCTGCAACACCTGTGCCGCACGCTGCTCGCGAGAGCGCTCCTCTCGCTCGGCCTTGGTGAGTGCCTTCTTCTGATCCTGCTGCTCCTGGCGCACGATCGCCTCCTTGGGAACGCCCTCGAGGGAGAGCTTACGCAACACATTGAGGGACTCGCTCTGCGCGGGAGCTGCGCGCTCCGAAACAGCGGGAGCGGGTGTCGCCGCCTCTGCCTCCTGAGTTGTTGGAGTAGCAGGTGCCTCCGCGCCTCCTTGCTCCTCACCCTCCTCCTCCCCGTCATCGTCCATCGCCGTGACCGCCTCCAGGTCGATCTTCAATCCCAGTTTCGCCGCGTAGAAGCGGATAATGCCCTTCGCCAGGTTGTCCGGGATCTCGCGATCCGTGGGTTTGACGCCGAAATTCACGCCACTCAGCTCCTTACGGAGCTGTTGCCCGGTCATGCCGAGGACTTTCGCGACTTGGACGAGGCGCATGGGATAGAGGAAAAGCCGCGAACAGCGTACCAGAGCGTGCGCTGCGAACCAAGCGGAGAGAGGAGCTTGTTAGCGCAGTAGGTTGGTAGGACGGTAGAACGAAAGAAAGCACTCGTTCAGGGAGTCGCTTGCGCCCTACTGCGCTACGAATCTACTGCGCTCATTTCCCATTCTCTCTTCTACGTCTGTTCTCCTGTTAAATCCCGCACGATATCTCGCTCCTCGCGCTGACTGCCGGGTTCCATCCCCTCTCGATCCACACGCTCAGCTGGAGATTTGGGATCCTTCCTCCGACGACTCTCGCGCGGTGGTGACACACGCTCTTCCTGTGGTGCAATTTTCACCTCCTCGGCACGGACGACGGACACCACCTCCTCATCCGCAGGTCGGGGGGCGGCAGGGACCGCAGCGACTGGCTGTGTCATCCCCTCGCTCTGTCTCCGTTGGTTCTGCATTCCCTCTTTGAGCTTCTGCACGCACTCGAGCACTTGGAGCTGGAAGTTGCTGTAGTTGCGCACGCGTAACCCGGCCGCGCGCGCGTGGCCACCGCCGTCGTACGTCTCCGCCGCGAGTTTGCTCGCGTCGATAGCAGCAGAGGAGCGCAGGCTCGCCTTGAGTCCACCGTCCTCCATCTCCGTGAAGAGCACGTGCACATCCGCATTCGGAATCGTCGAGATGAGTTCGTCGAGGATCCCGTGCGTTTCCTTACTCTTCGCATCCATCTCCTGCAGGTCCTCCTTACTGATGGTAGACCACACGATGCCTACCTCGGTATCCATCTGGATGCGGTTTAAAGCCCTCCCCCAGATCTTGAGCGTTGAGAGTGGCTTGGTTTTATAAATGTGCTGGATGATCTCCTGCTGCCGTGCACCCTTCTCGAGGAGCTCTGCGGCAACCTCGAGGGAACGCGGCGTTGTATTGGGATTCTGGAAACTGCGCGTATCCGTGATGAGTCCCGTGAGGAGCAGCGTCGCGATGTCCGGGGTGATGCGCGTCCGCCAGTCCGGCACGTGCATGAACCACTGGAACAGAACCTCCGTCGCACTCGCCGCCGTCGCATCGATGAGCTGCATCTGCCCGTAGCGCACGTTGCTGATGTGGTGATCGACATTGAGGATTGGGAGATCGGAGAACAGGTCCACATGCTGGGTGTAGAGGGATCCCAGGAGTGCCAGGTCCGCCGTATCGACGACGACAATCAGGTCGTAGCGCTTGTCCCCTTCGCCGAACGTGATGTTGCGAGGGCGAATGCGACCTTTCTTCGGCACCACGATGATGTTCACGCGCTGGTCCTCCACGGTGTAGCGCATCTTGTCGACCTCCACCCCATCCTCCAGGTTCACCGTGATGATGAAGTTCTCACTCTCCGCCACCTCGTTCTCTAACTTCTCGAACCCCGGGAGGAACTTGAGCGACTCCGGCGGTGTATCCGGGCAGATGACCGTGACGTCCTTCCCGATCGCCTGGAAGAGCTGGAAGCAAGCAAGCGCGCTGCTCAGACCATCCGGGTCGACGTTCGCATGCGGGACGATCAGCAGCTTCTGATGCTGCAGGATCGCCTGCGTGGCTGCGGAGATGTCCTGGGAAGAGAGGGTCATGGAATCAGGTTGAACATATCATTATAACATACTTTCGATTACTTTGCAACACCCATGCGGCGGCCGGGATACAGGGAAGGAGTCATAAAAGGGGACATCGAAGCATAGAGTCTGGCTTGTTTCAAGTGCTCACCAGGTCCAATTGAATCATGGAGCTAGAATCTTGAATCATGAAAGTGACCTCTTCATGACTCACAATCCACCACCCTGGATTCATCGTCGTTTGTTTCACTATGAGAACCAGGTACGATGCACGCATCGCTACTTCCCGGGACGTAGCTCAGTTGGCTAGAGCGCTTGCATGGGGTGCAAGAGGTCGCAGGTTCAAGTCCTGTCGTCCCGACCACACTTCGCTCGCTGCGGCGAGCTTCGCGTGGCTAGCCACACTTCTTTGTAAATGAACATGCGAAGTATGCCCCGCGAAGCTCTGCTTGAGACGGAGAAACACGTAACCAGACTCCGAGCACTCTTTTCGACTCGCAGAGCGAAGTGGGGCTGTTTGTTGCATGTCACTATTGTGTCGAGACAATAGTGATATATTCATCTGCTATGCAGTACGTCTATATACTCGAACTTGAGAATGAACAGCATTACGTTGGGTGTACTCGGGATCTTTCAAAGCGACTTATTCATCATAAGCACCATTCGGTTCCAACCACTTCTCGAGTTCGCCCCAAGGAACTCCTGTTCTATGCGGCATTTAACGATAGTAAGAAAGCGTTTGCCTTCGAAAAATATCTGAAAAGTTCCTCCGGGTTCGCATTTCGAAATAAGAGGCTCATTTGACGAGCAAAGGAAACCGGGCCAGCTTGGGCGTAGCGGGGTCGTCCCGACTAGTCTCTCAGAGACAGAGGCGAATGCGGGTCGTCCCGACCAATACTCTTCACTCACAACTCCAGAAATTCATCGAGAGTGAGCTGTGCATCTCGTAGAAGTTTTCGAAGGAGTCCCCTCCCCAGTTCGGCATGATCAGGAATGGTCAACGGTTTACAGGATGGATTGGAGGAGTGGATCAAGCGGATATGGCTTCCACGCTGACGCACTGCACGGTAGCCATGTCGTTCAAAACGCTTGACTGCATTGCGCCCGGAAATAGCGGGCAGCTTCAGCACAGAATTTAGATGGTGATCGTGTGGAAACTGATTTCCCGTGGCGCGTAATTCTCCAGAATGTCTCGGCTGCTCTTCTCCTCACTCACCAGGTGAATCACCTCTTGAATATTGCGCAGAGCCTCATCGAGTGTCTTGCCTTGCGTGTAACAGCCCGGGAGGATGGGACATTCAATAACGTAGAACCCTGTCTCATCTTTCTCCACAATGAGCGGGAGTCGTACTGCTGAATGTGCTTTGCGCTTTGGAGAGGTCTTCTTCATGGTATGTATGATACGCTCTGTGTACGGCAAAAACCATGAAAAGTATTGAGTAACCTTCTCCAATGGTTTCTCTTGAGGAGCAGCTACAGGCCATTCTAGAGCGAAACCTCCGCGTCGAAGCCGACAAAGCATGGGAAGTGAGTTTCACGCGTCGCTTCTCGATTGCCGTCCTCACCTACGCGATCGCCGTCATATTCCTATGGAGCATCGAGAGCGCCAGTCCCCTGCTGCACGGACTGATTCCGACTGGAGGGTACGTGCTGTCGACCTTCTCGCTCCCTGCACTCAAACGCGCATGGATGCGAAAGCACAGGACACGAAAATGAACCTCAACTCTTGAACGGCGAAACGTACTTCGCCTTCCCGCCAAGCTCCTCTTCAATCCTCAAAAGTTCGTTGTACTTGGCGGTCCTCTCCCCTCTGCTGAGAGAGCCAGTTTTGATCTGCCCTGTACCCAGGGCAACAGCGAGGTGCGAGATGAAGGTGTCCTCGGTATCCCCTCCCCGGTGACTCACAATAGCGTTCCAGCCCTGCTTCTGGGTGAGGAAGACGGCATCGACCGTCTCCGTCACACTCCCGATCTGGTTCACTTTAATAAGGACAGCATTCACGGCATCCTTCTCGATCGCCGTTTGAATCCGTTTCGTATTCGTGACGAGGAGATCATCACCGACGAGCTGGAGCTCACCTTTCGTCGCCTTCTTCAACTGAGCGAATCCATCCCAATCGTCCTCGCTGTGACTGTCCTCAATACTAAGAATAGGGAACTTCGCGCAGAGATTCTTGTAGTACGCAACGAGCTCACCGGAGGAGAGGGTCTTCCCATCCACGGTGTAGGCACCGTCCTTGCAGAATTCCGAGGCGGCAGCATCGAGGGCGAAACGGACCTTGCCATCGTAGCCCGCAGCGTGAATCGCCGAGGCGAGGATGGTGAGCACTTCATCCGCCGTCTTCAGGTGCGGCGCACAGGCACCCTCATCCCCCACGGCGGTGCTGTGGCCGGCCTTGTGGAGGATTTTCTTCAAGTGCATGAAGATCTCCGCGCCCGCGCGGATCGCATCGGAGAAGCGCGAGAATCCATCGGGAATAACCATGAACTCCTGGAAGGAGAGCCCGGCATCCGAATGGACACCGCCCTCCACGAGGACCATCTGCGGAACGGGGAGGCACACCGGATTTTTGATACCGTACTGGTCGGCGAGGGATTGCCACAGTGACCTCTTTTCGCTCATCGCACGGGCACGGCAGACAGCCATGGAAACTCCCAGGATCGCATTGGCACCCAGCTTTGCCTTATTGGGCGTGCCATCCAGCGCGAGGAGCGCCTGATCGAAGGATCGCTGATCCGCAATGTCCTTCTGCTGCATCGCCTTCGCGATCGTATCGTTCACATTCGCGACGGCCTTGAAGACAGATTTACCACCAAAGACGGCAGCATCGCCATCGCGCAGCTCCAGCGCTTCGTGTACACCGGCAGAGACACCAGAGGGAATGGAAGCTCTCCCGAAGGAGCTATCGGAGAGGGTGGCATCCACTTCGATCGTGGGGTTCCCGCGAGAGTCGATGATCTGGCGTGCGTTCAACTTCTGGAGTGTCGGCATGCGCGCATGATAGCTGCTCCCATGCATCCGATGGAAGTTCCCCCTACCCGCGCAACACTGCACGTCGATGGACGACGCAGCAGTACGCGGCGATGAATGCGAGGGCGAACGTGCTCAGGACAGGTCCGGACTTCGGGAGGCGCACGGGTGCGGTCTTCGCCTCTTTGAGTTCCTTTCCCGTTCCCGTCGCCGTCGCCACGCCCGAGGAACCAGCGACGGACTTCTGCGCCACCTGGTCCTTCACATTCACCTTCCCTGCGACTTTCTTCTTCTCCTCCACTTGCCGGAGCTTCTCGCGCCACGCCTCTTCCTCCGGATCAGCCGAATGCGGGAACTGGGCATCACCGGAGCCAGTACGGGTATTCGTCGGCACCTGAGCAACGAACGTGCCAGTGCTCACGACATCCCACCACGTTCCCCGCCAGAGTTGCGCCGAGAGTGCACTATCCCAATCGTAACTGCGCTCGCTCATCACCCCGGAAACCGTGAACGGGATGAGGAGGAGGAGGAGGAAGAGGATCCGCGGTACGCGTCGGCGAATCACCTGCAGGCAGAAGACCGCGAGGAGGAAGAATGCGATGATCACCGCTCCCCCGGTCCACCCCCACGTGTACCAGTGGTGGACATTGAGGAACTGCGGCGCGCGGATGGCGATGAGCTGGATCAGGAACCAGATCAGCAGGAGCACTGCGGGGATGAAGTGCAGCAAGCGGAAGGAGTAATCCGCACGATTCCGGCGGAAAGACGGGTAGAGCAGCAACGGGTAGAGCACGGCAATGGCTATGGTGATCCCCCAGGGTACTGTCCCCTCTGGGAGGAGCGGCAGCGTGTCGATGACCACCCCCGTCGCCATGATGAGGAGGGCGAGGATGAGAATGAGGACCGTCTCTGCGAAGTGCTTGTAGGGCATAGTGGAACGGAAATTCTCCGTGAGCGCTCGCAGTGTGTCAATTTTGGAGGCCCCAGTGTTGATCATTTTTTGTGCCCATGGAAGACTCCGCAGAATGTGCTCGAATCACATTGCAAAACGCGCGATGGACGGAAGTTTGACGCATCAGCGTGATTGCAGAAGAGAGAGCGACATCACAGTTTTCTTTCTTCGTCTACAGCCACTTCTTCCAGACGAAGTACCCGATGGTCCCCACCAGGATCGTCGCCATGAGTCCGAGCAGCAGGAAGAAGCTCATCGGATGCTCCTGGAGCGGGAGCGGCACATTCATTCCGTACAAGTTCGTGATGAACGTGAGCGGCAGCATCGTCACGGAGAAGATCGTGAGCAGGACGATGACCGTATTGGACTTGTGGCGGAGAATGGACTCGTAGGTGTCCTCCAGCGCTTCGCAGAGTTCCTTCGCCGTCTCGAGCAGGGACCACTGGCGCTCGATGGCGTCCAGCACGTCGCCGAAGTAGATCCCGAGTTCTTCGCTGATGAACTTGCTGTGCTTGTGCTCGAGCATCGCGATGAGGGATCGCTGTGGGAGGAGGATACTGCGCATCGTGATGATGTTGTGCTTGAGGGACATGATCTCGCGCAGGATGTCCACTTCTGCATCACTGTCGAAGAGTTCCGTCTCCAGCGACCGGAGTTTCTTGCGGATCCTATCGAGGATGGGGAAGCCGTCGTCGAAGAGCTCCTCGACAAGCTCGTAGAGGAAAAACCCCGTCCCCTGACGGAACAGTTCATCGAGTCTGCTCTGCGAATCCGTCACTTGCTTCCCGAGCTCGTCGATCACTGGAATCTCGTCCGAGTGGACGGTGATGATGTAGTCCTGACCCAGGAAGATATTCACCTCCACCTTGCGAATCCGGTCCGTGCCCTTTGCGAGGTACGGGATATGGAAGACGAGGAAGAGGTAGTTGTCGTACTCCTCGATCTTCGGCCGCTCGTGCTCGCTCAAGCAGTCCTCGATGTCGAGGTCGTGGAAGTTGTACTTCTGCTGGAGGACGCGAAGCTCCCGCTCCTCGGGTTTGGGGTAATCGAGCCACGTGAACTGCTGGTGCGTGAAGGACCGCATGCGGGAGAGCGGAGGGAGACCGGATACTACCGTTTGCCTTTGCCGGGCAAGTATTTTTCACGAGGATCGTAGCTCGTCTCGCGGGGGAGCACCTGGTAGTGCCGCATGCGGAAGTTCTTCCACTGGAAGATGCCGTACAGGAGGAGTGCGAGTGCCCACACGAACCAGAGGATGCGCATAGAGAGGAACTGGATCTGCTCCGCGCGTGACACGACGAGCAGGAGTGCGATTGCGCCGAACCAGAACGCGGCACCCGCCCAGGAGCGCGTGAGCTTCTTCGTCACGGTATTCGTCATCTTCCTCCGCCAGAGCTTCACGAGGAGACCCAGCACCACGAATCCGGCACCAGCAGCGATGAGGGCCATCACCTTCGGATTATCGTACGAGGTGTTCCCGGGATTGGGCCAGAAGAGGTACGTGAGGAGATCCATGGGGAGTGGGGGTCATTTGCGGGCAGTGGATGCTAGCGCAGGCGACTCCTTGGAGGAAGCCCCTTTCTCTGCTTCCTTCCTGCCCTGCGACGGATTCTGGTGTTTCTTCTTCTCCAGGACGTCGTCCTTCTTCGCCTCGGCAAGGAGGCGGCGGAGCATCGTCTCGAGTTCGCGTTCTTTGATGGTGCGCGCCGGGCGAATGAGGAGGTAGAGGAGGAACCCCACCATGGGGAGGGCAGCAACGAGCAGAATGGAACCGCACTGGTACGGGAAGGACCGCGTGCGAAGCAGGATATCCTTCGTTGCGTAGAACACGAGGAAGACGAGCACGGAGCCGAGCCCCAGGAGCGAAAGCTGCACTGTCCTCAGCCACGGGTCATCGGAAACGAGCGTGACGGTGGAGGCGAGGAAGGCTTGGAGGGAGGACATACGGGAGCACTATAGCGGGTGAGAGAGATGGGAGTCCACAATGGGAACAGAGGAAAAGTTTCAACATTCAACTCACAACTTCCAAGAAAGTCCCAAATCAAAAAGAGGAAAACTTCCTCTCCTTGAATGCTTTGATCATTTCTTGACACTTGAATGTTGAAGATTGGAATTTTCTCCTCAGAGATGAGGATACTTCCTGCGATGGATAACGACGTAGACTGTCGTCGCCAGGATGGCGAGGATGGCGAGGAGCTGGCTGAAGCGCAGCTGGAACGTCGCGAAGGGAAGGTGTGGCCGGAGGAAGACGTAGACCGTGAAGACGAGGAGGAGTGTCGCCTGGTACACCAGCATCGCCCGTTCAGAGACTTTGAGCTCCACGGCGGCGAAGATCCCCAAACTCAGGAAGAGGATGATCATGAGTACGAAGTCCATGCGGGTGGCGAACACGGGAATGCCGAAGTCCCCGCGAAAGGACTCGAAGATGAAGGTAGCCAGCGAGGCGAAGAAGATACCGCAGAGCGTCTCTGCCCCCACGCGTTTCGCCTTCTTGCGGATGACGAGGAGGAGGAACGTGAGGAAGAAGTAGAAGAGCGCGTAGTAGAGCTGCACGGGGTGGATGGGAACGGTGTACCGGACACTCATGAGTTCGTAGCTCACCCCCCAGAACATGTCCGTGGGATTCCCGTACGCCTGCCCGGAGAAGAAGGACCCCAGCCACCCGAAGAAGAGACCAAAGCACGCGGCCGGGAGCAGCACATCGAGCCACTGGAGAAACGTGGAGCGCTGGTTCTTCGTCGCGAAGAAGAGCACGGTCCCGATCCCTATCGCCCCCCCAAGGAAGCTGAATCTCCCATCAGTGATGAAAATCATTTGCAGAGGATCCTTCAAATACACGCGGTACTCCGCGAGGATGGCGAACAGGCGCCCCGCGAGCGCGAACGTGAGAGTGTAGCGCCAGGGATGCTCCTGGAAGTCGCTGAGGGAGAGGTTCGCACTCCGTGCGAGGCGCAGGAAGAACTCCACAGAGAGCCAAATCCCCAGCAGCATGAACACGAGTCGCGTCCAGATCAAAAATGGGCCCACTTCAAACGCTTCAAACATGGCAGTAGGCTACCAGAGCACCATGAAAATTGTCATATTGTTCTATTGCTCTATTGCTGCAAGCATCTGGCTCTCGATTGCCCACAAACACCTCAGCGAATCGCCTGCGAACAATATGACAATATAGCAATAGAACAATTTATCCGACGGACGCTGCCAACCGTCTCACTCGGATATCTTCCACTGTCTTTGTGAGGAATTCCGCGAAGGGCACAGTGACTTGAGCCTTCGTACCCACATTTCGCACCGCGACAGAGGCTTCTGCGACTTCGCGGTCACCGATGACGAGGAGGTAGGGAATCTTCTGCGACTCGCCGTAGCGGATGCGCTTCCCCAGGGACTCGGTTGGATCGAGCCAGAGAGTACGGATGCCGGCCTTCTTGAGTTCCGCCTCACGCTTCTTCGCCTCTGCGGCATGCGCTTCTGCAACGGGGACCATCGCAACTTGAATCGGAGCGAGCCAGAGCGGGAAATGCCCGGCGAAGTGCTCGATCAAGAATCCGATCAGGCGCTCGTGCGTGGAGAGTGGAGCGCGGTGGATGCAGAGCGGTACCTTGGCACTCCCATCACTCGCCGTGTACGAGAGCCCGAGCTTTCCCGGGACATCGAAGTCGACTTGGTTCGTGGCGAGGGTGAACTCGCGTCCGATGGCGCTCCAGATTTGCACATCAATCTTCGGCCCGTAGAACGCCGCCTCATTGGGAACTTCCACGAAGTTCACTCCCTTCTTCTTCATCGCCACGCGCACCATCTCCTCCGTGCGCACCCACAGCTCCGGGGCATCCACATACTTCTTCCCTAGTTCCTTCGGGTCATGGAGCGACAGACGCATGACGTAGCGGTCGATGTTGAAGAGGGCGAAGTACTTGATGTAGAGATCGATGACCGCGTTGAACTCGTCCTGGAACTGCTCCTCTGTGCAGTAGATGTGGGCATCGTTCATCGTGAGCGAGCGCACGCGCATGAGGCCGAAGAGCGCACCGCTGTCCTCGTAGCGGTAACAGTGACCATACTCGGCGAGGCGGATGGGGAGATCGCGGTAGCTGCGCGGTTGGCATGCGTAAATTTGGTGGTGGTGCGGGCAGTTCATCGGCTTCAGGTAGTACTCTCCCTCCTCACCTTTGATCTTCATGGGCGGGAACATCGACTGCTTGTAGTGAGCGAGGTGCCCCGTCTTCTCGTAGAGCGCACCCTTCGCGATGTGCGGCGTGCGGACACGCAGGTACCCGCCTGCGCTCTCCATTTCCTTCGCCAGGTTCTCGATCTCATCCGCGATGATCGTGCCCTTGGGCGTCCAGAGCGGGAGTCCCGGCCCCACGTCCTCGCTGAAGGTGAAGAGATCGAGCTCCTTCCCTAGCTTGCGATGATCTCTTCGCTTCGCTTCCTCGATCATCTTCAGATGTTCCTCGAGCTCCTTCTTCGAAGGGAATGCCGCAACGTAGAGCCGCGTGAGCTGCTCACGCTTCTCATCCCCTCTCCAGTACGCCCCAGCGAGGCTCATGATCTTGAAGGCATCCGCGGGGATCTCCTTCATGCTCGAAACGTGTCCACCGCGGCAGAGATCCACGAACGTCTCCTCACCCTTGGGCCCGATGTTCGCGTAGTGCGTCACCTCCTTCACCTTCTCGTTCTTCGCCAAGTCCTCGATGAGCTCGACCTTGAACGGCTGCTCACGCTCCTTCCAGAACTTCTTCGCATCAGCGACCTTCAACGATTCGGATCGGAACGTCTGACCCTGATTGATGATCTTGCGCATCTCCCGCTCGATCGCCGGGAAATCCTCCTCGGAAATCGGCTTCGCGAAGAGGAAGTCGTAGTAGCACCCGTAGTCGATGGGCGGCCCAATGGTGATCTTCGTCCCCGGCCACAGCTTCAACACAGCCTGCGCCAGCGCGTGGGCGAGTGAGTGTCGAAGCTTGTAGAGGTCGTCGACCTTCGGTTCGGCCTTGGCCTTCACTGTCGGCTTCGATGACTGAACAATGTTCTCCAGTCGCGGCTGCGCAATCCTGACGTAATCGTCTTTCTTCAATGCCATAGATCGATCTAACCGAGCTGCATTAAAGAAAATCTCCTCATTCTCTAGAAGCAAAGGATCAACAATGAGCTCCAAATCGTCATGCAAAGAGAACGGAAGCACTGTACCGAGCACACTTCGTGCAAGTCGCTCGGCAATATCCTTGCTTGCAAAGGACACATAGGTTCCCTTGAAGAGTTCTTTCACAGCTTCGAGATCTAGCTTTTTGTCCGCAGGATAGACTGCCAGGATGAACTTTGTCGTCTTCTTGCCAATTTTCACCATGACAACAATGCAATTAGCTGCCTGAGACACCTTGTTTCCACGCATTCTACTCACAATCTCCGTCCGCCCTTCCGGTGGATGATCAATCAGCCTGTACTGTGCGCCGTTCTGATCGAGAAGTTCAATCAGTTTGGAGTAGGTATCAAGGGACGCGTTCATGCGGTTAGGCTAGCGGAAAGGGTGGGAGGATACCAGACACCTGCCCTCACCCGCCTTCGCTCTCTGGAGCTCCGGACGGGCGAGCCCTCGCCCTCTCCCGGACTCGGGAGAGGGAACTGTTTGTTGTTCTTGAATAGTGCTCCCTTCTCCCGCATCCGGGAGAAGGGTTGGGGATGAGGGCACTCCCTCACGCCAGCGCCAACTCCTGCTCGAGAGCCCGCACTTCCCTCAGCAGCTGTGGATCGTTCTGCAGTTTCGCCTCGATCTTCCCAACCGCGTTCATCACCGTCGTGTGGTCACGGTTACTGAAGAGCTCGCCCAGGCGCACGTAGCTGATGCGCAGGTAGCGCTTCCCCAGGTACATGACGATCTGGCGCGGCATGAGGATCTCGCGCACGCGCGATGCCCCGATCATGTCCTGCACAGAGACGGAGTAGTAGCGGCTCACGGACTCCACGACATCCTGAAAGGTGACAGCACGCTTGGGAGGGAGATCGAAGCCGACCTGCTCGGGCTCCGCGTACGGGTCCTTGCTGAGCTTGCGCATGATCTCCGAGATGCTCTTCACCGTGGGCATGCGCTGCTCCAGCTCGTACTGAGCGACCGCCTGCATGAGGATCCCCTCAAGCTCGCGTACGTTCGTAGTCACGTGCTCCGCGATGAACTGCAGCACGACCATATCGATGAAGATCTGGTACTCCGCAGCTTTCTCCACGAGGATCGCGAGGCGCGTCTCGTAGTCTGGCGAGCTCACATCCGCGATCATGCCGCGCTCGAAGCGCGAGACCAAGCGATCCTCCAGCTGGAGCTCCTTCGGCGGCCGGTCCGCGGAGATGATGATTTGCTTCCGCTCCTCGTAGAGCGCATTGAAGGTGTGGAAGAACTCCTCCTGCGTGCGCTCCTTGTTCGCGAGGAACTGCACGTCGTCGATGATGAGGACATCCACCGGACGGTATCGGCGCCGGAACTGCTCCATCTTCTGGTGCTGGATCGCCTCGATCACCTGGTTCGTGAAGTCCTCCGTCGTCGTGTAGACGACAGTCGCTTTCGGCATTTGCTTGAGGATCCCGTTGCCCGTCGCCTGGAGGAGGTGGGTCTTCCCCAGTCCAACGTCCCCGTAGAGGAAAAGCGGATTGTACTTGCCGCCCGGCTGCGCAGCGACCGCCTGGCACGCAGCATGTGCGAGCCGGTTCCCGGATCCCACGATGAAGTTCTCAAGCGTGTAGCGCGGGCTCAGGATCTTGCTGATGAGCCCCTCCGCGAGCTTCACCTCCTGCTTCCCCGGGAGCTTCCTGCGCTTCGGCTCCGGGAAGTGCTCGAGGATGTTCACCGTCCGCTGCCGGTTGTCCTTGAGCCCCCCATCGACCTTGTACACGACCTGGCGGACGTCCACCGCGAGTTCCTGCGCGATCTCCAGCGTCATGCTGCGGTAGTGCTCCAGGTGCCAGTTGAGGGACATCGGGAGCGGCAACCCCACGACGAGCGTCCCCTCCTCGAATCCGAGGATCGTCGTGTCCTTGAACCACGTGATGAACTGACTCCGCTGGAGTTTTTCCTGCATGCGCTTGAGGACCTCGAGCCACAGATCCCTGCACTCCGCCTCCGTGAGGGAGCGAGCCGGCGCAGCAGAGACGACAGTCATTGGGGATGGGAAGGGAACTGCGTGGACGCGGAAAGCGCGTTCCACCAAGGAGGACACTGCACCGTTAGAAGAGGCGCAGGATGTCGTGGTACGTGATGAGGAGGATCAAGAGCACGAGAAACGCGAAGCCGATCGCGTTCGTCATGAGCTCGAATCGCCTATTGGCGGGGCGTCTGCGCACCAGTTCGAACAGGACGAAGAGGAGGCGCCCGCCATCGAGTGCCGGGAGCGGCAGGATGTTGAGGACAGCGAGGCTCAAGCTCAGGAGTGCAGCTAAGCGGAGGTACGTCATGAATCCCTCCTGCACCGACGCGTGCGTGAGCTGTGCGATGCCGACGATGCCCGTGATCCCCTCTGGCACGCGCCCTGTCCGTGCGAGTGACGTGAAGAGCTTCGCCATCCCGATGACCGTCTGCTCCGTCATCACCTTCGCCTCGCGCAGCGACAGCCCGATGGCCGTGAGGAAGGAGCGCTGCGGCGACTGGAGATCCCGCGGGAAGGAGCGCAGCGACACCCCGGACTTCCCCTCCACGAGCGGAACGTCGATGGTCTTCTCCTCCGCGAAGTTCTCCCCCGTCAGCACGGTGTACTTCGCGGTCTTCTTCCCCGCCTGGAGCGGCGGAACATCTGCGGGAGTGCGCACCGGCTGCCCGTCGATCGCCGTCAGGATACTCGTGGGAGGCACGCCCACCTGGGCCGCTCCCCCACCGCTGATAACGTCATCGATGAGCACGCTCAACTGCATCTGGATCTCGCCGCGATCCGCCGCAGCCTGCATCTCCTCGATCGAGAGGTATGTGGGCGTCCATCGCCCCACGGAGAATCCCAGCGTGAAGACGAGGATGGCAAAGAGGAAGTTCATCGCCACTCCCGCCGTGAGGATGACAATCCTTGCGGGGATGCTCGCGCGCCCGAAACTCCCGGGTGCTGTACGGCGCGCCTCTGTGTCCGCGTTCTCCCCTTGCAAGCGCACAAATCCCCCGAAGGGAATCCAGTTGAGGGAGAAACGCGTGCCTCCTTTCCAGAAGAGCGTCTTCACTCTCGGTGGCAGACCAAAGCCAAATTCCTCAACAGTCACCCCGCTCTTCCGGGCCGCGATGAAGTGCCCCCACTCATGGATGAGCACGAGCACCGTGAGCAGAATGAAGAAGGCGAGAGCGGAGAGGAGCACCGTCATGGACTGCGATCCTAACGTCCCCGTGGAAAACAGAAAAGTTTTCCACAGTATCTCGTGTTGCAGTGATACAAGAAGGAGTGACCAGTAGCAATGCACATCGCCAGTGAGGTATTCCGAATGCGATGGACTCGGATGGAGAGAGGGCAGCAAAGGCAGGAAGGGCAATGAAGGCAACCGCTGATCATCTGCTGCCTTCCCTGCCCTCGCTGCCCTGACTGCCTTTCATCCATGTGCCACCACCAACCCCTCCACCCTCTCCACTCCAGCACTCTTCAGCGCCTTCGCGCATGCATCGAGCGTCGCTCCCGTCGTCGAGAGGTCATCTACGAGGATGACGTGCGCGGGGACCGGAGATACAGTGCATCGAAAAGCGCTTGTCATAGCCGAGAAACGGGCAACCCTCCCACGCTTCATCTGCTGACCCGTCGGGCGCGTGCGCTTCAGGAGATCCGCTACAGGGATACTCGCCCGCTCCCCTACCACGCGCGCGAGCAACGCCGACTGATTGAATCCGCGAGAGAACTTCCGCGTCCAATGGAGCGGCACCGCGCAGAGCACGGTGTCATCGTTTAGTACGAGGAGTGGGAGCGCTGTGAGCAACACCTCCGCGAGTGGCATGTGGAGCGATCGCACCTTCATGTACTTGAATCGATGGATAGTCTGCTTGAGGAGAGGTGACTTCCCGTATTCCGCCGCCGCGACGATGCGATCAACCGAGGTGAGACCGAGTGCCCGCAGTTCTCTCTCCTCGAGGAGAACGGGATCCGTGCGCTCGCGCGTGAGTTCCTCCAGCGTAGTGAGCTTCCCCTCTGTCCCTTTCAGGGGAGAGCGCGGGAAGACGAAGTCGAGCACAGCTGACCACATAGGCCCCATCTTCACATGAGGAAATCTCCTTCCGCTAGAACACCGAAGAATGCTGCACATCCCCTCCGACTTTCTTGCATATGGAAGAGAAGAATGCCGTTCTACAAGGAGGGAGAACGCGAGAAAAACCACAGACATCACCGCACGTGAGGGGCATAGCAAAGTTGAGCAGCCTCGTGAATCGCAAAATTTCCCTTCGCGATGTTGCGTGGTAGGCGTTCTTTATTTTCCGGGTAGCAGATAGAACGTAATCCCATTCTTCCTTTTTGTTTCTATTTCTTGTGTGTACTCAGATACATCCATTTTGGAGTGATCAATTTGATAGAGTCGTTCCAAAGACATTGGTTCAAAGTGAAAACGAGAGGCTAATTTTTCTGCAAAATTCTTATTTGAAGAACCAAATATCACATGAACACAGCCATGTTTTTCTCGAATGTTCTGCAGAGTCAAAGATACAAGTTTTTTTAGGTATCCTCGACCTTCTGCCTCTTCCAAGATAGAGCCATGTGCTAGCTCATATACTCCTTGTCCTGTTGTTGGATCTTGTCCTGCATACTTGTATCCTTGCATACCCACTGGCTTACCATCCTGTAATACAACAAAAATGTTTCCCTCTCTTTTAAGATTTTCAACACTTTTGAGGCAATGTTCCACACATGGTTGCCAATCAATTTCTGCATCTGGCGAATTGTCCGTTACTCGTCGATAATCATCTGCGAATCCACCAACAAGATTATGTGTCAGTGCAAGAGTGTATTTACCCTCTTCACGATTAAGGGCTTCGGATGCCTCTTCGCCCGAGAGAAATTGAATGTTATGCACTCAGAATATTATATCATGAATCGATGATATAGTCGAATGGTGGGCAATACTGGACTTGAACCAGTGACCTCCACAATGTCAATGTGGCGCTCTAGCCAGCTGAGCTAATTGCCCGGAGAGGTTGATGCTGTGAACGTAGAAGGATCGAGGATGGCAAGCGAAGCTGGCGCCAGCTGCCTGCCCTCCGTAGCCCCGCGCACAGGGCGAAGGAGGGAGCTAATTGCCCGAAGAGTATTGAACAGTGCATGTCGAAAGACCATCAGGGAGCTGTGAAAGAGTACCAATGAACGTGAGGCAGTCCAAGGGGATACGTCGCAAACTTTTATGAGCAAAAGGTATTGAAATTGCAGGAGAAATGCCAATCCTCGATAACCTTTGCCATTCTCCATGCTCATGCCAATTCTTCACTCCCCCGATCAGTCCTCCTCACCTCCTACAGCACAGCTCACAAGATCAATTCCTTCACGTCCTATTTTTTCGCTAATCCTGCAATGACTTCTTTCGTGATATTTCCTGCGAAGGGAATCACGGTTGAAGTATTGCGAATCTCATGCGGATCAACCCACATATATGCATCATGTTCATCAGACAAAATCAATGGCCACTCCCTCCTCGTCCGCTCAATCCTCGTCCCTATCACGGAGTGTGTCGAGATTCGGAATCAGCCCCATCGTGAAGAGCAACCACTGCGTATCGTGAAACTCCCTCGACGCCTGCACAATGGGACCAGGATAGGTTTCCGGGTGAGTGCGAGCAGTCTCCAGCGAAGTCTTTCCTTCGGGTGTCATGGGAACTTGACGGAAGAGAAATAGAATTCCTCGTGTGAGGATGCTGAAGTCTACGGCGTGCTGCGCTTCGGTCAAGGAAGTGCCAATGGACCTCTCATACTCGGCTTGCTGATGAGAAAATCACCTCACCCACTCGGGGGGGCAGCCGAGGAATAGGGGTTAGGAATGCCGCTTGCTAGAGCGAAAAATCGGCATCAATCACCGGATACTGTTCTCCAATATCACGCAAGATCCCCCGCGTGTAGGAATGCGAGTTTTCCGCTACAATAGAAGGATTTTGGACACACACACCCCACACCCAGAGAGCGTCCTCAGTTGGACGGCATTCAGCCGCCCGGTCTACGCACGCACGAAGCTGTGGTACACGCTCGCGGGGATCTTCGTCATCGGTTGCATTGGATTCGGGATTTTCGCTGGGGAGTGGAGTTTCCTCGTGGTGCTGGTGCTCGCCGCGGTGTTCTACGCGCTCATGCACAGGCACGTGCCGCAGCCGAAGACCATCAGCATCTACGCGAACGGCTACCTAATCGACAGCACCTTCACGGAGTGGACGCACTGCAGCGATTTCTGGGTCCTCTCGACCCCTGCGGGAAACGAACTCCACATCATCAAGCGGTCGCACGCTCTGCACCGAGAGGGAGTGATGCAACTCGATCATCGTTTGGAACCCGAACTCGTCCGCACGATCCTGCGGCACTATTTACCGGAGCGTCTGGGGCAGAAGGAGAGAGTACTTGACACTATTATTCGTATCTGTAAACTATAGATGCTGCGCCGCTTCCACGTTGCGCGCATTGCCTCCCACCACTCTCCCACCCGGGAGCAGCGGGAGCTTCCGTTTGCCAAGAGTCGTGATGACGGACAGGAGAGCGCAGAGGGTGGCAGTCTGAAGTTCCCTTCACCTGTGCAGAGCGGGATTGCACGCGCGCGTGAGGAAATGGGACCCGTCATCCCATCGGCAATCCTCCAGGACCTCGCGCTCGTGATCGACTCCGAGGAGATCGCCGAAGCTGTCGGCTTCGATGCGCGGACACGCGCACGGGTTATCGCACGGGAACTGGGCGGGAAGACCCTCGTCGCAGAATCATTCCAGAAGTCCGATGCGGAGATCGAGGCACTCCCTCCGGAGAGCGACAAGAAGAAAGCCGCGCTCAAGGTCTTCAATCCGGAAAGACGGTCGTACGCGCAATCACTCTCCATTCGCGATCTCATTACAAAACTTGCTGGTGATGACAATCCCGAACTCGCAGAGAAAATCACGGGACGCCTGAAGGAGGAGCGAGCCAAGTACCTCGAACGCTACCTGCAGACACCCGATCACACACTCACGCTGCTCCGGAGTGTTACGCAGCGCCAGGACGAGTACGAGAACCTCGTGCAACGTCTCGAACGGAAAGCGCAGGGTCTCCTGGGGGCGGAGAAGCCAAACCTCGCAGCGAAATTCGTGAACAAACTCCGCGGCCGGAAGACGGCGTGGGAGGAGTTCCGCACGCAGATGCGTGGGAACAGGAACCTCGCCCTCCTGTTCATGGAGGGAGACTTGAACCTCGATACACTCGATCTCACACACCTCAATGAGAGTGAAGGTGTTGAGGTGAAGCGTGCGCTCAAGGTGAACCTCGTTGATCGGTGGGCGATCTCCCGTGCCCTCAAGCTCGATACGATCATCACCGATCCAGCGAAGCACGACGAGATGCTCAACTACATCATGGACGCTCTCCAGATCGCCAAGCGCGAGGGGAACTTCGGACTCGCACAGAGTGATGTCGAAGCGAAGGATCCGTCAACGAAGCACAAGAGCTACCTCGATACGCTCACGGACCGGAAGCGGAAGCTCGAGAGCTTACTCCGTGCGCAGCTCAAGCACCGCGCGGAAGCGGTGCTGAAGCACGATGTGCAACTGCTCGCTACAGCGTACCGTGACCTCGGGATCCCGCGAGGTTCCACAGATGAAGGTACCAATCGAGCCGCACTTACGAAGCACGGCTACTCCTGCTCTGCACTCTTCGATGTGTTCGAGAGCCGCAGGCAGCGGGCGAACACGGTGCTCGAGCACGCCACGGAGGATAGAGCGAAAGTCGCACAATCCGATGTCACCCTCAGTACACTCGAGTTCGACACCGAGTGCCTCCAGACACTGGAGGACGAGACAATTGCTCGCAACGGTGGAACAGCACTGGATCGCATTGTGGAGGAGGCACGCGAGGATCAGCGGAAAGCGGAGCAGTGGGCGTGGGAAACCGTCCGGAAGATTGCGAAGGTGAACGCGCTCAAGAACGCGTACGGCGATGGCGCTACCGCACTCCTCCGAAAATACCTGGGCCAGGATGCAGACCCCTGGACGATTCTCGACGGGCTCTCGTCAGAGTTCCAGGCGTACGCGGCAATCGATGGATCGGAGGAATCGCTCGCGAAGGTGCGCGAGCAGGGGAAGGCGATCCTCGCGACGGAGTTCACGCGCGAGAAGCGCGAGATGATCTCGAAGATGCTCACGTCCCTCGCGGACACGGACACGGAGTCCCTCATCGAGCGCGAGCGTCTGCAGAAGAATCTGTCGCGTGAGGGTGCGGAGAAGGAGGAGATCCTCCAACGGTGCGATCACAATGACGTCTACCTCACGGAAGCGACCGCTGCCCTGCTGCCTGGGGGGGAGTTCTCCCCCTCGTTGAAGCACTCCGTGACGCAACTCCTCCGCGTCGATGATGCCATTCAAAAACGTGCGTCGTGGATCGTGGGCCGGCTCAGCGATGCGCGCTTGGCATTGAATCCCAACACTCCCCCACCTGTGCCGAGCATCACCGTCGCGCGCGCGTACCTCCTGGAGGCGGAGCAGGCGATCATCGACATGCGCAGGGCTGCGAAGCAGCTCCAGAACTTCCCTCCCCTCGAGGGGCCGTGGCAGGAGAAGGTGCAGTGGGAAACGGCTGAAGCGGTGATGCAGGGGCGGGAGGGGTACTACGACTACGCGACGGGAACCATCCACATCCGCGCGAATTTGCGGGGGTCAGACCAGGGGAGGCTCACCTACGAGCACGAGCGCGGGCACGCGATCCTCGATGTCCTCAAGCGCCGGTCACGTGTCCTCCCGCAGATTCTCCTTGGGGAACAGTGGCCGTTCGCCTTCGAACAGCTCGCAGAGGGGGAAGATGCTTCCGACACGCTCCTCGCAGAACTCGAGTCCGTCTACGGGATAGACCAGCAGCGCGATGCCATTCGTAAGGAGGCGGAGCGCCGGTGCAAAGGGCATCCGGAACTCGTTACAAATGTCTACAACGAAATGATTCGCGATGCCCTGCGGGACGAGTTCATCAACCGCTACGACACGTACAAGAGGGGGGGGCTCTACGGTCCCTTCCGTCGCGAGGAGCAGCTCCTCTTCGACCGGCTCGACCGGCGCGAGCAGCAGGGGCAGGAGGAAGTGGACAAGGTGGCGAAGCCGTTCTTCGAGAATCTCGGTGATGCAGGCAAGAATGCCTTCGACTTAAAGCTTGCCCTCTCGCATCATCCTCACAAGAATGGTGACAGTGACGATAAGCAAAAGGAAGGAAAGGATGAGGATACCTCTACAAGCTCTACGGAAGCGATCAACGCGAAACAGGAGCTCCTCAATATCCAGGGAGGTCTCGAGACGATGAAAGCGTTCATGGACGGCTACAAGCAGCAGGCCCACTTCGTCCTACCCCACTACGACGTCGCGCAGAAGGATTACGACATCCTCAACTACATCTTCATCAGGAGGGAAACGCCCCCCGGTGCGGACTTCACGAAGGATTACCACGGACAGAATGTCCTCCCGCCGGAGCAGGATCCTGGCTACAAGAAAGCGATCGTGGCACTTGCGAAGAACGTGACCAAAGTAACGAAGGTCATCGGGGAATTCCGCAATGCGAAGCGCGACACGAGCAAGGAGCAGAAGAGCATGGCGGGTGATTTCTGGTCGCTTTTCGAAGGCATGAAACCGATGAGCCTCCTCGACTTCGCGCAGCTGTGGAAGAACACATGGGAGGACGTGCAATCGATCTACAAACGCCGTCAGGACCGTCTCCTCGGTGAAGTGGGAGGGGTGCTCACGGATGCCCTCACCGTGGGGAAGAACATCCCCCTCATGGGGAACTACCTCTACGGCCTCAAGCAGTACCACAAACGCCGCTACTCTGGTGCAGAACTTGAGGCTGTGGAGAAGTGGGAGAAGGCCCTGGAAAACGACGATAGCCACAGCGTCCTTGAGATGATCCCCGGTTCGAACAACAAGGACCAGATCCGCGGTATCCTGAGCCTCCTCTCCAAGCGCGGCGAGCTCGAGTGGAACGACTTGGGACTGTGGGAGAAATTGAGTGAGCTCTCTAGGTTCCAGATGCCCTACGACGCGTGCAAGTACGATGATGTGCTACGCGATACGTGGCTCCGCAAGATGATCACGGAGATCTGGGAGGACAAGGAGCTCTACTACCAGTGGCGCAGCCACAACGACTCGAAGATCAGTAGTGGGAAGAAGGAGTTCACGGATACTGCTGACCAGTTGAGCAACATCCAAGGGGGCATGGCCAGCGATTTGGAGATGCAGCTCAGGCTCCACACGGAGTGGGAGCACGACAGGAAGAACGGAATCCACAGGGAAATTCCCGTCGATGTGAAGGCGCACCGCTACGAGGAGTTGATCGAGTACGCGATCCGCAATGGGAAGATGTCCATGGAGGAAAAGTTCTACTACATAGTCCAAGGTGTTCGTCACGGCCTCCTCTCCATCGACCGCCTCCGTGTTCTCGCAG
The DNA here is from genome assembly GCA_030649955.1 of Candidatus Peregrinibacteria bacterium. GTDB lineage: Bacteria > Patescibacteriota > Gracilibacteria > Peribacterales > Peribacteraceae > JAUSFD01. The sequence goes on along the minus strand of JAUSFD010000015.1, from coordinate 9,762 downwards.
GAGAGAAAGGAGGAATCCTCATGAAGTTCCCGTTCATCGACTACTTCTACCAGAAGAACAACTCCTTTGCAGAAGTGGAGCGCCTCGGGAAGAGCTTGCAGGAGAAAGGACCGGGGATGGAGTTCAAACCTGGCATCAAGACCACGCTCTGGCTCCACCTGGAGGTCGCGCGAAACGAGGAAGTGCAGAAACGTGTGAACAAAGCCAAGGACCGCTTTGCGGAGGGCATCGACCACGAGGACATCCCCTTCATGATCACGCAGCTCGACTTCAAGGACATCGGCAACCTGGCCAACGTCATCTCCGGGAGCCGTCAGAAAGTGACCACAGAAGGCTGGAAGAACGCGTACGTGGGATTCAATTCCCGTCTCCAGATCCTCGGGCACCTCCTGACGCTCGATGAAGAGGGCATTGAACGCTTCACGGAAACCGATGCTGTGCAGCTCGCCCAAATGCTCACGTCGTACATTCACATGGATAACATCCTCACGGAAAATGGTTCCGATTTCACCAACCGCCCCTCGATGACGGAGTACCAGTTGAGCACGGTCTGTCCCTCCGGAGGTCATCTCCCTGCGAACAAGTACCGTCACAATATGACGGAATTCCTCGGGGATCTCTTCGCCCAGGATAAGCTCGGCAGTGCCATCCATCTCACTGAGGGTGTAACAGTGCAGAACTACGTTCCAGGGGAACCCTTCAGGAAGAACGATCCGGATCTATCGAAGAAAGTCTTTAGGCAGACGGAGCAATTCGTGAGAGACCTCACAACAGTACTCAAGACGAAACCCGGCAGGGACAAACTCCGTGAGGTGCTGAAGGCGCACACGGAGAAATTCGACTTCGAGGGCGCGAAGAAACTCGAGTACAAAGACGTATTCAACGCAGCGCAAGCACGATCGCCCATCAAGTAGAAAGGGCAGCACACTGAGTTGCACTCTTCGCGCGTGACGAGCATCCTTGATGCATGCAGGTGCGCATTCAACGCGTCGACGCTACTCTCCCTCTTCCGCAGTACGCCACTGCGGGAGCAGTGGGCTTCGATTTGCTCACGCGCGAAACCACGGTCATCCCACCGCACGCGATCGGCCTCGTGCCGGGGAATGTGATTGTCGCGGTGCCGGAGGGCTACGCCCTCCTCATCCTCCCACGGAGTTCGCTCCCCCGTCGCAAATCCCTCGTGTGCCCGCACTCGCTGGGCGTCATCGACCAGGATTACCACGGAACAACGGACGAGATCTTCGTGCAGGTGCAGAATACCTCGGATGCGCCTGTCACCGTGGAGCGCGGCGAGCGCATCGCCCAGGGCCTCTTCGTCCGTACCGACCGGGCGGAATGGGAGGAGGTAACCTCGCACGGGAAAGAATCGCGAGGGGGGTTTGGGAGTACGGGGACCCACGGATAAAGGCAGAAAGGGCAGTGAGGGCAGAAAAGGCAGGAAGGTTCTTTCTCTTTCCTGCCCTACCTGCCTTTCCTGCCATTCCTGCCTTATTTACTGAGCGGCTTCCTCATGAAGGCGGGCACCTCCAGCTCCTGCTCATCCAAATCGATGGACGTGGACTTGATGGAGCCATCCTGGCTGAATTGGGTGCGGGAATCCGTCTTCTCGGAAGTGGCTCCTGGGCGTGCGAGGGCGCCCTTGAGCAAGCGCTGCGCGGGCGTGCCCATTGCCTGAACGGTGGGCAGGTCCTTCTCGTCGAAGCCCGTCGCGATGACCGTGCACTTCACCTGGCCGGTGTACGCCTCGTTGATCACTGCGCCGAAGATGATGTTCGCCTCCGGTGCAGCGGCCTCCGTGATGATCCGTGCGGCTTCATCCACCTCGAACATCGAGAGATCATTGCCACCCGTGATGTTGAAGAGGATACCCTGGGCGCCGTTGATGCTGGTCTCGAGGAGTGGGCTATCAATAGCTGCACGTGCGGCCTCGGATGCCCTACTGTCCCCCGTCCCGTAGCCGATGCCCATGAGCGCCGTGCCGGCGTCCTGCATGATCGCCTTCACGTCGGCGAAGTCGACGTTGACGAGCCCGTGCTCTGTGATGAGGTTCGAAATTCCTTCGATCGCGTGCTTGAGGACCTCGTCGACCACCTGGAAGGCCTCCGTGAGGGGGGTCGTCTTGTCGATAAGGGAGAGGATCTTGTCGTTTGGGATAATGATGAGCGTATCGACTTTCCCCTTGAGCATCTCCAGTGCCTCCTCCGCCTGTTTGCGGCGCTTGAAGCCCTCGAAGCTGAAGGGCTTCGTGACGACGGCGACGGTGAGGATGCCCATGGAGCGCGCGCACTCCGCGATGATGCCGCTGGCGCCGCTGCCGGTACCTCCACCCAGACCCGCGGTAATGAAGAGCATATCCGTCCCTTCGAGGGATGCCTTGATCTCCTCGAGGGATTCCTCCGCAGCCTTCTTCCCGATATCGGGATTCGCACCGGCACCCAGCCCGCGGGTTGTGCCGCGGCCGAGCGTGATCTTCTTGGGTGCGGCGTTGTGATAGAGCGCCTGCACGTCGGTATTCACGACGATGAACTCGACGCCCATGACCTTCCCCTCGATCATCCGCTCGACGGCGTTACCACCGCCGCCGCCTACGCCGAGCACGCGGATCACCGCACCGGGCGGCATATCCGGACGCACCTCGCGGGAGGAGGGAGAGGATGCGGTGGCATCGTCACGCTGGGGTGACGCTCCGGAACCGCGGGAGCCGGAGAAGAGAGAACGGAATGTGTCGGACATGGGAAAGATGGGAAGGAAGCGGGAGGAGAATCAGGGAATGAGACTCTTGAACCAGGAGGTGACGTGCTGGACGGCGCGCTTCATCTGGAAGTTCCCCGAGCGCGTCATGTGCTCGTCTTCGCGCATCCCCCACACGAGGGTGCCAAGCGCGGTGGCGTACGCAGGATCGTCGACTTTCTCGATGACGCCCCCGATATCGACGGGGAAGCCCATCTGCACAGGAAGACCCAGGACGTCGCGAGCGAGATCGAGGACACCGGGAACCTTCACCGCGCCACCCGTGAGCAGGGCACCTGCAGGCAGCATGCCGCTGCGCCCGATGCGCTGGAGCTCTGCCTTCACGAGCGAGAAGATCTCGTAGTAACGGGCCTGCATGATCTCCGCCATGTAGCGCTTGCTGACGTTCTGCGTGTCCACCTTACTCACAGAGGAGAGGTCGATCATCTCGCGCTCGCTCATCTCTGCCGGGAGCACAGAGCCGTACTCAATCTTGATCTTCTCGGCGGTATCCACAGAGGTGCGCAGCCCAATCGCGATGTCGTTGGTCACGCTCTCGCCGGCGACCGGGAGACTCACCGAGTGGAGGATCGTCCCCTCCTCGAAGACGGAGATGCCGGTGCATCCCGCGCCAATGTCGATGACGACGACTCCCAGCTCCTTCTGTCTCCGCGTGAGGGTCGCCTCCGCCGCCGCGATGCTCGCCGGAACGAGCGCGTCGATGTCGACCCCTGCCTGGTCGATGCACTTCTCCACGTTCTTCACGTGCTGGATGTGCCCGGTGATGATGAGCGCCTCCACCTCCAGGCGGATACCCGTCATGCCCACGGGGTTCTTGATGCCGCGCTGCTCATCGACGGCGTAGGACTTGGGCTCGATATGGAGAATGCGCCGGTTCTGGGGGATGCTCACCGCCTGTGCCGCGTCGAGGACGCGCGCGACGTCCTCCACCGTGATCTCCGCGCCGGAGATGGCGATCACTCCCCTGCTATTGAAGGCTTCGAGATGCGAGCCGCTCATCCCCACGTACACGTGGTTCACGGGGACACCCGCCATGCGCTCGGCATCCTCGAGGGAGGATATAATATTGTGTATCAGTTCTTCGACATCGATGACGTGCCCCTTGCGCATGCCGAGCGAGGGGGAGATCCCGACACCGATGATATTGGGGACGCGGTGGTCACCCTGTCCGGCATCGGCGACGGCGATCACCGTCCGGATTTTTGCACTTCCAATATCGAGGCTTGCTATGACGCGTTCCTTTGGCATGGGAGGGTATCAGGGGAAAAAAGGCGGGGAAGAGCCTTCTTCGGCGTGCGTTTCGAACGCGAAAAGGATCGTACGTCAGTCTAAACGTGCGTGAATCAGCCATGCAAGAGGATCATGAATATCTTTCGTGTACACGCTCCTCCCTAGCGAACAAAAAAACTACCCGGATCTTTGCCCTCCACACCGTGCTTCTCCAAAAAATGTACTCAATGAAAATTCATGGGAAAATGGAGTGAGTACGAATTGTGCTCATTCTGTAAGGCACAAGACAGAGTTACGTCCCGCATAAATGCTCGGACAATGAGCTGTAAGCTGATCACCCCTATCAATGATGCACAGGTCAAACTCTGTGGACCAACCCTCAGGAGAACAGAGATAGCTGCGGTTTCTCCCAAGAATGCACCGGTTGAGAGGATGAATGCGACGCTCTCGCGAAGTGCTCCTTCCCGTACGGAGTATCGAGAAGAGAAGTGAACCGCTTGAGGAGGAGCGTGAACTCCATGGAACGGAAGAAGTCCTCTGCGCGGGCTGCGGGGACATCCTTGAGAGCGAGGGAAGCGAGGGGTGCAGGGAGCTCGATGTCGCAGAGGAGGGTGGCCATCCTCTCGCAGAAGAACGCTTGTTCGCGGTCGCGCTCCAGCTTCTCTCGCACTTTGGCTGGAACTTTCTCAATGTTCTCGTAGATCCCCTGCAGCGTATCGAACTCCTGCAGAAGCTTTGAAGCACCCTTGGGTCCTATACCCACCACCCCCGGTAAGTTATCGGATGCGTCACCCATGAGTCCCTTGTACGAGGGAACCTGATCCGGTCGCACCCCATACTTGGTGAGAATCTCCGTCGGGCCCAAGTACTCCGGCTGCTGGTACCCCTTGTGCGGGATCGCGATGCGCACATTGGGCGAAGCGAGCTGGAATGCATCGCGGTCGCCGGTGACAATCGTCACTCGCATGCCTTTGCCCTCCGCAGCACGCGCGTACGCGCAGAGGAAATCATCCGCCTCGTAGCGCGGATCGGAGACGTGTTCGAACGAGAACGCATCGATGAGCTCCAGAATGCGGGGTATCTGGAGGTAGAAGTCATCCGGGGTCTCTGCCCTCCCCTCCTTATACGTAGCGTTCTCCTTGTGGCGGAACGTCTCCTCCCCGGCATCGAAGCAGAAGACGAGGCTATCCGGTGCCTCTGCTTTGAGGAGCATCAGGAGCATGGACGCGACCCCAAAGACGGCGTTCGTCTGCTCCCCCGAGGAGGTCCGTAGCGTCTTGGGAATGGCGTAGTACGCCCGGTACATCAGGTGGTGGCCGTCGATGATCACGAGGTGTTTGATCTCCTGTAGGGTGCTCTCTTCCGGCTCAGAGAACAACCGCTGGCATCGCCCATCCCGGAGCGGAAACCACGAAGAATACTCCGAAACTTTCTCTGCATTCCGCAAGATATGGCGCCTTCCCCGAGAGGGCGTTTTCCGCTAGAATAAGAGGATTCATACACACCCCATGTCGACGTACCTCCCGACCTCCGACGCCATCGCTCGCCGCTATACGGCGAGCACCCTGGATCAGAAGATCCAGAACAAGACGGCTCTCCAGGAGGAATTCGGATGGCCGGCTGAACCCAAGCGTCCGATGGTTTGCCTCCCCGCGGGGATGACGGACGCACTGGGGGGAAAGCTCCTGGAGGAAGTCCTCCCCGGTATCCTCGCCCTCGATCTCCAGATCCTCATCCTCGGGAAGGGATCGGCCGCGTACGGGACGGTCTTCACGAAGCTCGAGAATGAGCGCAAGCACCGCATCCACATCATGCCGGACGAGGAAGCCGCACACCTCGCGATGTACGCCGCAGCCGACATTTCGCTCTTCCTCGCGGACCCGGCGTCTCTCAAGGAGCTCACGCACTGCCTCACCTTCGGCGTCGTGCCCATCGCCCCCGCATCGAAGGCGCTCGAGGAGTACGACCCCATCCAGGAGAATGGATTCGCCTTCATCTACGAACCGACGAACGTGTGGACCTGCTACGGAGCAGTCGTCCGAGCACTCGAGACCTACCGCTTCCCATTCGATTGGCGCACCATTCAGCGACATTGTATGGAGAGCATTCGAACCAAGTGATAAGAAAGATGATGAATTGGAGGAGAACTGAGGAAGGGCAGTAAAGGCAGGAAAGGCAGCGAGGGCAGGAAGGGGATGAGTATTTCTCGTTCTCACGCATGTTGCCCTTTCTGCCGTTCCTGCCCTTCCTGCCTTACCGTAAGAGGTCTCTCTCTGGATCGTCTGACATGTATTGACGAGGAATTCCTCCTATCCCCTTCCCCATCCTCTTGTATGTCCATGCATCCCACCTTTGCGGCACGTGTCGGGCTGGCTCTCGCCCTCACGGCGTCGCTCATCCCCTTCACCTCCGTGGCACGGGGCTACGACGATTACGACAACAACGATACGAGTGCCAAGCACAGCATGTACGGCGGAAGGCGCTCTTCCACCCACGCGCGTGTTACTGCGAAGTTCACAAAGAAGTTCAACAAGTTGTTCAAGAAGTTCGACTTCCCCAAATACGATGATCGTGATGATAAGGACGACCGCGATGATCGCTACGATGACGAACGCGACGAGAAGTTCAAGGCGTCCTTGAACGGTCAACAGGAGAATCCCTCTGTGAACACCAATGGCTGGGGCAGTGGGAAGTTTCACCTCGAGGGCAACACGCTGCACTACGAGATAGACGTCCAAAATCTCTCGAGTGCCATGACCGCTGCGCACTTCCACCTGGGCGCAACGGGCGTGAACGGACCTGTCATCGCCTCCATCGGCTTCGTCGGAAATCATGCGGCAGGTCAGTGGGTCGGCCTTACGAATCAGCAGATCCAGGATCTCAAGGACGACAAGATCTACGTGAACGTCCACACGACGAATTATCCCAACGGTGAGATCCGCGGACAGGTGTACTAGTACAGTTTCCCCTTCGTGGAATGCAGGGGCGGCGCGAGCCGCCCCTCTTCAAGCATGCCTTAGAAGATGGAGGGTTTTTCCCGGGCAAACGGATCGGGGAGCTCGCCCTTGGCCTTGATGTTGACGCACTCCAACCAGTATCGGAGAACCCCATGGAGCTCAGGTGGTTGGTCAGACGCCAACTCCTGCTGCGGGGGTGGAGTTTTCTCGTTCGGCTGTAACTGCTCCTCTGCACTCATTGAAAAAGGGGGGATTGGGAGGGAATTCTTCCAGAGATTCACAGCGGGTCAAGGAGGTGCTGAAATGGAGTTACTCAATGGACATCATTCACGAGCTCTTTTCGAGCTTCCCCGCAGCATCACGCAGAGCCTTCGAAAGATTGCGAACATGCGCATTCCGCTGCTCATGGAATGGCGCTGAAGGGGGAAATTGCCGAGCTTCAAGCGCGGGGAGAACATTTCCAAGGACATCATCCCGGAATTCCTGCCTCATCGCCGAGAGACTTCCTCCACTAAGTTCAGCAATAGCACGATGGAGAAGTCCTCTATTGTGTATGGAAATTCCACCCCCCCCGAGAGCAATGGTAATTGCTGTTGCGAGGTACAACTCGGAGTCATTCTCAGCTTCCACACGCTGTGTGTCTTCGCGAGGGGTCATAGGAGAGGTGGTCTCGCATGATACCCATCCTGAAACAGGGTGTATATCGTTATTGGAAAAAACTGGAGAACACGTACGATGACGCAGTGGAAGACTCAGAGATCATCAAGATTGCAATCGCCTCCTTCACGGCAACCATTGTTTGCTTCTTCACGGCGATGACGGGATCGGGTTCCGGCCTCATTTTAGTCCCTCTCCTCACATTCCTGGGATTGCACCCCGTGCAAGCGATTGCCATCCATAAGTTCGAGGCAACGTTCTGGACGTGCACGAGTGCGATCCGCTACCTCAGGAACCGGCAGGTGCACACGCAAGATCTCCCCTGGTATCTCCTCATTGGAGGGATAGGGGCTTTCCTGGGCGCACGGTACATACACCTGATCAGCGACCGGACTCTGCAGCTCATCGTGGGGACGATCATCATCCTCGTTGCAACGTGGTTACTCTTCGCACGGAGAAAATCGGAACAGCGTGATCCCGCACTATGGAAGAGGATGCTCCTGATCGCATCCATGTTGGGCTTCGGAATATACGAAGGAGTATTCGGCGCGGGGAACGGGTACTTCATCGCTGCACTCTTTTTCACGCTCATTGGATCCAATGAACTGAAAACAGTCGGCATGATCACGGTGCAAGCAGTCGTGTGGAATCTCGTCGCCGTCCTCACTCACTACGCCTTCGGCTCCCTGCTCCTCCACTACGCAATCCCCGTTGCCATCTGCGCTTCGATAGGTGCATGGTTCGGCGCAGGATTCGCCATACATCGAGGCACGAAATTCGTGCGCTGGATCATCATCATCGGTTCGTACGTCGCTGGGGTGGCGATGTTGGTGTTCGGGTAATGAGAAGACTTACCAGCCCCATCCATCAGTAATATTTGTAGCGACGTAGGTTTGGATTGCCTCTTCTATGGGCAGAGCGGAGATATGCGTATCACCCACAGTTACTGCCATTGAACGGAATAATTTGCGGAGGGCCGCTTCTGGCTCTGCCTTGAGAACTCCAATGGCAACACCCTGCGCACGTGCAAATCGTTCAGATAACGTGGGCAATTGAAGCGCGTCTGATGCTCTAACTGCTGCCACAATTTTTTCTTCAATACTCGACATGGCATTTATTTTACTAACTTATTTCAGTGTGTCAAACACAGGAATATTGGCTGGATGGGGTACCGAATTTCCTCCCCTCAGACTCAACGTGTTCCTATCACTCCTTACCACCATAGAGCGAGCCGGCGGTATCCTCATTGTCCTGCCCAGGCAGTGGGTAGAAAGCCGCATCACGGGGATTCCTCATGCTATTGAGTACATCCATAACCCCTCTCGCCGCTTGTACCATTGGACCGTATCGCTGACGTAGATGTTCATCGCCCTGTGCGAGAAGTGCCTCTGCTTCCTTTAAGGCAGTGATATTCACATGTGTTGCCGTGTTGTAATTATCAAGGAATTCCTCTGGATCGACATCCTCTGGTTTCTGCTCCCCTGTAAGAAGACCACCACAATTCTCACGAATCTGATTCACGGTCGTGTTGATTCCTCCCATGAGGCTAAGCAATCTTCGTTCATCTAGCGATTTTTTCCCTTCGGCATCGAAAGAGGCCATCGCACTATTCAGTTCAGGGGCTTTTGCAACGATTTGATACGGGAGTGGCTGAAGGGTGCCCATGGGAGAGAGGGGTATAGCAGTGAATACTATGCCCATTCTCATAGAATGCAAGTCCGTACTGAGCGTCGGGAGCACGTAAGTTTTGTAGAACCAACGATTGAGAACACGAAGCGCATTTGCTACAGTTCCCCCCGGTTTCGGGTCAGTAGCTCCCGACTACGCTTGCGAGCTTCGCCGGGCAGGCAGCCCGATAGAGCAGTCCCGCACGCGCAAGCGCTGCGGGGTTGGCCGTGGGTTCCCATCCACAATCCGGTTTCCATGAAGGCGAATGATTGAGAACACGTAGTGCATTTGCTACAGTCCTCCACGGTTTCGGGTCAGTAGCTCAGCCCGGTAGAGCAGTTGCCTCTTAAGCAATTGGCCGTGGGTTCAAATCCCACCTGACCCACCACTATGCCGAAAATCGGTGTCTACATCCTCGAAGGATCGCGGTACTATGTTGGGAGTACCAGTGATCTTGATCGCAGACTGCTCGAACACAGAGAGGGCCATACACATACCA
>JAUSFD010000014.1 GCA_030649955.1 Candidatus Peregrinibacteria bacterium | reverse complement strand
TCATTGACGCCGCAATTCCCGATCGCGAACAGGTCCCGACGCTCTTCGTCATGCTTGATGCAGCGGCGCAGAATGCGGGTGTCTCCATTACGACGATGGAAGTCACTCGGGAGCCAGCTCCAGCCACCCTCACCACGATCGCAGGGAAGCCGATGCTCCTCGTGAATCTTGCGGTGCGGGGCGTGGATTATCCGCGTCTGAAATCATTCATCGGGAATCTCTCCGCGAGTCGGCGTCTCATGGATGTACTCTCCGTGCAGTTTTCTCCTTCCGGATTGAGCGCAACGCTGCGTATTCGAACGTACGCACTGGAAAGTTGATCTCTGCTATGGTGTTGCACCGTTCTACGCGCAATCGCATGCTCATCGCGGTGATGCTGATCTTGCTCCTCGGTGGAGTAGTGATCGTCTGGGATGCGCTGCGTAACGGTACGTCGCGCCCTGAGCAGCAAACGACTGCGGGCTTGCGGTTCGATCCCGCAACCATCTCGCAGGTTATTGATGATCCGCAGTTCAAGGCGCTCGCTCCCCTCGCGCCAGCAGTACTCCCGAAGGGGCTCGGAAACCCCGCCCCGTTCGCCGTCCTCGAAGAGCAGCGCCCGTGAGATGTGGGATTGCATGACCGGTGGGTTGGTAAGGGTTTAGGAAGTGATGAGCTATGCAAAACCCTAAAATCGAAACCCTAAACTCTAAACAAGTTCAAAATCCAAATGCCCCAAACACGAAGGTCTACGATCTCGATGAACGAACCGAGACCTTTGCACGAGCCTGTCGAGTGCTCATCAAACAATCTCCCAGAACGATCGCTGGCATCGAAGACGGGAAGCAGCTCGCTCGATCCTCTGGTTCCGTCGCAGCGAACTACATCGAAGCGAGTGAAGCAGTGAGCCAGAAGGACTTTTACTTCCGCATAAAAATCTGCCGGAAGGAGGCGAAGGAAAGCCGTCTATGGTTACGCCTCATGGATGTCGAGGGGGATCTCTCCAGCCAACGGGACCAGCTCGTGCATGAGGTCACGGAACTCATGCGGATCTTCGGTGCTATAATCAAGAAAGTAGGCTGAACCGTTCGTGAAATTTCGAATTTCGTCATTTGAGTTTGTTTAGGGTTTAGGGTTTCGAGGACGATATGTCTGGGATGGCGTCACAGATCATTGAGGCGTTAAAACAGGATCAGAAACTCTCCGACGCCGCCGCGTCGGAGCTCACTGCTGCGGCAGCGGGCGGGCAAGATGTGGAGCGGTTGCTCCTCGAGCGGAAGCTTCTCTCTGAAGACGAGCTCCTGCGTCTCCGTGGGCGACTCCTCGGTTTGCCGGTGGTCTCGCTCATGGGTCGTGACATCCCGCCCGCGATTCTCACGACAATCCCACGGCACCTTGCGGAGCAGTATCAGGTGATTGCATTCGAACGCGAGGGGAATCGCGTCACGGTGGGTCTCACGAATCCAACGG
>JAUSFD010000008.1 GCA_030649955.1 Candidatus Peregrinibacteria bacterium | reverse complement strand
AGGTCGTCAGGCATAGTGGCCAAACGCGAGGTTTCCTCGCTAAAGCCCAAGCCTTACGGCCTTCTTCCTTTTTATGCGCAAAAATCCACCCATCGAGCAGGAGCGCCTCCTCGCGCACGTCCTTCGGAAGCCACGAGAGTGGATCCTCTCGCATCCAGAGGTGCAGCTGACTCCCGCACAGCGCCGACGGTATTCCGCGCTACTCCGGCGTCTCGCACGCGGCGAGCCACTCGCCCACCTCATTGGGGAGTGGTGGTTTTACGGGCGTCCCTTCACCGTCAACCGCTCCGTGCTGATCCCACGACCAGAGACGGAATTGATGATCGAGATCGCGCTCGATCGGATCACGAATCACGGGATTCCAAATTCTACAGCGTCCTTCCGTAGCTTCACGCGAAGGAAGAGATTCCAGATTCTCGATATCGGTACCGGATCCGGTTGCATTGCGATCACGCTCGCGAAGGAGCTTCCGAACGCCCGCATCACTGCCATCGACACCTCCCACGCTGCACTCCGAGTTGCCCGGACAAATGCTCGGCATCATGAAGTCTCCAACCGCATCACGTTTCTCAGGGGCAACCTTTTGAAGCCAATTCTTGATCTCCCCACCCCCTCTCGCTCCCCCTCCCGGCGGGAAGGGGAGAAAGACAAGGGGCCACAATTCATCGTTCATTATTCATCACTCATCATTTGCGCGAACCTCCCCTACCTCACCACTGCCGAGTGGCGAGCACTTCCAGCTTCTCTGAAGCAGTACGAGCCACGCCTCGCGCTCGACGGCGGCCCCGACGGACTTACGCCGTTCCGAAAGCTACTCACACAGGTATCCAAGATTCCCATTATTCGTAACTCATTATTCATAATTCTCGAGGTGGATCCCCGTCGTAAACGCGCGCTCACTGCACTCACACGAAGACACCTCCCGAGATGGGAGGCGTCCTGGCATCGCGACCTCGCCGGTCGCTGGCGCGTCCTCGCCCTCAATTCCATGGCCTGAAGCCTGCAGCTGTCAGCTGGGGCTTTATGGTCCCACGGTGACGGTCCCTGCGGGACCGCGATCGGATGCGCGTTCCTGATAGTACTTCATCTCGTACGTTGTACCGGTCGCGGACTGATAGGAGTAACAGTGCGCGTTTCCACCAGCATCTGCGGGCAGCGTGGACTTCGCAATCGGGTCCCCGGGAACAATCTTCATGACGTCCTTCGCCTTGAGCTCTACGGATACCGCGTCCTCCCCGTTGATGCACGCCGCACCTGCGGAGACTGGGTACTTGCTCACGCTCGTGGCATACAGCGAAAACGCCTTC
>JAUSFD010000029.1 GCA_030649955.1 Candidatus Peregrinibacteria bacterium | reverse complement strand
TATCGCTGCACTAGCGACGGATCCCTTCCCGTCTGGTGCAGAGCCGATTGGGGGATACGATCACTGTTATCGCATACGCCTGGGAAACTACCGCATCGTGTACGAGGTGGCGACAACCATTCGCATCATCACCATCATCCGCATTGGGCATAGGAAAGAGGTGTACCGGAAGCTGTGATGCTGTTCTTTCAAAAGAAAAAACTCACTTCACCACCTCCACACTCGTCATCGTCACTGCGGTGAGTGGCCTGCTCGTCGTGCGGTCCACCGCCACTGCGGCAATCGCGTTCACGACATCCATCCCCTTCGTCACCTTGCCGAAGACCGTGTGCTTCCCCTCCAGCCATGGGGTGCCCTCCTCCGCATGGATGATGAAGAACTGGCTGGAGTTCGTGTTGGGTCCAGCGTTCGCCATCGCGAGAGCACCGTAGGTCATGGGGAGCGAATCGAGGGCGTCGTTGTACTGGTAGCCCTGGAGTTCGTAGAACTCTTCGACGGTCGTGTTCTCCATGCCTGCGGGGATCTGCTGGTTGCCGGCGACGTCCTTCAATTTCTGCTTGTCGAGCCCGTAGCTCTTCGCGTTGATCTCGTCCTCGAATGTCACATCACTCCCGCCTGTCCCATCGCCACTGGGGTCGCCCCCCTGGATCATGAAGCCATCGATAACGCGGTGGAACGTGAGTCCGTCGTAGAATCCCTTCTCCGCGAGCGCGAGGAAATTCCCCACAGTCTTGGGTGCACTGTCGGCATTGAGCTCGAGGGTGATGTCCCCCTTCGAGGTGTGCATCACCACCGTGTGGATGCCGGTGGAAGGTTGGGGTTCGGTCATGGCATTGCCTTGACTGCTTGTGGATTCCATAGCGCTGACGCTGCTCGTACTGCTCGCATTCTCCTCTCCAAACAGGAGATCATCCCCTGTCGGGTTTCCGTCATTCGGCTGCTCTGCAGGGTTGCAACTCACGAGGAGGAATGCCAGGGCAAAGAGCGGAATGATGAACTTGTACATACGGAGCTGTGGGGGAGGTCATGGAGAGCGGAGCCCAGGGTAATCACTGGATGGGTCTTCCGCAAGCCAAGGGACCACATATTTTAGGTCGCGCCACTATCCTCTTGGATTGGTTACACGACGCGCAGCGGAGCGCAGCACGATCTCACTCAGCCGTTCCGCAGCGTCGGGTGCTGCTGCTGCGCGCATTCTCTGAGACATCGCCTCCAATTTCTCTCCATGTGTGAGGAGCGAACGCAGGAGCTGGGGGAATTCTCTCGTCAGTGATCCCTGCTCCAGAATGATGCACCCGCCACTCCTCTCCATGCGTTTCGCATTCGCGAATTGGTGATCCTGTGCGAGTCCACGCAGAGGCACGAGGACCGTGGGAATACCATTCATCGCGAGCTCGCTGATGGACCCGGCGCCCGCGCGTGAGAGGGCGATGGTCGACGCTGCGTAGAGGTGCGGGAGCTCGTTCGTTGCGAAAGACTGCGACCAGTACCCTGCGTGCTGGCCCTTCGCGCCGGTCTTCCCCTTCCCCGTCAAATGGATGATGTCCACGAGCGGAAGGAGTGCTGTGAGGGACGATTCAATGAAAGTGTTGATGGCCTCCGCCCCCTGGCTCCCGCCGATGACAATTAGAACGGGTTTCTCTCCGCGGAATCGCGTGAGTGCGAGACCCTCGCGTCTGTCCCCGTTCGTGATCTGCGGACGGACGGGGTTGCCGGTGTAGATCCACGTCGCTGCGTACTCGCGCATTCCGCCGCGCAACGCTTCCTCATCCGGGGGGAATCCCAGGCAGACGGCGGAGGCGATACGCGCGATGATGCGACTCGCGCGTCCCATCACCGCATCGGACTCGTGGTGCACGATGGGAATGTGCAGCCTCCGCGCTGCGAGACAGATGGGGATGCTCAGTGCGCCGCCCTTACTGAAGACGGCATTGGGAGCGAAGGTGGTGAGCTGTTTTCGGGCGCGGCGGTAGGTACGCAGGAAATCCCACGGGAGTTTCCACGAGCTGCGCAGGGCCGGGAGTGCCTGGTAGGGAACATCCTCTGCAATGAGGTACGCCGCATCAGCGTCCTTCTCCGTGGGCACGAAGAGCGCTTCTGCCGAGGGATCGCTTCTCTGCACTGCGCGCCACACGGCGATCGCCGGGGCGAGGTGCCCCACCGATCCGCCGCCGCAGAAGAGGATCTTCATTATGGGGTGCGTTACGTGAAGAGTCGGCGGCCGACGGTGGAGTCCCTGCGCTCGCGCCGTGCGAGGTTCGCTTCCTCCGTCGAGTACGAGGAGATGTTGAGGAGGATCCCGATGGCTGCCAGGAGAGTGACGAGTGAGGAGCCTCCGTAGCTAATGAAGGGGAGGGTCAACCCTGTGAGGGGGAAGAGCGAGAGGTTTACGGCGATGTTCACGAGTGACTGGAAGGCGATCCACGTGGTGATGCCCGCGGCGACGAGGAATCCAAAGCGGTCGGGCGCTTCCTGAGCGATGCGGAAGCCGCGCCACACGAGGATGGCGTACATCATGAGGACGATGAGGATGCGCACGAACCCCAGCTCCTCCGCCATTGCAGAGAAGATCATGTCCGCCTGGACCTCTGGCAGATAGCCGAACTTCTGGATCGACTTCCCATACCCGACGCCGAAGAGCCCCCCGCTGCCGATGGCGATGAGCGCTTGCTTGATCTGGAAGCCGATCGACTCGGCGATCGCAGGATCGTTGGGCGTGAGGAACGCAATGAAGCGGTTGCGGATGTAGTCCTCGTTCAGGATGATCGGCAGCCCGAACACTCCTGCGAGCGTGCCGCCCAGCAGCAGGTGCAGCACGTTCCCTCCGGCGATGAAGAACATCACGGACGCAATACCGGAGAGGACGAAGAACGATCCTAAGTCCGGCTGGATGGCGACCAAGAGGGTGGAGAGGACGAGGAGCGACGCGAACGGGATGAACCCCTCCTTGAACGTGCCGATGAGCTGCTCGCGCTTCTGGAGCCAGACAGCGAGGTAGAAGATGAGCGTCAGCTTGAGGAGTTCAGAGGGCTGAATGGAGAAGATTCCCAACCGTAGCCAGCTGCTCGCTGTGCCGTACTCCGCGCTGAGTCCCGGGAGGAAGACGGAGATCAAGAGGATGATGCTCGCGAGGAAGAGCAGGCGCGCCATGCGTTCCCAGAAGTGGTACGGGATGAGCGTCATGACGAAGAGCCCTCCCATTCCCACGATGACGTGCATGAAGCTGCGCCAGAGGTAGAAGGAGTTCCCCGGCGCATCCCGGAGTCCCTCCGTCGTGAGGCGGGTGGTGATCTGGTAGCTCTCGAAGACACTGACGCTTGCGATCATCGCCAAGCCGAAGAGCGTCAGCACCACGGTGATTCCGAGCAGCAGGAAGTCGATGCGGCGGAACATGGAAGCGCAGTATAGGGGGGCCGACAGGAGTCGGGCTAGGAAATGCAGTGGTTCCTCCGTCATACTGCGTCTATGCGTTCCCTCTGGCTCAGCGCCACAGTGAGTTTCCTCGGGAGTATCGTCGCGTCTACGCTCGCGAGGCGATTTCTGGAGGATCGCATTGCGATCCTGGGAGAGTGGGTGGGACTCACCCTCTCCTTCAATGAGGGTATCGCCTTCGGGATCACGCTGCCCGGTGCACTGGAGTCTGCACTCATCCTCTGCGCGCTCGTCCTCGTTACGATCCTTGCTCTGCGTTCCGCGCACACCCGCCTGAGCCAAGTTGCCTACGGCATAATCATTGGCGGAGCGCTCGGGAATATCGTCGATCGCTTCGGGGACGGTCTCGTCACCGACTACTTCCAGGTGGGAACGTTTCCCGTGTTCAATGTCCCGGATAGTGCGATTACGATAGGAGTCGCACTTCTCTTGCTCGAAGGTCTTTCCTCATGGAAGAAGCCTCCTAGAAGTTGAATGGAGAATGTTGAATGTACAATGTAAAATGACTTGAGAATCGGCGATTCTCTCCAAAATTCTACATTGTACATTGTACATTCTCTCTGTTCTCCTCCGCCTTTCGTCTATACTGTATTTCCTGTTATGGATATCAGTTACCGCGTCCACGGAGGCATCCCTCTCAAGGGCGATGTCTCCATCGGCGGCTCGAAGAATGCGGCGCTCCCGCTCATCGCGGCGAGCATCCTCGCTGAGGAGGGGGAGACGGTGCTGCGCAACGTTCCACGGCTGCGCGACACAGAAGCCATGCTCCGCATCCTCGAGTACTTGGGCGCTCAGACGAGCTTCGAGGATGGCATCGTCCGCATCCGCGCCAACGCGATTCGCAGCAAGCCCATCCCCGCGGAGTACGTCTCGAGCCTCCGTGGCTCCATCGTGCTCCTGGGCCCTCTGCTCGCGCGCTTCGGTGTTGTGGAGATGGCGTACCCCGGCGGCGATGTAATCGGAAAGCGGCCTGTCGACGCGCACATCTCTGCCTTCACGCAGCTCGGAGCGGAGAATACGAGCACGGAGGAAGTTCTGCACTTGCAGGGCACGCTCCACGCCGGGCACATCATCCTCCCGGAGTTCTCCGTCACGGCGACAGAGAATGCGATCCTCGCGGCGTCACTCCTCCCCGGAGAGACGCGCATTGACCTCGCCGCAGCGGAACCGCACGTGCAGGACCTCCAGCACCTCGTGCAGGAGATGGGCGCGCAGATCGAGGGCATCGGCATGCACACGGTCTTCGTGCGCGGCAAGCGGCCGCTCATCGGCGCGGACCACACCATCGTCCCCGATTACCTGGAGGCGGGAGCGCTCGTCATCGCCGCGCTCGTCACGAAGGGTAAAGTGCGTCTCCACGGCATCGACCGCGAGCACCTCCTCTCCTTCCTCGACGCGGTGCAACGCTTCGGTGGTATATGGAAGTACGACGAGAAGGAGCGAGTCCTCTTCATCGATGGCGAGATCAGCTCGCTCCAGTCGATGCACGTCCGCACGAATATCTTCCCGGGCTTTCCCACCGATCTCCAACCCGCGATGGGCGTCGCCATGACCCAGGCCAAGGGTGTGAGCCGCATCTTCGAGCGCCTCTACGAGGGGCGCATGGCGTACCTCTACGAATTGGAGAAGATGGGCGCACACGTGGAGATTCTCAATGCCCATCAGGCGCTGATCATTGGACCAACACCTCTCCGCGGGAGGCTCGTTGCCAGTAACGACATCCGCGCCGGTGCTGCGATGGTGCTCGCCGCTCTCTGTGCCGAGGGCGAGACGACCGTCGCAGACGTCCGCTACATCGAGCGCGGCTACGACCGCCTGGATGAGAAGTTGCGCGGTCTGGGTGCGAAGATTGAAAGGATTACGGGGAGCATGAGCTCGAACGGAGGGCAGGAAGGGCAGTAACGGCAGGAAGGGCAGGAAAGGGAGCACGGTGTTTCACATACTGCCCTTTCTGCCTTTCCTGCCCTCGCTGCCTTTTCACCACTCCTTCCCTCCCACCCGCACTTTCACTATCATCCCCCCGATGCTCACCTTCACATCCCTGGGCGGTAAGAGTTTCCGCGTCACCGGTGGTGGCGTTCCCATCATCGCATATCCGGAGAAAGTTCCGGAGAAGTCGGAGAATGTTCTCACACTCCTCTCCGCCCCGGAGGAGAATCCACCCAAGGGCACACTCTCCTGGCCGGGCGAGTACAACATTGCAGAGATTTCCCTGAAGGGTATTGGCCATACAGAAGGGCAGCAAGTGAGCTACGTCGCAGAGCTCGATGGCGTGCGCTGCGCATTCCTCTCCTCCCCCCTCCAGGACTGGACCGACCATGAACTCGAGGTGGTCGGCGACATCGATCTCCTCGCGCTGCCTACAGACGACCCGAAGATCGTCCAGAAGCTTGTCGACGCGTTCGACCCGCGCATCCTTATCATCCTCCACGGCAAGGATGCCGGGGACTTCAGCGCCTCACTCAAAGCCGTTGGTGGGAAGAACGAGCCCGTCGAGGAGTACAAACTGAAGGGAGCCATGCCTGCCGAGGGGCGGGAAGTGGTGGTACTGGCGAAGTGATACCACTTCGCGTTCAAAGTGATACAGATCATCCAATGTTCTGCTTATTATAGAGCCATTTTTGAACGCTTCGCGGTATCCTTTCGACATGGAAATGGTATGAGAAATGTACTGAAGACAGTTTTCTGTGCATTTCATTTGTGATACACTCGCTCTCTCATGGCAAAAAAGCGTTCTCTCCTGCAGGCTAGAAAATTCTCCAAGGTGCGGGCAACGCGATCCGTGAAGGTTCACAGGGGCCCTTCGCAGAAGAAGTGGACGAAATCAGGGATGCTGATTCGCGAGAATTTCGGTGCGGTTCTGAAGGCACTCTCCAAGGAATGAGGAGAGGTATGCAGTACGTCACACTTCAGGATTGCTACGAGGAGTTATTTCAGATTGCCATGGAGTTCGATGCTTCGGAACGGGCTCCTGATTACAGATCCAACAGGAAAGGTCTTCAGGAGTTGGAGGGAATTCTCAAGAGAGTCAGGGAGTCTTGGTACAGAGGGTTGATTGTCAAAGCTGCGTATCTGTTCGTTGCCATTTGCAAGGGGCACCTCTTCATCAATGGCAACAAGCGTCTTTCGTTGATCATTACCCTGGATTTCCTCTACAGGAATGGATTCACGAGGCAGAAGCCCGTTACTCGCAGATCCTATAGACGCTGGTTTGCAGCGGAGTTTCCCCAGTACGTACTCGTGAACAGGCGACTTCCCTCGACGTACGGATGGGCGTACTACAATTTGAATAAAGCTATCGCTTCCGACACCGTGAACAGCTTCAACGATTTGAAGTGGAAGGTGGAAAAGTTTCTCCGATTCAGTGTGACGAAGGGATTCTAGTAGATGTGTCGAATGGTGCCCCCGGCGGGAATCGAACCTGCATTTACCCCTTAGGAGAGGGTCGTTCTATCCGTTGAACTACGGGAGCGTTTGAGGATTGTGAGAGAACAGAGGAGAGGGTCGTTCTACGCGTCCTGCCGTAGCCCGAGCGGAGCGAGGGCGAAGGAGGATCCGTTGAACTATGGGACCGGACGTACGAGAATTATGAATTAAGAATGAGGAATCAAGAAGGGATTCTTCCTTGGTTCAGGCGATTACTAGAGGAATAGCGCGAACCCGAGGCCGACGACGCCGAACCCAAATCCTATTCCCGCGCCTCTCGTAGGGAGTTCGTGGAAGATCATCCAAGTGAGGAGTGGCTCGGCGATGAGGAGTGTCGTGATGGAGACGACGTTCACGATCCAGATGTTCCCGAATGCGCGGTATCCGAGAATGAATCCGCTGATGAGGAGCGCACCTGCAAGTGTGAAGAGAGGGAACATGCGGAGGAACACCGTCATGAAGGGCCGCTCTGCGATCCCGTGCGTGAAGGCGCCGCTGGTCGCGGCGTACACAGAGAGGCACTCTCCTGCGAAGATGAGGAAGAGTGCGAGGACTTTGAGGGAGGATGACGGCACGAGTGCATGGTACGGACGGCATGCGTGCGTGGGAATACATCTCCTCGTCCTCTCTCCCACCCCCTTCTCGTGGCATTTGTTGCTTCAACGCCGGTTTCTCTGGAAAGTTCCTCCCCCTGCGTTCGTCATATGTGGTAGAATCCTTCGTCTTACTCACATCCCTACCTTGTATGAAGAAAACTCTCCTCGCTCTCGCAGTACTCCTCCCGCTCAGTGCGCTCGCTGCAGAGCTCGATTACTCCGATCGCTCGAGTGCCTTCGTCGATGCACCGTTCAATGATGCGGAAGCTGCAGGCATCAGCGTGCTCACGAACCTGGGTGCCGTCCAGGGCAACCCCGATGGGACGTTCGCGCCCGGGCGCGGTGTCAACAGAGCCGAGTTCCTGAAGATTGCCTTCGGCAGCCACCCCACACTCGTCCCGTCGTCGAACGATGCCATGGGCTGCTTCCCGGATGTGAAAGCGGAGGATTGGTTCAGTTCGGCGGTGTGCGTCGCGAAATTCCGTGGGATTGCGAGCGGGTACCCTGACGGATGGTTCCGTCCGGCGAATCCCGTGAACTACGCGGAGTCGCTGAAGATGCTCGTCGAGCTCTACGAACTCCCGGTGGAGGACGCGAGCGGTGAGTGGTACGCGAAGTATGTGAATGCTGCAGCGGAGCACGATCTCCTCCTGCGACCATCGGTTTTCTTCGATGCTGCACTCACGCGTGGGCAGGTTGCGCGACTCGCAGCAGCGTTCCGCGCAGACGCGGAAGGTGAGCTCGATCTCTACCGCAAAGCGGAGCGTGGCGAGACGGTCGTTCGCTCGAGTAGTGCCGCGACCTCGAAGAGATCCTCCGCGAAGTCTGCGAGTGTTTCGTCCTCCTCCGCTGCCTCTGTGAACTCGCTCTCCTCGGGAGCATCTGCCGCGAGCACGAGTTCATCGGCGTACAATGCGAATTTCCCTGCACGCAGTCGCATCCTGCTCCTCGGAGAGCGCAGTAAGCCAATCGCTGGAGCGACGTTCTTCTCCTCGCGCGAGGCGATGATCGTGCGCACCGTGAAGGTGAAGATGGAGGCGAAGTACGAATCCATCGACTCGCTCTACTTCGTCGATCAAGATGGAAAGCAGATCGCCCGCCTGTCACTTGATCCCTTCGACACGACGGACAAGACGTGGAAGGCGACGCTGGGCTCTGAGACATCGATCACCCTCCCCAAGGACGAGCAGACGATCCTGGGCATTGAAGCTCTCCTGAAGCCGATCAATGCTGGTGGTGAGTCCCAGGAACTCCTCCAGGTCGATGAATTCTCGCTCACGGTCGAAGGCGAGTGGACTGCAGAGACGTACCAGTCTCTCCCCTCGTCGAACGTCTACCCGGAGCACCAGACTGCGGCGGCGAAGGTGACGGGCGCGAAGAACGCGATGGCGGAGAAGGATGCGCTCTCGCTCGGATCTGATCAGCTGATTGCCGCATTCTCATTTTCCGGGGTGACGGTCCCCACGGCGAACCTCGCGATCGAGCACCTCACGTTCCAAGTGAGCAGGGCTTCCACCGTGACCGTTTCCGGTTGGGAGCTACGCTCACCGGACTCCAGTGCCAGTGTCACCTGTTCCGTGAGCAACGACATCGTGAGCTGCTCCACTCTCCCCGCGGAGCTCGGTACCATCGGCTCCACGCCGCGCGTGCTGCGCCTCTACGGCGACATAACCCTGCAGACGGGTGCCAAGAATGCCTTCCTGCAGGTGAGCCTCAATCAGCCGGGAACGATCAGCGAGAACGGCGCCATTCGCTGGACGGATGGCACGGGGCACTTCAACTGGATCGAGGGGGACGCACCGCTCGCGCGCGGCACGCGCTGGGAGTAAGATCACCGCACACTGCACTCAGAGTGAAGAGGCCGAGGATAGAGTTCCTTGGCTTCTTCTAGTGGAGAGATATTTTCAATCGTTCTCCAGTATCTTGGTCAGCTCTTTCGCCATTCCCTCCGCTGCCTTCCCTGCAGCCTCCTTCCAGTCCTTCCCTTCACTCGCGTAGATGATGCTGCGCGAAGCATTCACGATGGCTCCGGTGCCATCGGGGAGGAATCCCCACTTTGTGTCCTCAGCAGTCCCCCCCTGCGCGCCGTAGCCGGGGATGAGGAAAGGGATGTGCGGCATGAGTGTGCGCAAATACTTGAGCTCCTCTGGGTACGTGGCGCCGACGACAGCACCCACACACGACAGGTTCGTCTTTGGACCAATGTGGTGCATTCCCCAGCTCTCCACGAGTTGTGCGAGGTGCTCGTGCACCACCTCATCCCCGACAGGGAGATCCTGCAGTTCACCGGAGCTTTTGTTGCTCGTCTTCACGATGATGTAGATGCCCTTCTCATTCTCCGTGCAGCGTTGAATGAAGGGGGTGATGCCGTCTGATCCCAAGTACGGTGACACGGTGAGTGCATCGACGGGACTCCCTTCGTACAAGTACGCATCCGCGTATGCCTCGCAGGTTGAGCCGATGTCGTTGCGTTTCCCGTCCGCAATGACGACGAGATCCTTCCCCTTCGCGTACGCGCAGACCTCCCAGAAGACCTTCATCCCCTCCCACCCGAGGATCTCGAAGTACGCGAGCTGCGGCTTCACGCATGACGCAACATCACTCACTGCATCGATGATCCCCATGCAGAACACCTTCACCCCATCGCAGTCCTTCGGCAGATCAGCGGGGAGCTTCCCCAGCTGCGGATCCAGTCCCACGCACACGGGGGATGTACGCGCTATCCGCTCTGTGAGGGCATCCGCGAAGTGCATCGGTTCTACGATACAGCCCATTTCCTCCGCTTGCCATGGCTAGCGATCGCCCGCTTCGTGAAGTGCCGCGCAACGCCTTTCGCTTCGTTCAGTTCCTCGCGAACCTCTTTGAGTTCGCGGGCAACGAACAGTGTGAGCACAGTGCGAATCGCGATGATCGCGGCGAGCTTTCCCAAGTCATCCCACGTGGGCTGCACGAGGGATTCGATGATGTCCTTTCCAACAAGAAACTCGAGACCCAGTGCGAGGTGTTGGCCGAGTTCGATGCGAATTTCTCCCACCGCCGCGCTCCCACCGAGGAAGCGGTATCCGAAGAGTGCAATTCCCTTTGCGCACCCGTAGAGGATGATGAGAATGCCGATGTACCCGATGAGTACCGCGATCCCCTCGCTCACAGCCGCGAGGTGCTCGAGCTGAGGGAGGAAGAACGACCCCTGTTGAATGGTGTGTATCATCCGATCATTCTACCACGAAACTACTTTCCCGACAATGCACCCCGCGTGTTCTGCATAGTGCGCGGGTGATCGATCAGCCCAGAGAGGAGGAGCGACGTCTCCTTCGCGAGCTCCTTTGCTCTCTTCGCATCTGCGGGTAAGAGCTTCTCGACGCGGACTGCGGTGGCGAGCAGCGTGAGGAGCTGCGCGCACTCGCCGCGCGCGAGGGCGAACGTACTCTTCCGTTCCACGGTCGCTTGCCGCTTGAACCCCTCACACAAATGCGCGACCGCACTCACCGCCGCATGACGGAGCTGGATACGCAGACCGAAGCGTTCCTCCTCCGGGAGGAGATTGGAGAGGGCGTAGATTTCCTCAATGAGTTCCATGCTGCTCTGCCATGTCTGTGTGCCGATGGGAGATGAAGGAGGAGTCATGTGACGTCAGCGATGGTCTGGCGGTACTGGAGTGCTTCCGCGACGTGCGAGAGTTCGATCGCATCGCTGCCAGAGAGATCGGCGATGGTACGAGCGACTTTGATGGTGCGATGGTAGCTGCGCGCAGAGAGCCCCAGCCGCGCGACGGCGGAGAGGAGGAGCTTCGAGGATGCTGCATCGAGCGGGCAGAGCGTGTCGATGTGCTTCACGCTCATCTCCTTGTTCGTCGTGATCGGCAAGTCGCGGAAGCGCGTGCGCTGTCTCTCCCGTGCAGTGCGGACGCGCTGCAGGATCGTGGCTGAGGTTTCCACATCATCCTTTGGCTTGCGCTGCAGATCTTCAACGGGAACAGGCAGCACATCGATCGTGAGGTCGATGCGGTCGAGGAGCGGGGCAGAGATCCTCCGCTGGATCTTCTGCGCGGTACTGCTGCTCCACTGCGGAGGATTCATCGCGGCGATCATGATGAAGTCCGCAGGGAAGGTCACCGATCCATGTGCCCGCGTGATCGTGATGTGCCGATCCTCGAGCGGTTGGCGGAGGACTTCGAGCACTTGCGACGGGAACTCTGCGAGTTCATCGAGGAACAGTACCCCGCGGTGTGCGAGGCTGATTTCTCCGGGCCCCGGAATCTGACCACCGCCAACGATGGAGACACCGCTCGCCGTGTGGTGCACCATGCGAAACGGCCGCTCTTTCAGAAGTGGTGCATCCCTCGGGAGCAGGTTCGCGACGGAGTAAATCTGTGAGACCTCGATAGATTCTTCTTGCGTGAGTGGTGGGAGGATCGAGCGGAACGCGCGTGCGAGGAGGGTCTTCCCTGCACCCGGTGCTCCACTCATCAGCACGTTGTGTCCGCCAGCGGCAGCGATCTCCAGCGCACGCTTCGCATGTACTTGTCCGCGGATATCCGCGAAGTCCACAGCATCCTCGACGATACGTGCAGGACTGCTCGCTGGAGGTTCTACTTGGGGCACTTCACGCTCACCTGTGAGGATCTCTACAAGCTCTTTGAGGTTTGTTGCTGGGATAATTTTCAGCCCGGGGATGAGCGCCGCTTCCGGTCCGTTCGCCGCGGGGACGACGAGCGTGTCTATACCGTTCTGCGCGCAGGAGATTGCCGCAGGGAGAACACCAGAAACGTGGCGCAATGATCCGTCGAGCGCGAGTTCCCCCACGAAGGCCATCGACTTCACCGTCTCCTCGGGAATCAATGCGAGGCCGTGCGTCATGATGAGCCCCAGGGCAATCGGGAGATCGTAGCGCGGGCCGACTTTGCGGATGTCCGCGGGTGCGAGGTTCACCGTGAACACTCTGCCGGAGGGCAGCTTGAATCCGCTGGAGCGAATCGCCATCCGCACGCGCTGCTTACTCTCCTGCACTGCCGTGTCGCCGAGGCCCACGATGTAGAAGCGCGGTAACTCTCCGTACGCGGAGCCGACTTCCACAGAGATTTTCTCGCTCTTGAGCCCGATGGTGGCGAAGGAGGTCAGCTGCGTGAGCATGGGAGTGGAGGGAGGCGCTTTTGATACGAGTGTACTCTCGTACACCTCTCCCGCAACGAAAGAAGGTGGACGATCGTTCAACTTTATTGAGGAGTACTCCTCCCCAGTAGAACGCCGGAAGTCCTTACAGAAGCTGAGGAGTCCGCATATCGGCCACCAAATCTCCTGAGCACTCCTCTCACAGTGTCTCGAGTGACCTAGCCTGTATTCATGAGTTCCGTTTTTGAGGATTTATTCATGGCAACGCCGCCGCACATCCGCACCGGGAGGGCGGGTGAAGGAATCGCATCGGTGTACTTGCTGAAGCTTGGGTACACAATTAAGGAGCGCAATGTCCGCCTCGGCCGTGATGAGATCGACATCATCGCTTTCGATCCCGTGGATGCTGTGCTCGTGTTCGCGGAGGTGAAGACTCGCGCGCACTTGGATGAGAACTTCCGGCCAGAGATGAGTGCGGACTGGCAGAAGTTGAAGAAGCTCCAGCGTTCCGCACAGCGGTGGATTGCCGAGCACGAGTACGACGGAGCGTACCGTCTCGATCTCATTTGCGTCGCGGGAGGACGGGTTGTTGATCACTTCCGGGAGTTGAGTTGGGATTGATTTTCCACAAATCACAATCTACGGTAATGCCTTTTCTCCCTATTCTATGGCAGAAACTGGAAAGACAATCGAACAACACTTCGCTCAGAAGAGTCCCGAGCGTACTCGCATCCTCCATGCATTTTTGGATAGGACTCTCGGTGCGAATCATAGTGTTGTCGAGAGGCTCATTACTGCAGATCAACAGCTGCAGAGGGAGCTGCAGGAGGTGCAAGCAGCACGCCAGTTCATGCTCGCATTCGGCCTCAATCTCGAGACTCTGCGGAAGGAGAATGTGTCCATGGCAGGGGGCGGCTTGTACACGGGGACCGGAATTTCAGACAAACCCCACCCCGATAATTTCGCTGCGCACCTCTCATTAGTGAATACACTTACGCGCGCTGGTGGTTTTCCGCAGGAACGCGTGCAATTCCTCGGTGGCAAGGGCATCGACAGGGAGCGTCTGCGCGGGAACATGTTCGTCCTCGGTGGCGGGAATTCTACGCCGGAGATGAAGGTACTCTTCGAGTTGGAGGGCGAGGGTGAAGAAGTGAGGCGTGCCGCGGATGCTACAATCCCGCTCGCCTACTGCGGAGTATCTGACAAGCGCATCGTGGAGGAGCGTGGTCCGCAGGAGGGCCAGGCGGTCATCGTCTCACGGTACTTGCAGGGGAAGGAAGACCCTATCGCCGGGTACAACTGGCCGGTAGAGAATCTGAGTACGGGGAAGATGCTCTGGCCGCGCGCGAGCGCGACAGACTCCCTCGCCGTCAAACGCCCCGGCGACGAGCACACACGGCTGTACCCCACCTTTAATACGGATGGCCTCATAGTGACGAAGATGCCGAACTTCCTCGATCCCTCGTTCGCGCAGAAGATGGAGGAGTCACCAGACAAGTGGCCGTACGTCGTTGCCTTCGAAGGATTGCATGGCATCGCCACGCGCGGTGTCGGTGTTCTCTCGTCACTGCAAGGGATGCAAGCGCTCGTGAAGTTGTATGAGATGCGCAGGGGGCATGAGGATGCGCAGGCATTCCAGGCGATCTTCGAGCTCACGGGGATCGAGCGGAATGCACAGGGATTCCACGAGGCGACGGGCGTGCAATTCCGCGAAGGGGCACCGCTCTCATCGGATCCGGTAGTCTACGCGAAGGCGTTCACCAAGGCGCAGGAGCGACTTCAGCTAGAGCAATAGTCGCACTCAGCCGAGGATGACGGTGCTCCGAGGAAGTACCCCCTTCGCCGGCCATCGTGTCTCATCTTCCTCACTCGCCATCATCTCCTCCCACACGCGTTTCTTCACTTCTCCCTTGAGGAAGAAGAGCCCGTGATTCGCTGTCTTCAGAACCGGGAGGGTCACACTAATGCGATCGTGGACATCGAAGCGATCAGCTTGCCCTGAGCCTGTCGAAGGGGTTGTTGTATGAATCACACATGCCTTCAGATGGGGTTCAGCGAGCGGTGGGAACAGTGAAGCAATGTGCCCATCGTCGCCCATGCCGTACGTGATGAGATCAGGAGTTCCCTTCTTCAGCAGATCTCCAATCCACGTGTCGTA
Source organism: Candidatus Peregrinibacteria bacterium (assembly GCA_030649955.1). Lineage (GTDB taxonomy): Bacteria > Patescibacteriota > Gracilibacteria > Peribacterales > Peribacteraceae > JAUSFD01. Next base: position 130,344 of record JAUSFD010000029.1, on the reverse strand, counting down.
CTGCGCAATACACTCATCGATTGGGAGTGATGTATCCGGCACGATGATCTGTGACTCGGGAACCGTCGCATGTTTCAAGAGTGTCGAGCGCAGCAAGAACTGATTGCTCTTCGGGTCGTCCGCGCGAATGTATCGGTCGTCCGTGAGGAAGATCCACACCTTCGACCAATCAATGCCAGGTTCCTTCCCCAGCGCCTCGTAGATCGGCCTCGGCGTTGATCCACCCGAGAGGCCGAGGATGCAGATGCCGCGTTCCTCGATTGCTTCCGTGATGATCGACTTCATGCGATCGACGCTGGTGCGGACGAAGTCAGAGTCGGTGGTGGTCTCAATGAGACGGTACGGCATTGTTGTGATTGTAGCGGTGGCAGTGCCCTCACCCCTAGCCTCTCTCCCGTATTCGGGAGAGAGGGATGTTTCTGTTTGTTCCATGACTTCGTCACCCTTCTCCCGCGTCCGGGAGAAGGGCCGGGGATGAGGGCAGCAGCTCGTTTACTCCAACCACTGCAGCCCATCCTTCTGTATCCACATCTTCGCCTCTTCTGGCCCATCGCTTCCGGCGGGGTAGAGGAAGAGTGGAGTTTCTGGTCGATCGAGGTGCACTTGCAACGGCTCGAGCAAGCGCCACGCGGTGCGTACTTCCTCGAAGGTGAGGAACCACTGCTGCTTGCCATTGATCGCCTCGAGAACCAGGAGCCCGTGCTCGGGTAAGCAATCGCCGAAGCAGACGAGCGGATCCTCGAGGAGCAGCGGCCGGAACTTCGGCTCCGATCCCCCGAGCTTCGTCTGTAGGTGGAAGCGCATTCCGGCTTCGCCCTGGAGGATGATATCGAGGCGATTCGGCTTCGCGCCCTCGCCAACATTGAAGGGCATCTGGAATTCGATGGAGATGCGCGTCTCCTTCTTGTGCATCCTCTTCCCCGAACGCAGATAGAACGGCACACCCTCCCAACGCGACGTGCGTGACTGGAGCTTGAGGGCGATGTACGTGTTCGTGCGCGACTCCGGTGCGATGTCCTTCTCCTGCCGGTACCCAACGATCGGTTTCTTGTCGACCGTCCCCGCTGCGTACTGACCCTGCAGCACGATGTCGTTCAAGTGTGCAGCCGGCGGTAGATACAGCTGTTCGAGCGCATTCTTCCGGCTTTCGATCAGTGTTCCCTCTCCTTCCCTGAGTCGCATCGTGAGGAGCGAACTGATCATGAGGAGGTGACTCTGGAACATGTCGCGGAACGTTCCCGTGTGCTCGAAGTAGCCTGCGCGCCCCTCGATTCCTCCGGGTTCCGATGCGGTGATCTCCACATGTCGAATGAGGGTGTTCTTGAAGAGGCGCTCGAGCATGGGGTTTGCGAGTCGCAGGTAGTAGACGTTGCGCACGGCTTCCTTGCCCAGGTAGTGATCGAGCAAATACACCTCGCCTTCGCGGAAGTTCGTCATGAGCTGCTCGCGCAGTTCCTCGAAACTCTTCAGATCATTCCCCACCGGCTTCTCCACAATGCAGCGGAAGGGAACAGGATCCGTCCTCACCTGCCCTGCGTTGAGATTGTGCAGCACTTGCGGAAAGACGGAGGGGGGGATGCTCAAGTACGCGACGCGCACAGTATCCTTCCACCCCTTCTCGATCGCCGTGAGCTTCTTCGCGAGTGTGCTGAAGTCCGCTTCACTGTCGTACTGTCCCTGCTGGTAGAAAACGTGCGTCAGGAATTCCTCCAGCACCTTCTCCGTCACCTCCGGCATGCTCGCGCGGATCGATTGCTCCACCAATTTCCGGAACGATGCATCGTCCATCTCTGTCCGCGCGTACCCGACGATGGCATACTCCTTCGGGAACCGTTTCTTCAGCGCCAGCACGTACAGCGCCGGGTAGATCTTTAGCGTTGCCAGGTGCCCCGAGGCGCCGAAGAGGATGAAGCTGAAGGGGGAGGAACTCGCGATCATCGTGAAGGTCTATCGTAGTGAAGGGGCTGTATGGAGGGAAGGACGACTCGCGGAAGGGCAGCAAGGGCAGCGAGGGCAGGAAGGGCAAAATGCGAGAAAGCGGTCGGATGCTCACTGCCCTTCCTGCCTTTATTGCCTTCGCTGCCCTCGCCGTTCAATCTTCCCATTCTCCCCAAATTTTGGTATAATTACTGGATTTAGCACCGAAGCTTGGTACCCTTCCATCCATGCACCAACTGTATCTCACACCGGAGGAAAAGAAGCTCTTCGATGCACTCTCTGCGGAGGTGCAGAACGGCTGGAAAGTCGAAGTCGAGCAGCTCACCTTCCGGGACACGGAAGATCAGCAGCGGATTCGCGTAGAGTTCATGGACGTACAGGACAAGAACCTGCGCACGCTCCGGGACAAAGCTCGTGAAGTGAAGTCGGAAGCAGATCTCGCGAAGCTCGCCGATTCACTCGATCTCGCGAATGTCTCAGACTCCGACATCGAAGAACTCTTCTTCGCCCTCGGTCCACAAGGCATCACCGTAATGATTGTTCCTCTCTTAGAGAAAGCAACAGGCGATGAGGAGGTGGATCTCGCTGCAATGCTCTCAACCGCACGGCACATTCTCCTGGAATCCTCTTCCGTACCTGCGTAACTCCTCTCCCATGGCAGATAAGCAAACCCCATCGCGCTCCCCAGAATTCTCCCTCATTAGCAAGGCTGTGGATATCGTGCAGGAGCAGGAGGGGGGAAAGATGTCCTGGGAGAAGATGCAGGCGAAGATTAGCAATGCGAAGGCTCAGGGGGAGCTCGTCGCCAAGTTATACAAGGAAGTGAAGGATGATCCTCGTTATCCAGATGAATCCGCAGTTGTGGAGGCACTACAAAGTGAGCTTAAGAATGTGGAAAAGGTTTTCGGTGATCGTGAGCAGTTTTCGGAGAAGATGCAGGAGAAGAAGGGGTTCTGGAAATCCCTGAGAGAAAAAGTAGGCAAAGGAGCGAAGTTGGCAGTAAAGGGTGCGATCCTCGGGGGACTTGCCTTCCTCGCGTACAAGTACCTCTGGCCGCAGGCGAGGAACCGCGTGATGTCCTATCTCCACTCGTACTCCACAGATGCAGGACGAGAGAATTTGAACAGGGACACGAAGGCAACGGCGGAGAATCTTGGGCGCGAGCACCAGAAGGCTCCAGCAGCAGCTACTGGAGTTTCTCCGAACCGTCCGAGAGAAAACGAGAGTTACCCCGAAATGCCAGGTCCTGTGCAGCTTCCCCCCTCACCGAAGAAGCGCTGACGTAACTCATTTTCAAAAAAAACACATATGAATGGTCCAGATAACCTCAAACAGAACGTCGGCTCGCCTTCTGAGAAGAAGGAAAAAAAGGAAGTCCAAGTGAGTTCGTACGATGTACTCAAGGAGTTGAGTGAGCCACTTCGAGCAGAACAGATTCGTAAACAGATGCTCAGAGCGAGTGAAATGGCTGAAATTCTCCGAGATCCCAAGAAAGCACTGAATCGAAAGTGGGGAGCGCGGGAAGACAAAGTGAGTCAAACTTCAGCAAAAAATACAGATGCACTCAACGGCTACTTTCTAGAGAGAACGAGACTTGTGAATGCAGATGCTGAAGAAAAGGTTAAGCAGTTAGATACGCTCGTTGCAATCGAGTTGTTCAATGATGAATGTTTGAATCTATGGGTAGATATGTTGCGTGAATACGCGGAAGAGAAAGCAGCATATCTCTCACGCTTTGGGACACTCCCCCCAGAATTACAGGAGCATGAACGATCTCGTGAGAAAGTTGTCGATGAGATAAATACGATTTTGCAGAGAAGGATGCGTGTTCATGAAATTAAACTGCAGTTTCAGATTTTGAAGATGGAAAAAGATCCAAATGAGCTCGTAAAGGCTACCGTCGAAATGAGGGATATCGCTCAGAAGCTCGAGAAAGAAGATCCTTTAGCAAAAACAGTGCATGACATGATGTACATTGATCCTGATACCGGGAAGGGGCCACTGCAGGATCTTGTGAACATTAAGTTCCGCTTGGAACAAGCGATGAAGGCAAAAATTCCTGCGGAAATTGAGAAGGTGACGCGAGAACTCGAAGCCAAGGTAGACGAAATTGAGAGTGTATTTGATGCCTACGATCTCACCTTGGGCAGAAAGTTGAGAGACCAGATGTGGACGGCACCGGCAGGTAGAGGGACTCGTGCGATTCGCTGCGTCAGCGATCTTCAGGAGTTACTCAAAGATCACAACAACCGACTCGGCGTGGAAGAGAAGGCTGCGGTGGGCAAAGAAGATACCTTGCGAACCTCGCTAGCACAGGAGAGGAGAGAATTGACAGAGCGCTCTGTTCGCTTCCGTGCACTTGCCGGTCAGCGAAGGGCAAGCATTACTGAACTCCTCGTCGGTGAGGGCCATGTTGGGATTCCCTATCCTGACACTGCGGAAGGTGTAATTCCGATGCGTGTACCGAGACTCGATGCAAAAACTATTGCAGATCTTGAAGTAACGAGGAAAGAGAGTTTAGAAGGCTCAGCTTCGTACATTAGCGAGTTCTCGAAGTCAGTACTTTCCGGTCAATGGACTCTCGAAGAGTTCGTCGATCATCAATTGTTTGGCAATATCAATGCTACTCGTGAGACTCTGGAAGCCCGTCAGAAGGAAGCGGAGGATATTAATAGCAATTGGGAGACGGACAAAATTCCCGAAAAACTCACACCAATCGGTCCGCACATTCCGGTGGTGGGAGGAGTAGAAATTCCGAATGCCATGTCTGTACCGTGGACGCAGTGGGCGTCGAGTCTCTTTATCGATAAAGGGCGAAAGCATCAGCTCTTGGAGAAGCTGCGCGTAAGCTTGCAGCTCCCCGAGAACTACTTTCAACTTTCTCCAGAAGATCAGCGGAAGGCTCTTGCAGAGTGCCCGAAGATTAAATCCGTCATCAATAATATTGAAGAGAGTCAGGCGTTCTTGCTAGGACCACTCCTCAATACCATGAAAGGGGATAACTCCGTGCTGCAACTCGTGAGTGATCCCAAGAATAAACAGTACGCAAAAACGCAGAATTTGCGACCAGGAGTGAAACCAGAGCAGCCAGACTGGTGGCCAGCGATGGAGGAAGAGGATATTCGGCTCGCCACGGAACTGCAGCCTCTGATTCTCGAGCGTAACAACAATGAGCCAGATATCCTCGCTCGGTTCAAAGGAGTCGATTCCCTAGGGAAACCTCCCGAGTGGTGGAATGGCCAAGGGGGGAGGCCAACAGCGGAAGTTGTGCGAGAAAAAGCGAAGGGCGCTTCGTACGAAGAACTCATGCGTATCTACCACGCACTCATGAGGAGAATTGAACGTAGAGCTGATGTAACAGATACCGCAATTCTCCAACATCTCACGTTACCGAAGGGGAAAGAAGATGCAGATGAGAAGTTCCACAAGGAAGCGAAGTGGATCTACGAGCGCCTACTCCGTCGAGAGAGGCAGCTCGAGCAGCTTTTTGAATTCCAACATCGCAGTTTTCGCATGGCTGTGGATCGGAATATGACGCAGCACTTCGGGCTCTCTGATCTCCATAAAGGTCTAGCTCCAGATTTTGCTCTCGACATTTTCTTGCCGTACTACTTCAAGTACGGGGCTCCTGCAGCATTCGTTCTCTACTCCTACAAGAAAATTCGCCATCCCATCGAATTCGTTGGTAAGTGGAGAGCAAAGGGATGGAGCAGCGCATTGCAGCCAAGTTACTTCCAAAGGGCGCTTTCCGCTCCTGTTACTTACCCCGCAGAAATTCTGAATTTGGTACGAAGAGGGGGGCAATTGGGGAAGTGGGGATGGAATAGGTACCTAGGTGGCGGCGGTACCCCGCCAAAAACTCCAATCACACCTTCCGGTACACCCCCAAGCTCCGGCAGTACCCCCCCCGATGCTCCAGGGAAAGTCCCGAGAGAACCACCGCCGACTAAGCCACCGCCAGAACCCCCGCCTACCAAACCGAATGGTCCGGAGTCTGCGTCTCGTGCTGCTCGCGAAGCGAGTATCGCAGAGAAGAATTTGCAGATCGAGAAATTACTCTCTGAGCAGATCAGCAAACTCAAGCCCGTGGGGCAAGGAGGCGTGATGGACAGGTACCTCGGTGCTCTCACGGAACTGCGAGCGCTCGAAGAGCAGGCAACGCAGCTCGCAGCAGAGGGGCTTCCAAAGTGTCTCAAGGCAGCAGAGGAAGCACGCATTCAATTGATCGAAGGTGTTCTGCAGGAAAAGAACATCCTCAAGGCTGGTCAAACACTCTCTGCGCAGGAACGGACGTTCTTCCTAAGTTTGCACAACATGGATTGTCGCAATATCGCAAATATCGATGCTATCGGATCGAGCTTGCGGGCTTACAAAGGCGGAAAGTATGCCAATGTGACGAGCACGCTCATTGACCTCGGTGCACTCGGCAAGGGGAAAGTGCTCGCACTCGATGCGGAAATGGTGGGCGATCTCGTCCGCGGTGCAGGACTTTCCTTGAAACCGGGAGAGCAGGCGATAGGGCTGGTAGCCCGGACAGCTGAGGGGGGGAGAGGGATGTCTGCCATTGTGCGTACTGGCGAGGGGGCAACAGTAGTGAGAGAGATTCGAGTGGCAGAAGGTGCAGAGAGTGTACTGAAGGCTGCCGAGGCAGCCAGAGGTCTGAAAGCTGGCACCGTCGTAGCTGGAGGATTCGCTGTATTGGATGCAGCTCTGCTCGGGATCGATATCTATGGTCTCATCCAGCAACAGGAACTGACGAAGCAGGCGAACGCCACATTGGATAAACAGCTCCACACTGCCAACATGTTCGAGAAGCCAGGGGAAAAAGGCAGGTACTACCTGCGGAGGAGCGATGGCAAACTCGATGAAAATGTCTACGTGGATGTCAAAGCGGGGAAGCAGTTGATGGCAGACAGAGATAGCATCGCTGCGTACAAAGTTGGAGCAGATGTCCTCGCACTCGGGGGCTCTGTTACGCTCTTGTTCGCACAGAGTGGCGTAGGAGTTCCCGTTGCTTTAGCCACCGGCACGGTGACAGTTGTTCTCCATGTCATGTATGCGAAGAAGGACTGGGAGAAATCCAGAGACATCATCAAAGAGTTACCTCCATGGATCATTGCTGCTTGTGGATCTAAACGTTTCACGGGGAGTTCTGAGGAGACATTCACCACGAGCTGGTTCCTCGACACATTCATCAAGCCGGAGAGCATGAGCCCGCAAATCGCAGAGAAAGCTCTCTTCGCTATTTTCTCAGGGAAACTTGCTGATAAGGAATTCCAGAAGCAGCACCCGGATGCACATAGGGCGATTGCTGTGCACTTCATCAGCTCGACCCAAACGGACAAATTCTTCAATGAGGATTTCAAGAGTGTCATCCTCAACTATATGTATGGACATGCTGTCCTCCATGGCAAATCTCACCTCGACAACATCAAGAATGGCATACTCAACCTTGAGAAAACACAGATAGAAAATCTCTTCACCGACGCTGCAGAGTTCTACTTGCTCCACGTGAAGGAGCATCGATTCATTACGTACCAATTCCTGGTTGCAGATCTGAAAGGAAAGAAAGAGCTCTCTGTTGAGCAGAAGCAAATCCTCACGAGTCTTGGCATTGCAAACAACGATCCTCGTCTGCAAGTAGCAATGCTCGAGCGTGAAGTCACAAAGATGGGCAAGGAGGTGGTCTTCAGCAGAACGCTTGAGGAGGACTGGAAACTGGGGACTCTTCAAGCGAACAACAAGACCTCTCAGAGGCACGCGCCGTGGACACGAGCGCGTCTAGTATCTGACGGTGTTTACTCGATGATCGGATCGATTGATCCCAAGAAGTCCGTCTACATGCCGGATATTTTTGAGAAGAGCATTCGGCCGCTCATCAATGCAGAGGAGCGAGAGCAGTTAGCGAAGCTGGAACAGGAACATAAGAGGCAAAGCGATTTGGATCTCAGTGAGGGGCTTGCGAATACCGGGACACCCGATGCCCCTCATAGGGGCGTTATGCACCAGTGGTATGGGAAGAAACGTGCACCGGAGTACCAGGAATCTGTCCTAGATCCTTACAAGCGCTTCCTCGCTTTGCGATACATGAGCCTTCTCCATCAGAATCCAGAGGGGAAACACTTGGTTCAAGGGTTGCCCTTCTCACTCTCGCTGGATATTGATACCAGTGTCCTTTCAGGTCAGTACTCTTCGCAACGCTACAAGCAAAGCCTTGCAACCGAATCATCCGAAGTAGAACGCTTGGTAAAGCGAGAGGAAAATCAGAGCAACGAGGTACTGAATGCGAGGCAGCAAGTTCTCTCGTGTCTCTCCACTGATTTCAAACCCGAAACGCATACGCTCTTGCATCAGAGAATCGACATCAATCAAAAGTACACGCCGCTCCTCAGGCAGAATCCAGACATTGTTGCCAAATTACCACCAGAGAAACTGGGGGAAATCGAAGTATTGCAAAGCGAAATGATGAGCAATCTACAGAAAGTGAATCTGTATCGTCTCTGCCTCCGCCAGGCAAACTTACGTGGCGCTCAGAAGGTGAGCGAAGTTCAAGGATTACCCAGCACATTCCTGGATGAAACGCGCAAGCTCGGGGGAGACTATGCGCAGCGGGAGCGTATTCTCACGAGCAAATTAGGACAGGCCACCGATGCCCTGAAGGCTATTGAACAAGCATGGAACGTGATGAAGGGGGCAGAACACAGCCGAGAAGTTTTTGAGGAGTTCGAAACGGATGAACAAGCGAAATTGAGAGAGCCCATGGCAGTACGGGTATTGAGAGATGTATTCCCCGAGGCTATCGTCGTCTTCTCAGGAGAATTCTCCGAAAACAAGGTTGAAGAGCATGCAGCAGCTCTACGCGAAATTTCCACGAGGATAACTGTGGAAGCATCTGCAAGAGCGGATTATTCAGGACAAAAAGTGCAGTGGATTCACTGCGCAGAACAGAGGATGAACATTGATGGGAAGGAGCGACAGGGATATTTCGTCACGTTTGAATACAGTTCTGAGTTCTTCGGGAAGAAGAAGGAAGAGAGGAGAATTGCGACGATGACCGCAGTCGAGAGTGACGATAGAGAATTGATGTTCAGTCCTATCAGGTATCAGGACTGGTCCATACCCAGACGCGGCGATGTCGCCCGGCAGGTAGCGAGTTTCGAGTTCGATCGGCGAGAGAAGGAGCAGATGGAGAGAGATACAAAGACGGATATAGTCACTATCTCCCAGGAGAATGCGGAGAAGTTGAACAAGATGACCCAAGGGGAACGCCTCATCCGTGCAATGAAGCAGAATGCGTACTTCCTGGATATCGGCGCGAACACCTACGCGACGAATATCGGAGGGAACATAATGCTCGTGCGATTCGGACCTAATGGACGACTTCAGTACAAGAAAGTCGATATTCAATCCATGGCGAAGAATATCCCTGCTGAGCCTCGCGATAAGGATGCTGAAGAGCAAGAGCGAATGGTGCAGCAGGCGAGGCTGATTGTTGCTTCATTCCCGAGAGGAAAGACGCAAATCAGCAATCCTCTTCCTGTCCCTGAGCTCACGGAGCAGGAGAAAAACGCTGCGAAAACCCTGGAGTCACTACCCGATAATGCGGGCTTTGGTGCTTGGCAAGAGGCTGAGAATGGCCTTCTTCCAGAGGAGTTCCGGAAGATTCAGGCCTTGCCATTTGAGAATAATCTTCAAGCATCGGTGATGCTCACACTCGCAGATTTCCGTGTCGATAATCCTACGTACGAGTGGCTTATGCGGGATCTCGATAGTATTGTGCAAAGAATGAAAGCCATGAATCCGAAATTTGCTTTCGATCCTGCTAAGCAGGAGCTCTTCCTGAAAGCGATGAGGGAAGAATTAACGAAGATGTCCGAAGACAAGAAGCAGGGGAATATAAAGAGCATTACACCGGACATGGCCTCCGATCTCTTCACAAGATTGTCTGGCAGAGCACTCGAACTGAGCCAATAACTGTGCAGAATTTTGGCATTCCACAAGCAAAAACTCGCATACCTTGCAGTCGTCAGACTCCGCGAGTAGGGTAGTTCCACATCACTGCTCTATCCTGAGTAGCACTAAGCCCACCTACGCTTTCGAGCTTCGGTGGACGGGGGATCTGGCCCCTTCTAAGTGCTCCCCAACCTTCCTTCGAAAGGAGACGGTGGGAAATCCAGCCCCTCTGCGGGGGAAGATAGGAATACACCCTCTCTCTTCCTCGCACGGGAAGAGATTTTTGTAACTATTCTCTGTTCATTCATCCATCCGTTTATCCGCAATGCGGGCAAGGCACGTCACTCGCGAGTGACGTGCCAAGTATGTCCGCGCTGGTTATGCAATAGTGTTCAATTCTCGTGTCTATTCCTAGCCCTAGCCCTAATCCTAACCCTAATCCTATGTCCTACTTCTTCACTTCCGAATCTGTAACCGAGGGTCATCCCGATAAGATCTGCGACCAGATCTCCGATGCGATCCTCGATGACGCACTGCGTCAGGATCCTCATGCGCACGTGGCGTGCGAATGCCTCGTCACTACGGGCCTCGTGATTGTGGCCGGCGAAATGCGCACGAAGGGCTACATCGACGTCGCAGGGATCGCGCGCCGCACCATTCGCGACATCGGATACAACGACGCGACGTACGGGTTCGATCACAAGGCGTGCGCGGTCGTGGTGAGTGTCGGCGAACAGAGTGCGGATATTGCCGTCGGTGTGGATGAAGACGCAGGGAAGCAGAAGGAGCAGGGCGCAGGGGATCAGGGATTGATGTTCGGATTCGCGTGCGACGAGACGCCGGAGCTCATGCCACTCCCCATCTCCCTCGCTCACAAACTCACACAGAAACTCGCCGATGTCCGCAAGAAGAATGGCCTCAAGTTCCTCCGCCCCGACGGGAAGAGTCAGGTCACCGTGCAGTACAGCGATGCAGGGAAACCGGAGCGCGTCGATTGCGTGGTCCTCTCGACACAGCACTCGGAGTCTGTGTCGCACGAGGAGATTTGCAGAGATGTGCTGGAGCATGTCATCCGCCCAGTGTGCGGGGATTACCTCGACGAGAAGACGAAATACCACATCAATCCCACTGGCCGCTTCGTCATCGGAGGCCCTCCGGGTGACTGCGGGCTTACGGGACGCAAGATCATCGTCGACACGTACGGCGGCTACAGCCGACACGGCGGTGGCGCATTCTCCGGCAAGGATCCGAGCAAAGTCGACCGCTCCGCAGCGTACGCTGCGCGCTGGGTCGCGAAGCACGTTGTGAAGGCCGGGCTCGCGAGCAAGTGCGAACTGCAGATCGCCTATGCGATCGGTGTCGCAGCACCTGTCTCCATCCATGTCGATACCTTCGGCACTGGCTCCGTTGATGACCGCTCGCTCGAGAAGGCGATCGCCCAGGTCTTCGACCTCCGTCCTGCCTCCATCATCCGCGACCTCGATCTCCTCAAGCCGCAATTTAAGCAGCTCGCTGCGTACGGCCACATGGGTCGCGAGGATCTCAACGTGAAGTGGGAGCAGTGCGACCGCGTCGATGCCCTCCTCAAGGCTGTAGGTGGCGCCAAGCCAGCGAGGAAGGCGGGGATGATGATTGCGGCGGCAGTCTGAGCAGGTGCCCTCATCCCCGACCCTTCTCCCGGACGCGGGAGAAGGGAGCGCTTCAACAGAACAACGTACATTCCCCTCTCCCGAATTCGGGAGAGGGGTTAGAGGTGAGGGCACAGTCTTCGTTCCTGCTATTCTTTCACCATGCCCGACATCGAGTCCTTCCTCCGCGCCCACCAGATCGACTTCCAACGCTTCGATCATGTTGCCGTCTTCACGTGTGAAGAAGCCGAGCGTGTACTTCCACCGATGCCCGGCAGCGCAGATACGAAGAACCTCTTCCTTCGCGACAAGCCCGGGAAGCGCCACATCCTCGTGAGCGTCGGGCACAAGAAGCAGGTGGACCTGAAAGCTCTCTCCGATGTCCTCGGAACGAAGGGGCTCTCTTTTGCCTCCCCCGATCGACTTATGGAGTATCTCAAACTCACACCGGGTTCCGTCACGCTCCTGGGGCTCATGAACGATCCGGAGCACCGTGTCGAAGTCGTCATCGACGAGGAACTGTGGAGGAGTGAAGCCCTGCGGTGCCATCCGCTCGTGAACACGGCGACGCTCGTCATCCCACGTGACGGTATCGAGCGCTTTCTCCAGGCTACAGGGCATTCCGTGCGGATTTGTGATGTTCCCGGAAGGGTCGAGGCTGTTTCTTGACAGAAAATTATCTGAATGTACGATGCGCTCGTGATCAGGAAGAACCTCGTCGTCGGTCTCGTCATCGTCGTCTCGCGCCAGGCGTGAGAGGGTGACCTTGATCTGACTTTCCCCCTCCTCCGCCTACCGCGGAGAGGAGATTTTTTCATTTCCCTCACTCCTATGGGTACCCCCGACTCAAACGGCAGAGCATCGCATACGAAAGAGCTCTCCGATGGCATGCTCGCGACGTACTGGACCCGGAGGAAGACCTCATTCCTCACAGTGACGTATCCCCCTTGTCCCGGACTCAAGGCAGAGGTGGAGATCCCGCCAACCGGATTCTATCTCCCTGAGAAGACCATTGCTGATCTCATTGCTGCGGTGCTCCGGCAGCGGGATGAACGCCTCGCAGCGCTGGGGATTACCTTCCAGGTATTTGACCATCAAGAGGGATCCTGCGTGGAAGTGACCTCCTCCCATCCTCTTTTGCGGGAAATTGAGCAAGTGCCATCAGGGGTTCCGATGTTCATGATCCATCCGGTGATACACCAGCTCTCCGATCGCATCCTGAAGTCCGTGTGGGAGATGTCGCGTGGGAACGCAGGGTCCAATGGATATCTTGCTACCGCCTCTCCAGCGCTGTCGTCGGGTAGTAGTAGCTGAGGATCTCCTCCGCAGTCTTCCCCTCCTCCGCCTGCCCTTCGGAGCCACAGCCAGACATGCCGACACCGTGGCCGGCGAGGGGCTTCCCTACGCACCACGGATCAGGTTTGCTCGCGAAGACTTCCGCGAAGGGGAAATCCTTCCACCCCGCTTCGGCTGGTGAGCGTGTGCGGCCGTCATCGGAGGAGAAGTACGGTGGCTTGATGACCGTTCCGTTCTTCGTGAGGACGGTAGCCTTCGTCTCGTCCACGGCCTTCACCCAGCGTGGATTCTGCTCCTCGAAGACCACTCCGCCGTACGCCTGGAAGGTCGCTGGGCTATCGGAACCGTCGTAGGGCTTGCCGGGAAATTTGCGCTGCAGAGGATCGAGGTAGAAGAGCGCGTACGTACGTGCAGCGATGGCGAAAGCGCGCTGCTTCTCGTACGGTTCCGTATCCGGTTCCTCCGCGAGGCCCCACAGGTACTCCTCGAGCGGGAGTTCATTGATGAGCGTCAACGCTCCATCGACCACGCGGCACTCGATGACACCGCGGAATCGGTTTGTCGCCTTCGTGGAATTCACAATGGTGATGATGCCTCCTTCGATGCGCACGCTCTCGGAGATCGTCTCTTTCCCGCCTCCAGACGCGCGACAGAGAGTCCCCTCCTTCGTGAGCGTCACATCCCCCGCAGCGTCGGCGCCATTGATGCGCAGCGTTTCCGCACTGCGCAGAGTGGCAGCGTCTCCCGTGTAGGTGAGGCGGATGCGGATCGTATGATCATCACCACTCTGTTCCGATGATGCAGAGGAGGGCTGTCGTGGTCGGAGAGAGACGCGCTTCTCCGTCGTGGACCGCGGCTTTGCGGCGGGAGGATCGCGCGTGGGGGTTTGCACTGTGCGCAGCCTTCGTCCCTCAATGCCCAGTGTGAACGTTAGGTCGCCAATGGTGAGCGTAGAGCTGCCCTTCGTTCTTGGAAGCTGAACACGCAGGCGCACTTCCCCATCACTTCCCTTGAGCGGCAGGCTCGTCCGCAGTCGTTCCCACGCACCGTCCTTCTCCTGCCACACGGCGAGACGCGTATCCGACCGCTTCACACTCACCGCGCGCGGGCGCTTCTTCCCCTCCATACCATCTGGCGCCACGGCGATGTCGATCGTCACCTCGCCACCCGGCCGTCCTTCGATATCCGTGGAACCGATGGCACTCAGCCACTGCACAGCCCCCGGTTTTGGTGTTGATGGGGAACGCCTTGCGAGTGACGGGAACCGGATATCGGTATCGAGGTCGCCGTTCGCGACGTTGATCCGCAGTTGACTCAGAGTTTCCCAAACGTAATAGCCCGGACAATCCGTCGAGACGAGCGCGCGATGTCCGACGATGGGTGGCATCGATTTCCCGTGGAACGTGACCTTCTCTGTAGTGTCGATGTCGTACTGCTTCGCGAGAGTATCGAGCAGCCATTGCAGGCTGTGGACCTGTTCCTGCGTTGGCTTCTCCAAATCGAAATTCCCCATGAGCGCCACGCCGACGGTGCCGACGTTGCTGCAGTACACATGCCCGCCCACGACGTAATCCCCGCCTGCCCTCCCCTCGTAGATCTGCCCCTCCTCATCGATGATGTAGTGATACCCGATGTCGCCCCATCCGCGGCTGTTCGCGTGAAATTGGTAGAGTGCGCGGATGCGCTCCAGTCCGGAACGCGTCTCGTCACTCACCTTCATCGCGGTGTGGTGCACGACGAGCAGACGCACATCCTTGGAGTACTGCTGCGCCCAGCGAAATTTTTTCCCATTGCCGTTCTCCGTCACCGTGCGCGCGCTCTTGAATTCCTGTGGGTAGAGCTTTTGTGCCTCCTCGCAGTCCCGCACGCGTACGGAGGACGTCGATGAATCCGTGGCGCCATTATCGCCTTTATCAGGGAGATCTGATCGCGAACTCTCGTCCCCCACGAGTAGAAGCGAATCGTCTGCACCCCAAGCACTGCGGGAGAGAATCCGCGGAGTTGCAACGGGCTTCGTCGCTGCTACGAGGGTGCGCGCAGGCTCGTTCGACACCGTTATCGGATGGATTTTTTCCGCAGGAGCTCCACGTAATCGCACTTGCGTCACAGCGCGTGGGAACAGGATCAAGTTCGATTCTCGCAGCAGCGGATCGAACTCCGTCTCCACCGCGAGTGGTTCCCAAGCTGTCCATCGCTCCCCATCCCATCCGCTCACTTCCGCCTGTGCACTCGGGTCCATCTGGATGCTCAGCGCATCGATGGGATTTCCGAAATTGACCGTCGTCTCAACCATCCCCGAACTCAGGGGGGCTGCGAACGCGAAGAGGATAGGAAGGATCCACTGGCGCATGGTTCCAGGATGCAGAAAAATGGAAAGTACTCGAGAGAACCAATTATTTCCTCGTCTCGCACCGCGTAGCCCCGCAGACGGGGCGAAGTGGTGTAGGGTGTGCATTGTAATAGGAGAGTGAAGGACATGCTTGAAGATGGTGTGGATTTTTCGGAGGAGTCCGATGAGACCGAGGAACGACACATCTCCAGATACCGTTGATTCGTTTATTCGTTGACTCGTTTATTCGAATTGCTGCACAGCGAGTAAACGAATAAACTAATAAACGAGTAAACGTTTCTCGTTTCTCGTTCCTCGGTCTCATCGGTCTCCTTTACAACGCCAGCACATCCTCGTACCTCTCCACCATCTTCTCGAGAGAAAACAGCGACTCTACTGTTGCCTTTCCTCGGGTGCCGATCGCTGCGCGAACGGAGGGATCGAGGAGCCTGCGGATGCCTTGCTGCAGGGCTCCCTGGGAATCGGGCTCTACGATGATGGCGTCCTCACCATCGGCGAGGGAGCCGGCGATTCCGCATGCGGTCGTCACGATCACCGGTACCCCGAGGCTCATCGCCTCCGCTGCAACCAGTCCAAAGGGATCGTGCTCGCGGGAAGGGAGAATCAGAGCGTCGAGAGATATGTAGAACGAGGCAATACTCGGCACGGTTGGGCGCAGGGTAATTCTGTCTTCAGCGCCGCTGGTGCGGATGAGTTTTCGCAGTGTTGCTTCTTCCCTCCCCTCTCCGATGATCTCGAGAGAAACTTCGGGAATGGTTGCCACTGCATCGATGAGTACATCCACGCCTTTATCCCGCGTGAGTCGTGCGACGCAGCCGAGGCGTAGGAGTTTCGATGAGGATCTCGCATCGGCTTTTCTTTGATTGCCCAATCTCTCCGTATCTACCCCATTGGGAATAGCGATGACGAGCTCCGGGTCCCAACCGAGCGCGATGTAGATCTCCCGGCTCAGCTCGGACACAGGAACGGTGAGCGCCATACTACTCAGGCGCCTGAGCTCGCGCAGGTACGGGCTCCTCGTGAGCCATGGTCCCACACGGTCGTGCTCCACCCACAGGACGCGGATGCCGCGGTTGAAGGCTTCCTCGGTGAGCAGGAGCTTCTCCGAGAGCGAGAGCATGACAATCGCGGAGAGGTCAGAGAACTGGTCGAGCGCGTGGATCAGAGCCTTTTGCATCCTCCTCCTCCGCCACAGGAAGGAGACTGCCCCCCACTTCGTCACGGGAGGCGGCCCGATGTACAGCTCTGCGCTGGGCAATCTCGCTGCCCGCATTTCCTCGAGGAGCACGGGACAACTCCCTAGGAATGCGACAGCATGCCCGTGAACACCCAGGCCCTTCACCAGGGACATCGTCTGCACCTCGGCGCCGCCGTGGGCGCTCTCCAGCGGAAACCGAGTCATCAGTATCCTCATAAGCAGCAGAGGCAGAATGCAAGATCTCTTAAAGAGAGAGATGACCCTGAGTTCATCGAAGGGTGAATGAGGATGCGGCTCATGCAGCTCTGTGCTTCACGATGATCTTCTCGATCATGGCGAACACATCGTTGGAGGTCGATTTCCTCGTGTCGATCACGTCGTCGTACACAACCTTCTCGTCATCGCCGCCCAGGAGGATCGCTGTCACGGCGTCCTTGCCGCACTCGCGCCGGAGCATCTTCACGAGGGCCGGAGCATCGTCGTGCGTGAGCACCACGTGGAAGCCCTCCTCCGTGAGGCCAGTCACGCACTCGCACGCGATGCCGAAGAGCAGGTCATCATCCGTCTCCATTTCTACTCCAAAGAGCTGCGTCACGCCGCCGATTTCCGCCACCGGCAGGTGGCGCCACTTCTTGTGCTTCTTGAGAATTTTCGCGGCAATGGCGGATCGGCTCACTTCCGTACCGCCTGCGAGGAGGATAATCATGCGGGCAGTATACGCCCCAGGGGGAGGCAGTCCGCTACCCTTTTTCTCGCAAACGCAGACCCAGAGGGAATAACCAAGCACCAATGACGCAATGACCAATGTGTCATTGGTGCTTGGTTATTGGTCATTCTTTTTCCAGTTCCACTGCCCACAGCTGGAGCAGGTTCTCCAAACTTTCTGCAACCTCGTGCATCTCCTGAGACGTCGTGACGAAGGCATCCGCCCCGGCGGACTTCGCATCTTCTCCGTACCGTGGCGAATCGAAAGCCGTCACGAGCGCGATCTTCGCTTGGGGGTTCTTTCCGCGGAGATACCGGATCACTGCAGGACCGTTCTCCGAGGGAATCTCGTAATCAATGAACGCCGCCGCGATCTCCGGATGTGCATCGATCAGCTTCTTCGCTTCCTCCGTCGATTTCGCCCGGTGGAGCTCCCCTGCCCAGTGTTTCTTCACGATGGAGGCGAGGAAGAACATCTTCGCCTCAGAATCATCGGCGATGAGGAAGTGACGATCGTGCATGGGAGGATTGTCCCTGCAGAGGGCCATGGATGGGAATTGACTTATATTTACAAAAGTTTAAATTAGAATTATGTCTGAACGAGAATTCGTCAGCCAATGCTTCATCCATTTCTCCATTCCTCCTACATCTCTCCAGGAAGAGGAGGCCGTTCCCGGCCGTGAGCAAGTTGCCCCCGAGGTGCCAGCAGAGCCAGAACCTGCACACATGGTGCACGTACGCTTGCAGGAAGCACGAGAATTCATGGGTAGAACATCGAGGGTGCTCTTCACTCTGGTGCGCAGATACGTCGATACAGGATCGATACGGCTTCCAGGATCGCACGAAGAGCAAGGAGGGCATTCCCGTGGCGTCATCGATGAGATGATGCGCTTTAGCGAGCGAGTGTTGACTCTCCTCCAAATTCTCGAAGCACATGCGAAGATGCCGAGAGCGAAGCTCATGGGATACAAGATGTCAGAGCACTTCGGCGTCTCTCGAAACATGATGCACCTCCGGTGGAAGGACATCGGACTGAAAGGGAGTGATTTTCCTCCTATGGTTAGTGCAATTGAGCTCATGCGAAAGAGCCCAATGCTCGGTCCCACTGTGACGAAGATTGAAGAGTTGGCAGCAGCGAGTGGCGAGAGCGCGTGAGGAAAAGCATGGCGCTCTCCAGCTGAACAACATTACGCATGAGCGATGCGTTCCTGACCGGCCATATACGGACGCAGGACTTCCGGGATCGTCACCGATCCATCCGCATTCTGGTAGATCTCGAGAATGGGGATGAGGATGCGCGGCGATGCGATGCAGGTGTTGTTCAGCGTGTGGACGAATTTCTTCTGCCCGTCTGCCGTCTCATATTTGATGTTAAGCCTGCGGGATTGGAAATCGTAGAAGGTCGAGCAGCTGTGCGTCTCGCCGTAGTTTCCGCGGCTGGGCATCCACGTCTCGATGTCGTTCTTGTAGATCTGTCCCCTGCCCATGTCGCCGGTGCACACATCGACGACGCGGTACGGGAGCTTCATTGCTTGCAGGACTTCCTCCGCATTTGTGAGGAGTTCCTTGTGCATCTCCGCGCTCACGTCAGCATCCGCTTCGCAGAGTACGACCTGCTCCACCTTCTGGAACTGGTGGATGCGGTAGAGGCCCTTCGTATCCTTTCCGTACGTCCCCGCTTCCCGACGGAAGCAGTTACTGAGGCCGCAGTAGCGCTTGGGCAATTCCTCGATCTTCAGGAGCTCGTCGCTGTGGTAACTCGTAACAGAGACCTCGGAAGTGCCAATAAGGTAGAGATCGTCGCTCTCGATTGGCTCCCCACGCTTCTTTTGCACGCCCACGGCGTACGCCTGCTCCTCACCGCCCGGGAAGTAGCTTGTGCCCATCATTGCTTGATAGTTCGCGAGTACCGGCGGCAGGAACATCGTGAAGCCCTTCTTCCGCAGGTGATCGAGCGTGAAGAGGAGGACTGCGAGCTCCAGGCGTGCGCCATCACCCTTCAGGAAGTACATCCTGCTCCCCCCGACCTTCACGCCCCGCGGGATATCAATGATGTCGAGCTCCTCGCCGAGGATCACGTGGTCCTTCGGCTCGAAGGCGAACGTCGGTTTCTCGCCCCAGGTGCGTATTTCCTCGTTCTCCGTGTCGTCTTTCCCCACAGGCACCCTCTGGAGCGGGATCGAGGGGAGCATGAGCTGCAGGGTTTTCCACTCCTCTTCCATCGCGTTCAACTGCTCCTCTTTCACTTTGAGTTCCTCGGAGAGCTGCTTCATCTCCGCGATCACCTTCTGCTTCTCGTCTCCCTTCATCGTGGGCACCTGCTTGCTCACGGCGTTTCTCTTCGCGCGCATCTGCTCCACTGCTGGAAGGAGCGCCCTGCGCTGGTCATCGAGCTTCAGGAACGCGTGCACATCGACGCCGATCCGCTTCTTCTTCGCGGCATCTGCGTAGGCGTCTGGCCGATTTCTAAGGTCAACGAGGTCGATCATTGGCGAATAGGCGTAACGAAATGCATTTATGCCCGATACATGGAATAAACGCAAATTTCACCTTCATGGGCTCAAAGGGATCCCCCCTGTAACCCAGCCCGTTATTCTGCTACCATACCCGAACGCATGAAGCAGAAAGCATTCAAACTGGTTTCACCGTTCCAGCCCACAGGCGACCAGCCGAAGGCCATAGTGAAGCTCGTCGCAGGGCTCGCGAAGAAGGAGAAGCATCAGACACTCCTGGGTGCGACCGGGACCGGCAAGACCTTCACGATGGCGAACATCATCCAGCAGGTACAGCGCCCCACGCTTGTATTGGCGCACAACAAGACCCTCGCTGCGCAGCTCTGCTCCGAGTTCCAGGGGTTCTTTCCAGAGAACGCCATCTCCTACTTCGTCTCGTACTACGACTACTACCAACCAGAGGCGTACCTGCCCACGACGGATACCTACATCGAGAAGGACGCGAGCATCAACGAGGAGATCGAGAAGTACCGGCACGCGGCGACCTTCAACCTCCTCACGCGCCGGGACGTGATCATCATCGCCTCTGTGTCGTGCATCTACGGCCTCGGCAATGTCGAGGATTACGAAGCACTCGCGATCAAGCTGGAGCGCGGTATGCCCATCAAGCGCGATCAGCTCCTGCGCCGCCTCACGGATATCCAGTACCGCCGAAGTTCCATCGAATTCAAGCAGGGCATGTACCACGTGCTCGGGGATACGGTGGAAATCTTCCCTCCCAGCGGCGACACGGTGATCCGCCTGGAGCTCCCCTTCGACGAGATCGAGGTGATCCAGGAGGTCGATAGCTTCACTGGGGAACTGATCCAGGACCTCCAAGATGTATCGATCTACCCAGCCGCCCATAACGTCACCACGAAGGAGAAGATCGATCGTGCCGTGGATGGCATTCGCACAGAGCTCGATGTTCGGGAGAAGGAACTCTTGAAGATGAATGAACTCGTGAAGGCGGAGCGCATCCGTACGCGCACGGAGTACGACATCGAGATGCTCAAGGAGACGGGCTACTGCACGGGCATCGAGAACTACGTGCGCTACCTGGGCGATCAGGTGCCCGGCACACCACCATCGACACTCCTCGACTACTTCCCGAAGGATTTTCTCCTCATCATCGACGAGTCCCACATCACGATTCCACAGGTGGGGGGCATGCACGAGGGGAACCGCAGCCGCAAGCAGACCCTCATCGACTACGGCTTCCGCCTGCAGAGCGCCATGGACAACCGCCCGCTCAAATTCGCGGAGTTCGAGCAACGCGTGGGTCAGCGCATTTATGTGTCCGCTACCCCCGCGCGGTACGAGTACGAGCACACGCCCAAGGAGTCACTCGTGGAGCAGATCATCCGCCCCACGGGGCTCCTCGATCCACCCGTGACGGTGAAGCCCTCGAAGCACCAGATCGATGACATCACGGCGGAGATACAGGCGACCATCAAGCGCGGCGAGCGCTCCCTCATCACAACACTCACGAAGAAGATGGCAGAGGACCTCACGAAATACCTGCAGGAGGCGAACTTCAAGGTCCGCTACCTCCACAGCGACGTGGAGACCCTCGAGCGTATCGAAATCCTGCGGCAGTTGCGAACGGGCGACATCGACATCCTCGTTGGTATCAACCTCCTCCGCGAAGGTCTGGACCTCCCAGAGGTGAGCTACATCGCCATCCTCGATGCCGATAAGCAGGGTTTCCTCCGCTCGCGGGATGCGCTCATCCAAACGATTGGACGCGCCGCACGCAACCTCAACGGACATGTCACGCTCTACGCGGACAAGATGACCGTCGCCATGGAGGCTGCTATTGCAGAGACGAACCGTCGCCGCTCGATTCAGGACGCGCACAACAAGGAGCACGGCATCACGCCGAAGTCGATCCAGAAGGCGGTGCACGATATCTCCGAGGAGTCGCGCAAGCTGGAGCTGCGCCGACCCAAGTACGATCACCAGAAGATCCCCAAGGACGAGAAGAAGCGCCTCATGGACGAGCTCGAGAAGCAGATGGAGCTCGCCGCCCAGAATCTCGAATTCGAGAAAGCAGCTGATCTCCGTGACGAGATTGAACTGCTTCGCAGAGAGATGTAACTACTGCACCATTCCCATATTCTCTATTCTGGCGATCCGATTCTGTGGCACAGGAGGCTTAGAGCGATCGATTCCATGTTCGTAATCGGTCCGAGCATGCATGGTGAGGTTATAACTCACATCTCTGGCAATTTGTGCCCTATGTTCTTCGGTGAGAACTGTGCCGTTGGCAGCTTCGCAAGTGAGGGTGCACTCACACTCCGGTGAAGGTGTGAGCCGCAGACCGCGCAATGGTATCTTCTTCGCAGAGAGCGAAGCCATCGAAGCGCTTGCTACGGATGGCAAATTTGCAGGGGGTCGCAGGGGATTACCAGATACGCCTGAGAGGAGTTCCCTTGCGGAAACCTTGATAGGGAAGATGTGATTTCCTGTAGGTGTTTCTGTTGGATTCACTGTCTCAACCGAGACTGCAGGAGAAGTCTCAACAGGTATATCTTCGGGGCGGCCAGTTTCAGACATCGCAAAAGGGGAAAAGGGGTGAAAATTCCCGTGCATCCTAGTTGTGAATTCCCTCTTGTCAACTAAAATCTACATTCAGATCTGTGTGTGGTGATTTCATTTTCGTGTGCGTCAGTCGCGCAGTGTGTGAACTCTGTAGACTACCCCAACGCGTGCACTGCCTCTTTGTAGCCCTCGGGTGTCCCCGTGTCGAAGCGCTTGCCCAGGAATTCGTAGCCGAAAATCGGCGTCGTTTTCAACTGCGCCTTCAGTGCGTCGATGAGACGGATCTCTCCGCCGTGTCCGCTCGTCACACTCGGGAGCAGGTCGATGGTCGAGCGCGGGATCAGGTACTTGCCGACGATGCCCAATGTGGAAGGTGCATCGTTGGGATGCGGCTTCTCCACGAGACCTTTCACACGGTGCAAGCGCGGTGCGTGCGCAGAGACGTCAACTATTCCATACTTGTTGACAAGTTCCCTTGGCACATTCTCCAGGGAGAGAATTGCGGGTAGAGGGCTGCCTTCCTCCAGAGATTCCTGCACCTGAGCGTAGGCATTCGCGAGCTGCTTGAGTCCAGAATGCTCCGCGCCGGAAATGAGATCATCACCAAAGAGGATGGCGATCACATCATCCTTCACCCACGGTGCGGCCTGGAGGATCGCGTGCCCGTCACCGTGCTGCTCATCCTGGTAGACGACGGAGAAGCGCACGTTGTCGTAACGGTTGAGCTCCTTGAGCGCATCGCTCTTCCCCTTCTTCGCGAGGGTCTTCTCCAGCTCCGGATGACTCTGGAAGTACTGCGGGATCGCCTCCTTCCCCTTGCTGATGACGAAGCAGATGTCCGTAATCCCCACACTCATGCACTCATCGACGAGCAGCGCGATGATCGGTTGGTTGCCGATGGGCAGGAGCTCCTTCGGCACGACCTTCGTCCAGGGGAGGAACCGCGTGCCGAGTCCCGCGACCGGGAGGATTGCCTGACGGAGCTTCATAGTGTGTAGTTACACAAGTACGGAATACCGCTCAGGAAGTCGTCTCCTGAGCCCGTGTACAGTGTACGCATCCTCGGCTCCTTTGACAATTGGCATGAAAATGAATAGAATGGTGACGAAATTCCCAACAAACACCAATGCCCAAGACCACCCAGGCACTCGAGGTTGTTCAGGACCTCTACTCTCTCCAGCAGAAGCTGTGGAGCATGCTCGACAGCGACTTGAGCGATCCCAAGGTACGCAAGGAAGCGCGCGCTCAGGTGAAAGCCTTCGAGCAACTCCTCCGTGCAGCCGACTGGCGCTTCATGGGAGGGATGGATGTCTACGAGTCTCTCGAGAAAGTTCCGGGCGAAGTGATCGTGCACCTGAAGTCGTATCCGATGACGAAGGGGAAAGTGCGGAAGGAGAGAGTCGTGAAGAAGACGATACGACGGAAGAAGAGGAAGTGAGAACACTCGATTTCTGTTCTTCTGCATATTCTTTCGTTGATTCGTTTACTCGTTTATTCGTTGATTCGCTCGTTCCAGTAAACGAGTAAACCAATAAACGAATAAACGTTCTCCGGTTCGTGTTACGCTTCGTTGATTTTCACGATCTTCACCCTCTCCTCCTTAGGCACGAGGATCTTCAGCACGTTCTCCTTATTGAAGGTTGCCTTTATCTTGCGAGGATCCACGACGGTGGGGAGCGTTACCGACCTGCTGAACTCGCCCCAGAAGCACTCCTGGAGGTAGTACTGGTCCTGGGGGAGGGCATCCGTCTGGCGCCGCATGCCGCGGATCGTGATGACGTTCTCGTTTACTTCGATATCCAGATCAGACAGGCGCACGCCCGCAATGGGGGCCTTGATGATGTAGTAGTCGTCCTGCTCGTAGATGTCGACGGCGACCCTGCCAACGGCGCTGGTTCCGGCACTGGACGCTGGTGGAGGCGTGGGGTCATCACCGCCAAAGAGTGAGCCTCCGCGGCCTGCTCCCTCCTGGAGCGCACTGAAGATGCCGTGGAAGGGGGAAGGAGTCATTCGCCCCATCGTACCAATATTCGGGTTCTCCCTGCAAAAAGGAGAGGTGGTGCTCTTTGCAGAGTTGTGAGCTAGTCGGTTCTAGGGTTTGTTGAGCAATGGAGAGAAAATCCCAAAACACAAAACCCAAATCCAAAAAAAGCTTCAAATGCCAAGTGCCAAAATGTTGAGAGTTGGGTATTGGAAATTGTTTGGGTTTTCGAGTTTTGTGTTTTGGGATTTCCCCCAGGGGGGTCTAGTCATCTCCCAACTCTCTCGCGTATCCTCATCGAAACGCCCATGACTTTCCTGCAGGCCGTCTTCCTCGGCATCCTCCAAGGTTTCACCGAATTCCTCCCCATCTCGAGCTCCGGTCACCTGGTGCTCGCGGAGGAGCTGCTCGCGATTCCACTCTCTGCACGCAATCTCCTTGGCTTCGATGTGATGCTCCACGCGGGGAGCCTGCTCGCTCTTCTCCTCGTGTACGGTAAGAGGTATCTCTCGATGTGCAGGGCGGTCTTCGGTGGCGATCGTGCAGAGCGCAGGCTCCTCCTCATGCTCATCATTGCAACCATCCCCGCAGCACTCGCTGGGTACTTCCTCGAGGAAGTGATCGCGGAACAGTTCCGCTCGATGGAGGCGATTGCGCTCGGCCTCAGCCTCTCCGCCGCGGTCCTCCTCATGACAGAGGCATTACCGGCCAGGAGCGTTCTCACGAGCATCCGCCCACTCCATGCCGTCATGATCGGGCTGGCCCAGACGTTTGCACTCTTCCCCTCCCTCTCGCGCTCCGGGATGACGATCAGCGCGGGGAGAGCAATGGGACTCTCACCCAAAGATGCACTCAATTTCTCGTTCCTCATGGCGGTGCCCGTCATCGCGGGTGCTGTACTCCTCACTTCTATGGAGGTGTGGCAGGGAGACATCACGCTCCCCCCAGCCCCCATTGTCACTGCGGGATTCCTTACGTCCTTCGCGGCGAGTCTCGTCGCGATCCTGCTCCTCCAGAAGTGGGTGCGTCACTGGAAGCTCTCGTGGTTCGCCGTGTATTTGCTCCCCCTCTCTGCGGTCCTCCTCCTACGCGATTTCCCGATAGAGCGCTTTGGGGATCCGGCGTTCGTTACGGCAACGGTGAAGCAGTACGGTGCGATCGTCGTGTTCCTCTTCGCGCTCATAGAGTCCGTCCCTCCCCTGAGCTTCTTCTCGCCCGGCGTGCTCGCGCTCATCGTCGCGGGTGCGCTCATCGGTGATGTCGAGATGGCCGCGTTCTTCTTCTGCGCTGCCATTGCCGGATCGGCTACCGGGAACACGTTCTTCTACATGATTGGGCAGCTCTACGGCAGGCGCATCGCCCATCGGTTCTACCTCTCCGAGCACCGCCTGCGCGCGGTGGATGCGTTCATGCGTCGCTTCGGGAGCCTGAGCGTGTTCCTGGGACAGTTCGTGGGGGGAGTCCGTCCGTTCTCTGCGTTCGTCGCAGGGACGGTAGCGATGCCAAAGCACACCTACTTCCTCTTCATGCTCGGCGGCACGATTGTGTGGGCGTCACTCCTCCTCGGGCTTGGGTTCCTCCTGCGCGATCAGATGGAGTGGGTCCTCTCCATCGTCGGGACGGGGGGACTCCTCCTCTTCCTCCTCTGCATCGGTATCATCTGGATTCTCGAGCGGCGTATGAAGAAGCAGCAGCGGCGAGAGTTAAGTGTACAGTACCCCTGACATTGCCCTTGCCCTTGGCAATTGCATCAGTACAATGCGCCAGCTTAAGGAGCACTAGCGCGCTGGCTCCCCCCTCGCTATTGTAGGCAACCTCTCCACTCCTCTCCATGTCGACCATCCTCCTGAAGAACGCGATCCGCCGCCTGCGCTTCGAGCGCAACATGACGCAGGAGGAGCTGGCGCTCCGCACGGGAGTCAGTCGCCAGACGATCATGTCGATCGAGCGCGGCCGCACGAACCCCTCGATTCTCCTCGCCTACAAAATCTCCTCAGCCTTGGGTGTGGATTTGACCGAGGTGTTCTCCATGGAAGGGAAACTTGCACCGGTGTGAATCAGAATATTGAATGTTGAATATGGAATGTAGAATATTCCGCATTTCTTGATTCAAGATTCCATTCAATATTCCACATTCTATATTCTATATTCTCCGATGGGTGAGGCAGTTCGGGCAGCAACTCTGAGATCATCAATGTAGAGCTGCACTCCCACCCTCCCCTGCCACGTGTCGAATCCCACTCTGCACGCGAGGTCGAGGGGCTCCGTGACTAATGGGAAGTGATCTCCCAACTTGAAACCTATTGCCTTGTGCGGACCGATGCGTGCCTGGATGTGTGAGGCGCTGCTCCCGACAATGCGGGGTTCGGAGAGGAGGATCGAACGCAGGAGGAAGCGAGGCTCGGGATTGCCCTGTCCGAAGGGCTCCAGGAGGGTGATCTCGCGAAGGAGATCAGCAGTGATGTGCGCGGGAGAAAGTTCCGCCTCGAGGAGGAGGGAGGGGCAGAGCTCATCTGCGTCGACGCGGTCGAGGATGTGCTGCTCGAGTCTCTCGAAGAGGAGGGGTGCCTTCGCGACTTCGAACGTGCACCCGGCGGCTTGCGCATGTCCGCCGAACGTCATCAGGAGGTCCGCGCACGCCGTGAGACCGTCGATGATGCTGTAGCAGGGGGGACTCCGCAGCGATGCGGTGACCAGATCTCCCCGGACATGACCCACGATACTGGGCTTCCCGTAGAGCTCCGTGAGTTTCCCAGCGAGGAGGCCGGCGATGCCGGGGGGATAGCGTTCGCTCACGCTCGCGAGGAATGGAGAGGAGAAATCGAGGCTCTCGTCTTCAAGGAGTTCCTCGAGGAGGGTGGCGGTCTGCTCCTGGCGTTCCCGGTTGAGGGAGTCGAGCGCAGCGAGGGATTGCTGATCTCCCAGGAGTGCCTTGAGCGCGATCATAGGATCCGCCATACGACCTGCGGCGTTGAGACGCGGAGCGATGCGGAAGGCGATGTCGCGACTCGTGAGGGCACCAGGCGATCCCGTACTCGCGAGGAGCGTCCACAGCGGCGATCCCTGCATGCGTTGAAGGGCGCCGATCCCCTGTCGCACGAGCGAACGGTTGTGACCCTGGAGGGGAACGACATCTGCAACCGTCCCCACCGCTGCGAGGGCGATGTCCATCTCCACTTCCGCGCCGGTCCACGTGCTCCCGCTCCCGAAGGATTGCTCCAGTGCAGTGACGTACGTGAAGGCGATGCCTGCAGCAGAGGGATGTGGGTGTGGGAACGCAGGGGAGAGCGCGGGGTGCACCAGCGCATCGGCAGGTGGCAGCATCGCGGGGACGTGGTGGTGATCGAGGACGATCACCTGCATGCCGTGCTCCTTCGCAAGAGTGATGGGTCCCAGGGACGAGATGCCCGTATCTACGGTGATGAGGAGCTCCGTGCCGAGCGCGTGCAGTTCCTCGATCGTGCCATCCTTGAGGCCGTAGCCATCCTTCACGCGGTGGGGCAGCCGGACGTGGGGAGTGACGCCATGTCTGAGGAAGAAGCGCACGATCTGCGCAGTTGCCGTCACCCCGTCGCAATCGTAGTCCCCGAAGATGCTGATCTTCCTTCCATCCGTCATTGCATCGCGGGTGATCCGCACAGCATCCTGCATGGACGGGAAGAGATCGGGAGCCATCAGCGAAGCGCTGGTGAGGTCGAGAGTGGGATCGATCGCGCGCTCCGCGCAGAGGGAGGGGATGAGCGCGCCAAGCTGCGTCCCACGCGGCTGCCTGAGGATCCACCGCTTGCCGGTGAGGGAGAACTGCGTCACCGCATCACGGTAGCAGACTGGTCTGCAGCGACAACAAAGGGGCGTGTTTTCCCACGGCAAAATCGTGCCCGTTCTACGACGTCGTAGAACGTCGCTTTCAGCGAATGTACGCCCGCTCCAGCTTGGTTGCGCGCCGAACTGTCCAGATGCCTGCACACACGAGCGCGACGATAGCGATGACCACCGCAGGTCCCGTGGGTGTCAGCGGAGCGCCGCTGTGCACAGTCTCTGCTGGGAGGTTGGGTTCGCGAATGCGTTCGATGCGCGAGAGTAAGCGAAGCGCTGCAGCATCGAGCGTGATGCCGGGTGTCTGTGCACCGGGCACCAGTTGCGGTTCATCATCGATCTCCTCGTCTTCCTCCTCCGTAGGTTCTCCCGCGAGCGCAGCAGCGTGCACACGTTCCTCCTCACGTGACTTCGCGATGAGTTCCTCTTGTTCCTGGAGGTGCTTCGCCACCCGCTTCTCCTCCTGTTCAGCCCGGATTTCCCGCGCGGTCTTCGCTTCCGCCGTCGGGAAGTAGTACATGTGCTCCTGTTGGAGTAGCACCTGTTCGGGGGTCATGTACGCGTGTGCCTGCGGCACCGCGATTGCGACGAGGGCGAGCGTGAGGCTTACGGTGAGGATGTGTGTTCGATCCATCTGGACAGTATACAGGATAAATGGTGCCCTAACAACCTGTTTTCTTCTCCAGGAGACACTGGAAGTACTCCTGTTCATCGAAGACGCCGTCGCCGTCGGTATCGATATCCAGTGGGTCCGTTTCGTTCGCATCCAGCTGCCCGTTCAAGTTCTTGTCCTCTCCGCGCCACTTGATGCTGATCGTCGGGATGCAGCCGATCGTCTTACCGAAGTCGCTGCACACGCGGCCGCCCTTGGAGATGCGGCAGTATCCATCACACAGGCCGTCCCGGTCCGAGTCGATGTTCGTGGGATCCGTTTCCCCCGAGTCGCGGATGCCGTTGTGGTTCACGTCCTCGATACCGTCGATAATGCCGTCGCTGTCCGTATCGCGGCGCAGCGGGTCCGTCTTCGCAATCAGCACTTCCGGTCCATCCCAAAGACCATCCCCGTCCGTATCTTCATTCTCGGGATCTGTACGGTGCATCTTCTCGAGCATGGAGTTGAGCATGTCCTCATCCAGATCGGTGCCGATGGGGAGGGGAGCTTCACTCATCACGTAGCAACTCATGCCCGCAGTGAACACCTCCAGCTGGTGTCGAATCACTCCCATGCGCGTGCGTTCCTTGAGTTCCGTCTCCAGTTTCGTGGGGGGTTGGAAGATGGAGAACGTGCGGAACCGCTTGTTGAACTGCTCCTGCCGGTCGGCGCGCTCGGCTTCCGAGAGGAAGAGTTTCCCAGGGAAACCGACGATGTGCGCAATCTCGCTCTCGTCGTACCCCTCTGGGTAGCAGTAGCCCCAGTAGCGCACGGTATCCCCAGTGTCTCCAAAGAGCACCTTCCGCGCGACTCTACCCGCGTCCGCGGGGAGGTGGAAAATCGTGTGCGTATTCGGTGCGATGGTGGAGCCGCTCGCCACTTCCTCTGGGTCGAATGTGCGCCAGGGGATGTCGAGCTGCGTCTCTGGCGCCAGCACGCGTCCCTGCAGTTGCGAGACGTCGTAGCCTGTCAACGCGTAGCCGACGATGGCGATGCAACTCACCGCGAGCGAGAGAGTGAGCCAGCGGATAGCACTGCGCATGGGCATGGATATTGATGTGTTCCGAACATTATACCATTTTTCCTTCTTCCTGCCCATTCTCTGCCCGGAGGTTATCTTGACAGGAGGCGCGCAGTTTTTGGCTTCCATCAGGGATGGCGGGGACGGCGCGATTCGGTATGCTGTGCGAGATGGCAAAGGATTTCTACGAGGTGCTCGGCTTGAAGAAGGGCGCATCTGCGGAGGAGGTCAAGAAGGCGTACCGCCAGCTCAGCAAGGAGCTCCATCCGGACAAGCACAAAGGTGACAAGGATGCAGAGCGGAAGTTCAAGGAGGTGAACGAGGCGTACGAAGTGCTCAGCAATCCGAAGAAGAAGCAGATGTACGACCAGTACGGTGTCGGTGGGAACGGCCCACAAGGTGGTGGAGGCAACGGGTTCGGCGGATTCGATTTCTCCTCGTTCTCCGGTGGTGACATGTCGGGCTTCTCCGATATTTTCGAGAGCTTCTTCGGCGGGAGCGCGCAGGGCGGGAGGAGAGGAGCGGTTGCAGATGACGCCGGAGCTGATCGCGAAGTTTCGATCACCGTCCCCTTCATGGATGTCGTGAAGGGCGCGACGAAGATTATTTCCGTCCGGAAGCTCGCTCCCTGCGAGCGGTGCGAGGGAACGGGTGCGGAGGGGGGAGCGGCGCTCATCACGTGCACGGAGTGCGGTGGCACGGGGCAGGTAACACGCTCCACAGCATCCTTTTTCGGCACGATTCAGCAGCGCTACGTGTGTTCGAAGTGCAGAGGGTCCGGGAAGGTGCCAGAGAAGCCGTGCAAGAAGTGCGATGGCGAGGGGAGAGTGCAGCAGACTGTTGAGCTCACTATTGGTATCCCCGCAGGTCTCCACGATGGTCAGACGCTCCGGATGCGCGGGCTCGGCGATGCGGGGAGGCGCAAGGCTCCTGCAGGGGACCTCTACGTCACGGTCCGCGTCACGCCCCATCCTGAGTTCGTGCGAGATGGTGATGATGTGCGCTCGGTGAAGAAGATCTCTGTCCTCGATGCGCTCCTGGGTGCAGAAGTCTCCGTGGAGACTGTGCACGACAGCATGATGCTGAAAGTTCCCGAGGGGACGCAGCCTCAGCAGGTCTTCCGCATCCGCGGGCAGGGGATGCCCGTCCTCAGCAGCAGTAAAATGGGAGATCACTACGTGACCGTGCAGGTGGAGATACCGACGAAGCTGAGCCGAGAGGAGAGGAGGATTGTGGAGGAGTGGCGGAAGCTCAAGACACTGTGACGCTCGTTTATTGGTTTACTCGTTGATTCGTTTATTCGAATAGATGAGTACTCGAGTAAACGAATAAACCAATCAACGAATAAACGTCTCGTGGTCGGAGTCATTCTCTTCAAATATCTAAGTTGCCAAGATCGTCCTCCGCCATCGTCGGCGAGAGCTCGCCACTATCAGAGGCTTTCTCCGTCTTCATGCGCAGCACGATCTGCCGGTACTCGCCTTCACCCACGCTCTCCGTGGTGAGATCACTCAAGCTTGGCGTGTTCGCGACGTGCAGGTGCACGATGCGGCGGAAGTAGGGACTCATGGGGGCGAGCGCGACGCGCGTGCCGGTGCGACGGACGAAGTCCGCCTTCTGCTCCGCGATCTTGCAGACTTTGTCCTCCTGCATGCGGCGGTAGCCATCGGTATCGAGCAAGATGAAAGGGGGTGTCGTCATGTTCTCCGCCGCTCGCACCAGGGATTTGAGCAGGTGCTCGAGCGCCTGCAGTGTTTCGCCGTGCCACCCGATGATGCGGCTGGGCTGTGGAGAGACGATGTCCACGCGGATCATACTGCCCTCCTCCTCGCCGATGACGATCTTCTCGAAAGGGAGACCGAGGTGTGTGAGGAGCGTTGCGAGCTTGTCCTGGATGACGGAGGTATTCATCGAGTGTGAGGATAGCGCGAGTTGCGCGGGGAGGGAACATCAACCTATACCGCGAAGAAGCCCCCCGTCGATGGGGAGGCTTCGTTCGAAAATCGAAGGATTAGCGGACGGCGTCCTTGAGCGTCTTGCCGGCCTTGAAGGATGGGACCTTCATCGCAGGGATGGAGATCTTCTGGGTCGGGTTCCTCGGGTTCACGCCCATGCGCGCAGCGCGGTGCGACAGCTTGAAGGTGCCGAAGCCGGTGATCGTGACGGAAGTCCCCTTCTTGAGGTTCTTGATAATGATATTGATGATGGCCTGGAGCGCATCACCAGCGGCGCGCTTCGTAATACCAGCGGCGTCCGCGATGGCTGCAATCAGATCCTGCTTGGACATGAAGAGGGGGGGGAAGGAAGTAGGCTGACCTCCAGTGTACGCTCAGAGTGGGCTTGGGCAAGCCAAAAACATTGGGTCAGAGCCTCCGCAACACGGAAGGTACATATTGTGGCTTACTACAGCCAAAAACAAAGCATATTGGGGGGGTAATACGCTCCACTACCCCATACTAATTCCGCATCTCCCTCAAGATCTTGTGGCAGAATGGTCAAACGCGCGAGTTCGTTTTGACAGGCCTCCTCACACTGCCTAGTCTCCACCCCGTTTGCCTTCCACTGTTTCGCATGAGCACACACTTAGTCATCGTCGAGAGTCCCGCGAAGGCGAAGACGATTAAGAGATTCCTCGGGAAGGATTTCATCGTCGAGGCGAGCATGGGGCATGTGCGTGATCTGCCGAGCAGTACCTTGGGTGTGGATGTCGATAGCGATTTCGCAGCGGAGTACGAGGTGCCTGACGAGAAGAAGACGACGGTGAAGCGTCTGCGTGATGCACTCAAGGAAGCCGATGATCTCTGGATCGCGACTGATGAGGACCGCGAGGGAGAGGCGATCGGTTGGCATCTCACGCAGGTGCTCAAGGTTTCGAACCCCGAGGCCGTACGTCGCATCGTCTTCCACGAGATCACGGAGAGCGCGATCCGCGAGGCGGTGGAACACCCGCGCGTCATCAACATGAAGCTCGTCGATGCACAGCAAGCGCGTCGCATCCTCGACCGCTTGGTTGGGTACACGCTCTCCCCTTTCCTCTGGAAGAAGGTCTACCGCGGTCTCTCCGCAGGTCGCGTGCAGTCCGTCGCGGTGCGCATGATCGTCGACCGCGAGCGCGAGATCCGCGCGTTCAATCCCGTGGAGTACTGGACGATAGAAGCCAAGCTGGAGACGCAGAAGCAGGAGAGCGTGAGCGCATTCCTCTCCAAGCGCGATGGCGAGAAGTTCGTTCCCGCGAGTGAAGCCGAGGCGAGCGATGTCGTCGCGAGCGTGAAGGACGCGGTGTGGAAAGTTGCATCGGTGGAGGAGAAGGAGCTCAAGAAGACCCCTGCTTCGCCGTTCACGACCTCGACACTCCAGCAGGAAGCCGGGCGCAAGCTCGGGTTCTCTGTGAAGCAGACCATGGTCATCGCACAGCAGCTCTACGAGGGCGTGAGCCTGGGGAAGGGCGAAGGGATGATGGGTCTCATCACGTACATGCGCACGGACTCGGTGAACTTGAGCGAGAAGGCACTGGGTGACGCGAAGGCCGTGATCGAGAAGCACTACGGTCGGGAGTATGTGCTGCCAGAGCCGCGTCGCTACAAGACGAAGTCGAAGGGTGCGCAGGAAGCGCACGAGGCCATCCGCCCCTCCGAAATGTCGCTCACCCCGAGTTCACTCGCCTCCGTACTCGATCATCAGCAACTCAAGCTCTACACGCTCATCTGGAACCGCACCGTTGCAACGCAGATGGCCGCAGCAGAACTCAAGCGCGTTGGTGTGGATATCTCCGCAGACCGCTACACCTTCCGCGCCACGGGGCAGACGGTGCTCTTCGATGGGTTCCTCCGTCTCTACCAAGAGGGCAAAGATGAGGGCGATGAGCGTAAGGAGAACGAAGAGGAGGATGGCGAGAAATTCCTCCCGCCGCTCGCGGAGGGGCAACCCCTCACCGCGACGGAAGTCCTCCCAGAGCAGCACTTCACGAAACCACCCCCACGGTACACGGAAGCGAGCCTGGTGAAGAAGATGGAGGAGGAGGGCATCGGTCGCCCCAGCACCTACGCCCCGACGATCTCCACGATCCAGCAGCGCGGGTACATCAAGAAGGAGGGGAAGCAGCTGGCGCCGGAGGACATCGCCTTCACGGTGATCGATCTCCTTGCGGAGCACTTCCAGGATATCGTGGATCTCCAGTTCACTGCGCGAATGGAACAGTCCCTCGACGACATTGCCGAGGGCGAGGCGCGCGGCAGTGAGTTCCTCCGCGATTTCTACAAACCCTTCAGCGCGCTCGTCGCAGAGAAGACGAAGGTGATCCAGAAGAGCGACGTGCTCAAGGAGCGCATCCTCGGGAGGGATCCGGGGACGAACTTCGAAGTGCTCGTCCGCACCGGGCGCTTTGGCCCGTACATCCAGCTCGGCCGCCCCGAGGATTACCCGGATGTCGGCAAGGCGGGGAAGGGCAAAAAGGTGAAGAAGGTGAAGCCGAAGAGCGCGGCGATCCCCAAGCACCTCCCTCCAGCTGATGTCACCCTCGAGCAAGCGCTCTCACTCCTCCAGTTCCCGAAGGAGATCGGGGAATCGAACGGTGAGAAAGTTATCGTCGCTTTCGGACGCTTTGGCCCGTACCTCAAGTGCGGTGAAGCTACCGTAAGCTTGAAGGACATCGATCCGCTCGCGATCACGGGCGAGCAGGCAGTGGAGCTCCTCACGCGTTCGAAGGAGGAGCGCAAGAAAGCCGCGGAGCCATTACGAACCCTGGGCGAAGATCCCGCGACCGCTGCACAGATCCTCGTGAAGACCGGTCGTTACGGTCCCTACGTCACCGACGGGAAGACGAATGCCTCCCTCCCGAAGAAATTCTCTCCCGATACCGTGACCTTGGAGGAGGCAGCTGAATTACTTGCGAAGAAGCGGGCAAGGGGGCCGAGCAAATGGAAGCGGAGGGGGTGAGAAATACCAGTTGAGAACGGAGTCGAACGCTTGGTACAGTCCTCGGCATGGGGAGAGTACTGCAGGAACTATTTGAGCCTCAGGAGGATCAGCTCGCTGCCCAATGTGATGCGCTGTGGACAGACCTCGTTCGCTCGTTAGAGAAGCAGAGGGTGATCCGGTCCAAAAAAATCAACGCCGCATTCCTACGGTGGCCACGACACTTGTTCGTAGACCAGCGTGATCCCATTGCGCGTCGTCAGGCAGCAGGGGTCAATTCCCCAGTGTCGATCGACCATGGTCAATCGGTCTCTCAACCGCAAATTGTGGCAATGGTGATGAAGCTCTTACGGATCAAGAAAGGGGAGGTCGTGCTCGATGTTGGCCTGGGATCCGGGTGGCAAGCTGCCATCCTGCGCGAATGTGTTGGTGCGAAGGGCAAGGTGATCGCCATAGAGAGGCTTGCGGCGTTGTGCGAGAGCACCCGGAAGCGGTTCCAGGGGTTGGGACTCACGGATATCGAAGTCATTCACGGAGACGCAACCAATCCCCAGGATGTACCCGTGGGGCCTTTCGATGTGATCACCAGCGCCGCGGGCTGCAAAGACGTTCCTCCATTCTGGCAGGATCGGTTACGGCGAGGTGGTCGGCTCGTCTATCCCCAACAGGTGGGTGAGGTGAGAAATGCCGTTGTGGACGCACCTGGATTTGATTTTCCACCTGACCATCACATGGAAGACGGGCCGATTCATCAGCTCACGCGGATCATCCGATTCTCCCATGGTTGTAGGGTGGAGTACCGAGGGACATTGTGCGGGTATGTGCCGTTGGTGAGTGATGGAAATGGATAATCCGTGATTCTCAAAGGCGCGGTTGGGCCCCAGCCATCCTTATCACTATACGGTACGCGCTCTGCTACCGTTTGGTGATGACGAGCAGAGTGGGCTTGTCGTCGCTTGTCACGCAGTCCGTGTGGATTCGGATCCGTCTCACGTCGACAAGCTGTGTTGCACTGATGACCTGCATGTCCTTGTGTCTCCGAAGCCATGCTGCGAGAGCACTGGGGAGGGTTTGTGGGATCGCGTCAGGCATCTCAAGGCGATATATGCCTTCGCCACAGTCGACCACATCACAAATTTGTTCCCGACCATGATAGTCAAACTTCACGACTTCCAGTGCATTCCGTACTTCTTTGCTTGTACTTACTTGTATTCCTTCAACCACCTCACCTTCCCCCGCGATCTCTGGATTAGACACAAGTGCCTCCGATTTTTGTTGGGGACCGATTGGCAGGTCTTCTGAGGAGTTTGGCATAGTAATTGGTAAAGAGAAGTTTATATGACAATATATACATATCGTCAACTTTCTGTCAATGTTTGCGTGGCCTATCGCAGATTGCACACTCTGGAATGCGTATGGAGGCTATTGAATTCTGGCAGGCCGTGCTGAACAATATACGCGCTGCTTTACCGGGACTCCTTAGGAGTTTGTGTCTGTAACCAAGTGTCTTCAACCCCCCTTTTATGCCGCTCTTTGCTTGTCTGCGGTTTACCATGGCAGGGTAACAGCTTGCTATACTGCTCAGTATGGAAATTTCCCCGCCTCTGAATCCGAAGGACTACCCGACATACGCCGAGTATCAAGCAGCCTTGCAGCTGCGTGAGGATTTCCTGAACAAAGCGAAGGCGGTTGATGATCTCCTGCAGTCGACGAAGACCGAAGAGGAGTATAGGGAAGGGATGAAGAAACTCGGATTCACGTATCACGAAGATGAGATCTGTGAACGCGAATGGTGTCGAGAGAGGGAAACATGCATCATGATCGAGCTGGAATGCCTACAAGACTTGTATAATCGCACATTCTTCGCTGATCTTCTGGCTGTGCGAGACTACCTCATTACGCGGAAAGAGATGGGTAGTTCCCTCTGTGGTGCAGGTTGTACGGTTTTGCCTGTCAGCTGGTCAACGAAATCGAGTCGGGAGCGATCAGTGCTCGAGTGGTTCTTCGATTTCTCCGATGCATTAGCATTCGAGAACGTTCGCGGATTGCGATTCGCTGAATTGTCGGGCGTTCCGGACATGAATACTGTTGGACAGAGTGTGTACCTCTTCGTTCTTCATGCGCTCAGATACGGAATATGGCGCCAGGAAAGTCGTGGACTGAAGACCATTGGAAAATTTCTGAAGAGCAACGATGTTCTTTCTTCCAAGAGAAGCGCACAACTTTCCGATGCGTTCAAGCGCGCACAAGGATTATTTCAAGCTTGAGCCTAAGAGGAGGATGCGAGAGAAAGTGAGTGGCCTCTCTGTTTGGGAATACGCCGATTCAATTCGTATTGTAATGCATACTCCTTCTCTGATTGTGTCATTGCCGGAACTCGATAAGATGGAAGCATTGCTAACACCTAGGCGCGTAGCTCAGCTGGTAGAGCACAGGTCTCCAAAACCTGGGGTCGCAGGTTCGATCCCTGCCGCGCCTGCCACATTGCAGTAGATCTCCGCATCAACGAAATGCCTCAACGAACTCTTCCGGAGAGACGTCTGCCTGACGGAGGATTCCACCTAATGTCCCCACAGCTACTTCTCTGTGCATGGGCACGACACATCCTCGATCGCCTCGTCGGAGCACGACATGACTCCCCCGTTGCCGCACAGCGCGAAAGCCCAACGTCTCCAGAGTGCGGATGATACGTTCCGCGGAGGTACGCGGAAGTTTAGGCACGAGTGGCTTGGAACGTGGTGATGAATGACCGGTCAGCTGATGCTTCGTTTGGGAACTCCTCCAAGTACAACTCCGTCGCTTCCTGGAGATTCTGCAACGCTTGTTC
The DNA here is from genome assembly GCA_030649955.1 of Candidatus Peregrinibacteria bacterium. GTDB lineage: Bacteria > Patescibacteriota > Gracilibacteria > Peribacterales > Peribacteraceae > JAUSFD01. The sequence goes on along the minus strand of JAUSFD010000029.1, from coordinate 93,029 downwards.
CATACTCTCGCCCTGACTCACGGAGCCGACCTCCGGACAGTTGGCAACGAAGAGATCCCCTTCCCGGTGGATGACTGCGGTGAACACCATACGGTGAGTATTGTACCATAGATGGCGGAGGGGGACGAGTGCCGTATACGGTAAAGTGGCCTGTTCATAAACCCGGTCAACAATGATGCAATTCCTCAGGCGAGGAAAACATGTGTCAAGAAATACAGCAGTATGTATTGACGGAATTCTTTACATGGAATACCATGATCTCCATGGCTTTTGACCCCCACACTCTTCGGCAACTGCGTACAAAGCGCAACATCTCTCAAGAGCAATTGGCTGTGGAGATCGGTGTCTCGCGCCCTACCTATCTACAAATTGAAAAGGGAGAACGCGAATTGACCGTGACCGAAGCGCAGAAGATCGCGGCAATTTTTGGGATGACCCTGGAGGATTTCTTGGGAGGAAAGGAACCACAGGTGTCGTTGCCAGCATTGCCTGCTAAGCAGAAAGCAGTAGAGGGGAGAGCGGACATGCGTAGCAATATCCCACAGGAGAATATGGAGAAGTTCCGAGAAATTTTCCTCTACATTCTTCAGAAAATAGGGGCGAAGCCCAATGTGGGAGAAACGGTGATTTACAAAATTCTCTACTTCATTGATTTCGATTTCTACGAGAAGTTTGAGGAGCAAATGATGGGTCTCCGGTACATCAAGAACCACCATGGGCCATCTCCAGTTGGTTTTCCGCAGATGGTTGCCAGAATGGAAAAGGATAAGGATCTCGTGAGAGTGAAGAGTAAGTATTTTCAGTATGAGCAGAAAAAATACATGCCACTGCGCGAGCCGGATCTCTCCAAGATAGATTCGAGAGAACTGCAGCATATCGATGCAGTACTCGCTCACTTATCAGATATGAACGCCGCACAAATTCGTGAGTATTCCCATGAAGATATTCCCTGGAAGGTGCATAAAATGGGAGAGGCATTGGATTACGAGTACGTTTTTTACCGCGAAGCTCCCTATTCAGTGCGCAGCTATGACAGCGATCCGCTTTGAACACTGGGGTCCGTTCGAGAAGGAATTTGATCGGCTCACTCGGAAATTCCGGACACTTCCTGAAGACTTGGAACGCCTGAAAAATGTTATCGCTCTCGATCCCACAGGTCCTAGCCAACACCGGACCGTACTCCATCGCAGCGAGAAGGCGTGCATTGTGAAGGGTCATTTGTTTTGCAAAACGCTACGACGTGACTCGTTGCGAATTATCTATGCCTATCATGAAGACCGCATCACGATTGTCTGGATTGAGGTGTACCACAAAGCAGGTAAGGCAAATGAAGATCGAGCGCGTATTGCAGAGTACCTTCGCTCACTCACGAACACACACCAAAAGCTCTGGTGATCCGCGCTCCATTGCGGGAATGATATTTGTAATAAGTAAATAATATGGTATAATTTACAACGATGGTTCACAGAGAAGGAGATGAGCCACCGGCGCCGGAAGAGCCCTCTCTCGCTGTACGTGTGCTACAGAGAGTAACGGGTAAGAAATTCGACCGGCTCCACCGAGAGACGATCGACACCATGGTCACGAAGATCAAGGGCGAAGCAATCGCCACTCTTGCCATTCAAGCAGCAAAAGCGGCAGGTCCCATGGGTATCCTGTTCCTCCTGCCAGTGAAGGCGAAGATGATGTATTCCCAGGCGAAGGAAGAGGCGCGGAAGAAGCTGGAGATGATCGACTTGACGAGCATTGTGAAGACTGCAACCGGCATTTTCGATCGCATTCGGGAGCTAGGCTTCACGGTGGGGCCTGCAGAGGTGGAGGCAATCAAGGAATTCCTGGGCATCAAACAGCTAGAGGAAACGATAGAAGCATTCGAGAAGTTGGAGCAGCACGCCGATCATCAGCTAGCTGCACTGGAAGCGATGCGTCCGGAACTCGAGAGGATGGATGAGCCGGAGAGGGAGAGGAGAGCAGGAGAACTGCTGGAGAACCTCAAACGTGAGTATGACCAGATAGCGGAAGGGGTCCTCCAGGTTGCCGTTGCGACAACGAGCACAGCAGAAGCATACGTGCAGAAGTACCTCTCACCCGCACAACGCGCAGAGGGTGAAGGAGGGAGTGTGGGCGCCGCAGCGCAGACTGCCAGTGAGGCGGTGCATGCTGTCCTAGTCGATGAGCAGAGACGGGAGGGGGCAGCGGGCGAGGGGAAGGAGCCAGAGGGGGGGAACGGACGGAAAGAGCCAGTGGAAGCGGTCTTGCAAGCGGATCAATTCGCTCCGGAACGATTAGCAGGTGAGGTTCTCCAGGAAGTGCCGACCGTGGCAATGGTGAATGTGTACCTCGCACTCAACAAGAAGAGCATGGACAGCGCGTTCCAGGATTTCACTCTGGAGGTTGGTTCAGATGACATGCGCTACGTAGATCACGTCACCACTATGAAAGATCGAATTCTGGAGAGAATGCGCAGTGCACAGCCTGCAGAGCTCCAGAGGAAGTCCTGGTTGGACTACGGAAAGGAAGAGAAGCTCATCAAACCGGATGCTGTCCTTGCTGCCGGGGATCAGGCATACATGCGTGCTGCGCAGGCATTACTCGGAGACCCCGCATTCCAGAAAGTGAAGATCGATCGAGAAGGAATACATCGTCTGCAGGAGCAACTTCAACGCAGAGCGCATTCTCCTGAAGCGCAGTTGGCAGCGGGAGGATTGCTCCGGCTGACACTCAACGTTGCGCTGATCGATTTCCTCAAGAATCTCGCGGCACAGGCAACGCGACAGCGTCCGGGTACGAACATTCGCCCTGCACAATCTCGAGACCACGCAAATCACACTGTCGCCGCAATGCTGAAACAGTTGCAGTGATACTATTCTGCATTGCCGAAATTTCTTCTTACTGCGGCGGAACGACCCGCCCACTGAGGATTGCCTTGCGATCGCTCTCGTAGGCATCCAGGCAGAGCTTGCTCTCGCCGCACGCATCCTCCGCAGCGCGGAAGTCCTTCCCCGCTGCCGTCTCATTCCCCATCTCCATGTGGAGGAGCGCACGGCGGTTCCTGTAGTACCAGTCACCGGGCCGCGCCTTCACTGCCTGCGTGTACTTATCCATTGCTGCCTTTTGATCAGGGGGTTTCTTCGCAAGGTCCAGCTGTGCCTGATCTACAAGCTTGTCGTTATCCATGATGTCCTTCACGACGGCGCCAGCATCCACTGCTGCATTGCCAGCAGGATCCGTCTCTCCATCGGGCCCCTTCACATCGGGCTTGAGCCAGTTCGGGAGGTTCTGCCCTGCACCTCTTGCCATGGCCTTGCCTGTTAAATTCCCGTTCTCATCGTAGAGCCCGTGGAGCTTTCCCCATTCCTTGGCGAAGTCCACGACGAGATCTTTGTCCTTCTTCTCGCACGCCGTCAGGAGCAACGAGAGGGCGAGGAGCGAGAGCCCGATGCTGGTGCGTACGCGTGTCATTCTGATGATGATGAGGAGGAGGAGAGAAATTCTTTGAGGGCATCCATCTCTGCACTGAAGACCTCATCGATGCGGACGTCGCCGTACGCGATGCGCATGAACTCCTCATCCGTTATCTGCCCTTGCGCAACCTTCTGAATATCCTCCGTGCGCGCAGCGATGGTCATGTACGAGCGGCCCTTCTCATCGTAGAACTCCAAGCCAACGACCGCGACTCCACTCTGGCGTGCAGTTGCCGTCGTTCCCAGGGTAACTAATGTCTGGATGACGGGATCTCTCTGTCCACGCGCGAAGGCGAATCCCTCCGTTGCTCTTAGGATGGCGAAGGCGATGGACGCACTCCCATCCTTCATGGGCAGGACGTAGAGGTGGACGCCATTCGCGCTCAGTCCTGCTGCCGTCGCTTCATCCAGCATCTTCGCTGATGCCACTCGGTCTGGCGTGGGACTCAGCAGCTTCTCCGCGCGCGTGGATCCCAGGCCTAGCCTCTCCGGCACGCGGTAGAACAGCGCGGCGATGAGTCCCACGAGGATGAGGAGGATGAGCAGGAACCAGAGGCAACCCCGGAAGAGTCGTCGGCAGCCGCCTCGCTTCTTCGGAGAGGAGGATGGGGTTGATGGAGACGTGTGCTTCGCCACAGTGCGTCATGGTATACGCCGCCACGCAGAATGGAAGCGCAGATGATCCTCCTGCACAGTGAGGATGCTCGCATTTGCCCTCTTTCCACTCCCTTTTCCTTTTGGCTCTTCTCCGCAGAGAATAGAGGGAAAGTCCTGTTCAAGTGCCTCTGTTTTTGACAGACATAGAGAATGACGCACAATGGTTGTATGGAGAAATTGCGCGAAGCACAGGCACTGGCCATCCCCACTATTGCGGAGCTCCCTCCAGCACCAGAGAAGGTGGAGCCAGCGACGTGGAGGAGAGTGCTGAACGCTGTGCGAGAAGCAGTCGTGGAAGCGTTGAAGAGAGCCGCAACGGTGTCGATCGAGGAAGTCATTCGCCGAGCGGTCGCCACTGCGCTGGCTGCAGCGTGACGTGTCTCACTCGAACCTGCTCGAATCTTCCTTCTCCAGTCGCCTGAAGAGCTCCGCGACCCGCGCGTTCCCCTGATCGATCGACCGCGCTCTCGTGAGGAGCTCTCCTACTTCTCCAAACTTCTTGAGCGCGAGGGCGTTCTCCGCGAGGAGGATGAGCGACTCAAGTTCGTGTGGTCTCAGGGAGACGGCCTTGCTCAAGTGATCGTACGCGCGCTCGTGCTCACCCCGAGAAGTGAGCAATTCGCCCATCGCCTTCTGCGCTTCGTAGGAGCTGCTATTCCACTTCAGGGCTTCCGTGAGCTGTTCCTCAGCTTCACTAGCCTTCCCCTGCTGGAGCAGGAGTGTTGCCAATCGCACGCGAGCTGCGACGTACGAGGGATCCATCTCCACCGCAGTTCGGTAGTGGGCCATCGCTTCATCGGTTCTCTTCTCGTGCTCGGCGAGTGATCCGAGGGCGAAGAGTGGTTCGGGATTTTCTGGCAACATTTCTTGAGCTTTCGTGTACTGCGCCATCGCCTCCGTCACCTGTCCCGATGCGGCGTACACCGCACCCGCTGCGATGTGCAGGTGCCCATCGTCGCCGTATGCCAATCCATCTTTGAGAATTTCGAACGCGCGTTCCAGCTGTCCACTCTCACGGAAAATTCGCGCCAGGTCCGTGCGCGCGGAGACGGATTCCGGATACAGCGCGAGCGCATTGCTGAAGAGCTTCTCCGGTGAATCCCACACTCGTGTCTGGACGTGCGAGAGGACTGCAAACACTGCGATGATTCCTGCGAGGACGCCCATCGTACCGTGCTTCGAAAGTCGCTCCATTGAGCTTCGCACCACCATTAATACGAGCAGGAGGAACCCTATCGATGGCAGATACGCGTACCGATCCACCGCGAAGAACATCGCATCGCCCTTGTGGAAGTTGAGGAACGTCGGTGCGAGAGTGATGAGGAAGAAGGCGATCGCGAAGGTTATCCATGGCCATTTTCGAAGACTGAAGAGCGCGAATGCAAAGAGAGCGATGACTCCCAGTGTGGAGAGTGCGAATACAGGATCGAACAAGGATATCGCTCCCTGATGCGGATAGAACACGCTCAGGTTCACCGGTACGAAGAGCTTCCCTACGTAAAACATCGTTGAGCGCATTGCCATCAGCACAGTCTCGAGAATGGAACTTGAAGCGAGCACGCGTTCCTTCCCCAGTGCTGCGATGATGAAGAAGATGAACGCGAGAGCGATGTACGGGAGCTTGTCGATGAGGAGTTTCCGCGTGAGTGGACGTCGCTCGATGAGCAGATCCTGCAAGATCAGGATTGCTGGGAGTGTAATCGCGAGCACTTTCGAGAGTAGTGCGAGCAGGAAGCAAAGGATGCTCACTACGTACCACCGCGAACTCCCTCCGCGGTACTTCACGTAGCCAATGAGCGAGAGCAGGAAGAAGAATCCACAGAGGAGATCCTTGCGCCCCGCGATCCACACGACGGCTTCTGTATGGAGCGGATGTACCGCGAAGAGGAGGCCGCCGATGATTCCCAGCGAGCGCTTCCCGCTGAGCAGAGTGAGGTACCACGTCACGAGCAGTGCGTTCGCCGCGTGCAGCAGGAGATTGGTGATGTGGTACACCTCCGCATTCAGTCCTCCCATCATGTAGTTCAATTGAAATGTGAAGAGCGTCGCCGGGATGTAGAGCTCCGGATCGTACGTCGTGAAGATCGCCTTCAGATTCTCCCAAGTCACCCCTCGCACTGCCAGGTTGTAGTAGACGAGGAAGCTATCGTCGATGGGAGCGAAGCCCTGGACAATCGAGCGACCATATGCGATGAGAACCAACGCGAGGATCGCACTCAGGACGAGTGCAGGAGTGAGCGCGTTTCGCAGCGATCTTCCTGTCATCATCCGCAGTATAGACCTCTACTGCTTCTCTCCTCGCTGGATCTGCACGACCATCCGGACAGCGAAGCCGACGAGGATCAGGACGATGAAGCTGAGCCCAATCCAGACGAGCCAGGGGTAGCGCTCAGAGAAGCGGTCATCCGCGGTGTCGCAGATGTCCCCACTCCCATCCGCATCCTGGTCCTCTTGGCTGTAATTACTCTTGTAACGGCAGTTGTCGTTGCCGTTCAGGATGCCATCACCATCGTCGTCCTCGCAGGCGTCGCCCTTCCCGTCGTTGTTCTTGTCCTCCTGATCTTCATTAGCGACGGTGGGGCAGTTATCGAGTGGCGGGAGGAGGCCGTCACTATCCAGATCGGTGCAGGCTTCACCCTGACCGTCCTTGTCGAGGTCTCGCTGGTCGCGATTCTGGATCGTTGGGCAGTTGTCACACATATCCCCTAGGCCGTCGTTGTCGCGGTCCGCTTGATCGGGGTTAGGTGCTGCGGGACACACGTCGTTCGCATTGGGAATGCCATCCTGATCAGGATCGAGGACGGAACCCTCGCATGCATCGCCGAGTCCGTTGCTGTTCCTATCATCCTGATTGGGGTTGCGCACAGCCGGGCACGAATCGCACTTGTCCCCAATGCCATCATCATCGGCATCAGCCTGGTCCGGGTTCGCAACACTGCGACAGACGTCCACTGCATCGGGAACTCCATCGGAATCACGATCCAACTCACAGGCGTTTCCCACACCATTCCCGTCACTGTCCTCCTGCGTCGGATTACTAATTCCTGGGCAGTTGTCGACGTGCGTCAGAACGCGGTCGTGATCAGGATCATCGCAGGGGTTCCCGATGTCATTCAGATCATCATCTCGCTGATCGGGGTTGAAGTGCTCGGGGCAGTTGTCATTCGCATCGCCCACTCCGTCATGATCCCAATCATTCTGAGGCGCATTCGGTGCATTCGGTGCGTTGTCGCACGCGTCGCCAATTCCGTCGCGATCACGATCAGCTTGATCGGCATTCGCGATCGCCACGCAGTTATCCCTCGTTGCATCGATGCCATCGCCATCGGCATCTTCTCCGCGGGAGACTTCCGCTCCCAGTCTCGCGTACGGGGTGTCGATTGTCGCTGCGAGGGAGGCCGGGGCCAAGGGGAGTACGGGGGGATTCGGGTCGCCGTACACGAGCACGTAGTCCTCCCCCGGTTCTGCGAGGAAGAGGATGCGCGCGGGCTGCGTACCCTGCACGTTCACCTCGCCAATGGAGGGGACGAACTCGTACGAGAGGTCGATGCGCAGACGGTCAGTCGTCACGTCGGAGAAGCTCACATCTGCAGAGTTCTTTGCCTCGCGGAGCTTCACGAACGCGCCCGCGTCGTTGCGGGCGGAGACCGTCACCTTCGTGAACCCGGTATCCGCATCGATGGAGACAGCGTTCACGCGGATTTCTGTGACGAATACCACTTCCATGCTGCACGTCGAAGGGTTGCCCAGCGGATCGGGGCGGAGCACCGTCGAGGCGTTGCCGTCGTGGAGCGCTGTTTCACTCCCACCTTCAATAGAGCACACAATGATGTGGTCGATGATCCCGCGTAGCTCCCCCTCCTTCTCCGCGGACGTCTTCATCGGCTCCAGCGCACCACCGCGGTGGATGCGGAGTCCTTCCAGGGAATGCGCTGCAGTGAGCGATGCAGGCAGGGCGAGGAACACGGGCGTGGACGCGTTGAGCGATGGCAGGGAGATCGGACGCTCGTAGGCGGGGGCGGCGAAGGCTGTCGTCGCAGCGCAGAGGAGACCGATGGTGGCGAGGCGGAGGGTGTTCATTTGGAAGAAGAGGAAGGGCCGAGGAGGGATGTGAACAGGTCGCGCTTGCGCTGGTACAGGAACGAGGCAGAAACGAGCAGTGCGCCGACGATGGTCAAGCCGATGACGCGGGCACCGGTGCCCAGGCTGAAGAAATCGATGAGCGTCAGCTTCCCGATGGCGATGAGGAGGAGGGCAATCGAGAAGAGGCGCAGTGGCCGGATGTTCTTCATCACCCCTACGACGAGGGTGATGGAGCCGTACGCTGCCCAGAGGATGGAGATGCCCACCTGCAGGTACTGGTAAGCGCGCGGATTGCCCACGAAGATCTTCCCCTGGCGCACGGCGATCGCGAACTCGTTCGTCAGGTATGTGAGCGTGACGATCTGCACGGCGATCCCCAGCCCGCCGAACATGCTACGTTCATCCTCGGAAAGATCGCTCCACTTCGCACGCGCTTGCAGGAGTACTGCATAGCCGCCGCCGACGAGGGCGGCTGCCTCGATGAAGCGATGCACTGCGGTGAAGGTTTGCGGGGCACGGACGAAGAGCGTCGTGAAGAGCGAGACCCCCAGCCCGCAGGCGAGGAGCAGCATGAATGGGAAGAGCATGTGCTCCTTCCGGTCGGAGCGCGTGAGGGCGAGCCCGCCAACTGCGACGAACATCCCCGCCCAGAGCAGGTAGAGCAGGAAGCTCGTGGGGAGGAAGACCGTGGAGGTGTACCCCCCCAGGAAGGAGGAGCCTGCGTTCACGGGCACCATGAAGTACCAGATGTACGCCGCGATCATGACGATCCACGCGAAGGTCTGGATGCGCTTGTCCTTGAGTGCGAGCGCCATCCAGAGCAGGAATGCGCCCTCGATGCTCCATGCGAGCGGCACCCATACGCCGCCGAACTGCAGCGGGATCGCGAGCGATGCGAAGAGGATGGTGAGCGAGAGTGACCCCAGTACGAGCGGTGTATCCACTCTGTTCCTGCGGTACACCTCGCTGCTGAACACGAGGAAGAGTGCCGCGTACCCCAGAGCGACGAAGGCGTCGTACTGGCTGCGGATCCCCGGCGTCTTCTCCAGCCACGCGAGCGTGAGGCTGAAGTGCAGGAGCGCATTGCCGATGAGGATGAAGATATCCGGCGCCTCAGACTTCTGCTGCTTCAGGAGGTTGTAGACGATGGGGACGAGCATGTAGATCACTAGGAATGCCCCGATGAATACATACGCTTGTGACGGTGTGAACTGATAGTCCATGTACGCGATGATTTCGTAGATTCCCGTACCGATGAGCGTGAGGGCGTTGAGTCCGCGCCACTGGCGCATGTGCCCGAGGAGGAAGACGCCGACATCGAGGATGAGGATGTAGAGGAGCAGCGAGAGCGTGCTGCCGCTCTGATCCGTGAGCACCGGCGTGATGAAGCCGCCGAGGATGCCAAAGGCAGCGAGCGGCAGGGATCCGTAGTACCCCGCGAGCGTGCAGACGACGAAGGTCGTGAGCACGTAGATGAGGAACGCGAACGCCGAGGGGAACAGGTGGTAGCTGTGGAGCGCGATCCACGTGACGATGTACGACCCGAGGGCGCCGCCACCGGTGAATGCGAGCGACCACGTTCCGTACCGCTTGCGCAGTCTGTCGCCAGCGACGATCGCCGCACCGGAGAGTACATACCCGATGATCGTGCGTCCGGTAGGCCCGATGTAATTGTTCTCGAACGACCACTTGAGGAAGAAGAGCAACGCGAGGACGAGTGCTGCGATGCCGATCCATTGGAACAAGTTCCCGCCCACTTTCACTTCCAGCGAGTGCTCGGGGTGTGTCGATGGTGCCTCGGGCTTCGCTCCCACTTTCCGTTCCATAACGACTTCTGGAACTCTCTCCGCTGCTCGAGCAGCGCGTGGGAATTCTTGCTCCTCCTCGTCCAAGATGAGAGCCTGTTTTGTGAGTGCGGGAACTTTTCCCTGGAGTCTCTCCTCGAGCTCACGCACGCGGCTCTGCAGCCGGAACACGAGGACAGGCAGCACCAGGAAGTAGAAGATCGCAGCGATGACGAGGAGCAGGATGAGGAATCCGATGTCCATGGAGAGAGTGGGAATTTGTTGGAGTATAGCCTTTCCAAGCAATTCCAGGCTGGCGGAGAGGGGGGAGAGCGTGGTCCGGTGGTATATTGACAAAAATTGATTTTAATTTAAAATATTATAACATGGCCGAGACCATCGATGACCAGAACAGGCGATTTGAAAAGCATGTCGAGCTCCTCCTCGACCTCCGTGGGTACTTTCAGTACCCCCAAACAGAGACGGCAATGCAGATCGTCAACGTCGTGCGGGGCATTGTTCATGGCACTATCGAGGATGCAGAAGTGATGGCGACTCTGCGCATCCTCTCTGTCGAGCAGCGCACAAATCTCATCGGAGCTCTCGATGGTACGGGAATTGATCTCTTTCTCCGTTCACTGACACTGCAGCTTCAGCGGGAGCAGCAGGTACAGAACGTTGGACGCATGATGCGCGAGTGGGATGATCCACTGGGGAGTGAGAAAGACCGTAGCGCAGGGTTTCGCAATGCGATTGCAGAGAGTAGCGCATTTGTGGAACAGCCAGAGTGCACAGATGCAACGCTCACGATGCTGCGGTACTCGAGCAGTAGTCGTACGAACGGACCACGGGGGATGCGGGATATTCTCCTGAGGTGTTCGGGCGAACCCGCAACAATGCGGTATGCCAGAGATATGGCCCCTCTCCTTGAGGAGGCATCAATGGGACTCCATCAACATTTACGGAACCACTCTTTCCTACCCATGTCTTCTGGTGGGAGCATTGGTAATGAAGAGGCGCTCACTCATGCGGATGAGCGAGACATTAAGGAGTACCTCCATTACCTCTTCTACACACTCCAGTACTCTGCGCGGAATGCAATCCGCCAACGAACGTCTGCAGAGGAAATTCGTGTGAGGGAAATCGATGAAGCGGCTTTGGGCGAGGTGCTCCACTCTGTGACGGAGGCTCTCTTCATTTCCTTCCTTGCTCGCAGATTCCCAGCCATGATGCATCGAGTGGAAGAGCCCGTACCGGAGGCGGGCGTCGATACACAGGAATTCATTCACCAAGTCGAACGCCGGAGCAAATTACTCAAGGCAGTAGTGCAGCTAGTGCACACTCTCGAGGGCGCTTCTCCATCCTTTGCACGAGTGCCCTTGAGCGAGGGGTCCAATTCCAAGCGGGAACTCGAGTATCACTGCGCTCATGGTCTGCAACTCCTCTACAAGAGCATTGCCAGTTTTAATAGTTTGGCATTGCTGGGCGATATTTGCAGCGATGCAACGTTAATGAAGAAGAGGCCGGAACTCCCGAAGGGGAAACAGATGCTGCAGCCTCCTCTCATGAGTGTTGATGTCATGGAACAAATGAACGGCAAAGTACCGATCTTCGACGTCAAGCGCTCAGAGAATCCAAGGAGCTTCGATGGCAGTTTCCGCGTTGCAGTGATGAGGTTTCGAGGGAATATCCAGCAACCATCCCTGATGTTCTACGGCACCATCGTCAAGCACCGTCGAACAGGTGGGGAGACCCTGTCAGCATCCTCGCATCTTCCTATGAGTAGGTTTCGCAATCCTGAAGCAGATTCAGCGGCTCTGGTCGGGAAATCCCTCTATGAGATCGGTCAAGCTCACATGGGTGAACTCCGTGGATTCCTTGGTGAGGAGCAGTTGCTTGAGCGCCTCTCTGAAGAATCTTTCGCAGTGGAGTGCGTCCAGTACGTTCGGCGCATTCGCGTTCGTGATAAAAAAATGGAATGGTACGCCTACCTCGTGTTTTCGAAGCCAGACGCTGAGCGACTAGGCATTCTCGATCGCGTCGAAAAATTGAATAACGAAGAAGTGAAAGATTTACAGCAAATAGGTGCTTGGTGTCCCAAAGAACCCGTCATGCTGTTCTTGGGTACGGACGATGGGCGCGGGGGAGGCGGAGGCGGAGGGGGCTCCTCACCCCCACCTCCAGAACCTTCTGGTCCCAAGGGCGGCAAGGCGCTCAATATTCCAAAGCAGCAACCCATGGTGCAGAAAGAATTCAGCACTATTGACGTGGGTGCTTAACCGTCACCGTTGCATCCCCCGCATCGTCTCCAGATGCTCGCGGGCTTTGACGTGGTAGGGATCAAGCTTCAGGACAGTTTCCAGGTGCGCCATTGCTTGCTCAATGCGTCCCGTTTCCGCCTCGATCGCCGCGAGGTTGTAGTACGTTTCTGCGTAGCCGTCGTGCACCTCGATCGCTGCTTTGAAGGCTGCTTCTGCTTCCTCGAGTTTTCCGTGCTTGTAGTACGTCACTCCTAGGTTGTAGTGGGCGTCCGGGAACTGCGGACCACGCTCTACAGCTGCCTTGAACTGTGCGATTGCTTCCTCCGTCTTCCCGAGGGAGTCATAGAACTCTCCCAGGAAGTAGTACCCTGCGAGGTCCTCTGCACTCAGCACGTGCTTCTTTCCGATTGCTGCGATTGCGAGCTCGTACTCCGCGATGGCGCCTTCAGTATCCCCTTTCTCCCGCAGCAGATTGCCCTGGTTGAGGTGTGCTTGCACGAGGTCGGGATCGAGCGAGATCGCCGTTGCAAATTCCCGGCCCGCTTCTGTGGGGCGCCCGCTCTTCAGGAGGATGTCTCCCAAGTTGTTGTGTGCCATGGCAGACGATGGGTACAGCGCGAGGACGTTGCGGTAGAGCGATTCGCTATTCTCCCACGTGCGTCCTTGCAGTGATGCGAGGGTGCCGAGAGCGATGACGACGATGCCCACTCCTACACTCATCACTTGCATGCGCACTCTCGAATGCAGAGCGATCACCGCTGCTGCGATCAGTGCGAGAATGCCGATCGAGGGCAAGTACGCGTAACGATCCGACGCGAAGAAGAGGAAACCATTCTTCCAGAAGTTCGTGTAGTTCGGGAGGAGCATCAGGAAGAAGAACGCGATCCAGAATGTGATGTCCCGATGCCGCTTTGCGCTAGCAATTGCGGTACCGATCAATCCGAGTGCGATGAGGAGCGGCACGAGGAATTCAATGGAGGTCAGAGTCACCGGAGTTTCCTGCGGGTAGATCACCGAGAGTTGGATTGGCACGAAGATCTTGAGCACGTAGAACGTTGTGCTCTTCAGAGCGAGCAGTGCTGTTTGCATGGGGCTCGAAGCAGAGAGCACGGTCGTCTTCCCATAGATCGCGATGATCCCGAAGAGGATGCTCAGCGCGAAGTACGGCCACTTCTCGAAGAGGAGTTTCCTCCACCCCGTCCGTCCCCTCTTCCAATCGATGAGGAGCAGGACGATGGGGAACGTGATGATGGAGACTTTTGCGAGGAGCCCGAGCGCGAAGCTCATGATGCTCAATGCCGAGAATTTTTTCCTACTCGTTCTGCAGTACTGTAAGTACAGGCCGATCGAGAGCAGGAAGAAGAATGCGGAGAGCACGTCCTTCCGCGCAGCTGCCCACAGGACAGCTTCTGTGTGGAGCGGATGCACGGCGAAGAGGAACCCTGCGATGACTCCCACAGATCTGCGTCCGGCGAGTGCGGTGACGATAGCGAAGACGAGGGCGGCATTCGCTGCATGGAGGAGGATATTCGTCAGGTGGTAGATCCAGGGTGCGAGCCCGAAGAGTGCGTGCTCGATCTGGTACGTGAGCAGCGTGAGTGGCACGTAGAGTTCGGGGTCATACGAGGTGAAGATGTACTTGATCGCACGCGGCGTGAACTCCTGCACAGCAGGGTTGCTGTAGATGAGGACCCCATCATCGAAGGAAACGAACGCGTGTCCCACGTGTGGCAGGTAGATGACGAGGACAGTTGCGGCGATTGCGAGGGCGATGTATATCGGCGAAATGCGGTCAGCGAATCCTCGGAGCATGGAGTGAGGGTACGCGTTGACGGGGAGGAGACCAAGGGAACTGCCCTCACTCCTACCCCCTCTCCCGTATTCGGGAGAGGGGAATGTTTGTTGTTCTGTTGCATCGTCACCCTTCTCCCGAGTCCGGGAGAAGGGCCGGGGATGAGGGCAGTCCCCCTTGTCCGAGGCATAGCAGCAGCACGCCATTTCTGGTATACTGGGGGGAATGCACATCGAAATAGAAATCCAACGTCCCATCGTCACTGCAACCTTCCTCGTTGCCATCGTTGGTGGTGTCGTGTGGATGCAGAGTGGAGCGAATGTAGCGGTTGCCCCTGCGCCGGTTGTCGCTCAGGTTTCCACTGTAGGCCCGCAGGATCTGGAACCTATTCCAGCCACTGCGGTGCACGTTGCCATGGGAGGCGAGGAGACCGATGATGCCGAGAAGAGTGCTGTCGCGGAGCAGGATCTCCACAAGGCCCGTGCGGAGCAGGCGCTCCTCAAGCGCCGGGAGGAAATCCTTCGCTACCAGCTGCTCGTCCTCGAGGAGGAGCGCCGGTTACTCGGCGATACAGTGAATCCAGAGCTGGAAGAGGAATTCCGCGAGAGCACACGTGCGCTATCGGAGCTCCTCATGGACCAGCGCAAGGCGGAGCAGTTCCTGCTCTCATCCTACAACCAGATCTGGGATGTCCGCGGTCGCGCTGTTGCACTCGGCAGAGCGCTGCACACGGGTGTGCCGACGGAGATCATCCTCCAGTGGCCAGTTGAGCCTATCGAGGGAATCTCCGCGTACTTCCACGATGCCGCGTACGAGGAGCTCTTTGGATTCACGCACGAGGGTATCGATGTCCCCGTCCTCCAGGGCACGATCGTCACTGCGGCACATGATGGCGTCGTGACGGAAGTCATGGACAATGGACTAGGATTCAATGCCATCACCATTCAGCACGAGGATGGCTTCGCCACGCTCTACGGCCACATCACGGACTTCATTGCAGAGGAGGGCGACCGCGTCGAAGCGGGCGATCCCATCGCGTACTCCGGGGGGCGTCCGGGATCGAAGGGCGCAGGATTCTCCACGGGTCCGCACCTCCACTTGGAACTCCTCGTCACCGGCGTGACGACCGATCCGCTCGAGTACCTTCCGTCATTGCGGGAGGCAGTGCAGGAGCAACGGGGTGAAGGGCAGGAAAGGCAGGAGGAGGGGCAGTAAGGGCAGAGAGGGAAGATCGAAGAACGGTTTTTGCACTTGAGCTACTTCGCCGTGCTTGCCTTTCCTGCCATTACTGCCCTTCCTGCCCTCTTTGTCCATCACCCAAAGCCTCCACTTTCTCCTGTGCTGGAGGGAAGCACTTGTGCATGATGATGTGTGCGGCTTTCTCGTGCTCGCGAACGGTGCTGAGCTCGATGTGTCCCACCGCAGCTGAGGGAGTCTCGATGACAATGGATCCGTAGCCGAGCAGGTAACTCACCATGCTCGGGTAGAACGGTTTCACGTTCGTGATCGCGTGGTAGTTCACCTGGTTGATGCTCCTTCCTAGGATGTGCTGATTCTGCGAGATCAGGCGCTGCGAAGTGATGTAGAGCACGTCGTAGCTGAAGTCGAGCCACGCCTTCCACAGGAAGATGAGTGCGAAGAAGAAGAGCACACCGGAGATCGAGAGAGACACCGGGTGGTATGGGAACGTGAGGAGCACCGTGAGGCCGGCAGAGCAGGCGAGTACTGGGGGGATGCAGCCGAAGAAGAGGTAGAGCGGATGGTGCGTGACGATGTATTCTACCTGCTCATTGTCTGCGAGCCCGACCGCGTGCTCCATGGTCTCGTCCTCCTCCTCCGCGGCAGCGGCTTCTATTTCCCCGATCTTCACGAGGCGAATGAGGCGCAGAGCCCTTATGTACTGTGTCCCGAAGAACGCGAAGTAGAACGGGAGGATGGAGAAGAGGTCGACGAAGCCGTAGAACGAGAAGATGTACCGGAGTCTGCGCGGCGCAGCGTAGATGCGCAGGATGTACTCAATCGTGAACGCGATGGTCGTGATGATTTCCAGGATGGTGAGCATCCCGTGGTACTCGGAGAGTGTGGGGATGAGCTCGAGGGGGAGGATCGCAATGGACAGAATGATGAGGACGATCAAGAGCAGATTGAACGCGTGTCCCGTCTGCCCCTTGCCGTTGTGGATCACGTTCCAGAGCTTCTCGCGGAAGGTCATGGCCGATGGGTGCGGTGTTTGCTCCACGGCAGCATTATCCCCCGTTCTCAAGAGCGGGGGAAGGTACCCCTGGAGCAGCGATTCATGAATCGCTGCTGCGGAGATTTTCCGCCTGCGCTCGCGCGTATGCATCGGTCATCCCCGCGACGTAGTCCTTCACCGCTTCGGGCAGGGTTGCACCTGTCGAGCGTTGCAGGGAGGAAATCTTCTCATTCGGGTGCTCCAGGAAGTATGCGCAGAGGGAGCGGACGACGCGCTGCCCTTGCTCGTTGGATTTGCGTACCGTGGGGTGGAGATACATGTGTTCCCACAGGAAACTGCGCATCGTGGCCAGGCGTTCCTGAGTATCATGTGAGAATGCGGCGATCGGCTCTTGCGCAGCGTACACATTCTCCAGTGAACCGATGCTGGCACGTTCGATGCGCGCAGTTGTCTGCTGATAGAGATCGGAGACGAGGAGGTGGATGAGGCCCCCGCGCAGAGATGTCCCACGCTCAGCACTCCGTGCGAGCGCATCCTGCGCGAGGGGAACATCACGGATTTCCACGAGGGTGAAAAGCCCCGCACGCAATCCATCGTCGCAATCATGTGCCGTGTAGGCGATCTCGTCCGCGAGGTTCACGATCTGCGCTTCCAGGGAGAGTGCACGCTCGGATGCGTCGGCTTTGAGTGGACGGTGTTTACGAAGACCCTCGAGAATCTCCTGATTGAGATTCAGCCCTATGTACTGCGACGAATGTTCCTCCAGGACGCTCACAATCCGCACGCTCTGCTCATTGTGTTCGAAGTGCATTCCCTGCTCGCGCATCCACGCATCCAGTGCCTCCTCTCCCATGTGCCCGAAGGGCGGGTGCCCCAGGTCGTGCGCGAGGGCGATCGCCTCCGTCAGGTCTTCATTCAGCGAGAGCGTGCGTGCGAGGTCGCGCGCAATCTGCGCTACCTCCATCGTGTGCGTCAGTCGTGTGCGGTAGTGGTCCCCCTCCCCCGCGATGAACACCTGCGTCTTCCCCTGCAGCCGTCGGAATGCCTGCGTGTGAATGATGCGGTCTCCATCTCGTTGGAACGGGAACCGTGTCTCATCATCCGCTTCCGGGTGCACGCGCCCGAGTGCCCCTCCGTGGGGCACGGCGTACCTGGCCAAGAGAGCATCGCTCTCGCGAATGCGCTGCGAGAGAGGTTTCATGCGGTGAGTGTAGCAGCGCGCTCGTCACGTTTGAAAACGATCCAGCCGCGCCTAGAAAAAGCGCTCTGATAGGTAGAAGAATTTTTTGATGCAGAACGGGCTTTCTGCCCGCGGCGAAAGGATCGTCCAAACGACCGTCGAGCAGAAACGCTTGTCCCTGGCTATCCAGGTGGGTGGCCGCAACCCCGCACCACAGTGCGGAGTGATTAAGCCTCCCGTCACAAGCTGTTAGAGAAGAAACGTACCTGCTGCTAACGAGCCGTTGAGACTGGGATTTACACTAGTCCTCCCGCCTGCAGAAGGCGAGTGCATTTGCATGATTACCGGAGGATGCAGAGGAGGGCATTGGATCGGCCCGCACGCACCTCTTCCTGGTGTCCACCCCGGTACGTCCAGTACTGATCGGCTCGACAGCGTGTGCAGTCTATGATGCGCTGAAAGCGGTCCTCGTGGACACCAGCTTCTGTGAGCTGTTGCAGTGCCCAGCCGCGCAGATCCGCTCGCTTCCCGTGGACCAGTTCTGGATTGATTCCGGTGAGTTCGTTGAGGGGATCGCTGAATTCACTGCACTCCTGGCACAAGGAAGGTCCGCCACACACGTACGTGTCACCCCCATCGATGCCCCACTCACTCTCAAGTGTGCGGAAGAACGAGGGGATGGTCCCGGCAACGAGGCACCGCCATCCCACGTGCACGAGCCCTACGATATTCCTATCCGGTGCGTAGACCAGGAAGTTCTGGCAGTCCGCCCACCGTACGGACAGGAGCAAGTCCTTCGCATCAGTAATGCACCCATCCGCCTTCTCCGATCGCGCGAGCGCATCGCGGACCACGATGACGCGGTTCCCATGTACCTGATCGAGCGAAGCGGATCGGCTCACTCCCAGTTCCGTCGCGAGTGCGTCGTCCGTTCGCGGAGGATCGTCCTTCGCACTTATCCACACAGAGAGGCGCTCCGCGAAGGGTTTGAGGAGGGAGAAGGGTTGTGCGATCACAGTGTAAGTGTAGTTGAGCCGATGGCAGGGCGCAGCCGTGTTGTAGACTTCTCTTTCACTGGAGTTCGATAATCTCTGCCTTCTTCGTTTTCGTATCGAGTATGGCGACAGTCGCTGCATTCTCGAATCCATGCGCACTCCCCGGATTCAGTGCGAGCACCCCATCTCTCTCCGTGAGGGAAGGTTCATGAGTATGCCCAGAGAGCACCACGTTGTACTTCTTGCAGGTGATGAGTGCCTCTGTGATTTCAGGGACCGTACCGTGGTAGCAAGCAATCTTGAGACCATCGAATTCCAGTACGCAGAATTCCCAGCGAAAGTCCCCTCCGATTTGCTTGAAGTTGTGCTCAATGCGCAAGGGATCGCCGTCGTTGTTGCCGAGGATGCCGATGATCTTCGTTCCTGCGAGTGCACGTACAGAAGGTCCCGCGCAGTAATCACCAAGATGGATAATGGGAGACGCATTGCGCTCTGCGAATACATGTTTGGCCCGTTCGATATTCTCAATGTGCTCATGTGTGTCCGAGAGAATTCCGAGGATCATGTGGGCTGGGGAAGGACGTTCATAGTGTACCGATGATTGCCATACGGTATTGGTTTCATGTGATATCCCTGAGCAGCGATGGGATTCGCTCAATGACTTCCTCCGTGGTGTACCCGAGTCCCTTCTCTGCGAAGAGCACTGCCCCCCCGCGCTTGATTGTCCGTGAAGCAATCTGACATGCATCACTCGGTGCAACCCGTTGGGCCAGCAGTCCTACAATCAATCCTGCGAGCGCATCACCCGTACCGCCGACGGTGAGGCCAGCATTGCCGCCCTCGATCTCCGCGCGTTTCCCATCAGTGACGATCACGTCGGTCTGCCCTTTCAGGTGAATCGTGATCGCCGTACCCGTTGTGACCTTGGGCAAATCTCGCACCGAGAGTCCCATGCGTTCGAGTTCCCCCAGGTGCGGCGTCAGGACTGCAGTCTTCCCCGCAACGGTATCGAGTGTCCACGGTTGTAGTGCAGAGGCATCGAGTACCAGTGGGCAGGTTGCCGATGCGATGAGAGATTGCAGTGCATCGAGGCTCTCCTCTGTTCTACTCAATCCAGGACCGATGACGGCGCTGTCCATGGTTGCGAGGAGCTCGAGGAGGGCGGGCACATCAGCAGCAGTGAGTTCATCGCCCGCGAATGGGTGCACTTGGAAGTTGAGCGACGTCATCCGCGCGATGTGCTGATGAATTGCGGGCACGCAGACGTACAGGAGATCCACACCACTGCGCTCAGCAGCGAGGGCGGAGAAGAGGGGCGCTCCATGGATCCGCGAAGATCCGCCAATGACGGCGACCTTGCCGTTCTCGCCTTTGTGCGAATCGGGATCGCGTTGCATGGGGAAAGTGTACACGACGGACCGCGATCACTCCGCCTCGTTTCGGATGCAGAACCGCTCGTACGCCCTCTCGACTTCTTCCTGCATGCGCTGCCGGAATGACGCTGACGAGAACGTCTGCGCGTGTTCCCGGATTGCTGTGGGATCGAACGAGAGCGTGTCGAATCGCTTGATTGCTTCCTCCAGCGAGGCGACGGTTTGCTCAGCGAAGAAGATACCCGTCTCGCCTTCCTTCACAGTGTCCCGCACGCCACCGCGCTGGTACGCGATCACGGGCGTGCCGCACGCTTGCGCTTCCAGTGGCACGATGCCGGCGTCCTCATGCTGGGGAAAGAGCAGAGCCTTCGCGGAGGCGTAGAACTTCGGAAGCGCTTCGTCGGGGACGAATCCCTGGAAGTGCACCTGCGGTCCCGCCATCTCCCGGAGTCGCTTCTCCTCCTGCCCCGTGCCGATGATGGTGAGGGGGAGGTGTGTCTCGTTGGAGAGCTGGATGAGGAGATCGAAGCGCTTGTAGGGCACCAGCCTCCCGACGGCGAGGTACGCTTCTCGCTCCTCCATCGGCACGATGGCTTCTGCGAGGAAGCGGTCAGAGACCGGCGGCGGAATCACCGTGGATTCGCGCGCGTACGTTCGCATGATCCGCTCCTGCGTCTCTGTGGAATTCGAAAGGAACACATCTACCCTCTTCGCAGTGGAGAGGTCCCACCGTCGCAGTTTCTTGAGCTGCCTGCGAATCAGTGGTCGCAGGAACTGCGGGACGCGGAAGTCATCGAGGTACGGATCCTCCATCTCCCACGCGTAGCGCATCGGCGTGTGGCAGTAGCAGACGTGCACGGCATTCGCCGGGGGAATGATCCCTTTTCCAACGGCGTGCGAGGAGCTGAGGATCACGTCGAACCCGCGCAGATCGATGTCCTCCACAGCTCTCGGCATGGCGGGGAGCAGCACTTCGTGGCGTCGTAGCAGGCGGAACCACTTCTGCAAGCGCGAGGTGTGGATATCCTTCTGTCCCAGTGGTCCGATGTTCCGCTTGCGAGCGACTGTCGTGAAAATGGGAGCCTGCGGCCAGACCGCTGTCCACTCCGCGATACTGTGCTCCGCACCGGCGAAGACGGGGAGCCAATCGGCGACAATGGCAATGCGCATCGGACTCAGTATACGGTAGAAGGCTGAACTGAGAGCCGATACATCGCAAAACCCAAAAACCCAAATCCCAAATTTCCGATGTTTGGACTTTGTTCATTGGAGTTTCTTTGGGGTTTGGGTTTTGGTGCTTGGGCTTTTCTGTCTGCAGAAATGAATTCTCATGAAATTCCCGTCCCCGGAGAGAATCGCCTATCATATCCCCATGCTCCTCCGTCCAAACCGTCCGCTCCCGCGGCGATTCAACCGCCGTGTGCGGCCAGAGACGCGTGCCTTCGTCGAGCGCCGGCACAAGCGTAAGCACCGTCTGCGCAGAGAGCAATGGCAGCGGTACGTGCGACGTTCGCATCGCTTCTTCGCCTCCGCCGCGTACGCGGTACGCAAGTGGGCGCTGATTCTCGTGGCGGGCATTCTCCTGCTCATGGTCGGTCTCGTCATCTTCTCCCCGCTCGTGCGCGTGCAGGAGATCACGGTGCAGCGATCAGATCCGCGTGTGGACATCGAGGACGTCCAGCGCATCCTCGCGCCCATGTTCGGCAGGCACCTGCTGTTCCTTCCCGCTCACGAGGTCCGTAACCTCCTCCTCGCGGAGCGACCGGATATCGAGAATGTTGATGTGAGCAAGGTCTACCCATGGCGGCTCTTCGTGAGTGTCGAGATGCAGCCGCTCATCGCACGTCTCGAGATTGATGCACCTCAGGAGACTCCAGAGGAGGGCGCAGTACCTGTCGCTGAGTCAGGGGCGATCGTTGATCAGAGCTACGACTACCTCACGACGAACGGCATCTACGTTACCTCTCCCTCGAAGGATCTGGGGATGCAGCTCCCGCTCATCCGCATCGTCGACTGGGGTGGCCGTCCCCTCCCCCTCACGCACCTCCTCCCGCCGGATATGTTCATGATGATGGACAACGCCGAGCGAGCGCTCACTTCCGAGTTCGGGCACGAGATCCTGTCGCGCGAAATTCACCTGCGAGCGCGGGAGTTCCACCTGGAAACTCCGCAGTTCACCCTCTGGTTCGATACCGCGAGTCCGCTCGATGCCCAGCTGAAGCGCTACCGGGTCTTCCTCCAGACCGTTGGGGTAGCAGATGTGAAGGAGTACATCGATCTCCGGATCGCGAGTCGCGTTGTGTACCGATAATCCGTTCGAATGAGGCTTCTTCTCAAAAATTGACAGAGGGTGTTTTTATTCTAAAAAATATCGTTGGTTTCTTCCCCGCGCTCGCAAAACGCTCTAGACTGCCCGGGATGTACAGTCCAGTCATCGCGGTGTTGCTGATGGGGATGGTACCCGTGTGGGATCTGCCTCCGGCCACGGGGGTGACCCTGGAGCATTTGCTAATCGCGGCTCCCTCCCCTCTGCGGTCGTCGGCTCCCGAGCAGGGGCTCACCTTCACGGAGCGCCTCTCTGCCTCCGGGGTGCTCGTGATGGATTTGCAGAGTGGTCAGTTCCTGTACGGAAAAGAAGAGGCGACGGAGAGGGCGATGGCGAGTCTCACGAAGCTCATGACCGCGCTCATCATCGTAGAGAACCATGCGCTGACAGAGTGGGTCACGGTCCCCGATGATCTGGGTCCCATGAACGGCAGTGTCGCGTACCTCCCACCAGGGCATCAGTTCACCGTGGGTGATCTGCTCTCTGCTCTGCTCATCTCCTCTGCAAACGATGCTGCGGAGATGCTCGCGCGTTATCACAGTGGCAGTGAGGAGGCGTTCGCGGAGGAAATGAATACCCGAGCCGCAGCGCTGGGGCTCAAGCAGACGTCGTACGAGAATGCCATCGGTTTCGATAACTCCCTCCAGTGGTCGACGCCGCAGGACATCGCCTGGCTCGCGACGTTCCTCCTCCGTCACGAAAGCATCCGCGAGCGCATGTCCATGCGCGGCGCGACCATCCACAGTCGCCAGGGAGAAACTATTCACCTTACCCACACGCACGCCCTCATCCACGCCAATACTCCCGTGGTCGCTGGCAAAACCGGCACCACCGATTCCGCGGGCGAGTGCCTGCTCTCCCTCGTCGAGGAGGGCGGTCGTGAGTACCTCGTGATTATCCTGCACTCGCTCCAGCGGTACGCAGACATGCGCGTGATCCTCGAGGCATTGGCGAAGCCGCTCGCGTAAGCCCCCATCCCTCCCGTGCACACCCCTCCTCAGCGCTGGCTCTCGCTTCGTGTCCGCATACTCTGCGCGGTGGTCTTCGTCGTGGGGTCGCTCCTGCCGCCGTACGTGCCCAAGGCCGCACTCTCCGTCCCAGAGGCGGAGGAATCACCGGACCAATTCCTCTTCGTCGAGGATGGGTTCCTCATGAAGAGCTCCTCGCTGGGCGAGCAGGGCGCGCGCCTCGCGTACACAGAGGGGATCGTGCATCAGGTGAAGGACGGCGACAGCTTGGAGCGCATTGCCCAGCGCTACGGTATCGCGGTGCAGACGATCCAGTGGGCGAACAATCTGCAGCCAAACGTCCCCATTCGTCCGGACCAGGAGCTCCTCATCCTCCCAGTGAATGGCGTGCTCCACACCGTGAAGCGCGGCCAGAACCTCTCAGCGATTTCCCAGCTCTACGATATCCCCGTGGAAGAGATCTCGCGCCAGAACTCCATCGACGGAGGATTCATCGTCGCAGGACAGCAGCTCATCATCCCGGGAGGAAGGCCGATCGTCGTGCCCACGCAGGTCGCACAGAAACCGCCGGTGAAGAAAGATCCCACCACACCGCAGCCGACCACACCCGCTGGGACACCTGCACCGCCAGAAGCTGTCGAGGCGACGGCGACTGAGGGCGTGCTGCAGATGCCCTGCAACAACTGCTTCTACACACAGTACTACCACGCCGGTCACTGGGCGGTGGATATTCAGACCAAGGGCGGCGGGCCCATCTTCGCTGCCGAAGGCGGCACGGTGCTGCGCGCAGACACAGGGTGGAACGGTGGCTACGGCAACGTCATCGAGGTCGACCATGGCAACGGGCTCATCACGGTCTACGGACACAACAAAGAGCTCTACGTGAAGGAAGGCGACAAGGTGACGCGCGGTCAGGTGATTTCCTGGATGGGCAACACCGGTCTCGTCTACGGTCAGACGGGGATCCACATTCACTTCGAGGTGATTCTCAATGGCGTGAAGAAGAATCCGCTCCTGTACCTCAAGTGAGAGGGTTGTTCCTGTTCAATCCTCATCTGGAAGGAGACCGAAGAAACCGAGGAAAGAATGCTATCCTGCACGTTCAGTGCGTGTGTAGACCACGCCTTTTCCAACACCACTCTTTCTGAGCTTTCTTGCACGCACGAGTGCACGCAGATCATACTTGAGCGTTGGTCGCTTGATGCGAAGCACGCGATCACTGATCTGACTGATGGAGAGCGTGTCCGTGCCGATAGCCTTCAGAATGAGTTCCCTGCGTGCATCACGGTGGAGCTTTTCCCCTGGAATGGGGGGCAGTGGTTTGCCTTCCAAGACCCTCAACATGGTCTCTTCTGTTTGGATGAGCTCACCAGCGATACAGTGCAGAAACTCATCTGTGGATCCCGTACTGTCCGCGCGCTCAAGACTCTGCAGGTACTCCCTGCGTTTGCTGTTTCGCACGACACAAGGCGGATAGCCTGCCTGCATGAGGAGCAAGTTCATGAGGAGCCGCGCCATACGGCCATTACCATCGTCGAACGGGTGAATGCAGACGAAGCGGTAGTGGAAGAGGGCAGCGCGTTCCACAGGATGCAGCTTCCTGTTCTCCTGGAGCCACCGGAGAAGATTCTGCATTTCATCAAGGACTTTGATCGGTTCCGTGTACTTGTGCATCGTGCCCGAGAGGGTGAGGACGTGATTCGGGCGTACCTTGTACTTCCCCGCGCTGAGAGGCTTATGGATCAGCTTTCCATCTGCGCTCTTTGCGATGGTGTGGTCAATGTCGCGCAAGAGTAATCCATGAAGTGCTTTGATGAAGCCCTCTGTGAGCCTTCGTTTCGATTGCACCACTTCACGCAGGTAATCAATGGCCTCAGCGTGGTTCTTTGCCTCGACGTAATCTTTCAGGGGCTTCCCTTCCGATGTGAGTCCTTCGCGCAGGAAGAACGCCGTCTCACCATACGTGAGCGTGTTACCTTCGATGGCATTGGAGTTGTACGTCCAATCAATGCGGAGTCTCTCTTGCCACAGCGCGAGGAGCTCCTGGCTGAAAGGACGGAAGGTATCGATCTCTGCCTGCAGATCATCGATTTTCTTGAGTTCTTTCATAGCCTGTGGTGAGCTCTGTCGCCTGTCCTGAGGAGAGTCGAAGGGAACCATGTCTATATTTTATCCAAAAATATCCAAAAATCAAGACTGACGTGATGTGAACTTTTTGTCTTGTCTTCTGCAACACAAACGGTTATACTGTGAACATGAAGAAATCATCCGCTGCCAATCTCCATATCCGACTTCCAGCCAAGCTGAAACGCGAGGCGGAAAAAGTCCTCTTTGCACTGGGACTCGACACGTCCTCTGCCATTCGGCTTTTCTACGCACAAATCGCACTTGGTCAGACTCTGCCGTTTTCATTGCCTGCTCTGCGAAAGGCTTCCCCGAAGACGCGCAAAATCATAGCGGAAGCTATGGCAGACGAAGATGTACTGGGCCCATTTGATGATGCCGAAAGTGCACTCAAAGCCCTGTATGCCGCAACTTAATTTTTCCAGGCAATTCCTCAAGGATGTGCGAAAATGGAGGAAATCCGGCCAGAGCATGGCATTGTTTGATGGATTCGTCGCAGTCATCATGCAGACATGGCCTCCACCGGCAAAATACGAACCACACCTTCTGCAAGGTCCGTTTGCAGGTATATGGGACATTCATCTACGACAAAATTGGGTGGTGCTCCTCAGATTTCAGGCTGGAACTGTCCATTTTCTCAGAATGGGTACTCACGCAGAGCTCGGCCTATAAGCTCGAACATGAATGGCGGCATCGAGAGGATGCTGTTAGAACTGATGAAAGTCGATCTTGGAGCGGTCATGCAGAGGATGGGAGCGCTGACAGCTGCGTAGGCATTCCTGCATTGCAGACTGTGATGTACAGTAGTTGCCGTTTGCACCCTGCACATTCGCACTGGCTGCGTTCTGGCGCTCCTAAGCGAAGGCTTTTATAATGTGCAGATGATTTAACGTAACAAGTTCTTGTAGTGTGAGGTGTACGAGTGTACACTCTCCCATAATTACCATGTCCTCCTCGCTCCTCAGTCGGCAAAAAGTGCTTCTTTCATTCCTAGCACTCCTAGATAGATCTTGTACGAAACTGTTTCTGTTAAAGAATATGTTTTTGCTGTGTGAGGAAGAGTTACGCAGGAATGTTTACGATTTTTACCCCTATCAGCGCGGCCCCTTCTCACAGGTGTTGTATGCCGATCTTCGCTCGTTGCAGCTACGCGGCTACTTACAGGAATCCAAAAATGACCTTCTTCTGACGCAGAATGTGCATGAAATAGTGGAAGAGATGGATTCGGATATCCTGTACGCGCTGGCGAATGTGATCCGACAATACGGAAAAACCAAAGACAATGTATTGCTAGAGCAGGTCTACCATCGCCACCCTTACTACGCGATTCGTAACCCACTGCATGAAGGGAAATATACGAAGCATGATCCACGACATGATCCAGCACTGCAGAAGGCGACCATTTTCTCAATCGGCTATGAAGGGAAAACTATTGATGCATTTTTGAATCTGTTAATTCGGAATAACGTCCATGTACTTGTCGATATTCGGAATAACCCCCGCAGCATGAAATTCGGGTTTTCTTTCCCAAAGCTCGCAGACTACTGCACAGCAAGCGGCATCGAGTACAAAGGCATGCCTCAGCTTGGTATCGAGTCGCATCTCCGGCAGGAACTTGATACCGACGAAGATTACAAGAAGTTATTTGATGAGTACGAAAGAACAACGCTTGCAAATCAGGATGATGCCATCGATGAACTCGCGAACATGCTGAAAGCCGGAAAGCGCATCGCTTTGCTGTGCTTCGAGGCGAACGTTTGCCATTGCCACCGCAGCCGCACGAGTGCCAAACTGGCCAACCGCTGCTGCAACGCCTATGAACTCGTCCACCTATAAGCGAGAACGCCTCCTGATTCTCGTCAAAACGTATCCCACGTTATCAACTAAATACGACGAACTCGTCTGTACCGCCGGAATGACGCCGGACGGACGTTGGTTGCGCCTCTATCCAATCGTCTACCGCAAACTCGACTTCGATAAGTGGTACAAAAAGTACCAATGGGTGGAGATCGACGTGCAGAAAAACACCTCCGACCCTCGCCCGGAAAGCTTCCGACCGTACAACATGTGCGAGGACATCACGTTTCACGGCTCTATCGACACGAAGAATGGATGGGAGAAACGCAGGCAGGTCGTTCTCCGTAACGTCTACGATGATTTGGGGAAACTGATCGCGGATAACAAGCGCGACGATGCCAAACAGGTATCGCTCGCCGTGTTCAAGCCCACACGCGTTCTGGATTTCAAGATTACGCCAGCCAAACAGCGCACATGGGACCCTGAGAAGTTGAAAGCGATCGAGTCACGCAAGGCGCAGCGCGATCTGTTCGGGGGAGGCGAGAACCCCTTCAAAATCATGGACAAGCTTCCGTATGAGTTCCGCTACGAGTTCGAGGATATGCGAGGCAAGCGCAGCGCGCTTATGATCGAGGATTGGGAGATCGGTCAGCTCTACTGGAATTGCCTCGAAAGAGCAGAAGGTGATGAAGCGGTGGCCTGTGCGAAGGTGCGAGAGAAGTACTTTGACGAGTTTCTAAAACGGGATCTCTACTTCTTCATGGGAACGACACGGCGGTACAACGAATGGGCCGACAATCCTTTCCTGATTATTGGCTGCTTCTGGCCACCAAAGCGCGAACCAACGCTATTTGAATAGGGATTCAGCTTTCATATAAGTCTCATGATTTCCTTCTTCAGTGCAAAGAAGTCATCGGAGAATTTGAGTTCTCGCGGTCTGCTCACACCGAAAGGGATAATGAATTCCTTCTTAATCCGCCCCGGACGAGGGGACATCAGAAAAACACGATCTGAAAGGAAGACTGCTTCCTCAATATCGTGTGTTACGAAGATAACCATTTTACTGTCCTTCTCCCAGAGATCCGCAAGAAACTCCTGCATCTGTGAACGTGTTTGCGAATCCAACGACCCGAATGGCTCGTCCATGAGGATGACTTTCGGATCATTGGCGAGAGTTCGCGCGATCGCAACACGCTGCCTCATCCCGCCGGATAAGGTCATGGGATACGCTTTTGAGAAGGCTTCCAGACCGGTAAGTCCCAAGTACCGTGAAACGGTCTTTGAAACCTCTTCATCGGATCTTCCTGCAAAACGAAGACCACTGGCGATATTGTCGTAGACATTGAGCCATGGGAAGAGGGCGAAACTCTGAAAGACCATGCCGCGCTCCCGATCCGGTACGTTCACAGGATGCCCGTTGAATCGGATAGAAGATGCTTCGGACGTTTCCAATCCCGCGATCATGCGCAATAGTGTGGTTTTGCCGCAGCCGCTCGGTCCTACGATCGACACGAACTCTTTTTCTTTGATGGTCATGGACACATCTTGCACAGCTTCGACCATCGTGCCGTCTTGAGCGCGGAAGCCCTTGGAAACATGGGAGAGTTCAAGCATGGTGCTCAAGCTTGGGGGCCCAAGGGAAAAAGAGTGGATACAGGCGCTTCATGACAAGATCGGTGACTAAACCGAGGAGGCCGATGACCAGAATTCCGGCCATGACATTTTCGGTACGCAGGAGCCTTTGCGCCTCGACAATAACGAGCCCGATCCCCGACGTTGCTCCTACGATTTCCGCTGCCATCAATGCTGACCATGCCCACCCGATCGAAATGCGCAAATCATCATAGATCCGTGGTTTCACGTAGGGGAAAACCACGCGCGTGATGATTTGCCACTTCGTTGCACCGAGAGTACGTGCCGATTCGACAATTTCTTTCGGAATGAAGGAGACGGAATTCGCCACCATCAGCACAAGCTGGAAGAACACAGTTTGAGAAATCACGATGATTTTCTCTGTCTCTCCAATCCCGAACCACAAGATGAAAAGAGGAATCAGAGCGGGCGTCGGTGTGTAGCGGATGAAGCCAACAATAGGTTCTACAAGCGCTTCCATTCGACGGTTGAGCCCAACGATGATTCCCAAGGGAACCGCGCAGACGACCGCGATGATGAATCCGACGAGAACGCGGTAGACACTGATGAGCACGTCATTAGCGAAACTCTGTTGTGTGAAAAGCGAAAAGAAACCGTGTAACAGCGACGTTGGAGTTGGAAGAAAAAAGTCCTTCACGAAACCCGTGTATGTCACAAGGCTCCAGAGCAGCAGAAGCAAGAGAAAGGAGATCGATCCAAGAGCCGTAGAACTCCATTTACTGCTTTGCATGAAGATTCTGAAGAATCGATGTATCGACTGCGGGTTCTAAATCCGGTTTGCTCCGGATCTGCCCTGTCTTCAGAAAGATGCTCACGAAGGTGTCAGCGACATCGTAGATACTTGGCTTCGCATTCTGCGTGAAGTAGGTCAGGTTTTCGTCATACGATGGCCAAACCAAACCTGAGACCTGATCGGCGAACTCCTTCGGTGTCACCGAATAATATTTCGCCATGATCGCATTTGATTCGTCCGGATGCTGCTTCCAATACTCGACTGCCTTGAACCAGCCACGGACAACCTTCGCAACGATGTCCGGATGAGTTTTGAGGTAGTCCTGCTGTACAGAGAGGATATCCACGACCACGCCCGGAGCGTCTTTGCTGGTCGCCAAGATGTGGCTTCCCGTCCGTTCCTTGGCTTTCGAAAGCCACGGCTCGAATGTAACCGCCGCATCCGTTCTCCCCGCAGCGAACGCAGCCCCAGCCGCTCCCGCCTCGGTATCGACCGTCGTGACGTCCTCGAAATCAATCCCATTCTGTTCGAGCAGATAATTGAGGAGCGATTCACTCACGTAGTTCTTCTGCACGAGGATTATCTTGCCTTTCAGATCCTGCAGAGTCTTGATCGTGTCTACGGCTACGATGCCGTCGGCACCATTTGAGAAATCAAGACCTGTCACCGCAACTGAATGGATGCCCTGACTATGATCGAGAACCAATTGATCCACCGTTTCTGCTATCGCCTGATTCTCTCCACGCTCAAGAATCAGTTTTCGCTGAGCGACGTCGGGTGTTGTGATGATCTGAACATCAACATCCTCGAAAAATCCTTTCTCTTGAGCGAGACGAAGCGGCGCGTAACCAATCCATGTATCTACATTGATCTTAAACGTCGTTTTGCCGGTTTCGCTAATATTCGCTGTGCAGCTTGCAAGCAACAAAACAAGAAACGGCAGACATATGAACCCGTGTAATTGACGTTTGAGAGAGTGATGGCGGATAGATCTAAATTGCATAAAATAATGATATTCGAATGTGTCAAATTCAGTCAATGAATACGGACTATAGTTAAATTTATGTGGTTTTCTTCTCTCTATTAAGGTAAAATCGCTATGCCGAGTTTTTTCGACAACACTAAATGGATGACCTCTTCTCTCGATTCGGGCTTTCTACGAAAGAAACAGAGACGTTCACGAAACTCCTCACGCTGGGAGCGCAACCAATCAGCGTCGTAGCAAAGCATGTAGGCATACCCCGATCATCGATGTATTTCATCGTGGAAAAATTGAAAGAGCACCGTCTCATCGAGGAGTTTGATCGAGCAGGCATCAAGTACGTGAAATGCATTCCCGTGAAGGACATCGCCGACGTTCTGAAAGCCGAGGAAAGAAATATCAAACAGACATTGCTCTTGCTGGAAGAAAAATTACCTACCCTGCAAGCACTTGAAAGTACGTTGAGCGTCACACCCAAAGTGAAATTTTCGGAAGGGAAGGAATCTGTAATGAAGATGTATGAATCATTGGCTCAAGAGAAAGAACTCTATGCATTCTTCAATCCAGAAACGGTGCAACGAATGATGCCTGCATACCTAAACATCATCCATGAAGCCGTGAACGAGCACGGCAGCAGTGCAAAAGAGATCGCGGTGGATTGCGAGGAGGCCAGAACGTATAAACGGAAATTTGATTCAACGCGACACCAGATTAAAATTCTGCCAAGGGGTGCCACGTTTCTCTCGGACTGCATTATATGTAGAGAAAGAATTTGTATGATTAGTTACGGAGAGAATCAAATTGCAGCTGTAGAGATTTTTAGCCAAACGCTCGCATCTACGCAGCGAACAGTGTTTGAGCAAGTGTGGAATTCGCTGAAATGATTTCCGAGGTAGTCGAGCTTTTCAGATAGGCCTTTCTTGCGCTCGATGCTTCGGGGGCTATGTCAGTGGCCTGACATATGCTCTGAGAGGTCGGAAGTACTTCCGAAGGTCATGGGGCCATATTCCATGCTGGGTATTTGCCGTCTTTCAATGGTGATATATGACGATTCCGAAACGCAGACCAGTACCGAATAAGCGCTGTTCCACAGTCGAGGACGGCATCGTGTCCGCGATCAAGGGCGGAGCTACGGTCGAGGCCGCAGCGTTTCAGTGCGGGATTCATCCTGTCACGTTCCTCCGGTGGCGTCGGTGCGATAAGCCGGATGCCGGAACGGAACGTGATGAGCGGTGTTGGAACTGCAGGGGCTGCAGGCTCCAACAAAAAGTGGACTGCTCGCTGGAGATGTACAAAGCGGTACTCTTGCAGCGCATCCACAACGCCACCGATCGGGAAGGCAATCCCATCTGGCAGGCATCGGCGTGGCTGTTGGAGCGGCGCTTTAGGGATGAGTTCTCGCTGAAGACGGTGATCGACAATAGGCACAAAGTCGATATGGGAAATACCCATGCGGAGAAGCTGGTTGCCGCAATCATTAGCGGAGCGGCTCGTCCATCCGCCTGATACGGTTTCACAGTTACCAAGACAGCTATGTGGCTTTCCTCAAGCCGAGAGGCTTGGTAACCACACGGCCACTCTCGCAGTTACTCTGCGGTTACCACTCCATCTTCTTTGCCTGAAGCCGTGGCCTCGGCTCCGGTAACTACGCCACCGTACGCGGAGAGGAGACGGGTAATGTGAGCCTGATTGAGCCGGTAGCCTTTTGATTTCTTACCGCCCACGCTTCGTAACTCCGCTTTGCCCTGCACAACACCAGCACGCCGGAGTTCGTTGCCAAGCCACTTACCCCGCGCGGACTTCCGCGCCGAGAAAGAACGGATCGCGGTCGAGGGAATGCAGATCACCCAAGACGAGAAGCGTATCCGGAAGATGGACGTGGAGCGTCTGGAGCAAGTGCGCCAGTTCTTAGAACGCGCAAAGAGGGCTTCGGCTACGTACGAAGATGCAAACCCCGATGAGAAACGTGATCTCGTGCGGGAAGTGCTTTTAGAACTGGGTGTCCATGATAAAAAAGTGGTTTCACGAAAGCTCACAGAGGCATTCGAGCCTATCGTGAATCGTGAGGGCATTCTATGTGGCGGAGCTGACGGGATTCGAACCCGCGACCTCTTCCGTGACAGGGAAGCGCTCTAACCAGCTGAGCTACAGCTCCACATTCGTGGCATTCGTTGGAGCTTCAGCTCCATACGAAAGATCAGCGTCACCATGCTCAACGCCCGTAGGCAGAGAGCGGGGGAACCGTACCAGCTCCCCGGGTGATTGACAAATCCGTCCTCTGAAGACTGCTACCCCTCCTAGGGCAGGAGATTGGCTGCGAGGGTATCCGCGAAGTATACGGCCACTCCTCCAAAGGCCACCCACACACCAACGATTGCCCAGAACTTCCATCCGGGACCAATGCCTCGCTTTGATGGTGATATGTGCGCGGTCTCCATGTGGTGAATATTATAACACTTTTTCTATGATTATGCAATTTCAGCCTCCTTCTTGCCCTCCAAAGCCGCGAGACGAAGGAGGGTCGATGCCGCGTACCTCTTGCAGTGTGATGTACGCAGGCGTTCTCCCCACATGCAGAACTCCTTTTGCGGCTTCTCAAAGCCAATAATGAGGACCCATCGTTTTGGAGTGCTCTCTGAGCCGCTGTCAGGAGTGGTAGTCACTTCTACTGTAAGGCCTTTCTATTCTCTTCCCCATTTCTCTATGAAATCGGTGAACACCGTTACGCTCCTCGGGAACGTCACCCAGAATCCCGAACGCAAAACCCCTGTCCGGGGCCAGAGTGTCTGTACGTTTGGTCTGGCAACCAACCGCACATGGAAAGACGCCAAAGGCGCGAAGCAAAGCCAGGTGGAATTCCATAACCTCGTCGCTTGGGGCAAGCTTGGCGAACTTTGTGGCAAGTACGTGAAGAAGGGCAAGCCTGTCTACATTGAGGGGCACCTTAAAACTGGCAGCTGGGAGAATGCGCAGGGTGTCACACTCCACCGGACCGAGGTCATCATCGATAACCTCATCCTGCTCGGCGCGAAGAAGGGGAGCCCGGAAATTGAACGGGCCGTCGTGGCAGAGGAGGGAGTCGTCATGGCGTAAGCGAGAAAGCAGAGGGTCGTTGCATCGAAAACGGATAGACGTACATGATGCAACGCCCTTTTGGTATTTCGTCGTAGGCTGTTGGCTGTGTGTTTGACTCTCGTTCAGGGGGGGGCCTGCTATACATTGCTTCAAATCAGCACGTTGCTCTTCTGCAGAGGGCTTTTATGCTTGCATCCGATGTATATACAATGTATACTCGTTCTATGAAAACGATCATCCGCACCTGGGGCAACAGTCTCGCTGTCCGTATTCCCAAGGCATTCGCTGTCCACATGGGGATCGATTCCGGCAAGGAAGTAGAGCTCTTCCTTGAGCCGAATGGTCTGCGGATTTCTTCCGTGGAGCAAGATCTGAATAGGCTATTGGAACAGGTGACCCCAGAAAATCTGCATGGGGAAGTGCAGACGGGAACTGCTGTCGGCAAGGAAATATGGTGAAGCTCTCCGGATCATCCTCGGGGCATCTCTTGCAGATGCTTGTTACGTGGCATGCGGAACCCGGCGAAGCATGCTTCCTCCAGCTCAAACCATTACTCCAAAGCCTCACAGCCGTGGCTTCCTGCGAAGTCGGGTGAAGCCCCCCGCGCCAGATCGGGGGGACATTGTCTCTCTTCAATTCAATCCTCAGCGCGGGAGGGAACAGGCAGGCAGGCGTCCGGCTCTGGTTCTTTCGCCACGTTCCTACAATGCCAAAGTAGGCTTGGCGATTCTCTGCCCCATTACCAGTCATGCAAAGGGATACCCATTCGAGGTCGCTCTCCCCCGAGGAATGAAAACGAAAGGAGTCATTCTCGCTGATCATGTGAAGAGTCTCGACTGGCAAGCACGTTCCGCACGGATCATCGAACGCGTGCCGCCGTCTGTCCTCTCGGAAATTCTGGCGAAGCTGGAGTTGCTGCTCGCGTAAAGAGTTGCATCAGCTATGCAAGACCATTGCATTTTGCATATACGTGGACTATACTGAACGTATCTTCTCAAAAATGGCTCAGAGGAATCTCCAGGTTCGGCTCGATGAAAACCTCCGGCGTCGCGCGGAGAAAGTTTTTAAGAAGATCGGCATCGATACGCCGACGGCCATTCGTGTGTTCTTTACGAAAGTCGCCGATGTCGGTGGCATCCCGTTCCTCCTGCAAAGCGATGAGGATCATTTCACGCCTAAGCAGATTGCTACCTTGGATCGTATGGCAGAAAAAGCCAGGAAAGGGAAAAATCTCTCTCCTGCATTTTCCTCCGTGGATGAAGCTCTGCAGTATCTCAATCAATGAGCATGGTGATCCGTTTCTCCTCTGCTTTTACGAGGATGTACCGCAAGTTGTCAACGGATCAGCGAGATCGCGCTGAACGTGCGCTGCGGCTTTTCGGCGATAACCCTTTCGATCCGAAACTCCATAACCACAAGCTCGCCGGATCACGGGAGGGAATGCGCTCCATTGCAGCAGGGTACGATCTACGTTTGATATACATTGAAAAGGGGGGCCACGCGCTGATTCTATTTATCATGGTGGGCAATCATGATGCAGTGTACTGATGACCAATAGTTTTATTGGAAGCATTCTTTGTTGTAGGCACCTAGACATCCGACTATTCGCGCTTATACTTTTTTGCATGGACGAAGTCTGGTCATATGAAGATTACGACGACAAGTATGAGGAATTAGCAGTTCCAGAAGGTGTACCTCGTATGCCGGAAGGAAATGATCCCCATCAACCTGAGAAGTTTGGAGTGATGAAGATTGTAAAATTGAAGAGTAGTGATGGCGATGGCCATAGCATGATCATTGTGCTGCCGCTTGGGATCAAAGTGTATATAGACCACCGCGATACCGAAGCAAACAAGATTATCTCGATTGTGACACTTGCGAGAGAAGTAGTGTATTTTCGCCAGCTTCAACAGGAAGCTTCTGGAATCCGAACTCAAGTACATATTGAACGACTGCAGAATATTGAGAGGTTGGGAATTGCGGGGAATCTCCTCGAGCATGAAACGGCCTTCACCGATTTTCTGAGGCTACAACAGGAGAATTTGGCTGCTTCTATTCAAACAGTCGAAAGGTCGTATAAGGAAATCACAGAACAAATCATCGATAGACTTCGCACTCTCAAAGAATTAGGTATGTTCCATATTGACTCTCCTGCTGGTTATTTTGATATGTTCACCCTATCTGATTACGAGGAACTGTTGGCATCTCTCAATAGGGAGGAGAGGTGAGAAATGTTCGAACTACGTTCAGGAAGCTCCGCCATCAGGCTTCGTCTGTAGAATTTTCCACGGAGCTTCTTCTCGATGATTTGCACCTTCGTGCCTATCAATTTCCAATGCCTTCGTCTCCAATTCCTCCTCCCAGGGATGGTTTTGGGGAACAGAAGAGCGCAGCAGCATGGGGAAAAGATAGCACAGGAATGTCCGCTGCAAGTGAAAGAAATCTGTTCAACAAGGTACACTCTCTCCTATGCACCAAGCCTGTCGCCAGTGCCAAACCAGCTTCGAGATCACGGAGGACGACCTCGCGTTCTACGAGAAGATCTCGCCGGTATTCGATGGGAAGAAGCAGTCGGTGCCTCCGCCCACACTCTGCCCCGATTGTCGGATGCTCCGGCGGTTCGCATTTCGCAATGAACGCAATCTGTACAGGCGGAAGAGTGACGCGACGGGGAAGGAAATCATCTCGGTGTATTCGCAGGAGAAGCCGTACAAGATCTTCGAAGCAGATGCATGGTGGAATGAAGCGAATGGTCCTTTCGTTCATGGTCGCGACGTGGATTTCGATCGTCCATTCTTCGAGCAGATGCAGGAACTCCTCCTCGCATTACCGCACATCGCCCTCTACAACGTGCAGTGTGAGAACAGTCCCTACGTGAACCAGTGCGGCTGGTCGAAGAACTGCCACATGGCGGTGGCGACGGACTTCAGCGAGGACTGCTACTACACGGAGTACAGCTACTCCGCGCGCAACTGCGTCGATAGCATCGGCCTGCACGAGTGCGAGCTCTGCTACGAGTGCGTGGACTGCGTACAGTGCTACCAGACGCTCTTCAGCCAGAGCTGCTCGACCTGTACCGATTGCTCCTTCTGCTTCGAATGCCGGGGCTGTAAGCACTGTTTCGGGTGCGCGGGTCTACGGACCAAGGAGCACTGCTACTTCAATGAGCAGCTCACACCTGAGGAGTGGAAGAAGCGCGTGGGAACGCTCACCTACACACCGATGATGCTTGCGGAGAACAGAGAACGTGCACGGGTAGTGAAATTGAAGATCCCCCACCCGCACGCGGTGATGACGAACTGCGTCGACTGCACAGGCAATTATCTCAGCAACTGTAAGAATGCGATCGCCTGCTTCGATGGCAAGGACACGCAGGACTCCAAGTACTGCTCGATCATGCCCCTGACGACGAAGGATGCGTACGACTTGATCGGCGGCGGAGGTGAGCTCCTCTACGAGGTCTTCTCCACCGGGCCTGGTTACCACAACATCTTCTGCTGGCACTGCTGGAATGGAGTTTCTGAACTCACGTACTGCGCGTTCTGCATGAACGCCTCGAAGAACCTCTTCGGCTGCGTGGGCTTGAAGAAGCAGCAGTACTGCATCATGAACAAGCAGTACTCGCAGGGCGAGTACGAGCGCATGGCCACGAAGCTTGCGGAGGCCATGCGCTCCCGCGGAGAGTGGGGGGAGTTCTTCCCCATCACGCTCTCTCCGTTCGCCTACAACGAGACCATCGAGCTGCAGCACTTCCCCCTCTCACGCGTACAAGCGCTCAAGCAGGGCTATCACTGGCGCGATGAGGAGGACGATGTGCCGAAGGTCGAGAAGATTGTAGAGGGATCTGAGCTCCCAGAGAATATTCGCGACGTTCCCGATGACATCCTCAACTGGGCGATCCGCTGCGAAGCATCGGGGCGACCCTTCCGCCTCATTAAACAGGAGCTCGACTTCTACCGTACGCAGGGGTTACCACCTCCCCGCCTCCATCCCGACGAGCGGCACAATAGGCGCGTTGCTCTACGGAATCCCCGCAAGCTCTGGAAGCGCCAGTGCGATAATTGCAAGAAGGATATTGAGACGACGTATGCACCCGAGAGGCCGGAAATTGTCTATTGCGAGGAGTGCTACCTGAAGGAGGTGTACTGATCATCAATCGAAGTCGAACTCTTCCGTCATGCTGTTCCATATTGCGCGACGCGCATCACTCTCGGCCAGATTAAGCATGGCATCCGCGACCTCCTCGGGACTGCTCACGTATCCCCACTTCTCCTTCGCTTGCTTCAGCCATTGTCGCCGTGACGCGAATCCTTCATTCACCATGGGCGTATCTACCGAACCGGGGTAGATGACCTTGAAGTCTACGTCTGGTAGTACCGCATGCACGGCCTTTCCGTAGGCGTGTACTCCTTGCTTCGAAAGCTTGTACGGAGCGAGAGCCATTCCCAAATCATCCTCGATGCCCACAATGGAGCAGGTCTGCACGACCTTCGCATCGGGTGCGAGCATATTCTGATCCAGAGCAGTTTTCAGTGTCAGCCACGAGCCGAAGAAGTTCACGTTGATCATGCGTTGGAACTCCTCTGGGGGAATCTCGAAGAGTCCCTTGCGTGACAGGATGCCTGCGTTCACGAAGAGATAGTGGAGTTGCCCCTGGATACTCTGCATCGCCTCTGCAACCTGATCTTCTTTGCTCACATCGACCGGTGTGTGTGCGATGAGACCGCGCACGCGCTGGCGGGGCTTCTGCACGTCGAAGGAGTGCACTTCCATTTGCTCGTTCCCCTTCCTGCTCGTTAGTTTCTTCGTGAGTGCCAGCCCAATGCCGCTACTGCCGCCAGTGACGAGCGCCCGTTCCATAGGTGCGGGATTGTACACAAAGACCTGTGCCAGTTCCATCACGCAGCCTCACTCTCCTCCTCCGATGCAAAGATCTGCGCTGCCCTATTCTGGCGTTCTCTGTAGAGTTTCCGTTGCGCCGCGATATTCGAGCGTCGGACATTCTCGGGAAGGGAGGGATCGTCGGGATGGCTGGCTGCATGGATGGCGTCGTGAGCTTCTGAAGATGCATGATCGTGTGTCACATGGTGATCCCGCACAAATACGTTCGTGAGTTTCGTAAGTTCATGCCAGTACTCCATTCTGAGAGCACGGTGTCTCTGCATGACAGCGTGTTCGCGACCATCGCACTCACGCGCATGTGCAGAGAGTCGCTGCGAGAGACGGCTGCCGGACTCATGCGAGGAGGGCTTCATGAGCGCAAGAGAATACGCAAAATTTCTCCCGAATCAACAGGGTTTTTCTCCTCTCCCGAATGTTCAAAAAAATCGCGGAGAAAAGCCAAGATACACCCTGTTCTACGGATGCGGTGACAGATCCTTCCGGAACCAGAGAGTGACCCCCTCGATGGGGAAGAAGGGTACTGCACAGGGAGGGGGATCTTTTGTGAAGTTCTTGGGGATGAATTGATGCAAGACGGTGACGACTAAGTCGTTCTCCGGTGTTGGTTGGGGGTCCTCGTAATCCTCGGTTGCCACGATGAGTTTCGCATCGCGAACGATGTTCTCCGCCGTTTGCAGATGCAGGGGATGTTTCAGAGGCATGTAGTCATAGCGGAGCACCAGGGGGCCGTAGGGGCTGTGCTTCGCCATCGCGAATTCCTGTATTGCCTCATTGTAGTACTGCTCCAGTCCACAACTGTCCATCAGGCCATCGAGTCGCGTAATGCGCTCTCTCTGGGCGGCGTACGTGAATCCCATTCTGTGCTCGAGTGAGGCCAAGTGGCTCGGATTAGGAGTGAACGGGAACATCACGAGCATGGTCATCGCACTGCCTACGAGGAACGCAGGCGTCCACGTTCCCATGCGGGCACTCTCGCGCAGGAAGAGCAACACGAGTGCCGCGTAGACCGGTACGGCGAAGGCGAAGTGGTTGCCGGAGAACGAAGACGAGCCGACACCCAACGATGTGAACCCGAGCGCAATCAACGAGAGGACGAGCCACCGGAGCATGCGTCGTCTGTGCAGCCACAGCCCGGAGGGAACGAGGAGGATCAGGGCAACGACCATCTCGATGATGGCATTGCGCAGGAGGTGGGGGTCCACGAGCATGACCTCGTTGCGATTCATGTACCACACCAGAATAATCTGGTGGATCGTGTTCAGGAACACCGCTCCAGAGCAGAATGCCACGAGGAGAACAATGACAGAGATCAGGCGTAGAGCCCTCTGCTCCGCTGCTGCTCGGTACGCGATGGAGCGGCTCCACAGGTACCAGATGAGGTATGCGAGTAGTGGGCTAGCGGGGTACAACCATGACAGGTTGGAGTGCAGCATGTGGAGAGCGAGCGGTCGGATGATCATGGGACCGAACACCAGCGTTGAGTTCTCAGTCCGGAGGGCAAACGTCGTGCCCAAGGATTGAATATAGGGCAGGAGGATTCCCATCCAGGCGAGGAGCAGTATCCCCACAACACCACCAATGCCGAGCGGCAGGAGGAACCCGTGCAGGAAATGTCTCACGTTCCGCGTAAGCAGGAGAGCGACGGCGAAGTTCGTCACGAGGAAGGGCTCCTTCATCAGGATGGAGCAGAGCAGCAGCAGGGCGCCGAGGAGGCTTCGCTTCCAGTCAAATCGCTCGGGGTACGTGATCATCACGAGCGCGAACAGCACCCCGAAGAAACTCCCGAAGAGCTGCGTCTCCACGGTGGGTGCACGCTCCTCCAGGTAGAGGGTGATGAGGATCCCGAGTGTGAGCGCAAGGAGCGTGAGCAGAGCCCTGGAGAGCCGATCTCCCGAGCGAGATTCCCTGTACGCGAAGAGGGCGATGACTGTCGGCACCGCCGCGAGGATGAACACGACGAAGCCCGTGACGAGCCGCTGATCGCCAGTGACGAGCAGCGATAGGGCGGTGAGGAGGAACATCCCCGGCGGCTGCACATCGAAGAAATCCACGTACAGACGAAAGCCATTCAGGAGCGTTCTGCCGATTGTAAAGTAAATAGTGCTATCCGCATCCAGGGGTCCCTGCGCTTCGAGCACGATAATCCTCCCCAATTCGAACAGTCCCTTCAGCGCCATCGAGAGAAACAGCACGAGCAGGCAGAGCCGGAAGAGCGTTTGCTTAGATATCACCACTCGCCGTCAGTGTCGTCGCGCACTGTTTCTTCCGCAAGAGCGTTCAGCTGAGCGTCGGCTTCTTCGTTTGCCACTCCGTCGCTTGCTCATACGCGTGGGCGGCGCGGAGGATCACCTCCTCCTTCCATTGCTGGCCGGTGATTTGTAGGCCCATCGGTAATCCTTCTTTTGAGAATCCACAGGGGACAGAGAGCGCGGGGATGCCCGCCATCACCTGTCCGCTGAGGAACGCATCCTCGAGGTACATCGAGACGGGATCATCGGTGTGTGCACCGACTTTAAATGCGGGAGTCGGCGTCACAGGCGAGATGATGACATCGACCTTCTCGTACGCTGCGCGAAAATCTTCTTTGATCAGCGTGCGGATCTTCTGCGCTTTCCGGTAGTACGCATCAAAGTATCCTGCACTCAGGGCGTACGTCCCGATCATGATGCGGCGCTTCACCTCTGGGCCA
Organism: Candidatus Peregrinibacteria bacterium; assembly: GCA_030649955.1. Taxonomy (GTDB): domain Bacteria; phylum Patescibacteriota; class Gracilibacteria; order Peribacterales; family Peribacteraceae; genus JAUSFD01. The sequence continues at coordinate 51,997 of JAUSFD010000029.1, read as the reverse complement.
AAGCCTTCACTGCGCACACGTCCGTAGTACTCGACTAAGTTGTCCTTCTCCTGCACCGTGTGGCCGTAGCGGATGCCGTCGTAGCGGGCCATGTTCGAGCTCACCTCGCAGGGGCAGAGGATGTAGTACGTCGCGACGCCGTACTTCGTGTGTGGGAGGGAGATGTCGACGATTTTGGCACCTAGGCTTTCGAATACCTTCGCCGCATCGCGCACAGAAGCCTCGATCTCCGGATGCATCCCCGGTATGAAATACTCCTTCGGAATCCCAATTTTGAGCCCCTTCACGTTCCCGGTGAGTTCCGCTCGGTAGTCGGGGACGGGGACATCAGAGGTGGTGCCATCCTTCAGGTCCTTACCGGCAATTGCCTGGAGGATGATCGCGAGATCTTCGATCGTCTTACCTAGCGGTCCGATGGTATCGAGCGAACTCGCCATACTCATCACGCCGTAGCGGCTGGTGCGGCCGTACGTGGTGCGGATACCGGCAATGCCGCAGAAGGCAGCTGGCTCGCGGATGGATCCACCGGTGTCCGTTCCCAATGCGAAGATGCACTCATCCGCGCTCACCGCGGCAGCGGAACCTCCGGAAGATCCACCGGCGACGCAGGTGAGATCCCAGGGGCAGCGCGTCACACCGAAGCACGAGGTCTCCGTACTGGCGCCCATCGTGAACTCATCGGTGTTCGTCTTCCCCATACTGATGGCACCCACCGCCTTGAGACGCTTCGTCGTCGTCGAGTCGAACGGCGGAATGTAATCTTTGCCTGCCCCGCGAAGCCCATCGGGCGAAGTGGGGTTGCGAAGGACATTCGAGCAGCCTGTAGTCGGTACACCTTCCTCGCAGTACACGTCCTTCGCGAGATAGGGGATGCCGGTGAGGGGGTGATCGAACTTCCCGTTGGAATCCACTTTTTTGGCTTGCTCTAGAGCTCCCTCGAAATTCCGGTGCACGACGGCATTGAGCTTCCCATCCACAGCTTCGATCCGTTCGATGCACGCGCGCACGAGCTCCTCACTCGAGAGCTCTTTCTTCCGGAGCTTGTCGTGCGCTTGCGCGATGGTGAGGGCAGTGGCGCTCATACTCACCCGTGGGCGGAGGGGGTTTCGATCTGGTGATCGACAATCGGGAGCGGGCTCGTTGCGAGGAGCGCATCGCCGCTCGGTCCATTGCTCGAGACGACATCCTCGCGGAATTGGTTCAAGAGTCCCGTCACCTGCGCTGTCGGTGCAACGTCATCTGTGGGGACTTCATTCAGGATGTCGATGTACCCGAGGATCTGCGTGAGCTCTGTCGAAAATTTCTTCACCTCCTCCTCTGAGAGTTTCAGTCTCGCGAGCTTGGCGATGTGACGCACTTGATCGGCGGTGAGCGATGGCATCGGTAGAACGGGGGGACGATTGTTATATTGTTATATTGCTATTGTGTTAGCAAGCGATGCGGGAGTAGAGCTCTGCGATTCGCAGAGCATTACGGATCGCCTGCGCACAATATAACAATATAGCAATATAACAATATTTCCGTTCGTGCTATCACACGCACATCCTATGAAGCTCCAACGTCTCCGTGGCAGGAAGATCTGCGATCGCGTGATCCGCACGGGAAGGTTGTGGAAGGGCAAGGTGCTCATGGTGCGCTGGCTTCCCGGGGCTCCTCGCCATCCATCCGCGACCGCGGCTCCTGCCGTGTACGCCGGGGCCCTCGCATCGGCGAAATTGGATAAATCCGCCGTGAAGCGTAATCGCATGCGCAGGCGCTGCAGGGAGGCCCTGCGGACGGTTCTCCAGGGGTTCCAGACTCTCCCCTCCGTGCAGTTGTTGATCGTCCCGCGTTCCTCTAGTCTACAGTGCAACTTCTCGGATATCCGAGCGGATATCCAGTCTTTCCTCTCGTCCCTCCGCGCATGGCAGCCCCCGCGAAACGATCGAACCTCCTCCAGTTCGCGTTGATCTTCGGCATCGTGTACTTGAGTTCGCAGGTCCTCCTGCGCACGTTCTTTCCGGAGCAGTTCGGCGGAGAGCAGAGCACCGCAGGCATTGTGCTCGCACCCGCAGATGCAACGGTGAAAGGCGGGCATCACCCCGTGCTCACGGTGACCAATACCACTGCCAAAGATCTCTCACTCCAGCCCCGCTGCCCGCAACCTCCCGTAGAGGTCTACGGCGTGCAGACGGGGAGCGGGAGTGGCGATACGCTCACAGAGCTCACCGCAACCGGAACGGTATTGCCGTGCGTCGATGTGGAGAATGTCCCAGCGGGGGAGACTGTGACACTCGACCTTGCACCGTGGAAGTACTCACTCTTCGGAGAGTATGGACTATACGAAGCACGACTCCCGGTTGAGCCTGCAACGATTGTGGCTCCATCGTCATCCGGAGCGACGATCCAGAACGTCCTCACGACGCGGTTCAGCATTCACGAGCCTGGCTTCATCACACAGGTCTTCCGCGCATTCATCACGAAGCCCTTCCTCAATTTCCTCCTCCTCATCGCGTCGTACGTCCCGGGACACAACCTGGGAATTGCTATCATCATCCTTACGGTCTGCGTGAAGCTCCTCCTCTTCTACCCGACCCAGAAGTCGCTTCAGGGACAGAAGGAACTGCAGAAGATCCAGCCGTTACTCGAGGAACTGAAGCGCAAGCACAGTGATGATGCACAGCGCCTCCATGCAGAGACGCTGAAGCTCTGGAAGGAGCATAACGTGAATCCGCTCCAGTCGTGCCTCCCAACCCTCATCCAGTTCCCCGTCCTCATCGGGCTCTTCTACGTCATTCGCGATGGCTCCGTGCTCGCGCTCTCACGGCATCTCATCTACGAGCCCTACCAGCATCTAACGTGGACGTTCGGTACCTGGTTCCTGGGCTTCGATCTCCTCGCGCCTGATCCGTACATCCTCCCCATCACGCTCGCGGTTCTCCAGTTCCTCCAACTCAAGCTCGCCTTCACGCTGAGTAAGCGCAAGAAGGCAGCGTCACAGAGTGTCATCGATGTCCCCGCCAAGGACGAGAAGCTGCCATTCAGTCCAGAGAAGATGCAGCAGACCATCATGCTCTACGGTCTCCCCCTCATGGTCGGATTCTTCGCCATCAAATTCCCGGCTGCTGTTGCTCTCTATTGGGGAATCTCAACCTTATTCGGAATCGGGCAGCAGCTCGTCGTGAATAGAAAAGCTTGATAGGCCTTTGGAATCGTTCATTCGTTCATTCGTTTACTCGTTTATTCGTTGATTCGTATGGCACAGTTTCGATCGTTCGAAGAAATGGAGGTGTGGCAGGAAGGGAGAATGCTCGTGAGGAGCATTCGCGGTATTTGTAAACGTGTGTCAGTGCGGAGGGATTTTCCCTTCATCGATCAAGTCACGCGCTCTGCGCGGTCAATCTGTGCAAATATCGCTGAGGGGAATGATGCGATGACTATTCCCGAATTCATTAGCTTCCTCGCGAATGCAAAACGATCTGCAGCAGAGGTACGATCTCATTTGTATGATGCTGTAGATGAAGAGTACATCACGACAGAGGAATTCAAGAAATTATCTGATCAGTGCAAAAAAATCGCAAGCATGCTTGCGAAACTCATTCATCACCTCCAATCACTGGATCCAAAACTGAAACGAACCTACACCGAACGTAAGCCAATAAACGAGTAAACGAATAAACGAATAAACGTTACGCAACGGTTATCTCTTTCGAGAGGTACACATCCTGGATCGCATGGAGGATTTCGATGCCCTCTTCCATGGATTTCTGGAACGCCTTGCGACCGGAGATGAGCCCCGTGCCACCAGCGCGCTTGTTGATCACGGCGGTCATCACGGCCTGCTGCAGATCGTTCTCACCGGAAGCACCACCGGAATTGATGAGTCCAATGCGGCCCATGTAGCAGTTTGCCACCTGGTAGCGGCAGAGGTCGATCGGATGATCGGAGCTGAGCTCGCTGTACATGCGCTTATCGAGTTTCCCGTAGGAGCTGTCTCCAGTATTGAGTGCCATGAAGCCGCCATTATTCTCCGGGAGCTTCTGCTTGATGATATCGGCTTCGATCGTCACACCTAGGTGGTTCGCCTGTCCCGTGAGGTCCGCGCTCAGGTGGTAATCCACACCATCTTTCTTGAATGAGCTGTTGCGCAGGTAACACCACAGTACTGTGAAGAGCCCTAGCCGATGCGCTTCCGCGAAGGCCTGGCTCACCTCCACGATCTGCCTTCCGGCCTCCGGCGAGCCGAAGTAGATCGTAGCACCGACGGCAACTGCTCCCATGTTCTTCGCCTGCTGCACGCTCCCGAACATCACCTGATCGAACTTGTTGGGGTACGTGAGCAGCTCATTGTGGTTGAGCTTCACGATGAGCGGGATCTTCGCAGCGTACTTCTTCGCGACAATTCCCAGAGCTCCCACTGTAGATGCAACCGCATTGCATCCGCCCTCTATTGCGAGCTTCACCAAATTCTCCGGATCGAAGTACAGCGGATTCTTCGCGAAGGACGCACCAGCAGAATGCTCAATTCCCTGATCCACTGGCAGAATCGACAGGTAACCTGTGTTCTTCAGTCTCCCATGACCGTACAGGGATTTGAGGTTCTTGAGCACCGTCGCCGAGCGGTCAGACTGCTTGAAGATCGTCTCCACGGTTTTTGGTCCAGGTAAATGGAGTCGCTCTTTCGGGATCGTTTTGCACGTGTGCTTGAGCAGTGCATTGGCTTTATCACCGAGGAGTGTCTTGATGTCGGCGTACGTCATGGAGGGATCGGAGGGAGAGTGCGAAGAACGTACCAATTCTGGCAGCTGGTGTCGTGATTGATCTTTTCACGATTTTGATGCATAATATTATCTATGGTAGATACACCCGCAGGAGAATCCGAAGAGCATGGGAAGGGGCTATATTTCCTCATGCAGCAGCGGATCGCCACGCTGCGTTTCGGAGATGCAGCGCAGTGTGCAGAGGCGCTCGCCGTGTACTACCCTTCAGTCCATGCTCTCGCACAGGAGAAATTTGCGAAGGCGCAGGAATTGGAGAGAGCCCTCGCTGCTCCAGAGCTCGATGTCGATCAGCTCCGTGATTGTGTAAATGCGATGATTCTCGAGGGTGTGCTACAGGAGCAACTGGAAAATGCAGTACAGCGCTCTGTACTCGAGAAGGGTGTAAAACAACATGCTCAGCAATCCAGCGAAATACAACAGCTAACGCCGCAGAAGGAGTTCGAAGTATGGATGGGTCACGTGCGACAACCGTGTGGAGGACCAGAGGGATCACTCGATTTCTTCCAGATGTACGTACGCGAGATGGAGAAATTTCTGGAGAGACTCCCTGCAGCAGTCGCAGAAGGTCGCTGCACGCAAGCGGAGGCAGATGCCTTGCTTGCGAGGTGGGAGAGAGAAGCACCTCAGTACATTCGCACCTACGTGAACTTCCGCGAGGCACAAATTGCCTCGCTACCGGCAGATCCCCTCGCAGGCGATGTAGAGAATTGGAGAGCAGACAAGAGTGCACACATCAGCGAACTGAAGTCGCGCTACAATTTACCGTGACACGAGAGGATGCAAACTGCTTCTCCACTATATCCTCGCCTTTGTTGAGCCGTGATTTGGAGGGAGTCGAAAGCGTGCGCGTACCACTCTTCAAGAAGCTTCGTATGCCAGTTTCTGCTCAGATTTTTGACACCTAGCCCAGACGCGGAATACTGGGCATACTCTCACGCTCTCCTCCCCACTCCCATGGAAGTCTCTCCAGAAGTGCAACCAGCAATCTCCCTCGAGGAAGCACAGAGGGGACTCTCGCAGGATGCTTGTAATACTCTCGAAAATTGCATGCAGGATGCAGAGTGTACTGGTCGTCTTCTCCATCTCGTGGAGGATGTGCAAGAGGGAGCGGAAATTGTGATGACTCTCCCAGGAGGACAGACAGTGCTATTGAGTATGACCGATGTCCGCAACGGGCATGATGGGCGAAGAGTAGAATTCAGTATCCAGGCATCGTCTGATGACCCCTATGTACCGGTTCAGCGAGGGGAGGTGGTGGGATCGCAGATACCCATTCATACGAACGGAAGTGCGTCCGTGCTCAATGGCAAAGCAGAAAAGCGAGCAGTGTAGTTATGGACAAATTGATAATATGATGTTTATTTGATATACTATGTCTGTCCCCCTAGCCAGGGTTGGCTGGGAGGGCAATGGCTCTTTTTCTAGGAAGGAGGTGGGCCATGAGAGGTAGGACCTCTCGAACAGCGGGGATCTCCCCCACGGTGAGGCGTCTTATGGAATCGACGAGGACCCTCATCGAAGCAGGTGCTTCCGATGCGCTGCTCTGTGCGGCGATCGAGGAGCACCTTCAGCTCTTGGCAGCGAGAGCTGAGGACGAGGTGGGGTACCTGTTACCCCGTCCCTCGGACCCGAGGCTGCAATCCGAGAGTTGGAATTGACTCTCGGAACCCAGCAGGTGTGCGGATGTGCGCCTGCTGGGATTTTTGCGTGTTAATTTCCCGATACTCAATGACAAATAAAATTTACACTCTCTCGCGGCGGCCTACCGAGCCCGGGCTACGGTTCATGAGGCGGCAACAGCCATTCGCGATTCACGATTCAAGATTCATGATTCAATTTTCCCGGGTACACTCTCACCCGTGCCCCTCGTGCTCTACAACACCTACTCGAAGAAAGAGGAGGAATTCACCCCGCTCAAACCCGGGATAGTGACGATGTATACATGCGGTCCCACCGTCTACGGCCGACCGCACATCGGCAACTACTCGTCGTTCCTCATGGCGGACCTCCTCCGTCGGTGGTTGGAAGTGGGGCATGGCTACACGGTGACACACGTGAAGAACATCACCGATGTCGGTCACCTCGTCCATGATGCCGATGCGGGGGACGACAAGGTGCAGAAGCAGGCGGAGAAGGAGCGCGTGCATCCCCTCGCTATCGCTCGCCGTTACGAAGGGGAGTTCCTGGAGGATGAGCAGGCTCTGCGCATCCAGGAGCCCGCACATCGTCCGCGCGCGAGTGAGTATATTAAGGAGCAACTTGCGATGGTGAAGATTCTCCTCCAGAAGAATCACGCGTACGAGACGGAAGATGGTGTGTACTTCTCCGTCAGTACGTTCCCCAGGTACGGCGCGCTCTCCGGAAACACTCTCGAGAATCTTTCCGCAGGTGCGCGCATCGAAGTCGACGAGAAGAAGAAGCACCCCGCGGACTTCGCTCTCTGGAAGAAGTGTGTCGGGGAGAACGGGATGCACGTCCTCCGGTGGAGCTTCGCCTCAGGTGATGTGAGTACATCGGAAGGAGAAGATCCCTCATCCGGATTCCCGGGTTGGCATATCGAATGCAGTGCGATGAGCCGCGCGCTGCTGGGGGAGCAGCTGGATATCCACACGGGGGGTGAGGACAACATCTTTCCCCATCACGAGTGCGAGATTGCCCAGAGCGAATGCAGTGGAAAATCGCCATTTGTTCGCTACTGGCTGCACAAAAGAAGGATCGATCTCGGCGATCAGAAGATGTCGAAGAGTCTTGGCAATGTGTTAAGTATTTCAGACATCACTGCGAAGGGATTCAGCCCCCTCGACCTGCGGTATTCCTTCCTCTCTGTGCACTACAGGACGAATCTGAAGTTTTCGTGGAAGGGGTTAGAGAATGCGCGCACGGCGCGTCGGTCGATTGTCGAGTGGATGAACACACCACTCACACCGGATGCGAAGGGTAGAGACTCTACCGATGATGTCAGTGCATTCAGCGCGCGATTCGCAGACGCGATGGATGATGATCTCAATACATCCGCTGCACTCGCCGCAGTGTTCGACTGCATGCACTGGTCCCGTTCAGTGAATCATTCCAGTGCAACGCTCGATGCTCTGCAGGCATTCACGGCAGTCGTGCGCGACACCTTTGGATGCTTCGAGGCAGAAGAGGAGACAGTTCCCGCGAACGTTCTCGCACTCGCGAAGGAGCGTGAGGATGCTCGTGCACGAAAAGATTTCTCCGCATCCGATCGGCTGCGCGAAGAAATTCGCGCGTTCGGGTTCGAAGTCCGCGATGGGGGAGGAGAGCAAACCCTCAGAAAACTCTGAAACAGCTCCTCTGTAAAACACGCCATTCGTTCGTAATGACGGTGAAGTGATGTGAACCCTATGTTAACTTAGCTTGACAGTACCAATACTTTTACATAAGAAAGGACCCCTATCGGCAACTGCTTTTTTTTGGGCCTCTGGAGGGGGCAGGGGGCAATCGGAGACGTCGTAGAAGGCAACGGAACAGATGTTTGGAGGTGTTATTCACCGTGGAAGCGCGATTGTGACCGGCTGGAGTCCTGCGGGCGGTGTAACGGAGAGGCCTCTCCCCCGTTCTACTCTGCGCCATGCATACCCTATGGAGGCTTGCATGCGAGCTTCTCCCTTCGCTAGGATCGTCGCTGATCCGCTCGAAGAAGGAGCGAGGTCACGGTTGTGTATACGCTCTTTGACAACTCGGCAACTTGCCTCCCCACAGAGAGTGGAGAGACGAGCCTCTCACATCGCTCCCAGAGCATCGTGCTGAGCGGTCGTGACCCCCAGAGTATTCCCTGATGCCCGGCCGTATATATAAGGTGTCTACCCGATGTGTAATCTCTTTATAGTTAAGGAGAGGAGCACCTCGCCCATTTCGTAGGGCGATCCGCTCATCCTTCGAACACAGCAGAGTAGATTGCCGGGCTCCCACAGAAACATCCATGCATCTCTCCTTCGTTTTTATTTCCTATTTACTCCATACCTATGGATATTTCTCGCTTGAAGAAATTCCTCGCAGGTATGTCGGTTGCTGCGATCTCCGTCACCCAGATGGGTAGCGTGATCGCCGCCTACACCGATGTCCCAGCAGGAATCTGGTATGAGGAAGCGGTCGAGGAACTCTCGCCCTACCTCGATGCCAGTCAGTCTCGCTTCCGCGGTGGCGACCTCGCCAATCGCGCGGAGTTCACCAAGCTCATCGTGGAGCTCAACGGTGGCATTCTCTCGACGCCGCCTGCAGTTCCTAGCTTCGATGACGCGCTTCCTTCCGCCTGGTACTACGGCTACATGGAGGAGGCCGGCAAAGAGGGATGGGTCCGCGGTGACAACAACTGCTACGGCAGTCATCCCTGCTACTCCCGCCCTGGCGCGAACATTAACCGCGCTGAGGCAGCTGCTCTGATCGTCCGCGCCTTCGGTTTGGAGGCGACGGGTGATTCCACGCAGTTCGTCGATAACCCCTCCGGCCAGTGGTACACCGATGCGATTCAATCCGCAGCGGATCACTGTGTCCTCCAGGGTGACGACAACACTGGCCGCGTACGCCCCAGTGACAACATGAACCGCGCAGAAATGGTGGTCATGTTGCACCGCGTCGATCTCGGTCTCGTCTACGGCGTTGATTGTGGCACCGATGATGTCGGCACCGAGCCGGCCATCACGGATGCTGTCGCAACGTCCGCGACGACTGTTGAAGTCGAGTTCAACGTCGCCCTCGATGAGGCCGCCGCTGAAGATGTGGCGAGCTACACGGTCACGAACGCCGACGAGGTGGAGGTCAGCTCCGCTTCGCTCACGGATGAAACGATGGTCGAGCTCACGCTCGCAGAACCCATGGTCGCAAGCCATGAGTACACAGTCGCTGTCGCCGACATGGAGACAGCCGATGGCCAGACGTTCTCCGATTCCACGACCTTCGAGGGCTACACGGCTCTCGTGAAGGGTGACGGCGTCCTCGAGATGTCCGTCTCTGCCAAGAGTCCCGTCGGGGACACGGTCCCCCAGGGCGCTGTTGGCGTCGTGCTCCTCTCCGCTGATCTCACCGCTTCCTGCGATGACAGCGTTGTTGTGGAAGATTTGACTCTCCTCCACGAAGGATTCGGTGCTGTCGGGGACATCACCGGTGTGTACGCCGCAATCGACGGCGCTCGCGTCAGCCGCAAGCGCACGATCGATGCCGAGGACCAGACTGCGGAGCTCCGCTTCTCCGTCCCGGTCACGGTCGAGGCCTGTAAGACCATCACGGTCGACCTCGTTGCGGATATCTCCTCCTCAGCGACGACGTCTGCTGAGCACAACTTCGTGCTTGAGCTCCCGTCCGATGTCGTTTCTAATGCCAAGGAAGTCACGGGCAACTTCCCCCTCAGGGGCAACACCTTCCGCGTCGCCGCTGTCGACAGCGGCACGGTCTCCATCGCGTACCGCACGGTATCGCCGGATGAGGTCGAGGTGGGTGATAAGGATGTCGTCATCGGGAAGTTCGAAGTCTCCACGGATTCCGTGGAGGACCAGACCTTCTACTCCATGACGATGGAGCAGAATAGCTCCGCGTCGGATGGCGACTACTCGAATATCAAGATCCGCCGCACGGATGGCACGGTTCTCACGAACACGGTCACGCAGTCGGTGGGTGACTTCACAACGCTCGTCTTCGATCCGCCGTTCACGGTGCTCGAGGGCGACAAGATCACACTCGAGGTGGTGGCGGATATCAACGGCGGTGCCGGTGATTCCATCATCATGCACTTCGAGGAGACGTCCGATGTCTTCGCCGTCGGTTCCCTCTACGGGTACGGCGTGAACGGCCAGCTCTACGGTTCGCAGATTGCCCTACCCACAGAGACGAGCACGCTGCCGGACACGGTGACGATCGACGCTGGAGAGTTCACTCTCGAGATCGATGGTCCTCCGCAGAAGAGCTACACGCGCGATGACAACGATGCGATCCTCGCGAAAATCATCCTCACAACGGGTGGCGAGAAGGTCGACATCAAGGACATGTTCGTCGCCATCCAAGGCCAGACGAGCACGGGTGCCAACTTCACGTGGAGCAACGGCACAACGTCCGACAACATCAGCGAAATCCTCGAAGACGTGGAGATCCGCAACACGGTCACGGGCCGCACCATCGATGGTGTTCGCCTCACGACCTCCACAGACTTCGGCCAGAAAGGAGGATCTGATGCTGCAACAGGTACGTACCAGATCTACCGTTTCGATGACTTCATCGTGAACGGGAAGGAGACGTGGGAGTTCCGGGTCGACTTCATCGACAACGGGTCCACGCGCTCCCCGAGGGGCGGCGACAAGTTCAAGATCCACATCTGTGGAGAGCCGACCCAGATCTCGACGGGGACGAACACGGTGGGATGCACCTTCGGTGGTCTCATCACGTCCTCCACGGCCTACCAGATGGACATCGAGGGTCTCTCCACGGGCGACAAGGTCAAGGACGTCCGCCCGCGCGGGAACATCTCCGGGAACTTCCACCGCATCGCCAATGCCACACTCAACGTTGCTGTGAAGGCGACAGGCACAACGGATACCTCGGTGAAGAACTCCAAGAACGTCAACTTGCTCCGCTTCGAGGCTCGTGCTGGCGAGGCTGAGGACATCCTCCTCACCAAAGCCATCTTCGAGTCGAAGTCCGGATCGCTCGTGAACGCACAGAACTACGCGCTCTGGGTGGATACGGACGGCGACAGCAAGGTTGATACCAAGCTCCAGGGTGGCGTTGCCACGCAGACAGCACAGGTCACCTTCGGTGAACTCGTCGGCGGAGGCTTCGTTGTTCCGAAGGAGCAGACGGTCCTCTTCGAGGTCCACGGTGACATCTCCGCTTCCCTGACGAACGACGATCTCCAGATCCAGTTCGCGACGGGTGCGAGCGTCACCTTCCTCGAGGCAGAGGAACTCGATGACGGTAGCTCCCTCTCCGGTATCAAGAAGAACGGTGTGTGCTCCAGCACCTGTGACATCGTCGTCACCACGACGGATTCGCAGCGCTGGGTCCTAGTCAGCCAGGGAGACCTCTTCGTCACGAAGGACTCTGAGCCGCTCCGCGCGCGCCAGATCCTCGGCGGCACACTCGGTGAGCCGGTTCTCCGTCTCCAGTTCCATGCAGAGAACGAGCCGGTGGACGTGACAGATATCCAACTCACCTCCTCAGGAAGCAAAGCGCAGTCGGTCGATCGTCTCGAGCTCTACAAGCAGGGCGAGACAACCTTCTTCGCACTCGCGACTGTCGGAGGTTGTGGCTCGGATGACGTCCTCAAGTTCTACGACTCCGGTGCTGCAGTGAGCTTCTGTGCCAACATGGAGAACAGACAGCTCATCGTTCCGGAAGGCTCTGACGTCGATGTCATCGTCCGCCCACGCATGAAGACGGACGTTGGCGGCGCAGTGTCCTCTGGTGTGGTCCAGGTCTTCGTCGATCAGACTTCTGCCTTCGACAACTCCACGGGTACCGGCGCAATCCGCGCCCGCGGTGATGAGTCGAGCAACAACCTGAGCAAGAACGACGGCGACACGACCGCAGAAGGTGAGATGTTCATCGGTACAGCTACGGCTACGACGAACTCTCGCATCATCGGTCAGAGGAACGAGACGGTGCTCGCGAAGATCAGCTCGATCACGAACGTGAACCCAGATGCCAACGGCACCAACGTGCCGACGGGCGTCTCGCCGTTCGGTCAGTTCAAGATCGCGGCCGCCGCTCACTCGAACTCCAAGAACGGTCAGAATGATGTGGTCCTCTCCGGTATCATCTTCAACATCACCGCGACGAACGTCGCCATGGACGGCTCCGGCTTCTACCTCTACAACAAAGCCGATGCCACAACGAAGGCGACCTGCGGTGCATACCGCGAGAACACGCAGACGAAACTCGTCGATGCGAGCCACGCTTCCGGATCCTTCGTTGTCGAGTGTAAGGGTCTCGATGCCCATGCCGTGAACACGGATATCGATCAGGGCACCGACATCACCATCGTCCTCGAAGGCAAGATCGACAACGCTCAAGTCAGCTCCACAGCGACATCCACACTGCAGGCGTCCCTCCAGAGCTTCACCAGCATGGGTCAGAAGACCTTTGGTAATGATGCTTCGACGGACAACCACTTGCACTGGTTGGATAAGGACACGACCACCACGAACTTCTACTGGGTGGAGTACCCAGAGACTGTCGTGAAGTCGACGAGCTACCAGAGCTAATTGGTCTCGTAAGGACTTGGCACAAAGCCAGCAGAAGGCCCCTCCGCAAGGAGGGGCTTTTCTGTATGCGAGGGAACAGGGAACCGAGTAACAGGGAACAGTGCCCTGTTATTCTGTTCCCGGTTCCCTGTTCCCTATCCCAGAATTCTCCGCTTCCACCGTAACAGCCGCAGAGCCTTTGGCCGGAGCACGATCTGCCGCTCTGGGGGGTAGAGGACTACCTCTCCCCCGAACTTCCCCTTGAAGGATGTCACCCCAGCCCAGGGGTGGTCTGGGTCCTCCGTGGGCGCAATGCCTAGGAGGTCGTACGAAGTGCATCCTTGGGCTTTGCAGTAGCGCATGGCTTCCCACTGGAGGAGGTAGGGGGCCATGAGGGCCCGGTCCTCGTAGGAGGAAGCTCCGTAGTAGTAGATCCCCGTTTTCCTGGCATCTTTCCTTTCAGAGGGCCAGATACATCCAAGGAGCCCAGCAATGGGCCTAGGATGCGTTTTCCCATCGGCGGAGGCTCTAGGGAGCTCTGCAAGCAGGAGGAAGGCCCCGGGCAGATTCTGGAGGAATGCAGCGTAGTCCGCTTCCCGGCCAGGTCGGAATCCATCCCGGGCGGCAGTTCCATGGAGTAGGTCCATGAAGGCTGCGGTTTCTGTGGAATGGCGGACCCTCATGCCGTGCTTCTCCGATAGTCCGATGTTGTACCGACCCTTTGGTTTCATCTGCGCCAGGATCACCTCCGGTTCCAGAGTGAGATCGAGGATGCGTGTCGACTCCGGCTGTTCGCTGCGAGGACTCTCCTGCAGAGAGAATGATAGCGACGGGAGTGCTCGTTTCGGCGAGAGGTACACGGTGAGTGCTCGGTCTTCTGTCGCGTCTCGCACGATGCGTTCCAGGAGGAGGTCGACCGCTCCCCTATCCTCCCACAGGGGTCCACGAGGGCAATCCCACACGGAGAGGTTGAACGCCGTGCGGTCGATGGAGACGAGGGCAGAGGCGCAGATACGCTCGCCATCCTGCACGGCGTACATGCGTACTGTTCGGCCGCGAGCGCGCAGGCACTCCGCCCATTCTGGTGACTGCCACAGCGAGCCATCGGGATGCGAGAGGAGCCACTCTCTGTAGAGGGACGTCTCCTCAATCGTGGTGAGATTGTGTACTTCCATCCCCTCTAGTATGCCTACTTTAGAGAGGGGCGCACGTGGGCTCAGGACAGTCTGACGCTTGCTGTGCGTCATAATACTCGTAGAATGGAATTCTCCTCCTCCCTCGATTGCTATGCCTCACACACTCCCCAAGCTCCCCTACGCGTACGATGCCCTTGAGCCGCACATCGATGCGAAGACGATGGAGATCCACTTAACGAAGCACCACCAGACCTACATCGATAAGTTGAACGCGGCGATCAACGGGACGGAGTGGGAGTCTATGGATGTCCTGGACCTCCTCAAGAACTTCAAGAAGGTCCCGGACGACAAGAAGACTGCAGTGCGCAACCACGGCGGTGGACATGCGAACCACTCGCTCTTCTGGACGATCCTGAGCCCCAAGGGTGGAGGAAAACCGGCAGGGGATCTGGAGAAGGCAATCGATAAGACCTTCGGCAACTTCGATGCGTTCAAGGAGAAGTTCACGGCACTCGCTACAGGACAGTTCGGCTCCGGTTGGGCATGGCTCACCGTGAAGGATGGCAAGCTCGAAACTTCGGGCGCTTCGAATCAAGATTCTCCGCTCATGGAAGGGAAAACCCCGATTCTGGGTCTCGATGTCTGGGAGCACGCCTACTATCTCAAGTACCAGAATAAGCGGCCCGATTACATCGCGGCGTTCTGGCACCTCGTCCACTGGGAGGAAGTAGCACGACGGTTCGAAGTGGCATAACAACAAGCCACCCTGAGCTTGTCGAAGGGTGGAACCTCGTAGACTGGGAGGAAGTTGGTCGGCGGTTCGGCGCTGGGTTGTGAGCTTCCTCGGTGTAGAAGCTGCGAGTTTCGAGTTACGAGTGGCCTCGACGCTCGCATCTCGAAGCTGGTAGCTTACAGCTCTCAGAGGAATGCCGAGGAAACCTCCATAAATGGAGTTGACGGCCCTCTAGGGATGTCTACAATCCCTCACGCACACGGCGGCTTCGATTGCGTTGTGAGTGTCGTGTCCCGTTTTCCTCACTCCTGAGGGTTCTCTCGGCGGTACAGGTTCGTAGAACCTGTTGCTGCGAGTGGCTCTCCCTCCCCCCTATCCGTATGGTTGCCAAGGCGAAGAAGAAGCCCGCGAAGAAACAGGCGAAGAAGGTTGTGAAGAAGGTGGCGAAGAAACCGACGAAGAAACTCCAGAAGAAGAAGCAACCCAAGCCGCAGAAGAAGGCTCCCGTTGTGAAGAAGCCTGAACCCAAAGTGGTGAAGAAACCCGAACCCAAGCCTGCGAAGAAGCCAGAGGTGAAGATGCAGAAGAAGGTTGTCGCAGCAGCGAAGGCGCCGCTGAAACCCGTCGCCAAACCGATGGTCAAGCTCCCCCCTGCGCGCTCCTATCAGATGCAGGTGGAGCAGGTGGTGCTCCCGCAGCTCCGGCCGCACATCACGCCCTCCCCGGGGCGCATCCCCAGCTTCTCCGAGTCCCTCCCCGCATTCATCAAGCCGCACACCCTACAGGACGGACGCGTGTACTTGGTCGAAGACGAGGGCAACCCGCACGTGCCCTCCCTTATCGAGATGCAGATCCTGAGCTACAAGTGGTTCCTCACGGAGGGGTTGAAGGAACTCCTCGAGGAGATCAGCCCGATCACAGACTTCTCCGGCAAGAAGATGGAGCTGCGCATCCTCGGTCACACCTTCGATCCCCCCAAGTACGACCCGGATACCTGCCGCCGCCGCAACCTAAGCTACGAAGCCGCCATGAAGGGGCACGTGCAGCTCATCAATAAGGAGACGGGCGAGATCAAGGAGCAGGACGTCTTCCTTGGCTCTATCCCGCTCATGACCGATGCCGGGACGTTCATCGTCGATGGCATCGAGCGCGTCGTCGTGCACCAGCTGGTGCGCAGCCCGGGTGTCTTCTTCTCGAAGATGCCGGACCACCCCAAATACCACGCGGCGAAGATCATCCCCAAGCGCGGTGTGTGGCTGGAGGTGGAGACGGACCGCCGGGGCATCATCACGTGCAAGATCGATCGCAAGAGGAAGATCCCCATCACGCAGCTCCTCCGCGTATTCGGGTACGACACGGACGCGAAGATCCTCGATCTCTTCAAAGACATCGCGAACCCGGAGAAGGACTTCATCCTGGTGACTCTGGAGAAGGACTCCGTGCGCACGCTGGAGGACGCATACCAGAGCATCTACAGGAAGATCCGCCCCGGAGACCTGGCGACGCCAGAGAATGCGCAGCAGCTCATCGATTCCCTCTTCTTCGACTTCAAGAAGTACGACATGGGCTCCATTGCCCGCTACAAGCTCAACAGGCGGTTCAATCTGAATACCCCGAGCGACGAGGAGCACAGAGTCTTCCAGACGAAGGACTTCATCGAGATCCTCCGCGAGCTCATCCGGCTCAATAACGGTGAGGGAGTCGCGGACGACATCGACCACCTGAGCAACCGCCGTGTGCGCTCCGTTGGCGAGCTCGTACAGAACAAGTTCCGCGTGGGTCTGGTGCGCACCGAGCGCATTGTGAAAGACCGCATGACCGTCATGGACCTGGAGTCTGTGACACCCACTCAGCTCATCAACTGCCGTCCGATCACCGCTGCAATGCGTGAGTTCTTCGCGAGCTCGCAGCTGTCGCAGTTCATGGATCAGACGAATCCCCTCGCCGAACTCGCGCACAAGCGCCGCCTCTCTGCCATGGGTCCTGGAGGCCTCTCCCGCGAGCGCGCGAGCTTCGACGTTCGCGACGTACACACCAGCCACTACGGTCGCATCTGCCCCATTGCTACACCAGAGGGTCCGAACATCGGTCTCGTGGTGCACCTTGCAGGGTTCGCCCGTGTGAACGAGTACGGCTTCCTGGAGACACCGTACCGGGAAGTGAAGCACGATGTCCCGCTGGATCCAGACCGCCTGCACGAGCGCATCATCGACGTCCCGGTGAAGGACGGTCGCAAGGTGGTGGTGAAGGAGGGCGACGTCATCGATTCGAAGGAACTCGCACGCAAGGTCATCTCCTTCATCAAGAAGGAGGGCACAACGAGTGTGCCCGTACGCGCGTACACGACGAATAAAGTCATCTACGTCGATGCGGAGCAGGAGCGCCACCTCACGATCGCTCAGGCGCAGCTCGCATTCACGAAGCAGAGTGAATTCCTCACGACGCGCGTCTCCGCTCGCAAGGCCGGGGAGCCGATCCTCGCGCACGTCCGCGACATCACGCACGTCGACATCTCTCCCCGTCAGATTCTCTCGATCTCCACGTCCCTGATCCCCTTCCTCGAGCACGACGACAACACGCGTGCATCCATGGGAACGAACATGCAACGCCAAGCCGTCCCGCTCATCCGCCCGCACGCCCCGCTCGTGGGCACGGGTATGGAAGGCCTCGCAGCGCGCGCCTCTGGGCACGCGCTCCTCGCGGAGGAGGATGGCGAAGTAACCGCCGCGGACGCGCAGGAGATTGCCGTCGTGTACCGCTCCGGCCGCAAGCAGACCTACAAATTGAATACGTTCCTCCGCAGCAACCAGGGGACGTGCTTCCACATGCGTCCGGTCGTGTCCCGCGGGGACAAGGTCCGCAGGGGCGAGAGCCTCGCGGATGGTGTCTCCGTGGAGAATGGCGAGCTCGCACTCGGGCAGAACCTCCTCGTCGCGTACATGTCCTGGGAGGGCTACAACTTCGAGGACGCGGTGATCATCAGCGACCGCGTGGTGCAACAGGGCTACTACGACTCCATCCACATCGAGTCCTACATCACCGATGTCCGCGACACGAAGCTGGGGCCAGAGATCGTCACGCGCGATATCCCGAACGTTGGTGAGGCAAAACTCAAGGACTTAGCCGCCGATGGCGTTGTCCGCATCGGGGCGACCGTGCACGAGGGGGACATCCTCGTCGGCAAAATCACGCCGAAGGGCGAGACGGAACTCACCCCAGAGGAGCGCCTGCTCCAGGCGATCTTCGGTGACAAGGCGAAGGATGTGAAGGACAGCTCGCTCCGCCTCCCCGGCGGCGCCGGCGGCAAGGTGGTCGATGTACAAGTGTTCGACCGTGCGGAGGGGGACGAACTCCCCACGGGCGTCATCAAGCAGATCAAGGTATTCGTCGCACAGACGCGCAAGGTGCAGGTGGGCGACAAGATGGCAGGTCGCCACGGCAACAAAGGTGTGGTCGCCCGCATTGTCCCGCGCGAGGATATGCCCTTCCTCGCGGATGGAACGCACGTCGACGTCATCCTGAATCCGCTCGGCGTCACCTCCCGTATGAACATCGGGCAGATCCTGGAGACGCACCTTGGATGGGCCTGCGCTGTGCTCGGCATCAAGATCGCGACTCCCGCATTGAATGGCATTTCCATCGAACAGATCAACGCGTTCATGAAGGTCTCTGGCCTCCCGGATTCCGGCAAGATCCAGCTCTACGATGGCCGCACCGGCGAGCCCTTCGTACACCAGACGACTGTCGGCATCGTCTACATGCTGAAGCTCCTCCACCTCGTGGAGGACAAGATCCACGCCCGCTCCGTGGGACCGTACTCACTCGTCACACAGCAGCCGCTTGGGGGTAAAGCCCAGCACGGAGGACAGCGCTTCGGCGAAATGGAGGTGTGGGCCCTGGAGGCCTACGGCGCCGCGTACACACTGCAAGAAATGCTCACGATCAAGTCCGACGACGTCATCGGTCGCAGCAAAGCGTACGAGGCGATCGTGAAGGGCGAGCCCATCCGCCGCCCCTCCATTCCAGAATCCTTCAACGTTCTCGTGAAGGAACTCCAGGCACTCGGACTCAAGGTCGAACTCCTGAAGTTCAAGGAAGAGGTGCCACCGGAGGAGCGCGTCACGCTCGAGCAGGGTGAGGTGGAGCCGGTGGAGATGTCCTCGCGCATCGAAGCGGAGGAGCAGGCGGAGGAGATCCTGCCCGTTACGGACCGTATCTCTGAACTGGAGGAAGCATCTGTAGAGACGAGCGAGGAGGTGAAGGCAGGCATCGAGGAAGGTGCTCCGGTGGATGCGTTTGGCGAGAGTGCCAAGGACGAGATGATCCAAGCGGCCAGTGAGCCGGCACAGGAGGACGCGTAACGAGGATGAGGATTTGGATTAGGATTTGGGCCAGAATAGGGAGATTTCACCCCCTAATCCCAATCCTAATCCAAATCCTCCAAAGCGTGGTCTCGCTGAAGAATTCGTTAGAAGAATCGCATTCTTTCTCCTTGACCCCCCTTTTCGCCCGCGTACAATACCTCCGCTCTATGAAGCTTAACGCCTACCCGCAGCATTAGAAGCCCCTCTGGGGATCCTAATTCTGCGGGTGTGCGTAAGCCACCCGCTTTTTTATTCCGGTGCCAGCGAGCGCAAGCGAGCGAGCACACGGAATACCCTGAGCGACCCCGCACGCGTTAGCGCTGCGGGGGAGCCGAAAGGTTCTCCTCCACAACGGTGGGGGACAAGGAGAGCGGCTCCTTCGCATCACCGGCACGAAGAAGAAATTGCAACTATTGTAATTGAACAATCGTTCGTGTGCGGACCTGTAAGCAGGTTGTAGCACATGAACAGTACATCCTGTACCGGGCGCAAGCTCTGGTATGGGAAAAGTAGAATGTTACTCATCGCATCACATGGATGCCTCGACTCTGCATTCCGACGAAGGACGTGGCCAGCTGCGATAAGCTTCGGTGAGCCGCTAGGCAGGCGCTATTAACCGGAGATTTCCGAATGGGGAAACCCTTGAAGAGTTATGTCTTCAAACCTGGTCCCACTTTTGATTTCAGGAACATTGTTTTCATTCATTCGTTTACTCGTTGATTCGTTTATTCGCAGTGCTTCATCTCGAATAAACGAGGACACGAATCAACGAATAAACGTTCTTAAGGAATTCGCTGTATGTGGACAGAATTCCCGAAGTCAGAAGCGGGACCAGGAGGTCACCCTGTGAACTGAAACATCTCACGTAACAGGGGAAAAGAAATCAAATTAGAGATTCCCTTAGTAGTGGCGAGCGAAACGGGAATAGCCCAAACCCCGCACTTGTGCGGGGGGTTGTAGGACCTCAATATCCGACGTCTCTCCTATAGGCGAACGTCCCTGGAACGGGCGGCCATAGAGGGTGAGAGCCCCGTAGACGAAATGGGGGAGCGCGGTAGAGGATTCCTGAGTAGGGTCGGACACGTGAAATCCGGCCTGAATCTGGGTGGACCACCATCCAAGGCTAAACAGATGCAGAGATCTATAGCGGATAGTACCGTGAGGGAAAGGTGAAAAGCACCCCGAAAGGGGGATGAAATAGTTTCTGAAATGTGATGCGTTCAAGGAGTCGGAGCCCTGTAGTATAGGGCACCTTCTGCCTGCCTTACCTCGGTGAGGTATGCACCAGGGTTTCCTATACTACAGGGTGACGTCGTTCCTTTTGCATTATGAGCCAACGAGTTCGTTGTCAGTGGCGACAGGCTAAGGCAGTCACTAGCCGGAGCCGGAGCGAAAGCGAGTCCGAATAGGGCGAAATTAGTCGCTGGCACGAGACCCGAAACCGGGTGAGCTATCCATGGGCAGGGTGAAGGGCGCCGAAAGGCGTCTGGAGGCCCGAACCATAATGTATCGCAAGACATTGGGATGACCTGTGGATGGGAGTGAAAAGCTTACCGAACCCGGAGATAGCTGGTTCTCCTCGAAATGCCTTTAGGGGCAGCCTCGTCGCGCACGATGGGGGGTAGAGCGACTGTTTGGATGCGGGGGTCACCTCGACCTGCCAAATCCTGACAAACTCCGAATACCCATCTTTTGGTGACGGGAGTGAGACGGTGACAGCAAATTGCCATCGTCGAAAGGGAAAGAGCCCTAATCATTCGCTAAGGTCCCAAAGTACCGTTCAGTGGTAAAGGTAGTGTAGATGCTTCGACAACCAGGAGGTTGGCTTAGAAGCAGCCATCCTTTAAAGAAAGCGTAACAGCTCACTGGTCGATGCATTTATGCGCCGAAAATTCAACGGGGCGAAACGGTACACCGAAGCGGTGAGTGTCATGGAGCCTTCGGGCTCTGTGGCGCAGTAGAGGAGCGTTCTGTTCAGCAGTGAAGCGGCAGCGCGAGCTCGTCGTGGAGCGGACAGAAGTGAGAATGTTGGCATGAGTAACTACTAGGCAGGTGAAAACCCTGCCCGCCGAATCCCCAAGGTTTCCCACGCAACGGCAATCGGCGTGGGGTTAGTCGGGCCTAAGGTCAGGCCGAAAGGCGTAGCCGATGGACAGCAGGTCAATATTCCTGCACTTCATGGGAATCGTCAGAGGATGTTGTTCAAGAGTCTTCTGAGCCTCTGTCCTCACCACACTGCGCTCTGCGCAGAAAACCCAAAACCCAAAATCCAAATCTCAAATACGCTCCAATTTCCAAGTTTCAAGCATTTTGAAATTTGGTCACTGGAATTTGTTTGGGTTTTGGGATTTGGTACTTGGGATTTCTGACCGGAGGTCAGTGTGGTGGGGACACGTTCCGGAGAAAGGAGAACTTCATTCTAGGAGCGGTGTGACGGAGCGGGAACACCAGAGCGTATGTATTGACTGTACGTGGGACGCGCAAAGCGTTGATTCCGGGAGGTAAATCCCCTGGATGAGCTGAGCGTTGACCCGATCACCCCGCGCAAGCGGGGCGAGTCTGACTGTTTCTGCTTCCAAGAAAACCATCGCTCATAGAGTTCCATGAAACCGTACCGCAAACCAACGCCGGTGGGGTGGTCGAGTAGACCTAGGTGAACGGGAAAACTCGCGTTAAGGAACTCGGCAATGAAGCGTCCGTAACTTCGGGATAAGGACTCCCCGTCGCAAGACGGGGCGCAGCAAAAGAGCCCAGGCGACTGTTTATCAAAAACACAGGTCCCTGCAAAGCCGCAAGGCAACGTATAGGGGCTGATGCCTGCCCAGTGTCAGAAGGTCACGTGAGGGGGTGTATGCCTCCGATCTAAGCCCTGATGAACGGCGGCCGTAACTATAGAACGGACCAGTTGTAGTTACGTTAATAAATCTCCACAGTAGTAAGCCCATTGGGCTACTACATGGCCATGTAGTGACGCGCAGCGTCTACTACATGGGACTATATGCTGGAAACTCCCGCGTATCCTCTACGCCGAAAGGTATGAGGTGGGGACAATCAGCAGGAAAGACCCTGAGAGCAATCGAAGGGAATCCTCAGAGACTATACGTCAGACTCAAGGAGCAATTCTTGAGAAGATATAGTCCGATCTCATGGGCGACCATGAGCATCTCACTTTTCCTAATAGGTGAGAGACCCCGTAGAACGGGGGAACATATGAACGGTCCTAAGGTAGCGAAATTCCTTGTCGGGTGGTCGATAACCACGTAAAGCGACTTCGTCGCCACGTGGCATGCTTGCCCGAATGCATCGCAAGGTGCAGCACTGAGGAATGAGTCGTGTTACGAAAGGCAGTCCATGCATTCTTTTGAAAATCGAGTTCCAAAACCGGATAATTTGAGACAATTTTTGATCAATGTACCGATCAGTGAAAAACGTCCCCACTTCGCTCCTTCCCACTTCGCTCCTTCGAGAGCTACGTGGGACAAGTCAGGAGCTACGCGGGGCCACGTGGGCCGAAAGGCCTTTACGTGGCGCTATATGCTGGAAAACCCGAGTATGAAGTAGTACCATTTGTCTCTATGGCAAGCGGTGAAAACCTATCTTCTGCGGGCAATCAGCAGGAAATTCCTTGGATAGTGAGAAATCGAGAATTTCTCAAAGAACTCGAGGCTCAGCGGGCAGTAGTTGCCCGCAGCACTCGTGGTAATGCCGATGAAATCCTCGTATTGCTTGATGAGATTCGCGACACTGCAATGGGTATCGATGTGTTAACGCCAGAACAAGGTGAAGAACACACTCATGTACTCATCGATGCAGTCAATCGTAAGCTCTCACCATTTTCACATTACCTATCCTAAAGAAGCTCCTCAGAGACTACACGCGACGCTCCGCACGCTTCGAGCGATGCGGAGATGATATAGTCCGATCCCAGTAGCGATATTGGGTGCAACGAATCCGGTTGCAGCAAAAAAACAACGGAGAGAATTACGAAGTACGAATTATGAATTAAGAATGATTCTTAATTCCTGATTCTCAATTCTTAATTCTCGTAAGGTTGTGCGCTCTGCACTCGCAGAGACGCTGGTTCACCACCAGCGGGAACCATGAAGTTCCGACCCGCACGAATGGTACAACGGTCTGGGCACTGTCTCGACGCGAGGTCCGGTGAAATTACAATCCCGGCGCAAATGCCGGGTAGATCACGGTAGGACGAAAAGACCCTATGAAGCTTTACTATACGCTGACATTGTGTCGTTGGTTTGCGTGCGCAGGATAGGTGGGACCCTTTGAAGTCGTGGCTTCGGCCGCGGTGGAGGGGCCGTTGAGATACCACCCTCGCGTTCCGCCGATACTCACTCCGTCTGTGAAACGCAGCGGAGGACAGTGTTTGCCGGGTAGTTTAACTGGGGCGGTTGCCTCCTAAAGTGTAACGGAGGCGCGCAATGGTCCACTAGCGCCGGATGGAAATCGGCGCAGTCGTGTAATCGCACAAGTGGGCCTGACTGTGAGGCTTACAGGCCGAGCAGAGACGAAAGTCGGTGATAGTGATCCGGCAACCTGAGCATTTTTTATATTTGCTCTCACCACGTGGGTGGGTTGTCGCTCAACGGATAAAAGTTACTCTAGGGATAACAGGCTGATCGGTCCCAAGCGCCCACAGCGACGGACCGGTTTGGCACCTCGATGTCGGCTCATCGCATCCTGGGGGTGGAGAAGCTCCCAAGGGTTTGGCTGTTCGCCAATTAAAGCGGTACGCGAGCTGGGTTCAGAACGTCGTGAGACAGTTTGGCCTCTATCCACCGTGATCATTTGGGAACGTGAAGGAAGCTGCTCCTAGTACGAGAGGACCGGAGCGGACGAACCTCTGGTGTACCTGTTGTCGCGTCAGCGGCATCGCAGGGTAGCTATGTTCGGCGGGGATAACCGCTGAAAGCATCTAAGTGGGAAGCCCCTCCTAAGATTGCGTTCCCCCATAAGTCCGCCGGTAGACTACCGGCTAGATCGGCCACAGGTGTACGCACAGTAATGTGCTCAGCTAAGTGGTACGAATGGACAATTGAACATTCTATTTTCTCTGCTGTATGCACGCATTCGTGCGTGCATGCCAGAGTACTGTTCGTGTGTTACAATCTGGTTACAGCCAGCGCAGAGAATCATTCTCTGTGTACAGTAGACGATTTCTTCCTCGATCTTTCCGTCTTGGTGCCTCCAGCGGCGGGGTCACACCCGATCCCATACCGAACTCGGCAGTTAAGCCCGCCAGCGCCGATGGTAGCGTCCCCTCGGGGGCGTCAGAGTAGGTCGGTGCCAGGACAGAGAGATTGAGCCCCTTCGGGGAAATCACAAAGCCCAAAACCCAAATCCCAAACAAGTTCCAAAGAGGAAAATTCCAAATATTTTCCCCCTTGGATTTTTTGGTATTGCTTGAAAATTGGAACTTCGATTTTTTCGTAGCACTTCAATTCACACCTCCTCGTCCTTGAGAACAGAGGGATCGCGAACGATGTTGCTGAGAGAGACTGCAGGCCGTTCCTCTACACCGTCCGGGCCCAGCCCTGCTTGAGTTGCAAGCTGAGAGTTGTAGGCATCGACAGCTGCCCCTATGTACTGCGCCTTTGCATCCGGACCTTGTTGCTCAATGAGTGTGCGAATACCGAGTTCTACGAGCGGAATTTGGCGTTCCTGTGTGGCAGTCATAGGAAGGAGGAATAGCTTCTATTTTCCGCTAAGGCTAGGCCTCGGGTCAAATCAGGAGTGCCGATTTTCTCAAGAAAAGACAAAAATACCTGACATCTAGTCAGGTATTTTTAACGTGCATGGGAATACCCTCACTGCGTGGTGATCGCCTCGATTTTCTCGTGGATATCGAGCCTATTGGCCTCGGTAATGGCCACCTCGATGCCGTTGCGCATAATTTCGATGTGGTCGAGCACCTCAGAGAGTCGTGCGCAGCTGCTGGGTGTATCGCCGCACTCCTCGCGGACCTCCGCGAAGATCTGGAGCGCATCGACGTACGCGATGACCGTAGGCTCATCGACGGTAATCCCCTCGTCCGTGAGCAGCGCGATGATGGACGGGACCGTATCGAGCAATTGCTGAATCCTGTCGACGATGCTCGTGATCCTCGGTAACTCGGTGCCGCTCTCTGCATGCACCTTCGCAACGATCGTTGCAGTATTCGTGAGGACCTCCTTGAGGGACGCTGCCATTTCCTCGATCTCCCCAATGGTGCGCTCGCTGGAGAAGTAGTCGAAGCCGCTCAGCAGCCAGCCGATACTGCGGGTGAGGTAGTCGTCCTCGTACTGGGGCAGGGTGACTGACTGCTGAATGAGCGTGAGCCGAGTCTGTGCCTCTTGAATGGCGAGGAGGAGCTCTTGGCGCTTCTCATCGATGCGGGTGGTATCGACGAAGATCGGCTTCATCTGCTCGCGAATATGGACCTCCACCTGCGTTTCCACGGGCGCTACCGCATCGGTCGCCGGGGCAGATGCCGTCCACTCAGATTCCACATCACCGCGTTCCTGGAGCTTGATCTCGAGGGGAGTCTGTTGGTGCGTCTCCTGGAGCCTATCGATAATCTCCTGATGGAAGGATTGCTGATTCTGCGCACACTGACTGCGGTCCGTGGTCCAGGACCCGTCCTGTGTGAAGCACCCTAGGCGTCTCTGCTGATCGCTGGTCTGGCCACTGACGCTCGAAGGTCCAGGGGAACTCTCCTCCGATTGCTGCATACTGCTCTGCTGCTGTTCCTGTTGCTCGCGCTCATGCTGTTGCTTCTTCTCCTCGATGATTTGCTGGATGATGCTCTCCACTTCCTCCTTCGAAGAGGGGCGCTCCTCCGTACTGCCTTCCTCCTCTGTGGTCCCGTCCTCTTCAACACTGCCTTGGGAATCGAAGTCTACGCTGCTCTGTTCAGAACGCTGCTGACTGCGGGAGGCACTGTGACTCGTGGAGCGATTGCTGCCGGAATTGGACTTTCTCTGGGAGAGGGAGAAGTTGTTCTTGCTGGCACCCTGTTCGTCGCCATTGTCCTTGGCGTACGACACGTACGCGATCGCCGACGCCATACTGAGGACCGTGATGAGGCATGCGACGATGAAGCGCGAATCGCCCCTGGCGGGTGAGTGTTTCTTCATGGGTATTGGTGTGAGGTTTCCTGACTATTGTACTACTTTTATGGTGGAAGTTCAACTAGTCCTTGAGAGAGGGAACAGGGAACAGAGTATCAGGGAACAGGGCCCCTGTTATTCTGTTCCCTGTTCCCTGTCCCGCGGCCCTCCATGTGCGGCAGAAATTGTGGTATACTACTCTGTTCATGGAACACCAACATCCTGACAGACCAGCCGCAGCGGGCTTGGCGAAGACGCTCCTCCTGAGCCGCATCAAGTGGGGCTTCCCATTCCTGGCGACCTTTCTCCCCATCGCGCTCCTGAGTATCTATACGTTCAGGATCGCAACGCAGTCCGTGCAGGAGGTGGTACGTGCGGAGAACCTCGCGCAGACGAGCAACGTCTCGCAGCTGCTCACGCAGGACATCACGCGCAGTGTGAGTTTGGCGCGGGCAGTTGCATCCATCCCGGGAACACTCCAGGCACTTCGCGAGCGCGATGCGTTCTCTCTCACATCACGATTGAAGGCGATCATTGTGGCGTACCCACAGATTGACCGGGCGGTGGTGGTGGATGCGCAGGGGAAGCTCGAGAGCGCATACCCGACGGAAACCACGGCCTCGGGGACAGACCTATCGCAGGAGGAATGGTTCACAGCGACGCAGGTAGGACGTAAGCCCTTCATCTCCGGTGTCTACATGCGTGCCGATGAAGGGAAAGCGGAATCCGTCTTGGCAATCGCTCTGCCCATTGTAGGAGGGACGGGGGGAGTGCTGGGTACCCTGATGTTCGAGTACCACACGGGGCAGATCACGAAGTGGCTGCAGAATGTGAAGGTGTCCCACGGAGGCCACCTCCTCGTCCTCGATCATCGAGGGATACTCGTCGCACATCCTTCCGCAGCGTCATCGGGCGAACTCTACGCGGGGTATGCACAGCTCGATCCCGTCCAGGCCGCTCTCCGTGGGGAGCTCCTCACTGCGGAGTACGTGGACCCACTCACGCACGAGCGCATGGTGGCGACGTTCCTCCCCCTCGCGGTAGGGCGCAATCTCTGGGTGGTCATCTCGCAGCAGCCGGTGAAGCAGGCCTACGCGGAGCTCACGAGCGTGAAGATCAACATCAGCATTGCGGGTGCGATCCTGACTGTCTGCACGCTGGGGATGGTCGTCGGACTCGCACGGATGAGCGCGCGGAACAACCGCTTGAACCGCCTGCTCCAGGAGAAGAATTTGCAGCTCAGCGAGACGGCCTCGATCGTCCGGTCCTCGAATGACGCCATCATCGGTCTGACCCTCGAGGGGCATATCCGCACATGGAACGCCTCCGCTGAGGCCGTGTACGGCTACAGCGCTCCGGAGGTCCTCAACCAGCACATCCGCATGCTCTTCCCAGAGGAGAACCGCGCGGAGATGGAGACGATCCTCGCGAAGACCCGCGATGGCGAGACCCTCAAGCACTTCGAGACGAACTGCGCCAAGAAGGATGGGCACCTGGTTCCCATCTCTCTCACCGTGTCACCGGTCAAGGATGAAGCGGGGAAGACGATCGGCATTTCCTCGATCTCGCGTGACATCACCGAGCGCAAGCAGGTCGAGCAGATGAAGGATGACTTCATCTCGTTCGTGAGTCACCAGCTGAAAGCGCCAGTCACCGCCATGCGCTGGACCATCGAGAGCATGCTGGATGGGGATTATGGAACAATCACACCAGAGATGCAGGAGCCGCTCAAGCAACTGGAGACGATCAATGCGCAGAACTCGCACTTGATCACGGACATCCTCAACGTCTCGCGCATCGACCGTGGGGTGATCGCCGTCGAACTGAAGCCGACGAAGCTCAAGGATGTCGCCGAGCGTGCTGTGCGCGACTACCGTGTCACGATTGAGAAACAGGGACTCACGCTCACACTCGAGGGCCTCGCGCAGGACATCGACGTCCTCGCCGATCACGACAAACTCGCCGAGGCAGTGAGCAACTCTGTGAGCAATGCCATCAAGCACACAGAGAAGGGTGGCATCACTGTGCGCATTCGCAAGGAGGGTGACTACGGTGTCGTCGATGTCTCGGATACGGGGAAGGGTATGAGCCCAGAGATGCTGAAGAAGCTCTTCACACGCGACCAGATCCTCGGTGGGAGTGCGAGCCCCGACAAGAGCGCAGGCCTGGGTCTCTACATTGCTATGAACTTCCTCAAGCTCCAGAACGGAGAAATCACGGTGACCTCAGAGGAGGGGAAGGGGACCACCTTCACCTATCGTGTACCGCTGGTTCGTTATGAGAAGAACCTTCCTTAGTGGGAACAGGGAACCGGGAACAGGGAACGGGGAATGAAAAACAGGACCTCTCCACCGTGAGTCTTTTCCCGGTTCCCCCCTGTTCCCTCGACAAGGGGTAGTTGAACTTCAACCAGAAACGTAGTATAATAATGGTGAACTGTTACACAAACATCCCCATGCGCAAATACGCTATCGCTGCTGGAGTGCTCACGCTGAGCGTGATCGGAGTCACCTCTCACGCGTTCTTCGATGAGGTGGTCGCGCTGCGCGAGGAGCTCAAGATCTGGGAGACAACGCACGCGGCGGACTTCAATGATGTCATCGCTCAGCTGGAGGACATCACGGGCCCCGTGTTCAACGATGTGACGGAAGCCGACTGGTTCAGCCCCTTCGTCGCGGCACTCGCGGAGTGGGAGATCGTCTCCGGGTATCGTGATGACACAGGCCGCCTCACTGGGGAATTCAGCCCTAGCCGGCCGGTGACGATCGCGGAGATCCTGAAGATGGCGATGAAGGCCGCAAAGGTGGATACCGCGGAGTGCACCGGAGCCCCGCAGTACAACGCCGTGGAGGGGCACTGGGCTGAGCGCTACATCGTCTGCGCAGAGCAGCGTGGCGTACGCCTCTTCCAGCAGCCGATCGATCTCGATCGCCCTGCGCACCGTGCCGAGGTCCTCACGATCGTCCACGACGTTTTCGGAGACACGGTAGTTCCCCTCTTCTCGAACTTCACGGACACCGTGGGTCATCCCTACGAATCGGACATCGCACACGCCGCCTTCTCCGGCATCGTCGCTGGCTACAAGGATGAGCGCGGTGCCGAGACGGGGGAGTTCAAGCCCGATGCGCAGATCAACCGTGCGGAGACCGCGAAAGTCATCTACGAACGCATTAAGCTAGATGCAATCCGCGAGGATATTCTCTAGTGATGATTCTCCAGTGAGGGATGAGCTGTGAGCGGTGAGCTTTGAGCTTGCTATTTCTCATCGCTCAAAGCTCATAGCTCATTGCGCTCGGTAAAAGGGATTACGGGAGAGATTTCCCGTACAATACTTCTATGCTCGAGCGGTTGCAGAAAATTCTCTCGGCCCGTGGCATCGCCTCGCGACGGAAGGCAGAGGAGTACATCGAGGCGGGGCTCGTGAAGGTCAACGGGAAGCCCGCGATTCTGGGGCAGAAGGCGGATCCGGAGAAGGACACGATTGAAGTCGACGGCAAGGTCTTGGAGGCCAGGAAAGAGATGTTGTATTACCTCCTGAACAAGCCAGTAGGAGTGATCACATCGAACGTTGATTCGTTCACTGGTTTACTCGTTGATTCGAAAGCGAATAAACGAATAAACGAATCAACGAATAAACGAGCACCGACGGTTCGAGAACTACTCCCAAAGAACCTCCGCGGAAAAATTTTCCCCGTCGGTCGCCTCGATAAGGATTCCGAAGGCTTGCTCCTCCTCACGAACGACGGCGTGCTCGCGTACCGGCTGACGCACCCGAAGTTCGATCATGAGAAGGAGTACGAGGTGACGGTTACGAAGGATATCCGTGAAGGCGCACTCAAGAAGCTCGCTGAGGGGATGGTGATCCTGGGAAGCCAGACGAAGAGGGCGAAGGTCCGTAGGCTCGCACCCAACGTATTCCGGATAGCCCTGACAGAAGGGAAGAACCGGCAGATCCGTAGGATGTGCGAGAAGGTGGGTGCTCCCGTGAAGACCCTCAAGCGCGTGCGCATTATGACGCTCGAAGACTCTGCCCTGAAGCCGGGGAAGCTCCGTCCCCTCACAGAGCAGGAGCGCAGCGCTCTCCTACATTCCGTTGCACTGTGATGCGGCGATTGCAGCGGAGATCTGTGTCTGTACACTGCCCTTATGCCTATCGCAACTGCACGACCCGTTGAGATATTCCCTGCAGACCTGCTCGGGAGCGTCGGAGGATCGCCCGAAGTTGGGGAGATCGTCGTTGGCATCTTCCGATCCCTCTGCGATCTCCAGCCCAATGAGCGCATTCTCGATGTAGGATGTGGGGTGGGGAGAATTGCCGTCGCGCTTACACAGTTCCTGGGGCCTGAAGCACGCTACGAAGGCTTTGATCCAAATGCGACGTCCATTGATTGGTGCCAGAAGTACATCACGTCGGCATACCCAAACTTCGGTTTCCAACATGCGAATTTGTACTGTCCGATCAACAATCCTCACGGTCCGAGGACCGCATCGAGCTACACATTCCCGTACGCCGATACCTCCTTCGATTTCGTCTTCCTGAACTCCGTTTTCACCCACATGCTCCCGTGGGACATCGAGAGGTACATGCAGGAAATCGCTCGTGTACTGAAACCCGGTGGACGCTGCTACAGTACGTATTTCTTCCGACCAGATGAGAGAATACTGCGGGAAGAGGAGGTGATAGTACAACTCGACGAGGGCGCTACTCAGCGGCTTTCTTCTTTCCCCCGTTACGCGAGCTTCTCCATCCTCCGGGAGGATTGTCCGGAGTGGATGGTGGTGTACGAGGAGGAGTTCATTCTGCGGTTGTACGAGAGATTCGGCCTGTCCCTTCGCCCCCCCATCTACCGCGGGCACTGGTCGGGGAGGACCCCCTCTCTCTCGGGTGGAGATAACTTCCAAGACCTCATCATCGCGACGAAAGGGTGATGTCAGGAGTTGAATTGTTCTTCGTTCGTGAGAAGGAATACCTGGTGCAATTGCTCGTCGTATACCCAAGCCTCAACGAGACCGATCTGTCGTGCACGTTCGAAAGCATCTCGAGAAATTTCCACCGTCCATCCGGACTTTCGGAAGCAGGTGCCGCGTTCTGCAGCGATGTCCTTGCGGGAGAGAATCGCTGTGGTGTGCGCGAGGAGAGTGTGGTCATGTCCATACGTGAGCACAACGTGCTCTGCCTTCCTGCAGGATGGGAGAACTGCCCACCCCATAACAATCGAGGAAGAGTCTCCTGTTCCCGTATCCAGGTTCTCTGTGTGCTCCCATGCACCGAGCTGCTCATCGGGGGCGAGAACGTAGGAGACATCTGCAGGGAGAGAGAACATCTGCACCATGCCCATGCGCTCAAGGGCGGGGGCGAATGCCCGCACACTCTCGGGTTCGCCTGCTGAGAGCTCCCTCAGGCATGCATCGGAGGAGATTTCGTACGACTGAAGGCATGCCATTCCCCGGCGGAAATTTGCGCTCAATTGTTCCCATGGTGTCCATTCCCTCATGGAGTGGACTATGACGAGCGATTCCATGATGCCCAGGGCGAGAAGCACCGGGATCCTCGGAAAAGTGGTGAGCAGAATACTCAGCGAGAGGACGGCCACGAGCCAGAGGGAGGCTACGGAGAAGTATCGCGGTGACAGAGCGACGTACGAACCGAACCCCACACGAGCGATGCCGATGAGGATGCAGGAGAGCAACGAGAATAGGGCGATGCTGACCCAGGGCAAGGCACTCGGGGGCATTCGGCGTTGGCGGAGTGCGTGTGCGAGCAATCCCATTGTTCCAAGGGCAGTGAGTGCGCCAAGAGTGCTGGCAAGGATTGGAGACTGCGGGAACAGGGGTGCGCCACCGAGCGTGGAGATGAACTGCACGAGGAGCACAGGGTGTTGGAGTCCGAATACTGGGCTGGGATGGCTCGGGGGCGACGAATAACCATGGAAGTAGACGAACACCGTTGCGGACCATGCCGCTAGGTATAGAGCGACCCAGACTATGCGCCTGTGCATTTGCAGGGGCGAACCTCTGAGAGGGGGAACGGGCTGCACTACCATGAGTGGCAGGATCGCGATCCAGGAGAGCAGGCCGAAACCAAACGAGAAGGATGAAGCTACGCAGAGGGCAATGACTCCGAGGAAGCGTGAGAAAGTCAGAGGTCGGCCCGTTGCGAGGAGTACGGCTCCGAGGAAGCAAGCAATGGAAACCCACGCTGTCAAGTGAATGCTCATGAGCCAAACGTGTCTTCCCGTGAGGGAGAACAACAGCCAGGATGTGAAGACGCACATCCCTGCTCTCTCACTCCAGTGGCGGTCTGGAAGCGTGCGAGAAAAAAGAGTGCAGAGGAGCGCCACACTTGCGGCGGCTGCCATGGGGGCGATCAGGAGCTCGGCGTAGATGTTCCACCCTGTCAGGAGCGCCATCCCTGTTATCAGAAGCAGTGGCAACGGAAAACGATGCTCATTGAATTGTGAGAGAAGGAACGATGGCTGGAACTCGTGCCGCAGCAATACCTCTTCCATAAAGGGGATGGTCCCCCAGAAATCGCCAACGACTACGGGGACGCCGAAGTGGATGATGGCGAAGAGGAGGACGACGAAAGGCACGATGCACAGTGGTGCCCAGAGAGGAAAGGTGAACCGGTGGGTACGGTTGTGACGCATCTATTACACAAGCAGCATACCATCCTGCACCTCCTCGGTTCTCTGTCTTGTTTCTCCCTAGGTGACTCTCCAGAGTATCCGTATCATCTCCTCTGCCGTTTCCTCCAATTTTCCGCTATACTAGAGGGAATACTCGCACATACTCTCGATGCAGATAATTCCCCATGGTGCGGCCACACTTCGCCCCTCGGCTCCGCTCGGGGCTACGAGGGGTCTCCTGCCTAATCGCTCTTCCCTACAATTATGCAGATAGTTCCCCACGGTGCGGCCCGGCCCCACTTCGCCCCGTTCTGCGGGGCTACGAGGGGTCTCCTGCCTAATCGCTCTTCCCTACAATTATGCAGATAGTTCCCCACGGTGCAGCACGGCCCCACTACGCTCGCCGCGAGCGAGCTACGAGGGGCCTCCTGCCCGATCATCCTTTCCCACAAGGATCATGCAGATAGTTCCCCACGGTGCAGCCCGGGAAGTCACTGGCACCTGCCATGAGCTTCGTGTGGGAGGGAAACGCATCCTGCTCGACTGCGGACTCTTCCAGGGTCACCGCCAGGAAGCTGTGGAGAAGAATGTGAAGTTCACCTTCGAACCTACAGAGATCGATGCTGTGGTGCTGTCGCATGCGCACATGGATCACGTCGGCCGCATCCCGCTCCTCTACAAGCAGGGCTACCGCGGTCCCGTGCACTGCACGTACGCGACGAAGG
Organism: Candidatus Peregrinibacteria bacterium; assembly: GCA_030649955.1. Lineage (GTDB taxonomy): Bacteria > Patescibacteriota > Gracilibacteria > Peribacterales > Peribacteraceae > JAUSFD01. Next base: position 18,352 of record JAUSFD010000029.1, on the reverse strand, counting down.
ACCTCTCCGCAGTGATGCTCAAGGACAGCGGCTACATCCAGGAGAAGGATGAGGAATTCTTCCTCAAGCACCTGCCGACCTCGATGCTCCAGCCGCCGGGCCCGCTCTACACGCAGCAGGATGCCATCGATTGCATGCGACTCTTCCAGGGGAAGAATTACACCGATTGGTTCGATGTATGCCCCGGGATCCGAGCACAATTCCTCGACTCGGGACACATCATCGGTGCCGCGATGGTGGTGCTGGAGATCCAGGAGAACGGGACTACCAGACGCATCGGCTTCAGCGGCGACCTGGGGCGCTCTACGCTCCCCATCATCCGCGACCCGAGCCCGATGCCACCGGTAGAAGCACTCATCTGCGAGAGCACCTACGGGAACCGGAGGCACGAGAGCATCGAGACCGCGAAGCACCGTCTCCAGGAAGTGATCGTTGCGACAGCGAAGCGTGGAGGGAAAGTCATCATCCCCGCGTTCTCGCTCGAGAGGACGCAGGAGATCGTGTATGACTTGCACCTCCTCTGGGATGCCAAGGAGATCCCCTCGATCCCGATCGTCATCGACTCGCCGCTCGCTTCCCACGTCACGGAAGTCTTCATGAAGCACCCGGAGTGCTACGACCGTGAGATATTCGAGGCATTCCTCAGTAAGCAGCACAACCCGTTCCAGTTCTCCCTCGTGCGGTACACGGAGAGCGTCGACGAGAGTAAGGCGCTCAGTGGCACGTCCGGCCCCATGATCATTATGGCCGCATCAGGCATGTGTGAAGCGGGCCGCATCCGCCACCACCTGAAGAACGAGATCGAGAATGCGCGCAACACCATCGTCGCGGTCGGCTTCATGGCGGAGCACACGCTGGGGCGCAAGATCGTCGATCCTACCGTAACGGAGGTGAAAATCTTCGACGAGATGTACGAGAAGAAAGCGGAAGTGGTGTACATCGACGCGTACTCCGGCCATGGGGATCAGGATGATCTCGATGCGTACGTGGGTGCAGTAGAGGGCCTCAAGCACGTCATCCTCGTGCACGGGGAAGTGGAGCAGATGGCGCCCTTCGGGCAGCGACTGGAGGCGAAGGGGCTCCGCGTGTCGCTGCCGGAGCGGGAGGAAGTGCTGGAAATCTGAGGATGTTGTTCGGTTGGGAAGCTGCTTTGACAAAGTGAGTGCCTTGCCTAAGCTTCCATCCATGCATGTGCGCGAACGTTCTGTGACGGGGAAGAAGGCTGCTCTCTTTCTGAAACACATCCGGCAGGCATTCCTACCATTTCTCAGGAGGAACAGGTGGATAGGGGGAGTGCTCTTTCTCATCAGTGTGGAGTTCCTGTCCTTCCTAGGAATCTCTCTGCAGCGGAAGGACTGGACGAGCTGGAGAGACATGGAGATGGATGCCAAGGAACTCGTCGCTCGTAGTGAGGCATCACCGTACGCCGTGCTGGACATGCGAGGGGAGGAGAAACGTACGGGAGACTCATCCAGTGGACGACCAGACTGGATACGACATGAGGTGCTCCACCCCTACCTCGGGTTCGTGAACGAGGCAACAGTCTCCCTTGGGACAGGTGCGTACTACGGGTTCCAGGAAGTACCCGGAACGTGGCTGCGATCTGCTTCCGAGGGCACGTTCACCATTGGGATTCTGGGGGGATCTCTCTCGAGGTTCTTCGTGCTCGACGGTGCAGGGGAACTGCGTGCGACTCTAAAGAGGCATCCGTTCTTCGCGGGGAAGAACATCGAGATCGTTTCCTTAGCTCTCCCGGGATACAAGCAGCCTCAGCAGCTCCTCGCTCTCAACTACTACCTCTCCCTCGGGGGACACCTGGATGCCGTGGTGAACATCGATGGACTCAACGAGATCATCCTCCCCTCGTACGAGAACATCCCGAAGCACGTCTTTCCCTTCTACCCGCGATCGTGGTTCTTCCGCATCCAGGCGGAGGAGAATGCGAGCATCTTCCCCGTCATCGGTCAGCTCTCGTACCTGACACAGAAGCGATCCGAGTGGGCGCAGCGGTACCTGCGCTCCCCCCTCCGCTTCAGCATGACGGGGGGGATGGCCTGGAAGCTCTGGGATGGGTACTTTCTGCGCAAGATTGCGCGGCAGGATGCGCTCCTTCAGGCATTCGATCCACAGGACGAACAGCAGTACATCGTCGCGGGACCACACCGTTCCTACGCAGATGAGGCAACAATGGTGCGCGATATCATCGCACACTGGCAACGGGCTTCCCTTCTGATGCACTATCTGAGTGAGGGTATGGGCATCCAGTACTTCCATTTCCTCCAGCCTACAGCGCGTCTAGAGGGCTCGAAGCCCCTGACGGTTGAGGAGAGCGTATTGGCCTTCGCTGGCCCATTCCCATCGGAGGAGTTGGTGAATCTCGGTTATCCGCTTCTGCACAACGCCGGTGAACAACTCCGTTCGCAGGGTGTGCGGTTCGATAATCTGAGTATGGTGTTCCGCAACACGCGAGAACCGCTCTACTACGATTGCTGCCATGTGGTGCCGGAGGGATCGAAGATCATGGGCCGACGCATTGGAGAGTTCATGCTCGAGAATATGCGTTAAGGGAGACTCTTCACGATGAAGGGAACATGGTTCATAGTCGGCAAGATGATGAGACGTGCAATTTCCCAGATGGTGAATAGGGTTGTTCCCTGGGTGAAGCGGAGCAGTCCCCCTCCCTGGAAGCGCATCCTCCTCCCTACGGCGACGTTCCTCGTGGTAGTCCTGAGTGTGGAGGTGATCTCTGCGATCATGTTCTCCATCCTCACAAACGCGTGGTTCTCCTACAGCAGAGTGCGGGAGATGATGGAGGCGATTGCGGCGGGTGAACAGGATACGCACCTCCTCTTCAACCAGGATGAAGATGATGGGAACACGCGCAGCCTCATCGAACAGGGGGAAATCCTTCACCCGTACCTTGGGTATGTGGGCAGTTCTGGGAGCGGAGAGGAGATGTACGGCTTTGTCACAAGTCGTGAACCTGTGCTGCAACAATCGTCGGACGACAAGGTCATTATCGGCATTTTCGGGGGTTCTGTCGCAGCGCAGCTCGCTGCATACGGATCAGGCTCGTTGAAGAAGGTGCTCGAACGCGATCCGTTGTTCGCAGGGAAGGAAATTTCCTTCATCACCATTGCCCTGGGCGCGTACCGGCAACCCCAGCAGCTCCTCGCGCTCACGTACCTCCTCACCCTGGGGGGTCACTTCGATATGATCGTGAACGTCGACGGATTCAATGACATTGCCATGCCAGCGGATGAGAACTTCTCTCGGAAAATCTTCCCATTCTACCCCTGGCGCTGGTCGATTCGCATGATCAATTACGCAGGTCCGCAGGTGCGGTACCTGACGGGGTACACGTACTACCTGAAGCTGCGCCGCCAGCAGCTCGCGGAGACTTTTCTCCACTTACGATACAGCGCGACCGCGGCATTCCTGTGGGCCATCCAGGATCACTTCATGCGCGTGAAGGTGAGCTTTAGCGAGGTGTCCCTCGAAGAGGCGCAGAAGAGTGACGAGAGCGAGCGCTGGACGAGCGAGCAGGTGACCGGTCCGCGGTTTTCCTTCGACGATCGAGATCTCCTCTACCCTGTGCTTGCGAATCACTGGAAGGAGAGTTCCCGGCAGATGCGCCGCCTCGCCGAAGCGAACGACATGTCGTATTTCCACTTCCTGCAGCCCAATCAGTACCTCCCCGGATCGAAGCCTTTCAACACTGAGGAGAAGGTGCAGGGATTCGATGAGAATCACCGATTCCGATCCCCCATAGAGAAGGGGTACCCCGTCTTCATCCGCGCGGGCCAAGAGCTACAGAAGGAGGGGGAGTCTTTCCACGATCTCACACAGCTCTTCGCGAAGCATGAGGAGACGATCTACGTCGATACGTGTTGTCACTTCACGCATCGCGGATACGCACTCATGGGCGAAGCCATTGCTGAGGCAATGCTGAAAGATTTGCGAAAGCGCTAGTGCTCGCGTGGTAGGATGCTCGCGTGTCTGCTCGTCCGTTCACTCCAGGGCACATGCTACGCGTCGTGTGTGCCATTGGATGGGCGGATTTCGTCCTGAAGTACCGTGGGTCGGTCCTTGGGTACCTCTGGTCGTTCATTGCGCCCCTCATGAAGTTTCTCGTCATCCTGTTCGTGTTCCAGCCGCTGGTTGGCCCCGCGATCCCCCAGTACCCCCTGTACCTCTTCCTCGGCCTCATCGTTTGGGAGCATTTCGCCTCGACCACATACGGGTGCATTACGATGCTCATCGACAAGGCGCCGATCATCCAGAAGGTCGTCTTTCCCCGTGTGCTCCTCATCTTCGCAGTGGGATGGACGAATGCGATCATCTTCCTCACGCACGTCCTCATCTTCCTCCTCTTCGGATTTCTCCTCGGCGTCCCGCCGTCGTCGAGTCTGCTCTACTTCTTGATCCTCCTCCCGCAGATGACGCTCCTGGCGCTCGGCGTGGGGATGGCGCTGAGTGCATACTTCCTCAAGTACCAGGACATCCGCCACCTCTGGGAGATTGCGCTGCAGGTGCTCTTCTGGCTCACGCCAGTTGCGTACCAGTACGTGGTGCAGGGGACGGTTATCCATGAACTCGCGAATCTCTTCAGAGAGTCGCTCTCCCTGTCGTTGTGGGGGTTCTTCCAGATTTTCGTGCGCTTCCAGCCGCTCTCCATCCTCATCCACGATGCGAGAAGGACATTCCTCTACGCGCAAACTGAGGGGATCCCGAGCCCCCACCACGTTCTGGGGACGAGTGCAGTCTGCGCGCTCATCTTCCTCCTGGGATTCCTGATTTTCCGGAAGCGCAGCCCGTACTTCGTTGAGGAGTACTAACCCCGCACCTGATCACCAGCGAATTCTGGTAGAGTTCGACAGTGCCCTCCATCCTCTCCTGCACGGAGATCTCGAAGACGTTCCGGCGTGCGACACTCCCGTCCGTCCTCCTACAGGATCACCTGCTGCGCTGGAGATTGCATCGCAAGCAGCAACATGTGCAGGCATTGCAGAATGTCTCCCTCTCTCTACGAACTGGTGAGTGGCTTGGCCTCTACGGTCCCAATGGAGGTGGCAAGACGACGCTGCTGCGGATCCTCGCTGGCCTCATGCGCCCGGATGCGGGATCTGTGTACAGAGGAGGAACACTCTCCTGCTTCTTCGATCTCGGTGTAGGGTTCCATCCGGAACGGACAGCAGAGGAAAACATTCGCTTCCACAACCTCCTCCATGGCATTTCCGGGAGAGAGTCGAGCAGGAGGATGCGGGAGATTCTCGATTTCGCTGGCCTTGGGATGTTCGAGCAGTGGCCGTTTAAGTGCTACAGCACGGGGATGAAACTCCGGTTGGCGTTCGCAGCGATCGCACACATCGACGCAGACATCTACCTCCTCGATGAAGTCATGGCCGTGGGGGATCGGGAATTCCAGGATCGGTGCAAGGACTACCTGCAATCCATGAAGCGGAGGGGCAAGGCAGTGATCCTCGTGAGCCACAGTCTCCCGTCCCTCGAAGAAATCTGCGACAGGGTGCTCTTCCTCGAGCGTGGTCGGATCGAGAGGGAAGAGTCGGTAGTCCCCATATCACATGCTGTGTCTGCTCTGGGGTGATTTCCGGCAGACCATGAAGATGAAGTCCGACGAGAGGACACCCTGCTGGATGAGATCGGCTTCTAGAGAGATGACGGAGCGGACGAGCGCATCGAAATCTTCGTCGTCTACATTCACGAGATCCGCGTTGAGCAGTGGATGCAGGGGGTGAATGAGCGTTCCGTTGTACGCGCGCTCGTAGACGACGCGGAAGGAGTTCCGCACAAGGTGGGGGATCTCCTGCGACCGCGGAGATTCCGAAGGGTCGGAGAGCAGCATGCGTGTGCGACTCGGGCGTTTAAGGAATTCTCGCTGATGATTGCGTAATAAGAGGGGATCGATGCGTTCGAGGATGCTGTTCGTCGCACTCAACTGCAATGGAGTCCACTGGTGGTAGTTCGGTCCTACGTACTCCACGAGCACGAAGAACCCATCATCGCTGAGGAGCGAGTGCATGTTCGCAAGTGTGGACTCGAGGTCGCGGAGGTGATGCAGCGCTCCGGCGCAGAGAATGAGGTCGTACGAATGATCGGGGGCAGAGAACTCTCGCGCATCTTCCACCTGGAAGCGGAAGGCAGCATCGTGAATTCCCGCAGTAGAGAAGCGCTCTCGTGCACTCTGAATTGCTCCAGGAGAGAGATCGAATCCATGGATCTGCTCAACACATCCAGTGTTGTACATGTCCAATTCTTGCGAACCATTCCCGCAGCACACGCTGAGGGCAGAGCGGAATGTGCGTTCTCCAAAGTACGAGTGGAATAGCCACGGTAACCACCGCGTGTTCTCTCCGGTCATGAGGGTATTGATGTGCTCGGCGACGATCACGTTGTTCGTCCAGTACCCGTTGTCCCCTTCCATCCTGGCGAACTGCTTATCCCAGTACTTCGCGACGATCGCATTGCGCATACGCTGCGAGCCTAGAGGCGATGCACGAGCTGCGCAATGATCCTCTGCTTGAAAGCGTTACGCTCCGATTGCCAGGAGATGCGCATTTCCTCATCCACGAGTTTCCCCTTCACCAACACGAAGACGCACTCATTCACGTTGCGAAGGAACGCCTCGATTTCGAAGTCCACAAATGCACGCAGTAATCTGAGGAGCTCGAACATCTCTTCTTGCGTCCAGACGTGAAAATGGATGCTGTAGCCTGCCTGTGCGAGCGAGTGGGCAATCTGCACTTTCTCTGCTGTCGAGGCTTGAGGAGAGGTATGGTTCACCCATTCACGGTAGTGTGCTTCCCTCGAATGCTCGGGTCCTTTGAGGTGATCGTCTATGAGGTGCAAGAGGGGAGTAACAGGTCGCTTGCAATCGAAGGAGCAGAACCGCTTCTCGGGAATAGAAAGGTAGAGGTGTCCATGGTGGCGCAGAACCCTGAAGAACTGCAGGAGTGTGCCGATAGGGTCCTCGCAGTGCTCGAGGAAGTGGTTGGCAATGACGAAATCTTGCGACCCATCGGGGATAGTTGACAGTGTCTCACCATCGTCGACGATGCTCACGGGAACCAATTGCTCAGCCGATAGTTCTGGGTAGTGTTGCCGAAGACCCGGGACGGAGAACCTGTCCACGTAGTGCACCGTTGCTTTGGGGGAGACGGGGAGCGGGTGATGGAGAGCGCCGATTTCAATGCCCTTCCCTTGAATGAAGAGCGTGGAGAGCGTGTCTCGGTCGAACACGATGCTCGGTGTGGCGGGGAGGGCCCGCACTCGTTCGAACCACCGCCGGTACACCATGATCGCGTAGAGGAGACGCGCGTGGTCCTCTCCGGCGAGGTGGCGGTCGATTAGGGAGCGGAACGCCGATGCATCGATGCCATCCTCCTGCACGACTGCGGAAGACCCGAGGAGTTCCTCCCGCAACGCCGTTCGCAGCCAGTGCGTTACCGGTAAGCGGAACGCGTACTTGGGGCGTTCGCGGATGTTTTGTGGAAGGAGATCCCGGAAGGCCTCTCGCAGGATCACCTTCGAGAGCGTAGCCCTTGCTTTGTACCGGTGGGGGAGGTTGATCGCGTACTCGATGAGGTGCCAGTCGAGGTACGGTGCGCGTCCCTCGATCGATGCGGCCATGGTCATGCGATCCACCTTCAGCAGGAGGTCATCCGGCAACCACGTCAGGAAATCGGTAGCCTGTGCGCGGGTCAGCGGATCGCGGAACTGCGCGAGTGCGCCCTCCGTTCGGGAGAAATCCGCAGTGCCGCCCTCCAGTTCCTGTCGGAATTCCTCGGTCATGAGCGCGGAGCGCATCACTTTTTCTGTGAGGAGCGGGAAGCCGCTCGTTGTCGTTATTTCACCGAGGAATGACTGCGGACTCGGTCTCCTCCGGAAAAGGCGTTCGAGAGAGAATGGTGCTCGAGCGCGTGGGTAGTAGTCGTAGCCTCCGAAGAGTTCATCTGCCCCCTCGCCGCTCAGCACGACCTTCACCGAGCGCGACGCTTCCTTCGCGAGGAGGTACGTTGGGAGCATCGCTTGATCACCACATGGCTCGTCCATTGCGGCGATCACGGGGGCGAGTGCGGCGAGCGCATCCAGCTCGGAGAAGACGAAGTGGCTGTGGCGGGTGGAGAATGCGTCGGCAACCTGGTGCGCCAAAGGGGACTCGTCGAATGTGCTCTCCGGGAAGCCGATGGAGAACGTCGATACACTCCCCATCTTCTGCGCTGCAATGCCGGTGAGGATGCTGGAATCGATGCCGCCGCTCAGGAAGATGCCTACCGGAACGTCTGCCTGGAGGCAGGATTCCACACTCTGCGTGATGAGAGAGCGTACGCGCTCCGTTGCAATTGCATAGGTATCACGGTCCGATTGAGCGGAGAGACTCCAGTAACACGTGTCGTGATACGAGCAAGTCGCCGGATTGACAGTGAGGTAGTGTCCTGGCACGAGCTTGTGCACATTCCTGATCATTGTCCGTGGCGAAGGCACATAGTGGAGGGCGAGGTAGTGCGAGAGGGAGACGGGATCGACCGCTCGTGCGATGAACGGACAGCGCAGCAGCGACTGGAGCTCCGAGGAGAATGCGAACTGCATCCCTTCCGCGTAGTAGAAGAGTGGCTTCTCACCCGCGCGGTCCCTCGCGAGGTAGACACGGTTGCTAGAGTGGTCGTAGAGCGCGAAGGCGAACATGCCTACTATGCGCTCGAGGAGCCCCGCAATTCCCCATTGCTCGTAGCCGTGGACGAGCACTTCTGTATCCGTCCTCGTCTGGAATCGATGTCCGGCTACGGAGAGCTCCTCACGCAGTGCCTTGTGATTGTAGATCTCTCCGTTGAAGACCACTGTCACTGTGCCATCCTCGTTGCGAATCGGCTGATTCCCACTCTCGAGATCGAGGATCTTCAGTCGCCGTGCAGCGAGTGCGACACGAGGGAGCTGGACGGTACCGCTGCTATCCGGCCCGCGGTGTGTGAGCGTGTCACGCATCGCATCGAGGAGTACCCGATTACGTGCTTCCGTGCCGATGATGCCCGCTATGCCGCACATAGAGTTTGCAGGAGCTCATCGTAGCGTTCGACCATCGTTTCCTCCTGGAAATCGCGCTCCACTCGCTTCCGTGCGTTCTCCCCCAGCTGCTGCGCTTCCGCGGGATTGCGGATGAGGCGCACGAGGGCGCTCGTCAGTGCGGCGATGTCATTTGGTGGAATCAGCAATCCCTCCTCCCCTGTGCTGATCTGCTCCGGGATGCCGAAGACGTTTGTGGCGACGATCGGGAGGCCAAAGGCCATCGCCTCGAGTGTGACGCGGGGAAAGGATTCGATACTCGAATTGCAGACGAAGATATCCGTAGCTCTGTAGTAGCGGTACACGTCCTGTGTTTTCTCGATGAAGCGAACGCGGTCCGTGAGTTGCCGATCCTCGACAAGGGTCCGGACGCTCTGCTCGTAGGCACCGCTTCCCTCTGCTCCAACGATGAGGAACGTGAGCGGGGGAAGGCCCGGAGTCCGAGCGAGGGCCGCCGCTGCCTCCACGAATTCCCGCTGCCCCTTGCGTGCGCAGAGCGTCCCTACGATGCTCACGACGATCTCCTCTTCTGCTATCCCGAGCATGCGACGGACCTCCGCGCGCGAACGCAACGCGCAGTACGCGTCGATCTCTGCCACGTCGATGCCGTAGTGGATCGTCGCGAAGTGACCCCGATCGAAGTCTGCGTACACCTTTCGAGTGCTCTCTGCAGAGAAGAGCACAGTATCTACAAAGGAGAAGTAGATGCTGGGGACTTCGTGGTCTCGGTTTTGCGATTCCAAATCACTCTCGTGGATCCACCAAATAGTCGGGGGTTTACGAGGCCCTTTCTTCTGGTGGAATGCGAAAGCGGTGAGCGTGTTCACAATAACGAGATCGAACTGGTGCAAGCGCGGGAAGGACCAGCCCTCTTTCCAGTAGTCTTCCCGATGAGTGGGGATGCCTTCCTCTCTGTACAACTGTTCGAGGGGGCCGGGGAGAGGACTGAGAACCTCAAGCTGATGGCCCTGTTTTTTGAGTCCTCTGGCGAGGCGGTAGAGCTGCAGGGATGCCCCCTCCCAATTGAGGTTGTGCGAGACGAGCAGAATATTCTTCCGGTGGGGGAGTGCTGGGAGCACTCTCTCCTCTACAGGAGGAGGTGCAGGCAGGCTCTTTTCAGCATTCTCTCGTTTCGTCAGCATGTCCTTTCTCTCTTCGGAGTTTCCACAAATGTCTTGGAAGAGAGAGACGTACTTCTCGATCATCACGTCCTCCGTGAATCGTTCCTCCACCCTCCTGCGTGCATTCTCCCCGAACTTCTTCACTCTTTTCCGATCGTAGATGAGGGAAGCGAGGGAGTCTCTCAGTGCAGGAACATCTCCGGGGGGAACGAGCAGTCCTTCCAGACCGTGCCTCACCTGCTCCGGAATCCCGAACACGTTGGTTCCTACGATGGGCAGGCCGAATGCCATAGCCTCTAACGTGACCCGTGGGAAGGATTCCACGTAGGAATTGCAGACGAAGATATCGCTCGCTGCGTAGTAATCGAAGACTCCCGTTGTTTTCTCAATGAGTGTGATCTGCTCTGTGAACCCAGAAGCTTCGATCATCGCGCACACATCACGTTCGTATGCGGACTTGCCCTCTGAACCGACGATGAGGAAACGGAGTTTCGGGAAGCCAGGAACATTCTGCAGATGCGTAGCTGCTTCCACAAATTCCTTCTGTGCCTTTCGGGCGCAGACAGTCCCTACGGTGGTGATGACAACCTCCTCTTTCTGGATACCCAACTCTTCGCGCTTGCGCTGCCGCACGTCTTCTCGACGATGATCGTCGATTTCCGCCAGATCTACGCCGTTCTCGATCGTGCAGAAGTGCCCCCGATCGAGGTCCGCATATGCAGCACGGGTGCTGTCCGATACGAAGAGGACGCGATCCACAAGAGTGAAAAGGGATCGAGGAATGGGATGAGCTGCGAAGTACTTTCCCCGCTCACTCTCCCGGATACACCAGATTGTGGGAGGCTTCAGTGCTCCAAGTTTCTCGAGGAACGGGAAAGCGAGGAGAGTATTCGCGAAGAGGAGATCGAACGCATCGCGGCGGTGGAACGACCACCCGGGTGTCCAGTAGTCCTCGACGGAGACGGCAATACTCTCCCGTTCCAGTATGGAGCGCAGTGGTCCATCCTGCGGCGAGAGGACCTCCACGGAGAATCCGCGCCGCGTGAGTCCCCTCGCGATCTGCACAAGGGAGAGGGATGCCCCTTCGAGATTCAGGTTATGAGAGACCAGGAGGACGCGCTTGCCCTTGGGATGGCTGCGAATGTGGAACTGCCCATCCCGGAGCGAGAGGTGCGGATTGTAGTACGGGTCATTGAGGATGAGGGATGCCCATTTTGTTTTGAAGTGCTGCACTTCCGCATCGTGATCCATGCCATCGCGGCTGGCTCCCTCGTGGTGCAAGAGGGTGGCGTTCGGCGTACAGACGCTCCGGTAGCCCATCGTCGAGAGTCGCAAGCAGTAGTCGACGTCGTTGTAGGCGACGCGCAGATGCTGCTCATCGAATCCCCCTGCGCGCAGGAAGAGCTCCCGCTTCGTAAGCATGCACGCACCCGTGACAGCGGAGTAGTTGCGGGGAACGGCGTTGCTGTACAGGTATCCGAGCGCATTGCCTGGCAGGAGTTTATTCGCGTGCCCTGCGATGAAGCCATTGAGTCCCAGCAGGACGCCGCAGTGCTGTACGCGCCGATCAGAGAAGAGGAGCTTCGCGCCTACTACGCCAATATTCTCGTGCAGAGAGAGCGTGCCCACCATGTTGAGGAGCCATTCGGAGTGGGTTGCTTCGGTGTCGTTGTTCAGGAAGAGGATGAGCGGAGAGGTTGTATGTTTGGCAGCCTCGTTGCAGATGCGCGAGAAGTTGAAGCCCTCCGTGGGCACATCGATCCACGCGATCTCCTCGCGCTTGAGGTACGCGATCGATTCTCCGTGCGGGTCACCGTTGTTCGCGACGAGGATATCCCAGTGGGGGTAGGAGGTGAACTTGCGCAGGCTCTCGATGCAGCGCTTGAGGAGGTCCAAACGGTCTTTCGTGGGAATGATGATCGTCACCTTCTGACGATAGGCTCCCGGGTCGAACTGCATCGCATAGACTCCGATTTTCGAGCGCTCCGCAAAGATGGGGAGGACGGCACGTCCTTGAATGCCACGCCGACGTAGTGCCTCATCCACAGCAAGCCGACCGCGTTCGATACTCTCGGGCTTTGCACCTGCTGCAGCGGCGAGAGATCCTGGCACACTGCGCCAGTGGTAGAGGATTCCAGGGACGTGTGCGATCGCATCAGTCGCTTCCGCGAGTCGTAGGACGAAATCGTAATCCTGCGCGCCGTCGAACGGGGTGCGGAATCCGCCGAGGTCCAGGAACAATGAGCGCCGGAAGACCTTGAGGTGTCCAACGTAGCAGTACGAGAGGAGGAGTTCTGGGCTCCAGTCTGGCTTGAACTCCGGGTCAAATCTTCGTCCAACAGTGTCCATCTTGTCGGAGTCGGTATAGACGAAGTCGAGGGGCTTCTGCGACCGACTGATCGCAGATGCGACCTGCTCGAGTGCATCGTGCTCAAGCAGGTCATCGTGATCCAGGAGGGTGACAAATTCCCCCACTGCCGCAGCAACTCCTCGGTTCGTCGCTGCGCTGATCCCCTCCTGTGCGGGGGCATCGACAAGGTGTACACGGTCAGGGTAGTAACTCGCGTATTCGCGGCAGAGAGCGTCGATGCTCGGCGCCATCGGGCCGTCACACGAGAGGAGGAGTTCCCAGTGCGGGTACGTCTGCTTCGTCACGGAATCGAGCGCCTCTCGTAGTAGCTTCACATCCGATGCGTAGAGCGGTACGACGACGGAGATGAGCGGAGTCTTCGCGAGCGAGGCTGCTCTCCTCTGGCTCTCCTCGAGTTTCGCTGGTGTGAGGGTGTGGTGCTGGAGTGCTGCTACGTACTCCTGATCTACTGCAGTGAACTGCCTCCCCGATGGGAGAAGTGGCACAGGTGGCGCGAACGCGCGGAGCAAGGGAATCCTCCGCAGTGCGAACACCGCGTTGTAGAGGCGAACGGAGATGAGTGCGAGCGGGAACCTCCACTGTGCTCCACCCGTCCGCTTCTGTCCGAGTGTCGCGCGCACTGACTGCCACCAGGGAATACTGAATGAGCCCTGCGCCAAGCGTTCGAGGAGCGACCGGCGATCAGTAGGCAATTCGGTGCTTGCATGACGCAAACGCAGAATCTCTGCAAGGAGCGCGTACCGCAGGAGGATTGCGAAGTACGACCAGCGATGGTGTGCGAAGAACTCCTGCGTCCTCCGGATGAAGAGCACAACGCTCCAGCGCTTCGTTCGATCGTAGCCAATGGCGTTCTCGCGGTGCTGGACGTACTGGTACAGTGGCTCCGGGATGTAGCGGATCTCTCCCAAGAGCAGTGCGTTCTTCGCGATCCACCAGTCATGGTAGTAGTTGCCGGTTCCGTGGGGGAAAGGGAGGACCTTCTCCAGGAGGGCCCGCCGGAACATCGAGGCTGCACCCGTGACGGTATTGAGGAAGAAGAGTGCTGCGAAATCCGTGAAGTTATTCGTGATTCGATCACTCCAGAAACTCTCCCGTACAGGATGCCCCTCTTCATCGACGATGCGCATATCGCTGTAGACGAGGGTCGTCCCCTGATCGAACGTCTTCAGGCACTTGCTCAGTTTCTGCGGGTACCACTCGTCATCCTGGTCGCACAGTGCGATGTACTCCGTAGTCCGGGGGATGCGCTGGAGGCAGCGCTCGAAATTCCTGTAGAAGCCGAGGTTCACGTCGTTGCGGAAGAGGTGAAAGCGCTGGTCTGCACTCACGAGCCTACGGATTTCCTCGTAGTGGGGAGCATCAGAATGGTCGTCTTGGATGATGCAAATCCACTCGCGGTATGTCTGCTGCTTGAGGGAGAGGATTTGCCTCTTCAGGAGGGCAATATTCGGATTGAACGTCGTCATGCAAATGCAGACCTTGCGCTTCCGTCGGTCGATCACGGTCTCGACCGCATCTTCTCGCAGCTCTACCGTGCCCAGCTCCTCCTCAATAGTTCTCCCGCTCTCGAGTGTTGCACTGATGGTGAGCGTTGCCGTGGTCCCATCGGAGGGGAGCAGGGGGACCGTGCACCAGAATCCACTCTTCAAACTGTGCCCGCGCGGGTCGCGGATCCAGCGCTCTTGGACTTCGATGTCTGGTCGGGCGATACCGGTGCGAGGGACGTGAAGGAGCTCGCCGTTCGTACGAATGGCGAGCGAGCGAATCCGCTCCGTTGTGTGGTAACACCACCCGATGAGGAGGAGAGCATTGCCCTTCCCAACCGAGAGCGTACTCGGCAGGGGAGCGTTGAGACCGAAGAAGAGGCTTCCCGATTGCACAGTGTTATCGCGCGTGAATCGTTGGGTAATTTCCCCACGCAGTGCGCGTGCATGTGTAAGGAGGGAACGCACTACTGCCTCCGATTTGCGCAAGGGCTTCGTCACCCGCCAGCTGCGGGACTGCAGTACTCGTTCGATGTGTGCATGTACTCCGTCTAGCGCCTGACGGAGGTGTGCATTCTCCTGCTTCTCTGCACCGAGCGCAGTGATGAGTGCACTGCGAGCTCCTTCACTCATATGCAATGCACTCTCCAGTTCGCCCCTCCTCTCTTCGCTCTCGTGAAGAGAGCGCTGTGCCTTGCCAATATCCTCATGGAACGATCGGATGTGAATCTCCTGGAGAGCGTTGTTCGCCTTCACCTCATCCCACCACTGCGCGGATTTCCTCTGCAGTCCCTGGTTTCCAATCATCTGGTGGATACGTTCCTGCTCGAGAGCGCCAATCCTCGCCTCCATTGCTGCGCTGATGCGCAGGCTCCGGAGGAATATCTGGAGCGCAGGATGACGATCGAGAAACACCTTCTCCGCAATAATCCCCAGCCCATGTGTGCCGGGTACTGTGGAGAATTGCAGCGTCCATCCCGTGCGTGCGAGGAAATCCTCGATGGCGGTGCGCACGCCATTCCTCTCACCGCCTGCAGAGCGCGCGTGCGCGAGGTGTGCATTGAGTCCGCCCTCTTCCACAAGCGTATCCGTCTTCGGATCGATGCCGCGCTTTGCGAATGGCTGGCGGTACGGCTCCGGAATCGTCTCGGGATCGTAGTAGAGATCGCGGCGCGCGTACGGCCACTCGACATCGTGGATGAAGACGAGGGGAAAGATCCCCGAACGCTGTGCAGCAGCGTCGATGAGCAGGAGTTCGTGGTAGACCGTGTACCAGTTGTGATCACCGTCGATGAGCACGGCATCCGGCTGGAGGATGCTCGGCAGTACCTCAAGACTCCGTGCCTGATGGAACATGAGAATGCCCGGGAACTCGCGTTCGAGAGTGTCCACGTCGAACGACGGGACAGTATCGATGGAGTGGAGCATCGCTCCGTGCGTTCTGCAGTACTGGAGGATCTTCCGCGTGTGCTTGGCCTGGTCCGCACCAATCTCCACGACCGTCCTGGGTTCGAGGGCTTCGAATGCTGGCGCAATGATGCTCTCCCAAAATCGATGCATGGCAGGGATAGGATAGCGTGCGAGGAGGCACGCTAGTGTACGTTCCCGTGTTTCTCACGGAAACCAATCTAGGGGGACTTCCTGCGCTTCCGTACCCATGCGACGCCTCCAGCTGCACCGGCAGCCATAATGACGATGATGCCGGGTCCGGTGTCGCCGACGGGCGCGTGGCTCTGGGGGATGCTGGCGGTGAGGGATGCAAGGGGCGATGGCACACCTAGGTCGTACCGGAGCGTGTCGGGGAGTTGCGAGAGAAGGGGAATATCCACAATGACTCCGCGTACTTCTGCGGCGAGAGAAGCCGATGGTCTCTCCACCCGACAGTATCTGTCGCACCCGTCGCCGTTCCTGCTGTTCCCGTCGTCGCAGAGCTCATTGCCATCCAGCACCCCATCCCCACACCGTGGCACACTGCAGTCCTTCCTACACGTCCTGTTGGGCAAGTCACTGTTCCTCGTCCCCTCGTCACACTCCTCCCCTGGATCCCGCCTCCCATCCCCACACAACCTGAGCACGAACCTGCACGTCTCCGCACTGCACCCGTACGGGAGTGCCGAGTCGTGGAGCGACACTTCGCACTGCTCTCCCAAGAGTCTCTGCACGATCCCATCGCCGCACGTTCCACTCTCGAGCAGGCACTGCTCACTGCATCCATCCTCTCCCCGCGTATTCCGATCATCGCACTCCTCCCTCCCACTCACGATCCCATCTCCACAGAGGGACGAGGAGCTCAGTGTTCTCTCCTGTGTACTCGTCACCGTAGTGCATCGGCAGGTCGCTGCATCGCACGTCTTCCCCTTTGTGCACGCGAAGCCCGTGTCGCGGCACTCCTCTCCGGGATCCGCAACGCCATCTCCGCAGGCTCCTCCCCCCAAGCACAAGCAGGTTGTCCCATTACACAGTTGACCGAGCTCGCACTGCAACCCTGGCTCTCCGCACTCCTCCCCCACATCCACCGCTCCGTTCCCACAGGCTCCTCCCCCTAAGCACAGGCAGTTGGTCTTGTTGCACAGCTGACCCAGCGGACACTGTAACCCAGGCTCGTTGCACTCCTCGCGGAAGTCGGCTCTGCCGTTCCCACAGAAGCCTCCGCCTAGGCACTGGCAACTCACCGCACTGCACAACTGCCCGAGCGGACACTGGAGCCCTGGTTCTCCGCATTGCTCACCGGTTTCAATCAAGCGGTTGCCGCACGCTCCGCCACCGGAGCACAGGCAGCTGCGCCGGTCGCAGAGCTGCCCCAGCGGACACGTGAGCCCTCCCTCGTTGCACTGCTCCCCACGGTCGATCTTCCCGTCCCCGCACAGCGCTCCCCCTGAGCACTGGCAGGTCTGCAGATTGCATGTCTGTCCCATGGGACAGCTCACGTTCCCATCGCCGCACTGCTCTCCCGCTTCGAGGATGCGGTTGCCACAGGTTCCTCCACTGCTACACAGGCACGTCCCTCGATTGCACGCATCACCCGCACGGCATTCCAGTCCCGGCTCGCCGCACGCCTCCCCGTCATCGACTCTGCCGTCACCGCAGAGGAGATCCCCTCCACTACTACTGGAACTCGTGCTCCCCGATCTGCCGGACGACGAGGACCCCTCCGTGTGCTGGGATGAGGAGGAGCTCGAGGAACTCGAGGAATCTCCCCCGCACTCCTTGAGGCAGCTCTGGAGAGTGGGGTACGGTTCCTCGCACTGCCCCCACGGATCGCACAGCCCCCCCGTACAGCAGTAGCCGGCAGGCGAGGATGAGGACGCACTCGAGGAGCTCTCACTCCTCGATCGGCTCGAGGAATTGGATGACGACGAAGACGACTGGTCCTCCCCGCACGTCTCGCTCTTGTCCCCGCATGGGCAGAACCGGTTCAGGACGGTGTTCGTCGTGTACCCCGTACCATCTTGGAACTCCACCGTTCCGGTATTCGCGATCACCATCCCCACGGGGCAGCTCGCCTTCGGCCAGATGAGGAAGGAGACCATCGCCGCTGGGTGCTCTTGGTTCGTCGAGAGGTCTCTACAGGTGATCGTCTGCCCCGAAACCTCGCAGGTCTCCGGTTCGAGTTGGGTGATCGTCGCCGGATCCAAACAAGGATGCAGCTCATCGCGGAAGGTGAGGGTACCGAACCCTTGGGGCTTCCCCACGGTGTTGATGTAGAGGAGCGGCTCTCCTGCGCAGGTGGGGCCCTCTGGGCTGACGACCTTGTTGTCGCAGGCGTTCGAGTACCCCTGGACGAGGACGTTATTCTCTGGGTTCGGATCGAGGGATTGCGGCGCCCGTACACTGATGATCCGCTTGCTTGTGATCCTCGCATTGATCTTCGGCCACGCTCCGAGGTCTGCATTCTTTGGCATCGCGATGCCATTCGTTTCCCAGATGATGCGATTCCCCTCCGTGTGGACCTTCGGATAGCCGAGTTTGGCCTGCTCACCCTTCTTCCCGCGCCACTTGATCACCGATGGCATGCCCCCAGCGGTGTAGGCCGAGATGGGGGAGAATTCCATCTCCATGACCGCCTCCGGTGCGGTATCGGGGCCCAGGTTCACCGCATGGGAGTCGCAAGTGTGTGTATTCTCGAAGCAGCCGCAGCCAGCGGCAACCCTGAAGTCGGTGATGGCCAGCGAGGATGACGATGAGGAGGAGCTCGAGGAATTTTCCCCACACGTCTCACTCTTGTCCCCACACGTGCAGAACCGATTCTCGACAGCGTTCGTCTCGAAGGTCTTCCCATCCGTGAACGTCACTGA